>CAJXUQ010000016.1 GCA_913061145.1 uncultured Haliea sp.
TGATTACTTCTTCCTGAAGATCAAAGCCGCCTTCCCCGGAAATGCGCGATGAACCTAAAAAAAAGGGGCTGCAGCGCTGCAACCCCTTTTTTATCTCGAACTGGGCTCCGCCTGCTGGGCTCGAACCGGCGACCCTTTGATTGACAGTATCTCCGAGAATCGCGATCAACTAGCGCTTGGCTTTTTCATCACGGCGAGCCCTTTTTGTCAGGGGTCTACCGTCTGCATCAACAGTGCTTTTCGGCTTCTCGCCCTTGGCAGTCTTTGATGCGCGGCTACGAATAATCAGCCCCAGCGTTTCCTCATCGCGCAATTTGATCGCATTCTTCTCCAGAGTATCGAGCTCTTCAAAACTGTATACGTCATTTTTGAGCTTCTCTATTCGATTCATATTGTGCTCTTATGCGTGAGTGGGCAAAGTTGGGTGCAAATAGCGGTAACAGTCGCCACCTGATCTGACAGTTATCGGCCCGATCAGGCTTAACTCGGCTGACTGATCAAGCGGCAGCCGATTCTGCCTTGGCCTCGACAGTCTCCCCATCTTCCGGTGCCAGCTCGGCTACTTTGGCTTCCAGCTCCGCCACCTTGCGCTGCAGCTCCGCGTTTTCCTTCTTGGTCTCGCTGAGCGTTTTCTGCAGCAGGTCGGTGGCGCGGGTCTTTTCAGCCAGCTTCTTCTTGCTGGTGTCGAGGTTCTTCTTCATGCGCACCGGGTCGAATTGCGTGAGGGTCTTGTTCTCCTCGCGCGCCGCCGCCAGGTCCTTCTGCAGGGTCTTGATCCGCTGCTTGAGTTCGGCGATTTCCGCCACCAGCCGTTCACTGCGATTGTGCAGCTCGCGAGCCCGCTGTTCGGCTTTCTGGCTGTCCGTCGCCTTGCCGGTCAGTTCGGTGATGGTCTCCAACTGCTTATCAACGGCCGCCTGGAGTTCTGACTCTCGGGCGCTGAGGCGGTCGATCTCGACGGTCTTGGCATCGAGCTGTTGCTGATATTCGGCGCGGAGATTCGCCTCGAGTTCCATGATTTTTTCAAGTTTGCTGGCTGTGAGCATAGGGATTCCGGGGTGTGCTTTAGTGGTCTGAAAAAAAAAGGGCTGCATCGCTGCAACCCCTTTTTTGTCTCGTATATGGCTCCGCCTGCTGGGCTCGAACCAGCGACCCATTGATTAACAGTCAATTGCTCTACCAACTGAGCTAAGGCGGAATGGTGTTAACCGAGGCCGCGTATGATAATGATGCACCCCATACAGGTCAACAGCCTGTGGGGTATTTTTCGCAATCTCGCCTGCGGCTGCAAATCGCCTGCCAGTAGCCCATAATAGCCGGTTAGCGAATTATCGGGCCTTTTCTTCATGTCCAAACCGTTCAAAGTGCATTCCAGTTACGCCCCCGCCGGTGACCAGCCCCGGGCCATACGGGAACTTGTGGAGGGCGTGAACGCAGGTCTGGCCTCCCAGACACTACTCGGGGTAACCGGGTCCGGGAAAACCTTCACCATGGCCCACGTGGTAGAGCAGTTGCAGCGTCCGACGATCGTCATGGCCCACAACAAGACATTGGCGGCGCAGCTCTACGGTGAGTTCAAGGAGTACTTCCCGGACAACGCCGTCGAATACTTTGTATCCTATTACGATTATTACCAGCCCGAAGCCTATGTGCCTTCATCGGACACCTTCATTGAGAAGGATGCCTCTGTGAACGAGCACATCGAGCAGATGCGTCTGTCGGCGACCAAGGCGCTGATGGAGCGTTCGGATTGCCTGGTGGTGGCTACGGTGTCGGCCATTTATGGTCTCGGTGATCCGAAGTCCTATTTCAAGATGGTGCTGCACCTCTCGCGCGGCGAGATGATTGATCAGCGTCAGGTACTGCGCCATCTTGCCGAGCTGCAGTATACCCGCAACGATGTCGACTTCCATCGCGGCACCTATCGCGTGCGCGGCGACGTCATCGACATCTACCCCGCAGACTCCGAGCGCGAAGCGGTGCGCGTGGAGCTGTTTGATGATGAGATCGATAATCTCTACTTCTTTGATCCCCTGACAGGTGTGGTCGAGCGCAAGGTGCCGCGGGTGACCATTTTCCCAAAGAGCCACTACGTGACCTCGCGCGATGTGATGCTGGAAGCCGTTGCGCATATCGAGGCTGAGCTCGAGCAGCGCGTCGCGCAGCTCAAGGAGAATGACAAGCTGGTCGAGGCGCAGCGCCTGCAGCAGCGCACGCGCTACGATGTCGAGATGATTCGCGAGCTGGGTTACTGCAACGGTGTGGAGAACTATTCGCGCTATCTGTCGGGTCGCGGGCCGGGTGAGCCGCCGCCTACCCTTTTCGAATATCTGCCGCAGAACGCGCTGGTGATTATCGACGAGTCCCACGCCACCATCCCGCAGATCGGCGGCATGTACCGCGGTGACCGCTCCCGCAAGGAAACGCTGGTCGAGTACGGCTTTCGCCTGCCCTCTGCGCTGGATAACCGACCATTGCGCTTCGAGGAGTGGGAGCGGCTGGTGCCGCAGGCCCTGTTTGTTTCCGCGACACCTGGCCCCTATGAGCAGGAGCATGCCGGGCGCACGGTGGAGCAGGTGGTGCGCCCTACAGGTCTCATCGACCCGGACCTGGAGGTGCGCCCTGCAACAACCCAGGTGGACGACTTGCTGCAGGAGATCCACAGCACCGTGGCAACGGGTGACCGGGTCCTGGTGACCACACTGACCAAGCGCATGGCGGAGGACCTGACGGAGTACCTTACGGAACACGGTGTCAGGGTGCGCTACCTGCACTCGGATATCGATACCGTAGAGCGGGTGGAGATTATTCGCGATCTGCGTCTGGGTGAGTTTGACGTCCTGGTGGGCATCAACCTGCTGCGCGAAGGCCTGGATATGCCCGAAGTTTCGCTGGTGGCGATTCTCGATGCCGACAAAGAAGGGTTTCTGCGTTCTGACCGTTCTCTCATTCAGACCATCGGGCGCGCGGCGCGCAATCTCAAGGGCCGGGCTATTCTCTATGCCGACAAGGTAACGGGGTCGATGGAGCGGGCGATGGCGGAAACCGCCCGACGCCGGGAGAAGCAGCTGGCCTACAACGCCGAGCACGGTATTACCCCCGTGGGTGTCAACAAGTCCGTGAAGGACATCATGGAAGGGGCGCGGCGCATGCCAACCCGTGGTCGCGCCAAGGGCAACAAGGTGGCCGAGCAGTCGCTGGCGTTCAGCGCGGACATTGCCCGACTCAGCCCGGCGGCCCTCGCGCGGAAATTGCAGCAGATGGAAGCGCAAATGCAGGAATATGCGCGCAATCTGGAATTTGAGCAGGCCGCAGCGCTGCGCGACCAGCTGGCAGAGGCCCGCCAGCTCGCATTTCTCAGCTGATCGGGTCGTCGTCCCGGGGCAACAGCAGGGTAAACACGGCACCGCTGCCATCGTCCCCGGTCGCAGCGTGCGCGCTGCCTTGGTGATATTCGGCGATCAGGCGAACCACATACAGCCCCAGCCCGAGGTGCACCGAGTCGGCACTGCGTGATTTGCGCAATGAGACCATGGCCTCGAAGAGGCGACCCTGCATGTCGGAGGGCAGGGCAGGGCCGCTATTGCTGACGCTGATTGCCCAGTCCGGCCCCTGCGGTAGCAGGCGCACTGCGATCTCGCTGCCACGGGGCGCAAACGACGCGGCGTTGTCGACCAGTTTGTCCAGCGCCTGAACCAGCAGGTCGGCAGCCCCGGTCACCCAGGCGCCCCCCCGGGGTACAGAAAGCGCGACGGTGTGGTTGTTGTACACGTTGCGATAGGCGGCACAGAGTGATTCCAGCAGTGGCACCAGGTCCAGTCGCGTAACATCGCGCTGGCGCAGGCTTTCTTCCAGCCGCGTTGCCTCGGTCATCGCATCGAGTATTCCGCTGAGACGCGACAGGCCCTGGCGTGCGCGTTGTACATAGACGTCGCGCTCGCCAGCCAGTTCGTCGGCGGCCAGATTGTCCAGTGATGACTGGATAACGGCGATGGGGGTGCGCAGTTCGTGGGACAGTTTGCGGCTCAAGGTGCGCAGGTATTCATTGTACTCGTGCAGCTCTTCCAGCAGGCGCGCGTAGCTGCGCGACAGGTCTCCGATTTCATCGCGCGCGCGGCTGCGCGGAAAGCGCGAAAGTTGCACACCTTCGCGGCCGAGGACGCGGCTTGCAGCCCGACTCAGGCGTCGTATGCGCCATGACAGCACGCTGGCGAACAGCAGCAGACCCAGCGCCGCCGAGGCGAGCGCCAGGGCGCTGTAGCCAAGCAGGCGGCTGAAAGCCCGATCGGTGAGCGACAGGTACTGCTCGCTGTTCTGTTCCACCACAACCGCGCCGATCACCTGTCCCGCATTGCGCACCGGGGCGGCGCCCGCCAACAGATGCCGCCCCGCGCTCTCCGAGCGGTACCAGTGCTGGATGGCTGTTCCCGCCAGTGCCGCGGTGATTTCATTCCCGCGCAAATAGCCATTCCCCTGCGGCGGCGCCCTGTCGTCAGTGACTTCTTCCGCCAGTATTCGCCGGTACAGCGCCTGCAGCAGCCAGAAGGTGTCACCGTCGTCATCGGCACGGTCCGTGGTGGGTGCCAGCGCTTCCGCGAGTAATCGCCCGTGCCGGTCTGTGACGCGGAGCCGCTGGCCCGGCTGTGCGAATCGTGCCAGATCGGCTTGCAGCGCCTGCGGCGGGTAGATCAGCCAAGGGGGTGCCGTGAGGTCCATGGGGCCAGTATTACCGGCGGTGCGCCAGCCGCTGCTGCGATGTCCGTCGACATCAATGGCATACACGCCGAGCCGCTGTCCGGTGATCGACAGTGGCAGTGCGAGCTCTATCGCGTAGCCCTCCCGGGTGTCCTGCCAGAAGCCGCGAATCTGCCCGGCGTCCACCCCGGGATGGCGCGGGCTGGCGTATTGGGCGCGCACGCTGCCCGGGGCGGGGGTGGCGATGACATAGTCCTGGCGCCTGTTATCCAGCCAGGTGCGCAGTATCAGCCGGTCACCGTTGGGCTCCGGGCTCAGACCAGGGTCGTGATAGGTGACGGATTCGTCAGTCACCTGCAGCATCAGGTAGAGCGTGCCGGCGTGTACCCCCGCACGGTAGTTCAGGCGGGGTACACGGGTCTCCAGGCTGCTGTAGTGCCCCTGAATGAACGTATCCCAGCCATCTTCATAGCCGTCCAACAGCGGTGGGCTGTCCAGCAGCGGGGCATACAGCGAACCCTCGGGATCATCCGCAGTGCGCAGACGTTCGCGGTTGGGATACAGCGCATCGGGCCGCTCGGCGAGGCTGGCGGCAACGGCGCTAGCAGCTGCGGCGACGGCCTGTGCTTGCCCCTGGCGCAGGGCGATCTCCATTTCACGCAGGAACTGGCAACCGGCCCAGGGCAGGGTGAGCAGCAGGAGGCTGACCAGCACGAGTTGTCGACGCAGGTTCACGCGCTAGCTGCCCTGCCAGCGGTAGCCCATGCCATAGGCGGTTTCGATGCAGTCGAAGGCGGGGTCGAGGGCAGCAAACTTGCGGCGGATGCGTTTGATGTGCGATGTGATCGTGTTGTCGTCCAGCACGACATTGGCGCTGTCCATCAGCTGCTGGCGGTTCTTCACATGCCCGGGGTGCCGCGCCAGCGTATGCACCATCCAGAATTCCGTGACGGTCAGGGGCACCGGTGTTCCGCTCCAGTGTGCGGTCATCCGCTCCAGGTTAAGGCTCAGCGCGCCCTGCTCGACGACGTGCTCCCGTAACTCCGGTGTCCGCAGTGCCTGCACTCGCCGAAACAAGGCAACAATGCGCGCCAGCAGGTGCGCCTGACTGATGTTCTTGGTCAGGTAGTCGTCGGCGCCCAGGCGCAGGCCGGAGATGACATCCAGTTCGCTGTCGCGCGCTGTCAGAAAGACGATGGGTACCACCGCGCACAGGCTGCGCAGTTCACGACACAGTTCAAAACCGCCTTCGATGTCATCACCCAGCCCGACGTCGATGATGGCCAGATCGGGCAGCTGGCGACGAAACGCATCGCTGGCACTGCGCCGGTCGCAGAACAGCGATACCCGGAAGCCCTGGCGCTGCAAGGCATCGCGGTAATTCGCGGCCAGTGCGGCCTCGTCTTCGACAATGGCGATGTGGTGTCGCATGCAGTGCTACCCGGCGGGAGAGGCTGCCATGGTTCCAGAATCAGGCCGCGCGCTCAAGCGCTGCCACAATTGGTCACAATTCAGCATCAGCCTGCCACAGCGATGCCATCAGATCGACAGCTCCGGGCGTTTCAATAGCGCGGTCTATCACAGAGGGAGAGGTTACGATGGCGATGCATCTGTTGAATCGTGGCGGCACAGCGGGTGTCCTGCTGCGAGTCTGTTTCCGGATTCTGCCGCAATGGCTGGCGGCTGTGCTTTGCCTGCTGGTATTGAGCGCAGGCACGGTACGAGCGGACATCGACGAGACCCCCGGTTCTGGCCAGCTCCTGCTCCAGCGCCCGGGTTTGCCCCCCGTGCCGGCACTGCTCCAGCACAGCCGCTTCGACGTGCAGGTGGCGGGCATGGTCGCGGTGGTGCGGCTGCAGCAGACCTTCGAGAATACCAGCGCGGATTGGGTGGAGGGTGTCTATGTTTTTCCGCTGCCGGGTAATGCGGCGGTGCGCGCCATGGAAATGCGTGCGGGTGACCGCCGCATCGTCGGCCGGGTGCGTGAGCGGCAGGAGGCGCAGACCCTGTATCGGCAGGCGGCCAGCAGCGGGCGCAAGGCCAGCCTGGTCTCGCAGCAGCGGCCGAACCTGTTCCAGAATAGGATAGCGAATGTGGCTCCCGGCGAGACGGTTACGGTGGTTCTGGAGTTCGTGCAGCCGGTAGAGTTTGCCGACAGCGTATTCAGCCTGCGCCTCCCCATGACATTGACCCCGCGCTACATCCCCGGTGTGTCTCTGCCGCGGGATGGTGGGGAGCCGGCGGCGCCGGACTATCTGGCCTGGCACCCGGCCACGGACCAGGTGCCTGATGCGCCCCTGATCACGGCCTGGCAGCACACCGTGGAGGGCTCCGATGCCCTGCCGCTGAACCCGGTGTCGATTGCTGTCGAGCTCAATGCGGGTTTGCCCCTCGCCCGCGTGGATACGCCCAGCCACGCCATGCGCCTGTCCCGCGCAGGGAACCGCTATGAGCTGCAGCTGGCGCGTGGCCCCAGTGAGATGGACCGGGATTTTGTGCTGCGCTGGACGCCCGCCACCGGCAGCGAACCCCGGGCTGCCTTGTTCACGGAAGCCATAGACGGGGATCACTATGGAATGTTGCTGGTGGTGCCGCCCGGGTTACAGCAGGCAACCGGCGCGCCCCCACGTGAGCTCGTGTTTGTGGTGGATACCTCTGGCTCGATGGGCGGTGTGCCTCTGCAGCAGGCGCGTCAGAGCCTCGCCGCTGCGCTGGATGGGCTCCGCCCCAGCGATCATTTCAATATCATCGCCTTTGATCATGGGTACCGATCCCTGTTTCAGGAGGCACGCGCGGCGTCTGCAGACGCGCTGCAGCGAGCCCGCCGGTTTGTCGGCAGGTTGGAAGCCGGGGGCGGTACCGAGATGCTGCCGCCCTTACGGCATGCCCTTGGTCAGGGGCGCGACAGCAACGGTGAACGGCTGCGCCAGATTGTGTTTCTCACCGATGGGGCCGTAGGCAATGAGCAGGCCATTATCGACATGATCGCATCGCAGCTGGGCGCCTCCCGCCTGTTTACGGTGGGTATCGGGTCGGCGCCGAACAGCTGGTTCCTGCGCAAGGCCGCGGAGCTGGGTCGTGGCCGTCACCTGCATGTAGGCGAGTTGAGTGAGATCAGTGCGCAGATGGACGCGCTGGTGGGGTATCTGGCGGCACCCCTGTTGACCGATGTGCAGGTGCACTGGCCGCAGGCGGTTGCAGACGCAGGGGGTCCCGTGCCGGACCTGTACGCAGGGGCACCGCTGGTGCGCAGTGTGCGCTTCAATACGCCGCCGCAGGGGGGCGTGATTCGGGTGACGGGTACCCTGGCCGGTCAGCCCTGGGAGCAGGCGCTGATGCTGGACGGGCAGGCACAGTCAGCAGCCCCCGGGGTCGGCAGCCTGTGGGCGCGTGCACGTATACAGACGCTGCTGGATGAGCGCTTCACCGGTACCCGGGAGGAGGTGATCAGGGCCAATGTCCTCGCGGTCGCGTTGCAGCATCAGTTGCTGAGCCCCTACACCAGCTTTATCGCCGTAGAGGAGCATGCCCAACGTCCCGCCGATGTACCGCTGAAACCCGACGCGGTGCGCAATACGCGTCCCCGTGGTCAGGAGCCGCAGGGCTTTGCCTATCCGCAAACCGCAACCACTGCCGCGGCGAAACTGTTTATCGCCTGCCTGCTGCTGTTCTTTGCCCTGCTGGTCTGGGTGATGCGCGGACCGGAGCTGGACCATGTGCCCGATGACGCTGCCCAATAAGCAGTGGCGCCGAGTGCTGCTGATGCTGGTGCTGCTGCTGGCGGCCTGGCAACTCGCCGGCGCCGGGTGGATACACGCCAAGGCCATGCTTGCCCAGCACCTGCTGGCACGCGCCTGGGAGCATACCCGGGAGGAGGGCGTGCCGCACAAGCCCTGGCCCTGGGCAGACACCTGGCCGGCGGCACGCCTGCAGGCACCTGCATTGGGCGCTGACTACCATGTGCTCGCCGGCACTTCCGGTCAGGCGCTGGCCTTCGGTCCGGGGTTGCATGAAGCTTTCGACGGGTCAGCGGAGCGCTGGACTGTTATCGCCGGACATCGCGACACGCACTTCCGCTTCCTGCAGGCGCTGCAGCCCGGCATGACCCTGCGACTGGAGGACATCGCAGGGCGGGTTCGACACTTTCGGGTGGTTGCCATCCGTGTGGTGGACAGCCGTGTGGAGACGTTGCAGCCGCCTGCATCAGGCGCCGACGGCCTGCTGCTGGTGACCTGCTATCCCTTTGACAGCTGGCAGACCAACGGGCCGCTACGCTATGTCGTTGAGGCGCAGCCTAGTCCAGCAGCTCGCCGACCTGTTCGGGACTCAGGGGATGGCTGAAATAGTAGCCCTGGCCCTGAATACCGTGCTGGTGGCGAATGAAATCGGCCTGCTCTGCATTCTCGATGCCCTTGGCGACGACCTTCATGCCCAGTGCCCGGCCCATGGCGATCACGGTGTTGGCAATGATCGCCTGCTCCGGGTCGCCCGGTACGTCGCGCATGAAAGCGGCGTCAATTTTCAGCGTTGTGACGGGCAGGGCGCGCAAGTACTCAAGGGCGGCGTAGCCCGACCCGAAGTCATCCACAGCGATGTCGACGCCCAGGGCAATCAGCGCCTTCAGGCAATCTCTGGCCGCCGGTCGCTCGCCCAGCAGGGCCAGCTCCTTGATTTCGATCTGCAGATGATGGGCGGGAATGGCATAGTCGTGCAGTAGGCCGGCCACGGCCTCTGGCAGGGTTTCGTCGGTGAGTGAGTGAATGCTCAGATTCACGCTCACTGCCCCCGGATCATGCCTCTCCTCCAGCCAGCGGTGCAATTGCCGACACGCCGACTCCAGCGACCAGCGATCGAGGCGGCGGGCCAGCCCCGCCTGTTCCGCCAGCGTGATAAAACGCTGGGGCCCCAGGCTGTCGCGCCCCGGGCGAGGCCAGCGGGCCAGAGCCTCTACGCCGACGCTGCGCCCGGTCTCGCAATCGAACTGGGGTTGGTAGAGCTGGGTCAGGCTGTTGTCTTCCAGCGCAGCGCGCAGGGCCTCAATCAGCTCAAGGTGCTCCATCGCCGCGCGGGTCATGTCCGCCGTATAGAAGCGCCAGTCATTGCGGCCCTGTTGTTTGGCCCGGTACATCGCCGTGTCGGCGTAACTGAGCAGGCGGGAGGCGTTGTCGGCGTCGTCCGGGAAGATGCTGATACCGATGCTGCAGCTGATCACCACTTCCGTACCTTGCAGGTCGAAGGGGGTGCACATGTCGTTCATCAGTTTCCGGGCAACCCCCGACGCGCTGTCAATGCTCTCCAGATCGTCCAGTACGACCACGAATTCGTCGCCGCCGACACGTGCCAGGGTGTCACTTTCGCGCAGCGTGCTTTGCAGGCGCCGGGATGCCAACTGCAGCAGCAGGTCACCCGCTGCGTGCCCGAGAGTATCATTGACATCCTTGAACCGGTCGAGGTCGATGAACATCACGCCCATGCGCTGCTGGTTGCGCCTGGCAGAACGCACACTCTGCTCGAGCAGCTTGTCGAGCAGCGCACGGTTGGCGAGGCCGGTCAGGGCGTCGTAGTGAGCCATGGACTCCAGCTGTTTCCGCGCTTCGTGCAGCTCGCTGAAGTTACGCACGACACACACGGCCTGCTGGTGGTCACGCAGCGCGCTGATGCGCGCCTCGAACCAGGCCTCCGCACCGCGGACGGAGAGCTGGTATTCGAAGGTGACCACGTTATCGGTCTGCGCGGCCTCGCTGAGGGCCTGTACGAACTGCGCGGCTACAGGTGCCGGCAGGACCTCCTCTACATGATGGCCGAGGAATGCCTCTGGCGGCACGTACAACTCGTCCAGCTGGCGGCCGCGGAAATCCTGGATAACTCCGTCCATAGTCAACAGGAAATAGAGGTCCGGCATGGCCTCAAACAGGGCGCTGAGGAAGTCAATCTGCAGGTACTGTTGGGGGATCTGCGAGGATTTCACGGCAGCGGACGCCCCGGCAGAGGTGCAGCCGACTGGCTGGAAGTCCGGCGGGGTCGGCCCGGTAGTGTCTTGAGCGCTCTGGTTTCCTGCATGGTGCCGCTCTCGAAGTGGGTGCACGTGCCGGGCCACTATAGAACACGTGGCGTCGATTTACTGCACACGCCGCGCTTTACAATCACGAGCAGCCTGTGCTCGCAGCGCCCGCGAACGCCGGGTAGGCTGTAGTTTGTGACCTGTCGCGCGGCTTGTGTTATGCTGCGCGGCCCGATTTTCGGCGAAATGGGGCTGCACGAACACTGATCCTCAGCCTCCGATTGTAGCCCGCTCACGTGGCCTTTAGTAGGGGTCACCACTGACACCAAGGAAAACGCATGCTTTCTATTACCCTCCCCGACGGCAGCCAACGTCAGTTCGAGGCACCCGTATCGGTTCACGATGTCGCCAGCGCGATTGGTCCGGGCCTGGCCAAGGCCGCACTGGCAGGTGTTGTGGACGGGCAGCCGGTGGATACCAGCCATATCATTGACCGCGATGCCAGCCTGGCGATTATCACGGAGCGCGATGAGGCGGGCCTTGAGGTGATACGGCATTCCACAGCGCACCTGCTGGCCATGGCGGTACAGGAACTGTTCCCTGGCACCCAGGTGACTATCGGCCCCGTGATCGAGGATGGCTTTTACTACGACTTCGCCAGCGGCCACCACTTCACCCCGGAAGATCTCGAGAAGATCGAGCAGCGCATGGAGCAGATCGTCGCCGACGACCTGCCTGTGGAGCGGCTGGTGATGGGGCGCGAGCGCGCCATCGAACTGTTCCGCAACATGGGCGAGCACTACAAGGTGCAGATTATCGAAAGCCTGCCGGCAGGCGAGGAGCTGTCCATCTACCAGCAGGGCCCCTGGATGGACCTGTGCCGCGGGCCGCACGTGCCCAGCACCGGCAAGCTCAAGGCCTTCAAGCTGACCAAGGTCGCGGGCGCCTATTGGCGCGGCGACTCCAACAACGAAATGTTGCAGCGTATCTACGGCACTGCCTGGGCCAACAAGAAACAGCTCAAGGAATACCTCACCCGCATCGAAGAGGCAGAAAAGCGCGATCACCGCAAGATCGGCAAGAAACTGGACCTCTTCCACACGCAGGAGGAGGCCCCGGGGATGGTGTTCTGGCACCCGGATGGCTGGACGCTGTACCAGGCGATCGAGCAGTACATGCGGCAGGCGCAGCGCGCTCAGGGCTACCAGGAAATCCGCACGCCACAGCTTGTGGATATGTCGTTGTGGGAGCGTTCCGGGCATGCCGACAAATTCGGCGATGACATGTTCATGCTGCAGGCGGAAGATCGCCAGTTCGCAGTCAAGCCGATGAACTGCCCCTGCCACGTGCAGGTGTTCAATCAGGGTTTGAAGTCCTACCGCGACCTGCCGCTCAGGCTGGCCGAATTTGGCAGCTGTCACCGCAATGAACCCTCCGGCTCACTGCACGGCATCATGCGCGTGCGCGGTTTCACCCAGGACGATGCGCACATCTTCTGCACCGAGGAGCAGATCCAGCCCGAAGTGGCAGCGTTCATCGATTTCCTGCACGCCGTCTATGCCGATTTCGGTTTCAGCGAGGTCATCTACCGGCTGTCGACCAGGCCGGCGCAGCGCGTGGGGTCCGATGCCGACTGGGACCGGGCCGAAAAAGCCCTGGCGGACGCCCTCGACGCCCATGCGTTGCCCTGGCAGGAGCTGCCCGGCGAGGGGGCTTTCTATGGCCCGAAGATCGAATTTTCGCTGAAAGACTGCATTGGTCGTGTCTGGCAGCTGGGTACTATCCAGGTCGATTTTTCCATGCCGGGGCGTCTGGGCGCACAATATGTCGCCGAGGACGGCTCGCGGCAGGTGCCTGTGATGTTGCACCGCGCCATTCTGGGTTCGTTCGAACGTTTTATCGGGATTCTCATCGAGCACTACGAGGGCGTATTCCCCACGTGGCTGGCGCCTACCCAGGCGGTTGTGCTGAATATCACGGATAAACAGTCCGATTATGTCCGTTTTGTGGAAGATTCCTTGAAAAACAAGGGCTTTCGGGTCCAATCGGACTTGAGAAATGAGAAGATCGGCTTTAAAATCCGCGAGCACACTCTCCGTAAGGTGCCCTACCTGTTGGTGGTAGGGGACAAAGAGGTGGAAACACAGACTGTGGCCGTGAGGGCTCGTCGTGGTGAAGACCTGGGTTCAATGAGCCTGGAGGCGCTACAAGCGCTGATCGCCAACGATGTAGCGCGTCGCGGCCGTATTGTATTGGAGAATCAGCATTAAGAAAGACATGGGAAAGGGTTCCTCCAAAAAAGCCCTGATAAATGACCAGATTACTGTCAGCCCCGTCCGCCTGATTGGCCCGGACGGTGAGCAAGTGGGTATTGTGCCCCTTAAAGAGGCTCTGGCCGTCGCGGAAGGCGCCGGTGAAGACCTCGTGCTGATTGCCGACTCCGATCCGCCTGTCTGCAAGGTGATGGATTACGGCAAGCATATCTTCGAAGCGAAGAAGCAGAAAAACCTGCAGAAAAAGAAGCAGAAACGAACACAAGTCAAGGAAATGAAGTTTCGTCCAGGGACGGAGGAAGGAGACTACCAGGTAAAACTACGCAACCTGGTGCGTTTTCTGGAGCAAGGCGATAAGGCCAAGGTCACGTTGCGTTTTCGCGGTCGTGAAATGGCTCACCAGGAAATCGGCATGGAGCTACTCAAGCGGGTAGAAGCTGATCTGGCCGAATTGGGCGCCGTCGAGCAATTCCCGAAAATGGAAGGCCGACAGTTGACCATGGTGATCGCACCCAAGAAGAAGAACTAGGGCCTGTGAATGCCTTTTTTCTTCACTTTTTATTGATGCCAATGCGGAGTATCTGACGATGCCAAAAGCAAAAATTCACAGCGGGGCAGCCAAGCGTTTCAAGAAAACGGCTGGCGGCTACAAGCGCAAAAGCGCTTACAAGAGCCACATCCTGACCAAGATGACCACCAAGCGCAAGCGCCAGCTGCGCGGAACCTCCATGGTTCACGCCAGCGACAAGGTGCACGTAGACCGCATGATGCGGGCCTGCTGACGCTTACCCATCTGATATTAGGAGTAGACTATGCCTCGCGTAAAACGTGGTGTAACGGCACATCGCCGTCACAAGAAAATCCTGAAACAGGCCAAGGGTTACTACGGTGCCCGCAGCCGCGTGTTTCGTGTTGCCAAGCAGGCTGTTACCAAGGCCGGCCAGTATGCGTACCGTGACCGCCGTCAGCGCAAGCGTCAGTTCCGCGCGCTGTGGATCACGCGTATCAATGCCCAGTCCCGTGCCAACGGCCTGAGCTACAGCCGCCTGATCAACGGCCTGAAGAAGGCCGATATCGGCCTGGATCGTCGTGTCCTGTCGGACCTGGCGGTGCATGACAAGCCGGCTTTTGCAGCGATTGTGGAGCAAGCGAAGGCCGCTCTGGCCTGAGCCCACCCTGCCGCCTGTGCGGCTCGCTGGTGATACGAGAAAGACCAGAAGAGGGAAAGGGCAGAGCTCTTTCCCTTTTTTGTTTGTGGGCGCCATGCGCAGATTGAATACATTTACAGTGGATTAAACGAACACATGGACAACCTGACACCTCTGGCTGAAGAGGCCAAGAATGCCATTGCCAGTGCCGCTGACAGTGCGGCGCTGGAGCAGTTGCGCGTCGACTTTCTCGGCAAGAAAGGGCGCGTCACCGAGCTGCTCAAAGGCCTCGGTCAGCTGTCCGCAGAGGAGCGGCCGGCTGCGGGCGCCAGGATCAATGTGGTCAAACAGGAGCTGCAGGCGCTGATCAACGAGCGCAAGGTCACACTCGAAGCCGCAGCGCTCGCCGAGCAGCTCGGGCGGGAAACGCTCGATGTAACGCTGCCGGGCCGCGGTCAGAGCACGGGTGGCATACACCCTGTAACCCGCACCATCGAACGTATGGAAGACTTTTTCGCCGCCGTCGGGTTTGAGGTGGTCGAAGGCCCGGAAATCGAGGACGACTATCACAACTTCGAGGCGCTGAATATTCCGGCCCACCACCCGGCCCGGGCGATGCACGACACCTTCTATGTCGACCCGACGACGGTGCTGCGCACGCATACCTCACCCGTTCAGGTGCGGGTGATGGAGAATAACCAGCCACCGCTACGGGTGATATGCCCCGGGCGCGTGTACCGCTGTGACTCCGACCTCACCCACACGCCCATGTTTCACCAGGTTGAGGGGTTGTTGGTCGATGAGCGCTCCAGTTTTGCGGACCTCAAGGGTCTGATAGAGGATTTCCTGCGCGTCTTCTTCGAGAAAGACCTGTCCGTGCGTTTCCGGCCGTCCTATTTCCCCTTCACCGAGCCCTCGGCCGAGGTGGATATCCAGTGCGTGAACTGTGCCGGCGCGGGATGTCGGGTGTGCAGCCAGACCGGTTGGCTTGAGGTGATGGGCTGCGGCATGGTGCATCCGAGGGTACTGGAGGGCTCTGGCATTGACCCGGAGCGCTATACCGGTTTCGCCTTCGGCATGGGTGTGGAGCGCCTCGCCATGCTGCGCTACGGCGTCAATGATTTGCGCCTGTTTTTCGAAAACGACCTGCGCTTCCTTGAGCAGTTCTAGCAGACCACGGAGAGACAATCAGTGAAAATCAGCGAACAATGGCTCCGTGAATGGGTCGACCCGGCACTCTCCACCGATGAGCTGGCGCACCAGATCACCATGGCCGGGCTGGAAGTTGATGCCGTCGAGCCGGTGGCCGGGCATTTCAGCGATGTGGTGGTGGCAGAAATCCTGGAAGCGGTGCAGCATCCGGATGCCGACAAACTGCGTGTGTGCACCGTCGATGCGGGGAGTGAGACGGTGCAGATCGTCTGTGGTGCGCCCAACGCGCGCGCGGGCATCAAAGTGCCGCTGGCCCGAGTGGGTGCCGTGCTCCCGGGCGATTTCAAGATCAAGAAAGCGAAACTGCGGGGTGTGGAATCCCACGGTATGTTGTGCGCGGAAGCCGAGCTCGGGCTGTCTGATGCCAATGAAGGCCTGATGGAGCTGCCAGTGGATGCGCCCGTGGGGGCGGACCTGCGCGGCTACCTGCAGTTGGACGACCACCTGATCGAAATCGGCCTCACGCCGAATCGGGCAGACTGCCTCGGCATCGCAGGTATCGCCCGCGAAGTGGGCCTGCTCAACAATCTCCCGGTGGCGGCGGTGCCCTGCGAGCCGGTAGCGGCGACCATTACCGATGCCCTCACCGTGACCCTGGAGGCGCCAGAGCGTTGCCCGCGCTATGTCGGGCGCGTCATTCGCAACGTGGATGTCTCGCGGCCCTCACCGCTGTGGCTGCAGGAAAAACTGCGTCGCTGCGGTTTGCGCAGCATTGATGCGGTGGTGGACGTCACCAACTATGTGTTGCTCGAGCTTGGTCAACCGATGCACGCCTTCGATCTGGAGAAGCTGCACGAGGGTATTGTGGTGCGCACCGCGCGTACCGGCGAATCCCTGCAACTGCTGGATGGCCAGACTGTTGACCTGCGCCCCGACACGTTGGTGATTGCAGACCACCGCGGCCCCCTGGCCATGGCGGGCATCATGGGTGGTGAGCCCAGTTCAGTGGGTGAAGCCACCAGGCACCTGTTTCTCGAGTCAGCCTTTTTCGCACCGGGCCACCTGGCGGGGGAAGCACGCCGCTACGGTTTGCACACCGACTCCTCGCACCGCTTCGAGCGCGGTGTCGATTTCGCCCTGCAGCGTCGTGCGCTGGAACGCGCAACGCAGTTGATACTCGACGTTGTCGGAGGTGAGGCGGGCCCGGTGGTAGAAACGGTAGTCGAAGCGCACTTGCCCGAGCGACCTGACGTTGTGCTGCGCCGTGCGCGCATCCGCCGTCTGCTCGGCTTTGAGCTTGTCGACGCCGAGGTTGAACGTATCCTGACGGGATTGGGCCTCGGCGTATCGGCGCTGGAAGACGGGTGGCGCTGTAGCATACCGAGCTGGCGGTTCGACATCAGCATCGAGGCCGATCTGCTGGAGGAGCTGGCGCGGGTATACGGCTACAACCGCCTGCCGGTCAGTCACGTGCAGGCGGATCTGGTGATTCCCGCGCAGCCGGAAGCGAAGCTCTCACTGCGCAGCGTGCGTCGGCACCTTGCTGCGCGCGGCTATCGCGAGGCGATTACCTATAGCTTTGTCGACCGCAAGTTGCAGCAGCTGTTTGATCCCGAGGTGATGCCCATCGCGCTGGAGAATCCCATCTCTGCCGAGATGGGCGTGATGCGCAGCAGCCTGCTGCCGGGGCTGGTCGGCGCCGTGCAACGCAGCGTGCATCGCCAGCAGCCGCGCGTGCGCCTGTTTGAAACCGGCCTGCGATTTTTGCCCGGTTCGGAAGGCAACGGCCTGCAAGGGCTGCGCCAGACCCCATCGCTGGGCATGGTGATCAGCGGCCGGCGTTTCGACGAGTCCTGGTCTGTGGCCTCTGTTGCAGCGGATTTCTACGACATGAAGGGCGACGTTGAGAGTGTGCTGGGGCTTGGTCGCTGTGCCGGGCAGTTCAGCTTTGCCGCCGCGACGCACCCGGCGCTGCACCCTGGACAGACAGCCGCCATCAGCCGCAATGGCAAGCAGGTAGGGGTTGTCGGTGCCCTGCACCCGGATGTGCTGGGGGCACTGGATATCAGCGGCCCCGTGCTGGTCTGTGAACTGGATCTGGATGCGTTGCTGAGCGCGCAACTGCCCGTTTTCAGCGAGCTGTCACGGTTTCCGGAAGTGCGCCGTGATATTGCCGTGATCGTCGATAAAGAAGTACCGGCCGCTGAACTCATGCAGCATGTGAGAGGGGCGGCGGGGGCTTACCTGCGTCAGTTAAGGTTGTTTGATGTCTATGAGGGCAAAGGTATTGATCCTAAAAGAAAAAGCCTTGCATTTGGTTTGACTTTCAGGGATCAATCGCGCACTCTAAGCGACGATGTGGTTAACCAGTCCATGAATCAAGTCATTGATTCCTTGGAAAAAAACTATAACGCTGAGCTCAGGAACCAGGCGCTGTAACAACGATGACCGCTCTTACCAAATCTGAAATGGCTGAACGCCTGTTTGAAGAGCTGGGGCTCAACAAACGAGAGGCCAAGGAGATCGTGGAGCTGTTTTTCGAGGAAATCCGCGCCAGTCTGGAGGGTAACGAGCAGGTAAAGCTTTCCGGCTTCGGGAATTTCGACCTGCGCGACAAGAGCCAGCGCCCTGGTCGCAACCCCAAGACCGGTGAGGAAATCCCGATTTCGGCGCGACGGGTGGTTACCTTCCGTCCCGGGCAAAAGTTGAAGGCGCGAGTAGAAGAGTATGCTGGAACCGAGTCACAATAACGAACTGCCGGCCATCCCCGGCAAGCGCTACTTCACCATCGGGGAAGTCAGCGAATTGTGTGCGGTGAAACCGCACGTGCTGCGTTACTGGGAACAGGAATTTCCCCAGTTGAAACCGGTCAAACGCCGCGGCAACCGTCGCTACTACCAGCGCGAGGATGTGCTGACCATCCGCCAGATCCGCAGCCTGCTGTATGACCAGGGTTACACCATCGGCGGCGCGCGGCAACGCATGACCACTGAAGAGCCCGATGCACTGCAGCTGGACATACAGGCGGTCATCAAGGAGACCATCGAAGAGCTGGAAGATGTGCTGAAGGTGCTCGCGCCGGGCAAATAGGCTTGTCATCAGGGGCTCATTCAGTATAATGCCGGCCTCGCATTCGCGACTTCTCGGGGCGTAGCGCAGCCTGGTAGCGCACCACACTGGGGGTGTGGTGGTCGCAGGTTCAAATCCTGCCGTCCCGACCAATTACCCATCCGACAACATCCGCAAACGTCCGCAAAGCCCTGTAAATCAGGGCTTTTTTGTCTATACTCATTCCATACCAGTCCGGGGGTATCCGGCGACATACCCCCAAAATTGGGGGTAATTCTGGGGGTATTTTGCATGCCCCCAAGTGCGATACCCCCAAATCGGCATATCCCCAGTGGGAGAGCAGGTATGGCAAAGCTGACAGCAACCGAGGTGAAACAGGCCAAGCCGACGGAGAAGCCGCGCAAGCTGGCGGACGGGGGCGGGCTGTTCCTGTTGATCAAACCTGCTGGCGGCAAGCTGTGGCATTACAAGTACCGCTTTGCCGGTAAGGAGAAGTTGTTGTCACTGGGGGTGTACCCGGATGTGAGCCTGGCGACGGCACGCAAGCGCCACCAGATAGCACGCGACAAGCTGGCGGATGGCATCGACCCCGGCAATCAGCGCAAGGTGGAGAAGCTGACCCGACACTTGGCGTCGGCAAACAGTTTCGAGGCCGTGGCACGCGAGTGGTTCAACCAGGTGATGCCCACTAAATCAGCCAGCTACCGTGACCGCACTGGCCGCATTCTGGAAAAAGACCTGTATCCGCCGCTAGGCTCCCGCCCCATTGCATCCATTACCGCGCCTGAGCTGCTGGCGGCATTGCGCCGTGTTGAGAGCAGGGGTGCGTATGACATTGCTCACCGTGCCAAGCAAACTGCCGGGCAGGTATTCCGATTCGCTGTTGCCACTGGCCGGGCTGAGCGTGACCCTTCCGCCGACCTGAAAGGCGCACTAACCCCCAAGCGTGCCAAAAAACACCACGCTGCAATCACTGACCCTGCTGGTGTCGGCAGGCTGCTGGTGGCAATGGATAACTTTGAAGGTACGCCGGTAGTGAAGGCTGCGCTGCTGTTGTCCCCACTGCTGTTCCAGCGCCCCGGAGAGATTCGCGCAATGGAGTGGGCAGAAATCAACTGGGACGCCGCGCAGTGGGAGATACCCGCAGAGAAGATGAAGATGCGCCTGCCCCATGTTGTGCCGCTATGCAATCAGGCGTTAGAGCTGATACGCGAGCTGCAACCGCTGACCGGCCGGGGGCGGTATGTATTCCCCAGCGCGAGAGGTGCCAGCCGCTGTATGTCTGATAACGCTGTCAGAATTGCACTGCGCACTATTGGCTACGACAACGACACCATGACACCGCACGGTTTCCGAGCAATGGCGCGCACGCTGTTGGATGAAACGCTGGGATACCGCGTGGATTGGATAGAGCACCAGCTTGCCCACGCAGTGAAGGATGCCAACGGCAGAGCCTACAACCGCACCAGCCACCTAGAGAACCGACGGGGCATGATGCAGGGCTGGGCGGATTACCTGGATAGTTTGAAGGCCCAAGCAAAGGCCGGAAATGTGATTACCGCTCAGTTTAGGAAATAGGCATAGGGCATCGCGATTTACCACTTCGTTCAGATTCGTTCGGGCGGACTGCATTTAATAATTTACGGATGAGGAAGGATAAGAATATGAGCAGTTGGAAAGCACCAAGCTTCATGTTGCTTTGGGATATGCAACCTATAGGTAAAGTACAGGTCGGCTTTTTTCAAACACCCGAATACTCAAAGCCTGAATACTATTCGTTGAAACACACAGACGACCTAGTAGCGATTACGAAGATTATTGAAGAAAACATCACTGTTATTGATCTGAATACTAGGAAAGAGGCAAGTGATTATGCGGAGAGTGCAAACCTCGCCTTCATTGGCGGCAGAAGCGACTATGACAATTATTGGTCTTACAGGTTTAGAGCTACAGTTCACGGTACCCCCGATGATATTTGGATGACCGATTTAGTGAACGGAAAGCTAACTGGGCTTTTACGCAGTTATAGCTAGCAGGTGTTTTCACCGCCAACCACGATACTGTAAATTGCAGCGCCTAGGATGGCCCCCGAAAAGCCGCGACCCTGGCGGCCTGGCGCTGCAACCTTACACCAAGGGATGCACTGAGGGAGGCATGTATGGCGGAGAAGCCTGCAAACTGGTACCTGTTCGACTCAGATTTATTGGCCCAGCGTCGTGAAGACCTCAAGAATGAATCCGACGACGCGCTGGAGGAAGCGGTAATGGATGGCAATCAGTGTGAGACGCATTATGCGTTTCAGCTGATCGCGCTTGGGGCTGTCGAGCCAAATGTTTTTGGTTCCTCCGAGTGGCTTGCAGAAGTACAGGAGCGTTTTAAAAGACCTGACGATACTCCAGTGCAACTATCTCTTTTGTTAGATGCTGCTCCGGCCCTTGGATTTACAGAAGACCCGCCTGAGATAGAGCCAGAAACGGAGCCGAACCTAGTGGGCAACGGTCCACAGGAAGCACTATCTGGATTGAACGAACAATGGAACACCTTGCGTGGGGGGCAAAGCCATGAGTTACGCGAGCTTATGAATAAAGTCCCCAACTTCCATAATTTAACGACCGCCCAAGCTTTCATGAATAATGTACTGGAATTCGGCGAATATCCAACGCCCGAGATACTACTGGCTATTGCCAAGGCATTTGAACTTTACTTTGTCGCTGCGGGTGCTCTGACTCTTGAGGAGGTATTTTTTGGGCGACCCGTGAAGCGTGCCGGAAATTTCGCAAAGCGTTCAAAGCGGGAACAACGCTACCTGATATTTCACGATACCGTTCGACGAGAGCGGGCAATCTCTGAAGTGCTCGAAAAGCCATGTGCATTACAGCCAATGGCGGAATATTTCTTGCGCCAAGAGCGTGAAGACTTTGGCAAGGGCTACACCGACTCTGACACTTTTTTGCGCGGTTATCGTGAATGGAAAGCTAAGCACCCGGACCTAGCGCCGGACGATTAACCCGCTTATTTCTCCTCACGGTTGGCAGGCGAAGGCTAGTAGATTTCCATGCATCCAACAAAGCCCAGGGAGGGCCGGAAGCATGGCAACACAACCGAACAACTCCACCACCTTACTGCGCTTGCCGGAAGTCGAAAGCGCGACCGGCAAAAAGCGCAGTGCAATCTACGCTGAAATTTCGGCAGGAACCTTTCCGGCACCAGTGAAGATAGGTGCCCGCGCATCCGCATGGGTGGCTGCTGAGGTGCAATCCTGGATAGCGTCCCGTATCGCTGAGCGTGACCAAGCGAAGGGGGCCGTATGAGCTTGCGTAAGGCAATCAACGATAAATGCCGCGAATGTATCTATGACCCAATGGCAGAGGGTAACTGGCGGCAGCAAATCAGCGCGTGTACGTCCCCAAATTGCCCGCTTTACGCTCACCGTCCCACCAGCCAAGGGTATGCCGCTAATCGCGCTAATTCGGTCGATTCTGGGGCCAAATTGGACGCTTTGCAGGTGGTGGAGGTGGTCAGATGAGCGAGGGAGAAGCCAGCGCCCCGGCACAGGGCGCTAACCAGTACAGCCACGGCAAGTTTACCTACGTTTTCGAGGCGCGTCACACAACGACAGTGCATGTTGCCGTTTCTGCGGATAGTGAGCAGGAAGCACGCCAGCGCATCATGAACGGCGACCCGCTAGTGGAGCTTTACGATAGCGAGCCGGACAAGCTGGAGCTGATACTTCGGCACAGTGGTGGCGAGCATGGGGCGTAGTTACACCAAATCAAAGGGGCGTGCGGGTAGTGGAGCGGGTCATGGTGCGCTGCCCCGTGTGGTGTGGGAGCACCCAAGTTATTGCAACCTGTCTGGCGCTGGCGCAAAGCTGCTGATGGACTTCGCCTGTCAATTCAACGGGCACAACAACGGCGACCTGCAAGCCGCATACTCGGTATTGAGCAAGCGAGGGTGGCGGTCACGCCAAACCATTAGCCGGGCCGTCGCGGAGTTATTGAGTGCGGAATTGATAGTAAAAACACGTGAGGGCAAGTTTACCAATCCCGGCGGGCAATGTGCCCTGTACGCTCTGGCATGGATACAGATACACGATTGCGAGGGTAAGTTAGAGGTGCCGCCGACAAGTAAGCCGCCGAGGCAATTCTCATTGGAAGCTATCAAAACACCCAGTCCAGAACATGGACTAGGCTCGGTCCATAGACGGGGACGACAGCGTGCAAGGGACGGTTCTGGCAGGTACCAGTCGGTCCATAAACGGGTACGATTGGTGGATACCGCTTAGTCCATAACGTGGACGCCTTTATATATTTACCAAGGGGTTACCCTTTTCAATGGAGCTGCAAAGCAGTCAATGGCAAGCGAGCTGGTGCAGAATTGAGTCGCGTTCCGCCGTAAATTCTGCCGGGGAAACCCTGGCACAGGAGAGTTGAGACTACGAGCACTAACCCCCGCCGCCTACGAAACCCGGAGCGCCTGATTGTATCTGTGGAGTCGGTAACCGTTGCCGCCGTGGATAGAGTCATGGCGCAGGGCAGTCACCACCAGCACCGCAACCGTTCGGAGTTCGTGCGCCTGGCTATTGAGCGTGAGTTAGTGCGCTGTCAGAGTGATAATTTTCAGAAGCCATAGAAGGCTTAGAGTGATGATTTTCTCATCCCATAAAAAGGGAGTTACGCGGGACGGGTACTTGGGGACATCTTTCAAGGTATGCAACGCTCCTAGACGCGGTACTAATCTTAGAAAATCTGTTTAATTCCATAAAGAGCGTCACCGTTTCTTCAATCGCCACCTTGTTACCCTGAAGGATCTGGTTGTCACTACAAACTGTTTGTAGCAGAAACCAAGACGGAGCGGCGGCTCCAGATGCCAGCCTCTTCAAGCAATTTTTCCGATTTTTTCTCGATTTCCGCGGCTTTTTTGAAAGCGCTTGTTATTTCATAGTTGTCGCTCTTAATGTCTAGGAATTGAGATAGCTCTTTTAAGTCTGCTTTTAAGAAAAGGATTTGCATTCTGACATTGTGAAGCTTTCCGTGTAGGTTTTCAGCTTCCTCCAGCTTCTCAGGTCTATCATCCTGCATCAGGATTATCCTAAGCTCGCGTGCACTAATTGCCAGTTGGATTTCGTAGTGATCTAGTCGTGCTGCAATTTCATAAATCCGCTTCAATGCTGCTGTTCGTTCAATAGACTGAGTTCTGAAGCCCTTCAATTGAAAATAAACTACGGTGCCTAGAAGGACCGCGAGCAGAGCGAAATTTAGTTCTGTATTCATGGCAAGTCTTTATCCGCGTGATCCCTCGGTCGGGGGCAATATTTTTCTATCAAGATGCTAGACGCACGGGCGGAAATCATAGGCGGCCCGGCTTGACCTCAAAGAAGTCTACATTTTCAGCCTCGACGTTGTAGCGACACCGATAGATATAGTTTTCCCATGCGCCGAAGCCATTCTGTAACTGCAAACTGTCCCCTGAGTAAACAAAAGTATTTTTCTTCTCTGTTGCACTAACACGTGAGAACTTCGGCTGAAGCCAGCTATCCGTCCAACGAAAATCATATTTTGCCTGATTCTCAATTTGCGGCTGGCAAGACAGGATCGCCCTGAGTGAATGGCGCTCTGCCCAGCACTGCCAGTCAGTCTTGCACTTAGCCTCCTCTTTAGCACTCGCTAACCTGCGTCCCTCAATTTCTGCTCGGGTTGCTTCCTCTCGCGCAAGGCGCTCCGCCTTTTCTGCTTTCCCTCCGGCTATGCGCTCAGCTTTTTTGGCCTCGTACTCCGCACTCTGCGCCTGGCTTCGTTTGTTTTCGGTAGTTATTGCGACGAACAACGTGCCCCCTACCAAAACAAAGGGCAGGAGAATGATTACTGATCCTCGAAGCAATCTGCGTAACCAGCGTGGAATACCCCCTGCACTCCGTCCGATGCGCTTGGCATCTTCAGCTTTATTGCTAGGCTCACCAATCCCGAGGCAGTCTCGGCAAAGGCTGCCCGGTTTATCGAGAGGCGCGCCACAGTTGGGACAATATTTGTTTTGCATAGCGGTGCTTCTCTAGCCCCACCGCTCCATCACCAGTACAGCCGCCCCGAAGCCCAGCAGAGCGCCCGGCAGGAACAGCCACGCGATGAGCTTGTGATGGGAGCGCCGGTCAGCGGCTTTCTGGCGTATCTGAGCGGGCCTGTTGTCGGCTGGTTTCATGGTTTGAGTGTAGCACCAGCATAGTCCACTGCCGGGGGGGGCGTCGAAAGTCATTTGGCGTCATCTCGGGACACCGCGACCAACCGTAAATCCGCGCATCCACAATTCAGATAATGGACTGGAGGGGGGCGGTTCAGAGGTGGAATGCTATCGAACCGGACACCGCGCCGGTAATCTCCGCGACATTAATTTGTACTTTTTCGTGCCTGCTACCCGGCAGGGGTGGGTAAAAGTCAAAGGGGCTTCACCGGCAAGACCGCGTGGGTACCCTACCTGAAATCAAATTGAGTATTCCCTTTGAAAAAATCCACCGCACCAAAGCACTTGAGTACCGAGGCGCGGAGCTGGTGGGATCGCCTGCTGACCGAGTACGGAATAACCGATGATGCTGGCTTGCTGCTACTGCAAACCGCCCTGGACATTCGACCGGATGCGCGGCTGCCAGAAGGCTGTCAGCGATGACGGGGCTATGGTTAAAGACCGCTTCGACCAGTTGAAGCCGCACCCGCTGCTGGCCACTGAGCGCGATTCAAGGGCACAGATGCTGTTTGCACTGAAGGCCCTGAACCTTGACGTTGAGCCGCTGCGGGATAGCCCCGGCAGGCCGGGAGGACTGTAATGCCCACCAAACGACGCCGTACAAGCCGCCAGAGGGATGCAGGACTATCTCTACAGGTTAGGGCATTGTTTGTTGTTGGCTGCGGCTGGCAGTCCTACGGTGAGGCTGAGGCGCAAAGGCTGTGGAATGAGCATGGCCAGGACTATCTGCGCCTGCACCCTGATCCCACCTGTTTTGCCCTACTGCAACTTGGCGAGCCTGAAGGCTGATCCCTGCTAGTACCCATAAGGTGAGGCACAATGTCGACAAGGGGCATTCCAATCCCTTTGCGCGCAATGAGAAACGACGAGTTGAGCGCCACCTTAGAATTACGGCAAGCTCCGCATCGTCGGCCACGGTAGCGCATGTCACCCCACGAGCGTGAATTGCCTTGCTACCCTTGAAGGGTAGCGCCTGATTGAGGTGGGCGCTATGCTCATCGGTGTGGCATCCACGGAAGGAAAATAACAATGGGGAAGTGCAGGTATTGCGGCAAGCCAGCGGGCTTTTTTAAAAAGGCACACAAGCATTGTGAAGTGGTTGCCGCACAGAAACACCGGGAGCGCGATAATCAGCGCCAGAGGATAAGCGAGCTGTTTGAGAGCGCGATACGGGGTGATATTGACGTAAACGGCGTATTTTCTGAGGTGGCCAATTACGCGGCGAGTAAATCCATTAAGCTCGATGCCCTGCCTAGTCTCGCTGCGAGCGCGTGGGAAGATTCCGTGCAAGTTGCTTTGGAGGACGACCTTCTTAGTGAAGAGGAAGAGAAAGTACTTTCTGAGTTGGCGGAGATGTTCAAGCTGTCCAAGTATCAGCTAGATAAAAACGGCGCTCAAACAACGTTGGTCAAGGCAGCGACCCTGCGTGATCTAATGAAAGGTGAAATCCCCCAGCGAATCAAGGTTCAAGGAAACTTGCCGTTCAATTTCCAGAAAACCGAGAAATTGATATGGGTTTTCCAGGATGTATCGTACTTTGAGCAGAAAAAGCGAACCCAGTATGTCGGTGGATCTCAGGGCGTTAGCCTCCGTGTTGCCAAAGGCGTTTACTATCGGATGGGTTCTTTCAAGGGGCACAAGGTAGAATCTCACGAAACGATCCACGCCGATACTGGCTTGATGGGCGTAACCAATAAGCACATTTACTTTTCTGGAGCAACAAAGAGCTTTCGTGTACGCCTAGACAAAATTGTTTCTTTCGAGCCATTTTCCGACGGGATAGGTATCCAGAGAGACGCTGCAACGGCAAAACCGCAACAGTTTAAAACAGGAGACGGTTGGTTTACCTACAATCTGGTGATGAACGCCTCGCAGCTGTAGGTGGGCATAAAGGAGTCTGCGGTCACAATGCACTCCGTTAGCCTCATTCACCGGCCTCGACCAACAGGTCGCCCAAGCGCGGGCTTTTTTGTGTCTGGCTACCTGATCCCCAGCGCGACCACCGTAACGGCCACCGCAGCGACCACCAGCGTCATGAAGCCCACCAGGGTATACCGTGCCCGCCTGTACCCCCGCTGTGCCCTGACAACCCTGTCTGCGGCTTCCCGGCGTATCTGGTTGGGCCTGTCTGTGTCGAGTGGTTTCATGCTGTGAGTGTAGCGGGCAATGGTGGCCGCGAACATGGCGAACCTTGAGCAAGGAGCCAACCAGCATTCAGCCTCTGCAAATTTGCAGACCCAGACCCGCGCCAAAGCAGCCGAACTATTCAACGTGTCTAAAGGTACTCCCAGACAGTTTGACGCTACGGGGGCGAGGAGGCGTAAGTCCCTGCTATGTATGAAATTTTTTACTATGTGGTTGCGTTGTTTATGCGAATGGCGCGCATGAACCACCACCCCCCACCAGTGCCGAAAAACTGCCGTAATTCACGATTCCGCGCCCCCGTGCGGCTGGTGCTGGGGAGTACCTTTGTGCAGACATAAACAACAACCAGGCACCCGGATGAACGTGTCTAGCAGAATGCCGCGACTCTGCGCCCCCGCATGGCGAAAGTCTTTCGGAGTACCTTTATGCGTTTCAGGTTTTATAAGGTTCTACCCCACCCCCCGGTTAGGTTCTTTCTGGCTATCTGTGAGATACGGGTGGCGGGCTGCGCGCATTCTCGGTATTGGCGGGCATTTTCTGGCGGGTGGGTTGTTGATGATGATGTATTCATCGGCTGACAGTGGGGGGTATGCAAATACCTTGAGCGTTCAGGCCGGGCACCGTCGGGGGAGGCACACTTCTACGCCTCCAAAATGGGAAGCGCAGGGCTATGGCAGAGATATATTTGTGTTAAGGAATGCTAAGGTTGCGCCCGCCGACCGGCTGGCGTGAAAAGGTAGTGAAAAAAAGAATTGGGGGTATTTTTGGGGGTACTTTTGATTATTTTCGCTGTAGGAAATCAATTAAAACAGTGAGTTACATATACTATTCGGGCGGTGCCGTCCGACCAATTACCACTGTAAAATCAGCATCTTGCAGACGACCCTCTTGGGTCGTTTTTTGCGTTCGGGGGAAATTCGGGGGCTCTACCCAGTTAACGGGGGATGCGCCGATATTCACTAAACCCTGTTGATAATATCATCCGGCTCGCGACCCAATTTTGGGGTCGCGAGCCCCACGCACGAGTCAAACTACTAAGGCTAGATGTAAGGACCCCATAGCCTGCAAATGTCAATATATTTTACACTGCAGTTTCCATCTCTTCTAAAAAAATCCGTAACCATATGTTTTTATGGCATAAAAATTTCAATGGCTTGGTTATTGCGTTCAGAGAACTCGCGGTGGAAGGTTGGCGCAATTTCGCTGTGCTAAGTGCATGATGCGAGGGGCTAACTTTAACCAAAACAACAGTTTCTAGCTGTCCGGCGCGACGGTATAAGCGCCGCTAATCAAGGGGAAAGAATTATGAAAACAAATATCATCTGGAAGTGGCTGCCCATTGCAGGTTTTCTTACTGTTTTTTCCAGCAGTGGCCTGGCACTTCCCATGACCAGTCTTGTCGGAGATAAAGACTGCTTTGGCACCGGAGGTGCTTGTATTGAAGATGGATCAACCTGGCTTCCAGGTGGATGGGGGGCTGTGACTGCCACTGCAGCCGATCCTGCTTTTACCGATGTGCGATTAAGCGGAGGCGCCCCTTCCTGGACGCATTTGTTCGCTTCGGGTTCATATTCAAGTGCTCTGCTTAACATCAGGACGGCGGGAATTGCCGACATAGCCGGTCCGTATTCTGTGCTGGTGGATGGCACTGAAGTCGGTTCCATGCCAAATGATGGTTTCGGTCATATATTAGTTGAAACCTTCAGTTTCGCCTTTAACCCGTCATTGCTGGCAGATGGCACGGCAATTGTGAGTATAGCCGGAATAGCTTCAGGTGATTCCTGGGCTGTTGATTATTCAGAAATTGTTTTCGAGGGTGCAGCTGAGCCGGTTCCTGCTCCCGCAACGCTGGCTCTGTTTGGCTTGGGCCTCGTGGGCCTCGGCTGGTCAAGGCGCAAGAAAGCATGAAGATAGAGCTCCTATCCGTTAGCACGCTTGGTCTGGGTTTTATAGACCAACCGTGCTAATGGGGAGACCATCGGGTTGGGCTGGTGCCAAGGTGGTTGTTGTTGACCAGCAGAACGCCAGGTGTTTTTTTCTCTCCGTTGCGTGTAAAGCCCTGTGTTGGGGGCTTTACGCCTACGGGATCGCAGGCACCCCCGGACGGTAATCCTCCAAGTTCAAGTTCCGCCCCGGATGAGACAGCCTGGAGACAGTGAAGCGGAGTGATCGGTAAAATTCCCGCTATCAGTCCAGTCCGGAGCCGTGTATAACGTGCGCTATTCGCGCATTGAGTGCACTTTTGCCCCGTGTCTAACCCGCTTTGGATTGCCAGCATCGCCCGCTGCGGAGCGTATCTGCTTCTGTCCGGGGTCATTCTCTCCTGCCTGCTTGTCTGGCAATCTCCCGGCGCCAGTGAGGGCAAGCTGGAGCCACTGTGGAGCTTTGGGTCGGCGCTGCCTGGCGAGCGCTCCGTGGGCGACACCACTGACGACGTCATGCCCGACGCGGCGCCGGTTGCCCACGATTTTTCCATCTCTCATCACGTCCTGCACACGGTGCCGCTGGCTGAGGCCGCGGTACGCCTTCATGTTACCCGCTATCCGCTGATTCCCCAGGGGCCCCCCGGGCTCGTCTGATCCACTGCCCAATGCGGCGCTGCAAGCGCGTGATGCCGGAATCTCCGGTATCGGCTGGTGCCGCGATCCATGGTGTGTTTATGACGGGTAACTTTCGATGCAAGTAATTGATTTTATGGGCTGGCGCAAACTGGCGCTGGCTGTTTCCGCGGTGTTGCTGCTGGTATCAGTGGCGTCTTTTTTTGGTCGGCAGCTCGCCTGGGGCCTGGACTTTACCGGTGGTACGCTGGTCGAGGTGCACTTTGCCGAAAGCGCCAACCTCGCGGCGGTGCGTGGCACGTTGGAGCAGGGCGGGTTTCCGGGCGCCATTGTTGTCGCCTTCGGTACCGACCGGGATGTTCTGATCAGGCTGCCCCAGGGGCATTCGCAGATGGCAGGTGAGACCGTGTTGAGCGTTTTACGCGATGCGGCCGATGGCGGTGTGGAACTTCGTCGCACGGAGTTTGTCGGCCCGCAGGTGGGTGACGAACTGCGTGAGCAGGGAGGCCTGGCGATGCTGCTGGCACTGGGGCTGATTACCCTGTACATCGCGTTCCGCTTTCAGTTGAAGTTTGCAGTCAGTGCCGTGATTGCACTGGTACACGACATTGTCATTACCATCGGGTTCTTTTCATTGACCGGCCTTGAGTTTGACCTCACGGTGCTGGCGGCGGTACTGGCGGTTATCGGCTACTCGCTCAATGACACCATCGTGGTCTACGACCGTATCCGCGAGAACTTTCGCAAGCTGCGCGGCCTGACACCCGCAGAGGTCATCAACCGCTCGATCACGGAGACACTGGGGCGTACCCTGGTGACATCACTGACCACGGTGCTGGTGTTGATCTCCCTCGCGATCTTCGGTGGCGACATGATTTTCGGCTTCGCGGTGGCGCTGCTGGTCGGCATTACGGTAGGCACTTACTCGTCGATCTACATGGCGTCGAACATTCTGCTGATGCTGGGCGTGACCAAGGAGGATCTGATGCTGCCGGTGCGCGAGGGCGCGGATCAGGACGGGCTTGCCCCCTGAATTCAGCTGGCGAGCAGTTTTTTCACCGCCGGGGCGCAGGCGATTTCGCCCCGGTTGAGGAACGCTTCGTGATGCTCTTCAACCTCCTCCAGGTCGTAGGCGTAGTTCACGAGCAGCCCGGCCGATTGGCGCAATCCTTTTGCCGACGTGTCCCCCAGCCAGTTGAGCCGCGCCACGCTGGCGCCGTTGCCCAGGTGGAAGCGCGCAACCGGGTCCAGTGGCGAACTGCCGCGTTTTTCCTGCACCAGGTAGCGGGCACAGAGCCTCATCAGCAGCGGCTTGAGGCGTGCCTGCAGGGCGCTGTCTTCAAGCCAGCGTGGCGTATCCAGTGCGGTGAGCAATGATGCGTCCTCGGCTGAGAGTAGCGGCTGCTGCTCGTTGGCCAGGACCGAATTCAGCCACTTGCGGAAGCCGGGAATCGGTGAGAGTGTCGCGAACTCGTTGAGTTGTGGCATTTCGTCCTTCAGTCGCATTACCACCTGCTTGATCAGGAAGTTGCCGAAGCTGATGCCGCGCAGGCCGGGTTGGCAGTTGCTGATGGAGTAGAAGATGGCTGTGTTGATGCGCTGCTGTGGCACCACGCCCTCATGGGGCGCGAGGATGGTCTGCACTGAACTGGAGATGGCCGTGACCAGCGCCACTTCCACGAAAATGAGCGGCTCGTCGGGCAGCGCGGGGTGAAAAAACCCGAAGCAGCGGCGGTCCTTGGCGTCCAGGCGCCGGCGCAGATCGTCCCAGCCCTGCATTTCATGCACGGCTTCATACTCAATGAGCTTTTCCAGCACCACTGCCGGGGTCTGCCAGTCCATGGTACGCAACTGCAGGAAGCCGGGATTGAACCAGGAGCTGAGCAGGTGCTGAAGGTCATCATCCACCATGCGCAGTTCCGGATGTGCAGGCAGGCGCTCGAGCAGGTCTTCCCGCATGTTAACCACGGTGCGAGTGCCTGTTGGTGCCATGTTGATGCGTCTGAACAGGGTTTGCCGCGGTGATTCAACAGCGCGCGCCAGGGCACGGTAGGCCTCGGGTGTGAGCGCCGCTCGGTAGGCCTCGGCGCAGCGATTTATCAGCTCCGGGTCGGGGCTGTAGTCGCGCAACAGCACATCGAAGAACGCCGCTTTCTCGTCGCCGGTAAGACCGTTATACGCCTCGACTACTTCGTCTGCGAGAGCAATGCCAAGCGCTTCACCCTTGTTTGAGTAGAGTTCACTGCACAGTGATGCAATGGAGGGACGCTCGCGTGTCGAGCGGCGCAGGAGGTGCTTGCCCGCGGAGGCGACTGAGTTCAGCCAGCGGTTGATAACCATGGGGTGTTCCTGTCGGCATGTGAGCCGCGGATGCTACCGCCTTACGGTTGCTGTTGCCAACAGACACGTCGCCGGCCGGACGGCTAGCGGCAGCCCTCCGGCCCGGCGCAGTGTATATCCTCTACGGCGCCGCCATTGATCAGTGACCTCACCCAGTCAACGGCGCGCACGCCGCCGGCTTCCCGGGTGTAGAGTTCGCTGTAGCGCAGCAGGGTGTGGAACTCTCCCGGGCTGACGTAGCTGCGCAGCGCAGGGAGATCGGCCTTCAGTTCAGCCAGGTTGGCGTCCAGCCCGGGTAGCAACTCGGCAGGGTGGCCCAGCATGCGCAGGAAGTCTTCCTGTACCGCGTCGTAGGCGTGGTCGAAAAGGTGGAAGCGCACAGTGGGCGCGGCAGCGGCGGCCAGCCGGTAGAGATCCGGCATGGTCAGGGTTTCCGGCGTTTCTTCCGGTGCGTTGTACCAGTCGGGAAACGCCTCGAAAACACCCCACTGGCGCCAGAGAGCGGCTGGTGGTGGCAGGCGATAGCCGCCCGCACCGCCGGCGAAGTGGATCACGCGGGCCTGTGTGTAGTGTCGTGCGATGATAGCGGCGAAGAGCGGTGATGACAGGGCGCCTGCGCTGCCCCCTGACACCACGACCTGCCCAGGTTCCGGAAACCTCTTGAACAGGTACTCCAGAGCCGCATTACTGTTGGCCCAGCCCTGGTGGGCAACGGTGAAGCGACTGCCGTCCACTCGTGTGTACTCCCGGTCCTGCGTGCCGAGATGCACGTCGCCCGTACAGTAGGAGACAACAATCTGCGACCATTCCAGGAACGGGTTTTCCGCGTTATCCAGCGCAAAAGCGCCGTCAAAGTTGCGGGGGTCGTTCCCCGCCTCGGCAGTGGCAAAGGGGCGATAGGTGGGGCGTGCAGTGACATCGCAGCTGCCTGCATCCCAGCAGGCCCCGCCGCCGTTGAAGAAGATCATGACCCTCTTCGGGTCAGCCTCGCGCACATGAAAGTTAAAGGGTGTGCCGGTCGCACAGCGCGTGGCACCGCCCGGGTGGATGGTTTCCCAGGAGGTGCTGTCCTCGGCGATGGCCGCCAATGGCACGAGGGTAAACACGCCACCCAGCAAGGTGCGGGTTATGCGGCACAGAAGGCTCACGGGGCAGCTGCGCCGGAATCAGCCGCAATGCACTCGACCTCTGCACGGGCACCGAGGCCCAGTCCGTTGGCGCCAAAGGCACTGCGGGCCGGGTAGGGCGGGGTGAAGAAGCTGCGGTATATCGCGTTGAAGGTGCCCCACTCAGACATGTCGGCCAGCATCACCGTGCATTTCACCACGTCGTTCATGGAGAGGCCGTTGGCCTTCAACACCGTAGCGATATTCTCCATGGTCTGCCGGGCTTCCGCCTCTATGCCGCCCTCGACCAGAGCCATCGTGCCGGGCTTGATACCCAGTTGGCCCGACAAAAAATACAGGTTGCCGACTCTCACCGCCTCAGAGAAGGGCAGGTTCGGAGGCAGAGCCCCGCTGCCATTCAGATGTTCGACATCAGCAGCGAGTGTGGTGGGCAGGGTGGCCACCAGCAGCAGGCTGGCGGCAAGGTAACGAAGGTTGGCAGGCATCGCGGGTGTCCTTGGGCTGGAATCGGGCTATCTGTTCCGATGACAGTATCCCGATTGTGCCGAGCAGTAAACAGCCGCCACTCAAAGCCCCGGGTTCAGAAGGTATAGCGCAGTTTCACCCAGCCCTGGCGCCCGGGCTCATTGACACGCACCGCTTCGGGGTTGAACGGGTCCAGGTTGCCAGCGTTGACGTGGTAAGCGTAGGCGTGATCAAACAGGTTTTCGATACCGGCCTCCAGCAAGAGCTGGCCTGTCAGGTTCCAGTGGCCGTAGGCGTGCAGCACACCGAAGCCCGCGGTGGGTGAATCGACATCAACCGCGGGGTCGAAGTTATTCTGCCGGGACGCGGCAACCCACTCCAGGCCCAGAGCCCAGCCGCGTTGCTGGTAGTCCAGATTCAGTCGTGTCTCCAGTGGCGCGATCTGGGCGAGATCGCCGTTATCGCCATAGCCGCGTGTGTAGGCGATGCCCACACGCGCGCGCCAGCGCTCGTTGATCTGCAGGGCAGCATCCAGTTCGGAGCCGAACAGTGTGGCGTCGATGTTGCGATACAGGTCTGCGCTGCCCGCGGCGAAGCGTTCGATATAGTCGTCGACTTCGTTCACAAACAGGCTCAGGTTCCAGTTCAGGCGCCCGCTGTCGTGCATGAGCCTGACGTCCATCTGTTGATGCACCTCGGCGTCCAGAGTTGGATTGCCCACCCAGAAATCGCCGTTTGCGCTGCGCGCGATCCACTGCTCCGAGCTGTCCGGCGTGCGCACGGAGCGGCTAAGGTTCACGCTCATCAGGTGCGCATCGTCCAGGCGGCGATCCCACCCCAGCACTGCGCTCACGCCGTGATCGTCGTTGCGGGTCTGGGTCGTCGCATAAAACTGCTCATACAGGCGAACCGGGGTTGCACTGCCCATCATGCCGGCGCTCAGCTCAGCCTCGCCCACCTCGGAGTCGAAGCGATCCACTCGCAGACCCAGCCGCCATGTATCTACGGCGCTGCTGCGGTAGTCGGCTTCTGCGAACAGGCCAGTCTGGCGCTGCTGCGCATCCGGCCACATGCGCGCCACCAGCATGTCATAGCTGCCGTCCTTGCCCATGTCCGTATACAGCTCGGCGCGGCGATCGTTGGCGCGATAGTCAACCCCGGTGCGCAGCTCCGCATCCGCCGACGACAGGGTAGCGAGCAATCGACCTCCCCAGGTGGTGGAGCTTGACGGCGCCGCGGCACCGTTGGGCATCATCGACCGGTTGCGCACGGTGTAGTTGTCCATCAGGTGGTCGACGTCGCTGAAGTAGGCAGTGAATTCCAGCGTATCGATAATACCCACGGACCGCTGTACCCACTTGGCACTGGTGCTGGCGGAATCGGCAAATACCGCATCCATGCCGTTGCCCGCATACCAGGCGTCGTCTTCACTGGCCTGCTCGTGGCTGATCTCGAGGTAGGTCTCGGGGGAGAGGTCGATACCCGCCACCAGCCCAGCGCTGGTTGACTCGAAGGCGGAGGCCACGCGGTCTCCGTTGCCGTCTTCATAATTCCCGGATTCGCGGATTGCGCCGAACGCGCGTATGTAGCCCCGGTCATTGCCGATGGCGAAATCGCCACCCAGGCTGCCGAGGTCGGAGTTGCCGGTGTAACCGGTGGTCACTGAGCCGGTCATGCCGTCGCTGCCCAGTTCAGGGCGCAGGTGTTCGAAAATCAGGGTGCCGCCGCTGCCCCCTGCGCCGTAGATGACCGAGCGGTGTCCCTTGATCACTGATACGGAGTCGAAGCTGTCAACGCCCACATAGGTGCTGGGTGGGTCCATACGGCCCGGGCAGGCGCCATAGCTGTAGGCGCCGTTGGCGATGACGTTGAGGTTACTCTGGCTCTGGCCGCGAATGATGGGGTCGAAGCCGCGGCCGCCCCGGCGCAGTGCGGTCATGCCGGTCACTGAACGCAACAGTTCGCCTGCGTCATGTGTGGGGCGCGTGATGGGTGCCTCGCTGAGCAGCGTGCTGCCGTCGGCGGGCTCGGCGCGCGCGGTGACCTCCACGAGTTCAATGGCGAGGTCGTGGCCCTGGGCGGGCGCGACCATCGTGACGCTTGCCAGCATGACAGCTGTTGCCAGCGCGTTCGGATTGCGGGTGAATCGCATGAGCCAATATCCTGGTGACCAATTCAGGGGCGCTATTATAGAAACCGGCGCGAGCGGTGGTATGCGACATATTGGCGCACCCCTCACCCAAATGAAGGAGGACAAGTCGCTGCGACCGAGGCATCATGGTCACTCGATTTATCCTCGGAGTGGCACCTCATGGCGTTGCAGTCCACACCCGCTTTGCAGCCGATCACTGAAAGCCCGGAGGTCATAGCGGGGTACCTGAAGGAGCTCAATACCGCGGCACTGATCATGTCCGTCGTGCATATGACGGGCGATACACGCTTGCTGCAGGAACTGCCTACGCCGCGTACGCTGGACGTGGTGGCTGCGGGCGCTGAGGCCGGTGAGGAACTGCTCGAGGGTGGATATACGCCGGCTCAGGTAGCGGATCTGCACCAGCGGGCGCTGACGGCGATCGCCGACTGGCAGGCGCGCGGCTGTACCCTGGAACCGCTCACAGACACCACCATCCAGGCGCTGTACCGCTTCATGTGTGGCGCAGACGTCGACCCTGAATACCTCGAGTTTATCGACGAAGAGGTCGCGATTGACGGTGTGGACCGGCGGGGGCTGCACTTCGACGATCCGGCACTGCAGGCGCGCGCGGCCGAGTTCCCTGTGGTTGTCATTGGTGCCGGTATGGGTGGTGTGCTTGCCGGTATCCGCCTGGCGGAGGCGGGGATTCCCTATACAATTATTGAAAAAAATCCGGGAGTCGGCGGCACCTGGTACGAAAATCGGTACCCCGGTTGTCGCGTCGATGTCCCGGGGCACAGTTACAGCTATTCGTTTGCGCCCAATCACGACTGGAGCAGCCACTTTCCGCTGGCGGATGAGATTCGCGCCTATTTCGACAACTGTGCCCGCCGCTTCGACGTGACACCCCATATCCGCTTCAGCACCGAAGTTGTGGCAGCGCACTACAACGACGAGACTGCTTGCTGGCAGGTGTATGTGCGGGACGCTCAGGGTAAGGAATCTGTGCTGCAGGCGCGTGCAGTGATCAGTGCGGTGGGCCAGCTGAACCGGCCTAAAATGCCGGATATCCCCGGCCTTTCCGAGTTCCAGGGCCCCGTCGTGCACTCGGGGGCGTGGCCGCAAGGCCTGGACCTCGCCGGCAAGCGCGTGGCGGTCATAGGCTCCGGCGCCAGCGCCTTCCAGATTATCCCCGAGCTGGCAGCCACCGCGTCGCATCTGGTGGCTCTGCAACGCTCTCCAGTGTGGATGTTTCCCAACCCCGGGTACCATGCGGACGTGGGGCAGGGGCAGCGCTGGGCCCTGGAGAAGCTGCCGTATTATTCCAAGTGGTACCGGTTCTGGCTGTTCTACACCTCGGTTGAGGGTGTGTACAGCAAGACGCTGGTGGACCCGGAGTGGAACAGTACCCGTTCGGTGAGTGCGTCCAATGATGCCATGCGAGAGGCCCTGACGGCCTGGATCGAGTCCCAGATCCAGGACCCGGAACTGCTGGCAAAGGTGCTGCCAACCTATCCCCCGTTTGGCAAGCGCATCCTGCAGGACAATGGCACTTACCTCGCGGCGCTGCAACGCGACAACGTCGACGTGGTACCCGACGGTATCCGCAGTGTGGATCGCGAGGGCATCGTCACTGAAGATGGTCGTCATCACGCGGTGGACGCCATCGTCTGTGCGACGGGCTTTCACGCCGACCGCTTCCTGTTCCCCATGCAGTTCACAGGGCGCGGCGGGGTGCAGCTCAACGCCCAGTGGTCGGAGACCAATGGCCGCGCCTACCTGGGCATCACGGTGCCCAATTTTCCGAACCTGTTCTGCATCTACGGGCCGAACACCAACCTCGTCGTGGCGGGCAGCATCGCACACAACGCCGAGTCCCAGGTGCACTACATACTTGAGTGCATCCGCCTGCTGCTGGAGCGCGACCTGCGCAGCCTGGAGTGTCGTCAGGATGTGCACGACCGCTACAACGAGCGGGTTGACGCGGTGAACGCGGCAACCGCCTGGGGCTCACCGCTGGTCGATAACTGGTACAAGAACGCCGCCGGGCGGGTCACCGCCAACCTGCCGTTTCGCATTATCGACTACTGGAAGATGACCCGGCACGCCAATCCGGATGACTTTCTGCTGCGCTGAGAAGGCTGTGCAGCCTGGCGGTGCTCCAGTACTCTATGGGGCGCAGGTGAAATAATCTCGCGCCCGCCAACGGCGCAACAATAACCGAGAGGGAAGGAGAGTCCCCATGCATCTGGGCTTCAGTTTTATGAACACCCCGCACGACCCGGACCCGCGCGATCTGGCGCGAGCGCTCGAGGAGCGGGGCTTTGAGTCGCTGTGGACCGGGGAGCACAGCCATATACCGGTGTCCCGCAAGACGCCTTACCCCGCAGGCGATGAGTTGCCCGAGGCGTACAAGCTGATGGGTGATCCCTACATCACGCTGATGGCGGCGGCGTCTGTGACATCCACGCTGAAGCTGGGGACAGGTATCGCCCTGCTCATGGAGCGGGAACTGTTCTCCCAGGCCAAGACCATCGCCAGCCTTGACCGTTTGAGTGGAGGCCGGTTGATGATCGGTACCGGCGTCGGCTGGAACGAGGAAGAGTTCACCAATTGTACGCGGCAGCCGTGGGGTAAACGCTATGGCGTGATGCGGGAAACCGTCATGGCGACACGTGCGCTGTGGCGGGATGAAGAGCCCGAGTTTCACGGTGACTATATCGATTTCGACCCGGTGTGGTGCAACCCCAAGCCTGCGCAGGCGGGTGGTCCGCCGGTCATCTTTGGCGCCATGGGGCCGTTGGGTGTGAAACATGCGGCACAGTGGGCGGACGGATGGATGCCGGTGGACGTGGCGATGGGGGATGTGCAGGAGGGCTTGCGCGCCTTCCGTCAGCAGGTCGCCGAGAACGGCCGCAACCCGGATACTGTCCCGGTGACCTTGCAGACGCTGATTACCCCCGATCTGGATACCCTGAAGCGCTACCGCGACCTCGGTGTCGAGCGGGTTGTGATCGGGGTCGCGGTGGACATGTGGGACCAGCCCGAGAAGATCATGCCGATGATCGACAAGTTTGCCGGATTGATCCCGCAGATCAACGCCTGACGCGGTGTCGCTGCGCCGGGCGTCGGTCTGTATCAGAGGCCGCCGCGTCCCGCGTAGTCCATGGCGAAGCCCACCAGCGTGCGCACGCCGACAATCAGGGCGTCTTCCTGTGCGGTAAAGAACGGGGAGTGGTTGGAGGGGCGTTCGCTGCGCGGCACGCTGGGGTCGCCGGCGCCGAGCAGGATGAACAGGCCGGGGATGTGTTCCTGGTAGTAGGAGAAGTCCTCGGCGCCGGTAATCAGGCTGCCTTCGAATACACGGTCCTCTCCCGCGGCGCGGACCAGGGTCGGCATCATCTGCCGCAGCAGCTGGGGATCATTGCCGGTCACCGGTGTCGAGTAGGTGACCTCCACCGTTGCGCTGGCACCGTTCGCCTCGGCGATGGCGGTGACGGTGGCATCCAGGCGTTCCAGCAGCCGCTCGCGCTCGCCCCGGTCGAAGGTCCTGACCGTGCCCAGCATGGTCACCGCGTCGGGAATGATGTTGCCCCGTACACCACCCTGGATACTGCCGATGGTGAGCACGGCGGGCCCGCGTGTGATGTCAATGTGACGTCCCGGAATGCCCTGCAGGGCGCTCAGCACCTGGCCCGCCACATAGATGGGGTCAACCCCCAGCCACGGCGATGAACCGTGGGTCTGGCGTCCGGTGATGGTGATTTCGATACTGTCCGCCGCCGCCATGAAGCTGCCGCCGCGGTATACGAGAGAGCCGGAATCATCCGGCCAGACGTGCAGCCCGATAATGGCTTCCGGGGCATCTGGCCCTTCCAGTATGCCCTCCTTGACCATCAGCGCCGCCCCCCCTTCTTCGCCGGGTGGTGCGCCTTCCTCGGCGGGCTGGAAGATGAACTTGACTGTGCCGGCGAGCTCGTCGCGGTGCTGCGCCAGCACTTCAGCCGCGCCCATGAGCATGGCAACGTGGGCATCGTGGCCGCAGGCGTGCATCACGGGCACGTCCTTGCCCATGTACTCCCCGCGGGCAGCGGAAGCAAAGGGCAGACCGGTCTGCTCCAGCACGGGCAGTCCGTCCATGTCGGCGCGCAGTGCAATCACAGGTCCGGGTTTGCCGCCCTTCAGTGTGCCGACCACACCGGTGTGGGCTATCCCGGTTTCGACCGCATCGAATTTCAGCGCGCGCAGATGTGCCGCCACTTTCTCAGCGGTGCGGAACTCGCGGTTGGAGAGCTCCGGGTTCTGGTGCAGGTCGCGGCGCCACTCAATGACCCGCGGCTCAACTGCCGCGTAGGCGGCGTCCAGCTGCGCCCGGTCGGCGGCCTGTGCGACGCTTGCTGCGAGCAGCATCGCGGCCGCGAAAAAAGTGGATTTTGTGTGCATGTGCGCGTCTCCTCTCAATGCCTGCACTGGAGTGTAGCCTGATGGCCCTCCGCGTTGAAGGAAGTGTGCCGACAAAAAAGGGGGCGATTGCCCCCAAGGTCTCCTGTTTCTTGCCAGCGCCTACCGGTGTGGTGCGTAGTGCGCAGGGTGTTCGTGGCGGTCGCGGCAGCTGGCGCCCTGATGTTCATGCATCAGGCCGTAGGTGAGCGCGGAGCCCAGCACAAACGCACCGACGGTGTAGCGGTGGTCGATGTCGTGGTGATGTCTGGCACCATACCAGGGCTGACGATAGTGCTTGTTTCGGTGCCAGCGCGCGGGAACCCGATACTGTGGATGCGCAGGATGCAGTGCCGCGGCATGACCCGCACTGTGGTAGTAGGTGATGACTCCGTGGCTGTGCGCGGGGCCCGCCGCGGCGGGGATAGCCGCCAACAGAGTGAAAAGTGCGGGAAGAACGAGGTGTTTGTACATACTGTGACTCCAGGTTGCCGGTGTTACAGCTGCGATACTGCATGCCTGCGTCTGAACCACGCCTGAACGACGGTCGGCTCATTTGCGGTCCTCGTTCAGCGACGGTTCAGCTTGCAGTGGGTATGCTGGGTATTTCCCGGGAGTCGGCTGCGTCCCGCATGGCCTCTACCGCTGAGGGTGTGGCATCTGGCACACTCCTGCCTGTGGCGGCATGTCGCGGCCAGATTCGAATCGTGTGTGAGGACAGGTATGGGTGATCGTTTGCGGGTTTTCCTGCTGCTGGTATGCCTGCTGGTAGTCGCTGGAGGCTGGAGCGCGTCCACGCCGGTGCTGGCGCAGCAGGCGGGTTCCGCCGCCCAGAAAAGCATCATGACCCCGCGCGAGGCGGCCGCCAAGGCCCGCGCGCAGCATGGTGGCAAGGTCCTGAATGTGTCTCGGCAGGGTAACGCCTACCGGGTGAAGCTGCTGCTCGATTCCGGTCGGGTCATCACTGTAACGGTCAAGGGCTGAGCCTTGCGCATGCTGGTGGTTGAAGATGATGTCCGTCTGCGACAACGGCTTGTCGGGCACTTCAGCGCGCTGGGCTGGGTGGTCGGCGAGGCCCCGGGGGGCAGTGAGGCGGACTATCTGGCTCGCGAATTGCCCTGTGACCTGGCCATCGTGGATCTCGGTTTACCCGACGTGCCCGGCATCGAACTGATTGCGCGCTGGCGCGCCATGGGCCTTGCATTCCCAGTGCTCGTCCTCACCGCCAGGGCAGATTGGCAGGAGAAGGTGCAGGGGCTGGAGGCCGGTGCAGACGATTACGTCACCAAGCCGTTCTATCTGGAGGAGCTGGAGGCGCGCGTGAACGCCCTGCTGCGACGGGTGTCCGGTCGCATCACCGAGCGGGTTCACTATGGCGCCATCGCCATTGACTACAGTGCGCGCTCGGTAACTGTTGACGGCGCCGTGCTGGAACTGACGGCGTTTGAATACAACACGCTTGCCTACCTGGCGCATCGCGCGGGTACGGTGGTCTCGAAAACAGAACTCACCGAACACCTCTATCAGCAGGAGCACGACCGCGACAGCAATGTTATCGAGGTTTTTGTGGGCCGCCTGCGACGCAAGCTGGACCCGCAGGGCCACTTGCAGCCGATCGAAACGGTGCGTGGCGCCGGCTACCGCTTTGCGCTTGTGCCGGTGACCGAGTGAGGTCGGGGCTGTCTCTTGCGGCTCGCCTGTCCCTTGCCAGCGCCCTGATTCTGCCCGTGTTCCTGGGGGCCACTGGCTGGTACCTGGAGCATAGCCATCGCCTCAGCATAGAGGCCGCCCAGGCCGAGCGCCTGGAATTGCAATTGCTCAACCTGCTGGCACAGGCAGAATTCGACGCGGCGCTGGAAGTGCCTGCTGATTTGCTGGAGCCGCGTCTGGCGCAGCCGGGGTCAGGGTTCTACGCCGTGATCAGCGATGCTGACGGGACTCTCCTGTGGTCGTCGCGCTCCGCGCTGAGCCTGGACCTCAGCCGCATCCCCCTCGCCATGCCGCCACTGCGTCCGGGCGGCACTGCCAGCTCCCGGGTGAATGGGCTGCTCCGGGTTTCGCTACAGGTGCTCTGGGAGACGGCGTCCGGCTCGGACGTGCCCCTGCGCTTCACTGTGCTTGAAACCACCGCGCCGATCGAGGCCGATCTGGCGCAGTACCGGCGCAGCCTGCTGCTCTGGCTCGGCGGTTCCGCACTCGCTCTGCTGGGCTGTCAATTGCTGATTCTCGGCTGGGGCCTGCGCCCCTTGCGCGCGCTGGCGGTTGACATCGCGCGCCTGGAGGCGGGCGAAACGGCCCTGCTACAGCGTCCCTACCCGAGAGAGGTGGAGGTGCTCACACACAACCTCAATACCCTTTTACAGGGGGAGCAACAGCGACGCGAACGGGTGCGGCGCACCCTGGGCGACCTTGCGCACAGTTTGAAAACACCACTGGCGGTGATCAGGACAGCAGATCCGCAGGCCCGGGATTACCCCGAGGTGGTCTCGGAACAGACCGATCGCATGGAAGAGATCGTGAGCTACCAGTTGCAACGTGCGACCGGCGGCGGCGCCCGCCTGCTGCAGCGTGTTCCCGTGGCACCGGTCCTGGAGCGCCTGCGCGGCAGCCTGTTGAAGGTCTATGCGGGTCGCGCTATCGACATCCAACTGCTGGTGGAGGCGGGCTGCACGTTCCGTGGTGACGAGCGCGACCTCATGGAGATGCTGGGCAACCTGATGGACAATGCCTGCAAGTACGCGCAGCGGCGCATTCGTATCAGCGCCGCCGGGGGCGAGGAACATCCGCTGGACATCATCGTTGAGGACGATGGGCCCGGCGTCGCCCCGGCGCTCTGCCGGACTATCCTGCAGCGCGGCTTTCGTGCCGACAGCCGCGGTGAGGGGCAGGGCATTGGACTGTCGGTGACGGCAGACATTGCCGCGAGTTATCAGGGCAGCCTGACCATTGACTCCGGCGGTCAGGGTGGTGCGCGTGTCCGCCTGCGCTTTGACTGATCGCCAGAGTCGTCGTAAACCAAGGGAGAAATCATCATGAAAAACCTGCCGCACAGTATCCGGTGCCTGTTTGCCCTGCTGCTGTTGTTCACGCACACGGCCGTCGCAGCGGAGGGCCGGCCCTATCCGCAGATCCGCGTCACCGGTGAAGGCGTGGCAACCCTGCCTCCGGATATGGCGCTGTTGTCCCTGGCGGTGACGCGGGACGCGCCGACGGCCGCACAGGCCCTCGAGGAAACCTCCAGCGCGATGCGGGATGTACTGGCGGCCATGCGCAAGGCGGGTATTGAGGAGCGCGACCTGCAAACCGAACAGTTTGCCATTCACCCCCGATACCGGGATGAGCCAGCGCAGGTCAAGGGCGAGCCCCCCACACCCCGCATCGTCGGCTACACCGTCAGCAATGGGCTCAGCGTGCGCGTGCGCCAGCTCGACAGCCTGGGCGCGATTATCGACATGTCGGTGCGGCTGGGCGTGAATCAGGGTGGCGGCATCCAGTTTCTCAACGATGATCCGGCTGCCGCTATTACGGCGGCCCGCACGGCGGCAATGCAGGATGCCCTGGCCCGGGCCCGAACCCTGGCTGCCGCGGCCAACGTGGGCCTCGGTGCCATTCTCGACATCTCGGAGCAATCCTATCAACCCCGTCCGATGATGATGGCGAGAGCAGACATGGTGATGGCCGATGCCGGTGCTGTGCCCATTGCCGGCGGCGAGAACAGCTACCGGGTGACGGTCAATGTTGTGCTGGCTCTGGAGCAGTGAGTCGCGCGGGGAAAAAATTACCGTTTGCAGGGAATAAGCGGCAGCTGCCAGACGTCTTAGGTTTGAAAGTGGAGTGAAACACTACTTTGAGGGGGCGGCGAAGTGCCGTTTGGGTAGTGTCCCGGATGCGCAAGCAGTGGGGCACACGGCCTTCCCCGTCAGCCTCCATTTTCGTTGAAGGTCCGCTGAACCTGAGCGTACAGAAGGTGCTAACCAACCGGCTGGGTGTAAAGGGGAGGGGAGTTTCAACGCCTCAGGACAGGATGGGGAACGCTAGCCCCCCAGCCCTGGAACTACAGGGTTTATTGCCAGCTTCTGGTAATAAGCCCTGCTTCTCTTTTCGCACTTGCCGCATCACCACTCGCATTGCTCTCCACGAAGGTGGCGACCGGGTCGCTGTCCGCTGCGCTGGCGGGACGGTAGGCGTCTGCAGCACCGTTCTGCAGGGAAGTTTGTACTGCGGCTACGCGGGTCTCCCAGTGCCCATCATCACGGCAGGCAACACCGCGGATGGTTTGCGCCTCGTTGGCCAGGAGGTATTCCCGGCACCAGGTACCCTCATGGTTAGGGAAGCTCAGTACCGGACGCAACCTGCTGCCATCGGCCAGTGTTTCCCAGCCGTCGGCTCGCGAAGGTAGCTGTTCCAGCGCCGCGGACAGCACCGCGCCACTGTCGCCATGTTGTTCAGCTTGCCATTGGGGTACCAGAAGCAATGCGGCAGCCGCCGCCAGTGATGCCGCAACGGCGAATCCACGCGCGTTGTTCATGGTAAACCGGTGCAGGCGATGGGGTTGTGTCTGAATCCGTACCGGGGCGTTCTCCAGCATTGCGCTCACCCGTTCAGGCAGGGGTTGCCGGGCGGCCGCCGCACGCAGTGTCCCGCGCAGTTGTGCCTGCAGTGCGCGCATCGCCTCCAGATTCGCCGCGAGGGCGGCATCCTCTGCAATACGGCGCTCACAGGCCGCGCGTTCTGCGGGCAGCAGCTCGCCGTCCAGGTATGCTGACAGTATTTCCCAGTCCTGATCTGTCATGTCGCCTTTCACATCGTCCTCATTCCGGGGTCTCCCGGTTTTTCAGCAGCTGCGCCCTCGCCCGGGCCACCCTGCTCATGATAGTGCCGACGGGCACCTCCAATATGTCAGCGGCCTCGGCATAACTCTTGCCTTCCACCGCGACCAGCGACAGCGCCATGCGCTGCTCGGGCGGCAAGGCATCCAGCGCCATTGCAACCGCCTCCAGCGCACGTTCGCTGTCTGCGTCGTCCTCGGCCGACGGCGCCTCATCGGTGTCCCATGCCATCTGTAGCGGGTAACGCTGGCGGACCTCGCGCGAGCGAAGTTCGTCAATCCACGCGTTCCTGCACACCCTGTATGCCCATTTCGCCGCGTCGGCGTCATCGGGCATGCCCTTCTCCAGGATGCGCTCTACGGTCATCTGCAGCAGATCGTCAGCGTCAGCCGACGTTCCGCTCAGTGACAGGCAGAACCGACGCAAATTGCTCAGTTCTGCCATCAGAACTTCTCGCTGTGAGTGGCTCAGCGATGGCATAATGATCCTGTTACTGGAGATGACGATTAGCCGCCGGATTCTATTCCATTTGGGGGAATTAATCGCGCTATGATTCGTCTTTACTATAGATGGCATTGGCCATGTGGAGGGTGAAAGCTGTGCGACAGTCTACCGTAATGTCCCCTTTTCAGTGTATTGCACCGGCGGCGTGCTCCACGCTGCGGGCCGCTTTGCTGTTCCTCCCGGCCTGTATTTTCGCCACAGCACTGTTCGCCCTTGCGCCGACCCCGGTGCTCGCGCAGGTTCCCTGCTGCCTCGATGAAGAGGAGTTCGAGGAGTATCTCGAAGAGTCCATCGAAGAGGAAGTTGCGGAGAACGTCGAAGAGGAAGTGGCCGAGAATATCGAGGAAGAACTCGAGGTTGTCGTTGACCAGGCGGTCGGGGAAACCATTGAGGATTCCATCGAGGATTCCATCGAGGAAACGATCGACGATTCGGTGGAGAAATCGGTTGAGGAAACGGTCGCCGACAGCGTGGAAGAGTCGGTGGAAGACGCCGTCGAAAGCACGGTTGAAGAGTCGGTGGCGGGTGCGGTAGAGGATTCCGTGGAAACCTCCGTTGAGCAGAATGTTGCCAGTGCGGTTGAAAAATCGGTTGAAGAAACCGTGGAGCAGACGGTAACCGCGTCGGTCGAGGGCCAGGTTGAGGTCGGCATCGCGGCGGCGATTGAAGATCGTCTGGAAAGCGAAATCGCGACTGTGCTAGAGGATCTCGAAAGTCAGTTGGAGATCGATGAGGCGCGCATCAAGACACAGCAGTGGCTGGTGATGGCAGAGCCCGAGGTATTCGACGAGCTGGCGGTCAAGGGATACCTGTTTGACCGCGTGACAGACTTGCCGGGTATGGGGTTGCTGCTGGCAGAAGTGGAAGCCCCTTCCAGCTTTGAAATCTATGATGTGCGTGAAGGTGTCATCGATGTCGTGGGGCGCGGGCGCGCCGAAGTGGATTTGAACCACATTTATACGGCGAGCGCTCCGGTGCACCATACGGTAGAAGGCGCGAGACCGCGCAATGTATTGCATTTTCCTGCGGGAATGGACGATCTGGCGTTGCGTCTGGGCATGATTGACAGTCTGGTGGATACCGCGCACCCCGCGTTGCAGAAGGCCAATATTCACAGCCGTGCGTTTGCCACGGAAGGGGCTACGTTGCCCGCCTTCCACGGTACGGCGATCGCGTCCATTTTTACCGGTCGGGATACGGACTACCTCGGCCTGGCGCCCAGTGCTGAACTCTACGCCGCCGCCGTGTTCGAGCAGGACGCGGCGCGCGGTGAAATCGCCAGCACTGTCAGCCTGGTGCGTGCTCTCGACTGGTTGATCTCATCCGGTGTCGACGTGGTGAACATCTCTCTGGCGGGGCCACCCAATCGCCTGTTGGAGAAAGCGCTGAGCCGCGCTGCGTCGCGTGGCGTGCTGATTCTCGCTGCAGCGGGAAACGGTGGTCCCATGGCCAAACCCATGTATCCCGCCGCCTATCCGTCAGTCATGGCAGTGACGGCAGTCGATGCCCACGGGCGCGTGTTCAGGCTGGCGAACCGCGGCGACTATGTTGACCTGGCGGCGCCGGGTGTCGGCCTGTTGCATGCGCGGTCCGGCGGTGGCTATGCCACCTCGTCAGGCACGTCCTTTGCCGTGCCGTTTGTGGCTACCGCCGCTGCCCGTTTGCGTCTGCTGTCGCCTTATGAAGATGTGCGGGAAGCGCTGCTCAGCAGTGTGCAGGACGAGGGTGTGCCCGGGCGCGATGATGTGTACGGCTACGGGGTGTTGCGCGTAAACGGCTGATTACCAGCGATAAACATAGCGGCTGCCGACAATGCCCTGTTCGAAGTCGCTGATCTGGAAGTTGGAGCGGTAGTCCCCGTAGGCGAAGTAGAGCTGCAGCGCGCCCTGTTTTGACAGGGGGTACTCCAGGTCCAGCTGCACCCGATGCCGCTCATCCCGACGCTGCTCTCCCTCTATGCTGCCTATTCCCGGCGTCAGTCCACTGTAATCGCGGTTTTCATAGCGGTAGGCCATTTCCAGCTTGAGCACTTTCTCACCAACATCGACCCGGCGTATGTAGCGCAGCTTGGCAGCGTGGGATGTGAAATCCAGACGCTCAAGGTTGGCGTCCTCAGAACGGAACCGGTAACCCATATTGAAGTAGCTGCGCAAGCCGCGCGCGAAAAAATAGACATCGATTTCTCCCGTGTGCGTGGTGGCGTCGCGCTCTGCACGCTCCTTGATCTGCTTGTCGGAGAAGACATAGGCGGCCCTGCTGAACCACTTCTGGCTGAGGAAGCCGGAGACATAAGGTGACGCCCTGTAGAGTTCCAGGAAGCCGTTGCCGTCCAGCAGTGAATTGACATAAAACGTGGAGAATCCGGCGTCAACGCGACCCGCCTGGGTTTTCAGGTTGGCGCCAAGGATATGCGTTTGCCGGTTCAGGTCTGAAAAATCCTGGTACATATCCTGGTTGAAGTCGTAGGTCAGGCGCAGGTCAGTCTCGGGACTGAAATAAGTGCGCATACCCAATTTGCCTTCAACGGTTACCGCGGAATCCCCTTCCCGTGTGCTGGCATCCAGTTCATCAATGGTGACGTTGGTATCGTACTCGGCACCTACGCCCAACTCGGCAAAATAGCTCGTTGGCGGAGTGCTTTCGGTTCTGGTGTCCTCTTCGGCTGCGGCACCCAGGGACATCAAGCACGCAGTCAGGGCGACGACTCCGGCCAGGTTAAATCTCGGCTGTGGCATGCCAAGGGTCCTGATGGTGGTCGAGACGGAAACGCGAGACTAACCAATGGCGGCGTTTGCGACAAGGGCTTGCGCGGTACTCTCGCCTATGCTCAGCGTCGGTGAGCGTAATTTGCTCCCGCCGACGCAACGGCGCAGAATGCGCTTCGACGATTGCAGCCCAGAGATCGCTATCCCGTGCCCTCGCCAATACCGTACCTACCGCACATGAGCAACTCGCAGGTGTTGAGCATGGGGCTTGCGCCACTTGATGCGCAGCGGTGGATAGAGCCCGATGCAGCTCTCCCGTTTTGGCACGCGCACAAGCAGGCGGTACGTGCCCGTCTCGGCAGCCGTGTTTGTTGCGCTACGCCGGAATCGTTGCCGGCACAGCGCGAGGCGAGCACGCTGTTGGCCACGCACCTGGTACGTGATCATCCCGATCTCTACCGTCGTGCCGGACCCAAACTGCACTGCGGGAAGTACGCAGTCGATGTCGTTGGGGAACATCCGGAGCCGCTGTGGGCGATATCACTCGCGATGGCGGATGACCTGTTGCTTCTGCAACCCCGGGGTGACGAGTACGTGCTGACCGCTGCGAGTTTGTGTAGCCCAAGCCACTGGCGTCTGGAGGAGAAATTCGAGCAGCCGATGTCCACGATTCACGGCACCATTCCAGGATTTACCGGGGTACTGCAGCCACGTGTGGAACGCTTTCTCCAGCACCTGCAACCTGCGCGCCCGGTCGAGCGTTTTAACTGGGGGTTGCAGCGGGGTGCTGCGCTCTGTGCCAGGCAGACCGAGGCGGCCGAAGGTGCGCTGCACTATCGCTGTGAGCGCCAGACCTTGTCCCGGTTGCCCGGCACCGGGGCTATCCTGTTTACAATACGGGTGTATCTGAGCCCCTTGAGCAGTTTGAGCGCGGTCCCTGGGGCGCTGCAGACGCTACTGCAGGCCATTGATGCGTGCCCGCCGGCACTGGCGGTCTACAAGGGATTCGATCGCCTGCAGGATGACCTGGAAGACCTGCGGGGGACGTATGGCTGACCTCGCCTGGTGGCAGATGACGCTGATAGGCCTGCTGTTTGTGTGGGGAGGCTTCGTCCGCTCGGGTCTCGGTTTCGGCGGGGCGGTGCTGACACTGCCGTTCCTGCTGATGGTATACAACGCACCGTTGGTCTACCTGCCGATTATCTCCGTGCACTTGCTGTTTTTCTCCGGGTTGACCATTCTCCAGGCCCATCTGCGGGCGCGCAGCGCCCGGCGCGACGGCGCCGCTGCACCGGAGGCCGCCGGCACGGTGAACTGGCCGTTTTTACGCTACGCTTTTGCGTTGATGCTGGTCCCGAAGCTGATTGGGGTTGCCGGTGTGCTCACCTTGCCGACGACGGTGGTCAGCAGTTTCATCTTTGTGGTGGTCGGGGCATACGCGGTGAGTTACATCCTGCAACGCCCGTTTAAGAGCAACAGTCCGCGTGTCGATGCCGGCCTGCTCATGCTGGGAGGTTATGTGAGCGGCACCTCACTGATTGCCGCGCCGCTGGTCGTGCCGGTAGCGGCGAGCCGGGTTGCCCGACACGAACTGCGCGACACCCTGTTCGTGCTCTGGTTTGTGCTGGTTGCGATAAAGCTGGCGGCGTTTGCCTGGACCGGCGTCGACCTGCAGTGGCGGCAGCACCTCTGGCTGCTCCCCTGCGCCGCTATCGGCCATGTTCTGGGCCTGCGTTTCCACGCCTACACCCTGCGTGCTGACACCGCCGTGTTCTTTCGCGTACTCGGTGTGGGCCTGCTTGCCGTCAGCCTCGTCGGCCTGGCGCGCATGGTCAGTCAGGCCCTGGGCTGACCCCGCACAGGCCCGGCACTCAGGCGCGGGGCTTGCGCTTCGCCGGCTTCTTGCCAGGCTTCAGCCCAGGTTTGCTGCTGCGCTTGCGAGCAGCCGGGGGCTTGCCGTCAGAAGCCTGGGGAGTGGATGAATCCCGCTGCAGGTTCAGTTTTTGCCCGCTGACCCAGACGCCGCGAAGGTGGTCGAAGATCTCTGCTGGCATGCCCTCTGGCAGGTCGACTGTGCTGTACTCATCGTGAATGATAATGCGGCCGATGTGCTCACTGTCGATATCAGCTTCGTTGGCAATCGCGCCCACGATGTTGCCGGGCTTGACGCCGTGTTTGTGGCCCACATCAATGCGGAACCGCTCCATGCCTTTAGACAGCTCGCTGTCGCGCTGTTGCCGGCGTGGGCGTTCCCGGGGCTCACGGGCCTCTCGCGCTTCGCGCGCCGGTCTTTCGGCACGCGCTGGCTTGTCACGGCCGCTCGCAGCCGCTGGGGCACTGTCCTGTGTTTTGCTTGCCACGTCTGACTTGCCGCCGCCCGCCAACAGGACCAGCGCGGCAGCCACATCAACCATGGGTACGCCATACTCGTGCTGATAGTCGCTGACCAGTTTGCGCGCTGCGTCCAGGTCGCGGGTGTCGAGGGTGGCCGTGATCTGCTGTTTGAAGCGATCGCTGCGCTTGTCCTGCACTTCCTGCGCACTCGGTAACTGCATGGGTTCAATGATGTTCGACGTGGCGCGCTCAATGGCCTTCAGCAGACGCCGCTCGCGGTTGGCCGCAAACAGAATGGCTTCGCCCTTGCGCCCGGCCCGGCCGGTGCGGCCGATACGGTGCACGTAGGCTTCCACATCGTGGGGGATATCGTAGTTGATGACATGGCTGATGCGTTCCACGTCAAGTCCGCGTGCGGCGACATCGGTGGCCACCAGAATGTCGAGGTTTCCGTTCTTCAACCGCTCCACGGTTTTCTCGCGTTGCTGCTGAGGGATGTCGCCATTCAGCGGGGCGGCTGAGTAGCCGCGGGCCGAGAGTTTTTCCGCCAGCTCCGTTGTGGCGATACGGGTGCGCACAAAGAGGATGATCGCATCAAAATCCTCCATTTCGAGAATACGGGTCAGGGCATCGAGCTTGTGCACACCGGCCATCATCCATACGCGTTGTCGAATGGATGAATTCGCCATGGATGTCACCTGAATGGTGATTTCCTGCGGTGATTGCAGGTGGTGCTGTGCGATACGTCGAATGGCTGTGGGCATGGTGGCGGAGAACAGGGCGACCTGGCGTGTCGGCGGGGTCTGTTCCAGAATCCACTCGACGTCGTCGATGAAGCCCATGCGCAGCATCTCATCTGCCTCGTCCAGTACGAGAGAGCGCAGCCCTCCCAGGTCCAGCGAGCCGCGGCGCATGTGGTCCATCACGCGGCCGGGTGTGCCGACAATGACATGCACGCCACGTTGCAGCTGGCGCAGTTGGCCGCGGTAGTCTGAGCCACCGTAGATGGGCAGCACGTGAAACCCGGGCAAGTGCGCGGCGTACTTCTGGAACGCTTCGGCAACCTGAATCGCCAGCTCCCGGGTGGGTGTCAGCACCATGACCTGCGGCGTTTTCTGCTTGATATCCAGCTTTGCCAGCAACGGCAGGGCAAAGGCGGCGGTCTTGCCGGTGCCCGTCTGCGCCTGACCCACCAGGTCGCTGCCCGACAGCAGTGGCGGTATGGTGCGTGCCTGGATGGCTGACGGGGTTTCATAGCCGACATCGGTCAGCGCACGAAGGAGGAAATCGGGCAGGTTCAGGTCCGCGAAGCGAGTCGCGTCGGAGAGTTCGGCGGTCATGGGGAGAATACCTTGGGGATGGAACTGCAATCAGGGCGATAGTATACAGGCATACGGTGCCGCAACAACGCGGTGGTGGCGTGAATATGCCGTGTTCACAGCCGACGATTGGCTTCCGTCCACAGCCCCCTCAGCTATACTCGTCAGTGAATCAGCAACGCGCGGAGAATTCGCCATGACCCAACCCAGCACCGTCAACGACTGCATGCATCGGCAGCCCCTGACCATACGTCCGGATGCCAATCTGGTCGAGGCTGTCGGCATCATCACCGAGCACGGTCTCACAGGGCTCACGGTCACGGATGACAGCGGAGCGGTGCAGGGCGTGCTGTCAGAGCTGGACTGCCTGCGCGGCATACTCGCCGCGATCTACAACGACGGTGATCCGGAACACGCCCTGGTCAGTGAGGTGATGACGCACCAGGTCAACGCCTGCGGCCCGCAGGACAGTATCGTCGAAGTGGCCCAGTCCATGCTGGAGACCCGTCAGCGTCGGCGTCCCGTTGTGGAAAACGGTGTACTGGTCGGTCAGGTGAGCTCGCGGAATATCCTCTGGGCGCTGATGGAGCACTCCCGGCGCCGGTTGCAGGACCGGCGCCGCTAGCGGCAGCAGGCAGCTCTACTCGCCCTCGTCCGCAGTGCCGGCGAGTTTGCGCAGTACATAGTGCAGAATACCCCCGTGGCGGTAGTAGCTGAATTCGTTGGGTGTATCAATGCGGATCAGGACCTGGAATTCCCGCTCCTCGCCCGTCCCATTGCGCACCCGCACGGCGACGTGTTTCTGCCCGGGTTCCACCGCTCCGATACTGAATTCCTCTATCCCCGTAAGGCCCAGGGTCTGGGCAGTCTCGCCGTCGGCAAACTGTAACGGCAGGATGCCCATGCCGACCAGATTGGACCGGTGAATGCGCTCGAAGCTCTCCGCGATGACCGCGCGTACCCCGAGCAAAGACGGGCCTTTCGCTGCCCAGTCCCGGGATGAGCCGGTGCCGTATTCCTTGCCCGCGATCACCAGCAGCGGAACGCGCTGTGCACGGTAGTGTTCCGCGGCGTCGTAGATGGACATCTGCTCATCGTTGAGAAAGCAGGTGGTCCAACTGCCCTCGGTGCCGGGTGCCAGCTGGTTGCGCAGTCGGATATTGGCGAAGGTCCCGCGCATCATCACCTCGTGGTTGCCGCGGCGCGAACCATAGGAATTGAAGTCATCGACGTCGATGCCCCGTTCCTGCAGGTATTGCCCGGCCGGACTGTCAGGCGCAATGGCGCCGGCGGGGGAGATGTGATCGGTGGTGACGCTGTCGCCCACCATGACCAGGCAACGTGCCGCCTCAATACCGCGTACCGCGGCAGCCTGCGGCGGCATGTCGTCGAAGAAGGTCGGTTTGCGCACATAGCTGGATTCCGGCCACGGATAGCGCTCACTGTCCGCAACAGGCAGGTCGTTCCAGATCGGGTTGCCGCTGTACACATCGGCATATTTTTCCCGGAACATGGTCGCATCGACGGCGTCGCCCACGATGTCGCGAATCTCCGCATTGCTCGGCCATAGATCGGCCAGCGTCACCGGGTTGCCGTCGGCGTCGTGCCCCAGCGCATCGTTAAGCAGGTCGACATCCATGTTGCCGGCCAGCGCATAGGCCACGACCAGCGGTGGAGACGCGAGATAGTTGGCGCGAACGTCCTGGTGAATGCGCCCTTCAAAGTTGCGGTTTCCTGAGAGCACGGAAGTGACCAGCAGGTTGCCCTTGGCAATGGCTGCGCTGATGTCGTCCGGCAGCGGCCCCGAGTTGCCGATACAGGTGGTGCAACCGTAGCCGACGAGATAAAAGCCCAGCGCCTCAAGGTCATCCATCAGCCCGGTTTTCTCCAGATATTCGGTGACCACCTTGGAGCCCGGGGCCAGGCTTGTCTTGACCCAGGGGCACGAACGCAGGCCGAGGGCACGGGCCTTGCGTGCAATCAGCCCCGCCGCCACCAGCACGGCGGGGTTGGATGTGTTGGTGCAGCTGGTAATGGCCGCGATCACCACCGCCCCGTGCTGCAGTTGGAACGACTCGTCGCCACGTTGTACGGTGATGCCATTGAGGGCTGTCGCCTCCTCGTCGCTGACGGTGCCGCCTTCCTGCTCCCAGCCACCTTCGTCCTCCGAGACTACCGTGAGCTCCTGGAATTCCCGCAGCACTTGGGTGAATGCCTGTTTGGCTTTGCGCAGGGGGACGCGATCCTGGGGTCTTTTCGGGCCGGCGATGCAGGGCTCGACATCGCCCAGATCCAGCGTCAGCGTGGCGCTGTAGCGCGCCTCCACGCTGTCCGCGTCGTGCCAGAGACCCATGGCCTTCATGTAGCGTTCGACCAGCTGCAGCTGGCCTTCGCTGCGGCCGGTGAGGCGCAGATACCGCACGGTTTCCTCGTCGACCGGGAAGATGCCGCAGGTCGCGCCGTATTCCGGCGCCATATTCGCGATAGTGGCACGATCAGCCAGGCTCAGGTGAGCGAGGCCAGGGCCAAAAAACTCGACAAACTTGCCCACCACGCCGTGTTTGCGCAATTGTTCTGTCACGGTGAGCACCAGGTCGGTCGCCGTCGCGCCCTCCGGCAGCTGGCCCTGCAAACGGAAGCCGACCACTTCCGGGATCAGCATGGTGACCGGCTGTCCCAGCATTGCGGCTTCGGCTTCAATGCCCCCCACACCCCAGCCCAGCACGCCCAGGCCGTTGATCATGGTGGTGTGCGAGTCGGTGCCCACCAGGGTATCCGGGTAGGCCAGCGTGCGGCCGTCCTGCTCCACACTGAACACGCCCCGCGCGAGGAACTCGAGGTTGACCTGGTGCACAATGCCCGTGCCGGGGGGCACAACCTTGAAATTCGCGAAGGCCTCCTGCCCCCAGCGTAGAAACTGGTAGCGCTCACGATTGCGTTCTATTTCAAGCGCCGTGTTGCGCTCCAGAGAGTCCTCGCCACCAAAGTGGTCGACCATCACGGAGTGATCAATGACCAGCTCCACAGGGGATAGCGGATTGATTTTTCCGGGCTCGCCACCCAGGTCCACCATGGCATCGCGCATGACGGCGAGGTCGACGATAGCGGGTACACCGGTGAAATCCTGTAGCAGCACACGCGCTGGCACGAAGGCAATTTCCTGGCTGGGCGGTGCGTTTGGGTCCCAGCGCGTCAGGGCTTCGATATCGGCGTCGGTGACAAACGGCTCGTTGCCATGCCGCAACAGGTTTTCCAGCAGCAGCTTCAGCGAGTAGGGCAGGGTGTGCGTATCACCGCCGGCGGCGTCAAGAGGGAAGATCGTATACTGTGTGCCGTCCACATCCAGGGACGCTTCCTTGCGGTATTTTGTGCTCATGGCAATGCCTCTCATTCGGGTGAACAAGCGGGAACCTTGTGTCCCGTTCAGTTACCCTAGCACAGGTCGGCGTATCTGGCAGACTGAGACGATTTGCCGCGGAGCGCGTATCCAGCCTGTCGTCGGCGAGCGCCGAGGGGCCGGCAAAATGCAGGTGAAAAACGGGAGAGCAGCGTGCAGCACGGGAGAGGACAGTCGGGAGGGGCCAGATTCAGGCGGGGGCGCAGTAGCGCGCTGCTGCTCTGGCTTGTGGCGGCTGTGTGTATGGCGGACGCGGGTGTTCGCGTCAGTCTGACCACGGTCGAGACGACCGATATCCTGCGTGAGTTGCGCCTGACGGGCACAGTCACGGCGCAGCACAACGCGAGTCTGTCGGTCGCCGCCGCAGGACTGGTACAAGACATCCTCGTGGACACTGGAGCGACGGTGGCCCGGGACGATGTCCTGTTGCGCATGGATGCAGAGCTGGCCGAACTGCGCCATGCAGCCGCCAGGGCCGCGGTGGCCCAGGCGCAGGTGCGCGCCCGGGATGCCGAACGGCGCCTGCAGGAAGCAGAGTCGTTGCTCCCGCAGCGGGGCATTGCCGAGACCACTGTGCGGGAACTGGCTGCAGACCGTGATGCGGCACAGGCGCAGCTGCAACAGGTGACCGCAGAGGCAGCGCTGGCGCAGGCATTGCTCGACCGACATACGCTGCGTGCACCATTCCCCGGGGTGATCAGCCTGCGCCGCACGGAACGTGGAGAATGGCTGAACCCCGGTCAGGCCGTATTCGACCTGGTGGGGCTGGACGACCTGCGACTGGATTTTGCCGTGCCCGAGGACTACCTGTCCTCGCTGCAGGTCGGCGCGCCGCTCACCTTTACCACTGCCGCCGCTCCCACGCGGGAACTGACCGGCCGTGTCGCCAGCCTGGTGCCGGTTGCCGACACCGCGGCACGCACCTTCCTGCTGCGCATCGCACCGGCTGATGACGCCCACTCCGGCCTATTGCCGGGAATGTCGGTCAGCGCGCGGCTGGCCCTCGCCACCGGGCGTCGCGGCATCGCGGTGCCGCGCGATGCGCTGGTGCGCTACCCGGATGGTCGGGTTGTAGTCTGGACAGCGCAGGCCGATGGCGATGCACTGGTTGCCCGTGAGAACACCGTGACCACCGGGTTGGCCTTTGCCGGGCAGATTGAAATTCTGCAGGGCCTCGCGGCGAACGAGCAGGTGGTGGTGCGAGGCAATGAAGCCCTGCAGCCGGGGCTGCTTTTGCTGCCTACGGGAGACGCGCAATGACCGAGGGCGCAGCGGGCTTTTTTGACCGCATCGTCGGGCGCGGCATTCTGGTCACCGTCATCGCACTGATTGTGACGGTGGTGGGGATCATCGCGGCGCTGCGGATTCCTGTGCAGATGATTCCCGACCTCGATGTCCGGGTGATCAGTATCCGCACCACCTGGCCGGGTGCGACGCCGCAGGATGTCGAAAAAGAGATCCTTATCGAGCAGGAGGAGTACCTGCGTAATCTTCCCAGTCTGTCCCGCATTGTGGCGACTGCGCGCGCGGGCAGTGCCGAAATTGAGCTGGAATTTCCCTTTGGTACCGATGTCACCGAAATGCTGATTCGGGTCAGCAATGCCCTGAGCCAGGTGCCGGATTACCCCGAGAACGTCGACGAACCGCGTATTTTCGCCAATTCCTTTTCGGCGAATGCGTTTATGTTCTTCAGCATTACGCCCCTCCCCGGTAACCCGCGGCAGGTGGACGTGGACCTGGCACTGGATTTTATTGAAGACACAGTGAAGCCGCGCATGGCCCGGGTGCCGGGTGTCTCCGAAGTCGGTGTGGGAGGGGGCGCGGAACGGCAGATCCAGATTCTCATCGACCCCGCTCGCCTGGCGCAGCGCGGCCTCACGCTCAGCGATGTGCGCGAGGCCGTGCGTGCGCGCAACCGCGATCGCTCGGCGGGTGACGTGGAATCGGGTAAGCGCGAGTACCTGTTGCGTACCATCGGGCGTTTTGAGGATGTGGCAGCACTGGAGCAGCTGATCCTGCTGCGCCGTGGCGACGCGATCACCCGCTTGAGTGACGTCGCCGAAGTGAAACTGGGCAGCTTTGAGCAGCGCAGCCTGTCTTTCTTTAACGACCAGACCAACCTTTTTCTCTCCGTGCGTCGGGAATCCGGCTCCAACGTGATCGCGATAAAGCGGGCGATGATGGCCGAACTGGATGCGATCAATGAAGAAGTGCTTGCCCCGGCCGGGTTGGAGATGCTGCCGGTGTCGGACGATGTACGCTACGTACAGGATTCGGTGCGCAACGTCTGGCAGAACCTCCTGCTGGGCGCCCTGTTTGCCACGCTGGTGATGTATTTGTTCCTGCGCTCTGCCCGCGCCACGCTGGTCGGGGTGATGGGCGTGCCGCTGTGTATTATCGTGGCCTTTCTGGGCCTGCTTCTGGCCGGGCGCACCGTGAACGTCATCTCGCTGGCCGGCATTGCCTTCGCCATTGGCATGACGCTGGACAATAGCATTGTGGTACTGGAGAGCATCGCCCTGGAGCGCCGCCGGGGTGCGAATCGCCTGCGCGCTGCGGTGGACGGCGTGCGTCAGGTCTGGCCCGCGGTATTTGCCTCCACCGCAACGACGATTCTGGTGTTCATCCCCGTCATCTTCGTGGAAGAAGAAGCGGGGCAGCTGTATTCCGATGTCGCGATTGCAATCTCGGCGGCGATTCTGGCCTCCATGCTGGTCGCCATTACCGTATTGCCCGCCGCCGCAGCGCGCCTGAACCTCGGGCGCAGTGGCACCGGCGAGGAAGGAGCAGGTCTGCGCCTGCGAGAGCGCACCCTGGACGGCGTCGCCTGGCTTCTTGCCAGTGGCAGCCGACGGGTCGCCTGCGTGGCCGCCGTGGCGGCCGCCAGTCTGCTGGCGGTGATGGTACTCACGCCGGCCGCAGAGTACCTGCCTGAGGGTGAGGAGCCCAAGGTATTCGCCCTCATGAGCGCACCCCCCGGATACAACCTTGCCGCGATGGCAGATATTGCGGAAGAGGTGCGCAGGGAGTTGCTGCCCTTCGTGGACGCGGACCCCGCTGCATTCCGGCGCGGCGAGGCGAGCGTGCCCGCCCTGGCCTACATGAACATGCGCGTCGCCCCTGACCAGGTGCGTATCATCGCCGAGCCGATCAATGCCGCGGATGTGGACGCCCTGATGGATGCGCTGGCTGCGGTGTTTGAACGGTATCCCGGCATGCGCGCTTTTGCCGCACGCGGCTCGATCATTACCAGTAACGATGGCGGCACGCGCAGCGTGAACCTGGATGTGTCTGGCACGGAGTTGACGGACATTTATGCCGTGGCGCTGGCCGCCTACCGCCGCGCCGACGCGGCCTTCGAGAATCCGCGTATCCAGAGCCGGCCATCGTCACTGACGCTGGCCCAGCCGCTGGTCGAAGTGCGACCCGATTGGGAGCGTGCCGCCGAACTCGGGCTGGATGCCGAGGCGATCGGGTTCACCGTGGCCGCGCTGACCGACGGTAGCTATATCGATGAATTCTTCCTCGCCGACGACAAGGTGGACATCTACCTGTACAGCGAGGCGGGTCAGTCCGGGTCGTTGGACGCCTTGCCGCATCTTCCGGTATACACGCCGGTCGGGACCGTCGTGCCGCTGGGTTCGCTGGCCAGCATTACCGAGACGGTGGACACCGCCCAGGTAAGACGAGTCAACGGGCGCCGCACGGTCACGCTGAATATTATCCCGCCAAGGTCGGTACCCCTGGAGACTGGCGTGGCGATTGTTCGTCAGGATGTGGTGGGTGGCCTGATGGCGGCAGGGGAGGTGCCCGCCGGGGTGACGCTGGCAATTTCCGGTGCCGCGGACCAGTTGGACGCCACGCGTGCCTCACTGCTGGGCAACTACCTGGTGGCGCTGCTGATTGTGTACCTGCTGCTGGTGGCGATCTTCAGTCACTGGGGCTATCCCCTGTTGATCATGACCTCTATTCCGCTGGGCATCGCGGGCGGCATGGTTGGCCTGTGGTTGCTGAATGCAGTGGGGGGCTGGCTGCCACTGTTCGGTCTGGCGGAGATTGTGCAGCCCTTTGACATGATTTCCATGCTGGGCTTCCTGATCCTCATGGGTACAGTGGTGAACAACCCCATTCTTATCGTGGATCGGGCGGTGGCCAATGTGAGCGCCGCCGGTATGGAGGTGGTAGCGGCCGTGCAGGAGGCAGTGGACGCGCGTCTGCGGCCTATTGCCATGTCTACGATTACCACCCTGAGTGGCCTGGCGCCGCTGGTCTTGTTGCCGGGAGCAGGCACGGAACTGTATCGCGGCGTGGGCGTCATCGTCATGTTTGGCATTCTGGGCTCCGCAGCTGTTACCCTGACGCTGCTGCCAGCCCTGACAGTGATTGTGCTGCAGTGGCAGCAGCGCCGTCGCGCTCTGCCAGCAGGTGTCGAATGATATGAAATCCGCACTGGACAACGATTACCGTTCCTCGCTGTGGCAGCTGCCACCCAGGCTGTACACGGCAGAGGGTGCTGCGCGCCGTGTCGGTGTTGAGCTGGAGTTCTCCGGCATTCGCCTGGCGCAGATTGCGGACCTGATTCGCGAGCAGCTCGGCGGCGAACTGGACACGGTTTCCCCGTATGAAAGCCTGGTCAGGAACACTGAGCTCGGTGACTTCAAGGTCGAGCTCGATTCGGCGTGGCTCAAGCGCCGCGGTCGCGAACGGGCTGATGTTGCGCCGGATGAGCTCGCCATGCTGGGCGAGAACATGCTCAAACTGGCCGCGGAACAGCTGGTTCCGTTTGAGGTGGTCAGTCCACCCATCGCCATGTCCGAACTGTGGCGCCTGGGTGCCCTGCTGCAGATGCTGCAACGCAGCGGTGCACGGGGCACCGCCGATGCGCCGCATTATGCCTTCGGATTGCACCTCAACCCTGAATTACCCGGGCTGGATGCGGCTACCATTCTCGCCTATCTGCGCGCTTTCTGTTGCCTGTCGGATTGGCTCCGGATGCGCAGCAAGGTGAACCTCAGCCGGCGTATCACCCCGTATATTGATCCCTACGAGAAATCCTATGTCAGCCGGCTGCTCGATCCGGAGTATGCACCGGATGAGCAGCAGCTGATGTCGGACTATCTGGCCGCCAACCCCACGCGCAACCGGGCGCTGGACATGCTGCCACTGTTTTCTCACCTCGATAAGCAGCGCGTCCGCGAAGCGATCCCGGACGACCGTGTGGTCTCACGCCCGACGCTGCATTACCGGCTGCCGAACTGTGAGATCGATGATCCTAACTGGTCGCTGGCCAGGCCCTGGCGCGACTGGCTGCAGGTTGATGCGCTGGCCTGCGATGCTGTGCGGCTGGAGGCGGCGATGAGCCGCTACCGCGAGCATCTGGGGGGATTCAGCGGCGGACTGTTTGGGGATTGGGCTCAGGCCAGCGCGGAATTTCTCCTGCCTGAGCTGTGCTAGGTGGCGTTTGTTCCCTTGCGCCGGTGAACACCGGGCCTTCTGGTGCTAAACTGGCGCGCATAACTTTCAGGAGAACGCCTTCCCATGAGTGCAGCTGACGCAGAAAACCACCAACAGTGCATGGAACGATTCATCGCACTGGCCAATACCATGAAGAACGAAGGGGTGCCTACGCGGGTGGTTTCCGCGGCATTGATGACCGCGTCCGGGGTGTATGCCACCTATTCAGTGGCGGGCAATTCCGGCGGTTTGCATGCATCAGGCGTGGAAAAAGTCGCTGCCGCCTATAAGCAGAATCTGGAAAATATCCAGCGCCTGAAGCGCGCGGAGTCCGGCGAGGGGCAGGGCGAAGGCTGAAACCCTCGCCGACGCATCACAGGTCGGCGCGGATCTCGCGAATCTGTTCCATAAAGTAGCCCGGTGCCAGCATGGGTTTCAGTTCCTCCGCCGTGACAGGCCGGCTGAACAGGTAGCCCTGGATGACGTTTGCACCCTGGGTGGTGAGGAAGTTGAACTGCTCGCTGGTTTCCACGCCCTCCGCAACGAGGTCCAGGTTCATTGACTGGCCCATCGCGATGATGGCGCGTACCAGGCTAGCATCGTTCTCACTCTTGTCGAAATCGATAACGAAACTGCGGTCTATCTTCAACTCGTCCAGCGGGAAGCGGCTCAGGTAGCTTAGCGACGAATAGCCGGTGCCAAAGTCGTCGATTGACAGGCGCAGGCCCATGGCTTTGAGTTCGCGCAGCGCGCGGACCGTGGTTTCGCTGTCCTCTACCAGAATGCTTTCGGTCAGCTCCAGTTCCAGTGAGGAGGCCGGCAGGCCACTGGTCTGCAGCGCTTCGCGCACCATCGGGCAGAAATTACGGGTGAACTGCAGTGCCGATACGTTGACGGCGATCTTGGGCAGCGCGTAGCCCTGCTGCCGCAGATCGACCAGCTCGCGACAGGCCTGGCGGATGCCCCAGCTGCCGAGCTCGCCAATCAGGCCGATTTCCTCGGCCACAGGCACAAAGCGGAAAGGGGGAATCATGCCCTGCTCGGGGTGCTGCCAACGAATCAGCGCTTCCACGCCGATCACTGTCCCGGTGCGCGTGTCCACCTGCGGCTGGTAATGGAACAGCAGTTCGTTGCGTTCCAGCGCCTTGCGTAGGTCGGTCTCCAGGCGCAGGCGCTCCACACCGGCAGCGTCCATGTCCGGGGTGTAGAACATATACGTATTCTTGCCCTGGGATTTGGCGTGGAACATCGCGGTGTCAGCGGCCTTCAACAGTCCCTCAAGGTCGCTGGCATGATCCGGCGCCATAGCGATACCGATGGAGGGGGTAATCACCAGCTCGTGGTCACCGATTGATACCGGCTGCAGCAGCGTATCCAGCAGCCGCTGCGCCACGGTGCGCACCGCCCGTTCGTCTTCCACCTGATTCAGTACCACGGTGAATTCATCGCCACCCAGTCGCGACACATCAATACGCGACTCCGAATCGACGAAGTGGGCCACGACATCACTTTCGCGCACACAGGCGGCGAGACGCCGTGCAACCTCTTTCAGCAGTGCATCACCGGCGCTGTGCCCGAGAGAATCGTTGACACGCTTGAAGTTGTCCAAGTCAAGAAACAACAGTGCGAGCTTCTCGTTGTTGCGCTTGCTGAGACGCAATAACAGGTCCAGCTGTTCGGTGAAGAGCCGTCGGTTGGGCAGCGAGGTGAGGCTGTCGAAATAGGCCATCTGCCGCAACCTGTCCTTGGTCTCGGTGACCTGCCGCACAGCCTGGTTCAGTTCCTGGTTGCGCTGGGAGAGCTGGGCCGTGCGCTCTTCCACCTTCATGCTCAGCAGCTGGTGGTCAACGCCAATCTGGGTCTTGTAATTGTGCAGGCCACCGATGATGGCGTTCAGGACATTGGCGATTTCCTTGACCTCGCCTTCTCCGTCTATGGTGAGGGGTTCGCCGACGTTGCCTGCGGTAATATCGTCGGCCATCCGCGCCAGCCTCGCCAGCGGCCCGGTCAGCTTGCGGGTGTAGCGGGTGACGATGAAGCTGCCGACCAGCAGCAGCCCCAGGGCGATGCCTGCCAGTGTGCCAAGGGTAGGGAGCAACAGAACCAGCAGCATGCTGCGGCTGACGCCGACATGCACATAGCCGGCGACGAACTGGCTGCCGGTGGGCTGTGCCAGTGACTCGCCGAAGTCGCGGCGGGTCAGGTCCTCCCGCAGCGGATTTAGTCCGGACAGAATGGGGATGGAGGCATTCAACACCAGCTCACCTCCCGTCAGGCTGGCCATCAGCCCCGCCGCTTCCGGAGGCGGCAGACCCTCCTGCGGAGACAGGCCGGTTTCGGCATTGGCCGCCCCGCCGCGCAATACGTTCAGCGGCGGCAGTTTGCCCTCAATCTCCTCAATGCGTGACTGCTCCACGACTTCAATGCCATCCACGGTGTCGATGCGCACATAGGTGATTGCAGGCGACAAGGTCTGCAGTCGTTCCAGGAAGTCATGCAGTGTGCGCCGTTCGCGCAGCTGCAGGTCGGCAGCCAGCGCTGTTTCCCGGGTGATTTCAGTGGTCAGCTCGCTGACCAGCCCATCGCGCAACACGAAGTATTCCCTGATGCCGCTGCTGATGAGGATGAGCAAGGCCATGACACTGGCGGTGCTGACCACCATCAGGTTGATTCTGCCTGCGACGGTCAATGGATCGCCCTCGTGTGGCTGCCGTTGCTGGCCTGTGGCGAGATGTAGACCTCGGACAGGGGTACCGGCAGCCCCTGGGGGTTGATGACCCGGGCATGGCGTCGGTCCAGCAGGCGCGGCTCCGGCACGCCGCAGGAGTGGGCGATGATTTCCACCTCGTGCATCAGGTTGGTGGCGTAACTCGCCACTCGCACTGCCTTGTCTGTAGGGTCGAGTCCGCGCTGCAGTTCGGGGTCGTGGGTGGTGACGCCGGTAGGACAGGTGTTCTTATTGCACTGCAGTGCCTGTATGCAGCCCAGCGCGAACATGAAACCGCGCGCAGAATTGACGCAGTCGGCGCCCATGCACAGGGCTGCGGCGACGCCGGAAGGGTTGATCATCTTGCCGGAACAGATTACCCGGATACGTTCGCGCAGTCCGTATTCCAGGAGCTTGTCGACCACCAGCGGCAGGCTGCTGCGCAATGGCAGCCCCATCAGGTCGATCAGGCTCTGCGGTGCCGCGCCGGTGCCGCCATCGGCACTGTCGATGGTCACAAAATCCGGCGCGTGGTCCAGGCCCAGTTCATTGATGCGCTGGCAGAACTCGTCCAGCCAGCCGCTTTCTCCCAGTGCGAACTTGATGCCGGTAGGTTTGCCGGTGACTTCGCGCACGTGGCGGATCATGCCCAGCAGGTCGTCGATGGTGCGTACCTCGGGGTGCCGATTGGGGCTGATGGAATCCTGCGCTTCGGGAATGCCCCTCGTCGTGGCAATGAGCTGAGTGACCTTTGCTCCGGGGAGGATGCCACCCTTGCCCGGTTTGGCACCCTGGGAAAGCTTGATTTCAAACATGCGCACCTGTTCGTGGCTGGCGATCTCCCGGAGCCGGTCGTCACTGAGCCTGCCTTCCGCGTCGCGCACGCCGTATTTGGCGGTACCGATCTGGAAGACAATGTCGCAGCCACCCTCATAGTGGAAGGGTGAGATGCCGCCTTCCCCGGTGTTCAACCAGATACCGGCCCTGGCCGCGCCCCGGGACAGGGCGCGCACCGCAGGCTCTGATATGGCGCCGAAACTCATCGCCGATATGTTGAAAAAGGACAGGGTGCTGTAGGGGGTGCGCGCATAGCCCTGACCAAAGCTGATGGCCGTTCGCGCGGGTATTTCTTCATCCAGCGGCGGAATCAGTGCATTGAGGAAAATAACGTCCCCGGGTTGATTCAGCGGCAGGGTGGAACCAAATGCGACGGTGGAGTCGAGGTTCTTGGCCGCGCGATACACCCAGGAGCGCTGTGCGCGATTGAACGGCAGCTCTTCCCGATCCTGGGAGAAAAAGTACTGGCGAAAAAAGCCGCCGATGAATTCGAAGAAGTAGCGGAACCGGCCGAGCACCGGGTAATTGCGACGAATACTGTGCGTGGTCTGGCGCACGTCCACGATGTACATCCAGCACACCGCCACGATCAGACACAGCACCGCCAGCGCGAAAAGAAAAGTGAAGGCGTCGAGAAAACCAGCGGTGAAGTGTTTCAGGGTTTCCATGCATTGCCCTTTTGCTGTGCAGGGGTAAAGGTACGTTATTTGCCCGGTGCGGAGCAATGGCCTTTATGGCTCCAGGCGATCTGGCGAGCACGCAGCGCAGCGGCCGCGCGCTGGGCTTCATGCAGGGGCGGGCGAGCAGCTGGCATGGCCCCTGTGCGCACCACGGTGTTCAGGTCCGTCAGGTAGCCTTGCGCAACGAGCTTCTCCAGCCCCGTCTGCAATCGGTTCGCCCTGCGCGGTTGCAGGCTGAGCACGCCCACCGCGGCGCCACTGCTGAGCGCTTCATAGAGCATTGCCGCGCTGTCCGCCGTTACCCAGGCTATGCCGCGTTCGTGGTAGTGGGCCTCAAGGCCGCCATGCGTGGTCTCTGTGGCGGCGAGCACGCGACAGTGCTCGTCCTCCACAGCACCCAGGGCGCGGACGAAGTCCTCCGGCGTGCGGCGCGATGTGGCCAGCAGCCATTCCACCCCGGGCAGTGCGTCGCGCAGGCGCCGTATCTGTTGCAGGACATCCCGGCTATCCCAGTGAAAGTGACGCGATGGGCCGCCGACCAGTATCAGTCCGCGGTGCGGATCGCCCTGCCCGGCCGGCTGCAGGGGGTTGACCGGGCCTCGTGTAACGATCGTGCGAGCCGAGGCCTGCAGGCCATCGTGTTCCGGCACGATGCTGGCATCAAACAGCGGGCGCAGGGGGCCCGGGTTCATCAGGGCGACCAGCTTGCCGCCATGGCGCCAGCGCGCGCGCAGGCCTGCCCAGTGGGTGCGCCTGCCACACACCAGTATCAGCTCTGGCGCGGGCAGGCCGCGCGCGGAAGCCGTGTAGGGCAACCAGTAAACCTCGGCGCTCTGCTGTATCTGTAGCGCCTGCGCCAGCCCTTTCAACTGCTGCCGATGACCAGCAAGGTTGTCGTGTATACACCAGACAACGCGCGGCCAGCCACGTGCGCTCTCGCGCTGTGTCACTGTCTGTCGCGGTCTTTGTCCGTCGGTCCTGAACATGAATCGATGAGGCCTGGGTTGGTGGTCGCTACACGCTTGTAGCCCCAGATTAGCGCCGCTATCGCTGCTTGTGGACGGCAAATGGCAAAAAAGTGCAAAAAACATGCTCCACAGCGGGTTTTCCTCAACGCAGACGATTGCCCCAGTGGCGGCAGCGCAGTGCGTTGAAGCGATTCTTGAGGTCGCTGCGCTGCCGTTTCCACCGGTCCATCTGGCCCGCCGATGCCCCGTGTTTGCGCCGGTCGTCGAGACGCTCGATTTTCTGCTGCAGTGTGCGGCAGGTTTGCAGGCTGGCACCCGGTTCCTGGGCGCCGGCAATGGCATGCGGCAACAGCAAGGCCAGGGCGCACAGCAGCGTACGTGGGCCTGTGGCCAGCCCGGGTAGATGATGGGATATTGGCACGGTTGAACCCTCCCTGGTGGTCGTGTTGCCTGCAGTGTAGATGCCAGTGCCTGCTGGCGACGGATATCGGTCGTGTTTGATTGAAATCCGTCGCATTGCAGGTGGCGGCGCGGTGATAAGGGTCTGGCGAACTGCTATAGTCACGGCGGTGAATTGCGTGGGTCATGCAGTTGTGTGGCAGGAGCGACGATGGTGCTGAAAACGGTTTCAAGGAGCCTGGCGAATCGAGTCCGCCCGGTGCAGGCGCTGTTGTCCGTGCGCCGGCTTATCGCCAATCCGGATGCAACAGAGGAGGTGTTTCGGGTTATAGAGGCACTCAAGGGAGACAGCATTGCCCAGGCGGTGGCGCGCCTGCGGCAGACCCCCGAAGGCCGTGACCTGCTCCTATCCCGGCCGCAGATTCTGCCCCTGCTCTGTGATCGTGCAAGGCTGCGCGGCCTGCCTGAGGGCACGGTGGGGCGCAGCTATGTCGACCTCATGGAGCGCCAGGGCATCACCGCAGAGGGTCTGGTCGCAGCCAGCGCTTCCACACAGCGGCATGCCGGGCTCACCGAGGATGAACAGTGGCTCGCCGACCGCCTGCGCGATATCCACGACCTCCAGCACGTACTTACGGGATACGGCCCCGATCCGCTGGGTGAGTTGTGCCTGTTATCCTTCATGACGACACAAACCTACAATCGGGGCATCGCCTTCATTGTCTTCATGGCGCGCCACAGCGCACGCAAGCGCTTTCCTGGTGTGGATCTGGATGCCTGTGTCGAGGAGGGCGCCGCGCTGGGCCGGTCATCGCAGTGGCTGCCAGCGCTGCGGCTCGAGGACGTTCTGGCGGATCCGCTGCCGGAGGTCAGGGCCCGGTTGGGTATGCCGGTGCCACTGCGGTACCTGGAGACCCTCGCAGGCTTCAGGGAAGCAGGCCGCCGGCAGCCCGTCGCAACCGTGCGGGCCTAGCGCGCGATGGCCGAGATGTGTTCGTCGACCACGAACATGCGCGTGCATGATCGGTCCAGGAAGTGCTCTTCGTCCTCGGCGATTCTGCGGGCGATTTCGGGGTTGGCGCAGCGTTCCATGGCGGCGTCGTACGCGGCGCGGTCAGCAAACCACAATTCAGTGATCACATCGTAGTCGCGCGCTGCAGCTCCGGCGTTCAGGAAGGCTCCTTCATCGCGAATGAAGTTGCGGCGGTAGCCGCACACTTCCGGCAGCAGCGCGCAGATCAGCGGTGCATGCTGCGTTTCATAGTAGTCGATGAACTGTTCCCGGGTCAGCCCGGGCTTGCACTTCAAAAGTGCCATGGACTTGTACATCAATCCTGCTCTCCCCTCGCGGTAATCGCATCGAGCGGGCCGGGTTTACCTTGACCCTCGCTCGATCCACTCATTAAAATTTACCGTAGTATAAAAATCAAATCCTGCATAGGCATGGAACCATGAGAACCCTGTTTGAGGCGCTTCGCGCATGATACGCACGCATCACTGGCCCTGGCTGCAGCTGGTGGTTGCCTTTCTGATCCAGGCCACCGGTGCCGGCGCGCTCAGCTATTCCTACAGTGTGATCGCGGTGCCGCTGGCCGAGACCTTCGACGCCAGCCGTATGGCGCTGATGCTGGGTCTCACCTGCATGACGCTGGGGGCCGGCGTTGTGTCGCCCATGGCCGGTATTGCCATCGATCGGCTGTCGCTGCGGCTCATCATGGTCTTCGCCATTCTGATGACCTCGCTGGGTTTCGTCGCGCTGTCTGTCACCACCGCCATGTGGCAGGTGCCGGCAATCTACGGTTTGGTATTCTGTTTCGGCTATGTGCTGCTGGGGCCGCTGTCCGCGTCCACCCTGCTGGCACGCTGGTTTACCCGCAAACGGGGCCTCGCCCTGGGTATTGCCGGGGCGGGGACGTCTTTCGGGGGGTTCCTGTTTCCGCCACTGATCAGCTGGCTGACTGATCTGCTGGGCTGGCGTGTTGCGCTGCAGGTTTTTGCTGCTGTGATTGCACTGATTGCCATCCCCGTGGCCCTTATGGCGGCCGATCGTCCGGCGCTAAAAGGCTATACGCCGCCGCTGCCGGAGGGCGATGCTGACCACGAGGCACACACCGGTGCGCGCTTCAACTCCACGGACACGATTATTCGGCACCGTGCGTTCTGGGTGATCGCGATATCGGTGGGCTTCATGTTTGCCGCCTTCACGGCTACGGTGGGCAGCCTGACGCCGTTTGTCCTGGATACTGGCGCCACGCGCGAGCAGGGGGCCATGCTGATCGCCAATCTGGCGTTGGCGGCGGTGCCCGGGACACTGTTGTTTGGGTGGTGTGCCGACCGTTTTGATGTGCGGCTCGCGCTCGCCGCCATCATGCTGTTAATGATGCTGGGGCTCGCGCTGTTCTGGGGCACACCGGATATGCCAAGGCTGTTCGCGGGCAGCCTGATTCTGGGGCTGGGTGGCGGTGGCATGTTGCCGGTGTGGAGCTCATTGCTCGCCCAGATCTACGGTGTGCTGAACTATGGCAGGGTTATGGGTCTGATGTCGCCGGTGCTGCTCCCCTTCAATCTGCTGACACCGCCGCTCGCGGGCTGGATCCGTGATGTCACCGGGTCCTACGACATGGCTTTTGTGGCGTTTGTCCTGTTGCTGTTGCTGGCAGTGGTGATGATCCCGTTGATTGAGCGCAGCGGCCCGGGTTCGCGTCCCGTCGACGGGGAGGCCGTCAAGGGCTGAAGGCCACCTTGATCGCACCCTGCTTGCGGTCGGCGGCAATCGCAAATGCCTCGGCGGCGGCCTCCAGAGGCAGCCTGTGGGTAATCAGGGTAGGGGCGATCAACGGATTTTCCGCGAGGATGGCGGCAGCGATATCCACGTCACGTACAAGCCCCTGTCGCGCCTGCGCCATGGAGGTCACTGTGCGCAGCTCCTTCATCATCATCTGCATTGCCGGCAGGGTTAACCCACCCCAGTAGGAGGCCAGCATGAGTATGGTGGCGCCGGGGCGGCAGAGATCGGCGGCCTGCGCCATCGCGGAGTCCGTTCCCGCGCAGTCAATCACCAGGTCGTAGTCGTCTGTGGCGCCCTCCAGCGTCGCGCCGAGAATTTCGCCGGCGCGCTGTTGCGCGGGATGGCGTGCGAACAGGTGCACCCGGGGACTGACCTGGCGCGCGACCACCACGGCGCACTGGCCGATGGTGCCCCCGCCGATCACCGCGACTTTGTGCCTGTGACTGATGCCCGCCATGGCGATACCCCTCACGGCCACCGACAGCGGTTCGACCAGACAGGCATCTTCCACGGCGATGCCACCCGGCAGGGGCACCAGGCAGTGTTTGGGTACGATGATCTCTTCGCTCATACCGCCGTCACGGCCCACCCCGAGCACCGCATCATTGCCGCGCACACAGAGGTTGTAGTCACCCCGCACACAGCGCTCGCAGTGACCGCAGTAGACGGTCGGTTCGATGGCCACCCAGCGCCCGTCGGGCGTGATACCTGATATCTCATGGCCGAGGGTGAACGGCACGGGAAACCCGCCCTGCCAGAAGTGCAGGTCGCTGCCGCAGATCCCGGCCGCGGCCACCTTCACCCGCACGCCTGCACCGCTGGGTGCCGGCACGTCGTGTACGTGTATTTCATGGTTGTGGCAGCGTACTGCTTTCATTCAACACCTGTCTGGCAATCGGTGGACACCGTCATGCCGTTGCGGTTTCCCGGTCGTGGGCTGTGGTCGGCACGATGTTGGCGTTGATGGCATCGACGACCTGCTGGGCGTTGCGGATGGCCCCCTCGATGTAGCCCACGCCGGTGCAGTCGCCGGCTTCATGGACCTCAAACCCTGCGCCGCGCAACCGGTCTGCAACGCTGGTATCCCCGGTGGCGCCCTTGGCAACGATCACCTGCTGTGCCACGACTCGCTGTGCATCACCGGCCGCGTCCCGGAAGGTGACGGCTTCAGCTTCGATGCGGATGTCGGCTGCGGAGGGCTGCAGTGCGACACCGTGCTCCCGCAGCTCTGCCAGCAGGCGCATGCGGCGCACAATGGGCAGCCCGGCGCCAAAGCGCGGCGCTTCATCGACCACGGTGACCACGCGCCCGCGCTCGGCAAGGAACTCGGCCAGCTCGACGCCTACCAGTTCGCCACCGATGATCACGATGTGCTTGCCCAGCGGCATCCAGGCATGGGTCAGTTTGCGCACCAGATTGAGATTGGCGCTGAGGCCGGTAGCCGCACCGATACGCGTTGCCAGTCGGGTCAGCGGGCTGGTGCGTGCCGTGAGTCGCTCGGAGCTTTCGCCCAGGATCAGCTTGCGCATGTCGTCGCCGCTGAATACGTGGTGCTGATCGTTGCCGGGGATGTCCGGAAGGTCACGTTTGGCACCCGTTGCCACGATAACGGCGTCAGCACCCAGCGACTGCAGCAGCGCCGGCGTGGCCTCGGTATTCAGGCGCAGGTCGATATCCGCCTTGCCGACCTCTCTGCGCAGCCAGTTCAGGAAGCGCTGATTCGGTTCATAGGCCAGGGACGCGAACTGCAGCGTACCGCCCAACCGCGGCCCGCGTTCCAGCAGCGTGACTCTGTGCTGGTCAGCAGCGAGCAGGCGCGCCGCCTCCATGCCGGCGGGCCCGCCTCCTACCACAACAATATGGCGCGGCGTGCTGGACTGCGGGCGCGCGATGCGCAGGTGCTCGACGCCGACCTCGGCGTTGACGGCACAGCGCGTGGCGTCGCCGGTGTAGATGGCGCTGGCGCAGGTAATACAGTAGACGCAGGGGCGAATCGATGCCGTGTCGCCGGTGGCGAGCTTATTCGGCAGTTGGGGATCGGCCAGCAGTTTGCGCCCCAGGCCAAGAAAATCGAAGCTGCCTTTTTGCAGCTCTGCTTCGCCGACATCCAGCTCGATGCGTCCCGAGGTAATCAGGGGTACTTTCACCACCTGGCGGATGGCGACGGTTGCCGGCAAGTTGGCACCGGGCACCTGGGGTATGTTGGATTCTGAGTGCATCTTGCCATACGCCGTCTCGTGGTAGGCGCTGACCGTAATGGCGTCGACGCCGGCGTCTTCGACCAGCTGCGCGGTTCGCTTGGCATCCTCCAGGGTGATGCCACCTTGCTTGCCCACTTCCCGCGAATCGAGTTTTACCCACAGCGCAAAGTCGTTGCCGACTTCGGCGCGAATGGCGTGGATCACTTCCAGCAGCAGGCGGGCGCGGTTCTCTACGCTGCCGCCGTAGGCATCCGTGCGCGTATTGGTTTTCGGTGAGATGAAGGAGGAAAGGATGTAGCCATGTCCGCCGTGGATCTCAATGCCGTCGAACCCCGCCTGCTTCGCGCGCCGCGCTCCCTCAGCGAACTGCTGCACAAGCTGTTGAATATCCGCCAGGTCCAGCACTTTGACCTGCGGTGGTCCCTTCATGCCGGCGGACAGTTTTGCCAGTTCCTCGGGCAGGAAGTAACTCATGAAGTCGGCATCCTTGACCGGGCTGGGAACCGCGGGCGCCCACAGCGGGTGACCGTCCCGTGCACTGTCTCCAGCCACCAGGCCACCGTGGTGAAGTTGCACGGCAGCCCGCGCACCGTGGCGCTGTACTGCCCTGGCGAGTTTTTCGAGGCCCGGCAGGAAGCGATCCTCGGATATGCCCACCTGCCAGCGCTGCACGCGACCCACGGGCAGGGCGACACCCGTCGCGCCGGTTATGACCATGCCGACACCGCCCCGCGCCTGCGCTTCGTGATACGCGATCAGCCGGTCGCCGGCGCTGCCATCACTCTCGGCAAAGTTCACCCCCATGGCGGTGACGATCATGCGATTTTTCAGTTCGAGGCTGCCAATCCGGCCGGGTGACAGGAGTGTGCGGTAGTGCGATGCGCTCATCGGCGTGTCTCCGTGCGTCGCTGACGTTCAGCCAGTCCGTTGCCAGCGCAGAGCGGGGGCATAGCCCTGGGCGTTGGCCTCGGCGCTCAGCGTCAGCTGGTGATGATCGAGCTGGTAGGCTCGTGGAAATACGGCCCCGGCCCAGCTCAGCACGGATGCACCCTGCACGAAGTGCGTGACTTCGTTGCGTTGCTCATCGACCTCATAGCGACCGAAGTAGCTGGAATAGCAGCCGTAGGATAGCGCCAGGTCCGGCGTGATGCCGGCGGGCAGGCTGTCCGCTGGCGGCGGCTCTGCGCCGGGTTGCATGAGGTGTACCGACAGCTCCCCCGCGCCGCCGTAGACCAGCAGCCCACGCGGGGACTCACCCATCGGGTAGAGAACGGACCCATCCGCGGTCGTCAGGGTGTAGGACACCAACTCCCAGCATCCGACCAGTGCCTGTGCGTCCCTCATGCTGTCTATGAACCTCTGGCGCGCGTATCAACCCGGCACCAGCATACCCTATTAGGTGATCACCACCGTGATTCCCCCGTATCGGACCGCATTCATCGTCGCTCGGGTACCAGTTATTTGTACTCCGCAGCTGTGCCGGCGGTGTGGTTGAAAATTAGTAGTGGCGCTGGTGCCTCGCACGGGAGTACAGTCGAAATATTAATAAGCATAATTTTAATTCCCCGGAGGTTCGGCCCATGCGTCATTTCTCGTCCCTGTCCCTGCTCGCTTCATCGATCGCGCTGATTGTCAGCGGCAACGCCATCGCGCAGGAAAACCAGCGCAACGTTGCATTGGAGGAGATCATCGTCACGGCGCAAAAGCGTGAGCAGAACCTGCAGAGCGTGCCCATCGCGGTCACCGCACTCAACGCGCAGACGCTGAACATGTTCCGCGTCACCAATACGGAAGACCTCAGCAACCTGGCGCCCAACCTGAACATCCAGAACCAGGGGCGCGGCACCATCCCCCAGATCAACATTCGCGGCGTGTCCTCGGGCGTTTCGGCGGCTGAAGTGGACCCAAAGATTGCGACCTACCTCGATGGTGTATACATCGGGCGCACGATCGGCTCGATTTTTGATATGGCCGATATCGAGCGCGTGGAGGTGCTGCGTGGCCCGCAGGGCACCCTGTTCGGTCGGAACGCCACGGGTGGCGCCATCAGCATCACCACATCAGCGCCGACAGGGGAGTTCGGGCTGTCCCAGGATGTGTCCGTGGGCAACCTCAATGCGCAGCGCTTCCGTACCATCCTCAATCTGCCTTCGGTCGGCCCCCTGAGCGTGAAGCTCAGCTACCTGTACGACAGCAACGATGGCTACTCGGACAACCTGATCGCTGGCCGCACACTGGATCTGCGCTTGCGCAACCCGGAGATGGGCGTACTCACCTACGCGGAGGATCTCGGCAGCAAGAATGTTGAAGCCTTCATGCTGGCGGCCAATCTGGACTTCGACACTATCAACGTGGATTACCGCTTTGATTACACGGACAGCCTGACCGTCGGCGCACCGGTACAGCAGGTCGGGATCATTGGCGCGACTGCGCCGCTGGTTGGCGCCATCAACCAGTTCCAGCCGCTGTATGGCGGCATCACCAACCTGAGCACCACGCCGCTGAAGGACGTCGCGGCTGCCACCAGCGAAGAGCCTCTGCTCATTCAGGGGCACAACGTCACCGTGAGCTGGGAAATCAATGACAACCTGAGCCTGAAGAGCATCACTGCGTTCCGCCAGATGGACCAGCGCCCGGCAATCTACGACCTCGGGGCCACCGGTGGCTGGAAGTTCACCGCCGCGCAACTGGGTGCCCTGCTGCAGGGTGATGTGGGTGGAATTCTCGGTAATCCTCCCGGGCCCAACGATTTCCTGTTTACCCTGTTGACCGCCCGCGCGCTGGAGCAGGAGCAGTTCAGCGAGGAACTGCAGCTGACCTGGAGCACGGACAACTACACCCTGGTTGGCGGCGTGTTCTATTTCCAGGAGGAGGCAGAGGCGCGTAACGTGCTGGGTGTGTTGCAGCCCGTGGCGAATGGCGTGGTGATTCCCACGCCCTTTGATGCGATCTTCGGCAGCGGTGTCAACTCCACCGACACCGATAACAGCTCCTGGGCCGTGTTTGCCGAGGGCACCTTCCACGCGACGGAGAAGCTCGACGTGACCGTGGGCATCCGCCGCACAGAAGATGATCGGGAAATCGAGCTGATCGACATCAGTGCAACCTCCGGCGGCGGTAGCCTGGACGAGGGCCTGTATAAACTCAGCTACGGTGAAACCAACTACAACGTGGTGCTCAGCTACAACTGGGCTGATGATGTGATGTCCTACGCCAAGGTGAGCACCGGCTTCGTCGCCGGCGGTATTCTCAATGGCATATCCTATGACCCCGAATCCATCACCAACTACGAACTGGGCCTGAAGTCACAGTTCCTGGATAACCGCCTGCGCCTGAATGCGGCGGCTTTCTTCATGGACTACGAAGACCTGCAGGTGCAACTGTTTGAAGATGGCAAGCAGAGCTTTGAGAACGCCGGTAACGTGGAGGTGACCGGTCTCGAGATTGAAATGGACGCCATTCTCGGCGAAGGCCTGACGCTCAGCACAACCCTTGGCACCTACGATTACGAGTACAAGGAATACATCCGCAATGGCGTGAACGTGGCGGACGATGTGCGTCCGATTCGCGCGCCGGATTTCAACACCCGTATCTCGCTGCAGTATGACTTCGGCCAGAAAATGCTCGGCGGCGCGCCCTTTATGCGTCTGGACAGCCGCTACCTCGCAGAGGGCGAGAACACGGCCTTCGCCAGCGGTTTCCCGGAAGCCGATCGCCTGTCCCAGCGTGAAGCCTACTGGCTGATCAATGCGCGCGCCGGGGTGATGGAAATTCCCATGGGCTCTGCCGTCAGCAGTGTGTCGTTCTGGGTCAAGAACCTGTTGGACGAGGATGAAATCAACGTCTTCGGCAATGAGGTGATCAACATGACGGCCCAGTACAGTCTGCCGCGTACCTACGGCATCGACTTCAATATCACCTTCTAGTTTGCTGGAGCGCAGTGGTGTCGGTCGTTCTGGACAGGCTTGCCGCTAAAGCCATAATCGTCGTCGGCGCGGGCACCGGGATCGGTGCCGCGACCGTGCGCCAGCTGGCGGCTGAGGGTGCGCGCGTGTGTGTCGCGGATATCAACCTCGATGCCGCCGAGTCGGTGGCCGCTGCGGTCACTGCTGCGGGCGGAGCGGCGTTCGCTGTTCACATCGATATTGCAGATGAAACAGCGGTCGATGCGGCGGTCGCGACAGCCTGCACCAGGCTGGGTCGATTGGACGGCGCCCATATCAACGCGGCGGACTTACGCGTGATCTTTGAGGACAGCGACGTGTTGGCAGAAGATCTCGCTGTGTTCGACCGCACCCTGCAGGTCAATCTGCGTGGGCACGTATTGTGTACGCGAGCCGTGCTGCCGCATCTGTTGCGCGGCGGTGGCGGTGCCATCGTCTACACCAGTTCTGGTGCAGCGGATGCGGGCGACAGCGAACGGCCGGCGTACGCCATGGCCAAAAGCGGCCTCAATGCGCTCATGCGGCATGTGGCGTCGCGCTGGGGGCGAGAGGGCATCACGGCCAACTGCGTCGCCCCCGGCTTTGTTTTCACCCCCGAGATGGAGGCCAGCGGCAACGTGCCGCAGGCCATGCTCGACGCGATCCTCGCACACACGCCGACAACGCGACTGGGTAAGGCCGAGGATATCGCCGGTCTGGTAGCACACCTGCTGTCTGATCAGGGGCGCTGGATCAACGGTCAGGTGTACAACATCAATGGCGGCGCACTGATGCGCTAACGCGCATCTACGCGACGGTCTGTGGCCCGCGCACCAGACGGCCGGGCAGGGCACCTGTTGGGTGGCCATTGCGCTGCACCACCTGACCGTGCACCAGGGTGGCGGTGTATCCAGCGGCGCTCTGGTCCACTCTGCGACCATTGGCCGGCAGGTCATACTCGACCCGCGGTGGAAGCAGGGTAAGCGCATCAAAATCAATGATGTTGATATCTGCGCGATAGCCGACGCGTAACAACCCCCGGTCTTCGAGGCCCACCGCGGCTGCCGTGTCGTGGGTGAGGCCGCGGATGATTTCCGGAATCGGCAGGCGCTGGCCTCTCTGGCGGTCTCTCGCCCAGTACGTCAGCAGGTGAGTCGGCAGGCTGGCGTCACAGAGGAAGCCCAGGTGCGCGCCGCCATCGCCCAGACCGTAGAGGCTGTGTGGGTGGCGCAGCATGGAGAGCGCCGCGTTCAGCGTGCCATCGGCAAAGTTCACCACCGGCAGCATCAGGACGGCCTGGCCACCTTGCTCGAGCATCAGGTCATAGGCACAGGCGGCCGGGCTTAATCCAAGGCGCTTTGCAATGGCGCTGACTTTTTGTGTGGCGTCGGGTTCGTAGTTGGGCTGTTCGCCCAGCGGGTACATGAGATCCCAACAGCGCAGCAACATTTCGCCAGGAAAATTCGAGGGTTCTGGTGTTTCCGCGATAATTTTTTCGCGTGTGGCGGCCTCCAGCAGCCGCGCACGGCGCTCATCGGGCGACAACGCCAGCAGTGCCTTGAAGGTCGGGGTGTAGCTGAAGGGATTGAAGCTGGTTTCAAAGCCCATCAGGATGCCCACGGGCCTACCGCTGACTTGAGCTTTTACCTGCAGGCCGTCGCGCTGACAGGTCTCAATCCAGTCCAGCACGGTACGCCACTTCTCCGGCGCGTTGTGCCACTGCATGACAGTGAGCGAAAGGGGGCGTGCCGTCTGCTCCGCAACACGACGCAGCATGGCGAGTTCGGCGTCGATGTCGGTGAAGTCTGAGACCAGTTGCAGTACACCGCGGCCACTGTCACGCAATGCCTGTCCGATCGCGACCAGTTCATCTTCGGCAGCGTCCAGGGTGAAAATCGGCGTGCCGTCGCTGGCACGGTGATTGATGGTACGAGATGTGGCAAAGCCCAGGGCGCCTGCCTCGATGGCCTGTGCCGCCAGCTGCGCCATGCGCTCGCGATCCTCCGCCGTTGCCACCTCCCGCGAGACGGCTCGCTCGCCCATGGCGAACACGCGCAGCGCGGCGTGTGGGATCTGGGTCGCTATATCGGCGTCGAAAGACCGCTGTTCGAGGTAGTCCAGATACTCGGGGAAGCTTTCCCAGGCCCAGGGCAGGCCGGTGGTCAAAACAATCTCGGGTAAATCCTCGACCCCCTCCATCAGCGCGACCAGTCGCTTGCGGTCTCGCGGCTTGCAGGGGGCAAAGCCCACTCCACAATTTCCCATGAGTACGGTGGTGACGCCGTGCCGGGAGGACGGCGTGACACTGTTGCTCCAGGTGACCTGTCCGTCATAGTGGGTATGGATATCCACGAACCCCGGTGTGACCAATTGCCCTCTGGCATCGATCTCTTCATGGCCCGCAATGGCGAGTTCCTCCCCAATCGCGACAATGTGTCCGTCATGTACCGCGATGTCAGCCTGATAGGCGGGCTGCCCGCTGCCATCGATGATGCTTCCGTTGCGAATAACCAGATCTACCTGTTCTGCCACCGGTCCGTCCCTCATTGTGTTTGTCATGCCATGCAGTGTATCAGCCTCGCAGGCGTCAGATTGATGTCGAAATTTTAATGCAGTAATGCGCTGGTTCTGGCATCTGTTCCCGCAAAGAACGGTATGCTTGCCGGCAATACGGGCGGTTGGTTTTGAATTGTGGTGGTGAGGTGCAGCGTGACGTTATTTACAGATATGCAGCGACTGGACGGTTGGCTGTGCATGGTGTTGTGCGCGGTCTTGTCGGCGCAGGTGCTGGCCGAGTCACGACCGGACCCGGCGGCCGTAGTTGCGCATCGTCAGGAATCCCTTGCCTACGCTGCGGGTTTACAAGCTTACCTGTATGGCTATCCCGTGGTGGATTACTACCGGGTAATGCGCGACCAGACCACACTGGGGCGTGATCCCAAGGGAGTATATGCACCGTTGAACGAGATCGTTTTTCAGCGCGGCCTGGCCACTCCCGGTGGACTCTATGCGGGCCGCGGGCCGAACAGCAGCACACTCTATTTCACGGCCTGGTTGGACGTGTCCACTGAGCCACTGCAGGTTTTAGTGCCGGATACGGCGGGCAGGTACTATGTGTTGACCTGGGCGGATATGTATTCCGAGGTGCAGCACACGGGTCGACGCACCACAGGCACGTCGGCCCAGCGGCTGTTGGTTGTGGGGCCCGACTGGCAGGGGACTGTACCGGACGGTGTGCATCTGGTCCGCCTGCGTACGCATCATGGATACCTGCTGGGGCGTATGCTCGTGGAGAGTGATGCAGACCTCGCCGAGGCGAGTGCGCTCATGCGACAGATACGCCTAACAGGCGGCAGCCGGACGCTGGATACCGATGAGCTGCCCGCTGCAGAAGATCTCAGGTCGCTGGCATTTTTCGCCTACCTGAATCGATTCTTGCGCGAAAACCCGCGCCTGCCGCAGGAGGCGCAGCTCATGGCGCAGCTGAACCAGGTGGGTATAGGCCCCGCAACGCAGTTTGATGCCGACGCGCTGCCCAATGGACTGCGCCGTGGGCTGCAACGAGCTGTCGCAGACGGGCATCGTATCCTCGCAGACTCGGCGCTGGCTGCGCCGGCGTACACGGGCTGGAGTGTGCTCTCGAAAGAGACCTACGGGTCCTATGGGTTCGATTACCTGCGCAGGGCTACAGTGGAATATCATGGTTTTCTTGGCAATCAACCGGAGGAGACGGTGTACCTGTCTGCCCTGACAGACGCTGCAGGTGTACCTCTGGATGGCAGGCATCGTTACGAAGTCGTATTTGAGCCGGATACCTTGCCACCCGTTGCCGCGTTCTGGGCACTCAACGTTTATGATGCCCGCACGGTGGATTTGATTCCCAATACGGCAGGTCGCTACGCGGTAACCGATGTGATGCCGGATCTGAAGCGCCGGCCGGATGGCGCCGTGGTCGTGTGGCTGCAACAACAGCCGCCTGAGGAGCCGGATGTGAATTGGTTACCGGTTCACGCAGGCCCTCTGTTTGTTACGCTGCGCTTTTTCCAGCCAGAGTCCGAGGTGCTTTCCGGGGTTTACACGCCGCCGCCTATAGTGCCGCTGCCATGACCCGATGGCTTATCGTGGCTACCCGTCGAGGAGTGCCTGCACGAGGTTGCGCGCCGTCCAGGGCGCAGTGGCGTATTTCCCGGTATCAATGCTCAGGTAATTGCCATTGCGGGCAACACCGTAATCGGAGCGCTTGTGCAGCGTGGCTGTGGGGTCCGACAATGCGCCACGGCCGGCGGCAAAAACCCAGCCCCCTCCCACTTGTACACGCTCCGCGTTTGCGCGGATGTCTGCTACCCAGGGCAAAAGTGTTTCCAGGGTATCCAGAACTCGGGCGGTCAGTACGGCGTGATCGGGTAGATCCAGGGTGTGCACGGGCGGTGGCTCGATAGCGGAGCTGTCGACGCGCAGTCCGGCGGGATACCACGACAGGTAAAAGTCACGTTCATTGTAGTTTTTGATGTCGCCGAAGGGGCCTGTGGCAATAATTGCGCAGGGGGGTGCGCACGCGTTGCCGCGTGCGCAGAAACAAGGACTGGCGATAGCGGTTTGACCAGACACCGGCAGCCGCGATGCCTGCTGTCTGGTCAACGCCCATGCGCCCGTGCCAGAGGGCGTTGATCACTTCACTGTAGTGTTCGGGTTGCCGCAAGTCTGTTGCAACTGTCCAGCGCCCATGTACCGAATTCCCCTGCGGTTGCGCAGCCAGAACGCGCTCGCCCAGGCGCAGGGTGATGCGTGGCTCGGCGGCCACGGCCTGGAGAAAGCGGTCGGCGACCCAGTTGGTTTCCACTGAACGCTCAGGAACGTGAAAGCCGGCGCTAATCTCGTCAGCGCCTGTGGTTGCATTCAACTCTGTTCGGGACAGCTGCCGCGCGCGTGCCTGCGAGGCGTCCACGAGGTATTTTCCGGCATCGGGGTGTGAACGCACCAGGCTGCTGACCTGCGCCAGGTAATGCGCCATGTCGTCGGCAGGCACCAGCGAGTCGCGGTGGCACAGGTACAGGTCATCCTGTTCGGTGATAACGCCATCCAGCGACGTATCCAGCAACTCTTCGGTCAGCTTTCCAAACAACAGGCTGCCGCTCAGCACATGTTGCGCCGAGCGCAGCGAGCTGTCTGCGGAACAGAGGTAGCCGAGGTGGATTTTGCCTTCGTTCCAGCGGCTGGCGCCGGTGAAGGGTTCGCCGGCTTCGTCGAACAGCGATACGGCAACTCCCCGGCGAGCCAGAAACAGTGCGGTAGAGCATCCCATAATGCCGGCACCGAGCACCGCGATGTGTCGGTGTGCCCTCACGGAGCGGCACCGACCAGCGAAAAGTAGGAGTCGGCATCGTAGGGGTCGCTGGCCAGCACCAGCAGCGTGCTGTGCTCTTCGATGTAGGTCTGTTCTCCCCAGATTCCCGCGCTCACCGACAGCCCCGGGCTCGCGCCGTCAAGGGTGATGTCCACGCGCTCGCCGTCACGCTGCAGCGTGACGAGGATCTTTCCGGTCAGGCAGATCAGCAGCTGCTGGCCGCGCAGGTGGCCGTGCCCACCGCGGCGGGTACCAGGGGGTACCGCGGAAACGGTGAATACACGCTCCGGTCTGAAGGGTAACTGTGCGAAGTCCACCGGCAGCAGGGAGCCCCTGCTGTCGTTGTGGCGCTGCACAGGTACTAACCGTGCCGCGCCCCCAAACCAGCGGGTTGCCTCGGGGGCCGGTAATGTCATGCCGCGGTTACGCCCTGGGGACGATTGTGGTGCAGATACTGAACCAGTGGTACCGCGATATCCAGTTTGGCGGTGCTGCTGATGTTGGCATTCCAGAGCTCTCGCAGGCAGGCCCAGAGAACCTCAAAACGCTGTTCCGGGGTGAAGGCCCAACTGCGCGACAGGCTGCCCGGCTTGTAGTATTTGAAACACAGGGTCTCGGGCACGCGGAGGAACTTTCCCAGCAGGCTCATGTGGAACAGCCATGGCCAATCAGTGGAAAACTCGCCCGCGCCGTGCAGTTTCAAACCACCGATCTGCCGCGCCATCGACAGGCGGAAAACACCGCGGTTGGGTACCCACCACTTCAGCCCTCCGGCGAGCATCAGGTGGCCGCGTTCTGCCGGGTTGGTGATACCTTCCAGTTCGCTGAGTACCCAGTGCTCTTCGCGGCCATCGGTGTGCGTCAGGTGAACATCCGAGAAGCTGACAACAGCTTCCGGATCGCCATCCAGCGCGGCAGCCAGTCGCTCAATATAGGTGGGGCGATGATGTCGTCATGGAAGGCGAACAATGCGTAGTCGCTATCGGCGAGCTGGAGAAGGGCATTGCAGTTGCCGACGTAGCCCAGCCGTTCGCTTTGCTGAACAACTCGAAACCGTGGATCGCCCTCAGCGTGCGCCCTACACAGCTCAGCAGTGTCGTCAGTGCACTGGTCCACGGATACGATGACGCGGAAGTTGCGATAGGTCTGTGCCGACAGTGAGTCCAGCGTTGGCTGAATGAACCCGGCAGCCTGCCAGGCGGGCAGCAGCGCGCAGACAGACGAAGAACCAGCAGTGGTGTGTGCGGTCATGATCCCGGTTTTCCCAGCCAGAGGGTATGCAGTGCTGGCGACCTGGAGGCACGAGGCGCACGCCGTGTTGCATACGGAGACCAGCCGCCAAGTGTTACCGCGTAGGTGAGATGATTACACGCGCTGGCGTGGGATCTTCAGGCTCTTCATCATCAATCGAGTGGTACCGGAGGCCGGACTCGAACCGGCACGCTTTTTACGGCGGGGGATTTTGAATCCTTCTCGTATAATCATTTCTCAGTGTTAATTGATGCTCCTAAAAGTTGATTTATGATACCCATGTTGTTGATATATTAGTATTTAATCCTTTATTCTTTCTTGGTTCTTCAATTTTCACTGTTACTTGATATTTCCTCTGGGATACAAAAATTACGCTGTTTTGTATCCCAGGTGTATCCCAGATTTAACCTTACCATCGCCTGAAAAGGAGTTCTTGTTCATGGGAAGATCATCAGAGAACAGGGTCAAGTTTAGCAAGCCGACCTTAACCGTTATTGAGCGCCGAATTAATAACGGTGAATTTACAAAAGAATCCTACCTTTACGACAATGCCAGCCATCTGGCGATAAGAATCAGACCCAGTCAATCGTATTCAGACAGTGCGTTCTGTCTATACGAAAGGATTCGTATTCGCGGACAGCAAAAAAGTAAGTTGTATAAGCGGCAAATCATGAAGGTTGGTGAAGCGAGAAATGCACAAGTTCCGATTTCAGAACTGAGACAGAAAGCAGATAGCCTGTTCCTGGAAATACAAGAGGGACGCGATCCTCATTTGCTTGCTCAACAGCTGGCTGCTGAGCAAGCAAATGAGCAACAACTATCCGAGGCTAAGCGAACGTTCAGAGATATGATCTTTGGGTCGCCGACAGGTAAGGACGGGGAGTTTTTGCCTGATGGTTTTGTCGCGGAGAGGCGCCCCGGTGACCGTTACCTGATCGATATCAAAAACAAATGTGAGGTTTTGTTGGCGGACTTACTAGATGAGCATCTTTACCGCATATCGGCAGAGCAGGTAAAGGCCGTATATCTCCAGCAAGTAGGTAAGGGCGAAACCCAGCTACATAATGCAATGCGTATTTTGAGGTCGGTATGGAATTGGGCTCAGGCGAAATATGATGAGTCTGACCTTTTTATCCGAAACCCGGTTAGTCGAGCGATGAAACAGCTAGGCGTTAACATCAACCGCTCTAACCGTCGCACAGAACGCCTGGATGACAGCGACTTCAAACCCTATCTCAGAGCGGTGCTAGGGCTCCGGGAGCATGATCACACTTCGGCCTTTCGCAATGGACGGGACGCTTTGCTATTTATGTTGTTCTCTGGTGTAAGGCTGATGGGTACTATGACTATCCGAATCGCTGATATTGATCTTAACAGGCATACTTTCAAAATTATCAAGAAAGGCGGAAAGCAGGCGGAATTACCCCTGAACTCCGCCACGGAAGCGATTGTTCGTAATCGATTGGCAAATTTGCCTGAACAGACGGAGTATTTATTTCCGGGAATTACTGGCAGCGGGCATTACAGGGATACAAAAGATGTCAGAAAGATCGTCAAGGAGGTATCTGGGGTATCTGTCACTAATCATGATTTGCGCCGAACCTACAAATCTATCGGGGCCGAATTGGAGATCAGTCCAATCCTTATTGATGAGCTGTTGAGTCATGCCCGGGAAGGTGTGGATGCACACTATATTCATCCATCCATGACAAAACTACGAGAGGCTAGTCAGAAGGTCGCTGATTATATGATTGCGTGAATTCAATTTGTAAGTGCAACTCTTGACGAGTTGGTTAGAGGGCAAGCTGC
>CAJXUQ010000017.1 GCA_913061145.1 uncultured Haliea sp.
GAGATTTCTGCCTGTCTCGTGGGCTCGGAGATGTGTATAAGAGACAGGATTAAACCTTTGCGTTACAACATACTTGCGGTATCTTCGGAGTCGTCATAAAGGGGCTCGAGCTGCGTAAAAGTCGGCTCAGGGGATGGCAGGGGAGCATAACAAGGCGTGTTTATGGCTCGAAAGAAGCGGTTGGCAGTAGCACTGGCAGCCTTGGGGTGCCTGCAAGCAGGTTCTGTTTGGGCATTGGGGCTTGGCGAACTTTCGCTGAATTCGTTTCTGAACGAACCGTTGCGGGCGGAAGTCGGTCTGCTGGATGTTGGCAGCCTCGATCAGGACCAGATTCGCGTCAGGCTCGCGACGGCAGATGACTTCGACCGGCTAGGCATCGACCGTGCCTATTTCCTGACGGGCATCAGCTTTGAAGTCCAGGTGGATAAAAACGGTCGCGGCAAGATCATCCTCACCTCGGAAGACCCGGTGCTTGAACCCTACCTCGACTTTATCGTCGAGGCGCGCTGGCCCTCTGGCCGTTTATTGCGCAATTACACGGTGCTCGTTGATCCACCTGCTTTTGAATCTCAGGGCACGACGGTGTCGGCCACGCGTCGCGTGGCTGAAGTCGAGGGTACGCCAGAACCGGCCACCACTGAGGTCGAAGTGGTGCCGGAGGGCACGCGCGTGGGCATGCGCGAATCCAGCCTCGCGCCGGGGGCGATGCCCGAACGAAATTTTAGTGCAGGCACCGCTGCCGAGCCGGCGCCAGGTGCCCGCTACATGATTCGCCGCGACGAGACGCTGTGGACCATTGCCCAGCGTGCCCGCCCGGAGGGTATTTCGGTGCAGCAGGCCATGCTGGAGATACAGCGTCTGAATCCGGATGCCTTTATCGACGGCAACATCAATCGCATCAAGGCGGGATACATTATCTACCTGCCGGATAGTAGCGATGTCAATGCCAGTGAGACCGACGTCGCGGCTGTGCTCGCAGAAGTGCGTCAGCAAAATGAAGACTGGCGCGCCGGCAGGGCTTCCACACCCTCGTCTGCCGGACCGGCGCTGCGGATTTCCGCAGGCGCGGCGAATGACGATGCCACCCCGGGCAGTACTGGTGATGAAGAGGCCGCCACCGACAGCGATCCAGCAATCAATGCCGCCAGTGCCGCAACCGAGAGTGCGCCCGTTTCCACGGCAGACGCTGAGGCCATACAGGGTGAGCGTGATGCGTTTGCGGAACAGTTGACTCGCCTCACTGAACGTCTGGACGCGCTGGAGCGTATTGTTGAGGTGAAAGACGCTGAAATTGCCTCTCTGCAGCAGGCTCTCGCTGCGGCGGAGGCATCCTCGTCCAGCGCAGCGGCGGCTGAGCCCGCGGCGGTTACACCGGTGCCGTCCGTTGCGGAGGTACAGCCACAGCCACAACCCGTAGCGCCAGAGGCATCAGGGGGCATGGGCGTCTGGCCCTATGTCGCGGGTGGCGGGCTGTTGGCGCTGCTGCTCGGCGGCCTGCTGTGGCGGCGTCGGCAGAATGACACAAGCGAGGAACCTGCCGCTCTGGTGCCCGTCGCTCGCCCGCGGCAGAAAGAGGCCGATGCCTTTGACGACATCCAACTGCAGGACCACGCGGTTGAGTTCGATGACGAGAGCAGCGATGCCGAACCGGCCGCAATGCCGGCTGCGTCCGGAGACGATACAACCCTGCAGCGCGGCGGACAGCGCGGCTACGGTGAGCGCAAGCACGATGAATACGCCTCCGACGTTGATGCCGGAGATGCTCTCGCCGAGGCAGATATCTACATTGCCTACGGGCGCTACAGTCAGGCGATGGAATTGTTGCGCAAGGCGACCAGGTCCGACCCGGACAACGCCTCTTACCACCTGAAATTACTCGGTCTTGCGGCGGAAATGGGCGACCGCGATGAAGCCGACCAGCAGATGATGGAGCTGCAGCGCATCGGTGATGCAGACAGTATTGCCCGGGCGGAGCAGCTGTTGGCTGATGCCAGATTGTCAGGCGCAGGCGAGCGTGCCGGGGAGCCCGCGGATTTCTCGTCCGCAAGCGATCTCAGCGGGGATCTTGACGACAGCGGTTTCCTGTCTGATTTCAGTGATAAGCCCGCGTCCAAGCCTGCGGCGAAGCAGGCCGAAGACCTCTCGGCCGAGCTGCCCGAGCTTGATGAGTTGGGCAGCCTCGACGCGCGCGATGCACTGGTACCTTCCGTTGACGAAGAACCTGAATTCCTCGACCTTGAAATCGAGGAGGGCAGTGTAGAAGACCTGGACCTCTCCGCCGACTTCGAGAAGGCGCGCAGTGGTGGCGACAGCAGTGAGGACGACTTCGTGTTCGCCGATGACGGCGACCCGATGTCGACCAAGCTGGACCTGGCGCGGGCTTACATCGACATGGGCGATGACGATGGTGCGCGGCAGATCCTCGACGAGGTGATATCGGGCGGAAGCGCTGACCAGCAGCAGGAAGCACGGGAGTTGCTCGAGAGGCTTGGCTGATTCAGGCGCAGATCGGGTATTCGCCAGTACATCGCTTCCTCCCGGGACCCGCATTGCCTGTCGTATAGAGTACGACGGTAGTGCTTACCACGGCTGGCAGGCGCAGCTGAAATCACCCTCACCCACCGTGCAGGGCGCCCTTGAGCATGCGCTCGAGCGCGTTGCTGCGCAGCCTGTCAGAGTCCACTGTGCGGGTCGCACAGACGCGGGTGTTCACGGCCACGCCCAGATTATTCATTTCGACGCCCCCTGTGCCCGCAGCGCGAAAGCCTGGGTGCTGGGTGGCAACAGCCACCTGCCGCCGGACATTCGCATACACTGGGCGCAGCCAGTGGCGGAGACCTTTCATGCCCGTTTTTCCGCACTGGCCCGACGTTACCGCTACATCATTGCCAATGGCACCGTGCGTCCGGCCCTGTGCCACCGGCAGCTGACCTGGCAGAGAAAGCCGCTGCAGGCGGAGCGCATGCACACCGCAGCGCAGGCATTACTTGGTGAGCAGGATTTCAGTGCCTTTCGCGCCGCCGCCTGCCAGTCCAGGACACCGTTTCGCCACGTCAATCACTGCACCGTCCGGCGTTACGGCGAGCTTCTGGTCATTGATATCGAAGCCAATGCCTTTCTCCACCACATGGTGCGCAATATCGCAGGCAGTCTGATGGCGGTGGGCAGTGGCGAGCAGCCGCTCGACTGGATTGCGGCGCTGTTGCAGGGGAAGGATCGAACGCGCGCAGCCGAAACGGCGCCCGCAGAGGGCCTTTACCTGGTGGATGTCAGCTACCCATCACAGTTTGGCCTGCCTGCCACACCTCCCGGGCCGCTTGTTTTACCGGGTTAAAGACACTGCGCAGCCGGGTCTGCTATCATCCGCCGCCTTCGTCAGGCAATCACCGATCGATACTGTGGCCAGAACCCTTGTCAAGATATGTGGTATTACCCGTGTCACGGATGCCATCGCGGCCAGTGCAGCCGGGGCTGATGCCATTGGCCTGGTGTTTTACGCGCCAAGCAAACGCTGTGTTGATGTTTCCCTGGCTGCGGAGATTGTCGCGGCGTTGCCGCCCTTTGTCTCGGTTGTGGCCTTGTTCGTTGATGCCACTGCAGATGAAATCCATGGCACTCTGCAGCGCGTACCCGTAGATTGCATACAGTTTCATGGCGATGAATCGGCGGCTTTCTGTGCCCAGTTCGACCGGCCTTACCTGAAAGCCTTGCGGATGCGGCCGGGGATGGACGTTACGGCCGTCGCGGCAGGCTATCCGGGTGCCAGAGGGTTGTTGCTGGATAGCTGGCAACCGGGTGTCCCCGGCGGCACCGGGCAGACCTTCGACTGGTCGACGATACCTGAGCGGCTGCCACGCCCCCTGGTGCTGGCAGGTGGCCTTGACGAACGCAATGTCGCCGCCGCAATCGCCGCCGTGAGACCCGCCGCCGTAGACGTAAGCGGTGGTGTGGAAAACGCGCCGGGTATCAAGGATGCGGCTAAAATGCAGCGTTTCATCGCTGCCGTGCACAGCTGACTTTTGCAGGGGAAGACCTCATGACGACGGATATCAACACGAAACTCTTTGCCTCGGTTCCCGATGCTGATGGGCGCTTCGGTGTCTACGGTGGCAAATTTGTCGCTGAGACGCTCATGTCGGCGCTCTCTGAACTCGAAATCCTGTACCGCAGGCTCGCTGACGACCCGGAATTCCAGCGCGAGTTGGACGAAGACCTCGCGCACTATGTCGGGCGGCCGTCGCCACTTTACGAGGCGCGCCGCTGGTCCGATCGGGTCGGCGGCGCTCGTATCCTGCTGAAGCGCGAGGACCTGAACCACACGGGCGCACACAAGGTCAACAATACGGTAGGGCAGGCGCTGCTGGCCAAACATATGGGTAAGCGGCGCGTGATTGCCGAGACAGGTGCGGGTCAGCATGGTGTAGCCACGGCGACGATCGCCGCCCGCCTGGGTCTCGAGTGCCACGTCTTCATGGGTGAAGAGGATGTGCGGCGGCAGGCGCTTAATGTGTACCGCATGAAATTGCTCGGCGCTACTGTCGTACCGGTCACGTCGGGCTCCCGTACCCTCAAGGACGCCATGAACGAAGCCATGCGTGACTGGGTGACCAACGTCGATGACACCTTCTACATTATCGGCACCGTAGCGGGCCCACACCCTTATCCCATGCTGGTTCGCGATTTCCAGTGTGTGATCGGTCGGGAGGCGCGCGCCCAGTCCCTGGCGCAAACCGGGCGCCTGCCCGACGCACTGGTCGCCTGTGTGGGCGGTGGCTCCAATGCCATCGGCCTGTTTCATCCCTTCCTTGAGGATGAGTCGGTCGCCATGTACGGTGTGGAAGCCGGCGGCCACGGCGTTGCCACTGGAGAGCACGCCGCACCGCTCACAGCGGGCACGCCCGGTGTTCTGCATGGCAACCGCACCTACCTGATGCAGGACGAGGATGGCCAGATCATGCACACACACTCGGTGTCTGCCGGTCTTGACTACCCTGGTGTGGGACCCGAGCACTCCTGGCTCAAGGATGTTGGTCGGGTAAATTACGTCACGGCAGACGATGCCGAAGCACTGGCAGCGTTTCACGACCTGACGCGCACCGAAGGGATCATGCCGGCCCTGGAGAGCGCCCATGCCCTGGCCTATGCGGGCCGGCTGGCCGCCACCATGACGCCGGAGCAGACGATTATCGTCAACCTGTCTGGCCGCGGCGACAAGGACATACATACGGTAGCCGATATCGACGGTATCGACTTCTGAACAGGAATCACGAGGAGAACATGCAGTGAGCAAGATAGCCGGGCGCTTCCAGCAGCTCGCCGCCCAGGGCCGGAAGGCGCTGGTGCCCTATATCGTGGCGGGAGACCCCGACCTGGCGAGCACGGTACCGCTGATGCACGCCCTCGTGGCCGCCGGTGCAGACATTATCGAGCTGGGTGTGCCGTTCTCGGACCCCATGTCGGAGGGTCCGGTTATCCAGAAGGCCCATGAGCGCGCGCTTGCCAGTGGAGCCCGCCTGCGCGATGCGCTTGCCATGGTCGCAACGTTCCGCGAGCGAGATCCGGAAACGCCGGTGTTGCTCATGGGATATGCCAACCCGGTTGAGCACATGGGCTATGCCCGCTTTGCAGACGAGGCGGCGGCGGTCGGTCTGGACGGACTGTTGACGGTCGACATACCCCCGGAGGAGGTCGCCGGTGTCAACGCCGAGCTGCATCGCGTGGGTCTGGACAATATCTTCCTGGTAGCACCCACCACCCCCAGGGCGCGCATACAGTCGATCGTGGATCAGGCCAGTGGCTTCATTTACTACGTGGCCCTGAAAGGCGTCACCGGTGCGGGGCACCTGGATGCCGAAGATGTGGCGCAGCACCTCGCGCACATTCGTGAGGCCACCACGCTGCCACTTGCTGTGGGCTTCGGGATCAAGGATGCCGATTCGGCGCGCCGCGTGGGCGCAGCCGCAGACGGTGTGGTGGTCGGCAGCGCATTGGTGGATACCATCGCCCGGGCGGCCGCGCAGGGCGCGAGCCAGGAGGAACTGTTAAAAGCGGCAACGGAACTGGTTGCGAGTATCCGCGTGGGATTGGACAGCATCGCTTCCTAGAAGGCGCCGGCGGCGTCTATAATGGTGCCACCAAACGGGGGATGCCATGAGCTGGATTGACAAGATACTGCCTTCTGGAGTGCGCAAAGAAGAGGGCGCCCGCCGCTCCAGCGTGCCCGAGGGACTGTGGAAGAAGTGCGTCAAATGTGATGCCGTGTTGTATCGGCCTGACGTCGAGCGCAACGACGACGTCTGTCCGAAATGTGATCACCATATGCGCATTGGTGCCCGGCGCCGTCTGGACATCTTCCTTGACCGGGAGGGACGGCAGGAGATCCTTGCGGATATCGAGCCTGTTGATCGACTGAAATTTCGCGATAAAAAGCGCTATCGCGACCGCCTTTCTGCTGCGCAGAAGGCCACCGGCGAGAAAGACGCGCTGGTCGCCATGCGCGGTACCCTGCAGGGAATGCCGCTGGTCACGGTCGCGTTCGAGTTTGCTTTCCACGGGGGCTCAATGGGCTACGCGGTTGGCGAAAAGTTCACCCGCGCCGCGCAACTGGCACTCAAGGAGCGGATTCCACTGGTGTGCTTTTCGGCGTCCGGTGGAGCACGCATGCAGGAAGCGCTGATCTCCCTGATGCAAATGGCCAAGACCAGTGCGGTCATCGAGCGCATGAAAGTCGCCGGTGTTCCCTACGTCTCGGTGATGACCGACCCTATCTACGGCGGTGTGTCCGCCTCACTGGCGCTGCTCGGCGATGTGAATATTGCCGAGCCGGACGCGCGGGCGGGTTTTGCGGGCCCGAATATCATCGAACAAACCATTCGCCAGAAGCTGCCCAAAGGCTTCCAGCGCAGCGAGTTCCTGCTCGAGCACGGTGCGATAGACATGATTGTGCATCGCAACGATATGCGCGACACGCTGGCCAGGCTGTTGGGCAAGTTTACCGGCCAGGTCCCTCTATCGCCTGAGGACGCCGAGGATGATGCCAGCAGTGCAGACGCCACCGGGGCAGCCGAGAGTATCGACCACACGGATGACTGAGCAATCGCTGGCCGAATGGCTGGCGCGGCTTGAAGCGCTGCACCCGCGGGAAATCGACCTGGGCCTGGAGCGTGTTGCGGCTGTGGCTCGCCGTCTGCAGGTGCTGCCGGTGGCTGTGCCTGTGGTTACCGTCGCGGGGACCAATGGCAAGGGGTCTGTGGTAGGTGCACTCGAGGCGCTGCTGACGCACAAGGGCCTCCGCACCGGCGTGTATACCTCGCCGCATCTGTTGCGCTTCAATGAGCGCATTCGCATTGGCGGTTGCGAAGCGGGTGACGCCCAGATTGTCTCTGCGCTGCAGACCATTGAGGCCGCGAGGGGGGACATCTCGCTCACGTACTTTGAGTTTGCAACCCTGGCTGGCCTGCTTCTGTTCCAGCGCGAGGTGGTGGACATTGTGGTGCTTGAGGTCGGCCTCGGTGGTCGCCTCGATGCGGTAAACATCGTCGACCCCAGTGTCGCTGTGATAACCAGCATCGCGCTGGATCATCAGGATTGGCTGGGGGACAGCCTGGACGCAATTGCGCGCGAGAAGGCGGGAATCCTCCGGCCGGATATCCCCGCTGTGATGGCCTGCAGCGAGGTGCCTGCGGGGCTGGTCGAGGCCGTTGCGGCCAGTGGCGCGAGAGCCTATTGGTTCGGTGAGGCGTTTGGCGTCGAGCCCGCGGCGCAGCGTTGGGACGGCTGGGTGAGTGGCACAGCCGGAGCACGACGCCTTTTGCCGGTGTCGCCTAACCCGGGGTTGCTGGCGCAAAACCTCTACGCTGCACTGCAGGCGCTGGAATGTCTCGGCCACCCGGTGTCCGATGCGGAGGCGAGGGCGGTACTGCCGGCGCTGCAGCTGCCGGGGCGGCGGCAGGCCATGACCGTGGGCGGCATCGAGGTCGTTCTGGATGTGGCACACAATCCGGCAGCTGTGGCCAGGCTTGTTGAGTTTCTGCAGCACAGGCCCTGTGAGCAGAAAACCATCGCGGTTTTTTCCGCGATGGCGGACAAGGATATTCCCAGTATGCTGGACTTGATGTGCGGTGAGGTAGACGGCTGGTTTCTGGCAGATCAGCCGGGCAATGCCCGCGCCGCGACCGCCGCTGCGATTGCGGCCCATCTGCGCGCCGCGGGCGAAGGCATGATCAGTGTCAGTCGGAACCTGCGTCAAGCCCTCGCGCGGGCGCGCAGTGTCACAGCAGCAGGTGATCGGCTGCTGGTATTCGGCTCCTTCCACACAGTTGCGGCGGCCATGTCCTGGCTGGCGCGAGAACGGGAAAAGGCGTAGTCCGTGAATGATATCCTCAAGCAACGCCTCGTCGGAGCGCTGATACTGGTCGCGCTCGGGGTGATTTTCTGGCCTATTATCTTTGTCGACCCCCAATCCGATGGCAGCATCGAGGACCTGCGCATTCCGCCACGCCCGCAGGTAGATACCACACCTATTGCCGCGCCGGATCCCACCGAGCTACGGGCTTCACCCAGTCTCGAGGGGGCGCTGGCTGAAGAGGAAGAGGCTGCCGAAGTTGGGGACGTTATGCCCTGGGCAGAATCCACGGCCGATGCAGCCGCAGGTGTCGAGCTGGCAGATGCTGGCGGTCCTGGACCCGAGATGGAAGAGACCGAGCCAGCAGCGCCCCCGGGACCCGGTGAAACACGCGATGAGGCGCCGGTGCAGCCACAACTTGATGGCCAGGGTGTGCCTATTGCGTGGATGCTGCAGGTGGCCAGCGTCAGCAGCCAGGACAAGGCCGAGGCGCTGCGGCAGCGGCTTGAGGCCATGGGTGAAAAGGCCTGGGTGGACCCGGTAAACGTCGGTGGCCGGACCATGTACCGGGTCAACGTTGGCCCCAAGTTTGAACGCGCCCGTCTCGATACCCTGCGCCCGCAGGTCGATGCCGAATTCGGCGTCAAGTCCTTAGTGCGGCGGTATTTACCCTGATGACGCGGCGCATTGACTTTGGTGTGGTGAATCAAGCTGATAGACTGCCGCCCCCGCAGGTCAGGCGATGGCGGGAGGTACAGTGCTGAACATTGATGCGCTCACCTGGGTGGACTGGGCGATTGTGGCGATCGTGGGCCTCTCGACGCTGCTTAGTCTGCTGCGGGGGTTTACCCGCGAGGCGCTCTCCCTTGCTGGCTGGATTGCCGCGTTTGTACTGGCCTATGTGTTCGCCGGCGAGTTGGCATCACGCCTGACGGGGCTGATCAGCAACCTGACGGCTCGTTACATTGCCGCGTGGCTGTTGATTCTGGTCGGGGTTTTACTGTGTACCGGCCTGGTCAGTCTGCTACTGGCGCAGCTGGTCAAGGCGACCGGCCTCGGAACGCTCGACCGCCTGCTGGGGACCATTTTCGGCTTTGCGCGCGGTGTCATTATTGTGTTGGTGCTGGTCTTCCTGGTCAGGGAGTTGTTACCGCCGCGCGACCAGGTCTGGCTGCATCAGGCCTATCTGATGCCTCAGGTTGACGCGCTGCTCGAATGGGCCATGCAGCGTCTGGGCGATTTCAATGCCGGTCGGCTGCCGGCGATGAGTCTCTGACAACGAGGAATATGCGGAATGTGTGGGCTGGTAGGACTGGTTGGCAAGGGCACGGTAGGCCCTGATATCTACGACGCACTGACGGTGCTGCAACACCGGGGCCAGGATGCTGCCGGGATAATGACCTGTCACGGTGGACGCTTTACACAGCGCAAGAGCGAGGGGCTGGTGCGTGACGTCTTCCGCCAGGACCACATGCAGCGCCTCAAAGGGCCCATGGGGATCGGTCATGTGCGTTACCCGACAGCGGGCAGCTCCGGCACAGCGCTGGCCCAGCCCTTCTATGTCAACTCGCCCTATGGCATAGCGCTCGCTCACAATGGCAACCTGACCAATTCAGAACAGCTCACCCGTGAGCTGTTCCAGGACGACCTTCGGCACCTGAATACCGACTCGGACTCGGAGGTGTTGCTGAACGTTTTTGCCCATGAACTGCAGACTCTGGGCAAGCTCAGCCCGACAGCGGAGGATGTCTTTCAGGCGGTGACCGCAGTGCACCGACGCTGCCGCGGTGGCTATGCCGCTGTCGCTCTCATCGTCGACTATGGTGTGGTGGGATTCCGTGACCCGCTCGGTATCCGTCCACTGGTCGTCGGCGTGCGCAAGACCGACGCCGGCGACGAGTACATGCTGGCGTCGGAGAGCGTGGCGCTGGATGTGCTGGGATTTCGCATGCTGGGCGATGTCGCGCCTGGAGAGGCCGTGTTCATTGATAGCCGCGGTGCAATGCATCGTCGCCAGTGTGCGGAAAACCCGCAGCTCCGCCCCTGCATCTTTGAGCACGTGTATTTTGCGCGGCCCGATTCACTGATGGATGGCATCTCGGTCTACAAGACGCGCATGCGTCAGGGAGAGGCACTGGCGCGCAAGGTGCTGCGCGAACGGCCCGACCACGATATCGATGTCGTGATACCGATTCCCGATACCAGCCGTATCGCCGGGCAGGCTCTGGCTTCGGAACTGGGAATCAAGTTTCGCGAAGGTTTCATGAAAAACCGTTACATTGGGCGAACCTTCATCATGCCTGGCCAAAGCCAGCGCAAGAAGTCGGTGCGGCAGAAGCTCAATCCGGTGCCCCTCGAGTTTGAAGGCAAGAATGTGATGCTGGTGGACGATTCTATCGTCCGCGGGACCACCTGCCGACAGATCATCCAGATGGCCCGTGATGCCGGCGCCAACAAGGTGTATTTCGCCTCCGCAGCACCCCCTGTACGCTACCCGAACGTATACGGCATCGACATGCCGTCCGCGTCGGAGCTGATCGCACACGGGCGCACCGTCGAAGAAGTCTGTGATGCCATCGGAGCAGACTGGCTGGTCTATCAGGATCTCGACGATCTGATCAACTGCTCCCGAGAAGGCAACAAGAGCACGATGGGCTTTGACTGCTCTGTGTTCAACGGTGAATACCCGACCGGGGATGTCGATCAGGCATACCTTGAGCGCATCGAAGCGCTGCGCAATGACGATGCGCAAAGCCGCAGCCGGGCGCGGGTGCTTGCCGAAGGCACCGTGGTGGGGATTCACAATGACGTCAGCTGAGGCACTATGAACGATCACGACGACCCCCTGGCAGGTGCAGGGCTGGATACGCTCGCCATTCGCGCCGGTATCCACCGCACAGCCGAGGGTGAACACTCCGAGCCGATTTTTGCTACCTCCAGCTATGTATTCGGCTCTGCGGCAGAAGCCGCGGCCCGGTTTTCCGGTGAGTCCCCCGGCAATGTCTATTCCCGCTACACCAACCCGACGGTGCGTGGCTTTGAGGAACGTCTCGCAGCACTGGAAGGGGGAGAAGCCGCGGTGGCAACGGCGTCCGGCATGGCCGCCATACTCAGTACCTGCATGGCACTGCTGAAAGCCGGCGATCATGTGATCTGCTCGCGTGATGTGTTCGGGACGACAACCAACCTGTTTGCACGCTACATGACACGCTTTGGCGTGAGTGTAGATTTTGTGCCGCTGCTCGCAACTGATCAGTGGCGCGCGGCCCTGCGTCCAGAGACGCGCCTTCTGTACCTGGAAACACCGTCTAATCCGCTGTGTGAAGTCGCCGACATCCGCGCACTGGCGGAAATTGCCCACGCGCACAATGCATTGCTGGTGGTCGACAACTGTTTCTGCACGCCAGCTTTGCAACGGCCGCTCGCACTGGGCGCGGATATCGTCATACATTCGGCCACCAAATACCTCGACGGCCAGGGGCGCTGTGTGGGTGGCGCAGTCGTTGGCGCACGGGCCTTGATGGATGAGGTCGTGGTTTTTTTGCGCACCTGTGGCCCCACCATGAGCCCGTTCAACGCCTGGGTGTTCCTCAAGGGGCTGGAAACATTGCGCTTGCGTATGGAGGCGCACTCGCGGGCGGCACTGGAGCTCGCCCTATGGCTGGAGCAGCAGCCGCAGGTGCAGCGTGTGTATTACGCCGGACTGCCCGGGCACCCGGGGCATGCGTTGGCCGCCAGCCAGCAGAGCGCCTTCGGCGGTGTGTTGTCGTTCGAGGTACGCGGTGGACAGTCCGCCGCCTGGCGCTGTATCGATGCAACACAGATACTCTCGCTGACGGCCAATCTTGGGGATGCGAAAACGACCATTGTGCATCCCGCGACCACTACCCACGGGCGCCTCAGTGCCGAGCAGCGGGCCGCCGCGGGTATCAGCGATGGCCTGATCCGGGTCGCGGTGGGGCTCGAGGACGTGGCCGATCTGCGCAGGGATCTGCAGCGCGGTCTCGACGCGGCGGGCTGAAAACGCATTTCCCGCGTACTACCTTGCTAATGCAGCATGAAGGGGCAGGAGCAACAGTATGGATACAGTAGGCGCCATTGACGACGCGGTGGCCGAGGTTGGCAAGGCGTTGCTGGGCAAGGAGGCGCAAATCAGGTTGGCCCTGTGTTGTCTCCTGGCGCGCGGGCATCTGCTGATAGAGGACCTGCCCGGCATGGGCAAAACCACACTGTCGCATGCCCTGGCCGCCGTGCTGGGCCTCGCATACCGACGGGTCCAGTTCACCAGCGACCTACTTCCCGCAGATATCCTGGGTGTTTCGGTGTACGACCGCAACGACGCGAGCTTTACCTTCCATCCCGGCCCCATATTCACGCAGGTGCTGTTGGCGGATGAGATCAATCGCACGACGCCGCGAACCCAGAGTGCGCTTCTGGAGGCAATGGCAGAGGGACAGGTCACCGTGGAAGGCGAAACACGGCGCCTGCCACAACCGTTTTTCGTGATTGCCACACAGAACCCGATCCATCAGTCGGGCACGTACCCGCTGCCGGAAAGTCAGCTTGATCGGTTCCTCATGCGCCTGCAACTGGGTTATCCGGATGCCCAGGCTGAACGGCAGATGTTGCTCAGTAGTGGTACTCAGCAGGCGCCGGAGGCCGTGCTGCGCCGCTGCCTGTCGCCCGAGGAACTGGAGTCCTGCCGCGCAGCGGCCGCCGAGGTGCATGTGGCTGACAGTCTGCTGGACTATCTGCAGCGCCTGGTGGGTTTCAGCCGCGAGCGCCCCGAGTTCGCGGTGGGGCTGTCACCGCGCGGGGCGCTCGCGTTGCTGAACTGCGCGCGAACCTGGGCGTTCATGAACCGCAGACAGCATGTGGTGCCGGAAGACCTGCAGGCCGTGCTGCCGGCGGTGGCGGCGCATCGCCTGGTGCCCAGCGGCGATTACGCCGGCGATGGTCACGCGCTGGTTGATCTCCTGCAGCGCAGCGTGGATGTGATCCGGCCCTGATGCCGGTGAATGCTGCCGAAATAACACGGACAGGCGCGACAAGCGGGCGATTCAGCCGGCAGTTTTCGCGCTGGCTCGTCCGGCGTATCCCCCCAGCGAGGTCAATTACCCTGGACCAGCGCAGAATCTTCATTTTCCCCTCGCTGCCCGGATTTTTCTTCTTCGTATTGCTGCTGTTGATTCTGCTCACGGCGATCAACTACCAGAACAATATGGCCTACGCCGTGGCGTTTCTGCTGGCCACCTTGTTTGTGGTGTCCATCCTGCATACCTACGCCAACCTTGCGGGGCTGACCCTGCACGCGCTGTCGGCGACACCGGCGTTCCCGGGGCAACGCAGTGAATTCAGGTTGCGTCTGCAGCGCTCAGGCAAGGCCCCGCACTATGCATTGAGGCTCAGTTGGCCGCAGGGCAGCGACAGCCTGGTCAGCCTGGCCGACCGTGACAGCTGCGAGGTGTCGCTGTATGTCCCTGTGGGCAACCGGGGTTGGCACAATCCCGGACGTCTGCTGCTGGAAAGCCGCTACCCACTCGGTTTGCTGCGCTGCTGGACATGGCTGGATCTGGATCTGCAGGCGCTGGTGTATCCCAGGCCCCTCGCCACCGCGGCCCCACCGGGCGGCGATGGCGGGCGCCCGGAGGGCAATGCGGTAGAGATCGCAGGCAGCGATGACTTTCACGGCTTTCGCAGCTACCGCCCGGGTGATTCGCTGCGACAGGTGCACTGGAAAGCAGTGGCCAGGGGGCACTCGCTGCAGTCCAAGGTCTACGCTGCCTATGCCAGTCGTACAGCCTGGCTGGACTGGGATGCATTTCCCGGTATTGCCACCGAGCAGCGTCTGTCCTACCTCTGTTACTGGGCGCTGACTCTGGAAAGACGCGGCGAAGACTACGGTCTTTCCCTGCCGGGTGTCGATATCGCCCCGGCATCTGGCGAGGCTCACCAGGGCCGGATACTCGCGGCGCTGGCCCTCTATCAGCATGGTGCAGCTGCCCCATGAAACGCGATCCTGCCGCCGGTACCCTCATACCCCGCAACGCGCTGGTGTGGATCATCATCAGCCAGTTTGCCCTGCTGGCACCCCACCTCCTGCGGCTGCCACTCTGGCTGGTGCTGGTGTACCTCGGGACAGCTGTATGGCGTCTGCTGGTGTTTCAGGGGCGAGCCTCCTTTCCCGGCCGTCTGGTACGGGCCTCGCTCGCGCTGGGGGGCTGTGGCGCTGTTTTCCTGAGCTACGGTAACCTGCTGGGGCTCGAGCCGACTGTGGCGTTGCTGCTCATAGCCTTCGCCTTCAAACTGCTGGAACTGGTGAAACCCAAGGACGCCTACGTGCTGCTGTTCCTTGGCTATTTTATCTGCGTGATCGGCTTCCTGTTCAGCCAGGATATCCTGTTCGTCCTGTATTCCCTGTTCACCCTGGTCCTGGTAACCACCGGTCTGGTGGCGCTGCATCGTCCCCGTGAGGACCGCTTCCGGCTGGGCAGCCTGCGTTTACCTGCGCTGATGCTGGCGCAGGCGTTTCCGCTGATGCTGGTACTGTTCTTCGTGTTTCCCCGCATTGGGCCACTGTGGACGGTGCCGGTGAAGAGTCACGCCGCGAAGACGGGGGTCAGCGACTTTATGCGCCCCGGGGATATCTCCGAACTCAGTCAGTCCGATGACGTGGCTTTCCGCGTGCAGTTCGAGGGCGACATTCCCCCGAAGTCCGAGCTTTACTGGCGGGGGCTCGTATTCAGTGTGTTGGAGGAGGGTGCCTGGCGGAGCCTGCGCTACAACGAATTGCCGGGGCTTGAATTGCGCCCGCCGGCGGTCGAGCCCGAGGGCGAGCCGCTGGAGTATACCGTTCTCATGCTGCCCACCCAGCAGAACTGGCTGTACAGCCTGCGTTATGCGCAGCCGGCGCAGCGAGGCATCCTGAGTACCGCCGATTACCGCCTCTATTCCCCCGTGGAGATCGAAGAGCAATTGCAGTACCGGGTGCGCAGCTGGCCTGTCACTGCACTGGACCCTGAACTGTCGGACTGGCGACGCGAGACCGAGTTGACGCTTCCGGAACAGGACAACCCGGCGACTCGCGAGCTGGCGCAGCGCCTCCGCGATGGGGCGGCTGACAGCGCTGCCTTTGTCGATGCAGTACTGCAGTATTTCCGCGATGAGCCCTTTGTTTACACGCTGCAGCCACCTCTGCTCACTGCAGAGAACAGTATGGATCAGTTCCTCCTGCAGACCCGGCGCGGATTCTGCGAGCACTATGCGTACGCCTTTGTGGTCATGATGCGCGCGGCGGGTGTCCCGGCGCGTGTTGTCGCCGGCTACCAGGGGGGTGAGATCAACCCTGTGAATCGTACGGTCATCGTTCACCAGTTCGATGCGCATGCCTGGGCAGAGGTCTGGCTGGAAGGGCGGGGTTGGGTGCGTATCGACCCCACGGCGGCGGTGTCGCCCGACCGAATTGAACTGGGGCTTGAAGAAGCGGTAGCGGCGGAGGGCAGCTTTCTGGCCAACTCACCGCTGTCCCCCCTGCGCTACCGGGGTGTCAACTGGGTCAACATGCTGCGCCTGCGCTACGACGCGCTGACCTACCGATGGCAGAGCTGGGTCACCGGCTTCGACGGCGAGGAGCAGTACCGCCTGCTGCAGGATCTGTTCGGAAGCATACGCGCTCCGGTGTTTGCCGGTGCGATTCTTCTCAGTGGTGTGGTCGTGTTAATACCGGTCGGCTGGTTGCTGCTGCGGCATCGCCGGCCTCGGCCCCTGCCACCAGAGCAGCGGCTGTTTCTGGAGTTCTGCGAGCAGATGCGTCGCCAGGGTATCACGCGCGCAACGGGTGAAGCGCCGGGCAGCTTCGGCCGGCGCGTAGCGCGGGAAGCCCCACAGCTGGCAGGCTGGGCCATGCAGTTTATCGACGCCTTCGAACAACTCGAGTACGGGGGTGCCCCCCGCGACGCCGCTGCCTATCGCCAGCACCTTGCCGGGCTGCGGCAGCGACTGCGGCGCGTTCCTTAGTCGGAAAGCGAGCGCTGACGGCTCTTGCCGTAGGGGCCGCGTACACTCCTGAAGCGACGTAGCACTTCGGGGGTGGCGCAGCGGGGCTGTGCACTTTCCCGCGAGTAGAGTACCCAGTTCTGGCGGTGGGCATAGCCGACTGCCTGCGCCAGTGCAGGATCGAAGCACTCTATCTCGCCACGTTCCGGTGCCATGACGTACCGGCCCTCGCGCTCATTAATCCACTGCCAGGCGTTGCGATACTGCGTTGCGTCACTGCTGAAATAACCGAAATGCACGAGTGGTATCGGCGAAAACAGCAGATAGTGCTCCTTGGAGTCGATGATGGCGAGTTCTCCTCCGTTGACCCTGGCAACCGCCGACTGCATAAGGGAGGCCGGAGTGCGCAGTGGCTCCAGCAGCGGATTGAGCGCCAGCGACTGCACGAGGACCAGTATGGTCACTGTGGCCCCGTAGGCAATCCAGGGCGAAACCCGGCGCGTGAACCACTGGCAGCCCACCAGGACGGCACAGGTGCTCGCCGCGATCACTGCTACCCACGTGGCAGTCTGCTCTGGTTGCGCCAGTACCTGCAGGTGACGCATCAGGACAGGGTGATGCGTGAGCGCCAGTGTCGCCGCGATGCCCGCGAGAACCGTCACGCCGCCGACCAGCAGTCGCAGTGCAGTCCTCCCTGCGAGAGAGGGTGGATGCACACGCCAGACAGCGCTCAAGGCCAGGCAGAAGATGGGCAGAGCCGGCAGCACGTAAACGCCACGTTTCCCGGGGCTAAAGCTGAAAAAAGTCACTACCGCAATCACCCAGATGAACAGTACCAGTATGCGTCTGTCCAGCATGCTGCGCTGTATGATGGTTCGAAATCCTGTCAGCAACAGCAGCGAGCCGGGCGCCCAGAGCGCGGGAATCACGTTCAACCAGAGATAATACCAGGGCTTGATATGGCCCCAGGGGTTTGTGTAGCGCTCCCCGGTTTGCCTGAACAGGATATTGTCGCGGTAGGCAATGAGTTCAGGGTCTGGGTGTCGAGCCACCTGCCACAGCATCGGTCCCAGCCACAGCGCAACGGCGGCCAGGAGCACGAGTGGCCCGAGCCAGGTGCGGCGTGTCCACGTGTTTTTCCCGTGGCTGGTGGCGTAGTGGCAGGCGCCCAGTAAGGGCAACAGGAATATCGGCAGGAAGCCAACGCCTTTGGTAATGATACCCAGCCCCATGAAAAACCACGCGGCAAAGTACCAGCGCCAGGCAGGCCCACACAGGAAATGACGCAGCAGCCCGTAGCAGGCGAGTGTCGTCCAGCAGGTCAGCAGGGCATCGATCTGCGCAAACTTCGCCTGAATGAGAAACTGCGGCGTAAACAACAACAGCAGTGCAGCATTGCGGCCCACCGCGCCGTCCCAGAGCCGACGCCCGATATCAAATACGGCTGCCAGTGTGATCAGGCTGGCAATCGCGCTGGGGAGCAGCATGGCGATATTGAGGTTGCCGGTCACTTTGAGGCCGGTGGCGATCGCCCACATGAACAGGGGCGGTTTGTCCGGGTAGAGCTCACCGCCACGTGCCGGAAACAGCCATTGTCCCGTGCTCAGCATTTCATGCGCGAGGTAGGCAAAGCGGGGTTCATCGGGTGGCCAGGGGCTGCGCAGTCCCATCCCTGCAAACAGCAGAACGGCCGCCAGAGCCAGTACGGCAACCAGCGTAAGCGTCTCCGAGGATACGCTCGCGGTGCGCCGGCGCAGCGCCACGGATCTCACGGAGTGGCTTCACCCGTCGCCGGGAGTTCAGGATGGGTCTTGAGCAAATAAGCGCCGAGAGCTGACGCGAGTGCCAGCAACAGACCGCCGAGGACAAGCTGCTGCCACTGTGCCAGCGCTATCCCGCTGCCTACCAGAGCGAATATCACCGTCTGTGGCAGGTACCCCAAAAGGCTGCCGGTGAGGAACTTTCCGTAGTGGATGCCCATGGCCCCGGCGAGGAGGTTGGTGAGGAAATTATTGCCTACCGGCGCGAGCCTGACGACAAGGGTCTTGCGGAATGTGGCAATCGACAACCAACGTGAGAGACGCTTGCCGCGAACACCGAGACGGCGTTGCAGTGTGGGCTGAAACAGGAACAGGGCCGCACCGTAGGTAAGGGACAGCGCCGTGACGCTGCACAGCAGGGCGAATAGCGTTCCCGGCACCACGCCCAGTGCATAGCCGGCAATGGCAGCAATCATCTGTCGTGGTGCTCCCAGAGCCATCAGCAGGGACGACGCCGCACATGCGAGCGCATAGCCCGCTATGCCTCCCTCCTGCAGCGTCGCTTGCAGGCTGTTACCTGAGCCCAGCACAGGAAACCCCGTGTGGCTGCCGGCTACGGCCAGGGCGAGCAGCAGTGCTGCGAAGAGCGCAATGCGGATCGCAGTGCTCATGAGCTACGGGGTGTTTCGGTCCAGGCGACCATGGGCTGTCGCGTCCGGCGGTTGAGCCAGAACACCCCGAGTGTATCAATCACCCCCACCCACGCCCGGTTCCAGGCGGTGTACTTGGATGTGCCGCCAAGGCGTGGCCGGTGGTTGACGGGGATGTTTACAATTACGCCACCCAGACGCTTTACGAGCGCCGGCATAAACCGGTGCATGTGATCAAAATACGGCAGTTCCAGCCAGGTCTCGCGAGGCAGCATCTTCAGCCCGCAGCCCGTATCAGCACACTCGTCCCGAAGGACTCTCTGCCTGAAGCCGTTGGCCAGACGCGACTGGAATCGTCGCCAAAGCGTGTCCTGACGCTGCTGTCGGGCCCCGACGATAATCCAGTGGATGCCCTGCTGCGCCTGTGCTGCCGCCAGTAGCCGTGAAATATCTGCGGGATCGTTCTGGCCGTCGGCGTCCAGCGTGACGAGGATATCACCGCTGGCATAGCGGGCTGCGGTATGCAGCGCTGTGCTCTGGCCGCAGCCCGACCTGTGCCGCACGACCGTGAGCCGGCCCGTCATGCAGGGGCCGGCGGCAAGTGCGGCATCGGCTGTACCATCGCCGCTGCCGTCGTCGACCAGAATGACTTCGTAGTTCTGTGTTGCCAGCGCGGCGTCGATTTCCCGCAGCAGGCGGGCGATGTTGTCCGCTTCATCCCTGGCAGGCAGAAGCACTGAAAGGGCGGTCATGTTCGTTGTCCCGGTGGCCTAGACTGGCGTCATTAAATCAGGACTACATTAAGGCACCATTAAGCGACGGGCGACGCTCTGGCGGGGCTTTCGCCCGCGGGCGTTCCGGGGTGGGGTAGCTCTACAGCAGGGCGCCGTAATCCGCCTGCAACTGGTCAAAGTTGAGCGAGGCGATAAAGCGGGAAAAGCTCATCCACGTAGCGAGCCCGGTCAGGTCCGCGAAATGTGGGGGGAGAAAGCGCGGCCCGGCGACGACGCCCTCATCGATGAGCAGGCGCCAGTCCTTGATGTCTTCCAGCAGGATTTTGCCGCAAAACAGGACCGGGAGGGTATCCAGCTTCCCGGTGCTCATCGCCAGGCGCAGGAAGTTGTAGGTCTGCACGAAGCCGCGCATGTAGGCGAGGTCTTTGGTGTAGGGGCGACCCTCCGGCGTGCTGCCACGGAACACGCGCACCGCGATACTGTAACTGTCATCGGCACTCATGTTGTGGTCCTGCAGGTAATTGAAGACCTCGAGGAAATTTGCGCCGTTCTCTGCCAGTGTCACGGCCCGGACCCGGTTGATCAGGCGGTAGAGTCGCGATGGGCTGGAGCGCAGGGTGAGTATCTCGGTCAGTACCGCCAGGCCTTCCTGGGTGGTGGTGGCGGACGGCGTGCCCTTGCTGAGGAACGTACAGGCAGGCTGTGCCGTGCCGTTCAGCGTGGTGCCGAGGTGCACCCAGCCCTCGTGGACTTCCAGTACATCGATATCCAGTGCATTGAACATCGCATCGCTGCGGATCTTGAGGTAGTCAGAGCCCGCGGCGGCATCGGCGGTCATCTGGTCGTTGAGCAACACGCGGATGCCGGCGTCCGGGAATGCCTGCAGCAGGCGTTCGTTGAGCATCGCCACCGCGTCCACAGCGGGTATGGTCTTGGGGGCCTCCTGCATGGACGTATTTTGCAGGAGGTTGATGAGGGTTGCCTCCATCGCGGTGCCGAGGTCCGCCAGCGTGGGGTCGCCGGCGTGAAAAACATCCGATGAAGAGCCGTAGAGGTCCTCGGATATCTGGCCAAATTCAGGCTGTCCCCGAACTTCCAGCAGTTGTACAACGCTGCGATACTCGCGGCACATACGGCGCATGATCTGCGCCAGGGGATTGAGTTGCCCGAGCTTGCGCGCGATGTCGCGTTCGATCTCCTGAAACTCCGCACGTTTGGCGCCCGGTTCAAAATCCAGCGGATTCTGCTGTTGATAGAATGCGGCATCAATTCGCGGCAGCTCCCGGCAGCCGCTGGCGAAGAACTCACGGCGGATCGCCGCGTTCCATTTGATGGCGTCCAGGATGCGGATGGGCCGCTGCGCCTCGACAATGCGGTCTGAGAGTGTCCTGACCAGCGCCAGGTACTGGGGATCAGCGCTCATTGCCACCTGGCCCGGCGGCCCCGACCGCCACCACCGCCCGCAGCCGATTACCGCCAAAGCGGCTCATGGCAGCGAATTCTTCGCGTGCTATGGGCAGGTACTGACAGTCCAGCGGCGCCTTGTTGTCGTCCCGGCTCGCCCGCGGCGTCCCGAGGTCGTCCAGCTCAGGGTCATGCACATAGAAGCAGGCTTCATCGTACCCCGACAGCACCACCCAGTGCGGCGCCTTTTTGCTGTCGAGGCGGTACGTGGAGATCAGTATCAGGATGTTGACACCGGCATTGAACATGTCCAGCAGGCGCTCCTGCTCGAGGTCCTGATAGTGCACGGTAATGCCGCGAGTCGCGCACTGGCTGACGAAGCTGTCGTGCACCAGGCTCATTACCCTTTTTTTGTTGTCGTCGCGCACACCTTCGATGAACAGGGGGCCAGGGGTGTTCACCCAGACCTCGCTGTGGAAGCCTCGCGCATGGGCCGCCAGCGCCAGGCCCAGCGGGTGGCAGCCACCGTGGCCGGAGGTCATGAAGATCGTCGTGGCCTCGCGCCAGATTTCGATTTCCTCCAGAGGCGAGGGCTGGTAGGTCCGATCCAGCCCCGCCATGGCCATCATCAAGGCAGCGGGCCCGCAGGTGAACGGCGTTGTCTGTGCAATCCAGGGCAGCGTACGGGGCGCATTCTCGGGCTGGTAGGCGCGCACGCATTTTTCCATGCGCAGGGCATCGCTGTGATCTTCATAGTAATCGTCGTAGTGCCCGAACTGGGTGTAACCGAGCTGCTCATAGAGGCGTATGGCAGCTGTGTTGCTGGCCGCGACCTCGAGTCTCAGGTAAAGGGCGCCGGTGCTGCGCACGTCAACTTCGGCCTGTTGCAGCAGCTGGCGCGCTACCCCCCGGCCCTGACGGTCTGGAGCAACGGCAAGCGAGTACAGGCGAGCAAGCCGGGTACCCTGGCGCAGTATCACCAGGCAGTATCCGGCCAGGCCGGCAGAATCCCTGGCCACAAGAAACACGCAGTCCGGGCGGCGCAACCAGCGCTTGAAACTGCGCCGCGACAGACGGTCGGTACGAAAGCAGTCGTGCTCAATCTGCAGAAGGGCGTCGAGATCGTCCGGGCGTGCCGTTTCAATCTGCAGTGCAGTCTCGCTTCTGGCGGTGACTTGTTCAGGTGGGGACATGTTGGCTGACTTCCACAATTGCGCCCAATATAGTGTGTCTCGCGGTCTACTGTCACGGTCGCCCTGATGGCAGGTTGAAAACTACCAAAACACCGCCTTGGCCTGTTAGGCTGTCCTTAGTGGATCCGGCGGCAAATTCCCCTTGCGTTTGCTTCGCAGCGCCTTAGAATCGGCGCCGTTTTCACTACCCTTGTACCTTATGCTGTTTTTGCCCAATCGTTGCACCTGAGGAGTCCACACCTCCGCGTGCACCCCGACAGGAGCCCAGGAGGACCATGACCGATTCAGCACAGCCCGAGCAGGACTGGAGTGCCGCCGACAGTGCGGAACTCTACGGTATCAATGCCTGGGGCGCAGGCTACTACAGTATCTCCGACAGTGGCGAGGCGCAGGTCACGGTCACTACCGGTGACGCAGACACCACCGTTTCCCTCATGGATATCGTTGCCGGCATGCGCGCGCGCAATCTGGAAATGCCGGCGGTGCTGCGCATCCGAAACGTGCTGGATCACCGAATCAAGGTGCTCAACGAGGCGTTTGCCGACGCCATCGCCAGCGGTGGCTACAACAACGTCTACCGCGGTGTGTTCCCGATCAAGGTCAATCAGCAGTGTCATGTCATTGAAGAAATTGCCAATTACGGCAGCCGCTACCATCACGGCTTCGAGGCCGGCAGCAAGGCGGAGCTGACCATCGCCCTGAGCCAGCTGCGGGACACCGAAAGCCTGGTGGTCTGCAACGGCTACAAGGACTCCGAGTTTATCGATCTCGGTCTGTACGCACGTCGCATGGGCTATCCCTGCTTTTTCGTCCTCGAATCGCTGAGCGAGCTGCGCATGATCATCGAGCGCAGCCGGGTACTCGGCGTTGAGCCACTGATCGGCGTGCGCATGAAGAGCTCCGTCAAGGTTGATGGACACTGGAGCCAGGATAGCGGCGACCGCTCGATTTTCGGCCTGTCCACCGCTGCGCTGATCGCAGTTGTCGATGAGCTTCGTGCCGCGGGTATGCTGCACTGCCTGCAGATGCTGCACTGTCACCTCGGATCCCAGGTGCCGAACATTCGCAATGTGCGCAACGGTGTTCTGGAGGCCTGTCGATACTATGCGGGGCTGGTAGAGGAGGGGGCAGCCATGGGCTACCTCGACCTGGGCGGCGGTCTCGCGGTGGACTATGAAGGCGCGCGCACCAACAGTACGCACAGCATGAACTATCAGCTGGAAGAATACTGCGTGAATATTGTGGAGAGTATTCGCGAGACCTTCGACCCTCTGGAGATACCGCATCCGGTGATCATTTCCGAGTCCGGGCGCGCCACCGTCGCCTATTCGTCGTTGTTGCTGTTCAATGTGCTGGATGTGCGCAGTTGCGAGCCGATGGACCTGCCTGCAACCATCGGCGCCGATTGCGTCGAGCCGCTGAAACACATTCAGGAAGTGTTGCGGGTGGTGAGCGATGCAAATTTCCAGGAGTGCTATAACGACGCCTTGTTTTACCGTGATGAAGTGCGGGACATGTTCAATCACGGTCAGGCCAGCCTGCGTGAACGCGCCATGGCAGAGGATATCTGCCTGGCTGTGTTGCAGCGCATCGCCCAGATTCTGCCCGGCGTGGCCCGGGTGCCGCCCGAGCTGGAAAACCTGAGTGAAGTCCTGTCGGACATCTACTACGGGAATTTCAGCCTGTTTCAGTCCCTGCCGGACATCTGGGCTATCGACCAGCTGTTCCCGATCATGCCGCTGCATCGGCTGCAGGAGTCGCCCAGTCGTGAAGCGATGCTCGCTGACCTGACCTGTGATTGCGACGGCAAGATCGATAATTTCTCGTTGCCCGCAGGTACCTCCAAAACCCTGCCGCTGCACCCACTGCGCGAAGACGAGGATTACATTCTCGGCGTTTTCCTGGTGGGCGCCTACCAGGAGACCCTCGGCGACCTGCACAATCTGTTTGGCGATACCAACGTGGTGAATGTCACGATCAACCCGGATGGCAGTTTCGACTTTGCCCGCGAGTTCCACGGTGACAGTATTTCCGACGTGCTGAGCTATGTAGAGTACGAGCCCAAGCATATGCAGGAACAGTTCCGCCAGGTCGCCGAAAGTGCGGTTCGCAGCGGGCGCATCTCGGTGGCGGAGCGCCAGGAGATCCTGCGTGCGTTCCGGGAAAGCCTGCAGGGCTATACGTATTTCGAGCATCACTGAACCCGTCAGTCATACAGGAGCACGGTTATGTCCAAAGTCATTATCATTGGTGCAGGGGGCGTGGGCGCGGTTGTCGCCCACAAATGTGCCCAGTTGCCCACTGTCTTCACCGATATCCTGCTGGCCAGCCGCACGGAAGCGAAGTGCAAGGCGATTGCCGCCCAGATCGAGCGCCCGATTCGTACTGCTCAGGTGGATGCCGACAACGTGGCCGAACTGACTGCGCTCTTGCAGCGCGAGCAGCCCGAGTTGGTGATCAACGTTGCGTTGCCGTATCAGGACCTGAGCATCATGGATGCCTGCCTTGCTGCCGGTGTCCACTACCTCGACACCGCCAATTACGAGCCACCGGATACGGCCAGGTTCGAGTATCACTGGCAGTGGGCCTACCAGGACCGGTTTCGCGATGCGGGCCTGACCGCCATTCTGGGCAGCGGTTTTGATCCGGGCGCGACCAATATATTCACGGCCTATCTGGCAAAGCATTACTTCGACGAGATTCACGAGTTGGACATCATCGATGTCAACGGGGGGGATCACGGCTATCCGTTTGCCACCAACTTCAATCCGGAAATCAATATCCGCGAAGTCAGTGCTGAATGTCGCCACTGGGAAAATGGTGCGTTTGTCACCACGCCGCCGATGTCCAAGCAGGCCCGCTTCGAGTGCCCCGATGGGGTTGGCAGCTTCAATATCTACCGTATGTACCATGAAGAACTGGAGTCCCTGAGCAAGCACTTTCCCGGGCTGAAGCGCGCCCAGTTCTGGATGAGTTTCTCGGAGAACTACCTGAAGCACCTTGAAGTGCTGGAAAATGTCGGTATGACGGGTATACAGCCTGTGGAATTCCAGGGGCAGCAGATCATCCCGATACAGTTTCTGGCATCGCTGTTGCCTGACCCGTCGACCCTGGGGCCACGTACCAAGGGCAAGACCTGCATCGGCTGCATCGTGCGTGGTACCAAGGATGGCAAGGAGCGCGTCATGTACCTGTACAACATCTGCGACCACGAAGCCTGCTATCGCGAGGTCCAGTCCCAGGCCATTTCCTACACGACCGGTGTGCCTGCCGTTATCGGTGCAAAGATGATTCTCGAGGGTCACTGGCGTGAACCGGGCGTCTGGAATGTCGAACAGCGCGACCCGGACCAGTTCATGTCGGACATGAACCTCTACGGCCTGCCCTGGCAAGTGGTGGAACTGGATCCAGGGTTCCGGCTGGATGTGGTGACGGGTCGGGACCTGTAACGTGCAGATACTGCAATTCACCGACTTCAGCAAACTGGACCTGGCACGGCTCCCGTCCCCCTGCTACGTGATTGATGAGGTGGCGATTGAGCGCAATCTCGCCATCCTCAAGCACGTGGCTGACGCCAGCGGTGCCAAGGTGCTGGCAGCGCTGAAGGCCTTTTCCTGCTGGCGACTGGGAGAGCTCACGGCCCGCTATCTCAGCGGCAGCTGCGCCAGCGGACTGCACGAGGCGCGCCTGGGTCATGAACACTACGGCGGTGAAGTCCATGTGTTTGGCGCCGGCTACCACGAAGCGGATCTGCGGCAGATCCTGGATATCGCCCACCACGTGGTGTTCAACAGCTGCGCGCAATGGCTGCGCTTCAGGCCACTGTGCCTTGAGGCGCAGCGGCGTCGGCCTACGCTGCGCTTCGGGCTGCGCATCAACCCGGAGCATTCCGAGGGCGATGTGCCGATTTATGACCCCTGCGCACCGGGTTCGCGCCTGGGTATTCTGCGCTCGCAGCTGGATGTCGACAGCCTGGAGGGCATCAGCGGCCTGCATTTTCATACCCTGTGCGAACACGACTTCCCGCCGCTGGCGCGTACCCTGGAAGCTGTAGAGGCCCGGTTCGGCGATTTGCTGCCGCGCATGGAGTGGGTCAACTTCGGCGGTGGCCACCACATCACGCGGCCCGACTATCAGGTCGACGACCTGATTCGCTGTATTCGCGATTTCGCGGTGCGCCACGCGGTGCAGGTGTATCTTGAGCCCGGTGAGGCCGTCGCCATCGGCAGTGGCGTGCTGGTGAGTGAAGTGCTGGACCTGACCTGGAACGCCATGGATCAGGCGATTCTGGACTGCTCGGCGACCTGTCATATGCCGGATACACTGGAAATGCCCTATCGGGCCGAAGTCATGGGTGCGGAGGCGCCGGGGGTTCTGCCCCACAGCTACCGTCTGGGTGGGCTGACCTGCCTCGCCGGGGATGTGATCGGCGACTACAGCTTCCCCACACCGCTGCAGATAGGGCAGCGCGTGGTGTTCAAGGATATGGCCCACTACACGATGGTCAAGACTTCAACCTTCAACGGTACCCGGTTGCCTGCGATTGCCCTGTGGAACTCGTCAACGGATGCGCTGGAGATCGTGCGCCAGTTCGACTACGAGGATTTCAAACAGCGGCTGTCCTGAGAGCCGCCGCGGCAGGGGCTTGCGTCTCCCGCCCGCGGCCATTGCACACGCCGGCTGGGCCGTTACAATCAAGGGCCTGTCCGTCGCCTCCGGAGCCTGAGTGCATGCAGCACCGAATGCTGAGTTCTCATAGTACACGCGTCCCCCGACAGCACTGGCGGCGTCTCGTGCTTTTCACCTTGCTGCTGTCGCTGGCCGGCTGCGCGAGCCTGCCGGCGCCAGACAGCTACGCCAAGCCGGTGAGCCACACGATTACGGATACCGGCGATACAAGGCTGGCCCGATTGTCTGCCCAGTGGCAGGCTCCGGACAGCGATGGGCTTTCCGGCTTCATTCCTCTCGCCGAGGGTATGCGTGCTTTTGTTGCGCGCGTGGGACTCATTCGCGCCGCCGAGCGCAGCCTCGATGTGCAGTATTACATCTGGCACGACGATACCAGCGGGCAACTGCTGGCCGGTGAATTGTTGCGGGCCGCCGATCGCGGTGTGCGCGTCAGGTTGCTGCTGGATGACCTGGATACCGCCGGCAAGGACACCTTTCTCAGCCAGTTCGACACCCATCCGAATATCGAGGTCCGGGTGTATAACCCGTTTGCCTACCGCGGCAACCGCGGTCTCGGTTTCGCCTCAGACCTGTCCCGACTGAATCACCGAATGCACAACAAGTCCCTCACGGCCGACAATCTGCTGACCGTGGTGGGCGGGCGCAATATCGGCAATGAGTACTTCAATGCGCAGGCGCACACGGCCTTTTCCGATCTCGATGTGCTCGCAATAGGACCGGTTGTGGGCGCGGTGTCCGCCATGTTTGACCAATACTGGAACAGTGATGTGGTTTACCCCATGGCGGCGTTTGCGCGCGAGGACGATATCGACGCTGAGCGGCTCCCGGCTGCGCGCGAGGCGTTCGAAGCGGTGGCTCGTACGGCGATGGGCTCCGACTATGTCAGGGCCATTCAGGCGTCGCCCTGGCTGGAGCAATTGCAGCTGGATCAGCTGCAGTTTGTCTGGGGAGCGGCCACGGTCATCTTCGATGATCCGAACAAGCCCCTGAATCGCGAGGTGAACGCGGAGACCCACCTTGCGCCCCAGCTGGTCCCGATGCTGCAGGGCGCGACCCGGGAAGTGCTCATCGTGTCGCCGTATTTCGTCCCCGGCGCTGCGCTGGTCGGCTTTCTCGCCGACCTGGAACAGCGTGATATCGACGTACGCATCCTGACCAACTCCCTGGCGGCAAACGATGTCGGCCTGGTTCACGCGGGGTATATGCGCTATCGCAAGGCCCTGTTGGAGGCCGGCGTGGCGCTGTTCGAGTTCAAGCCGGAGCCCGGAGAGCAGGAAAGGAACAAACGCTGGACCGGGTCTTCAGCCGCCAGCCTGCACGCCAAAACGCTGGGAGCCGATGCGGAACACCTGTTTGTCGGCTCCTTTAACCTGGACCCCAGATCAGTCGCCCTGAACACCGAAATGGGGATCATTATCGACAATGCGTCGCTGGCGGCACAGATGCGCGAGGCCTTTGAACGTGTGGTGGCGCAGAACGCCTATGCGGTTGTGCTCGACGATGACGGCGACCTGCGTTGGCTGGACCCGGCGCTGCCCGGCAGCGAGCCCCTGGCGCATGAGCCGAAAACCAGCTGGTGGCAGCGCTTCGTGGTGGGCACGCTGTCGTTCATTGTGCCCGAGAGCATGCTCTAGCCGGCCTGGGCCTCGCGACGACGGAACAGCGGTAGCGGCTGGTCAACACTCGCCTGGTATTGCTCGGAGAACACCCGTGACTGCCGCAGGTACTCCTCAATGCGCGAGTCATCAGCGGGCTGGAAGGCATCGAAGCCGCAGCGGCGGAGGTAATGCACCTGGTCGGGCATAAAATGGCCGGTAGCGCGCAACTCTCCCCGATAGCCACGTTCCCGCAGGTCACGCGCGTAGGAAAATCCGCGGCCATCGGTCAATACCGGGAAGTCCACGGCAATGATATCCAGTGTGTCCAGCGCGTCGGCAAGCTCCGCGACAACGTCCCCGGGTTGCAGCTGCACGGTACGCAGTGTGCGCCCTGTGGCTGCCCGCCACTGCGGCAGGGTAGGGAAGTGGTGTTGCGCCACCTGATCTGACGCTGCATCCGCCGCCAGCCAATCGTCGCTGCAGATGGTGTCCTGTTTAATCAGCTTTGGCATAGACGCGCTCCTTGAATGGCTCAATCCCGACCCGGTTGTAGGTCTGCAGGAAGGTTTCATCGCCCTGCCGCAGGGAAACAAAGGTCGCGAGCAGGTTTTCCACAACGTCGGGGATGGCATCCTGGCTGAATGACGGGCCGAGAATCTTGCCAATTGCGGCATCCTTGGACTGGCTGCCGCCCAGGCTGACCTGATAGAACTCGGCGCCTTTCTTGTCGACGCCGAGGATGCCGATGTGCCCGATGTGGTGATGGCCACAGGCGTTCATGCAGCCGCTGATGTTGAGTTCCAGCGGGCCCAGGTCGTAGAGGTAGTCGAGATCTTCGAACCGCGCCTGGATCGCTTCCGCCACAGGGATGGATTTGGCGTTGGCCAGGGAGCAGTAGTCGCCCCCGGGACAGCAGATGAGATCCGTCAGGTAGCCGATATTGGCGGTTGCCAAACCGGCCTTCTGCAGGCGCTGCCAGAGACTGTAGAGGGCGGTTTCCTCAACGTCAGCCAGCACCATATTCTGTTGATGGGTGGTGCGCAGCTCGCCAAAGCTGTAACTGTCGGCAAGATCCGCCAGCAGGTCCAGCTGACGGTCCGTGATGTCCCCCGGGGCAATCCCCGTTGCCTTCAGGGAAATGGTCACGGCGCGATACCCGGGTACGCGGTGCGGGTGGGTGTTGCGGGTGAGCCAGTTGCCAAAAATGGGGTCGGCGGCGGCACGCGCGGCCAGTGCTTCCCCGGCGTCTTTGCCGTCGATGTCCGCATAGGGTGGGCTGGTGAAGAATGACTTTGCGCGCGCCACCTCGTCCTCTGTCAGCGTGCTGGGGCCATCCCTGAGTTGCGCCCACTCGGCCTCAACGGCGTCGCGGAAAGCCTCAACGCCCATGGCCTTCACCAGTATCTTGATGCGGGCCTTGTATTTGTTGTCGCGCCGACCGTGCTGGTTGTAGACCCGCAGGATGGCCTCCAGGTAGGTGAGCAGGTGGCGTTTTTCCAGCCATTCGCAGACCACCGAGCCGATCACCGGGGTGCGCCCAAGGCCGCCGCCCACGAGCACCTTGAAGCCCAGCTCGCCCGCTGCGTTGGGCAGCAGCTCGACGCCGATATCGTGGGCGTGGATCGCGGCGCGATCCTGTTCGCTGGCACACACCGCGATCTTGAATTTGCGCGGCAGGAAGGCGAATTCAGGGTGCAGGGTTGACCATTGGCGAATGATCTCGCACCAGGGGCGGGGATCCTCCCGTTCATCCGCTGCGACGCCGGCGAACTGATCTGTGGTGGTGTTTCGAATGCAGTTACCGCTGGTCTGTATCGCGTGCATCTGCACACTGGCCAGCTCCGCCAGAATGTCGGGCACCTCCTCGAGGACCGGCCAGTTGAGCTGGATATTCTGGCGCGTACTGACGTGGGCGTAGCCCTTGTCGTAGTGGCGCGTAATGTGTGCCAGCTTGCGTACCTGGGCGCTGCTCAGCAGCCCGTAGGGCACGGCGATGCGCAGCATGGGTGCCAGGCGCTGCACGTAGAGACCGTTCTGCAGGCGCAGCGGCAGAAACTCCGCATCGCTCAATTCACCCGCCAGATAGCGCCGGGTCTGGTCCCTGAACTGCGCCACGCGCTCGTCGACAATGCGTTGATCGTACTGGTCGTAAATATACATCGATGGGCCCTGTCACCTGCCGCCAGATTTGCGAGGCGCTACCTTACCAGAAAGCGCTGCGCCGAATTATGCTGATTTTTTATAAGTTTAGAACGTGAATCGCGGCCCGCGGGGCACGCCCGCGGCGGCACCGGCGGCGGGCCTGAATCCGTTGGAAAGGCGGGGTTTCCTGCTATAATCGCGGTCGCCAGACCCCGGCCTGGCCGGTAACCATGACTTCTCAGGAGCGCTACCTATGTCCGGATCCACGAACCAGAATGACGGGGTGGCAGACGCCATCGCCGCCACGGCCATCATCAGCATCGTGGTGTTTGCACTGTACCTGTGGCTTGCCGCCATGCCGGGTTAGCCGGCACTGCTGATTACGATCTGCACCACAGCTACCACGGCAATAATAAACAGAATCGTGAATATCAGGCCGGCGGCGATAAACACGCCGATCCGGCCCTGACTGAAATCCCTCTCCCTGTTGCGACTACTCTGTACCCCCAGTCCAGCGGCAAACACGCTGCTGATCACCTGCCAGGGACGCAGGGGGGGCTTGTCTTGGGTTTCGCCCGGGGTTGCTTGCCGTGTCTCAGCCGGCTCAGACATGGTTGTCGACTCCTTACTCAGGGTTGATGTGATTTTGTGCACAGGGTCAGTAATCCAGCACCGGTGCCAGCCACCGTTCCACCTCATCCACGCTCATTCCCTTGCGGCGCGCCACACTGTTGACCTGGTCGCGACCGATCTTGCCAACCGCGAAATAGCGCGCCTCGGGGTGTGCAAAATAGAAACCGCTGACCGCGGACGCCGGTGACATTGCGTAGTTGTCTGACAAGGTTACACCACAGGTTGCCGGAGCTTGCAGCAATTCGAACAGGGTCGCTTTCTCAGTGTGGTCCGGGCACGCGGGGTAGCCGGGGGCAGGCCGGATTCCACGGTAGCGCTCACGCACCAGATCCTCGTTGCTCAGAGCTTCCTCGGGCGCATAGCCCCACAGTTCGGTGCGCACCCAGCGGTGCAGGTATTCGGCAAAGGACTCAGCCAGCCGATCAGCGAGTGATTTCAGCAGGATGCTGTTGTAATCGTCGTGCTCCGCCAGGTATTGCTCCGACAGCGCATCGACGCCGTGCCCGGTCGTGACGCAAAAGGCCCCGACATAGTCCGCTGCTGCACCCGGGGGTGCGACGTAATCGGCCAGGCACAGGTTTGGCTCCCCATTGGGCTTGTCCATTTGCTGGCGCAGGTGGTGCAGGGTGGCAAGAACCTCGCTGCGGCTCTCATCGGTAAACAGGTCGATATCATCGCTACCGTTGCGATTGGCGGGCCAGAATCCGAGGGTCGCGCTGGCGGTGATCAGTTTCTCGCTGATGAGCTTGTCCAGCATCGCCTGGGCGTCGGCAAACAGTGCGCGGGCCTGCTCGCCGACAACCTCGTCCTCGAGAATGCGGGGGTACTTGCCCGCCAGCTCCCAGGAAATGAAGAACGGTGTCCAGTCGATGGTCTCGACCAGTTTCTCCAGCGGGAAGTCCTCCAGTATCCGCGTGCCCAGAAAGCTGGGGCGGGGCGGAGTGTAGTTGTCCCAGTCCAGCGCCGGTGCACGGGCAACGGCTTCTTCGTATGCGAGTTGGCGGGTGCGTGGCTGGCGGTTGGCGACCCGCTCACGCACCTGGGCGTACTCATCGCGCCGCTCGGCAATGAATTGCGCTTTACCGCGCCCCAGCAGGGCCGTGGCAACGGAGACGCTGCGGGAGGCGTCAGGTACATAGACCACGGCGTCATTGCTGTAGCGTGGCTCGATCTTCACCGCGGTGTGCGCTTTCGATGTGGTCGCGCCGCCAATCATCAACGGCACGTGAAAGTCCTGCCGCTGCATCTCGCTGGCCACGTGTACCATCTCATCCAGCGACGGTGTGATCAGGCCTGACAGGCCGATGATATCCACCTGCTCTTCACGGGCGACCTGGAGAATCTTTTCGCAGTGCACCATGACGCCAAGGTCGATCACCTCAAAGTTATTGCACTGGAGCACCACACCGACGATGTTCTTGCCGATGTCATGCACATCCCCTTTGACCGTAGCCATGAGAATCTTGCCGTTGGTCTGCGTGGCCTCGGTTTTTTCCGCCTCGATGTAGGGTTGCAGGTAGGCCACTGCCTGTTTCATGACGCGGGCGCTCTTGACCACCTGTGGCAGAAACATCTTGCCGTCGCCGAAGAGGTCTCCGACTACGTTCATACCGTCCATCAAGGGGCCTTCAATCACCTCGATCGGCCGCTCGAAGGCGTGCCGGGCTTCCTCGGCGTCCTCTACGATCCAGGTGTTGATACCTTTGACCAATGCGTGCTCGATACGTTTCGCTACCGGGGCATCCCGCCAGCTGAGGTCTTCGACCCGCGCACTGCCACTGCCGCTGTCACGGTAGATCTCGGCGAGTTCCAGCAGCCGCTCTGTGGCGTTTTCGTTGCGATTGAGGATGACGTCCTCAACGGCGTCGCGGAGCTCGGCGGGCAGCTCGTCGTACACGGCAAGCTGCCCCGCATTGACAATACCCATGTTCATCCCGGCACGTATGGCGTGGTAGAGGAACACCGAGTGAATGGCTTCGCGGACCACATTGTTGCCGCGGAATGAGAAGGACACGTTTGACACACCCCCGGAGATCAACGCTCCGGGCAGGTGCTCGTGGATATAGCGCGTGGCTTCGATGAACTCCACGGCATAGTTGTTGTGCTCTTCGATACCCGTGGCGACGGCAAAGATATTCGGATCGAAAATGATATCGTTGGGATTGAATCCGACCCGGTCGACCAGCAGGTCCCAGGAGCGCTGGCAAATCGCCTTGCGGCGCTCAAGGCTGTCAGCCTGGCCGTCCTCGTCAAAGGCCATGACCACCACGGCCGCACCGTAACGTTTGCAGAGCGTAGCCTGTTCAATGAACTCCGCCTCGCCAGCCTTCAGGCTGATGGAGTTGACGACCGGTTTGCCCTGAATGCATTTGAGCCCGGCTTCGATGACCGACCATTTGGAGGAGTCGACCATGATCGGCACGCGGGAGATGTCCGGCTCTGAGGCGACCAGGTCCAGAAAGGTCACCATGGCCTGCTCGGCATCGAGCATGCCCTCGTCCATGTTGATGTCGATAATCTGCGCGCCGTCTTCCACCTGGGTACGCGCCACGGCCAGCGCCGCTTCGTAGTCCCCGGATAAAATGAGGCGCTTGAACGCGGCGGAGCCGGTAACGTTGCAGCGTTCACCCACGTTGACGAAGAGGCTGTTGGCGTCGATATTGAAGGGCTCCAGGCCCGACAGCCGACAGGCAGGGGGACGCTGGGGTAGCGGGCGCGGCGGCACGTCCTGCACCGCCCGTGCAATAGCTTCGATGTGGTGGGGCGTGGTGCCGCAACAGCCCCCCGCCAGGTTGAGAAAGCCGCGCTGGGCGAAGCCGCGAAAATCCGCGTACATATCCTCCGGCGATTCATCGTATTCGCCAAAGGCATTGGGCAGCCCGGCGTTCAGGTGGGCACTGAAGTAGCATTCGGCGACCGAGGACAGCTCCTCAAGAAACGGCCGGATTTCCTTAAAGCGGCGCCCACAGTTGCTGCCCACGATGAGTGGGCGGGCGTGGGCGATGGCGTTCCAGAACGCCTCCGGGCTTTGCCCGGACAGCACACGGCCACTGGTATCCGGAAATGTCACGGAGATCATCAGGGGCAGGCTCTGGCCCCGTTCGGCAAACACACCCTGGACGGCGAAGATGGCGGCCTTGGCATTCAGTGTGTCGAAAATCGTCTCGATCATTATCAGGTCGACACCACCCTCAATGAGGGCACGGGCGGCCTCGCTGTAGTCAGCTACCAGGTCATCAAAGCGAATGTTGCGCGCGCCCGGGTTGTTCACATCCGGGGATATGGAGGCAGTGCGGGGGGTCGGCCCCAGTATGCCGGCAACAAAACGTGGCCGTGAGGGGTCGCGGGCGGTCATTTCGTCCGCAACCTGCCGCGCGATTCGTGCTCCGGCAAGATTTAACTCTGCCGCCAGTTCCGAGAGGTCGTAGTCTCCCTGCGCCACGCGGGTGCTGTTGAAGGTGTTGGTACCAATGATATCGGCGCCCGCCTCGAGGTAGCGCTTCTGAATGCGCGCGATGATGGCTGGCTGCGTGAGACACAGCAGATCGTTATTGCCTTTCAGGTCACCCGGGTGATCGGCAAAGCGGTCGCCGCGGTAGTCCGCTTCCTCCAGACCCTCCGCCTGCAGCATGGTCCCCATGGCGCCATCCAGGATCAGGATGCGCTCGCGCAGGGCCGCAGCAAGTGGGTGGTCTGAGTGGATATCCGGAGCCATGTCTGTACCTGTTTGTCGAGACACCGGTGCAGCAGCGACCGGCCTGTAAAAAGCCCGCAATCTTAACAGATATTGCTGCTCGCGTGGGCTGTGGGATTTCCGCTCGCACTGTCCCCGGGATCTTTGCTAGAATACTTGACCAATTTACTCGGAATGGAAGAGGGCCATGGTTACCATCACGGAATCAGCGCAGGGATATCTGGCGGAGCTGCTCGCCAAGCAGGAAGACGCCCTGGGTGTGCGGGTATTCATCAATCAGCCCGGAACCCCCAAGGCGGAAACCTGCATCGCCTACTGCCGTGAGAGCGACATCGTCGAAGGTGATGAAAAGCGCGACTTCGGCGCCATTACCGCCTGGTTCGATGCCCGCAGCCTACCTTTCCTGGAAGACGCCCTGGTCGACTATGCCAAGGACCGCATGGGCGGCCAGCTCACGATCAAGGCGCCCAATGCCAAACTTCCGCGTGTGGATGAAAACAGCCCCCTGGAGGACAGGATCAATTACATCCTCTACAACGAGGTGAACCCGGCCCTTGCTGCCCACGGTGGGGAAGTCAGCCTGGTTGAGTTGACACCGGACACCTACGCAATCCTCAAGTTCGGTGGCGGCTGCCAGGGCTGCGGCATGGTGGACCAGACCCTCAAGGGCGGCGTGGAAAAGACGCTTCTGGAGCAGCTTCCGGAGCTTCGCGGGGTACGCGACACTACCGACCACTCCGACCGCAGCAACGCCTACTACTGATCAGCGCCGCCGCCCAGCCCCGCGTTCAGGCCTTTTCAAGGCGTCGAGGCAGGGCATCACGCAGGGCGGCGTGCAATTTACGCAGGCAGGCCTCGGTATCCTCCCAGCCGATGCAGCCGTCGGTAATAGACACGCCGTACTGCAGGTCCTCGAGCTTCTCAGGGATAGACTGGCTGCCCGGGTTGAGGTGACTTTCGATCATCAGCCCGACAATCGAGCGATTGCCTTCCAGAATCTGGTTGCCGACGTTTTCCACCACGAGGGGCTGTAGTTCCGGCTGCTTGTTGGAATTGGCGTGGCTGCAATCCACCATGATATTCAGTGGCACGCCTGCCTTCTGCAGGGCCTCTTCGCAAAGTTTGATGTGCACCGAGTCGTAGTTGGGGCCGTTGCTGCCGCCGCGCAGAACGATATGGCCGTAGCGGTTGCCACGCGTCGTGATCACGGCCACCTCGCCGTCGCCATTGATACCGAGAAAGCGGTGCGGTTTGGCGACTGAATTCAGCGCATTGCTGGCCACCGTCAGGCCGCCGTCCGTGCCGTTCTTGAAACCCACGGCGGAAGACAGGCCGCTGGCCATTTCCCGGTGCGTCTGTGACTCCGTGGTGCGTGCGCCAATTGCCGACCAGCTGATCAGATCCTGCAGGTACTGGGGTGATATAGGGTCCAGTGCCTCGGTGGCCGTGGGCAGGCCCAGTTCCAGAATATCCAGCAGCAGCTTGCGACCGAGGTGCAAACCCTCTTCGATCTTGAAAGAATCGTCCAGGTAGGGGTCGTTAACCAGCCCCTTCCAGCCCACCGTGGTGCGCGGCTTCTCGAAGTACACACGCATCACGATGTACAGCGTGTCCTGCAGTTCATCCGCGAGTGCCTTGAGGCGACCTGCGTAGTCCATGGCTGCCTCGACATCGTGGATAGAGCAGGGGCCCACAACAACGAACAGCCGGTGATCCTTGCGGTCGAGAATGTTCTCGATGACTTCACGGCTGCCGGCAACCTGCGCGCGTGCCGCGGGGCTCATTGGCAGTGCCTGTTTCAACTTGGCAGGCGTGATCAGCACGTCCTGCGACGCGACATTGACGTTGTAGACTTCCGTATGGCTCATGACGTAGTTACCTGGTGACTGGCTTCTGGCGGACGCACGGACGCGGGCCGCTGAGGCGCAGCATTCTATAGCAGCGTCGCGGCTTTGAACAGAAAGTGCCCGGGCGCGGTCAGGATAGTGGGGCGATAACCTCGTCAGCATAGCGCTTGACGCCGTCAATCTTCAGCGCGAGATCTTCCGTCTCCCCGTGATAGAACATCCAGGGCATGGTGAGGATGTGGGTGACACCGGCATCCTCAAGGCGCCGGTAGCCGTCGGCGTCCCAGGCGTCATTGGGCGTCGCCATAACCTCAAAGGGCTCATTCTCACGCCCGTATTCTTTGCGCCATTGATGAATACGCCCAATGCTCTCGATGATCTCGCTTGAGGGCTGCAGGTCGGTGACCCAGCCGTCTGCGAGGCGCGCGGCCCGGCGCATCGCCGGGTCGGATATACCGCCGATCCAGAAAGGGATACGCGCGCTGGGCGCGGGATTCATTTCCAGTCGGTCAAAATCGTAGTACTGGCCGTGGTATTCCACCATTTCACCCGTCCAGAGCAGACGCATGATTTCCAGCATCTCGTCGGTGCGCTTGCCGCGGGTTTTGAAATCCTGCTGCATGAGCGCGAACTCATCCGCGGACCAGCCGACACCGAAGGCCGGCGTTACCCGATTATCGGACACGATAGCTGCCGTGCTGATCGCCTTGGCCACCAGGAACGGGTTGCGCATCGGCAGCACGAAAATGTTGGTGGTAAAGCGCAGGCGTTTGGTGATGGTGGCCAGCGCACCGATCACCACCCAAGGGTCGGGCCAGTCGGTAAACGCGCCCCAGCGGCGACTTCCGTCCTCGGTGTAGGGGTAGGGCTGGCTGATCTGTTCCGGGTGAACCACGTGGTCCGAGAAGGACATGGCTTCCCAGCCATAGTCATCCGCCACAGGTGCGATGTGTGTCAGGTGGGAAACCGTGCTGAACGATGTGGAGAGGACAAACTTCACAGGGAGACTCCGTAGGGGATCTTATTGTCATGAGGCACTCTAGCAAGATGCGGGTGCCGACAGCAGCGGGGCTGGCTGCCGCCGCGCAACGACCCGACGGTCGTCCAAAAAATCATACCCCGCTCAGCGCTCGGCAAGGTAAACGCGGAATTTGCGGTTCTCCGCCAGCACCTGCCAGTGCCGGAACCCCTGGCGTAAAGCGGCGCGATAGTCCAGGTGCCGGTTGGCCACCATACACAGGGCACCGCCCGGCGCCAGTGTGTGCGCTGCCTGCTGTATCAGGCGGCGTCCAACGAAGTCGTCTACGGTGTGCTGGATGTGGAAAGGCGGGTTGCACAGCACGAGTTCCGGTGCTGGCCCCGACCAGTCCAGCAGGCCGTCGCCGTGCAGGAACCTGGCGCTGTGGGTGGCGGTTTTCAACAAGCGACCGGCATTGACCCGCGCCGATGCAATGGCCTGGGCGGATTCGTCGCAAAACCACATCTCAGTTGCCAGCCCGGCCTCGAGCGCAGCCAGGCCTATAACGCCGTTGCCGCAGGCGAGGTCGACGGCGCGAGAAACCGGGCGCAGCCGTGACAGCTGGTCGAGAAGAAACCGTGTGCCGATATCAAGGCCGTCCCGGCTGAAAACGTTGGCCTCCGAATACAGCGTCATACCCAGCGCCTCAGAGGCATATTCCACGCCGGGCGCTGGCGCTTCAGGCACTGTCTGCATGCCGCCCTGCGTGCGCCAGAGATGTGCCTTGAGACGGCCACGCTCGCGCACCGTCGGGCCTATCCAGTACGCGAGTTCCCGCTCCAGGCCTACAGGCCTGTGCTTGTCCATGGCGGCAGCGAGGAGTAGCGAACCCGGCTGCAGTGCGCGGGCCAGGCTTGCCAGCTGCTGCTCCAGCAAGGCCTTTTGCTTGGGAATGCGCAGCAGCACCAGCTGGGGGCTCCCCTGGGGTTGCTGCGTGCTCCAGACAAGTTCAGGCGGCGCCAAACCGTTGTGCGCCGCGTTCAGCGTGCTGGCGCGGGCGGACAGCGCGGAGTCGGTCCACAGGGTTGTGGCGATGTCGCAGCCGGACAGGGCGGTGCAGAGGGCACCGTGCTCATCGTTGACCACGAGAGCCGCCGCGGGCCGTGATGGCAGGGCCGCCACTGCGTCCAGCAGCAGCAGGTCTGCCCCCGTCCACGCGCGCAGTTGCTCATTGCGACGCGCGGGATAGCGTTGCAGTACGTAGTCGCCCAGCGCAGATTGGCAGACTGCAACTGCGCCGGGTCCTGGAGGGTCAGCCGCCCCCGACATAGATTGTCAGTTGCTGCCCCGGGAAAATCGGTGAGCGTGCATTCAGGGAATTCCAGGCGAGAATGTCTTCAACCCGGACCTTGAAGCGGCCGGCGATCCGGTACAGCGAGTCACCGGGCCGCACTTTGTAATCCTTCACGGTGGGCATTTTGGTGCCCGCGCGACTGGCAATGCTCAAGGTGGCGTCGTCACTGCGCGGAATCATGAGCATCGCGCCCTCGCGAATGAAATTGCTGTGCAGGTTGTTGGCTTCGCGCAACAGGTCCACGCGGGTGCCATAGAGTCGTGCGATGCGGCTGAGGGTATCGCCCCTGCGTACCCGGTAGTGGGCCCACTGTACACGCTCATCCTTCCCCAGCTGTGCCAGCTGTTGCTGGAATGCGGTTGCCCGATCAGGTGGCAGCAACAACTCCTCTGCCTGCGGTGCCGTCGCCCAGCGCAGGTGCCCGGGGTTGAGCGCGTGCAGGCTGGCCTTGGGTACGCCTGCCAACTGGGCAGCGCGTGCCAGCTCCAGCTGGCCGCCGGTGGGCACAGCTACGAAAGCGGGGCGGTTCTGCAGCGGCGGCAGCTCCAACCCCCAGCGCTCGGGCTCTGCGATCAGGCTGCTCAGGGCCAGCAGGCGGGGCACGTAGTTGCGTGTCTCCCCCGGCAGGGGCAGGGACCAGAAGTCTGCCGGCCGCCCCCGGGCCTCGTTGCTCGCCACCGCCCGCGTGACGCGACCAACGCCACCGTTGTAAGCGGCGAGGGCATTGAGCCAGTCGCCGCCGAGCGTGGCGTGCAGATATTCCAGGTAGTCCAGCGCTGCACGGGTGGAGTCCCGCAGGTCCCGGCGCCCATCGAACCACCAGTCCGTGCTGACGCCCAGCGTTTTACCGGTGCTGGGTATGATCTGCCACAGGCCGACGGCCTGCTGCGACGACACCGCGAAGGGGTCCAGCTGGCTTTCTACCAGAGGCAGCAGGGCGATTTCCAGCGGCATGCCGCGGCGTTCCACCTCTTCCACAATGTAGTGCAGATAGAGCTGCCCGCGTTCGGCGAGGACACGCTGCAGCGCCGCCGTCTGGCCCAGGTAGTAATCACGCGCATCAGCAACCCTCGGGTTTTCGGGAATCTGCCATTGCATGCCGTGCTGAATACGCCCCCAGAGGTCGTCCGGGTTGGTGTGGGGCAGTCGTACGCTGCGGTTCTCAAGGCCGCGTCGCGCCGCCACTGCGGTCGCCGATAGCGTCGCCGGGCTCGCTGACTCGGTGGGCTCATCCGGGGGCAGGTTCTGGCAGCCGGCGATCAGAATCAACCCAGAAACAACTAGAATTAAGTTCTTTAAGTATTTGAATTTATGGTAAATATTCAAAATTCGTCTTTCCACGATCGGAGCGCGGCAAAGACGGACTCGGGCGCGTCGCCCTGCCACTTCCCCTGGCGCTTGAGTGAGGCAATCAGAGCCGGTTCAGTACAGCGCAAAAACGGATTGGTGGCGCGCTCAACGGCGATTGACGAAGGTACCGTAGGCTCATTCTGCGCCCGTTGGCGGGCAACGCCACGGGTGCGTTCAGCAAGCGCGGCATTATCCGGATCGGCTGCGCCGGCAAAGCGCAGATTCGCCTGTGTGTATTCATGCGCGCAGTACACCCGGGTATCTGGAGGCAGTGCTGCCAGTGCGCTGAGTGAGGCGTGCATGACGGGTGCAGTTCCCTCAAACATGCGCCCACAGCCACCCGCAAACAGGGTGTCCCCGCAGAACAGCAGCGGTGGCGACGCATCGACGGCACCGCCGAAGTAGGCGATATGATCCAGGGTGTGGCCCGGAACAGCCAGGACCTTGAATGTTCTGCCCAGCACCTCCAGAGAGTCCCCTGCACCGACAGGGTGGGTGATGCCGGCAATGGCGGGGTTCTCCGGGCCGTAAACACGGGGCTGTGCGTACGCCAGCAGTGCGGACAGGCCACCGACGTGGTCGAAATGGTGATGGGTGACAAGAATGGTGGTCAACTGCAGCCCGCGTTGTTGCAGCACCCTGATCACGGGTTCGGCGTCGCCGGGGTCAACCACGGCACACGCGGTGCCATCGTGCAGCAGCCAGATATAGTTGTCGTTGAAGGCCGGTATCGGTTCAATTGTCAGCATGGACGACGTTCAAAACCCCTTCAAATGCATTAACATGGCCGCTCAATGAAACGAGAGCCGGTCAACGACCATGGGAACTGATGCGCGAGTGTAGCGACATTTCGGCCGAACTGGAATCCTGGTATGGCAGGGAAACAAACCGCCACCTGCACGCTGCCGTGAACAGGGCGCTGGAACCGCTGCTGGAAACCGCTTTTGGCTACCATTTGCTGCAGATCGGCCAGACCCGGGGACAGCCGCTCTACACCGGTAGCCGCATCGGCCATTGCGCCTACCTGGCGCCGGTGCCGGGCGCGGGTGTTTCCGCGGTGGCCCGCCACGATGAGCTGCCGGTAGAGAGTGACAGTGTCGATGTCGTTATCGCCCATCACTGCCTTGACTTCACCGAGCGCCCGCACGAGGTGCTACGTGAGTTGCACAGGGTACTGACTCCCCACGGGCAGTTGCTGTTGCTCGGGTTCAACCCGCTCGCGCCCGGTTGCGGCGCGCGCCGGCTGCGCGGTTATACGGGGCATCCCCTGTGGCAGGGCCTGTCGCCCGTGAGTGCGCATCGACTGCTCGACTGGCTGCGCTTGCTGGGGCTGGAAACACAGTCATTACGCTACCTGCATCCACTGCCGGTCATTGGCCAGGGGCGCCTTGCCCGCTATGCTCGGCGCGCCAACCAGTGGAGCGAGGCAGCCAGCCTGCCCCTGGGCGAGCTGTACCTCGTGCACGCCATCAAGCAGGTGGGCGGGCGTGTTTTGCCGGTGCGCCGGGTACGGCCCAGTGCACGTTTGATCGGGCTGGCGGTACCCAATCCGGCCGCTGCGCCGCGCGGGGACCACGCGGCATGAAGCAGGTGGATATCTTTACCGATGGCGCCTGCCGCGGGAATCCCGGGCCCGGCGGTTGGGGTGCGCTGCTGCGCTTTGCCGGCCGCGAGCGTCACCTGTACGGTGGAGCGCGAGATACGACCAATAATCGCATGGAATTACAGGCCGCCATCGAAGCGCTGCGCGCCCTCAAGGAGCCCTGCGAGGTCAATTTGACGACGGACTCCGTGTACGTGCGCGACGGCATCACCAAATGGCTGCCGAACTGGAAACAAAAGGGCTGGAAAACCGCCGCCCGGCAGCCGGTGAAAAACGTTGACCTGTGGCAGGCACTGGATGAGCAGAATCAGCGTCATCGCATTCACTGGCACTGGGTAAAGGGACATAGCGGTCACCAGGAAAACGAGATTGCTGACCAGCTCGCCAATCGCGGCATCGACGAGCTGCAAAACGTCGCCGAAGGCGCTGCAACGCGCCTCGCTGATCGATAAACACGCACAAATGGAAGCATGCTGTGAGACTGATCGTACTCGACACCGAGACCACTGGCCTGGAAGTGAGCCAGGGACACAGAATTATTGAGGTGGGCTGCGTTGAACTGGTCAACCGGCGCCTGACCGGCAACCACTTTCACCGCTACATCAACCCCGAGCGTGATATTGACCAGGGCGCCATTGAGGTGCACGGCATCACGCCCGAGTTTCTGGCAGACAAGCCGGTTTTCGCACAGATAGCCGCTGACTTTCTCGAGTTCGTGCGCGGCGCCGAGCTGATCATCCACAATGCGCCCTTCGACATCGGCTTTCTCGATGCGGAACTGCGCCGGCTGGATGAGCAGCATCCCGGCCTGGAGCAGCTGTGCACGGTGACCGACACCCTGGTGATGGCGCGCAAGCGCCATCCCGGGCAGCGCAACAACCTCGATGCGCTCTGCGGTCGCTACACGGTGGACAATTCCCAACGCGACCTGCACGGTGCGTTGTTGGACGCCGAGATCCTCGCCGACGTCTATCTGGCGATGACCGGCGGGCAAACCACATTTCAGCTTGCTGACCGCGGTCCGGGCGAGGAGGGTGGCGGTAAGCGAGAGGGTATCCAGCGGCTGCCCGCTGACCGCAAGCCGCTGCCGGTCATTGTCGCCAGCGCCGACGAGCTCGCCGCCCACGAGGCGCAGCTGCAGGCCATTGAACGCAGCAGTGGCGGTCGTGCCCTGTGGCGGGAGGTATTTCCCTCATGAGTGTCGAATTCCACAACCAGGCGCCACAATCTGTCGAGGAGGCCCTGCACCTGGTCTTCCAGGCAGGCCAGCTGGTCAGCGACATGCGTGCGGAGCCGCTGATGCCCAGGTCCGATCTGCAGCAGCAGGGCTGGGTGGTTGTGCGCGAGCAGTTTCTCGGCTACTGGCACGGTCAACCGTGTTTCGCGGTGGAGATTGACAGCGGCGCAGAGCCGGATCCAATGCGCTTCGTGCGTGGCAGCCTTTACCAGTTGTTGGGACGGGTTGACGACGGACTCTTCGCGCTGGTCGGGCGCGCATCCCAGTTGCTTGCCTGGGAGCGCGACCATCAGTACTGCGGCCGCTGCGGATCGGCGATGACGCTGGATGTCCGCGAGCGCGCCATGCGCTGCGAGCCCTGCGCGACAATCGTCTATCCCCGCATCAACCCTTGTGTCATCACGCTGGTCACCCGTGGTGAAGAGCTCCTCCTGGCGCGCAACGCGAATTTCCCCGGCCAGATGTACAGCACGCTGGCCGGGTTTATTGAAGCCGGCGAGAGCGCAGAGGCTACGCTGCACCGAGAAGTCCGTGAAGAGGTGGGCGTGGAGGTCACAAGGCTGCGTTACTTCGGCTCACAGTCCTGGCCGTTCCCCAGCCAGCTGATGCTGGGCTTTTTCGCCGAGTACGCGGGTGGCGATATCGTCTGCGAGCCCGGTGAAATTGCCGACGCACGCTGGTTTCATTACAGTGCGCTGCCCCAGGTCCCGCCTCCCAGCTCCATTGCCGGGCAGCTTATCCGTCACTACATCAGCGAATTGACACGGGAGTAAACCTTTGGAATATCTCTACGAGTACGGCCTGTTTCTGGCCCAGGCACTGACCTTTGTGGTTGCGGCGCTGTTGCTGGTTGCTGGCGTGGTTGCCCTTGGTCAGCGGCACAAGGCCCGCGCTGAAGGCCACATCGAAATCCGTAAAGTGAACGAAAAATACCGTGATATCGCCGACGCCATGCGCGCCGCGATGACCGACCCCGCGGCGCAGAAACTGGCTGAGAAAGCTCGCCAGAAAGCGAGGAAGGCAGAAGCCAAAGCGGCGAAGAAGCGCGCAAAAAAACAAGAATATACAGGAGAAAAGTCTCGTAACAAATTGTTTATACTAGATTTTGATGGCGACATAAAAGCCAGCGCCTGCGATCAGTTGCGGGAGGAAATCTCTGCTGTGCTACCGCATGTTGGCGAGGGTGACGAGATCCTTCTGCGGCTGGAAAGCCCCGGTGGAATGGTCCATGGCTATGGTCTTGCCGCCAGCCAACTGCAGCGGATCACCGCTGCGGGAGCACAGTTGACAGTGGCGGTAGACAAGGTGGCGGCCAGCGGCGGCTATATGATGGCCTGCGTCGCCCAGCGCATCATCGCCGCGCCGTTTGCGGTCCTCGGCTCCATCGGGGTGCTGGCGCAGCTGCCCAATTTCCATCGCCTGTTGAAGAAGCATGATATCGACTTCGAACTGCTCACTGCGGGGGAGTACAAGCGCACGTTGACGCTGTTTGGCGAGAATACCGATAAGGGTCGGGAGAAGTTCATTGAAGATCTGGAAAGAACACACACCCTGTTCAAGGCCTTCGTGACGGAGAACCGGCCGGCGCTGGATATCGAGCAGGTTGCCACGGGTGAGGTCTGGTATGGGCGTGAAGCCGTTGCCATCGGACTGATTGATGACGTGCAGACCAGCGATGCCTACGTTCAGTCACAGCTGGAGGATCGCGATGTGTTCGAAGTGTCCTGGGTCGAGCGCAAGAACTGGCAGGACAAACTGGGGGTGGCGGCGCAGGGGGCGATTGAACGCGCGCTGCTGAAACTCTGGCAGCACAATCGCGGGCCTCACGCCTGAACGCGCGCTTCAGTAACCCACGTAGCGGTTGTAATCCAGCACGCCCGCAGCCAGCCCGTCCTGCTCGCGGAACAGCGCGTGAAGCCGGTCGCTGACCGCCCAGAACCAGGGTGAGTTGCGTCGTACGCCGTAGCGCTGACGCAGCAGGCTGAGGTCTTCCTGCGTACGCAGGGCAAGAATATCCTCGACGAACAGGGGGACCTGTTTTTCATGTACCTGGAAAAACTGGTTGGGGTGTGCGCCGATCAGGCCGGCAACCACCGTGACGGCGTCCTCCCCGGGCAGACGTCGCTCATCTTCCCGGAACAGTTGGGCAATGTTGCTGTAACCGGCATCGTGCAACAGGGTATAGGCCTCGTCGCGCCCCGGGCCAATGACATTGACGAAGCTCACCGCCGGCAGGAAGCTGTTGTGGCTCCCGCGGGCGCTGACCAGCTTATCGAAGGCGTCGACCATAGCCGGGCTGGCGCTGCGTCGGTAGTCGAAGTTGGCGGCCTCGGCGCCGTGCAGGCGCGCCCGCATCCAGCCGAGGAATTCTGCCTTGGGGTCAGCGGACCTGAAAACCAGCGGCGTCTCCTGCTGCATGGCTTCGCTGTGCACAAAGGGGTGCTCACGCGCAGACTCCGGGGCGCCCCTGTACCAGTGCTGCCACAGCGCCTGGCGCTGGCTCGCCGGCAGGAACATCAGGAAGTTGAGTTCCCCCTCCATGCGCAGAAAGTCCATGTAAAGACGCGACTCCAACTGGTGTGACGCCGCGCCGTAGACGTCGAAATTGGCAACCAGCAGGTAATGGATACGCTCCAGTAGCGAATAGGTGATGAACCACGCCGTCTTGGGGGTTTCCCCGACGAATCCCTTGACCACGGAGGCTGTGTCTACGTGCCGGGCGATGGTCAGTGCAGCATTGGGGTTGCTGCCGTCACCGTCCCAGATGATTTCCAGGCCCGGACGCCGACCCTGCTCCACATACTGGCGTTCAAGGTACTCGGCCTTGGCGCGCATGTAGCGGTCATGCCCACGGGCGTAGCGCCGCCACTGCAGCAAATCGATAACGGTACCCGTGCGGGCTGCCGGCAGGCGCAGATTGCGCGCCTCGCGTTCGAGGAACGCGCCGTCCAGTTCCGGGTCGAGTTCGTCGGGGTCCATAAACATGACCCAGAAGCGGTCATCAATGACGTTCAGCGCAATCTGGCCGCGGCAGACCGGCCCCTTGATGAAATTCATGATGGTAAATTCGGCTTCCTCGAGCAGGAAGCGATAGCGGGAGCGGACCGGCAGTGCCGCGAAGGTTTTGAATGGGTTGCCCGCGGTCTTTTCATCGTAGCCGGGCAGGGTGGCAACGTCATAGTCTGGCGCGAGAAAGAGTGACCGATACCAGTCGCGGCGTTGCGCATCAAAACGGTAGGGCTGGTGGCTCTTGGCCGCTACCGTGATGGGCAGGCTTTGCAAGCGATAAAAGAAGGTGGTTTCACCGGGGTCGTCGAAGGGGCGGCGGGTAGCCAGCAGCTCGATCGGCTCGCCTGGCGGGCTCGCAGACCGCACCAGCCTGAACCAGCGCGGCTGCTCCTGCGCCTCCAGGTACAGCGTGGCCAGGAACAGGTGCTCATAGACATAGCGGGCCATCAGCCGTGACCTGTTGTCCTTGCCGTTCAGGAATTGCTCCCAGGCGACAATTTCCGCCTGCAAGTCAGGCGCCAGTGGCGCCTGCCGGCTTGCCGGTGCACCCGCGTCCAGCCAGCTCACCACTGTGGCGTGTTCGTCCGGCTGCAGAGCCGGCAGACCATAGGGCATACCCCACAGCGGGTAGTCCTCGGCAAACTGGTCGAAGTCGTCGGCTTGCACGCACTGTTGATCGCGGTGCAGCCGGAAATCGAAGCCTTTGGGCATGGGGCCGCTCGCGGGGAGGGGGTTTGCCTGCTTGAGGTCCAGCATGCGTCGCAGCACACCACGGGCGGGGTCGGCGCTGTCCAGCACCGGGTAAAAGCCTTTTTTCCGCCATGCGGCTTCCCCCTGCGCGTCATCAAACAGCCGGGTCAGGTCGCCGGCCAGCAGGCGTGTGGAATCGTAGACCAGCGTCTGGTTGGCGCCACGTACAAGCCCTTCGTGGGCTTCCAACTTGAGCTGGCAGGGTGCGTCATAGCAGGCATGGCACACCACACAGCGCTGCTCGATAATCCGGTGTGCGCGGTCGGCGAGTGCGTTGTCCGCGGCTGCCGTCGTGGGCAGCACAACAAGACTGAGCAGGCCGAGCAGCTTACTGCGCAGGTTCACAGTCGCCTCGCTGTATGATTGCACGGTTCATCAGCGCGTCCTGGTCACCGTTGTCGTCCGCCAGCACGGCGGCGCCGACATCCTGGTTCAGCGCACTGCAAGGGTCCTTCTCAGGCTCCAGGGTCAACCAGTACAGCACCGCGATAATCAGCAGTCCTGCAACCAGGGACAGCAAGGACAGATACCAGGGGTTTTTGAGCATAAGTGTGCAAACTCGGGGTTGGTTCCAGACGATCATAGCACGCATACTACAGGCCCTTCCGCAGCAGACTGCCGGTTCATTATGGAGTTGACCCAAGTTGTCTACAGCCTCGATCTTGTCGGTGTTGGGGTGTTCGCCATCAGCGGCGCCCTGGCGGCCGCAGAAAGGCGCCTCGATATTCTTGGGTTCCTGCTTTTTGGCACCGTCACGGGTATCGGCGGGGGTACGCTGCGTGACCTGCTGCTGCACACGGGTGAGGTGTTCTGGATTGGAGATACGGCCTACCTGTGGATGTGCGTTGCGGCGGGGGTAGCCACCTGGTTTCTGGCGCACCTCTTTGTATCCCTGCACCGTGTGTTGCTTTGGGCGGATGCCCTGGGGCTGGCGCTGTTTTCCGTGCTTGGCACCCAGAAAGCGCTGGCCTTTGATGCGCCGGTGCTGGTTGCCATCGGGATGGGCATGATGACTGCGACCTTTGGGTCACTGATCCGCGACGGGCTGCTCGGTCGCCCGCCGGTGTTGCTGGAGCCGGATATCTACGTCACCGCGGCCGCCTTGGGAGCGGTGAGCTATGTCGCCCTGGATGCGCAGCCCTGGGGGCAGCAGATCGCGTTGCCGGCTGCCGTGGCGGCGGCCTTCGCGCTGCGTGCCGCGGCGATTCTCTTCGACCTGCGTTTGCCGAAATACCAGCCCAAGAGCTCCGTTTAGGCCGTTCAGCCCTTGCCAGTCGGCTTGTTGGGGCCCGCCTGGGAGTCCTTCTCCACGTATTCGATGATCTTGCTGGCGATATCGATACCGGTGGCCTTCTCAATGCCCTCCAGGCCAGGAGATGAGTTGACCTCGATCACCAGGGGGCCATGATTCGAGCGCAGGATATCCACGCCAGCGAGATCCAGCCCCATCACCCGCGCCGCCTTGACCGCCAGTCGGCGCTCTTCCGGGCGCAGCTTGATCACCTCTGCAGTGCCTCCGCGATGCAGGTTGGAGCGGTATTCCCCCTTCACCGCTTTGCGCTGCATGGCGGCGATCACCTTGTCGCCCACCACGAAGCAGCGGATGTCTGAGCCGCCTGCCTCGCGGATGAATTCCTGTACCAGGAAATCCGAGCCGATACCGCGAAAGGCATTGATCAAGGCTTCTGCCGCTTTTTTGGTTTCCGCCAGCAGCACGCCATTGCCGTGCGTGCTTTCAGTCAGCTTCAGGATCAGCGGGGCGCCGCCCACCGATTCGATGAGCTTGTCGGTGGCGCGCGCCGAGTGCGCGTAGCTGGTCACCGGCTGGCCGATACCGCGCCGCGCAAGTAGCTGGTGCGCGCGGAGTTTGTCGCGCGAGCGGGTGATGGCGATGGATTCATTCAGAGAATACACGTGTCCCACCTCGAACTGACGCAGAACCGCGCAGCCGTAGGAGGTGATGCTGGCGCCAATCCGCGGAATGACGGCCTCGAAATCCAGCGCCTCGACCCGTTCGGCGGAGTGCTGGTAGATGACCGTCGGGTCGTTGGCGGTGATGTTCATGTAGCACTTCAGCACATCAATGACACTGACATCGTGGCCGCGCGCCGCTGCCGCCTCTACCAGGCGACGTGTGGAGTAAAGCCTGCGGTTGCGCGACAGGATGCCAATTTTCATAGGGTGCCCTTGTGAGCCAGAGGAATGTGTTACCGGCCTCTATGATAGCTGGTCTGGGGCGAGTTTGCGCGTTTAGGGTGCACCGTCGGCCTCAATGAAGGCCTCCAGCACCTGCTCCACATAGCGGCAGTCCTCGGCGGTCATCGTGGGGTGGCAGGGCAGCATGATGCCAAACTCCATGATCTGGTCGCAGTTGGCCAGCCCCGCGGGATGCACACGGAAATCCCGGCCCTGCAGCATGGGCTGCCTGGTAATGTTGCCGGAGAAGATCACGCGGGAGAAGATACCGTTGTCCTCCAGATGTATTTGCAGCGCCTTGCGGCGCCAGCCGGTCTCGGGGCGAATCTGCAGCGGAAAGCAGATCCAGGTGGTTTCTGTCTCGGGCAGCGTCGTGGGGACGATGAACTTGTCAGCGTAGCGCTCGAAAAACCGGTAGTAACCCTGGAAACGCTCGTTGCGCAGGCGCCACAGTTCGTCGATGCGGTCCATCTGGCCGATGCCGAAGGCCGCCCCGGCTTCATTGGGAATGAACCCGTAGGCCAGGTCCTCAAAAATGAACAGGGAGTCGTAATCGAGGTTATCCAGCTTTTCCAGAAAGCGTCCGTCGCTCTCGCTGACCTTGGTGCCGAACATGTACTTTTCTGACGAGCGGCCCCAGGCGCGCAGGCTGAGAGCGGCATCCAGGTAGCGGTCATCATCGAAAAACACCATGCCACCGTTGCCCAGCGCGGTGATGATGTGGAAGATCGAAAAACTGGTTATGGAGATGTCGGCGCGGGTGGCGGTTTTGCGGCCGCGCAGGCTGCCGCCCAGCGTGTCGGCAGAGTCGTGCACCAGTAGCAGGCCGTGTCGGTCCGCGATGCTGCGCAGGATATCCCAGTCGCAAATGCCGCCGATGAGGTCCGGAACCAGCAACGCGCGGGTATTCTCGGTGATCATCTCCTCCACTCGGTCCACGAGAATCTGGTAGTCGTCCAGCCCTACATCAATGAACACCGGCTTGTAGCCCGCCTGGTAGATGCTGGCGACGTCGGTAGAGAAGGTGAGGGCAGGGGTGATGACTTCGGAGCCCGCCGGGAGGTTGAGCAGACGCATGGCAATCATCAGGGCCGAAGAACCGGAGTTGACCATGACCCCGTGACGCTTGCCCATGAAGTCCGCAACGCGGCGTTCGAACTCACACACACGATTGCCGGGCACCAGGCCCATCGGGTCGGCCAGCACCGCGTTCACATTGCTGATTTCTGCCTCGCCATACATCGCACCACCGTAGCGCACGACACGTGGGGGGAGTTTGTTCTTGTTCATGCTGATATCCTCAGTCGTTATCGGTTTCAGTAGCCCGCTTGCGTGTCGACCAGCCCCTGCAGGGGTTCGCCGCGAATAAATGCCTGCACATTGGCGATGAACGGCGCGAGTAGCCGCTGGGCCATATTGGGCCCGCTCCAGGAAACATGGGCACTCAGCCTGATCTTTGGATGCCCGTAAATCCAGTGGCCCGCGGGCAGTGGCTCGGGGTCGACGACATCAAGAGAGGCCCGGGCCAGTTGGCCTGAATCCAGTGCGAGCCTCAATGCATCCTGATCGACCAGTGCGGCGCGAGACACATTGATCAAATGGGCGCCGGGCTTCATCGTGGCCAGCGCCTGGGCGTCGATCAGGCCGCGGCTTGCAGGCGTAGCGGGCAGGGCGAGTACCACATGGTCAGCCGCCTGCAACAATTCGGTCAGGTGTTCCACCAGTTGTACACCGGTCAGGGGGCTGTCTCGGTAGGAGCGCACCTTGGCGATGACCTGCATGTCGAAAGCCAATGCGCGCCGGGCGACGGCTTCGCCAATCGCGCCGAGGCCCACAAGCCCGAGGGTTTTTTGCTCAAGGCAGCCGAGATCCGCCAGGTACCACGCCTCGGGCGGCTCATTGATCCAGCGTGTCGGCAGCTGTTTTTCATGGCAGAGCATCATCGCCAGGACCCACTCGGCCATGGGGGTGGCTGTGGCGCCACGAGAGCAGGTGAGCACGGCATCCCCAACCAGCGACAGGGGGAAATTATCAATGCCGGTACCCAGCACGTGAATCCAGCGCAGCCCCCGGCAGGCGCTCAGGAGTGAGGGGAGGTCGCCACTACCGGTCGCTGTACACAGCAGCACATCGGCAGCAAGGGGCTGTTGCGCGAGGCTGGCATCACTGGGCACTATAAGCACCTCAATCCCGTGCCCCAGAGCCTGGAGCTGGTCAACCAGGCCGGGGATGTTGGGTTGTAGTGCGATGCGCATGGCGAGTTCTCCGGTGAGTTTGCCTGTGGTTGAGGCGTGACTGAAATCAGTGCCGCCCACTGAAACCCTTTTATATCTGGCTCAGCGAGGCGAGGCCAGCGCTGGCGGGCTGCCCGGCGCAGAAAACAAGCAACGGTTCAGGTCACCGGCCCCGGTGCGGACAAACAGGAGAGTGTCGATGACCAATATCGAACAATTGGTGGCCATTGAGGCCATTCGCGCGCTGAAGGCGCGCTATTTTCGTGCGCTGGACAGCAAGGACTGGCAGGCCTTCGAAGCCGTGTTCGCACCGGACCTTGTTGCCGACTTCCGCGCCGCGACGGGCGTCTATGATGACACCCTGCTGACCCACGGTGCGGCGGCCTATGTGGCGGGTCTCGCACCGGTTCTCGAGCAGGTGGTTACCGTGCATCATGGGCACACGCCTGAGATCACGATTGAGTCACCGACAACGGCCGCTGGTGTCTGGGCGATGGAGGACAAGTTATGGCCTGGGCCGGGCTCGGCTCTGCCCTTTGCCTGGCTACACGGTTACGGGCACTACCACGAGCGCTACGTCAAACTGGATGGGCACTGGCATATTCAGGCGATACGGCTGAGCCGGCTGCGCGTGGACAGGGGGTAGGGCTGTTGCGTCAGCCGCGCTGCAGCGGCTCATAGCGCAAATTGGGCCAGCAGGGCCGCGTGATCCGACAGGTCCCGCCAATGCCCATCGCGCAAGCGCTGGCAGCTGATCGGTTGTACGCCACGGTAATAAATCCGGTCGACCGGAAACACCGGTGCCCATACCGGGAAGGTGCGTGCATGCCTGCCCTGTAGCGCCAGGAAGGCTTCCTCGAGACCCAGCTGGGATTGCAGGTACTGCGCTCCGCGCTGGCGCCAGTCGTTGAAATCCCCGGCCAGGATCAGGGGCTCGTCATGCGGGACGTGGGCCTCTATCCGGCGCACCAGCGTCGCCAGCTGTGTGCGCCTTTCGCGCTCGAGCAGGCCAAGATGCACACACAGTGTGTGCAGGCGGGTGCCCGAACCCGGCAGCGCCAGGACGCTGTGCAGGATGCTTCGGCTGGAGCGGGGAAACAGCGACACATCGATGTTCTCCGTGCTCACGATGGGGAAGCGGCTCAGCAGGGCGTTGCCGTGATCCCCCTTACGGTAGATGGCATTGCGCGCGTAGGCGTAGTGCGGCCAGACCTGATCCGCCAGATATTCAAAATGCGGTTCTTCCGGGTAGCTGAAACGCTTCTGCCGTCGCGGACTGGCGTGCGCCCAGCCGTGTACCTCCTGCAGAAAAACCACGTCAGCGCCGGATTCCACGATTCGTTCACGAATGCCTTCCAGCACAAAGCGTCGGTTGCCAGTGCAAAACCCCTTGTGGATATTGTAGGTGAGCACGGTAACCTCCTGCCGTTTGGCGGGAGCAGGGTCATTTCGCATCGATTGATCCAACGTCACAGGCATCTGGCTACTACGAGAGAGCACCGCGTCAATTCACCGGCTGTTCAGCCGGCGAGACCAGAACGCTACCACACTTCTTCATGTTGGTCAGTGCAGGGACGCTTGCACGCCACGGCGGACGTCATGCGCGCCGGTCACAGGCCATGCCGCGGACGACAGCCCAGGGCGCGAACGCCAGTTTGCAGGCGAAAATGTGTCCGGCGCCCTGTAAAAACCGGCAAATCTGTAATTATCAAAAGAATCCACAACTGCGTATAATATATATTATGTTAAATAAAGGATTCGGACACACAGTTATGCACAGGCCGGTGCGGGCTGGCGCCCCCTGCTTGCCCAGGGCTGTGTTAATGAGAGCCAGCCACCAGGCGTGACAGCGATAGGTCGCGCAAGCGGATGACCTCACTGTCGGCTCACAGGTCGCTGGGATACACTGACGTTCTCGCGCCTGCACCATGCGGCGATCACAAAGGAGGAACACGCACTGGATATCTGGGTTGATGCCGACGCCTGCCCGGGCATGGCGAAGGACATTCTGTTTCGGGCGGCCCGTCGCACCGGCCTGTGTTTGACCCTGGTGGCAAACCGTCCGCTACAAGTCCCTGCGGATGCGAATATCCGCTCGCTGCAGGTGAGCGCCGGTTTTGACGTGGCGGATGATGAGATCGTCAGGCTAGCGAAACCGGGAGACCTGGTCATTACCGCGGATATCCCACTGGCGGCCGAAGTGATTGCCCGGGGTGCCCTGGTGCTGACACCACGGGGTGAACGCTACACGACAGACAATATTCAGCCGAAACTCAATATGCGGGATTTCATGGACACCCTGCGTGCCAGCGGGATTCAGTCGGGCGGCCCGCCGGCACTCAACAATCAGGACAAACAACGCTTTGCCAACCAGCTTGACCAGATACTCGCCGCAACGCGACGCTAGCCGCGGGAGCCTGCCCGCCGGGGCTGACGACCCTCGTCTGGCGAAGCCCTGGATGCACCCTGTGGAGCACGTTGCAGAAGCGCTGGCTGTTGATCCCACGCGGGGACTGGCGGCAGTCGAACTGCGGCGTCGTCGACAGCATTTCGGCCCCAATGTCTTCCGTGAGAGCAAGCCACGCCCTGCCCTGTCGATTCTGCTGGCCCAGCTGCGGAGCATTGTCGTGTTGCTGCTTTTCGTCGCTACCGGGATGGCCCTGTTTATGGGCGACACCATAGAGGCGATGGCCATTGCGGTTGTTATCGCGCTCAATACCGTGTTGGGCTTCACCACGGAATGGCGGGCAACACGCTCCATGGAGTCGCTGCGACGTATCGCCCGGACGGAGACCACGGTGCTGCGTGGCGGGCGTGCGGAGCGCATACCGGCCTCCGGGCTGGTACCCGGTGATGTGGTACTGCTGGAAGCCGGCGATGTGATACCGGCGGACCTCCGTTTACAGGCAGCCGCCCGGATGCAGGCGGATGAATCAGTGCTCACCGGCGAGTCACTTCCGGTACGGAAACAGGTCGACGCAGTTGCGGCAGAAGCATCGTTGCTGGAACGGCCGAATATTGCCTTCGGCGGCACCGCACTCACCCGTGGCAGTGGCAGCGGCCTTGTGGTTGCCACGGGAATGGATACCGAATTCGGCCGTATTTTCGCTCAGGTGAGCACCGCGCAGCCGCGCCAGACGCCGCTTGAAAAGCGCCTTGACGCGCTGGGCAAGCGTCTGGTGTGGCTGGTGCTGGTGATGGCCGTGATGCTGGCAGTGATTGGCGTCCTTACCGGTCGTGACCTCGCTCTCGCCATCGAGGTTGCGATTGCCCTGTCCGTTGCTGCGATCCCCGAGGGTCTGCCCATCGTGGCGACCATCGCGCTGGCTCGCGGCATGTGGCGCATGGCCCGACGCAACGCGCTGATTACCCGTCTGTCCGCGGTTGAAACACTCGGGGCGACCAGCGTTATTCTCACTGACAAGACCGGCACCCTCACGGAAAACCGGATGACGGTAACTCAGGTGCTGCTGGCCGACGCGGATATCGGCTTCCAGAGCGAAGGAGACAGCACCGGGGACACGGGGGTAACTCGCCGCCTGCTTGAACGCGCAGCTCTGTGCTGCAACGCCTCTCTGGGTGACGAGGCCGAGGACGAGAAGCATGCGACGGGTGATCCCACGGAACTGGCCCTGCTGGCTGCCGCCGCCCGACTGGGACTGGACCGCCCTGCTCTGCTGGCAGCCATGCCCGAGATTCGTGAGGAGCCTTTCGGTGCCGAAGAGAAGCGCATGGCCACGATCCACCGCGATGCCGATGGCGTTTTCGCCGCCGTAAAGGGTGCGCCAGAGAGTGTGCTACCACTGTGTCGTGCACAACAGCAGGGCGAAGCCGTGCATGACCTGGATGATGCGGGCCGCCAGCATTGGTTACAGCGTGCAGAAGATCTGGCAGCCACCGGGCTGCGCACGCTGGCGATAGCCGAGCGACGGCTCGCGTCTGAGCAGGACTCACCGTACAGTGACCTCGTGCTACTCGGTCTTATTGGCATGGAAGATCCCCCGCGCAAGGGCGTGAAAGAGGCCATCGAACAGTGCCACGCCGCGGGGGTCACTGTGGTCATGGTGACCGGAGACCACGCGGCGACGGCCGCGCGAATCGCGCTGGACACGGGCATTGTCGCAGAGGGTCAGCCCCCCCGGGTTGTAGATGGCGAGGCCTTGCAGCAGGTCTTCGAAAGCGAGGCGACGGAGGAACTGCTGGACGTACGCGTGTTCGCACGTGTCACACCGGAGCAGAAACTCAAGCTCATTGATCTGCACCAGCGCGCAGACCGGGTCGTCGCCATGACGGGCGATGGGGTCAATGATGCGCCAGCGCTGAAAAAAGCCGATATTGGTGTGGCGATGGGTATTCGGGGCACAGCCATCGCGCGGGAATCCGCCGCCATGGTGTTACAGGATGACGAGTTTCGCACGATTGTCGCTGCCATTGCGCAAGGTCGGGCGATCTTCAGCAATATCCGCAAATTCGTTGTTTATCTGATGTCCTGCAATATCAGCGAAGTGCTGGTGGTCGTGCTGGCGACAGTCGCGGGTGCGCCATTGCCCCTGTTGCCCCTGCAGATCCTGTTTTTGAACCTGGTGACGGATGTGTTTCCGGCGCTGGCATTGGGTGTAGGGAAAGGTGCACCGGGTGCCATGCAACACCCGCCGCGATCCCCCGGGGAGCGTGTACTGATGCGCCAGCACTGGGTGCTCATCGGCCTGTATGCGGCACTGATTGGCTTGGTGGTACTGGGCGCGATGGCGGTCAGCCGTCTGATACTCGGTTTCGACGCCAGCAAGGCGGTGACCGTCTCCTTTCTCACCCTGACCCTGGCGCAGATGTGGCACGTGTTCAATATTCGCGAGGACAGCGGGCGCTGGCTGCGCAATGAAATCACCGGCAACCCCTGGATCTGGGCGGCACTCGGGCTGTGCAGTGCACTTATCGCGGCTGCGGTGTACTTCCCCCCCCTTGCCGCGGTCCTGTCTCTCGTCCATCCCGGGCCCGATGGCTGGCTGCTGGTTGCGCTGGCGAGTGTGCTCCCGGTGTTGCTGGCCCCTCTCCTGCGCCGTCTGGCGCGGCGCTTCGGGTCACTGTGAGGCTGATCCTTTCGCCCGCCCCTGACTATGAATCGATGCCGGGGTGCGAGTAGGCGGGCAGTATTGGATCCTCAATACGTTGGCACCCGTCGAGTGAGTAGACCGGTAGCGCATGCTGCAGCGGAAAATGCAGGCTGTAGGCAGTGAGCCCAGTGCGCTCAGCGGCCGGCAGGTGGCAGAGTGCGAGGCCGGTCTCCGCGATGTATTCAATGCGCTCAGTCGGGTAGCTTTCCGGAATGTACTCACTGGCTCCGGGTGTGCGGATAGCGGTGCTCGGGCTCAGGGTGTTTACGGCAATGTTGTCAGCCAGAAGCTCCGCGGCAAGACCCTGGGTCATGCGGTGCACCGCGGCCTTGATGGACGCATAGACAGTGCCTCCCCCCTGGGTCGCAAACACATCATAGGGGCGGGTCGGTGGCAGTGCAGTTACCGACCCCAGCGTGACAATCCAGCCAGCGCCACGTTTGCGCATTTCGGGTACTGCGTGCTGGATCAGCCGAAACGGCGCGCGCAGATAGTGATGAAAAGTACGCTCGAAGGTTGCCGGGTCCATGATCGCCGTCGGGGCGTATTCGGCTTTGCCGCCACTGTGGATCAGGATGTCCAGCCCACCGGTGAGTGCAATCGTGCGGCTTATCAGAGAGTCGAGATCCGTGTCACTTTCGAGGTCCGCCTGCAGCGGATAGGCCACTCCACCCTGCCCTTCAATCAGCGCTACGCTCTCATGCAGTGTGCCTGCATAGGTGCCCGCACTGTCGAGGCTGCGTGCCGTCAGCACGACCGTCGCGCCCTCGGCAGCAAGGCGCTGGGCAAGCGCACGACCGATGCCCCGGCTGGCACCCGTAACCAGAGCAACTTTACCGTCCAGCAGTGTTCCCATGTCAATGGCCTCCTGAATAAACTGTGTCTTTGGACTCTATTGCAGGACCCTTCAGATCCCCTCACCCTGCGCCACGAGCTCTCGCGCCAGCACGCTGCTGCCAAACGGGCTGAATGCGTGAGAGAGCGCTGTATCGATAGCCTGTGCACCCGACTCCGGGTCAAACCAGCGATCAATATGGGCCCAGTGGTGTGGGTGCACCATGTATGGCCCCAACAGGTCATCGACGGTGCGGAATTCCTGCTCCCATACCCAGGTCCAAGGCGCACAGACAGCATGCTGCCAATCCACCGGGACAGCTCGGCTCAGGCGCCAGTTGCGAATTTCGCGAATGTGGCGTGGCATGGCGAGCAGGTCCCGTTCAAAGGCCTCTGCAGTCGTGTTCTCGCGGCCGGATTGCAGTCTGAAGAATGCTGTGCGTTTGATCCCGCCAGCCAGGTCGGGCTCCCGCAGACCGGCACCGACGGTTTCCAGCGCCAGTGCATGCACGGCACTGCAGGTACGCGAGAGCTCAGGAAGAATCTGGCGCTGCCACACATCACTCGCCTGCGCCCGCGCCGCGGTGCTGGCATCCGGGTATAGCAGGTCCAGTGTCAGGTGCCCCGCTGCGTACTCGGGGGCGAGGTTGCTGCCGAGCTCGCTTGACGCCAGCCCCGGAAGTTGCGGCAGCCACAGGGAAAGCGCCTGTTGCAGTACATCCGCACCGTCCGCGCAAATCTGCAACTGTGCGGTCTCGCGGTAGCCTCTGCTGGCTGCCGTGGAGCGCTCGGCACCTGGCAGCGTGAGTTCCGCTGCGTCCGGCTCCATCAGGTAGGTGCGCCTGCGGGACAGACTCTGTTTATCGACAGCAGCCCAGAAATTGGCGACCTCTGCCGTCCCTGACTGTGCGCGCATGCCCCACCAAGCCGCCGGGTCGGCAATGGTCCAGCGTAGCCAGAGTGTCACCGGCGCTTCGGTGATGGCGACCGGAGGCGACACGTGCAGAGACTGAAAGCGCATGCCACGTGCCTCCGCAGCCTCCCGATAGTGTGTCTGAAACAGCGCCTCGACTGCAGACAGATGCTGCGCTTTCACGACAATTTCGTCTTGTGCGATGATCATTGGGCGGACTTCACTGCTCATTATTGTCAACCCGCAAGCTATCTGCCGTGGCTGCTGTCGTCAATGTCACGGCATGCAAAGGCGTATAGAATCACAAGGAGGCATACCAGCGTGGTGGCTTGTCTGCCCGCTGAAGCACTGGTTCAATGCAAACCTCAGCAGGCGCTCACCGGGTCAGCAGTGAAATATAATCAAGAATCCAGGGAGTTGGCAGGACCATGACCGAAAACGCACTTCGTCAGCAATCCATTTACGACATACTGCGGCGCAGCGCCGCGCGCCATCCGCAAAAACTGGCCATTCGCCAGCACAGTGTTGGCTGGACCTATGAAGAGTTCCACCACCTGTGCCGTGCGGCGGCGGCTGGTCTGGCGGCGCGGGGTATCCAGCCCGGCGATCGTGTGGCGATTCTGTCGCGCAATTCCAATGCCTTTGCCGTGGCCCGATTCGCGATTGCTGCTGCCGGAGCAGTCCTGGTGCCTGTCAACTTCATGCTCAATGCGCAGGAGGCCGCCTATATCGTCGACCACAGCGAAGCGCGCCTGTTGCTCGTGGGGCCAACGGAAGTGGACAAAGCGCGAGCGGTTGCCGGTCTCTGCCCTCGTGTGGAAGCGCTACTGTGGCTGAATCTGGACAGTCCGCCACCGGAAGGCATGGACGCTTTTTCCACGTTGCTGCAGGTGGAGCCGCTTTCCCGGCCGGTGGCGGTTGATGAGCGCACCCCCGCACAAATCATTTACACGAGTGGTACGGAGTCGGCTCCGAAGGGTGCGGTGCTCAGTCATGCCGCCGTGTTGTGGCAGTACGGCAGTATTCTTGCCGATGCCGAGGTCGCCGGCCACGACCGGCTGCTGCACGCCCTGCCGCTGTTTCACTGCGCGCAGTTGGACTGCTTCCTCGGCCCTTCATTGCAGGCGGGTGGCACCAACATCATTACCGACGACAACAGCGCCGAGAACCTGTTGCGATTGCTGCAGGAGGAGCGCATCACGTCGTTTTTTGCACCACCGACTGTGTGGATATCACTGCTGCGGGCGCCCGGTTTTGACACTGCGGACCTCACCGCCTTGCGCAAGGGCTACTACGGGGCCTCGATCATGCCGGTGGAGGTGCTCAAGGAAATACAGGCGCGGCTGCCGCAACTCCGGTTGTGGAACCTCTACGGACAAACCGAGATTGCCCCAACGGCCACGATCCTCAAGCCGGAGGACCAGCTGCGAAAAGCCGGCTCGGCCGGCAAGCCGGTGCTACATGTGGAAACGCGCCTGGTGGATGACGCGGGGAATGACGTTGAGGTGGGCGCCATCGGAGAAGTGGTGCACCGCTCGCCGCAGCTCCTTACCGAGTACTTCAAGAACCCGGAAAAGACCGCTGAGGCCTTTGCCGGTGGCTGGTTCCACAGCGGCGACCTGGGAACTTTCGACGATGACGGCTACCTGACCATCGTTGACCGCAAAAAGGACATGATCAAGACCGGTGGTGAGAACGTCTCCGGTCGCGAGGTTGAAGAAACCATTTACCAGCTGCCATGGGTGGCGGAGGTTGCCGTGATCGGGCTGCCCCACCCGACCTGGGTGGAGGCTGTTGCGGCCGTGGTGGTGGCCAAGGCAGATGCTGGTAGCGCCGTCGATGAGCAGGCGGTTATCGAGCACTGTCATGCTCGTCTGGCGGGGTTCAAAGTCCCCAAGCGGGTGATTATTGCTTCCGATCTTCCGCGTAATCCTTCGGGAAAAATACTCAAGCGCACGCTGCGTGAGGCGCATGCATCGGCCTTTGCCACCGGCTGATATCGCGCACTTTATCCGGGAACGGCAAGACCCATGCTGGCGAGAATCTCCGCCGGTAACGCGGGTGTCGACAGTGTGCTGAGGTGTTGAGCGCGACCCGCAGCCATCTGCTGTGTCACCTCGGGGTGGGTGGACACCCAGAATGCCCCGGCGACAACCTGGGGGAAAATACGCTGCGCCGCCTCCATGCCTGAGATACCGTCCGAGTGGAGCATCGCGTCCATCAGCGCCCGGTGCTGCACACTGCCCTCGTCCTGCCCGCCGCCGCCATCGGCAAATATGCGGGTTGCCACCGGTCCGGGAAGAATTGCCGAGACGTGGATCGGCGCGCCTTTCAGCTGCATCTCCAGGAACAGGCATTCGCTGTAGGAGATCATGGCGTGCTTGCTGAGAATGTACGACGTCTGCAGCGGCATCATCCCCAGTCCGCCGATCGAGCAGGTATTGGCGATCCAGGCGCGCCTGCCGCTGGCAAGCATGCCGGGCGCAAAGGCGCGTACGCCATGAATCGCGCCATGGATATTGATCTGCAGGGTTTTCTCCCACTGCTCGCTGCTGAGCTCCCAACTGAAACCAACCGTTTCCACCCCGGCATTGTTGAACAGCATCGTGACGCTGCCGAAGCGCTTATGAACCGCCTTCGCGAGCGCATCAATGGATTCGGGACTGGCAACGTCCACGTGCATTGCCGTCGCATCACCCCCGGCCTGGCAGATCGCATCCACCACGCTCTCTGCACGATCTGCCGCGATATCGGCAACCACCACCTGCATGCCGGCCGCTGCGGCACAGTGGGCCAGACCTTCACCGATACCGGAACCGGCTCCGGTAATAACGGCGACGTTGCCCTTCAGGGCCGCTAGTGGATCAGACATGCTTGATTCCTTGTTTGAGATTAGTCGAGATCGGCGACATTCAGCACCTTCTTGCCGCGGTTGTGGCCTTCCTGCAGGATGCTGTGGACGTCGGCGACCGCCGCCAATGGGTATTGCTCAATAGGTGGCAGCCTGATCTCCCCCTTGACCAGCAGCTGCGCGATTCTGGTCAATGTTGCGGCACAGTCGGTGTCGTCCATGGTTGAAAATACCCGTTTGACACCGCGTTCGGCGGCCATCGCGGCCGCTGCCGGGATATCCCCGTCATCGACCAGGGTGGGGATGCTGACGAAGGTGCCACCCGGTCTGACGAGGTCAAGGCCGTCGGGCAAGGTGCTGGCACCCACGGCGTCCATGAGGTAGTCGAGACCCCCGGACGCCCAGTCCGCGATCGCCCCGGAGATACTTTCACTGCGGTAGTCGATGACCCGTTCGGCGCCCAGCCCCTGCACGTACTCCACGTTGGATGTTGAACAGGTCGCCGCCACGCGTGCGCCTGCCCGGCGCGCAAATTGCACGGCGAAACTGCCCAGCCCACCTGATCCACCGTGGATAAGTGCCCATTGCCCCGGTGCCAGGCCACCCCGATCAAACAGGCCCTGCCACGCAGTCAGTGCGGCAACAGGCAGTGCCGCAGCCTCTGCAAAGCCGAGTCCCTCGGGAATGTGCGCCACCCGGTCGGCGTCGGCCAGCGTGTATTCCGCATAACTGCCCTGACCACCCTGGCCGTGGTTGGTGGGGGTAAACACCCGGTCGCCCACCGTGAATCCGCGCACCCCCTCCCCTATCGCCGCCACGCGCCCGGCCGCGTCAAAGCCGATAATGTAGGGAAATACGTAAGGCCTGTATTGGGCCAGGTGCCCTTCGCGGTTTTTCCAGTCGGCAGGATTGACACCCGCGCAGGCAACCTGAATCAGTAGTTGACCGGCCGCAGGTGTGGGTGTCGGAACCTCGGCTCTGCGGAAAACTTCCGGGCCGCCGGTCTTCTCTATGATCATGGCAAACATGTCAGTGTCCCTGCTGTCTATCGTTGATGGTGTTCTGCGGTGGCCGCCTGATTGCTCTCCCCGGCATGCTGTCCATGCGCAATTCTCCCTCGTCAATTACGGGCACGCCGTTGACCAGTACGTAGCGCATGCCAACGGAGGGTTGTCGGGGGTTGGCAAAGGTGGCCCTGTCCTCCAGCGCGTTCAAATCAAAGATGGCGATATCGGCATCCATACCCACCTGCAGCCTGCCTTTTTTGCGCATCTGCGGCACCGAGGACTGCAGGATCGTTGCCGGTATCAGCGATGTCTTGCGCAGGGCTTCCGTCAGGCTCAGCGACTCGCTTTCGCGCACCCATTCGGCCAGCAGGCGGCTGAAGGTGCCGGCACTCCGGGGGTGGGCGTAGGCTGTTTCCGGCAGCGGCCACGCGTCATGGGGGATCAGCGCGCCCGTGTTCGCGTCGATCCAGGGCATGCTGTCGCTGGCTATCGCCCCGCCGGGGAGCAGAACCGAGGTGTCCAACACGCTGCGTTCCGCCGGTAAATCCAGAAAGTGTTTTACGATAATGGCACCGGGCTGCTCTGCGCGCAGGGCTTTGAAACTCTCTTCATTGAGCCTCTGGCCGTTGTATTCAATGTCCTGCGCCTTCACGCCCTTGGCCGCCATTGCATCCGGGCTGAACAGCGCCGAACCGATGGTGGTGCTGGCGGCGCCATAGGTATAGGCCTCTGTCGTTATAGGAACCCCTGAAGCGCGCGCCGACTGAATCATCCCGGCCGTAATATCAACGGCCCGCACACTGCTGCTGTTCAAGTGGCAGATGTGCGCCGGGTTTCCGGTACTGGCCGCTAGGGCTATAACCTGTCCGACACACTCCGCCGAGCTGTCGGGGTCCTGCGGATTGTCGCAGGAGATGTGCGTGAAGGTAGGTACGTTATGGCGAGCGGCCAGGCTGTGCACTGCAAGAAGTTCGCGAAACCCTCCCCCTGGCGCGTAGCCACCGTTTATCCCGATACCGAGTGCCCCGTCGCGCAACCCCTGTTCAAGATAGGCAGTGATGCTCTGCACCTGTTCACTCGATGCGGGTTCGCTAACCCAGCGCTTGCGGGCGAAGGCATCACGGAACCACTGCACCTCTGCGCGGGGTGTCAGCCCCTCAAACTCCGCGATGCGCGCGAAGGTCCAGGCGGCAGACGTGCCGTAATTCAGTGCCCTGCCCGCCTGCGCTTGTGATTGATACCACTCGTCGACCGGCAGCACACCGGATTCAAGCTCCAGTGTGGTGGTCACGCCATCGTAAGCATGCATTCTGTCTGCGACCAGCGACTGCCCATGAGAATGCAGGTCGATAAACCCGGGGGCAACGATCAGACCCGTGGCATCGATAGTGCGCTCACCGACCAGCTGCGCCCGGGAAATCTCAGCGATCTCTGCGCCGCGGACACCCAGGTTGCGGACCGCATCCAGCCCGGTCTCCGGGTCGATCACGCGTCCCCCGGCGATAACCAGATCATAGGGGACTTCCACGGCTGCCAGCGGACGACTCGCCAGGATCGCGAAGACCAGCGCCGTCAGCAGTGCGGCGCCGAGATTGCCAGCAGGGTTCTTAGGCCCAGTGTGCGGGTGTTTCATGAGTTCCCCAACGGATTATGGTGACTACGTTACCGTGTTGCGTGCTGACTGCAATCGACAACCTGGTCAATTTAGCATACAACAGACAGCCAAGGGTTTGTGACCAGAGGATTGCGCGCACAGTTGGTCGGCGAACCCCGGGGCTGAGCTGCAGAATATGTCGTGGGAGGAACAGGGTGAACAAGGTAATGACAGGGCGCACTGAGGAGACGGCAACGAGCCGCTGGGCACGGTTTACGCCCATCCGCACGGGCGAGGAGTATGTACAAAGTCTGCGTGGCCGTGATGTGACGGTCTACCTGTTGGGGGAGCGGATCGCAGAGCCCGTGGATCACCCGATTATCCGTCCCTCCATCAACGCCCTGAGTGCCACCTACGACCTGGCTCTGGAAGAGCCTGAGCTGGCAACGGCGCATTCATCCTTGATAGATGCCCGGGTCAATCGCTTCCTGCACATTGTCGAATCACCGCAGGACCTGGTGATGAAAAATCGGATGCAGCGACGTCTGGGGCAGATCACAGGTACCTGCTTCCAACGCTGTGCCGGGCTGGATACGATCAGTGTCCTGCATTCCATCACCTGGGACATCGACCGCAAGTACGGCACGCAATACCACCGGCGCTATCTCGACTTCATGCGCGAAGCCCAGCGCCACAACGTCATTATTGGTGCCGGCATGACGGACCCCAAGGGGGACCGCAGTAAACGCCCTCACCAGCAATCCGACCCCGACCTGTTTTTGCACGTAACGGGCCGCACAGAGCAGGGCCTGTTTGTTACCGGCGCCAAAGCGCACATGACCGGTGGCCTGAACAGTCACTGGATCTGCGTAATGCCCACGATGAACCTGAGCGAGGCAGATCGTGACTATGCAGTCGTTGGCATGGTGCCCGGCGACGCTGAGGGACTCATCTACATCTACGGGCGCCAGAGCTGTGACACCCGCGCACTAGAGGCAGGCGACATCGACAAGGGGAATGCGCGCTTCGGCGGACAGGAAACTCTGGTGGTTTTCGACAATGTGTTCATACCCTGGGAGCATGTACTCATGGATGGCGAATACGAGTTTGCCCAGCCGATGGTGTCACGCTTTACCGCCTACCATCGCGCCAGCTATGTCTGCAAAACCGGCCTTGGCGATGTCATGGTCGGCGCTGCGGCATCTATCGCCGAATACAACGGGGCTGACGCCGCCAGTCACATCAAGGACAAACTGGTGGAGATGACGCATCTCAACGAAACCATCTATTCGTCGGCCATCGCGTCCTCCCACGAGGCGACGCAGCTGGACTCGGGTATCTGGATGAATGACGAAATGCTGGCGAATGTGTGCAAGCACAATGTCACACGCTTCCCCTACGAAATAGCACGCTTTGCCCAGGACCTCGCCGGCGGCCTGATGGTGACCCTGCCGTCCCAGGCGGACTTCGAGCATGAGGAAGCCGGGCCACTGTTGCACAAGTATTTCCTGGGACGCGCTGACATTCCGGTAGAGAGCCGCACCCGCATGCTGCGCCTGATCGAGAACATGACCCTGGGCCGCAACGCGGTGGGCTACCTCACAGAATCGCTGCACGGCGCCGGTTCACCACAGGCCCAGCGCATCCAGATTCTGCGTGGCATGGATCTGCCGCGCAAGAAACGCTATGCGCAGGACCTCGCCGGCATCGACATTATTGCAACGGACGCGGATGGCGATGCACGCTGAATGACTATCCGAGTTTAAGGCCGACCACGGCGATCTGGTCGCCATCAAGTTTCTTCACCACGAACTCAACGCTATCCAGCGAGACACGGTCGCCAACGACCGCCTTGTGATGAAACTGCCGGTTGATAAACTCGCCCACAGTGAGCGCCTGCAGGGCCTCCGGTACGGCAACACCGTACATCAGTGAAATATCGGCCAGGCGCGCGCCCGGTTTGAGGACAAAGTCGCCATAAAATGCCGAGGCTTTTTCTGAACTGCGTGCATCCACTGGTGTAAACAGGCGAGCGAGCGCCGGGGCGGCTCCGTCATTGCCCAGGACCATGACGTGGTCTTCCAGCTCGATGTCTTGCTCACGAGGGTTATCCAGCAACACCCCCTGGCGAACAACCCCCACCAACTGTGCGCCGCCGGACAGCGGCAGGCGCCCTGCCCGCATGTGAATGGCAAGGCTCCCCGCCACCGCCCGGTATACCAGAACCTCTTTCTCCTGCTCGTCGGGTATTCTCAGGACCAGATGTTCCGGGTCGACGAGCACCGGCGGCACCTCGATGCCCAACCAGCGGGCAATGGGCGCGATGGTCCACCCCTGGAGCACCAGCGAAACAAGCACCACGAAGAAAGCCAGCTCAAAGAAAATATCCGCATGCTCCAGCCCGGCGAGAGACGGAAACAGTGCGAGGATAATCGGCACTGCGCCGCGCAGGCCGCACCAACTGATGAACACCTGTTCGCGCCAGGGGAAGTGGAAAGGCAGCAATGCCAGGGCCACGGCCAGGGGGCGCGCGACAAAAATCAGCGCCAACGCAATGCCGAGAGCCGGGAGCACCAGGGGCAGCAGGCTGCTGGGGGTGACCAGCAGTCCGAGCATGAGAAACATGCCGATCTGCGCCAGCCAGGCGATGCCGTCGTGGAATCGGCGGATGTCCTTGGCGTGCGGCAACGATGCGTTGCCAATCAGGATGCCCACCAGGTAGATGGCCAGAAAGCCACTGCCGCCCCACAGGTTGGTTACCCCGAACACGCTGATGCCGCCGGCCAGCGCCAGCAGCGGATACATGGATACGGGCAGTGAGAGGCGTTTCAGGAGCCGCACAAGCAGATAGCCGCCGGCGAAGCCAATGGCGAGCCCCAGCCCCATCTGCTCCGCAAAGGCCGCCAGAATACGTATCCCGGGGTCTTCCGCCTGCAGTGACAGCAGTTCCACCAGCGTGATCGTCAGAAAGATCGCCATGGGGTCGTTACTGCCGGATTCCACCTCAAGCGTCGCGCTGGTACGTTCCTTGAGTTGCAAGCCCGCCGAGCGCAGCAGACCGAACACGGCTGCGGCGTCGGTGGAGCCGACGATGGCGCCGATCAAAAGAGACTCGAGCCAGCTGAGCCCCAAAATGACGTGTGTCACCAGCCCGGTGATACCGGCCGTCAGCACCACACCAATCGTCGCCAGTGACAGCGCCGGCCCCAGGCTGACCCTGAAGGTGTCGCGACGCGCGCCCTGCCCTCCATCGAAGATGATGATGGCAAGGGCGAGGCTACCGAACAGGAAGGCCTGGCTGACATCGTTGAACTGCAGACCGCCCAGCCCTTCTTCGCCGGCGAGCATGCCCAGCACAAGGAACACCAGCAGCACCGGGGCACCCACCCGACGGGAGAGCCCGCTGGCGATGACGCACATGAGTGCAAGCAGGGCACCCCAGAAAATCATGCTGTTGGTCAGTTCGATCGGGTTCACGCGCTCAAGGGGCCCTGGTCCGCTGGCTGCAACCGGTATGTTACACCAGTCCGGTAACGCGGGGATGGGAACACGCGCGAATCAGCGCTGTCTGAGACAACAGCCCGTACACCGTTACAATGGGATTGGATGCAACCCTGCGTGGGGTTACACTGCTGACTCAGTCTACAGGAGACACGAACTTTGCCTACCATACCGGCTTTCAGAGCGACCGACTTCCGCGCCCTCTTCCTGGGCGCTGTGGCCCTGCTGTTGGCAGGGCTGCCTGGGGTTGCGGGCGCCGCCATCGCCTATACGGACAGCCAGCGGGAAACCATTGTTGAGTTGATCGAACAGTTGGAGGAGCGCCATTACGCCAAGCTGGTCTACGATGACAACCTGTCCTCCCTGCACCTCGACAATTACATAGAAAGTCTGGACGGGGGCAAGATGTTCTTCACCCAGGCAGATCTGGCCGACTTTGAGCGCTACCGCACGGTCATGGATGAGGACCTCCACGAGGGTAACCTGCAGATCGGTTTTGATATCTTCAACCGCTTTCAGCAGCGCTTGCAGGAGCGTCTCGGCGGCATTGTGGAGACACTCGACGAGCGCGTAGCGTCCATGGATTTCACCGTGGACGAAGCCTATGAACTGGATGGCGAGGAACGCCCCTGGGCGCGCAGCGAGGAAGAGCTTGATGATCGCTGGCGTCGCCACCTCAAAAATCAGGTATTGAGCCTGCGACTTGCGGAGAAAGAGGCCGAGGACATTGTCCCGACGCTGGAGAAGCGCTATCGCAACCAGCTCAAGCGGATTGAACAGTACAACGCCCAGGATGTGTTCCAGGTCTATGCCAACGCTCTGACGGAACTGTATGACCCGCACACCAACTACCTGTCTCCCCGGCGCTCGGAAAACTTCAATATCAACATGAGCCTGTCGCTGGAAGGCATTGGCGCAGTACTGCAGATGGAGGACGAATACACCAAGGTTGCCCGGCTGGTCGCAGCAGGACCGGCGGACAAGCAGGGAGAGTTGCAACCGTCCGACCGGATCGTGGGCGTTGCGCAGGGCGAGGATGGCCCTTTTGAAGACGTGATTGGCTGGCGCCTGGACGAGGTGGTTGAGCTGATACGCGGCCCCAAAGATTCCACCGTTCGCCTGCAGGTGATTCCCGCCAAGGCCGCCTCCACGGATGCGCGCAAGGAAATCACCATCGTGCGCAACCAGGTCAAACTGGAGGAACAGTCGGCCCAGAAAAAAATTCTCGAAGTGCCCAGCGGAGACCACACAGCAAAGATCGGTGTGATCGACATTCCCGCGTTTTATATTGATTTCGAAGCCATGCGCCGCGGTGACGAGGACTACAAGAGCACCACCCGCGACGTGCACAAGCTGCTGACCGAACTGGAAGCCGAAGGTGTTGACGGCATCGTGATCGACCTGCGCCATAATGGAGGCGGCTCACTGCAGGAGGCCAACGAGCTGACCGGGTTGTTTATTGAGTACGGTCCAACCGTGCAGATCCGCCACTCCTCGCGACGGGTGTGGCGTGACGGCAAGCGCATGCGCGGCCCCTACTACGATGGCCCGCTGGTGGTTCTCATCAACCGCCTGAGCGCCTCTGCCTCGGAAATCTTTGCGGGCGCGATACAGGACTACCAGCGCGGCATCATTGTTGGGGACCGCTCTTTCGGCAAGGGAACCGTGCAGACCATGGTGCCGCTCACGGAAGGGCAACTGAAACTCACCGAGTCAAAGTTCTATCGCATTTCGGGAGACAGCACGCAGCACCGCGGGGTAGTGCCTGACGTGGTCTTCCCGTCGCTGTTCGACCCGGACGAGATTGGCGAGAGCGCACTGGATCACGCTCTCAACTGGGACCAGATCAATCCGGTCAAGCATCGGCGCTATGGTGACATCAACGCTGTTGTCCCGGAGCTGACCCGACTGTTCCGTGAACGCAGCGTGAGCAACCCGGATTTCGTCTACCTTGAAGAGCAGGTCCACCTGGCGGAAGAGGCACGCGCCGTGAAGGCGTTGCCGCTGAATGAAAAGGCCCGTATCGCCATGCGCGAGACGCAGGAAAACAAGGCCCTGGCGATTGAAAATCGTCGCCGGGCGGCCCTCGGCGAGGAGCTGCTGACCTCCCTCGATGATGAGTTTGGCGAGACCGATGAGGACGTCATCGAACCCGAAGACGACGGCGCTACAGAAGACCCGGAACACCCCGACGTGCTACTCACCGAGGCCGGTAACATCCTTGTAGACGCGTTGCTCCTGCGCCAGCAGCAGGTTGCACAGCACAGCGCAAGTCGCACTGGCGACAAATAACAGACGATGCAGCCTGCGGTGAAGGGCCGCAGGTATTTTCGCCCGCCGTCCATGGCCGGACGGTGAGCTCCAAGCTTGCAAGAGACAGGCACTGGCTGATGACAATGGATTGGATTGAAGGCTTGGGGGAGGTACTCCCGGTGACCCGCCTGGGCGACGATATGCGCGTGGTGGACATGTCCCCCGCAGCGTTGCGCATGCACGGCATGACCCTGCAGGAAGTGCGCGGCAAGACGCTGTCCGAACTCGCCCACCGCGAGTCGATGACCAACATTTTGCCCGGCGTCTGGCAGCGCAATACCCCGCTGATCAAGGACCCGGTTGGCGGTCTGCTGGAAGACGCCGCGCGCCTGTATGGCAATGCCACGGCCTGGGTCTGGCTGCTGACCCCTTCCGGCCGTATGTTTCGCGCCATTCTCAACGTCATCAAGCTGGACACCGGCTTTCTCACGTATCTGGCCAATGTGGAGGATCCGTTTACGCGCAGCCTGGTACGCGCGGAACCCGACGGCACCATTGTCGGCTCCCTTGGCGCACGCTGGACATTGGAAACCATGCGCGTTTTTGAGGACTTCATCGCGGGCGACAGTCTGCAGGAAATCGCACGCAGCCATGGGCTGACCACCAGCCGCGTGCGAGGCATACTGGACGATCTGGCGGACCAGACTGGCTACGCAACTGCCGGTGCCCTGCGCGCGGCTATCTATCGCAATTATGCTGACGAGATGGTGCCTGCCAGACAGACGATTTTCCCCGTGGTGACGGACACCGTGCCCGGTTTCCCGCGCTACGACCGGTCTCCGGTTTAGGCACCACCATGCCGCTGCCCTTCTCACAAGCCTGCGAAAACAACAAGGAGCCGATTCTGGTCCGTTTGCGGCAGCTCTTTGTCGATGCGGGGACGGTACTTGAGGTGGGCTCGGGGACAGGCCAGCATGCGGTGCATTTTGCCGCCGCCCTGCCCTACCTTCGCTGGCAACCGACAGATCATCCGGACAGTGTGGACAATTGTCGGGAGCGGGTGCGGGCGGCGGCGCTGCCCAATATCGCTGAACCGCTGGCACTGGATGTCGCCGAGCCCCTGTGGCCTGTGGTACACGCCGACATGGCCTATTCCGCCAATACGGCGCACATCATGTGCTGGACAGAAGTCGAGTCAATGTTCCGGGGGCTGGCCAGGGTGTTGCCGGCGCAAGGCGCGTTTTGCCTGTACGGCCCCTTCAGGTATGCCGGACGCTACACCAGCGCCAGTAACGCCGCCTTCGATGCCAGCTTGCAGGCCCGCGCCGCGCATAGGGGGCTGCGGGATCTTGATGACCTGCGGGTACTCGCCCGCGAGACCGGCTTTGAGCTGGAATCCGATACTGCAATGCCGGCGAACAACCAGCTGCTGGTATGGCGCAGACGCTAGCCGCGGGGCGGCGACATCTGTTATCCCGTGGTTTGCGGTGTGTCGGGCCCGAACCAGGCCAGCTCTGACTGCAGGTCCACCACAGAGCCGATGATAATCAGCGTGTGCGCCACGGGCCGTGACCTGGCGACGATCTCGCTGATGCTGCTCAGTGTCCCGGTAATGACGCGCTGTTCGGGCAGGGTCGCCCGTTCGATGACGGCCACCGGCGTGGCGGGGTCACGGCCATGCGCGACCAGCTCGCTGCAAATCACCTCCAAGCCGGCAAGGCCCATGTAGAACACCAGGGTTTCGTTGGGTGACAGGAACTCCTCCCAGCGATGCTCAAGGCGGTTGTCTTTCAGGTAGCCGGCGACGAACCGCACGGACTGTGCATGTTCACGGTGCGTCAGCGGAATGCCGGCGTAGCTCGCTGCGCCGCTGGCGGCGGTAATCCCCGGTACCACCTGAAACGGGATCTGATGCCGCGCAAGCAGTTCGATCTCCTCGCCGCCGCGGCCAAAGATAAAGGGATCCCCACCCTTCAGGCGCGCGACGCGACGGCCGTCACGGGCTAGATCCAGCAGGCGCTGGTTGATCCGGGTCTGCGGCACGCTGTGATCCGAGCGCTGTTTGCCCACATAGATGCGCTCCGCATCCCGCCGTGCCAGGTCGGTGATGGCCGGATTCACCAGCCTGTCGTAGAGCACAACATCCGCCGACTGTAATAGCCGCAGCGCTTTGAAGGTCATCAGGTCCGGGTCTCCCGGCCCGGCACCGATCAGGTAGACTTCTCCCTGATTCAGGCTCTTCGGGTTTCGCTGCTGTTGTGCCAGCAGTGCCGTCAGGCTGCTCTTCGCGTTCTCTGCATTCCCGGAGAGCACCTGTCCTGCGATCGGGCCATCGATGACCTGCTCCCAGAAGCGCCGCCGGTGTTCCACATCGGGAAGCGCCCGTGCCACGGTATCGCGCAAATCCCGTGCGAAAGCCGCCAGGCGACCGTAGGCGGCGGGCACCATGGCCTCTATGCGTCGCCGCAGCTGCCTTGCCAGCACCGGGCTGGCGCCGTTACTGCCGATGGCAATGACCAGCGGCGATCGGTCGACTATCGCGGGGAAGATGAAGCTGCACAGGTCGGGAGAGTCGACCACGTTGACGAGAATACCCGCCGCGGTCGCGTCGGCGGAGATGACGGCGTTGAGTGTCCGGTTCGGGGTGGCCACCACCACCAGCCGCGCGCCGGCAAGTTGCTCCACGCCCCGGTAGGGCTCTGCCAGCCAGCGGTGCTGGTGGTGCTCGGCAACCTCGCCTTGCAGCCCAAGGAGTAACAGAAGTTCCTCGCCCGCTTCCGGTGCCACAATCGTGACACATGCGCCTGCTGCCTGCAGGAGCCGCGCCTTGCGGGTCGCTACCTGGCCGCCGCCGATCAACACGACCGGCGCGCCCTGCAGCTTCAGGAACAGTGGCAGCGATTCGATGGCAGGAGCCTCCCGGTCGAGTATCGTCTCAGAGCTGGGTCAATCCGCCCATATAGGGCTGCAGCACGGCGGGTATGCTGACACTGCCGTCGGCCTGTTGGTAGTTTTCCAGCAGCGCCACCAGGGTGCGGCCCACCGCCAGTCCGGAGCCGTTCAGCGTGTGCAGCAGCTCTGGTTTGCCGCTTTCCGGGTTGCGCCAGCGGGCCTGCATGCGGCGCGCCTGGAAGTCACCGAAACTGCTGCAGGAAGAAATCTCCCGGTAGGTGTCCTGTGCCGGCAGCCACACCTCAAGGTCGTAGGTGCGTTGTGCAGAGAACCCGGTGTCGCCTGCGCACAGCGCCATTTTACGGTAGGGGAGCTCAAGCAACTGCAGAACGCGCTCGGCATGGCCGGTCAGCGCCTCCAGGGCTGCGGCCGATTGGGCGGGTCGGACCAGTTGCACCAGTTCGACCTTCTCGAACTGGTGCTGACGAATCATGCCGCGTGTGTCCCGGCCATAGCTGCCTGCCTCGCTGCGGAAGCAGGGGGTGTGACAGACGAAGCGCACCCCCTCCTCACCCAGTTCGCTGTCCTCAAAGATGCGGTCGCGGGCAATGTTGGTGACCGGCACTTCGGCTGTGGGTATGAGGTAGTAGTCCTGCTCGCCCTGCAGTTTGAACAGATCTTCCTCAAACTTCGGCAGTTGCCCGGTGCCGCGCAGGGAATCGCGGTTCACAATGTAGGGCACATAGACCTCTCGGTAACCATGCTCCCCGGTATGCAGATTGAGCATGAACTGGGTCAGTGCCCGGTGCAGGCGCGCGAGGGGCCCGTACATTACGGTGAAACGGGAGCCTGTAATCTTGCCCGCCGTTTCCGCATCCAGTTGCTGGAGTGCCTCGCCCAGCGCCACGTGGTCCCTGAGCGGAAAATCAAATGCCCGCGGGGCGCCGACACGTGCCACCTCGACATTGTCCTCTTCGCGCGCGCCATCCGGTACCTCGGGTGCCAGCAGGTTGGGTACACCCAACATGAAATCCTCGAGCCTGCCCTGTACTGCCTTCGCCTGTTCAGTCAGCTCATCCAGCTGTGAGGCTATCTTGTCCAACGTCAGGTTGACCTGGGCCTTGGCCTCATCGACGCTCATACCCTGTCCGACCAGTTGGCCGATGGTCTTGGAGGCGCGCTTGCGCTCGGCCAGCAGCGCCTGGCTGTCCATGTCGGCCTGCTTGCGCTGCGCATCAAGCGCCTCGAAAACGGCGACGTCGAAGCTAAAACCGCGTCGCGCCAGTTGCGCCGCGATTGCCTGCGGATCTTGTCGCACCGCCTTGATATCCAGCATCGTTCTGTTCCTGTTGTCTGTTGTGTCGGGCTGCTAGAGCAAGGCCCGGGTCAGGGTGATTGCGAGGCTGGCGCCGAAAATGCAGAACGTGACGCTGGCCAGCACATAGCCCAATGCCTGCAGCGTCTGTCCGGATTCCCAGAGCGCAAACGCCTCCAGTGAAAACGTCGAGAAGGTGGTAAACGCCCCGAGGAATCCCACCATGAGCAGGCCTCTCCAGTCCGGGTGCAGAACCTGCCTCTCCAGCAGGGCAAACACGACACCGATGGCGCAGGAGCCAAGGAGGTTGACCAGCAGTGTGCCCAGCGGAAAACCGCCCTGCCACTGCGCCTGGGTCCACTGTGAGAGCAGATAGCGCGAGACCGAGCCCGCTGCGCCCCCCAATGCAACGAAGACCAGGTACTTCATGGAATAACCCGCAGGGTGCAATTGCCAATGCGTATTGTACTGATTTTTAGCGGCAGGGGGCAGCGTCCGGGGGGCGCGTCAGTGTCACGACTTGTTCGGATAGCGTTGCCGGCTGCTGGTCTCGTCCAGGCTGCGCAGGTACTCGAGTTTTTCGGCGATCTTCTGCTCCAGGCCCCGTGCGACGGGAAAGTAATAGCGTCGGGCCTTGAGTGCTTCGGGAAAGTAGCTTTCCCCCGCTGCGTAGGCCCCCTCCTCGTCGTGTGCGTAGCGGTAATCTTCGCCGTGCCCCTCGGCTTTCATCAAGGCAGTCGGCGCATTACGCAGGTGCAAGGGCACCTCCACGCTGCCCTGACTCTGCACCTCCGCGAGGGCAGCCTTGTAGGCGCTGTAGACTGCGTTGCTCTTCGGCGCGCAGGCGAGATAGATGACCGCCTGTGCCAGCGCGAGTTCGCCTTCCGGGCTGCCCAGCCGCTCCTGTACCTGCCAGGCATCAAGGCACAGGGTGAGTGCGCGCGGGTCGGCGTTACCGATGTCCTCGCTGGCCATGCGCGCGATGCGTCGAGCCAGGTACAGCGGATCACAACCACCATCCAGCATACGGCACAGCCAGTAGACTGCAGCGTCTGGTGCCGAACCGCGCACGGCCTTGTGCAATGCACTGATCTGGTCGTAGAACAGGTCACCACCCTTGTCGAAGCGCCTCAGTGAGGCCTGCAAAACTTCCTCGAGCGTGACGGCGGTAATCCGGCGGCGACCGTGCTCCTCGGTGGCGAGGTCTGCAGCCAGTTCCAGCAGATTCAGTGCGCGGCGGGCATCACCGTCCGCCTGCTCGGCGATCTGTCGCAGGCAGTCACTGTCGATGGCCGTTGCCGGCACCAACAGCGCAACCCCGCGCAGCAGTACCTGTTGCAGGTCGTCGGATCCCAGCGATCGCAGCTTGTAGACACGCGCCCGCGACAACAGCGCGTTATTCAATTCGAAGGAAGGGTTTTCGGTGGTGGCGCCAACAAAGATCACGGTGCCGTCTTCCACGTGAGGCAGAAAGGCGTCCTGCTGACTCTTGTTGAACCGGTGCACCTCGTCCACAAACAGCACGGTGTCCCGCCCGGCGACGCGGTGCTGGCGCGCCTGTCCGATCGCCTCGCGAATCTCGCGCACACCGGCCAACACGGCTGAAAGCTGCAGAAAATGCGCGTCGGCGGCGCCCGCGACAATGCGTGCCAGGGTGGTCTTGCCGACCCCGGGCGGCCCCCAGAAGATCATTGAATGGAGTTGGCGTCGTTCGATCGCCTGGCGCAGCGGCTTGCCCGGTCCGAGCAGGTGTGACTGCCCCGCGAAGCTGTCCAGCGTGTCGGGCCGCAGGCGCGCTGCCAGGGGCTGGTAACCGGCTTCGCCCGCGGCGCTGAACAGATCCTCCGCCAAGGGTTACTCTGCCTGATAGAACAGGTCTGCACCGGGCGGCGGTGCGAAGTCGAACTCGGCAGGTGTCATCGGTGTTTGCGTGTCCAGCGCACTGAAGGTGATGACCACGCGCTGGTTGAGGTTATCCCGCACCTCCATGCCGAGAATGGTATTGCCTGCCAGCGAGAGCGCCAGTTCCCGGAACCCGCTGCCGGTGCCCGTGGGCACGAGGACAAAGCGCTGTTGCTCATCCCGATGCACGGTGTAGTCCCGCCGCAGCGCTTCGCTGTCGCCCCCCAGCACCTGCAGCGGCGTCATGGCTTCACTGCCCACGACCGGGCGGCGCGTCACGGTTTCCAGGTCGCGGTCGTGGTGCCACAGGTAGTCGCGGTTGGCGATGATCAACTGGCTGTCAGGCGCGCGTATCTCCCAGGCAAAGTAGCCGGGCCGCAGCAGCCGGAAACGCCCTTCCGACTCGCTTACGACGTCACCGTCCGCGGCGTACTGCCGCTGCTGGAACTCGCCCTGCAGGCGCTCGATGGGCTGCAGGGCCTGCAGCAGTTCGTCAACGGCTTCCGCACGCAGTGGCAAGGGCGCCAGGAGCATAAGCAGCGCGCAAAGACGCAATAATGTCAGTGAATTGGGCACTCTGTCAGTCCTGTGCAAAGAGGGTTCATTGGCTGGCTCACTCTGCCGGCGGCGGCGCGAGCACTTCGCGCTGCCCGTTGCTGCCCATTTCGCTGACCACTCCGGCCTGCTCCATGGTTTCGATAAGGCGCGCGGCCCGGTTGTAACCGATACGCAGCTTGCGCTGTACCGACGATATCGACGCCCGCCGACTCTGGGTCACATAGTGTACGGCCTCGTCATACAGGTTGTCGCTCTCTGGATCTTCGTCACCATTGCTGGCCTGGAGTTCCCCTGCCGTCACCGGCGTACTGCTGCCCTCGTCCAGCAGGCCCTCGATGTAACGGGGCTCTCCGCGTCGCTTCCAGTCCGCGACCACCCGGTGCACCTCTTCATCGGAACAGAACGCACCGTGCACCCGTGTAGGCAGCCCGGAACCCGGAGGCAGGTACAGCATGTCGCCGTGTCCCAACAACTGCTCTGCCCCGCCCTGGTCAAGAATGGTGCGCGAGTCGATCTTCGAGGATACCTGGAAGGCAATGCGGGTGGGAATATTGGCCTTGATCAGCCCGGTAATGACATCCACAGAGGGTCGCTGCGTGGCCAGGATCAGGTGAATACCAGCGGCACGCGCCTTCTGTGCGATCCGTGCAATAAGCTCTTCCACTTTTTTGCCCACGATCATCATCATGTCGGCGAACTCGTCGATCACAACCACGATGGAAGGCAGGCGCTCCAGCGGCGGTGCCTCCTGCTCCTCGTCGGTGAGCGCCAGGATCGGGTCGGGCTTCCACAGCGGGTCCGTGATCGGGGTGCCCTCGCGCTCTGCGTCTGCCAGCTTGCGGTTGTAGCCCGCCAGGTTGCGCACGCCCAGATGCGCCATCAGCTTGTAACGTCGCTCCATTTCCGCCACGCACCAGCGCAGCCCATTGGCTGCGTCTTTCATGTCGGTGATCACCGGCGTCAGCAAGTGTGGGATCCCGTCGTATACCGACAGTTCAAGCATTTTCGGGTCGACCATGATCAACCGCACATCGGCGGGGGTGGATTTGTACAGCAGACTGAGGAGCATGGCGTTAACCCCGACGGACTTGCCAGACCCTGTGGTACCTGCCACCAGCAGGTGGGGCATTTTGCCGAGGTCAGCCACCACGGGTTCGCCGGAAATGTCATGCCCCAGAGCCAGGGTCAGCGGCGAGCGTGACTGGTCGAAGGCACGTGAGGACAGCACCTCGCGGAAATTCACGATCTCCCGGTCTTCGTTGGGGATCTCGATCCCGACCACCGATTTACCGGGAATCACCTCCACCACCCGAACGCTGATGACGGCCAGTGACCGTGCCAGATCCTTGGCCAGGTTGGATATCCGTGACACTTTGATACCCGCAGCCGGCTGGATCTCAAACCGGGTGATCACCGGGCCCGGATATACGGCTACCACCTCTGCACTGATGCCGAAGTCCGCCAGTTTGAGCTCCAGCAAGCGCGACATGGCGGCCAGAGCCTCCTCGGAAAAGCCCTTTGTCGGGTCCTTGGTTTCCGCATCCAGCAGGCCCAGTGCGGGCAATTCGCCAGTAACCGGTGCATCGAACAATGGCTGCTGTTTTTCCTTTTCCGCACGGTCGCTCTTTTCAGGACGCGGCTTCAGGGGCTTGATCTTCGGGGGTTTGCGCTGTTTGCTGCGCTCAACATGCTCATCGATCACCGCCTTGCGCGCTTCCAGCGCCTTCTCACGCTGGCGACGGTCACGCACCCGGTCCAGCGTTGCCAGACACCAGTGCCGTATGCGCTGGGCGCCGTTAAGCGTCCAGCGTCCAAGGCGCTCCATGAGGCGTAACCAGCTGATGTCGGTGAAAATCGTGATTCCGAACAGGAAGACAGCGAGCAGAATGAGCCGGCTACCGATCGCACTGAAAGCCAGGCGAAAACCATCGCCAATCGCCTGCCCCAGAATGCCGCCGGCCCCCTGAGGCAAGCCGGACCCACCGCTGT
>CAJXUQ010000018.1 GCA_913061145.1 uncultured Haliea sp.
TTGTGTAACCTATGTGCCCGGAATAAAGTGGTACCTATGTGTCGGGAAGCTCACTTTCAGGCGGCCCGCGCGCCTCGACATCATTCCCATCACCACTATCAGACAGACATCGTCGTCGGCCTGTGGCAGTATGGGAATGTGACAGATCACAACCGGACGTTCACTGGCAGCGTGAGGTTCATGTTACGCCCGCCGAACACGAATTAACCCGAACGAGCGCGGATCATTGGCGCCGCTCTACCTTCAAGATCGATCGCGGACAGCCTGCAAGAATCTACGTGAGGGGAAGCCTATGCTGGTGAGTATTTATCGGTACATACCTGAATTTGATGACGCACCGCGCATGCAGGATTACACCATCGAGCTGGAGGATGGCGAGGACATGATGGTTCTCGACCTTCTCGAACGCCTGAAGGAGCAGGACCCGACATTGAGCTACAGACGCAGTTGTCGTGAGGGTGTCTGTGGATCCGATGGCATGAACGTCAACGGTTCAAATTGCCTGGCCTGCATTACCAGTGTCTCAACGCTGTTATTGGGCGGAAACCTGCCGTCCGGCCAACCTGTGAGGCCCAATCGGGGCGCAGCGGACCTTGTAATAAGGCCACTGCCGGGCCTGCCGGTCATACGTGATCTGGTTGTCGACATGGCCATGTTCTACAAGCAGTATGAACGCGTCAAACCTTACCTCATCAACGATCAACCGGCGCCCGCAATAGAAAGGCGGCAGTCCCCGGAAGAACGCGCGAAGCTTGACGGACTGTACGAATGCATTCTTTGTGCCTGCTGTTCAACCCAATGCCCCTCATGGTGGTGGAATCCCGAAAAGTTCATCGGGCCCGCCGGGCTACTGAACGCGTATCGCTTTCTCGCCGACTCTCGTGACACGGCCACTGAGGCACGTTTGTCAGCACTCGAGGATCCGTTCAGCGTTTTCCGATGCAAAACGATTTTAAACTGCATCGCGTTTTGCCCCAAGAATCTGAAGCCTCGCGCAGCTATCGGAAAGATCGAAAGAATGTTGTTGAAGCGAGGTGTGTAGCCGGTAATCAATTGCCTGGGCCGCACTCCGCTCAAGTGCCGCGAGTATGGGAGATGAGCATGACTGAGCAGACAAAGACCCACGCCGCCACGCCCCATGCAGCTACGGCGCGACAAGGCCAACCGGCGAAAGACCCGGTGTGCGGCATGTCCGTGGACCCGCATACCGCAGAGCATCGCAGTCGTCACCTGGGCAACACCTGGTACTTCTGCTCCGCGCGCTGCAAAACCCGCTTCGATGAGAAACTGGAGGAATACCTCAGCGATGCCCCCAGACAGAGGGAGGCCGTCGTTCCTGGGGCCATATACACCTGCCCAATGCACCCTGAGGTTCGCCAACAGGGTCCAGGCGATTGTCCCATTTGCGGCATGGGCCTGGAGCCCGAGCAGGTCAGCCTCGAGGATGCGCCGTCGGCAGAACTCAGGGACATGAACCGGCGCTTCTGGATCGGGTTTGTGCTCACACTTCCGGTGCTGGTACTGGAAATGGGCGCTCACCTCACCAATCTGAGTCACACTGTGCCCGTGCAGATATCCAGCTGGATTCAACTGGTATTGGCCACTCCAGTGGTGCTGTGGTGTGGCTGGCCCTTTTTTCTCAGGGGCTGGAAATCACTGGTCAGCCGGAACCTGAACATGTTCACGCTGATCGCCATCGGCACGGGCGTGGCCTTGATCTACAGTTTCGTCGCAACCCTGGCTCCTCAGGTATTTCCGGACACTTTTCGGCTGGACGACGGCGCCGTGCCGGTGTATTTCGAAGCCGCTGCCGTCATCGTCGTACTGGTACTGCTGGGGCAAGTACTGGAATTACGGGCCAGGGAAAAAACCTCGGGGGCGATCAGGGCGTTGCTGGATCTGGCTCCCAAAACTGCCAGACGACTGGACGGCGACGGCGACGAATCCGATGTGACGCTGGACCAGGTCAAGGTCGGTGACCGTTTACGGGTGCGGCCCGGTGACAAGGTGCCGCTGGATGGCGAAGTGCTGGAAGGCGGCTCCAATGTGGATGAATCGATGGTGACCGGTGAGCCACTCGCCGTGGTCAAAAAACCGGGCGACCCGGTAATTGGAGGCAGCATCAATCAACAGGGCAGTTTCGTGATGCGCGCCGACAAGGTAGGTCGAGACACCATGCTGTCACAGATTGTGCAGATGGTCGCCAGCGCCCAGCGCAGCCGCGCCCCGATTCAGGGCCTGGCGGACAAGGTCGCCAGCTGGTTTGTGCCCGCCGTGATCCTCACTGCCGTACTGGCCTTTATCGTATGGTCCCTTGTGGGTCCCACCCCGCCGATGGGCTTCGGATTGATCGCAGGAGTCAGCGTATTGATCATCGCCTGCCCTTGCGCGCTGGGCCTGGCGACGCCCATGTCGATCATGGTCGGTGTCGGCCGCGGCGCTCAGAACGGCGTGCTGGTTCGAAATGCCGAAGCGCTTGAGCGGATGGAGAAAGTGGACACTGTGGTCGTTGACAAAACAGGCACCCTGACAGAAGGCAGGCCTCAGGTAACCCGGCTGGTTCCCGCTGCGGGGTTCAGCGAGGAAACATTGATGCAATTTGTGGGTGGCCTGGAAAAAGGCAGCGAACACCCGCTGGCCCACGCCATTCTCGAAAAGGCCAGGGCCATGGCCCTGACATTGCCGGATGCCGCAGACTTCGACTCCCCCAACGGCAAAGGCGTAAGCGGGAAAATAGACGGACGTTCAGTACTGGTCGGCAATCGACTGTTGATGGCGTCAGCCGGTGTCAATACCGCTGACTTCGACCCGCGGGCAGACGAGCTGCGCGAAGACGGTGCCACCGTCATTTTTGCCACTGTTGACGGCAAAATTTGCGGTTTGCTTGCGATTGCCGACCCCATCAAGGCGACCACCCAGGCGGCAATTTCTGCCTTGCAGAAAGACGGGGTTCGCGTCGTTATGCTGACCGGCGACAACCGTATCTCAGCCGAAGCGGTTGCCAGAAAGCTGGGGATTGACGAGGTGCACGCGGAGGTACTGCCAGAGGACAAGGGCAGGATCGTGGAGGCACTGCAAAAAGAGGGTCGGACTGTGGCGATGGCAGGCGACGGCGTAAACGATGCCCCGGCCCTGGCCACGGCGGACGTGGGCATTGCCATGGGCACCGGTACCGATGTGGCCATTGAAAGTGCCGGCATCACGCTGCTGCGTGGCGACCTTATGGGGATCGTTGAAGCGCGACGGCTGTCCCTGGCAACGATGCGCAACATACGCCAGAATTTGTTCTTCGCCTTCGTGTATAACTCGGCAGGCATTCCCGTGGCCGCAGGTGTGTTTTATCCGGTGGCGGGTATCCTGCTGTCACCGATCTTCGCGGCAGCGGCAATGTCGCTGTCATCGGTCAGTGTGATTGCGAATGCACTGAGACTGCGGTTCGTCGACCTGTCGGGGAAATAACGCGGCGCCAAACGGTACTCAATCGATTTCGCCGAACAGTTTCTTGTGCAGCTGCGGCGCAAAGATCACCGTCCGCTGGTGATGATCCAGCGCCGCCGGATCCTCTGCCAGCCAGTACACTATATCGGCCACTGCCTCGGGTGCGGTTGGCTTGAAGCGCTGGGCGATCTTGTCGTCAAAACCGTTGGCTTTCATCACCTCTGTGAGCACGAATCCGGGTTCCACGGAAAAAAACCGAACACCACTGTCCCGGTGCTCAACCCGCAGCGCGGGCATCATGCGAATCAACGCGGCCTTCGAGGACGGATATACGAAGCCCCAGCCGCCTTCGTCTGCCGGTGCCGGCGGGTCGCTGAGCGCGGAGCCCGAGACCATGTTGATCACCGCACCACTGCCGCGCTCCAGCATGCCGGGCAGCAGGGCTTTCACCAGCACCAGCGGCGCCAGCACGTTGCCCTGATACACATTGCGCGCCTGCTCAATCTCGACCTCCAGCACCCGCTGCATGTTGCCAGGCCCCTGGTAGCAGGCATTATTGAACAGGACATCGACCCTGGAGAAGTGCTCCAGGGCGCGATCAGCCGCTGCCTGTACCGACGCCAGGTCCAGTATGTCGGAGCGCAGCAGGAGGACCTCTGCGCCGTGGGCGCGCGCCGCTTCGCCGGTCGCTTCCAGTGAGCCCGGGAGGGAGGTGGTCGTCGGCTTCCAGCTCCCGTATTCATGTTGCTCGCCCTCTTGCATGGTGCGAGCCGTCAGCACCAGGTTGTAGCCCCGGCGGGCAAACTCGATCGCCGTGGCAGCACCCATGCCGCGGCTGGCGCCGGTGATAAAAGCCACCTTTTTCATATCCCGTTTTTCCTTTCTGCAGGGCACCTGTGTGCCGCGATTTCAATGAGGTCGATAGCCTTTCGCCGGCTACTCTGATTTGCCACGCTCGCTGCGTCCTCGCGCCAGCACGCTTTCACGCCGCTGGGCGATAACCTGCCCTTTCGCCTGCCTGGCCGATTCGATAGCGATGCGTTCTTCCCAGCGCAGCGCCTCGTCAAGGGGTTTGTTGAAGCCTTGGTCAATCAGCGGCTTGTAACGAGCGAGAACGTCCGGGACGCAGGCACACATGTCCTCGGCCATTTTTCTCGCTCGAGGCAACAACTGGTCGGCCGGAACAACGTGATTGACCAACCCCCACGCATGGGCCTGCTGGGCAAAAACGGGCGTACCGGTGAAGCAAATCTCTTTGGCTCTGGAGAGTCCGATCAACCGTGGTAACTTTTGACTCAGGCCCCAGCCGGGCAAGATACCCACCCGGGCGTGGGTGTCGGCAAACCGCGCGTTTTCGGAGGCGATCAGCACATCGCAGGCAAGTGCCATCTCAAACCCGCCGGTGATCGCATGGCCATTGATCGCGCCGATAATCGGGCCGGTGAACGCGTCCATCGCACGGGCGACCGTGTTGTCCGCCGCCTCCGCGGCATCGCCGTCACCGGCACTCAGCTCCTTCAGGTCAAAGCCTGCGCAGAAAGCGCGGCCTTTACCCGTCAATATGATGACCCTGACAGCCCGGTCGCGAACGCACTCTGCAAACGCCGACACAAAGTCCGCCCTGAGCTCCCGCGACAAAGCGTTCATCGCGTCGGGACGGTTCAGCGTTACAATGGCATAGCCTTCATGCTTTTCGAGCAGGACCGTATTCATTCACTGGTTCCCCTTGCAGTGCGGAGGACTGACCATCAAACGTAATGACTCAAGCAGGGTATCCAGCGCTTCCACGCCAAGCTGTTTCGCATATTGCTCCCACACAACCTGGGTGGAGACATCCAGCTGCGCCAGCAACTGCTCTCCCTGCGGGCTGAAAGCGATCAACTTGGCACGCGAATCGGCCGGATCGACCCTGCGCTTGACCCACCCCAATTCCTCCAGTTCGTGCACGATTTTCATCATCGACTGGGAACGGATACCCACCGCTCCGGCCAGGTCAACACTGCGACTGGGACCGTGAGTCGCAATGTGCCTGAACACCATGCGGTGGCGGCGTCGAATACCAGGAAACCCGTTTCGGGCAAGTTCGGCGTCAAGGCGACGCTGGAAATCTTCCAATGCCAGCAGCAACGCCATGCCCAGTTCATGCTTGTCGTACCCGACCGCCACACAGCACCCTATGTTCAGCTATACTTATTATCAGTTTAGCTGTCTACCTGTGCCAGTCAAGCGCGGCCGCAGTGCCCTGAATGAACTGCGGCACGTCCGCCCTATACACATGGCGCTTGCTTCCCCTCAACCCTCGCTTGTAATCTGGTATGCCGCCTTCCCTGTTGCGGCCTTGCCCGGAGATCCCATGCGATGACAAACAAACCAGGCGTTTGGTTCGGCGCCCTGCTACTGGCGCTGGGTGTTGCCGCGGCCGGCTGGACTGTCGGTGACGGTTTGCAGCGCTTCAAGCTGGCAGACCGTTCAGTCACCATCAAGGGGCTGGCGGAGGCGGATGTGGAGAGCGACTTCGCAGCCTGGAATCTCACCTTTCGCCGCGCCGGCAACGCCTTCGCTGACGTCCAGCAGGCGCTTGCCGAAGACCGGTCGCGGGTTATGCGCTTCCTGGAAACCGCCGGCTTCACTGCCGAGGAACTGGAGATCAGGCCATTGCAGGTGCAGGACGCCTATTCCCGGGAGTACGGTGCGAGCAACCAGCCCCTGCGCTATACCGGCAGCGGCCTGATCATTGTCCAGTCAGACCGGGTGGCGCTGGTGGAAGCCACGGCGCTGGCGATAGACCCGCTGATCGAAGCCGGTGTTGAAATCGAAGGCGGCAGCGGCCCGCGCTACCAACTGCGCGGATTCAACGAAATCAAACCGGCGCTGTTGGCGGAGGCCACACGCAACGCGCGGGAACAGGCAGAAAAATTTGCGGCCGAGGCCGGGGCCCGGGTCGGTGCGTTGCGCACGGCCAATCAGGGCGTCATCCGCATCACTGGCAGCGATGGCAATGACTGGGACGATGGCAGTTCCCGGGTAAAACGCCTGCGGGTGGTGAGCACCTTCGAGTACACGCTGGAGTAAGGCGTCGCCCCACCGCGGTGCACGGTGCCGCCCAGCCGTCAGGGCGAGGAGACGCCCTCCGGCGCAGCCACCACCGTAAAGGTATCTGTCGCTAATACCTGATGCTGCAAACCCGTAACGTAGCGCGCACTGTAGACGCCGGGCGCCTCGAACGGATACTGTCTGACGCTGCCCGTTCCCTCAGTTTCGCCCGTCGGCACGATAAACCCATACCGGGCACCCCAACCCCACATCTTTTCATCGGGCACATCCACCGGGGCTATCACCACGCGGTCACCACGGTACCCGGGGCCAGACCAGGCGATGTCGAAACTGTCACCCATCACCACCTGCTCTGGCGCCCGCACTGCTGCATCGGCACGTGTAATGGTGATGGGCTGTCTGGCGAGCACGGCATTCCCAGGGCTGAGGAAGTAGACCAACTCGTAGTCTCCCGCGATGTTGGGCGCTTGCAGTTGCAGCTTCCCATCCCCGGCACCCGCACGACCCAGCGTGACTCTGGCATCGGGGTTAGCCCGGGTCGCGCCCGGCGCTGCAATGGAGATGTAGTCGTCTTCCCAGTCCGGCGGGAGCGTGACCGACACCGGGACACTGGATCCTCCGACTGCGGTCGCAGGCCCCGCAATGCCCGCCACAACCGGCACTACACTGACAGGTGTCGTTGCCTGCACCGCGTGTTGCATGCCTGGGTACAGGGTATAGCCATTCGCCAATACATAGCGGACCTCGTATTCCCCCGGCTGCGGCGGCGCAGTAAGCTCTGCGCTGCCGTCCTCCCGCAACGGGCTGGTATATCCCCGCGCAAAGGCCGCCGCGCTGCCCGCCTCGACAATGGTGACAAAGTCACCGGGGGTGGCCTCCCCGGCCCACGCGACCGAGAACACCGAACTGACCGGGACCTCAGCCGGCGCCGACACGGTAAAGCCGCCATCCGTCACACGTAACGCATTGCGGGCGAGGATAAGGCGCGGTTGATCAAGCACGTAGCGCACTTCATAAACACCCTCTGTGGACGGGGCAGCAAGCGAGGCCGTGAGTGGCTGGCTGGCGTCGGACACGCCAGCCTTCGTGCGCGTGGGCATTGCGGCGAAGAAATAGATCGGCTCTCGTGGACCGTCTTCGGGGCTGGCGACGTGGAGATACGCACCCAACTCATCAGGGCCCGACCAGGTGACATCGAACGGGACACCCTCACGGGTCACCGCCGGGGTCTGGAGACTGACCTTGAAACCGAGGTCCACGGGCACGGTAATCACTTTCGGCTGCTGGGCTTCGACGGTGAATTGCAAGCGCCCGGTTTTCACCTCGCGGCCATCCTGCCAACCCCGCCAACGCGCCTCGGCGACATACTCGCCGGGCAGGACCTCGGTCATCGCGCTGCCGGTATCGGTGGCGGAAAAAACCGTCTCGCCGCCCGCAAGGGCTGTGACCGTCCACTCAAGCTGCGATTGGATCAGAGGCCCACCGGGCAGTACGGTGGCTTTCATCGCCAGGGTCGACGGCACCGCGTCGCCCTCAACATCCCCGGCGGCCGGTCCCGCTTCCGCCAGGGTACGCAGCGCTGATGCAAGCTCACTGGCACTGGCTGCGGCCACAAAGGTGCCGCCGGTTTCATCCGCCATGCACTGCAAACCCGCGCGCTCTTCCACGGTGACGTCAAAGCCCACCACATGCACGGTAAAATCAAGACCGTTCTGTTCCAGCATTCTGGCCAGTGCACAGGGATCCGCATCGCAGGTTTCCAGTCCATCGGACACCACGATAACGGAGGCCGCCCGCTTGCGGTAATCCAGCGTCAGCGCGGCGTGTTCCACCGACTTCGCCAATGGCGTTTTTCCGTGGGGTGTAAGTTCCCGAAGAGCGGCGACCATGTCGGCCCGCTCTGCTCCAACACCCGCAAGCGTCTCGATGTCACTGCAGTCGCCCTCGCGGCGATGACCATAGGCGACCAGCCCCAGACGCTGCTCCGGCGGCAGCCCGAGGACGAGGCCCTCGACCACGTCCTTGGCAATCACGATCTTGTTGAGCCCATCGATCTGCCCCCACATGGAGCCAGAGGCATCCAGCACCAAAATGGCATCGTTGGGGGATGATGCGCTAGCCGGCAAGACCGATAAAAATAGCATGGCGGCCAGGACGGCGCCGGGCACTGAGAGTCTGGACAGGTTCATTGCTGCACCCCACACACTGGATTCAGGCGATCGGCATGTCACACCCGCGCTGTTGCCACAGACACGGCATCGACGCAGCGACACGTCCCAAGCATAGTGCAGAGTTGAGGATACAGCGAGTGACTGCGCCGCAAACGGACAGGCGCGGGGGTGTAGAAAGAAAAACCCGAAGGGGCTGCGTTTGCGCCCCTTCGGGTGTCGGGCGTGGAACCGCGAGAGGCTCCCTCAATCCTGGATCACGATCTCCACCCGCCGATTTCTCTGGCGACCCTCAGGCGTCGCGTTGTCAGCCACAGGCCGCGACAGGCCGAAACCTTCAGTGCTGATGCGCTCCGGGCTGAGACCGGCATTCACCAGGGCCTGGCGCACCGACAGGGCACGACGCTCAGACAAGCCCTGGTTGAAGTCCGCACTGCCGGTGCTGTCAGTGAACCCCTCGATCAACACCGTTTTCTCCGGGTATTCCTCGAGGAAGTTGGCCAGCCGCTGAATGGTAGTCGCGGCGCCGGGCTGCAGCTCCGCCTTGCCGGTGGCGAACAGCACGTCACCCAGGGTCATCACCATGCCGCGTTCCGTCTTTACCGCCTGCAGCGCAAGCAGCTCACGGCGCAGGGACTCGGCGTCCGCCTGGGTACGTTGCAGTTCGGCCTCCCGTGCCTCCAGTTGCGCCTCACGCGCCGACAGCAGAATCTGGTCCTTGGTCTTGCCCAGCGTTTTCAGCTGTTCGCTGGCTGCCTTGCGATCTGCGATGGCCACCGCGGTATCGGTCCGCACCTTGGCGACGTAGGCCAGGGAGCTCATATCCTCTTCGGAGGTCGCGACCGCCGCAGACTCCAGCGCCTTGTTGGCCCGTTGCAGTTCCGGAGCGGCGTAACGCAGTACCGTCTCGCTCTGTTTGGCGGCGTTGTAGCTCGCTTCCGCATCCAACAACGCCTGGTTCTTCTGCAGGCTACCGCAGGCCGACAATACGGCCACAGACGCCACCAGCACACCCACTTTGATCCCGGTTGAAAGTTTCATAAACGCTCCTGCTATCCTGTATGACGCGCTCAGTTACGCTGGCCGCGTTCGATTTCGCTGCGCAATGCCTCAATGCTGGCCTCCAACTCACGCAGAGCGGTCTCTACGCGGGTCTTGCTGGCAAAGGCCTGGGCATACTCCGCATCCGCTGCCGCCTCGTCGGACAGTCGCCTGGCTTCTGCGTAGTCCTTCTGGTCCATGGCGCGCTGCGCTCGCCGCAGCTTCTCCTTGGCGCGGTCCATTGCGACCGGCGCATGCAGCGCCGCCTCGTTGTTCTCGGCGCTGGTCAGGGCCGTGCTGGCGCTGGCCATCTCGGCCTCGGGGCGCGGCGTGCTGCTGCAGCCCTGCACCAGGACCAGTACACTGCCGGCGAAGACGGCCGCGGTAATCCGCCGCCATTGGGGTTGGAGTACATTCATTGTCGCTACGCTCCTTATCGGGTAACTGCGCGTTGCCCGTCTATGAAATACATTGGGGCTCAAACGCGCGGATCATGCGCCTCGCGGTACAACTAAACAAGCGGCATGCAGGCCGCAGAAACGGTAATATTGCGGCCTGGCATCGAAGGCCCCACCCTCACCCCACCACGGAGAGATCGCCCATGCATCGCTTGCTTGCCACAACGCTGATTGCCGTCATCACCTGCCTGGCGACAGCGGCCCAGACCGCCGACAGCAGCGGGCTTGCGCCCACCTCCGGCAGCAGCGTGCTGGAGGGTTTCACCTTTGATGACGGCTCGGTACTCGATCTGCGCCAGCACTACTACACCCTCGGTACGCCCCGACGCGGCGCCGACGGACGCGTTGAAAATGCGGTGCTGATCATGCACGGTACGACGGGCAGCGGTGACGGCTTTCTGCGCGATAACTTTGCCGGCGTGCTGTTCGGTAAAGGACAGTTGCTGGACGCAGATCGCTACTACCTCATCCTGCCCGATGCAATCGGCCACGGGCACTCCAGCAAGCCCAGCGACGGGCTCCGGGCCGGCTTCCCCAAATACACGTATGACGACATGGTGCGGGCACAGTACAGACTGCTGACCGAGCACCTGGATGTCGACCACCTGCGGCTGGTGACCGGCACCTCAATGGGCGGCATGATGAGCTGGGTATGGGGCTACACCTATCCCGATTTCATGGATGCCCTGATGCCGCTGGCCAGCCTGCCGGTGGAGATCGCCGGCCGCAACCGCATGACACGCAAAATGATCATCGACGCCGTGCTGGACGACCCGGCCTGGAACGGCGGTGATTACACAGAGCAGCCGCCTGGCCTGAAGGAGGCGATGTACGGCCTGCTGTTCATGGTCTCCAGTCCCCTGCAATACCAGTTACAGGCACCAACCCGCGAATCCGCTGAGGCCATGATGGATTCACTGGTGGAGCGCTACCGCTCAGCCCTTGATGCCAATGACCTCGTTTACGCCTTCGACGCCTCGCGATTCTACAACCCGGCACCGCACCTGGCGTCCATTCGTGCACCCCTGCTGGCCATCAACTCGGCGGACGACCAGGTCAACCCGCCCGAGCTCGGCATTCTTGAACGGGAAACGGCGCGTATTCCGGGGGCTCGTGCCGTTGTGTTACCGATTACCGAAATGACGCGTGGCCACAGTACCCATTCGCAGCCCACTGTGTGGGGGCCGTATCTGGCGCAGCTACTCGCCGCCACCCGGCACGAACCCGCGTCCGAAGGATCACCGCCCGGCGTGTTGCTGGACACAGCTGACCCGGCCTGGACCCAGCGCGCACCGGAGCGTTTCAAGGCGCGTTTCCTCACCACCGAAGGCGCATTCACCCTGGAGGTGCACCGCGACTGGGCTCCCCGGGGCGCCGACCGCTTTTACCAGCTCGTGCAGCAGGGTTTCTATGATGGCGTACACATCAATCGCGTGATGCCCGGCTATATCGCGCAGTTCGGACTGAGCCCTTTCCCTGCAGTCACGGCGGCGTGGAAGGGCAACACACTGTTGGACGACCCGGTGCAGGTCAGTAACTCCCCGGGGCGCGTGGCCTTCGCCATGACCGGCCCCGACACCCGCTCGACACAGGTGTACATCAACCTGGGAGACAACACGCAGCTGGATACCGAGGGCTTCGCGCCGTTTGGCGAAGTCGTTGAGGGAATGGAGGTGGTGGAACGCCTGTATCCGCTGTACGGTAATGAAGCCGGGGGCGGTATGCGACACGGTCGCCAGGGCCCCATCGAGCAGGGCGGCGCTGACTACGTGTTCACCCACTACCCCTTGCTCGACTTCATCGTCGCAGCAGAGGTGCTCGGCGATTGACGCGCAGCCGCTCTAGGCCGCGGGCTGCTCCCCGGCCAGCACACAGTCACGCAGGGTGCGCTCTCCCAACTGGGCGCTGACCGCATCGTCAATGCCCTGCAACAGCGAATCCACCGGCTCTGCGGAAACCACGCGGCGCTCCATGAGCGCCTGTTCCTCATTGGGACTGCGGATACTGCGCAGCAACAGTGCGACGGTCATGGTGGACGGGTCGCGTGCCACCAGGTACTCGGGGGGCTCACTGCTGGTTTCCACCAGCAGGTCACGGCTGGCCAGCAATTCCACCGCCTCGGCAACGCGGTCAGGGGGCGCCTGCAGCGCATCAGACAGCGCATCCACCGTCATCGGCGGCGCCTTGCCGATGAAGGCCCGGGCGATCTGGTAGATCACCAGCAGGGTGAGCTGTTCGCGAAAACGGCCACTCAGCGCAACCCGCTGGTCAGAAAGCCGGATGCGCTCAGGATACTGGTGATAGAACGCCACCTGCGCACCGATCAAAAGGATCAGCCAGCTGACATACAGCCAGATCATGAACATGATCAGAATCGCAAACCCGGAGTAGATAGCCGCATACTTGGTGGAGCCAGCGGCAAACTCGGCGAACACCAACCCTGAGCCCTGCCACAGGCTGCCGCCAACAACGCCCCCCACGAATGCCGACGCAAAGTTCACCCGCGTGTTGGGCACAAACACGTAGGCGAAGGTGAAAGCGAATATCACCAGCAACAATGGCAGCAGGCGCGAGGCCAGCACCAGGAGGCTACCAAAGGGTTCGATATCCATGACCGACTGCATAACACTGCTGTTCATCATGGAGGCGGTCAGCCCCATGGCGGAAAACACCAGCACGGGGCCCACCATGATCACGCTGAGGTAATCACTGAAGCGTCGGGATATGGGCCGGGAAGACTTGGCACGCCACACATAGTTGAAAGACACTTCGACTTTCTGGATCAGCGATACCACCGTGTAGAGCAACAGCGCGAGGCCCAGCGATCCGAGTACGCCAACCTTCATGTTCTCGACAAAATCCAGCAGGTTGAGCACGATTTCATGCCCCTGCTCGCCCAGGGGTGCCACCAGGTTGTACAGCAGCGGCTCTATCTGGTTGTGTACTCCAAAAGCCTTGAGGACCGAGAAACTCACCGCAAGCAGCGGGACCATGGACAGCAGGGTGGTGTACACCAGGCTCATGGCACGCAGCGTGAGCTGACCCTGGGATATTTCCCGCACCAGCACAAACACAAACCGTATCGCCTTGTAGGACCAGCGTTGCAGGCTGGAGAGCTGCTCGAGGTCCACTCGCCAGAGTTCGTTCAGCAGAAAGCCCCTGATGGTGCCGTAAATACCTGCCGGGCTTTGCATGGTGTCTCCTTTTACCTGCGCGCGTTCCGCCCTCCATCATAGCGCAGATTGAAAACCCGGGGGCATGGGCCAGCCGTGTGATTTCGGCTATTCTGTGGCACGGCCGCTAGCTGCCGCCCAACCTCAAGGAGACTGCACATGATTGGATACATCACCATCGGCGTGAACGACATGGCCAAGGCCAAGGCCTTCTACAGCGAACTGCTGGCTGACCTGGGGGCCAAGATAACCATCGACATGGACCGCATCGCGTTTTTCGGTACCGGCATGGACCAGCCCATGCTCGCCGTCTGTGTACCCTACAATGGCGATGCTCCCAATCCGGGCAACGGCAACATGTTCGCGATCACTGGCGGTACCAAGGAGAATGTCGACAAGCTTTACCACAAGGCCATCGCGCTGGGCGCCACCTGCGATGGCGAACCCGGGCAGCGCATTCCGGACATGTTTTACGGTGCCTATGTGCGCGACCCCGATGGCAACAAAATCGCATTTTACGTGTTCGGCTGATCGGATGCAGGCAGCGGGCTGCATACCCCAAACAAGGTATGCAACCGCGGCCCGCTCAGCCGTACTCTCTCCGCCCGCAATAACCGTACAGAAAAAGAGGTAAACTCTATGCACGCACGCAAGCCCATCACACTTTTCGTCGCCGCCTGCCTGGGCGCCGGCAGCGTCAACCTCATGGCACAGGGCCTTGAGGAAGTGGTCGTCACCGCGCAAAAGCGCGAACAGACCCTGCAGGATGCACCGATCTCGATTGCGGCCTTCAATGCTGACCAGCTGGAGCAGAAAGGCGTCAACACCATCGACGACCTCGGCACCTCGGTACCCAACGTCAAGATCACCCGCTCACCGTCCAACACCTCCGCCGCCACCATCGCAATCCGCGGCTCTGCCACGATCAACCCGGCGATCACCTGGGAACCGACCGTCGGCATCTACCTGGATGGCGTCTTCATTGGCAAAAACGTCGGCGGCATTTTTGATATCGCCGAGCTGGAGCGCGTGGAAATGCTGCGTGGCCCGCAGGGCACGCTGTACGGCAAGAACACGGTTGGCGGCGCCGTCAACCTGATAACGAGCAAGCCCAGCGGCGAATTCAGCGGCAAGCTGCGCGCCGGTGTCGGCAACTATTCACTGAGCACGATCTACGGCAGCCTGGACCTTCCAGCCTTCGATCTCGGCGGTGCCGGACAAGTCATGGCGAAAGTGACCGGTTCATACCGCGAGCGTGACGGTCTGTACGACAACGTCAACGACCCCTTTGGCAACCCGCTGGCAAATCCGGTGTTGATCAATGAGTTCAACAATATCGACAACACCGTCGGGCGCTACGATATTCTCTGGGAAGCCTCGGATCGCTTCGACCTGCGCTACACCTGGGATTACAGCGACCTGGACCTGGCACCGTCCAAAAACCAGCTCACCTATCTGGACCCCAACGACGTGGCCGGGGTGAACGCGCTGCTGGCACCCTATGTCACGGGCGAGAACGAAAACCGCGACAGCGTGAGCCTGGACCAGGCCAAATTCGAACGCTCCAAATCCATCTCACAGTCGCTGTTTGCTGACTATGATGCGGGCAGCTGGGGTGCCTTGGGCGACGTCACGCTGCGCTACATCGGCAACGACCGCTCACTCGACTGGGATGACGATATCGATATCGACGGCTCTCCGGTCAACCTGTTCACCTCTGCGCGCTTTATCGACTACGAACAGACCTCGCATGAAGTGCAGATGATCGGCAGCACTGAACGCACCAACTACGTGTTCGGCGTGTACTACTTCGAAGAGCAGGCGGACGTCTACAACCCGATCAGCTTCTTCGGTGCCTTCGGCGCACCGGTGTCGCAAAACCGTTACGGCTTCGACAACGACTCCGTGGCCGTATTCGGCCAGGTTGAATGGCGCCCCGCCGCGGACATCTTCCAGGATCGCCTGACCCTGACCCTGGGTGCACGCTGGACAGAAGAGACCAAGGATACCTACATCGACCACCCCAACGACGTCGATGCGCAGGGTAACCCGGCGCCCTTTTCCGGCCGTGCCAAGAAGACCTTCAACAACGTATCACCGACTTTTGTTGCCGCCTGGGATGCCAGCGACAACGTGAATATCTACGGCAAGATCGCCAACGGCTGGAAGGCCGGCGGCTTCAACGGCGAAGCGCCCTTTGAGGCCGCGTTCACCACGCCCTACGATGCGGAGGAGATCCTCTCCTACGAGGTCGGTATCAAGTCCCGCTGGAAAGACAACCGGCTGCAGGTCAATGGTGCCTACTTCTACAATGACTCGACCGACATGCAGATGTCGATCTTCGTCGCGGGCAGCAGCGCTGCGTCCATCGTCCAGAACGCCGGTGAAGCCACCATCCAGGGCTTCGAGGTGGAACTGGTTGCACTCCCCATCCCGCAGCTGGAACTGGCGGCGAGCTATGGGTATCTGGACACTACCTACAACGAGTTCATCGAAAACGGTGTGGACGTAAAGGACCAGAAGGACTTCCCCTACGCACCCCGCAACAGCGCGAGCCTGTCAGCGGAGTACAGCATTGCCGCCGGCAACTGGGGTAACCTGACGGCCCGCCTCGATTACGAGTTTGTGGATCGCCACGTGCCCTACATCGAGCCGAGCCAGAATGCGACCTCCGAAGTGCGACCCTATGGCCTGGTGAACGGTCGCCTGACCCTCGCCAATGTGCCTGTCGGTGACGGCCAGTCACTGAAGTTTGCCCTCTGGGGTAAAAACCTGGCCGACAAGGAATACCGGATCAACACCATTCCGTTCGGCATCTGGACCGCCAGCTACTACGGTGACCCGCGCACCTACGGCGTGGAAGCCACCTACGAGTTCTGACACGCAGCCGCAGCAATGGCGCCTTCGGGCGCCATTGTTTTTTGTAGCGAACGGGACGCAACCACTGCAGAAGGAGGCGCACATGACGCCAGACATGGAACAACAGTTGCAGGCGCTGCTCGACAAGCAGGCCATCATGGAGTTGATCAACGCCTACTGCAACGCGGCAGATCGACACGATAACGAGAAATTCCGCTCCCTCTACCACGAAGACGCGATTGATGACCACGGCTCCTTCTTCAAGGGCCTCGCAATGGATTTCATCGATAAACTGCCGGATATCCAGGCCAATATGGAAATCCTGCACCACAACGTCACCACGGTAAACATCAAGCTGGACGGTGACCGCGCGGAGGGCGAGGTCTACATTCTGGCTTTCCACAAGATCAGCACTGAAGAGGGGCCGCTGGACCTGCTGATTGGCGGGCGTTACTTTGACAAGTACGAAAAGCGCAACGGGGAGTGGAAATTCACCTACCGCGCGGTGGACGCCGATTGGGCCCACCTGCATCAGCCTTCGCTGGTCAACCTGAAGAACCCGATTATCGACGGCGCACACATCGGTCGCCCGGGGCCGGAAGACCCCTCCTACTCGATTTTCGACCTGCTGCAATGGGGGCAGCGCTAGTCACCGCCCCTGTAAACCGGACAAGGATACCCATGAGCAAAGCTGAAAAACTGAAGAATGCCAACGCCCACTTGCCACCCTGCCTGCAGGTCCTGCACGGGGCGTTGCTGGACTTCGATGACACCGCGGGTACGGCGGAGATGCAGTTCGACGTCAGCGAGCAGTTCTGCCACTCGGTCAATGTGGTGCAGGGCGGCAACGTCACCGTCATGCTGGACGCTGCCATGTCGCACGCACTGTTCATGCAGCAGGCCGATGTGGCGGCCATCCCCACGCTGGAACTCAAGGTCAGTTTTCTGGAGCCCACCCTCGCCGGACGCATTGTTGCCCGCGGCAAAGTGGTCAAGTGCGGCAAGAGCATCGCCTTCCTCGAGGGCTCCCTGATCAACCCCGCGGGCCAACTGGCTGCCGTGGCCTCCGCCACCGCCAAAGTCGTGCGCAAGAAAGAGGATTAACCATGTTGCCCTGCCGCTCGCTCGCCCTGCGCTCTCTGGGATTCGCCACCGCCCTCGCCGCTTGCCTGCCGGTTTCCGCCGAAGAGCACAGGGAGTGGCGCAGCTATGGCGGCGACGCAGGCAACACGCATTACTCCAGCCTTGCACAGATTGATCGCGACAATGTCAGCGACCTGACCCTGGCCTGGCGCTACGCGAGTGCGGCCGGTCAGCCGCTGCCCCACAGCTCCGAGCTGCAGGTTAACCCGATTGTCGTGGATGGCGTGCTCTATGGGCGCAACCCGCTGTACAACGTGTTTGCCCTGGACGCCGCCACGGGGCGTGAACTGTGGACCTTTGCACCGGATCAGGCGCATGTGGGCATGTCGAACATGCGCGGCGTCACCTACTGGCAGGACGGCGATGACCGCCGCATCCTGTTCACCACGGGCCACTTCCTGATGGCCCTGGATGCCGACAGCGGCAAGCTGATCCGTGGCTTTGGCAATCAGGGCCGGGTGGACCTGCGGGAAGGCCTGGGCCGCGCGCCAGACCAGGTCAGCATCAACGCCCCCTCCCCCGGAGTGATCTTCGACAACCTGATCATCATGGGCTCTGCGGTGACCGAAACCGCGGGCTCTGCACCGGGTGATATCCGCGCCTACGACGTGCGCAGCGGCAAACTGGCGTGGACCTTCCGCACCATCCCCGCTGCCGGTGAATTCGGCGCCGAAACCTGGCCCGCGGGCGCTCGCGAGACCGCCGGGGGTGCCAATGCCTGGGCGGGCATGAGCGTGGACCACGCGCGCGGCGTCGTCTACGTCCCCACCGGCTCCCCGGCTCCGGACTTCGACGGCTCAGGCAGGCCCGGAGACAACCTGTTCGGCAATACCTTGCTGGCGCTTGATGCCCGCAGCGGCAAACGCCTGTGGCACTTCCAAACTGTGCACCACGACCTCTGGGATCGCGACCTGAGCTCGGCGCCGACCCTGGCGACCGTTACCAGCAATGGCGAACAGCGGGATCTGGTGGCCCAGGCATCCAAGGAGGGTGTGGTGTACCTGTTCGACCGCGACAGCGGCGAGCCGGTGTTCCCGATAGAAGAGATCCGGGTACCCCCCTCTGACATACCCGGCGTCTACAGCTCCCCCACACAGCCCCGGGTCACCCTGCCGGAACCCTTTGCCCGCCAACACATGACAGCTGACGATCTCACCGATCTGTCACCCGAGGCGAATGCGGCCGCGCGCAAGGTGTGGGAAGAAGCGCACGAGCTGGCCTATCTGCGCCCCGCCGGCCTGCGCAAAACCATCCTGTTGCCGGGATTTTACGGTGGCGCCAACTGGGGCGGTGGTGCCTTCGACCCGGAAACCAACCTGTATTACATCAACGCGACCAACGCGCCCAACATTCTGCAGATGGAGCCAGTGCAGGTCACACGGGGTTCTACGATGGGAGTCGGGGAATTCCTGTTCCGTCAGCAGTGTGCCGGCTGTCACGGCGTCGATCTCGAAGGGTTCTATCCCTATGCGCCCGCACTTACCGGGGTTGAACAGCGTATCTCCCGCCGCGAGGCACTGGAGGTGGTCACCGGCGGCAAAGGGCGCATGATGCCCTTTGGGCACCTGTCCCGACACGAACGTGATGCCGTGGTGGATTATCTGTTTGCTTACAGCGCGGGCGAGCTGGGCACTGGAAGCGAGGATGAGGACGCCGAGAAGGAAACGGTATACGTGTTCGCCGGCTACCGCGATTTTGTCGACGCCGAGTACTACCCTGCGATCAAACCGCCGTGGGGTACGCTGACCGCCATCGACTTCGTGAGCGGCAAGATCCGCTGGCAGATTCCGCTGGGCGAATACGCCGCCCTCACCGCGCGCGGCATTGCCCCCACCGGTACCCGTAACTTCGGCGGACCGGTGGTCACCGCCGGCGGTTTGCTGATCATTGCCGCCACCGCCGACGAGAAACTGCGCATTTTCGACAAGCAGGACGGCACGCTGCTCTGGGAGTACCAGTTGCCGGCGGGCGGCTACGCCACCCCCGCCACCTACGACATCGATGGTCGACAGTACATTGTGATCACGGCCAGCGGCGGCAAGCTGGGCACCCCTACCGGGGATCAGTACCTCGCCTTCGCCCTGCCTGAGCCCGCAACAGACTAGGGGCAGGCCACCCTGCGGTTGTGTTGAGTGGACGTGGATGCGAGTATCGCCCTTCGTCCGCGCGGAGAGCAGCCCATGACCGTCATTGAGGAATTTCAGGTACATCGCGACAACGTGCGCGAAACGCGCACTCAGCGGCACACTTGCGCGGCACTGGACAACGGCCAGCTGTTGGTGCGGATAGACGAGTTCGCACTGACCTCCAACAACGTCAGCTACGCCGTTGCCGGCGATATGATCGGCTACTGGCAGTACTACCCGGCGCCTGCGCCCTGGGGCATCGTGCCCGCCTGGGGCAGTGGTACCGTCATACAGTCTGCCCATCCCGAAATACCGGAAGGTGTGCGCCTGTGGGGGTTCTTCCCCATGGCCAGCCATACGGTGCTCACCGCAGGACGTGTGCGGCAGGACCAGCTCACTGACGTGGCCGAACACCGCCAGCCACTGCCCGCCCTCTACAACAACTTCCGCCGCACCGCGGCAGAACCGGCCTTACTGCAGGCCATGGAAAGTCAGCGTAGCCTGCTGTTTCCACTGTTCTCGACGGCCTACGTACTCTTCGACTACCTGCAGGACAATGCCTGGTTTGGGGCCACCCAGATCGTGATCGGTTCAGCGTCGTCGAAGACGGCCTACGGGCTGGCCTGGCTGCTGCGCCAGTCGACGGCGGCACCACCTGTGGTGGGGCTCACCTCGCCCGGCAACGTGACATTCACAAGTGCCCTCGGCTGCTATGACAGCGTGCTCACCTACGGCACGGAGGCGCAGCTGAACCCACTACCCAGCGTGTGGGTGGACATGTCCGGCAACACCGGGGTGACCGCCGCGGTGCATGAGAGCCTGAATACCCGGCTGCGGGCCAGTGTGAGCGTGGGACTCACCCACTGGGACGCACCTGCCCGCAAAGGCCCACTCCCCGGGCCCAGGCCCGAGTTTTTCTTTGCGCCGGCGCAGATCGGCAAACGCGAAAAAGAATGGGGGCCGGGCGTGATCATGGAACGTGCGACTCAGGCGAGCGCCGACATCGCGACAGCCACGGCCGAACACACCGTCATAGAACACCGGCACGGCACCGAGGCATTGCGCGATGCGTGGCTGGAGTTGCTGGACAACCGCGCCCCGGCGCAGCGCGGCCTGCTGCTGTCACTGGCTCAACCGTAGACCAGCAGCGCGCTCAGGCGCGCCAGTGGTCGGGCCCCGGGCCGAGCACCGCATAAGAGCCCACGTGGCCCCGGTTGTGCTTGCAGCGATGCTGCAGGCGCCAGCAACCCGCCACCAGCCGCCACTCATCGTGATAATCACCGAGGGTACTGAACGTCTGCCCCTCATGCACCCCGCTACCGAGATGCATATCACTGACATAGGCGCGACTGCTGGCCCGCTCGCCCTGCACCTCTATCAGCACGTTGCCCAGCAGGTGCTGGGTAGGGCCGCAGGCGTCGAGAAAGGAGCGCAGCAGCGTGATGATCGCCTCTACACCACGCAATTCCCCGGTGCCGAGGTCCGCCGTAACCTCCGCTGCGCAGAGCTCACCCAGGGCCTTCCAGTCCCGATTGTCCATGGCCCGGGCAATCGCAACCAGGTTGCGGTAAATGGCGCGCTCGGCGAGCAGTGTGGCCAGTGTCGCTTCGCTCATTGCTGCTCCTTCCGCGGCAGCAACACCGCGCGTATGTTGTCTGCCATCTGCCGTAACGCGTCGCGTCGCGGCATGCCCAGCAACGCGTCAAACATGGCCTGGTTCTGCTCGCCGGCGATATACACGGGGCCGTTATCCAGGTGCTCCAGTGCCAGCTCAGCCACCTCCCGCGGAGTCATCATGCCTTCCAGCGTCGCCGGGTCGATCCCCTGCAGGGCATGTGCCTCGGTATCGGTACTGCCGGGGCAGAGCGCCAGCACATCGATACCCAGTGGTTGCAACTCGCCCCAGAGGGACTCCCCGAGGCTGTTGGTAAATGCCTTGCTCGCCGCGTAGGCCGCCGAAAAGGGAATCCCCATAAAGCCTTCCACTGAGCTGGTGAGGATGATGCCGCCACGACCGCGTTGCAGCAGCACCGGGATAAAGCGCTGTGTGAGGTGCAGCGGTGCAGCGCAGTTGACCTGCAGCAGCGCCGTCATCTGTGCCGGATCGTTGTCCTGGTGCGGCCCCTTGAGGCCGAAACCGGCGTTGCTGACCAGCAGGCCGATATCCATGGCCTCTGCCGCCTTGGCAATGGCCTCTATTGCATCGGGGTGCGCAAGATCGACGCAGCACAGCGCCACCTTGACACCGTGGGCGGACGCCAGCTGCGCTGCCAACGCCTGCAGACGGTCACCGCGCCGCGCTACCAGCAACAGGTCGCAACCGCGTTCAGCCAGACTCTGGGCAAAGGCCTGCCCGATGCCTGATGAGGCGCCCGTCACCAGGGCCGCTGGGCCATAGCGGGTTGTAAAAGCGTTCTCCTTCATTGGGGTTTCTCCCGATAGTCGGTTTCCGCACCCTGCGCCCCGGGTGCCTCCAGCCGCTGTATCTGGTGTCGCAACCAGGCGCTCAGCCAGAAGTTGCCGCTGTCCTGAAGCAGTGCACGATGTGCATCTGCCGACAGCGCCCGGGCCGCCCTGTGGGCGGGGTCAGCCTGCAGCGCAATATCCAGCACATGTAAGGCCTGCACCACCTCACCGGCGGCCAGTTTTGTCGCCGCGCGCGCTACCAATGGTTCTATGCCACCGGCCAGTTCCACAATGTCAGCGGCCACCGCCCCCGCCGGCACCGCATACAGCTCGGTGGTCGAGCGGTGGTGAAACCAGCCCGCGTAATGCTCCCAGATGGCCCGCACGCCCCAGGCAACCTTGCCGTAGCCCTGCCCCACCTCGAGTTCGGGCGGCAGGACAATCTCTGTCATCAGCGTGTGCACGTCCTTCCCCGCGTTCATGCCCTCAACCACGGCGTCATGAACATGGAGAATGGCATCGCGCAATACAGTGAGTTCCTCCTGTATCAACTGCCTGCCCTCTACAGGGCCGTGGTGGCCATACAGAATCAGCTCCGGTTCCAACGCGCGCACGGTCTCCGCGGCCGCGGCACAGACCAGCGCATCGCGGTAGCGGTCTCCGCGGATGGTCACCAGGTTCGGAAAGTGGCCGAAAGGACAACCGAACAGGTTTCCCGTGAGACAGATACGGTGCTGGGGGAGCCAGACGACGAGTGAGTCATTGGTCTCGGCACCGGGAACGGCAATCAATTCAACCTCGAGGCCACCGTGCTCGAAACGGTGGCGCTCCTGAAACAACAGGTCGGGTACCGGTCGCGCCTGCGCGGGAAAATCGGTATAGCCCTGTGACGCATAGTAGGCGAAGGTGTCCCTGAACTTGTCCGCGAAAGCAAAGGCGGACCGGCTGCCCCTGAAGGCATGCAGGCGGGCATCGTAAGCCTGATGCTCGGGATTGCCCGCCTGGGCAATGACCTGCAGACCCGGATACTGCTGGCGCAGCCAGTCCGCGCCCCCCACATGATCCACATGCCCCTGGGTAAAGATCAGGTGGGTCAGCGGATCCTGGGTAAACGCATCGTAGCTCTGCTTGATGACGGGGGCCTCGAATCCCATTCCGGCATTGACCTGAATGTTGCCCGCTGGCGTTTGCAGCAGGTAGCTGTTGGAGAAAGCCTCACACTGCAGGATGAAGGCATTGATGCGGCGCGCTCCGAAGCGTGCGGCATTGGGCTCAACGGGGCGCGACCTGTACAGCGGTTCCCCGCGGCGTCGCAGGGCTGCCTTGTTGTTATCGTCCACGACAGGTTCCTTATTGGCGGCATGGCCCCCGACAGTAGCGCGAGGCGAGGCCGGCGCTCTACTGCGCGCGCCTTATCGCCCGCCACCGGTTCGTCAAACTGTACCAGCGCCTGCCGGTCCTGACGGCGGCGCGCACGTCCCTAGCGCGGCAGGTAAAACTGCTCGTACCAGCGACGCAGCTTGTTGATGGGGCCATCGCCATCGCAGAGGATAGGGTCCGCCCGGTAGACCTTGTCTTTCCAGATCTCAACATCCTGACCGAATGCTGCGTGGGCACCAATGGCGTACTGCGCCGCGAACTCCTCCGGTACCGGCTCGCCGTCCAGCCCGCTGACGATCACGGCACTGCAGAGATCCACTTCTTCACGGTTGACCGGGGTGTGGTAGTTGACCCACCAGCTGCGATAGTCGACCCCACCGCCCCGCGACTCCGTGTAGTAATACATGATCGAGGGGCCATGGTAGGTGGCATCGCCCCAGGCATCTGCGGGGTTCGCGATGCTCTGCGCGCGCATGGCCTGCATATCGAAAGGCAGCCCGGGCGGGATAACCCCGCGCGCCGCCGCGCTCTGCTGCACCCGCGAAACCTGGGTGACCGTGCGCTCGCCGAAGCGGTTCTCGAAAGACCGCACCTCGCCGCCGTGAACGTGGGGAAAGTGCGCAATATCGACGATATTCTCGATGACATCACAGGGCTGCGCGCGAATCCGTGAGCGATGGAAACGCCAGTCGCCCCAGCCACCTTCGCCATCGCCCCACTCGTCGATGCCGGGCAGGTAATCCTCCGGCGCACCCGCCTCCGGGTCATGCCACACCGCGATAAAGCCATTGCGCTCCAGCACCGGCCAGCCACGCAGCGCATTCCGTGCGCGATCGGGTATACGACTGGCATAGGGAATGTCGATGCACTCTCCGTCGCCGGCGAAGGTCCAGCCGTGGAAGGGGCAGGCCAGCGCATCGCCGATGATCCGCCCGCCATCGCTCGCCAGGTGCGCGCCCAGGTGCGGGCAGTGTGCGTCGAGCACCGAGGCCTTGCCGGACTCGCCGCGAAACAGCACCAGATCAACACCAAAATAATGCAGCCGCTGCACGGTGGCCGGCGGTAATTCACTGGAAAACGCGACAATATGCCAGCCACGGGCGAAGCGGCCGGGCTCGAGAAACGCGTAACGGTAATCACTCATTGGCCGACTCCTCGTCGTTCAGCGCATGTAGTGCTGCAAGGTAGGCAAAGGTCATGGCAGACCCGATTGTGGCCCCCGCTCCCGGATAGGTGTCCCCCATCACGGCAGCGCTGGTATTCCCCGCGGCATAGAGTCCCGGTATGGCCTCGCCCGATTCCTTCAGTACCCGCCCATGCTCGTCACACAGCAATCCACCCTTGGTGTCCAGATCACCGGCTTCACAGCGCAGCGCATAGTAGGGGGCCGTATCCAGCGGGCCGAGACAGGGGTTGGGCTGCACCTTCGGATCCGCGTAATAGCGGTCGTGCTCTGAGTCACCGCGTCCGTAGTCCGGGTCTCGCCCTTCCCGGGCGTGCCGATTGAACCGCTCGACGGTGGCCTTGAGGCCCGCTGCGTCAATGTCCAGCGCCGCAGCAAGCTCGTCCAGCGACTCCGCCCGGGTCAGCAGGCCGGAACTGAACAACGCCTTGGGAAGCTGCCCATCACCGACCATTTTCCCAGGCTTGATATGGCCGACAGGGTACTGTTGGCGATAACGGGCGTCGAACACCAGATAGCAGGGAATGGCGCCCTCTCCACGTGCTTCAGAGGCGTACTGGTCCTTCACCACATCCTCATAGGGTTGCGCTTCGTTGGTGAAGCGCAGGCCTTTACGGTTCACCATGATGGACCCCGGGTAGGCCTTGCCGGCGATCAGGGCAAGCACGCGCCCGTCGGGCATCCTGTAGGTCGGCGACCACCAGGCGCTTCTCATAAAACCCAGCGCCGCCCCCAGCGACTGCCCCATACGGATGCCATCGCCGGTTGCACCCGGCGCGGCGGCGGTCCAATCGGCGCCGATCGGCGCCTGCTGGAAGGCCTGTCGCATCGCAGCGTTGTGCGAAAAGCCTCCCATCGCCAGCAACACACCGCGGCGCGCCCGAATGCGCTGCTCCACGCCCTCCCGGACCACCACCGCACCGGTGACCCGGCCATCTTCCAGCAACAGCTCGCCCAGTGGCGCATTCAGCCACAGGGGGATATCCCGATCCATCAGCGAGCGTCGCAAGCGGGCCACCAGCCCCGCGCCCAGTGTTACCCGTTGGTCGGGCTTTCCGCGCAGGCGTGCCGAGAGATCCAGCCAGTAACGCGCATACAGGCGCACACCGAGCCACATCGCCGCGAGCCCCATGTCACCCAACTTGCGCCCCTCGGGCACGGTGATATTACAGCGCAGCAGCGAGTCATAGTCGTTTCGTATGCGCTCGGCCTCGGGGCCAAGCTCGCGCAATGAGAAGGCACCCGGGTCCATGGAGCGGCCCCCGGATTTATAGCCCGGCTGGGTGGGGTAGTAATCCATGTACTCCGGCAGCGGCGTGAACTCGACGCGGCTGTGGCGCATCATGAAGTCCAGCATGTCGCCTGCGCGCGTCGCAAACGCCCGCAACCGGGGCGGACTGACACTGTCGCCGATGAGCGCCTGCAGATACCGCCAGCCCTCCTCCGCACTGTCATCAATGCCCAGCTCAGCCTGGCGATGATTGCCCGGCAGCCATGCGACGCCACCCGACTTACAGGTTGTGCCGCCGTAGCGCGGCTCTTTTTCCACAACCAGAACACGACCACCCAGCTGGTGTGCCACGATGGCGCCCGTCATCCCCGCAGCACCACTGCCAGCCACCAGCCAGTCCACTTCCTGATCGTATTGCAATGCCGACCTCGCTTTTTGTCGTATGGGAAGTAGTCTGGAGAATACGGGGCTGAACCGCCCCTAGAAACTCGCAGGGCGGTAAAGTGCAGAGTGGTATGAATGACTGAACGTCAGTCGCGAGTAGTGGATTTTCGGCCAGCGATCACGGGAGGCTGGCCAACCAGTCGTCTACAAGCGCCAGAGCACGCGCATAATCGTAGGCCGTCAATGCGCGCTGCAGACTGCGGAACCGCTCCGGGGCCGCGGCTCGCAGGGCCGGGGCCGCCGCATTCAACAGGGGACGCGCGGCGGCATCGTCCTCGGCCAGCAGTGCGCGCAGCCGGTTCAATGCGCCGACGGCGTCACCTCCTGCCTGATGGCCGCTATCACCCGTACCCGTTGGGGCCGCTGGCGCCGGCACCTTCTCCAGCGCCGCCAGCAGCGGCAGCAGCAGGCGCGCGACATCCTGCAGCAACGCCTCCAACTGGGCGGTATCCGGCGCAGCCGTGCGGCAGGCCTGCTCCAGCGCGGCGGCCGCCTGCGACAGCCCCGTCGCCCCCACCGTAGCGGCGAGACCTTTCAGCGAATGTGCACTGCGCTGCGCCAGACGCCAGTCGTCCGCCTGTGCTGCCGTATTGAAGTCGTCGACAAACTGCGCCTGGTCCGTCGCAAATCCGTGCAGGATACGCAGGTACAGGCCGGTATTGCCCTGCAGCCGCTCCAGACCGGCGGCGGCATCAACACCGGGCAGCGCCAACACCTCCTCTGGCAAAGGCACGCCGTGAGCAGAACGGGTCAAGTTGCTGGAAGGCGCCTCCACAGGCTGGGCACCCTCCGCCGGCGTTATCCAGCGCGCCATTGTCGCCAGCATGACAGCCACATCAAGCGGTTTGCCGATGTGGTCATTCATCCCGACCGCTAGCACGCGCTCCCGGTCTCCCGACATGACGTTGGCCGTCATGGCAATAACCGGCAGCGCCTGCGTTGTCGGGTTGGCGCGTATACGGCGCGTGGCCTCATAGCCGTCCATCACCGGCATCTGGCAATCCATCAACACGCCGTCAAAGCGCTGCGCTTCCAGTAACTGCAGCGCCTCACGGCCGTCCCCCGCCAGCGTTACACGAATGCCGTAGCCTTCCAGCAATTCACGCGCCACATCCTGATTGACCAGATTGTCCTCGACCAGCAACACATGCGCACCGCGCAGGCGATCCACAGCCTGCTGCAGTTCACGCGTGCCGGACGCCAGTCGAGCGCCAGGCGGCGCGCTGCGCTCAACTGCCTGCACGACGGCGTCAAACAGCGCCAGAGGCGTCAGTGGCTTGGTCAGCAAGGCCGCAATGCTGGGCCCGCTGGCAGGCCCTTCAATCTGGTCGGCACTGAAATCCGACAGAACAATCACCGCAGGCATTGGCAACGACGTTGCATCGCCTTGCAGCTGACGCAAGACATCCAATCCGCTGACCGTGCCCAGTTTCCAGTCAAGCAGGACAACGGCGTAGGACGTATCCTGTGTGCTGCTTTGCAGTATTTCCACGGCTTCGGCGGCTTCAGCAGCAAAATCCACCCGGTGGCCGAATGCGCTCAGGTAACGACCGAGGATCTCCCGGGCATTGCGGTTGTCGTCCACCACCAGAACCCGAAAAGGACGCTGCACGGGCGACAGGCTGGGCCGGGGATCCTCAACGCTGCAGGGGAACGTAAAGCGGAACACCGAGCCCACGCCGTATTCACTCTCTACCCAGATGTGCCCGCCCATCATGTCAACGAGGTTCTTGCAAATGGCCAGGCCAAGGCCGGAACCGCCATACTTGCGTGTGGTCGAGGGATCCGCCTGGGTAAATGCCTGAAACAACGCGGACTGCTGCTCCGTTGTCAATCCAATACCGGTATCTGACACACTGAACTGCAGCAGGAATTGCTTGTTATTGCGCTCGATAATCTCAACCGCGGCGATCACTTCACCACCGTCTTCAGTAAACTTCAGGGCGTTACTGCACAGGTTCACCAGAACCTGCCCGAGGCGCACCGGGTCACCCAGCAGAAGGCGCGGCAGATCGGCAGGCATGTTGAACAGGAACTCGATATTCTTCTCGGCCGCGCGCATTCCCGTTGTGTTTGCCAGACGCTCAAACACCTCATCCAGTGCAAAGGGAATCGTCTCCATGCTCAGCTTGCCCGCTTCAATCTTGGAGAAATCCAGAATGTCGTTAATGATCGACAGTAATGTCTTGGCGGAGAGTTCGATTTTGTTGATGTAGTCGCGCTGCCTGTCGTCGAGCTGGGTACGCAAGGCGAGGTGTGACATGCCTATAATGGCGTTCATCGGTGTGCGAATTTCGTGTGACATATTCGCCAGAAAGCTTGATTTGGCGGCGGTAGCAGCCTGCGCTGCATCACGTGCGCCTTCGAGTTCCTGATTGAGCAGGCGCTCCAGGTGGTGATTGATACGCACACCGGCGATGCGCGTGATACTTCCGCGTTCATCCCGCTCCACCACTTGACCAACATCGAGGAACCAGCGCCATTCTCCATCGGCGCACAGCTGCCGGTATTCACAGCGGTAGGTATCCGTGCGCCCCTCCAGGCAATCCGTGGCGAGCGTCGTCGCCCTGTCAATGTCATCAGGATGTATCAAGCGCACAACGGTATCTATGCCCCGCCGCAACGGCGACCAGACCTCCTCGCTCTCGCGCAGATCAAGCGGTGCATAGGCCATAAGACGCGCGAAATTCTCGTTGACGATAAAGCGATCAGTCTCGGGGAAATATTCCCACAGCCCCAGATCAGCGGCTTCGGCAATCAGCAACAAACGCTGCTCACTTTCTTTCTGCTGCTGCTCTGCGCGCACGCGCGGCGTTATGTCAATGAGCGTACCGACCAGGGTTTCAACATTGCCATCTTCGTCAGACTCGGCGCGACCGGTCTCAAAGAGGAAACGGATTTCGCCAGCGCTATCCAGAATACGATAGGCCAGAGAGAAGCTTCGGTCTTCATCGATTGCTGCACTCACAACGTCGCTGACGCGACCGGTATCTTCCGGGTGAATGATGCTTGCGTAGCTGCGTACCGCATTGTTAATGAAGTCGCTTGCAGGGTATCCCGTGAGTTCCTGCACCGCATCGTTCATGTACAACATGGTCCAGTGTTCATCTATCAACGCACGGTAGACGGTGCCAGGAATGGTGGAAACGAGCCTGCTGTACTCCTGATCGCGCCGACTCAGCGCGCGCTGCATTGCCTTGCGCTCAGTGATATCACGCAGTGATGCAATAATCCGCAAGCGATCGCCCTCTCCCATCGGGTTGAGACTGATTTCGACCGGCACGATATGCCCATCGCTGTGCGCAGCCACCAACTCGCGTGCCTTGGCATTGCGCACCGAGCCCACGCGAGCCGCGTTGACAAATGCGTCACGCAGCGCGACATGCCCCTGACGCTGGGCCCGAGGCATGAGAATTTCGACGGGCTGGCCAATCATCTCCTCGGGGGTGTAGCCGAAGATCTCCTGCGCACGACGGTTAACAAGCGTAATGCAGCCGTTGGCGTCAGTGATGACCAGTGCGTCTGGCGCCGCTTCCAATAAAGCCTCAAACTGCCGCTGCTTTTCCGTCTCCTGCTGCCTGGCCAGCTCCAGCTCAGTGACATCAAAATTAACGCCTGTCATGGAAATCGCCCTGCCGGCAGGATCGCAACGTACCTGACCGCGAGCATGCACATAGAGTGTACTGCCGTCCGTCCGCTGCATGCGATAATCAGCCTCCACCGGCGCTGCCGTTGTGACTGCCCGGCGCAATGCTGTCTGCAACGACGCACGATCATCCGGGTCCACGAGCGCCAGATACCATTCTGCATCCTTGCCCGCTTCTGCCCGGTCTACCCCCAGTTCGGCAAGAAAGGCGTCTTCCCAGGTCCAATGATCCGCAACGATGTCCCACTCGAAAATGAACGCACGCGCCGCACGTAACGATTCAGTGCGGCTCAGCTCGGCCGCATGAAGCTCAGCCAGAAGCCGGCGAGTTTCTGTCACGTCCTGCAACAAGCCAACATAGTGACTGATACCGCCGGCAGCATCGAAGACCGGTGCGATCACCTGGTCGCACCAGATCAGCCCCCCATCGCGGCTGCGGTTGACGATTTCGCTATGCCACACTTTCCCTGCGGATATGGTCCGCCACATATCCTTATAGTGTGCGGCATCCATCTTCCCGCTCTTCAGCAGGCCGGGGTCGCGTCCCGAGACGTCGGCTTCGGTATATCCGGTGAGACGGGTAAAGGCGGGATTGACGTACTCAATACGCCCACTGGTATCGGTAATCAGCACAGAAACCGGACTCTGCTCCACCGCAGAACCCACTGCGCGCATCTGGTCACCCTGCTCCCGCAGACGCTGCTGCAGATAGCGCCGTCCGCGCTCTGATAGCCACAAGACAAATGCCAGCATGCTGATAACGAGAATCGTGATTGCCAATGCCGTGGCGTAAACCAGGCGCTCCACCAAACGGTACTGTTGCAGTACCTCGGCGACATCAATCTCCGTTCCCACACCCATACCCACTTCCGGTGACCAGCTCCAGGCACCCATCACGGGAACGCCTCGGTAATCCCGGTAACCCCGTGTATCCACACCCGCTATCCCCGCGATCGCCTGACTGGCCATTCGCGTCAGCGGCCAGGCGGACGAGTCAGTTTGGGGCAGATCACCGGCCATCAGATCTACCCCTGGATCGTGCAGCTTCGGATGACCCCGGGAAGAGAAAATAGCCGGGTAACGCTCAGCGAGCCGCTGCATGCTCTCTGCGAAGCGCGAGCCGTTGAGCACCTCAGCTCGACGGTTGAAAATGAACGATTCACCAGAGTCACCCGCTCTGGCCCTTTGCAACAGCGCATTCAGTTCTGCGTGGTCAGCTGCCTCGAGGAGCAGGAACGCGAGACCGCCATGCGCCACTCTCAATGCCTGTAACAGTGCGAGATGGTTATCATGCTCAGCCCCCTCTCGATCGATGGCCAGTAGCAAAGGCCCACGCATGGAAGACGCCGTCTCGAGCGCCTGCGCTATGTGTTCGACATAGAAACCACTATCCGGAGCGAAGTCTGTACTGGCGGCAAGCACCTCACCCTCGCCATCGAACACAATGAAACAGGCTTGCCTGAGGCTTGGGTGCACGTTGAGCAGCGCCTGCAGTCTGGCCGTCGACTGCTTTGTGTTGCGCTGCATTGGGCTGGCCACCAACTCCCCAATAACCTGCTGGATGTCCCCGGTTTGGAGCAGGTCCCTCAGGTAGACAAGCTGTCGTTCGAACCAGAGTTCCAGCCCCGAGCGCACGCCACTGTTAATAGAGGTGAGAATAAGCGCCTGGGCACTGCGGGCCTCGGACTCGAGACGTTGCAGTGTGGCTTGCGCAGCGAGCACCGTAATGCTGAGAAACAGGACGGCAACGCCGTATACCGCAAAGCGAAAGCGGACACCAGAAAAGAGGATCAGCTGTCGCTGGGGGCTCACGCCCCTCAACAAAAAGAGTAGAAGTGTTACGACCAGCGCAACAAGACCTGCGAGGCCCACAAGAAGTAACAGGGAGTCTCCCATGAGATTAAACGACGGGAGCGGCTCGGCAGACAGCATGTCCGGCCACAGAAGCAAGAGACAACACAACCGGGTGAGCAATACCCGTGAGGGAGACAACCAATGCATTGAGGGCCTACTCTCGTGCAGGACGAATGGCGCCGTCCTCCCGATAGCGGCTGCGCACCAGTTCAATCTCGGGAATACAGTCGAGGAAGCAATCAACCAGGTGAGGGTCAAAGTGACGGCCCGACTGCCCCACGATCCAGTCCAGCGCTGTTTGCAAAGGCCATGCTTCCTTGTAGGGTCGCTTGCTGGTCAGTGCGTCGAACACATCTGCCAGGGCGACGATGCGTCCGACACGCGGAATAGCCTCGCCCGAGAGACCCTTTGGATAACCGCTGCCATCCCACTTTTCATGATGCGACAGGGCCACGGTCGACGCCATCGCCAGCAGGCCGGACCCCTGCGGGTCGCCAAGGATTTCCGCCCCGATCGCGGAGTGAGTCTTCATGATTTCCCACTCCGCTGGCGTCAGCTTGCCCGGTTTCCGCAGAATGCTGTCCGGTATCCCAATCTTGCCAAGATCATGCATCGGCGCGGCGTTCAGGAGCAAGTCTGCGTCACCCTGGTCCATCCCGGCCGCAAGGCCTATCAGGCGTGAATAGTGACTCATGCGAATCACGTGCAGGCCGGTTTCATTATCCTTGTATTCCGCCGCGCGCCCTAGGCGCTGGATGATCTGCAGCCGTGTGTCGTTGAGCTGCACCGTGCGCTGACGCACCTTGCGCTCAAGCTCCTGATTCTGGTCGTACAGCGCCAGGTGGGTACGCACACGGGCAAGCACCAGGGGCGGGCTTACCGGCTTGGTAATGTAATCCACGGCACCCAGCTCGAAGCCGCGCAGTTCATCCTTGGGATCAATACTGGCGGTGGCAAAAATGACGGGGATATGGCGGGTGGTGTAGTCTTCCTTGAGCCGGCGGCAGACCTCGAAGCCGTCCATTTCCGGCATCATGATATCGAGCAGAATAATATCGGGCGGTGTACGACGCACGATCTCAAGCGCCCGTGTACCCCGCGTTGCCACCTTCACCTGGTAGCTATCACGCAATACCTCAGAGAGAACATCCAGGTTCTCCGGCATGTCGTCGACAACCAGCACTGTCTTCCTGTGGTTCTCTGTAGCCACGTAACTCCCTGGGACTTGCCTGCGAGCCTCGTCTGACAGTGTAGACTATGCGGCGTATTGTGCACCCCGCAGCGGGCTGTTCCGTACCTTATACCTGTGCCAGTTCACGCGCAATCACGGCCCTGACCAGGGGGTTGAACGGGAAGCCGATGTGGCTCGCCGGCACCGCCACGTTGCGCACCCAGCGCGCGTCAGCCTCACACTGGGCGATATCGCGCCCAACGATGCCATCCGTCTTGCTGTAGAGCGCCAGTACCGGCACCTGCAATTCACCCTGGTAGGCATGCTGCACCCAGCGCCGGATGCCTTCTTCATCCGCCGGACCCGGGTTGCGGCCGCTCATCACGCGGTACAGCGCTGTACCGCGGGGATCCCCGTAGGGCGTACCCAGGGTGATCACGCGGCGTAACCATTCGGGGTGCCGATGTGCCAACGCCACCGCCACAAGCCCGCCCAGGCTCCAGCCTATCAGCGTGACCTTGCGCCCGGTGCGCTCGAATTCACTTTGCACCAACGCCGCAACGCGGCTTTCGGTTTCGCTGCGTGCCGCAAGTGCAGCCTCAAGGCTGGCTGCGCGATCTCCGCCCCCGTGCCGTCCCAGACCCCAGGGCATGGCGTTGTAACCCTGTGCATTGAGAAAGTTGCGCAGGCCCGCCGTGGAGGCATCGGCCGCCATGAACCCGGGCAACACGATGATACTGTGGCCATCGCCCCTGGGCAGGCGCCGCAGCAGAGGGCGCAGCAAGGCACTGCCGCCCATTTCGAGGAAGACGCGCCCCACCTCGGTGACACTGTGACGAATAAGTGGCGGTCGCGGGGGCGGATTTACGTTGGCTACTGACATGGCTTGGATACCTCACTTATACGTGGGTTATACGCCCCGGGTTATGGGCGGATCATCTCGCCTACGGTTCAATCACGCGGCCGGCCTGCCGCCGGCTGATGTGGCCACAGTCGTAAAGCCAACGCAGTGTATCGTAAAGGCTGTCCTGCAGGGGGCGGAAGCAAAACGCCAGCTCCCGTTCCACGCGCGAGTTGTCAAGCGGCACCCAGCGTGTTGCGTACTCCATGGCCTCCAGGCCGAACGGCAGATCAACCGGCAAACGACCACTCAGCCGGTCATAGAGGCGCCCACTGAGGCGGGCCGCCAGGCCGGGCATCGGCACCGTGAGCAACCGTCGCCCGGTAATCTCCTGCAGGTTCTCGGCCACCTCCCGCCAGTCGAGATAATGTCCTCCCAGCACATAGCGATTACTCGGCGCCGGGGATTCCAGCAGCCTGCGATGCACCTCGGCAATGTCGCGCACGTCGACATACTGCGTGCCGGACGAAGTGATCGGGATGATGCCTTTCAACAACATCTGCAGACCCTGGTGCGGCTCGGTGAGACCGGGGTCATCCGGGCCGATCACCTGCGCCGGGTACGTGATCTGCACCGCTGCCCCCTCCGCCTGCAAGCCCCGCACATACTCCTCGCAAGCCACTTTCGAGCGCCCGTAGGCATTGCGTGCCTGCCCGGGTGGCGAGTCTTCGGTCAGCGTGTCGGCCTGCGGGTCATACAGCGCCGTCACACTGGAGACGTGGATGACCCGCTTGATGCCGCGCTCCACCGCGCCGCCGATCACCAGGCGGGTGCCTTCGACGTTGGTGCGCCAGACGCGCTCTGCATCCGCCGCATGGGTAGAGACCATCGCCGCCGAATGCACCACGGCATCACAGCCGTCGAGGGCACGCGCGACCTGCGTCGCGTCCGTCACATCGCCGCGCACAAACTGTTGCACACGATCCTCGCCAAAAAGGGTCAGCATCTTGTCGACGCTGCGCACCAGCAGGCTCACCTCATGCCCTTCGGCCAACAGTGCCTGCGCCGTGTGATAGCCCACAAAGCCGGTGGCACCGGTAATCATGACCCGCATCTCAGCGCTCCGCCCCGGGGCGGGATTTCGGCCGCGCCTTGGCGCCTGCCCGGGGACTGGCCCGCGAGGCCTTCACCCGTGGCGTTTTCGCCGCAGGTTGTGCCTTGCGAGTGCCTTTCGCCGGCGCCCTGGTGGCTGACGCCGCCTTCCTGCTTGCCGGCGCCGCCTTGGGGACCTGTGCCAGCAATTCCTCGAAGGAGGCTTCCAGGCACGCCACATAGTTAGCCGGATCGGGGAGCATCTCGCGACAGGCGGTGAATGACAGCGTGATGGTGCCCTGCCGATTCTGCACGGCGCTGTAGATCACATGAAACAGGCCGACGCTGGGCAGCAGCGGACCCAGGCTCAGGGCATCCACCAGCCGGGCGCCGCAGAAATACTGTTGAAACGGCGGCCCGGGTACGTTGGTCACCACCGTATTGAACATGACCGACGATTCGGTGAGCCCGGTAGCCGACGCCAGGCGCAGCGCCAGTGCCAGCAGGTTGCCCGGCACCAGGTCTGTCAACTCCAGTGCCAGCTTGGGGCCCACGGCGGCCGCATAGGCTTTGGCCTGGCGACTTTCCTGATTGATCGCGCGCAGTCGCTGCACGGGATCTTCGACATCACTGCACAGCCCCACGCCCATGAAGCCGACCATATTGCCCCCGGCCATCTGCTCTTCCGGCGTGCGGACATCAATCGGGCAACCGGCCACCATGCCGTTGGTGGGCAACTCGTCGTGCGTCTGCAGGTAGCGACGCAGCCCTCCCGACACCACGGCGAGCATAACGTCGTTGATGGTGCTGCCGGGACAAAGCTGGCGGATACTGCGCACCGCCTCAAAGTCAAAGCGTGCCGCGTCAACCGCCCGGTGCGGCGAAATACGCCCCTGGAAGCGGGTTCTCGGCGCCGGCGGGCGAGGTTCGAAGGCGTGCTCCGCATAGCCTTTGCGCAGCCGCAGCAATATCGGCACCGCCTGCCCTACCAGACGCAGGGCCTTGCCGGGCATCTTCCAGGCGTCACTGTAGGCCTTGCTCAACATGCCAACCCGAGAGGGTATATCCGGCTCCCAGGGCGGCGCCTCCGCGACCCGCGCCACCGTTGGCGAGGTATCCAGCATCAGGCTCATGAAGCGTGAGCCCGTGGCACCGTCCATCGCCGCGTGGTGGACTTTCAGCAACATGCCAAAGCACCCCTTCGGCAGGCCGTGCACATTGTCCAGCCCCTCGATGATGTACATCTCCCATAGAGGCTTGTCGCGCGCCAGCGGGCGCGAATGGATGCGCGCGGCCAGAATGCACAGCTGGCGCCAGTCGCCGGGCTTGGGCAGCGCGATATGCCGCACATGGTATTCGAGGTCGAAATCCGGGTCGTCGGCCCAGTAGGGCTGGCCCAGTCCCAGGGGCACACTCACCAGCTTGCGCCTGAAGATCGGCGACAGGTGCAGGCGCGATTCCATCAGCTTGAGAATCTGCTTGAAGCGGACTTTCCCGCCCGGCGCCGTACTCTGGTCGTAGATACTGATACCGCCGATGTGCTGCGGCATGCCTTCAAGTTCTGCATGCACGAACATGGCGTCCTGTCCCGACAGCTGCTGCATACGCGTCGTCCCCCTGAGTGGCAGTGTCTGCTACCTGCTACGGTAACGCGTGTTGCCGGTGACAGGAAGACCCGCCGGTGCGTTCTTGCAGACAAACCGCCGGTTTATTGACTCAACGCAGGCCGCCTGTCTACACAGCGCGGTACAGCGCTGCCACCGCAATCCCCAGGGCAATGGCCGGCATTGGCTTGCGCAGCCAGAACATCATCACCGCGGTGGCCAGCAGCGCAAGGCGCCCTGCCGTGTCCGCCTGCAGGGCGATGGGGACCAGCACGGCGACCAGCACCGAGCCCGCCATGCCATTGATAAAACCCTCGACACGTCGATTGAGCGGGATCAGCCCCATGATGAACACCCCGCCAAAGCGCACCAGCAGGGTGACCAGTGCCATGCAGGCGATAATCAGCAGGGCGCCGGCGCCGGTCGTCGCAATCATGGTTCACGCTCCAGCCACAGCGCGCCGACCAGACCGCCAGCGAGCCCCCCTGCCACCACATGGGTATTGGCCGGCAACCAGCGCAGGGCTGCCCAGGCGGCCACCCCGCCCGCAACCCAGGCAGCCACCGTGCGCAGGGTGCGCCGCCCCGCAAGCGCCATGCTGAGCATGAAGCAGCCCAGTACCATGTCCACGCCGAAGGCACGAGGATCTGCTATCAGGCCACCGAACACCATGCCGGCAAGCGTACCTGCCAGCCAGGTCAGCCAGATGGCCAGACCGCCGCCCACCAGCGCGCCCAGGGTGTTGCGTCCGGACTGCAGGTCGTTGAGCGCCATCGCCCAGTTGGCATCCGAAAGGGTGATCAGTGATGCGTAGCGGCGACGCGGCGGCACCAGGGCAAGCCAGGGATACAGCGTCGCCCCCATCAGCAGCATGCGCGCATTGATTGCCAGGGTGGTAACCAACAGGGGCACCAGCGGCACCTGGGCACCCCACAGATCCAGTGCCGCGAATTGCGCCGTACCGGCAAATACCGTGGCGCTCATCACCACGATCTCCACAGGCTGCAAGCCGGCCTGCACGGCGGCAAGGCCGAAGGCCGCACCGAAGGCCGCCACAAACAGCGACAGCGGCAGCAGGCGCCAGAAACCGCGCCTGCATTCGGCAAAGGACAGCGCCGGGGCGACTGGGGTGCTCATGAGGATGTCACCTGTGACCGTTGTGAGCGCACCATGATACCAGCATACTTGCGGGCTTTGAGCAGAGGCGCGCGCAGAGGACAGGCGACGGATGGGTGAACTCTACATTGCACATGAGTACAGCATTGCAGCCGTGCAGCTGATTCTGGCCATGCTCGGTATGGGCGCCACGCTCACCGGTCGTGACTTTCAGGAAATTGCCCGCGCTCCCCGGCCCATCACGGCCGGCATGGCGGTACAGCTGTTGATGGTGCCCTTGCTGGCGCTGCTGTTCATCAGCTGGCCCGGCGTGACCGCGGGCGTCGCGGTTGGTATTGCCCTGATCGCCGCAATTCCCGGCGGCACTGTATCCAACATATTTACCTACCTCGCGCGCGGCGATATCGCGCTCTCCATCAGCATCACCACACTCACCACCGTCGCCTGCCTGGTTACCACACCGCTGATCCTCGACCTGCTGATCGGCCAGCACCTGCCGGCGGACGTTGTCATGCCGCGACTCGGCATCGTTGTGGAGATCGGCTGCACCCTGTTGCTGCCCCTGCTGATCGGCATGCTGTTCCTGCGCTACTACCCGCGCCAGGCTCCCGCCTTCTCGCTGTGGTGCATACGCGGTTCACTGCTGGGTGTCCTGCTGATTGTCGTGGGCTCCCTGCTCGCCGGACGTTTCGACCCCGCGGCCTTTGGGGCCGGGAATGTGCTGCTGGTCGTCCTGTTCAGCGTCGCGCTGGCAGTGGCCGGATGGCTGGTGCCACGGCTCACCGGCATGAACCGCAGCAAGGCGACCGCCATCGAGCTCGAGGTGGTGGTGCGCAATATCAACCTGGGCGTCCTCTTGAAAGTCTCCATTTTTCCCGCCGCCGACCCGGTGCTGGCGCCGATTGGCAACCTGGCGCTGCTTACGCTACTGCTCTATGGCGGCTTGCAACTGCTTATCGGCGCGGCGCTGATTCGCCTGCGCCGCAAGGGCAATGCAGCGCCGGCCGCCAGCGCCGGGGACGCAGGCTAGACCGTGCAACCCGCTGCACTGCATCAGGAATTCATCGCCACGGTGCGCGACCTCGCCACGGACGGCCGCGGCATCGTGGAGCATCCAACGGGCCAGGTATTTTTTGTGTCCGGCGTCTGGCCGGGAGAAACCGCACGCTTCCGGGTCACCGGGTTCAAGCAGCGCTTCGGGTTTGCGCAGCTGGTGGCGTTGCTGGAACCTGCACCGGCGCGTGTTACACCGCCCTGCCCCCATCACGGTGTCGGCGATCGCGACTGCGGTGGCTGCCCCTGGCAGTTCATGGACTACCGGGCACAGTGCGCCGCCATGGAGCAGCGGGTGCGCAAGACGCTGGCTCGCCATGGCATCGATGCGCGCATTGCCTCGCTGCGGCCAGCGCCGGAAATTCTTGGCTACCGCAATCGTGCACAGTTCAAAACGGATGGACGTCAACTGGGGTTCGTCGCTGCAGGCTCCAACCGTCTCGCGCCAATAACCGACTGCCCCGTCCTGACTGCCGACAACCGCGACACGCTGCGCACCCTGCTGGGCCAGCTCCCGAATAACGCCTGGAAACCGCAACGCAAACACAGCTGGACGACCCTGGATGTGGATGAGGCGATGCAGGCCGATGAGGTGGTAGCGAACCAGCGACGTCCGTTCCGCCAGGGCAACAGTGCACAGAACAGCTTTATGCGCCATTGGCTGGCAGAGCGGCTGCAGAGCCTCGATCCATCGCGCACGGTCACCGAGCTGTTCGCGGGTTCGGGCAATTTCACCGAGGTGATTGCGGCCTGCGGCTTCCAGGCTATCCAGGCGGTGGAAGGCGTAGCCGAGAGCGTCGCTCAGCTCGCCGCACGCGAGTTGCCGGGAACCCGCGCACTGTGTCACAACCTGTTTATCGAGGCCGAGTGTCACCGGCTGCAAGCCCGTACGGCGACGTCCAGTGTTCTGGTGCTGGACCCACCCCGCGATGGCTTCAGACACATCGCTGCCCTGCTGCCGAAGAAGCACGCATACCGGGACGTATTCTATATTTCCTGCGATGTGGCGACGTTCAGCCGCGACCTGCAGCTCCTGCTCCAGGCCGGCCTGACCGTGCGAGAACTGCAGCCGCTGGATCTGTTCCCGCATACACCGCATGTAGAGCTGCTCTGCTGGCTACAGCGTTAACCCCGCTCAGTGCAATGCAGCCGCCATCCTTCGAGGCAGGATAACGCTGACCTTCAAGCCGCCCAGCGCAGAGCGATGCAGGCTCACCTGCCCGCCGTAGGCCTGCACGATATCGGCGACGATGGCCAGGCCCAGGCCCTGCCCAGCCACGCTTTCGTCCAACCTCGCACCACGCAGCAGTGCCTTCTGGCGATCCGCAACATCGGCTATACCGGGGCCGTCATCTTCCACCTCGAGCAGCCAGTGGTCAGTGCGGGGGGCAATTCGCACAAGCACCGTGGAGCGGGCCCACTTCCAGGCGTTGTCGAGTGCATTGCCGTAGATCTCCAGCAGGTCTGAACGATCCAGTCCGACAACATCAACGCCCGCCACCTCCCAGCGCACCTCCAATGCACGACCATGCGCCTTCTCCAGGGCGGCCGCGAGCTGCTGCAAATCCTGCTCCGGCAGGAAGGGCTCAAACGCGTGACTGTCGGCCGCAGACTGGGCCTGCGCCAGCTCGCGCTGCACACGGCCTGCTATCGAGTCCACCTGCTCACGCAACTGCGCCTGCAAGACAGGGTGCTCATCAAGCTCGCTGCGTGCCACCAGATTCGCGAGCACTGCCAGCGGCGTTTTCAGGGCATGTCCGAAATTGCCCAGGGCCGTGCGCGAACGCTGCAACGACCCGCGCGTGTGCTCGAGCAGGTCATTGATCTGGCTGATCAGCGGTTCGAGCTCCGCAGGAACCGCCTCGGACAGCCCGGTTTGCCGTCCCTCTCGAACCGCCTGCAACTCACTGCGTGCGCGCTGTAACGGCGCCAGGGCAAGGCGCACATAGACCTGCATGCCCAGTAGTGCGAGCATCAATACGCCCAGCCACAGTCCGGTAAACTGCCAGAGCGCTCGCTGAAACTCGACACGCAACGGCGCGTAGTCACTGGCCACCGTAATCACCACGCGCTGACCAAAGCGTTCATACACCTCCGACTGCAGCAACAAGCGCTGACCTACAGGCCCCGGCAGGCGCTGGAGCCTGCCGTTGGCTGGCGGCTGATGCTGGAGCATCTCGTAATCCCAGAGGGACCGCGAGCGCCACTCCCGGCCGTTCATGCGGATAACGAAGTAGTCCCCCGACAGCGGCCGCTGGTAGGCGGGATCGATGCGTTTGATTGCAAGTTCCGGTTCACCATTGCGCAACACCATGGCGGTCAGCAAACGTTCGCTGCGCTCTCTCAGTCCCTGTTCAGTGAGATGCTGCTGAAACCGTTCAAAGTAGAGAAATAGTGCGAGGGTTATCGCCGCGCCCAACAGCAACATGCATGCAAGCAGCCCGAGCGTGAGCTGGCTGCGCAACGACAGGCGCCGCCAAACACGGCTCACGCGCGTTGACCGACAAAGCAATAACCCTGGCCACGCCGGGTTTCTATCGCATCACGCCCGAGCTTTTCCCGCAGCTTACTGACATAGACTTCAACGACATTACTCTGGCGCTCGGACGCGTGATCATACACATGGTCCTGCAACTGCGAGCGACTGAGCAGGCGGCCCGGATTCAGCATGAAGTACCTGAGCAACCGGAACTCGGCCGCCGTCAGCGACACGTTACCCGCTGCCGTGCAGATGGCCTGCGCCGTCTCGTCCAGCGTTATGCCGAGCACTGTCAGCTGTGCGCCTGCAGGCGAAGCGTTGCTGCGCCGCAGCAATGCCCGCAGACGCAGCGCCAGCTCACGCGGATGGAAAGGCTTCCCGAGGTAATCGTCGGCACCCGCGTCCAGACCCGCAATCCGATCGGTCCAGCGGTCCCGCGCCGTCAGTACCAACACGGGGAACCGATGCCCTGCCCGGCGCCAGGCCGCAAGCACCTCGAGGCCACCCATGCCGGGCAAGCCAAGATCAAGGACTGCAATGTCATAGTCGTCGACCCCGGGCGCGGCCAGGGCATCGCGGCCATCGACCAACCAGTCACAGGCATAGCCCTCGCTTCTGAGCTGCGGCAGCAGCTCGTCCGCCAGGGCAACCGAGTCCTCGACTAGCAAAAGACGCATGGATACTCGGCCGATAATCCGGCGGCCCGTTCAGTCTTCAAGCGCATCCTGCAATATCTCGCCGGTGCGTGCATCCAGCTCGAGTTCCCTGAGCTCACCCGCGGCATTGAAGATCTCGATATCGTAGATAAACCCTCGCGCTTCCTGCTCAAGCTCAACCTCGACGACGGTCGACTCCGGATAGCGGTCCTGCACGGTTGCCAGCATCGTTTCCAGAGGCAGAATCACGCCACTGCGACGCAGCTCAAGCGCCTGTCGATGATCGACGTCGCCTGCCGCTGCGATCCCACTGCCCAGCACACCTGCTGCGAGACCCAGCAGCCGGTAGCGTAAATCAGTCATCACGCACGTTTTTCATTATCTCGCCCGACGCGGCATCCAGATACACATCCCACTCCAGGCCCGACGCATCACGCAGTTCCACTTCATAGATGTAACGGCCGAACTCCTGCTCCAGCTCGGTATCCGTGATGGTGGCACCGGGGTGCAAACCGAGCACGATATCCCCGAGTGCCTGAAACGACTGGATCGTGCCGGCTTCCTGCAACTGGAACGCCTCGTGGTGATTCACATTATCCGCCACTACCGCCAGGGGCGCCGAAGCGAGCAGCGCGACAACCAGGGTGGAAAGTGTGTTTGCAACATTTTTCATGAACTGTACTCCAGTGATAGAAACCAGTGGAGATCCTAACAGGGCATCCTTAATCCAATCTGAAATCGATGCCTCAGTTACCCGCCTGTGCCGCAGTGGCCTGGCTATTCAGTTCCGCCAGCAGTTCCGCCGGCAACTTCAACTGGCGGCCCAGTTCCTCAAGGTAGCTGCGCTCCATGAAACTCTGCTCATCGATGACCAGCACACTGGCCAGGTACATCTCCGAGGCGATTTCCATGTTGCTGGCGGCTGAAGCCACCTCCACTGGGTCCAGGGGCTTCTGTAACTCGCGGTCGACCCACTGGATCAGCTGAGCGTCCGATGTCATGCCACGCAGGCCCTCGTCAATCAGCTGCCGCTCACGATCGTCCACATGGCCGTCGGACTTGGCCGCTGCGATGATTGCCTTCAACACCGCCGTCGAGTGCTGCTCCAGCGCCGGGCCAGTGACTCTGTCGACGGTTTGCGGTGGCGCGGCCGCCGGTGCAGCGCCCTGGGCCGAGCTGGCCTGCCAGTTGCCGTAGGCCTTGTAGGCCATCATACCCAGCGCGGCCACACCGCCGTACTTCAGGGCCTTGCCGCCCATTTTGCGGCCCTTCTTGCTGCCCAGCAGCAAACCCAGCGCCCCACCGGCCAGCGCAGCACCGCCCCGGCCGCCAAGGAAATCGGCGACACCGCCGCCCGTCGAGGAGCCAGCTGCAGGCCCTGAGGTACCGTGCTGCTGGCCACCGGAAGCGCCGAGCAGCTGATTTAACAGGTTTGACACATCCATCGTTAGCGCCTCTGCGTGTTGGAGTTGATACGTCTGTGTAAGCACATAGGACCATGACACAGCGGGATAGGTTCCCGCACGGGCTGGCTCTACACCAGCGGCGCGCAGGCATCCGCCGCGCCGGTCTCTGGCATAGCGGGGAGTCACAGGGCTATCATCGGTGCATGACCCTGTCCGTTCACCTCATCCCCGTGTATCTCAGTGCCCTTTTGCTGGGACTGATGTCGCTCGTTTGCGCGGCCTGCCTGTGGACGGCCAACTGGGCGGCGGTGCGTCAGGTACCAAGCCGCGCCCATCTGTTGTTCGGTGGGGCGATTGCCTGCCTGGGCCTGTGGTTGATTTCATTTCCCGTGATTGATGGCGTGCGCGTGCACTTCCTCGGCATGACCGCGCTGACCCTGATACTGGGTTGGCGTTTCGCCATCCTCGCCGGCAGCGCAGCGGTGCTGGCACACACGCTGGCGATCGGCCAGCCCGCGATGTCCGTTCCGGCCGCCTGGCTGTTGACGGTCGCGGTGCCGGCGACGGTATCGCGCTGGCTGGTGTATCAGCTGCGCAATACCCGCGCGCAGAATCTGTTTATCTACATGCTGGGGGCCGGCTTCGGTGGAGGCGCCCTGTCCTCACTGGCAGCGACCCTGAGCGCAGTGGCCCTGCTCTGGTTATCGGGGCAACAGGCACTGGTCACCCTGGCGCTGGAAAACTGGCCGGCCGCGCTGTTGCTGCTGTTTCCCGAAGGGTTCATCAACGGCATGGTGATCACGGCGCTCACCGTGTTCTACCCCGACCTGGTGAAAACCTTCGACGACGAGCACTACTTCTCGGGCTAGGGGACCAAGGTCAGGCAGAGGCTACCGCGAAGGGTAGCAAGACTCAGGCGAAGTCCTGCCTTTCCATCCAGGGGATTAAACGCTTGAAGGCCTCCTCGATCTGCTCTATCGATGTGGAGTAGCTGATGCGCAGGGCGTTGCTGCAGGAGGGGCCGAAGGTCTCACCCGGAATGGTGCACACCCCGGTCTCCTTGAGCAGACGCAACGCCACATTATTGCCGTTGATGCCCTCGGGCAGCGCCGGAAAGATATAGAAAGCCCCTTCCGGCTTGTAGCCTTCCAGGAACGGTGTCTGCCTGACCAGTTCCACCACGCGATCGCGACGCTGCGTGTACACCTGCAGCATAGTGTCGACGAAGTCCCGTTCACCGCGCAGCGCTGCCACCCCCGCCCACTGGCAGGGCGTATTTGCCACCGTGGTGGTGAACATGTGGTAGCGACGCAGCTTCTTGATCGCGCCCTGGCTGGCGATCAACCAGCCCACGCGCATGCCCGCCATGCTGAAGGTTTTCGAGAAGCTGCTGATCACCATCACATGATCAAGGTCGGAGCAGCAGGACAGTACACTGGGGTAGGTCTTGTCGTCGTACACCAGGTGGTCATACACCTCGTCGCTGATGACATACACACCGCGGTATGCCGCCTCCTGCACAATGGCCTCGATGGTCTCTCGGGGGTACAGCGTGCCGGTGGGATTACTCGGCGAGTTGAGCACGATGGCGCAGGTGTCAGCGCTGATCGCATCGATGACGTCCTGCGGGTCCAGCTGGTGATGACTCTCCGCCCGGGTTGGGATGGTCTTGACCGTGCCACCGTTCATCCGCACCAGAGGCGCATACAGCATGAACGAGGGCTCCGGAATGATGAACTCGCGTCCGGAGGACGAGGTCGCCGTCAATGCGAGGTATATGGCCTCGGTGGCGCCCGTGGTTACCAGGATGTTGTCGGGCGTCAGCTCGCGGGCGTAGCGGGCGCCGTAGTAGTCGGACAGCGCCTCGAGCAACTCCGGCAAGCCGGCGTCCATGGTGTAGCCGGTTTGCCCTGCCTGCAGGGCCGCCACCGTGGCATCCACCACATGCGCGGGCGCGGGCAGGTCAGGCTGGCCGATGGAGAGGTGTATGACGTCCTCCATGGTGGAGGCCAGGTTCACCATCTTGCGAATACCGGGCATGGGAATCGCCAGCAGGGCCGGATTCCAGACCGGGTCCTCGCTCTCGTAGAAATCGCTATCCAGATCGCCCATGCCGTTTCCTCAGCGCTGCGTGAACATCGGGGGACGCTGCGCGGTCAGTGGCGCGGCGCGCTGGTAGGCGTAGCCCGCCTGTAACACCCGGGCATCATCAAACTTCGCGCCGACCAGCTGCAGGCCAATCGGCAGGCCCTCACTGCAGAATCCACAGGGTACGGACAGGGCCGGCTGTCCAGTCATGTTGAAGGGGTAGGTAAAGGGCGTCCAGGTAGGCCAGCGCGTGCTCGGCCAGTCCTCGGGCACCTCCCGATTGGTTTTGAACGCCGTGATGGGCAACGTCGGGGTCAACAGAAGATCGTATTTCTGGTGAAAGCTCGCCATGCGCTCGCACAGCGCCGCGCGCTCGTTCATCGCCGCCAGGTAATCCAGCATGGACAGCCGCGCCGCCTTCTCTGCAACGCTGACCAGTTGCGGGTCCATGAGCTCCCGCTTGCGCGCCCCAAGGTCGCGCATCGCATTCGCAGCGCCGCCATAAAACAGGTGGCCGAAAGAGCCGAGGGGATCGCTGAAACTCGGGTCCACCTCGACGACCGATGCGCCCAGGCTCCGGAACACCTGGGCCGCCTCGCGCAGGCTCGTCTCCACCTCCCGGGTAACCTCGACATGACCGAGATTGGGGCTGAACGCAATCTTCATGCCGGCGACCCCATCGCGCAGCGCGGCCAGGTAATCGATGCCTCGACGGGGCACCGCATTGGCATCCCGGTGATCCGCTTCGGTGATCACATTCATCAGCAGGGCGCAGTCCTCAACCGTCCAGGTCATCGGGCCGGCATGGGCCAGGGTGCCGAATGGACTGGCGGGCCAGTGCGGTACTTCCCCAAAAGAGGGCTTGTGACCGACAATCCCGCAGAACGCCGCGGGAATGCGTATCGAACCCCCGGCATCGGTGCCGAGGCCGATGGGCCCCATGCCCAATGCCACGGCGGCTCCGGTACCACCGCTTGATCCGCCTGCGGTTTTCTCGGGATTCCACGGGTTGTTGGTAGGACCACACAGCGGGCTGTCGGTCACGCCCTTCCAGCCAAACTCCGGTGTTGTGGTCTTACCCAGCGGCACATAGCCGTGGCGCTCGAGGGCCGCCACACAGGGCGCGCTCTTGCCCAGTGTGCTCGCAGGGTCGATCGTGCGGGACCCTTTCAGCGTCGGCCACATCGGTGTCAGGAACACGTCCTTCACGGCAACCGGCACACCGTCGAGCACACCCAGCGGCGCACGCTTCTGATAGCGCTGTTCCGAGGCCCGGGCAATATCAAGGGTAGTTTCTTCATCGACCAGGCAATAGGCATTCACCGCCGGATCCAGGGAGCGAATCTGGCCGAGCATCGCCTCGGTGGCCTCTACCGGGGAGAGGCTGCCATCACGGTAGCGGGACAACAACTCCATCGCTGTCATGGCGACAATCTCATTACTCATGCGACGCTCCTTCAACACGAACCGCTGTACACAGGTTGAATTCGTGTCCTGACCGTATGCCTCGGGCATTGGCAGTGTCAACCCGTGGGGTGGAAATAACCCCGCGTGAGGACGAATCCGGGCAAGGAAGTACTGTAGAAAACGGCCTCTGGGACGTGTACCAGATATGGCCACGCCGTCGAGCAGCGCCTGGCGCAGGAAACTGCCCGTACAGTCGATTGGGTGACTGTCTTCCGGCTATCCGCCAAACAGTACCGGAGAAGGAATATCATTCACGCTACAGTCGTCCAGCGGCCAGATAGGCGAGCGCCGGTTCCTGAAGGGCAAACTCGCGAAATCGACTGTTCTGGAACAAGGTGTATCGCAATACACTATCTTGCCAGCAAAAGTTGCGAAGGCGTTGTAAAAATGCTGTGCCGATTTGACCACGAGTATGGACTGTGCCGTCGGTTCGATACCCACCTCGCGAAAAACACGCGGTCCGAAAACCTGTTCACGATAGTTACCCAAAACAATCCGCACACCTTGGTAGCTGATAGCCGCCATCGTGCCGACCTCAAGCGGATCATAGCCCGGCATTGCGTCAATTTTTGCCGAATTATTGATCGATTCCACGAGGAAGTCGCCAACAAAGGGTTTACCCGCCAGGGCATTGGTATAGCCTCCGAGAGCAAGCTTTAGCGTGCTGCCAACCCCGGCCGCGACAACCTGTGCCAGAGCCTGCGGGTCACAAAACAACGCCATGGCAACATCTGCCAACCCCCGTGCTACGACTTCATGCAGAATCCAGGTGGCATCACTGCCAGTCCCCGCACCTGGGTTGTCTCCTGCATCGGCAATCACCAATGGCCCCGAAAACTCGTTGAAATTGACGTCGAAAGACGCATCAATAGTCTGGTAGTGGCCGAGGTCCGCATCGCGTATATCCCACAAGCTGCGCGCAAGTTCGCGCGCATAACGAAGGGCACGCTCCCGATCACCGTCAGTCGTCACCAGAACGGCGGCGCCTGCGTCAGCCACATCGGACCATGGAAAACCATGCACCAATGATATGTGCAGCACCTCAGACTCATCTTCGAGTCGGCGAGCCGCATCCACGACTGACTTGCTCGGCTGCTGAGGGGTATGCCACAGGCTATATACCGGCACCGGCACAAAGGCTGTAACCGGTGAAATATCGCCAGCATGGTGCCTCAATGAGAGGTCTACCAACTGCGCAGAGGTCTGTGGAAAATCCGTGTGGGGATACTCTTTAATCACACAGACGAGATCCGCCTTCTCCAGCAAGCGTTTGCTTATCGCAGCGTGCAAATCAAGCAGCACGCCGATTGTTACGGACTCGCTGCAAGAAGCCCGCACCGCCGAGACAATGTCCCCCTCACAATCGGGGTAGCCCTCCGCGACCTGTGCCCCGTGCAAGGACAGCAGGACACAGTCAAAAGGACCCATCGCAGTAATGTCTGCAACCAAACGATCGCGCAATGTCTCGTAGTCGGCACGCAGCGTCGGCGCCGAGGGCGCAGCACGCGCACAAAGACCGCGGACTACCTCACAACCTGTGGCGACTGCGGCTGCATACAAATCCTCGTAGGATACGCAGTGGTCTGCGTAGTCAGCGAGATACGTGGGAACCGGGGAAAATGCATTGGTCTCATGGATCAGGCCGCCAACAAAAATGCGCATTACTCACCCTTTAGTTGCAGCAGGAACTCGTCAATCAACTCGAGACCTTCCAGCAATTCCGTTGTTTTACCGCCAATACCCAAACGTAAATAGCGGTCCATCCCGAACCAATCACCGGCAACAACGAGCACATCTTTCTCCAGACGCAAGCGCGTGGCGAGTTCACTGGAATTGATTTCCATGTTGTAGCCGATAAATGCCATACCCCCCGCACGCGGTGAAATCAACCGGAAGTTCTCAGCATGATTTCCGACCCAACGTTCCACTATAGGAACATTGGTGCGCAGCAGGCTGCGCCCCCGCTCCAGGACTTCCGCCCGTTTGGCCGGCTGCATTATCACGTTGGCGACATACTGGGAAATGATGCCTGTACTGATGGACGTGTAGTCGTGGTGATGCCAAGCCCCGGCGATGACCTCTGGCGGTCCTGCCAGCCAGCCGATGCGCAGGCCGGGATGCGCAAGTGACTTGGCGAGGCCCGAGGCGACGATGGTCCTGGGATAGAGGTCGAGAAAGCTTGTCGTCTCCACCCCATCGAGTTCGGAGCCGGCATAGATTTCATCTGACAGGATATAGCAATCCCGGGCTTCCGCCAGTTTGACGATACGCTGCATGTCCTCGCGGCTCAGTACCGCGCCAGTGGGGTTGTTTGGATTGCACAGCGCGATGATCCGGGTCTTGTCGGTAAGCTGTGACTCAAGCTCACCCAGGTCAGGCGCCCAGTTTGCGCTTTCCCGCAAATGGAAGGGCTTCACCGTACATCCCAGGGATCGGGCCAACCCGTACAGGAGCTGATAATTCGGCAGCATCATCGCCACCTCGTCGCCGGGCTCCAGCAGGCTCCAGAAGGCGACAAAATTGGCCTCGGCAGAACCGTTGGTAACCAGGATGTTGTCCTCGTTGCAGCCGCGGTAGTAGCCGGCGAGTGTCGCCCGCAGCTCTGGCGCACCATTGGTCTGGCCATACCCCAGGCGCAGATCCAGGACCTCCGCCTGCTGTTCTTCAGTTAGCAACTCCCGCAGCGTGTACGGATGGATGCCACTTTCGGTCAGGTTGTATTTGACGGTGTTTTCGTACAGTGACTGGTTGCGTTCCAGTTCAAAGGTTTCAATCTGCATGGGTCACACTCCGGTAGATCGCAGTTGCGATCGCGATATCCTGTGTGGCGACCCCGGTGAGATCGACCACGGTAATTTGACGCGCATCAGTCCTGCCCGGCTGCTCCCCGCCGATGACTTCACCCAGCTCCAGGACACGGGCCATATCCAGCACCCCGGCGCTCACGGCCCGGAACACCTCTCCCCGGCTCGCGGCCTGGGTGCGCGAATCCACCGCAACAACGTCCGCCGCGGCCAGCAGGGACGGGCTCAGCTCCTGCTTCTCTGCGGTATCCGAGCCTACTGCCGTCACGTGCGTGCCAGGGCCAACCGCATCCAGCAGCGGCGCGGTGGCGGGTGTGGTCGTCACGATCAGCTGGCAGCTCCGGGCTATCTGCACAGGGCTTTCAGCAAAACGCAGGCGGTACGCCGTATCCGCCAGGCGGCGCCGCAGCGCTGCGCACTGCGCCGCACCCCGCCCCCAAACCAGTACGTCCCGACACTCCGTAACATTGAGCAAATGACGCAGCTGCAGCTCCGCCTGAATGCCAGTTCCAAGGACACCGATCACCCGGACCTCCTCGGGAGCGAAAACTCGCGCAGCCAGCGCGCCGGCGGCGGCGGTTCGTTGATCGGTCAACATGCCCTCGTCAAGCACTACCGATACCAGTTCACCGGTGGCCTGGGAGAACAGCAGCATCAGGCCATTACTCGAGGGCAACCCCAGCGACGGGTTCTGATAAAAACCGCTGGCGACTTTCACCACATAGTAAGGCTCACCACTGACGTAGCCATATTTGATATGGACTTCGCCGGGAGGCTGTGTGAACAGCATCTCCCCTACCGGCGGCACAACCGCCCTGCCGCTGGACCAGGCCACAAACGCCTGCTCCATCGCCGCCAGCAGATCTATCGCGGGCAGGGCCGCCTCGATCTCCTGACGCAGGATAATGCGTGTCACACCTCTACCAGACGGTTGTGCTGGCGGAGAATCTCCTGGACCTCGGCGAGGGGAAAACCCGGAGCTACCCGGTTGTCCCGGCCGACCATGGTCTCATTCGCCACCAGGCAGTTGATAATGGCCTCATCGGTCGCCTGTATCGCCGCTTCGTACACGCGACTGATTTCACCCTCGCCGAGAAAACCCACATCGACAACACCCTTGTGTTGCTCGATGCTGTGCTGGTTGGCGGTTGAAAAGGCCAAAAACAAATCGCCCGATTCGTTGGCTGCAATACCCCCCGAGCGGGCGATCCCGTAGGCAGCACGACGCGCAACCCGGTTGAGCTGGTGCGGCAGCAGGGGTGCATCGGTGGCGACAATCCCAATGATGCTGCCCCTCCCAGGCTCCACCTCACTCTGCAACGGGAACAGGTGCCCCATGGGAATGCCGGCAATTTGCATCAGATGCCTCTTGCCGAAGTTAGACTGCACGAATGCGCCCACGGTGTAGCGTTTGCCGTCAACTTCAATGGAGCGCGAAGAGGTTCCCGAGCCGCCCTTGAACTGATAAGTGGTCATGCCGGTGCCACCACCGACGCTGCCCTCCTCGATGGGCCCGCTATGCGCATCGGCAAACGCAGCGTACACATGTTCCTCCCTGACATGGTGCCCGTTGACATCGTTCAGGCCGCCGTCATAGGTTTCCGCGGCCACCGGCATCCAGAACGGCTCGGGACGTTTTTCCACGTCGACCTGCGCGGTGAGCCAGCGCGCGGTGGTGTCTCGGGTTAGGCCGCAGGAGTGTGTATTGGTCAGGGTGATCGGGCCCTCAAAACGGCCGCGCTCTACGACCAGATGGGCGCCGGACATTTCTCCGTTGCCACTCATGGAGAAAAAGCCCGCATACACCGGCATCGTTCCGCGATCGCGACCCACAGGAAAAATCGCTGTCACACCGGTCCGCACCGGGCCTTCGCCGATCACCAGCGGCCCGGAGCCAGAGATCAGGGTGCAATAGCCCACCTCGACCCCGGGTACATCGGTGATGGTGTTGTTGAGACCGGGCTCGCCCAAAAAGGGAATGCCGGCGCCACGCGCACGCAGTTTGCCCGATGGTGTCTTTCTGTATTCCGGCTTCATCAATCAGGCCACCTCGAAAAGACCGGCGGCACCCATCCCACCGCCGACACACATGGTGATCACCACGTACTTGACGCCACGCCGCTTGCCTTCGATCAGGGCGTGCCCAACCATCCGCGCACCCGACATGCCGTAGGGGTGGCCGATGGAAATCGCCCCACCGTTCACATTCAGGTTCTCGTTCGGTATCCCGAGGTGGTCGCGGCAATACAGCACCTGTACCGCGAAGGCCTCATTCAGCTCCCAAAGGCCGATGTCGTCCATCTTGAGTCCATGACGCTGCAGTAGCTTGGGCACGGCAAACACCGGGCCTATGCCCATGATATCCGGCGCGCATCCCGCCACGGCAATGCCACGGTAATATCCCAGCGGCTCAAGTCCACGACGCTCGGCATCGCGGGCTTCCATCAATACACAGGCACTGGCGCCGTCCGACAGCTGGCTGGCGTTGCCCGCAGTGATAGTCCCCCCCATGACCGGGGCCAGGCTGCTGAGCCCTTCCAGCGAGGTATCCGGGCGGTTGCCCTCGTCCTTGCTCAGGGTAATTGTTTGCGTCGAGGTCTCACCGGTCTCCTTGTTGGTCACCAACTTCTCGGTGGTGACCGGAATGATCTCGGCATCAAAGCGACCCGCGGCCTGGGCAGCCGCAGTGCGCTGCTGGCTTTGAAAAGCATACTCGTCCTGGGCTTCCCGACTGATATTGAAACGTTTGGCGACTACCTCCGCAGTCTCCAGCATCCCCATGTGGGTGTTGGGGTGGGCGGCCAGCAAGCGCGGGTCCGGAATCCGGTGGAAATTCATGTGCTCGTTCTGCACCAGAGTAATGTTCTCCACGCCGCCCGCAACCAGTACGGTCATGTCGTCGTGGATGATCTGCTTGGCCGCGGTAGCGATGGTCATCAGCCCAGATGAACACTGCCGGTCAATGCTCATACCCGCACAGGATTCCGGCAGCCCCCCGGCGAGCGCCGCCAGGCGGCCGATATTGAAGGTCTGGGTACCCTGCTGGATAGAGGCCCCCATGATACAGTCCTCCACCTCCGCCGGGTCGACCCCGGCGCGTTTTACCGCCTCCGCTATGGGGAATCCCGCCAGGGTGGGCGATTCCAGGTTGTTGAATGCACCCTTGTAGGCCCGCCCGATGGCTGTTCTGGCCGTTGCAACGATAACTGCTTCACGCATGGTCGATCCCTCTCTCAGTGGTCAGGCGGCCTTGGCTGGAAGAGCGCGCAACGCGCCCTCCGCCTTGTCCAGAATAAAATCGATATCTGCCTCGGTCATTGCCGTCGATAGCACCATGAAACCGGGGCTAGCCATGTACACGCCGTTGTTGAGCATGTGGCGGAAGAATGACTCCGTGCGCTGACCAAGGGAGGGATCGTTGATCATGGCGCGCACTGCTGACCGATAATCTGTCAGCGGTGCGTCGGTGTGGAACAGGCCTACCATTGACGCCGCCCCGGTCACGGTGCCGGCCCGTCCGGTCAACCTGAACAGTTCCCGCAGACCGATGCGAAGCCGCTCGCCCAGTGCGGCCAGACGGTCGTGGGCCGCCCGGTCGTAGAGTTCCATGGCGATGGCTCCGGCCACCATGGTCATTGGATTGGCGTTGAAAGTACCGCCATGGGACATTTTCGCGCGGCCACGGGGATCGAATAACTCTTCCATCAGCGCGCGCGATGCACCTATCGCGCCGATCGGCAGCCCGCCCCCAATGACCTTGCCCATAGCCGTGATATCGGGCAACACGCCCAACTCGCCCTGGGCGCCGTTGTAGCCCATCCGGAAGCTGTATACCTCGTCGAAGATGAGCTTCGCGCCCAGCGCGGTGGTCTCTTCACGCAGCATCTTCAGGAACTCGTCATCCATCTGCAGAAAACCGAGGTTCTTGCACAGAGGATCGATAATCACCCCGGCGAGGTCATCGCCATGACGACGCAGGATTGCGCGACCCGCTGCCACGTTGTTGGCCGGCAGGATGATCGTATTGGCCCGGGCCGACTCATAAACCCCGGGGGGCGCCACACCCTCCGGAGAATCATCCGCACCCCACAGGTCTGGCGTCGGATACACGCTCACCGACATTGCGTCATAGCTGCCGTGGTAAGCGCCTTCAATCTTGGCAATCTTGTTGCGCCCGGTGGCGGCCCGCGCGGCCATCACGGCGATCATCACCGCTTCCGTGCCCGAGTTGGCGAACCGGACCTGCTCAACCGCCGGCATCCGCTCGGTCACCAGTTCGGCCAACCGGATTTCCGCCTCGGTGGGGAGTGCAACGGAAAGCAGCTTGCCCGCTTGCTCCCGGAGCGCTGCCACAATGCGGGGATGGCAGTGGCCGTGGATCAGCGCCGAGTAATTGTTGATGCAGTCGATGCGCTCGACACCGTCGGCATCCCAGATTCTGCAACCCTCCGCCCTGTCGACATACACCGGGTAGGGCGGAAAATAAACAGAATTGCGACTGTTACCCCCGGGCAGGACTGACAGCGCTCGTTCATACAGCGCGTGAGATCGGGATGTGTCGTCAGGATACATGCGGGTTCTCCTCTAATTATCTATGCACCATCGCGCAAACGCTGGCGCAGCAGTTTCTTGTTCAGCTTGCCCAGTGTTACCCGGGGGATCTGGTCGACGACAAAGACTTCGCGGGGAACCTTGAAGTCAGCCAGCTGATCCTTGCAGCGACTTATGATTCGTGTAGCCAGTTCGGTGACCGCAGAGTCCTCCGTCACGCCCGGAGCCTCCACAAAGGCCACCGGCACCTCATCAAGCATGTCGTCCGGTCGCCCCACCACCGCAACCTCGAGCACGCCGGGCACGGTTGCCACCACTCGCTCGATTTCTGACTCCGCGACGTTTTCCGCCCCCACGCGCAGCATATCGCCGGAGCGGCCATTGAAAGTAATGCAGCCGTCCTCTGTGACGGTCACCATGTCACCGGTGTCAAACCAGCCATCTGCATCGAAGGCCTTGCAGGTAGCCTCGGGGTTATGCAGATAGGAGTGAAACAGAGAGAGTCCAGGGATGCCGCGAATCCACAGGCGCCCGCTCTCTCCGAAGGCGGCCTCCCCGCCTTCCGCAGAGCGCACCTGCACCTCGTATTCCGGCGAGGGCAGACCCATGCTCATTTCGCGATCCGGCATACCCAGGGTCGAATAGATGGGCAGGGCAACGGTTTCCGTCATCCCGAACCAGCCGATACAGGGAATTCCGAGCATTTGCCGTATGATTTCAGGGTTATGCGCTCCAAGGCCCCAGCGTTCAACAGGGTGTTGCGGAGGAATGGGCCGTGACATCAGGGCTTTCAGGGCAAAAGGGATCTGGATACCCCAGGTGCAGCGGTGCCCTACCACACAATCCCAATACCTGGAGGCGGAAAAACGCGGTTGCAGGACGATAGTCGCGCCTGCCCACAGGGTAGCCAGATGCGAATAACAGAGTGCATTGGTGTGGTACAGGGGCAGGAAGACGTGGCCAATATCCGCGGGCCGGATCATGCACACCTGGGCATTGCTGCGTGCAGCAAATATCGCGTTGGCGTGGGTCCACAGCACACCTTTGGGACGCGACGTGGTTCCCGACGTGTACTGCACCGAATTGTAGGCAAGCGGGTCCGAATCGACCGGCTGAAACCCGGTGGCATCGATCATCAGCTCCGCAAACGGCACAGCCTCACCGAGATCGACGGAGGCAGGTTCGGCTCCCGCGTCGTGCTCGATACAGGCAACCCAGGCCAGCTGCTCGCCAGCCCCGCTGACACGTTGCAGGTAAGCCGGCTGGGTAAGCGCCACACTGGCGCTACAATGTTCGATAAAGTAATTGAGCTCTTCGCCGCTAGAGCGGGTGTTGGTGGTCACCACCACGGCCCCCAATTGCGAACAGGCATGCCAGGCCTGGAGGAACTCCGGGCAGTTGTCCATATGCAGCAGGACAAAGTCGCCCTGCTGTACCCCCCGCTCGCGCAAGCCCGCGGCCAAGGAGAGGACGGAAGCGTAGAATTCGACATAACTGATCGACTGGGAGGGGGCATCAAATGGCGCCCAGACAATAAACGGATGATTCCCACGACTCTCCGCTCGCCAGCGCAGCAGCCAGGGCACGTTGCGCTGGTTACTGCCGTGAAGCCGGGGTACCTTGCGGCACGAGGGAGATCCTGCTGCTGTAATTACGGTCACGTTTACTACCCTGCCTGTGGAGCTGCGGTTGAGCGTTGACTTATAATGTGAACAGTGTTCATATTAGCAGAATCCCGCAGCCTGGCAAGCAAATAAATGCTTACCGGACCTCTAACCAGGAGCGCTCGTGAAAGAAGACATTGAACAGCTGCTGGCGGCAACGGCAACCGTTGCGCCGGGGGTGTTGCTCGGCATAAACGCACCGTTCCAGCAGCTGTACTTCCGGGGCGCGGCGGGAAAATACCGCCTGGAGGATGAATCAGCGCTGGAACAGGACCACGCCTTCCGCATCGCCAGTATGAGCAAGACCTTTACCGGCTTGCTCTGTGCCCAACTGATCGAGCAGGGCCGGATCAGCCTGCACACGCCGGTGATTGAGCTGCTGCCCCGGCACATTGCTACCAGGGTTCCCGTCGCCTCTGGACATCAACAGAAGGACATCACGCTGGAGCTCCTGCTCTATCACCGCGCGGGCTTTAATGATTTTGCGCTGTCGGAAGAGTGGTTCCAGGTGCTGGCCAGTGACCCCGGGAAATTCCGGACGCCGGGGGAGATCGCCGCATGGGCATTGGATAACGCGCAACTGGTGGGCGCGCCCGGCGAGATCTATCACTACTCCGATACCGGCTATGTTCTTCTCGGCCTGCTGCTGGAGCAAGTGACCGGAACCACCTACGCGCAACTCTGCCGGGAAAACATCTTCGACCCCCTGGGCATGGACCAGACCTATCTGGAAGGGCACGAGACGCCCCAGGGAAAGCTTTCCCACTGCTATATCAACATGAACAACGACTACATCGACGCGCTGCAGATAAACGGCAGCTGCGACTGGGCAGCGGGTGGCCACGTATCAACACTGCGGGATCTGGACAGGTTCCTGCGCGGGACCTTCGCCGGCAAGCTTACCCGCGAGCCGGAAACTCTGGACACCTTTCTCACCGGGCAACTCGCCAAGCAGGGCTATTATTACGCCATGGGCATTGGCAGAAAAGTCATCCATGGCAAAACACTCTGGGGCCACCTGGGCCACTGGGGTTCCTTCATGTATTACTGCCCGGAAGAACGCCTCAGCCTGAGCGGCACCCTGAACCATGACGGCGCGCAACACAATGCGTTCCTGGAACAGCTGCTGCGGATTATTTTCCCGGACACATCTGCGTCCTGAGTCAGTCACTGAGCGCGACATACTCACCTGTTGCGGGGTCCTTGCGCACCCCGCCGGGCTCCCAACTTCTTCCTGCCATGACAATCCCGACACCCCGAACCTGGCGGCGCAGGCGCTCAAGCGCGCACTCCAGGTTCGTCGGCGCATCGGAATCCGGCGCGTCCAGGGGCGTGAGGGAGCCGACCAGCACAATGGATTTTTCCAGCGCAGACTCGCTCAAGTGTTCCAGCAGATAGAGCCCGGTCTCCGGCATCGTATAGGTACCGTGCGGGATCAACACACGGCTGGCGGCGGCAGACTCAATCGCCTCCACCAGCGCAGCCCGGTCGCTCTCGCCGATGGCGCGGGAATCCTTCATCGTCACCACGGTGAAAGCTATATCCAGGTCGAAACGCTGCGTATTGCGCTGCAGCCAAGCCAACACACGGCTGGGCGGGGGCGCCTGGCCCGGGGCCAGAATCCCGTTGATCGTGCCGCCGGTTTCGATCAGGGCCACTTGCATGGCTACGCGGACAACTCCCGTACAGCGTTTTCACCGATGGCGTATTTGACCTTGAACTGGTAGGTGTCAAACCAGTCCTCAATGGACATTCCTTCAAACCACATGGTGCCCTATACTCCTACCACCACTGCCGACCATTGCTGTATCAGGTCCATCCACAGGTCATTGCCGCCGGCGCTGTTGATCAGACACACGAAACCTGTTTTCTGCGCCGGGATGACGGTATACACGCTGCGCCAGCCAGGGTTGCCCCCCGTATGTTGCACTGCCCGTACACCAGCAATGTCGACAACGTAGTGTCCAAGCCCCGTGTAGAAATCCAGCCCCATCTCGGTTTCCGCGTAGCGATCAGGGCGCTGCATTTCCGCAACGGAATCTGCGGCCAGCACACCGCGGCCGGGCGCTTCACCATTGGGCCCCTCCATCTCCGCGCAGGCAAAACGTGCCAGCTCGATAATGTTCGAGTACATACCGCCCGCAGCCTTGCCATTGGTGCGATACAGCGGAATTGCCTCCAGCGTGTCGCTGTAGGGTGTCGCCACCCGGGGCAGCTGCGAGTCACGAACCTCGAAGCTCGACTCGGGCATGCCCAGGGGGCCTAGAATTGCCTCGCTCATGAATTCGGTGAAGCTCTTGCCGGTTATTTCCTCGATGATCAACTCCAGAATGGTGAATCCACCACCGGAGTATTCGAAACCGGTACCGGGCGCCTGTAGCAAATGCACCGGCTTTCCGTAGGACTCCGGATCCATCCCCCATTTCACACAATAGGCGAGTTGCTGTTCGTCGAGCGAGGGCGTTCTCCCATAGAGAATGTCTTCCGCCGTATACCAGGTTTCATCATAAGGCGTGCCACCGCAACCGGAAAGGGACGTGCCACCGAAATGCATCAGCAGCAGGCGCGGTGTCACTGCCCTCGCATCGTAATCCGAAGGCGGCAGGTGCCAGCGCGTCAGGTAAGTGTCGATGGGAGCGTCCAGGTCCAGCCTGCCCTGCTCCACCAGCTTCATGATGCCCCATGCCGCAACAGATTTGGAAATGGACGCGACCTGGAACATTGTGTCTTCCCGCACCGCTGTTTTTGTTGCAATGTCAGCATAGCCATAGCAGCGAATGGTCGAGATCTCCGAATTCTCGATCAGCGCAAGGGCGCACCCTGGCAGGCGCAGCGCTGATAACTGCTCAGGAACGGTGTTGTCCAGGTGACGGACGAAGTCATTCATTGTGTGTCTCCGGCAAGGGCTTTGCTCACAATCTCGTAGAGTCCTTTGGAAATGTCGGCGTCCAGCACTTTTTGCAGTGCAGCCCGCATCAGCGCCTGCCTGCCATGGTCAAACCTGCGCCACTGCAAAATCTGGGGCATCAGCCAGTAGGTCGATCCCGGCTTGAATCCGTCCACCAGAATCAGCCTCTCTGCCAGCATGTTGTAGGCACGACCACTGGGTTCATTGAAGCCGACCCTGTTCTGGCGGAAAAAACCACCGTAAAAGGCCATGGCTCGCGGTGCGTTCATGATATCCATGGCCGGGTGTTGTTCCAGCTCCAGCACCAGATCAATCGCATTGGGCAGACGGGAAAGCGCCTGGGCGTTGAACCACTTGTCGATCACCGGAGGCTTGTGCTGCCAGCGTTGGTAAAACTCGGCAATCCCCTGCGTGCGCTCCGGGCAGTCGACATGGCAAAGGTTGGCGAGGGCGGCAAAACCGTCGGTCATGTTATTGCTGGAGCGGATCTGGGCCAGACAGAGCGCGGTGACCTCCGCGTCCGCAGCGGCCAGCAGCATCTCCAGGCAACGGTTGCGCAGACTGCGCCGGCCAATGGCATCCGCAGAGAAAACATACGGCCCATCATCAGTCAGGGCACGGTAGCGCTCAAGCAACAGGTCACGGTTGCACCTGGCCAATTCCCCAGCGATGAAATCCCTGGCGGCATAGTGACCGTCGATGTCAATCTGGATCAGACCGGCGCTCAGGGCTGGCTCCTCCGGCAGCGAAAGCAGCTCAGCAAGCAGTCCGGGGTCGGTAGCCTCGTCACGCAGCAGCGCGGACCAGGTAGCGAGAAAGCCAGCGTCCAGCACCATGGGAGTCCCGGCGTGCCAGTGCCCCGCCAGCTCCCGGGTGATATTGATTGCCAAGGACTGCCCCGCTTGCCAGCGGTTGTAGGAATCGGTATCCCTGGACCAAAGGAACGCCAGTTGCTCGTTGGACAAGTCCGCCTGCAGGGATACAGGCGCGGAAAACCCGCGCAACAGGGAGGGTACGGGCTCGGAAGTGATGTTCTCAAACCTGAAGGTGCGGGATTCCTCGCGCAATTCCAGCAACAGGTTGCCATCGACGCTCCTGACCTCCGGGTGACTGACCGCAATATCATGCCCTGCCTGATCCAGCAGCCCCGCCAGCACCGGGATATGAAAAGGCTCTTTGACCGGCTGCCCCGGTGTCACCGGTGTCGACTGACTCAAGCGCAGTTCGTAACACCTTGCCTCGGTGTCGTAGTGACCACTGGCCACGACACGGGGGCGCCCGACCTGCTCGTACCAGCGATAAAACTGTGACAAATCGCAGCCACTGACATCCTCAATGGCGGCAATAAAAGCCTCAGTGGTCACCGCCTGCTGGTCGTGCCGCTCAAGGTACAGTTTCACACCGTTACGAAAAAGCTCATCGCCGAGCAGGCACTGCAGCATGCGAATAACTTCCGCGCCCTTTTCGTAGACGGTTGCGGTATAGAAATTGCGAATCTCGATGTATTCATCTGGCTTGACCGCATGTGCCGCGGGCCCATCATCCTCAGGAAACTGGTTGCGCTGCAGCGCTTTCACAAACTCGATGCGCTTGACACCGGCGCCGGACATCTCCTGGGAAAAACACTGATCCCGATAGCGCGTCAGGCCTTCCTTCAGGCACAACTGGAACCAGTCGCGACAGGTCACCCGGTTGCCGGTCCAGTTGTGGAACACTTCGTGGGCCAGAATGCGCTCGATGACCAGGTAGTCTGCATCGGTGGTGATTTCCGGATCGGCGCAGATGCCATTGGCATCAAATATGTTGAGACCTTTGTTTTCCATCGCTCCGACATGGCCAGTCAGAGCAACGATATTGTATACATCAAGATCGTACTCTCGATCGTACTTCTCTTCCTCCCAGCGCAGAGAGCGCTTTAGCGCGCCCATGGCAAAATCACACTCGCCGATGCGTGCCCGATCAGCGTAGATGCCCAGTTCGACCCTGCGACCGCTGGCAGTGATGTATTCGTCGCTGAGACAGGCAAAGTCTCCTGCAACAATGGCAAAAATATAGGAAGGCTTGGGAAACGGATCTTCCCAGCGCACCCAGCGACGCCCATCCGGCAGCACGCCCTCTTCCACAAGATGTCCATTACTGAGCATGACAGGGTAGGTATGGGGGTCGCCAATGAGGGTCACCGAATACACTGAAAGGACATCAGGCCTGTCCGGAAACCAGGTAATCCGGCGAAATCCCTCGGCCTCACACTGGGTAGCGAGTTTTCCAGAAAGCTCGAACAAGCCTTCATCACCCTCGTTCGCGGCCGGGCAGATCGTCGTTCGAGTCGTCAGAGTACAGCGCGACGGGAGATCGACAACGATTAGCACGTCGCCTTCCACCCTGTACTGCGAGGGCGCCAGCGGCTGACCATCCAGGGCAATGGCATCCAGGGACAAACCAACACCATCGAGCTGCAGCGGAACAATTTCGCCGCACTTGCGCTCCAGCAACAGGTCGCTCTCCACCACCGTTGCCCCGCGGTCAAGCTCAACCTGCAGCCGCACAGACTTCACCTGAAAAGGAAACGGCGCGTAGTCTCGCAGCCGGATCGGCTGCGGTTTGTCATTGGAAACGGGAGTAGTCAAGGGATGAGACCCCACAACACCGGGGATCAGAACCGGAATCGCAACTCAGCGCCATAGGTACGGGGAGCAATGAGGGCATAGTGGTAGAGAGGGAATACAAATGAGCTGGCCCCAAACAGGTTGTTCACGTTGTCGTCATCAGTAAGGTTCCGACCCCACAACGTCACTTGCCAGCTATCATCACCACCAGAAATGCCGAGCCTGGCGTTAACAATGCCCTGACTGTCTGCAGTAAAGAACGGATCATTATTGGGCTGCAGGAAAAAGTCATCCTGATAGGCGTAGTCTACGCGCAGGCTTCCCTGCAGATAGTCGCTAAAGTTCCATTCTGTCTGCACACCGAGGCTGGCAGTCCATTCAGGCGCACGCGTTAATTTATTGCCACTGTAATCCGTGTTCGCGTCGAGCACATACTCATCATACTCAGCATCCGCATAACCCAGTGCTCCGTAGACTGTCCAACGCTCCAGAGGCACCCACTCGAAGTCGACTTCAAAGCCATCACTGACCGCCTCACCTGCGTTGCTCTGCTGGAAGCCCGACCCAGCGACAAAGCGGCTTTCCTGTTTATCTTTGTACTCCATATGGAATACCGCGACATTTACCCGCAGCGTATTGTCGAGCATGGTGGACTTCAAGCCGAGCTCGTAGGCATCCAGTGTTTCAGCATCAAAACTGACCAGAGAGGCCGTTGTACTAACACCATTGTTGAACCCGCCCGCTTTATACCCGCTTGCGTAGCTGGCATAGGCCAGGATGTTTTCGCTTGGCTGCCAGTTAAGGCTGACCGTGGATGTCAACTCACCGTCGTCCTGATCATCCTGCAAAACAAAGTTCGAGAAGCCAACGGCTCCAGCGAGAGGGTCAGCCTTTTGCTCGTAATCGAGGCTCTTGTCGTCCTCTGAATAACGCAAGCCAGCAGTCACGCTCCACTGATCGGTGAGATCGTAGGTCGCATTGCCGAAGAATGACAGGCTATCGGTTTCAATCGAAGAGGTGGCGTTGATATCAACACCGTTCGGTAAACCGGGGCTGATATCCGATGGCCGCAAGCCGCTACCAATAAGGTCAGTCAGACCAAAGAAGGCGAAGATGGTATCACTGCCGCTCAGCGACTGAGTGAACACATCAAATTCCTGATGGTAGAAATAGGCTCCAACAACCCAGTTAAGACGGGCGTCAGCGTTACTTTCCAAACGGAACTCCTGGCTCCAGGACTCCATATCGCGCGTATCAATACCCGTCAGGTCATCCAGGGGGGTCCAATCCGAATCCTGCTTGTAATCCTCCTCCAAGGACTGCATCGACGTGACAGAGGTGAGGGTGACGTTGTCAAAGTCATAGTTCACGTGCAGCGCATACATGCTGTCTTCAACGTCTTCAAAACCAGGGTCCGGGATACTGACGTCATAGGTCTTTTCAAGAGGTTCTCCCTGGAAGCGTGTTATGTAGGCATTGCCTCTGCCCTCGCTCTTCCGGTAGCTGGCGGTAAGCAGTACGTCCATTCGCTCGTTGATTGTCCACAACAGCTGTCCACGGCTGGTGGTATAGTCGAGGTTGTTCACGGTGCCGCCAAAGCTGTTGTCAAGAAAGCCATCGCGCTCAGTGTCCACAACTGAGAGCTTCGCAGCCAGGCTATCCGTCAACGGCATACTGATCAGGCCGCCCATGCGAGTATAGTTATAATCACCTACATCCAGCAGCACCATGCCCTCGAGCTCTGTCCCCGGACGCTTGGTGGTGATATTGATTGCGCCAACGGTGGTATTGCGTCCGAACAGGGTTCCCTGAGGACCTTTCAGAACCTCTACCCGTTCAATATCCAGCAAATCGCTATTGAAGCCCGAGTCTCGGCCGATATACACCTCATCGATATAGACACCTACGGCAGGGTCATTGCCTAGGCCGCCGCCGGAGGAAATGCCACGCAGTGTGATATTGGTAAATTTGTTGCTCAAAGGTTCCAGATAGCTCATGTTTGGAACCAACTGGGTAATGTCTTGTAGACGCACCAGCCCTGCTTCGGCAATATCCTTCGCCGTAAGCGCGCTGATGGCAATGGGTACTTGCTGCAGATTTTCCTGGCGCTTGCGCGCTGTCACCACGACTTCCTCCAGCTCCTGGCTGAAGCCAGGTTCGCTGGTGAGTGCAACACTCAACCCGAGGGTCGACACGGCGGCTACTTTCAGTGACAAAGTCCTAATCATATTCGACTCCCGGCTCGTAGGCAGTTAAATGAACAGTGTTCATATGAACAGCGTTCATTTAAACTACAAGATTCAGGATTCGTCAAGATCTATTTTGGTGCTCCGGCTAATGCGCCTCGCAGACAAACATCCATCAGCACGTCCGCGAGAGCATCGACACCGATCTCCGGGGTATCACCCACGGTCACCATGCCATCAAGCATCTGCATTGCTGCGCCGTGGCAGAGCGACCAGACGGCTAGCGCATAAGGATAATGAATAGCCGATTTCGAAGGGTCATAAGAGCCACTGCCATACCACCATTCCACTGACACCCTGAAACTGGTGTCACCGGCCTCGCCGACTTCGGGAAGTGCCCGGTAACTAAGCACGGAGCGACTGAACATCAGTCGATAGAGACTGGGGTTTCTCGCGGCAAAATGCAGATATTCACGGGTGAGTTGGCGCAGACAAGCTTCAGGATCGGCGATTGTCTCGTAGGCCGCACGCTCGAGTGCCTCGAGCTGACGATAACCATCGGCAGCTATCGCCGCCAAAAGCTCGTCGAGGTTCTTAAAGTGATTGTATATTGCCGAGGGCGCGACCCCCACCTCCCTCGCCACACGACGCAGGCTTAGCGCGCTGAGCTCCTCGTTTTGCAGCAATTTCTGCGCGGTCTTGAGGAGACGATCGCGCAGGTTACCTTTATGATAACCATACTGAACAGCAGATTTTGAAGCAGTCACCGTGATGCCAATTGTTCCAAACGTTTCCTGATTATAGCGTGACGGCGGGCGTCAATGGGGAAATTCCAGAGGATCGCCGCGGCTATAACGCTGGTAACGGCAGGTATGATGATGTACGTCGTGTGGAGCCCCCAAAGCGCTACCCCCTGATTGTCAGCGCCCAGTTCATAGCCAAACAGGGCCAGCAGGGGGAACGCAAACCCTGCCCCAACTCCCATAGTGCCCTTCTGCAACAAGGTCTGGATCGCGAAATAGTTACCCGTATTGTTGCTTCCGGATTTGAGGGTACCGTAGTCCGAGATATCGCCCAGCAAGGCCATCGGGGCAATATAGCTGGCCGAGTTGATAAAGGCCGTCACAATCACCATAAGCATGAGAGGCAAAAATGCCTCAATCCCGGGTTCAAGCAAGAATACCGCCGGCTGCGCCAGAGAAAAAGCGGCCCAGGAAAATGCCCAGCACCGATGCTTGCCATAGCGCCCCATCAACCTCGCCCACACCGGCATCGACAGGGTTTGAACCAAGAAGAACATGATCATCAACAGCGGGAATTTTGCTCCCAGCTGGAGATAATCTCGCATAAACACGAAGATCACCGAGAGGTACATACCCTGCCCGATACCCCAGACAGCCTGGGCCAGCACGAAGCGCCACAAAGGGCGATTGAACTTCAGGTCACTCACCGTCTTGCGCAGAGATTGCGGCGCCTGCTTCGAGAGATCGATACCCACGGGGACAAATGATATGGCCAGCAGTGCGCTGAGCGGCATCAGCACAACAAATATCCAGGCTATGCCGTTGATGACCTGCGGGCCGATCTCAGATGTCCCGGTGAACGGAGCCAGCATCAACGGCAGCACCCAGAAGAGAAGGCTACCGATCACCGACATCACGGAGTACGTTGTGGAAATGCGTGAGCGGTCGTTGTAGTTTACCGCCAGTTCGCTGCCCCAGGCCTGGTGTGCGATAGTGAACAGGGTAAAGCCGAGATAGACCCCGCAAAGCCAGAGCGCATAATAAAAACTGCCCGCGTCAGCGGGGGGGCGGAAGAGTTGAAAGATCGATACCGAGGAGACTATGGCCCCCATCACCAGCCATGGCTTGCGCTTACCCCAACGCGTTGTGGTTCGGTCCCCCAGATACCCGACGATTGGATCTGTCGCCGCATCGAACCACCAGCGCAACAGGTTGACCACACCGATACCCGTGAGCGTAGCGGCAGTGTGTTCTACATAGAAAGTGGGCAATATTATGGCCGCAGGGAGGTTGATAAATGCGATGGCTATGCCCGGCAGCGCGTAAAGGAACACCTGGCCATTACTGGATTTTTGCATGCTCGCGCCCTATTCGAGACCAGGATTAGACTGAAGTAGCGCAGCTATTTTCTGCTGTTCCTCGGGGGTCAGTTTGGGGACCACATCTACCGCGGCCAATGCATAAGCCTCCAGCAATTGCTCTGCTGACCACTCGGACGTTCCCCCGTAGAGAACCTTGCCCTGCTGAATGAGCGTATCCGGGTCGGGCCAATGACAGAAGTAAAGATCCAGATAATCGACCCCAAGCCTTTGCATCGCCTGTTCACAGGCCTCAATCACGTGCTTGCGACTGAGACCCCGCTGCAGCGGCCCCGGATTCTTCTTGCTCCCAAACATGACCTTGGACGACACACAGAAAGAATCCCGGCTCCAATTGCGGCGCCGCAGCGCCTCCCCCATGATCATTTCCGACTGGCCCCAGGCATATCCCTCGGCATTGTCAAAAAAATTGACCCCCGCATCATAGGCGGCGGCCAGGCACTCGATCGCAACATTCACATCAACCGTGCGCCCAAAGGTCACCCAGGAACCAAAGCTGAACTCGCTGAGTTGCAAGCCGGACTTGCCCAGCCGTTGATATTTCATCACTCTATCCTCGTCCAGCAGCGGGAAGCGTTCATCTTAACTCCGGCGCCTTCAAGGAGCTGAGCAGGACGCCGAATATGAACATTGTTCATATTCGGCTATATTGCGAACCGCGTCAAACGTATGGCGTGGACGAGCGAAGATAGGGCAGATATCGACACAGACCCTGATCGCGCTACGCTAACACCTGTCCTACACACCAGACACGAAAGCCTCTGGACCGATCGTTCCAACGCTTTGCTTGGAAGCGAGTCCTGAACGAAGGAGCGAAAGCAATGAACTCTAACCTGATTGTGAAACAGCAGGGCCACATCAGCACCATCACACTCAATAGAGCCGCAAAGGGGAATGCCCTGAGCACCGATATGCTTACAGAGCTTGAGGCTATAGCGCTGGGCTTTGCCGACGACGAGTACACGCGCGCCGTGATCATTCGGGCAGAGGGGGCCAATTTCAGCTTTGGCATGGATCTCGATGAAATGACAAACCGCGAGCGTCCAAGCCTGCTGATGTTGCGCCGCGAGGCGGAGTTGGGCGCGCGGCTGATGCGTGCGCTCAGGGATATTCACCAGCCCACCATCTGTGCCATTCAAGGCATTGCGACCGGAGGCGCCACCTGTATTGCAAGCGCCTGCGACTTCCGTATCGCCGCTGAAAATGCCCGCATGGGTTACGGTGAGGTCAAACTGGGCATCAATCTGATGTGGAATGCACTGCCACTGTGTGTCCACCTGGTGGGACCAGCCCGCGCCAAGCAGTTAATTATGTCAGGCAAGTTGGTTGCGGCGGATGCTCTGGCTCAGTGGGGTTTTGTCGATGAAATCTGCCCACCCGAAGAACTGGATGCACGTGCACTGGCATGGGCGAACGACTATGCTGTACTGCCCCCAATGGCGGTGCAAATGATCAAGCGCAGTATCAACCGGTTCGCCGGGGCGCTAGATGAAGCCATTATGCATGCCGATGTGGATCAATGGTTGCTGGGGGTACAGAGTGAAGACTTCACGGAAGCAGTATCCGCTTTCATGCAGAGGCGGCCGGGGGAGTTCACTGGCAACTGAAAACTATGTTTAAAATCTGCAAGCCGCTGGTGCTGCTTACCGCGACAATGATACCCGCCAGTCACGCTAACACCATGGCCACTCTCTTTGCAGGCGCCGTCGCGCCGCATTAATTCAGCAGGCGGTGGAAATCTGGAACACTGCCAACGAAAACTGAGAGCTCAGCACCGCGGTCGTGGGAAATAGCGCTCTAATGTGGTGTCGCCCATCCTCAACCAAGCGTTCGCTCCAGAGCGCTCAGAATGCGCTCAACGTCTGCGATACTGTTATAATGCACAAGCGATATCCTCACCACCCCATCCTCGGGCTTGATGCCCATATGCGACAGCGCACGATACGCATAAAAGTGTCCGTGTTCTGTGCCGATGCCGGCACCCTGCATAGCCTTGGCCACCTCGCCAGCACTTTTCTTGAGCGGCTTGAATGCAATGGTTGTTGAGCGGTCACCGTCACGGACGTGTGGCTTGCCCAGTACGCGCGTGTCCGAACGTGGCTCAAGAAAATCGAGTAGCGCCGCAGCAAGCTTCTGCTCATGCGCAGCAATCTTCGTGTGCAGCCACTGCAGCCTTGCGCTCGGAGTCGCGGACTCCGGGCCTTGATGATGAACATAGAGGTCCTGAAAATAGTCCAGCACGCCACGGCATGCTGCCACCTGCGCGTGTTGGGGGCCCGCGGGGTTAAAACGTTTGTGGCTGTCCTGATGCAGGAAAAAATGGCTCTGTGGAGGCAATTCTCCCTGCAAATCTCGACGCAGGTACATGATGCCCTGATGTGGGCCAAATACCTTGTAAAGGCTGAACAGATACATATCCACGTCCAGCGCTGCCAGATCTGGGATGTGGTGAGGTGCATAGGCAACCCCGTCGACACAGATCCTCGCTGGGCTGTTCGCTCGTATCAGTCGAGCGATCTCAGGCACAGGATTAACGGTGCCAACTACATTTGAGCAGTGGGTGAAAAACACCCACCGTGTTTTGTCCGTCAGAAGCGGATAGAGAATTTGCGGGTCGAGTAGGCCCGTTACTGGATCAATGGGCCACTCCTTGAGCGTTACACCAGCCGCTTCCGCCGCATAGCGCCAGACGCCGTGGTTTGACTCGTGATCCTGCTGGGTCACGATGATCTCATCACCCGGTCCCCAATTGCGCGCCAGGGCCTGAGCCATTACATAGCTGTTCAACGATGTTGATGGGCCTATGGTCAGTTCATCCGGGTGTATGTTGAGCGCTCGGGACCAGCCACTGCGGGCTTCGTCCATTGCCTGGCCGGCCTGATTTGAAACCGCGTAACCGGCATAGGGCTGAACCCGCATATGACGATTGTAGTGTGAAAAAATATCCAGCACGGGGCTGGCCACGAAGCTTCCACCCGCGTTGGAACAGAACACCAGGTCCGGATCGTCATGTAATTGTGGGAACTGCGCTCTCAGGTAAGCGACATCAAGATCCATGGTCTACCTCACAGGGTCAAAACGCAGTGATTGCGCCCTGCAGAATTGGTCAAGGCTCTGCAGCAGCGCGCTCATCGTGCGTGAGTTTCAGTACCGGGGTCAAAATTGCGGTTCGATGTTTACTGCCCCAAAGGAAGATAGCGACTCACGGAGTGAAGCCACTACGGTGGCAGATTAAACACAGATCCCGACAACAATGTGAACGGTGTTCATATTGTTCCATCAAAGCCATTTCGTCAACTGTTATGTAATGATCGGCGCACTTTCAGCTAGGGGAGTTGGCCGCTGACCCTTCGCGTCAAGCATGCTCTGATGTTCGTCGAGAGCCTTGCCGACACGACAACCAGCATAATGATTTAGATTCAAGGTACTTGAATAGTTGACGGTATAGTGGAAGATGATCAGCGCAACAAGCGAAGGGTTCCTTGCCCCTGAGGCCGAGACCTTTGCCAAACAGGCAGGCTACCTAATGATCTCAGCACAAAAAGTTTCCTGTGAACGGTTAGGTCGGCGTCTCGACCGGATGGCGGAATTCGGGGCTCGAGCCGACGGCGGCGTCAACCGACAGGTTTACAGCGACGCAGACCGAGCAGCACGGGCCGAGCTGAACCGCTGGGCGACCCAAATGGGACTGGAACTCTACACCGACCCCATCGCCAACCAGTTCTTCCGGTTAATGCCAAAAGGTGTTGCAGCCGGTACCGCGCCAGTCCTCACTGGCAGCCATCTGGACTCTCAGCCCATCGGCGGGCGATACGATGGCGTCTACGGTGTGGTCGCCGCATTCGAGGCAGTTCAGGCGCTGATAGACTGTGGCGCCGTATTGACACGGCCGATTGAGATCGTGGCGTGGAGCAATGAAGAAGGTTCCCGCTTTGCACCGGGCTGTATGGGCTCGATGTGCTTTACCGGTGCCAGAGCGATAGACGAGTTTCTGGACACTTGCGATAGCGACGGGCTGCGCTTGGAGGACGAACTGACAAAAACGCTGCATTCACACCCCACGATGCAGCAACGCGGCTTCGGCCGGTCACTCTCGAGCTACATCGAACTGCATATCGAACAGGGCCCTATTCTGGAAAGGTTAAACAAACCCATTGGCCTCGTTACTGGAATTCAGGGCTGTCGCTGGTTTAACGTGACCATCAATGGCGAGGCACGGCATGCCGGAACCACCCCACTGTCTCAACGCCGCGATGCGCTGCGTGCGGCCGTTGCCTATATTTCCGACTTGCAGATGACCCTGCAAGATCCTGATGACACAACCCGCTTCACCATTGGGCGCATGAATGTAACACCCAATACGACTAACACCGTGCCACAGCAGGTGAGTTTTTCAATCGACTTGCGTCACCCCGATGATGAGGTGCTGAACTCGCTGAGTGAATGCATTCGCACAGTGTTGTCGCAACCGCAGCAAGGCTGCGATGCGGTTTGTGAGGAAATCTTTGCGCATGCAGCGGTTCGATTTCACGAGCAGGTAATTTCTGCAATCGAGACGTGTACCCATGGCCTGGAACTCGCCTATGAGCCAATGGTGTCCGGGGCCTTCCACGATGCCCTTTTCCTGGCAGATTACTGTCCCACGGCGATGATTTTCGTACCGTCGCAAGGAGGCATTAGTCATCATTACTCTGAGTTTACGCATCTGACAAATCTTTACGAAGGTGCGCGATTACTTGCCGCTACACTGGAGTACGTCGCGACCTTATCCATGGACGCCCCGGTAGCGGAAAAAGCCCGCAACGCCCAGGGCAGTTCCGGTTTGATGACGCGCGCCGGTTCCTGAACAGCAAACTCGCGAAATCGAGGGTCACCTCCTTGTTGAGCAGACGCCAGACGTTGACAGCCAGAGCCAGCGCCAAACTGCCGCGTTAATCTGTTTTTAATCTTTGCGAAAGGTGTTTTTCAGAGACGCCCGCTAGTATTTCCCTCGGTTAAACGTAACCAGTAAAGGGAGCTTATGAAAAACATCAAACTTGGATTGATCGCTCTGTCTGTGGCGGCGGCATCGCAAAGCACTTTCGCATTCGAGCAAGGCGATATCATCGTGCGTGCCGGGCTTGCAAATGTGTCACCTGACGACTCCTCGTCAAACATATTTGTCGGTGCAGACCTCGGGGTCGACCTGGCGGTGGGCGACGATACCCAACTCGGCCTCAACCTCGCCTACTTTTTCACGGACAGGCTGAATGTCGAAGTGCTGGCCGCTACGCCGTTTACCCACGACGTTGACTTTGGCGTCAGCGACCCCCTGGGTACGGGCAATCGCCTGGGCGAAGTCACCCACCTGCCGCCCACGGTTACGGTCAACTACTACTTCAACGCCCCGTCCAGCGCCTTCCAGCCCTACATCGGCGCGGGTCTGAACTACACGGTGTTCTTCGATGAGGAGTTTACCGGCCCGAACGCGGACGCGGGGTTGGCGAACCTGTCGCTGGACGATTCCTGGGGTTTCGCCGCACAAGTCGGCGTTGACTACATGATCAGCGACCAGTGGTTCGTCAATGGATCGGTACGCTGGATTGACATCGATACGGAGGCCTCGTTCACCCTAAACGGTGCGCCCGGACGCGTGGACTCCATCGAAATTGATCCGATGGTGTACACCCTTTCCATCGGCTATCGCTTCTAGCACGCAGGATAACGTTGACCAACGGACTATTTTTCCCGCCACATACCATCCAACACAGGAGTTAGACCATGAAACTTAAAGCAGCCGCAGGTATTTCCGCACTCGTTCTGGCCTCCAGCCAGGCCTTCGCAAGCGCCGTCGTGGTGAATCAGGGCCTCTCGGAGCAAGAGGTGCTGGCGGCACAGAAGGGCTGGTGCCAGGCGCTGGTCGATATCAGCAAAACCCACGAGGAGAAAGGCCAGGCAGCCGCCAAGTCACTCGCTAAGAACGTCATCGATGCGGCTTACGGCTATCAGATGGGTGCAGTCCTGTTCAAACCCACATTGACCGTGAAACCGCAGACTTTCCGTCCCACCAGTGAAGGCGCGCTGTCCTATTTTGTTGGTGGCGACCCGAATTTCCCCAGCGATACAGGCTTCGCGCTCAAAGGCTGGCAGAAGTGCGAGATTGACAACAACGCCGTATTCATCGCGGGTGACAGTGCCTCCACAATTGGCAAGGTGCATTTCACCGGCAAAGACGGCAGTGTGACGTCTGTCGACAAAACCTGGGGCTTCGTGAAGGATGACGCCGGTGATGTGCGGATCGTGCTGCACCACTCCTCGCTGGAATACCAGAACTGATCTAACCACACGGTTTTTGCCGCGGTAAGAGCGGCAAACATTCCGGCAGCGCCCGCCTCCACGCGGGCGCTTTTTTTTCGTGCCGACTTCGCAACTGGCGCCTCGCCGCTCAGACCTCCGGGCGTTCCCGTAGGGCAAGCCGATACCCGTTGCCCCGCAATGTCTGGATCGCGATATCCGCGTCGGTTGCCAGTTTGCGCCTCAGGCGGCTGATGTAGACATCGACAATATTGGTTTGCGGATCGCTGTGCGTTTTCCAAACACGGTTCAGGATGCGTTCCCGCGATAACACCTTTCCCTGATTCTCGGTCAGGTAGAGCAGCAGCTCGAATTCAATCTTGGTCAGCGACAGCTCCGCGCTCTTCACCCGCGCGACCCGTTCCTCCCGCTCCAGCACCAGCGTGCCGACCTCCAGCGTGCTCCGGCTATCACGCGGCACTGCCCCGGCGCGCCGTTGCAGCGCCGTGATGCGCGCCAAAAACTCGTCAAAATCGAAAGGCTTGCACAAGTAGTCATCGGCACCCTCCTGCAGGCCCCGGACCCTTTCGCTGACATCGTCCAACGCCGTCAGCATCAGGATCATGGGTGGCTCAGGTAAGGCCTTGATAACACTGATAATCTGCAGGCTATCCTGTGAACCGAACAGACGGTCGAGCACCACGATGTCGGGCGAGTGCTTGCGCGCGAAGGGTACTACGTCATGCAGGTCGGTCAGTGTGGTGCAGGCGTGACCCTCGGCGCGCAATCCACGTGCCAGGAAATGCAGCAGCGGTGCTTCGTCGTCGGCCAGAAGAATGCTCATGACCGCCGCTCAGTCGGCAACGTAAAGGAAAAACAGGAGCCTTGCCCCTGCACCGACTCAACCATAATCTGCCCACCGTGCGCCTCTACGATGGCTTTTGCGATGGATAAACCGAGGCCCAGGCCCTGATTGTGCTTGCTGAAGCGCACGAATCGCTCAAATATGTTGTCTACTTCCGCCGCGGAAATGCCGCCGCCTGAATCCCTCACTGAGATCGTAACCAGCTCCTCCCCGGCACGGGCTGCAATCTCCACCGGTTTACCTGCCTCTGAATACTTGGTCGCGTTGTCCAGCAGGATGGACACCACCTGCTGAATCCGCGGTTTGTCGATCGCCAGCGGGACATTGATCAGCTGGGGTTCAACAGACAGGGTATACGTACGCTCGGTATTGAGCTTCTGCCACTTGGCCACTTCCTGCTCAAGCAGCGGCTCCAGTTCATTATTGCTGAACTCAAGGTGCAGTTGACTCATCTCTGCCCGCGTCAACAGCAGCAGGTCGTCCACCAGCCGGCTTAACTTGACCGATTGGTCCAGAATCGCGCGCAACGTCTCTTTAAAATCCGTTTCGGAGGCCGACTGCAACCGCAACGTGACCTGCGCCTCACCCCTGATGATGGTGAGCGGGGTCCGCAGCTCGTGCGACACATCGGCGATAAACTGCCGACGCCGCGAGTCGATCTTGGTCAGCTGCAGGTTCGCCTCCGTCAACTCACTCGTTCTCTGCTTCACATCAAACTCGAGTTTCTGCCGCGATTCCAACTCGTTGGCCTCATGCTCCTGCAGACGCACCGCCAACTGATTGATGGACATCGCCAGAGCCTGGAACTCATCGTCCAGGGTAACGGCTATGGGGCTATCGTAATGCCCGGAGGCGATGGCATTGGTTGCCCCCTGAATCAATACAAGCGGTTGGTAAAGCTGGTTGAAGAGCCAGTAGCAGCCGTAGATGATCAATGGCAGCGACAAGCCAGCAAGGCCTATGGTGAACCAGACGATAACAATGTTGAGCGTATCTATCCTGGCATTGATCGCGGCAACCACACGGCTCTGCCGTGATACAGCGGCGTTGATCGACTCTCTGAACTCGTCATCAATCGTCACTTCGAGCAGGTTGCGCAGCTGTTCCTGTTGATTTAGCGGCAGGCCATTGTTACTGACAACCACCGCCTGGAACTCACCGATAATATGATCAATAAGACGCACAAGCTCGTCAGTGTCCTCGACGCTGCCCTGCGTGATAGCCACACCCAGAGCTTCCCGCTGCTCAAGTTCCAACTGACGAATCCTGTCGAGCGACTCCTGGATCGCAAGCTGCTTCTTGCGCACAAAAGCCTGATTGGCGTTGCGACCGAAAATCACTTCATCCGTAAGTTGCTTGAAAAGGCGATAGGACGTGCCCGCCAGCTTCTCATGTTCGACAAGCAGGGACTGGGCAATGGTGCTTTGGCGGAGATTGTCTCGGGTGAGGTGCGCCGATATCGCGGTGCTGATCAACGCCACCAGCAGAATGAACGCGGTGGTAAACCCGAAATAGAAAAGCTTTCGTTTATACATGAGTCGGTTGCCGTGTGACGCTGACCAGGATATCCATGCACGAGTGGATCAGCGATTGCCTGTCAGTATACCGGGGTGCTCATACATACGTCTGCGGCGGGCAGTGTGGTTTTACGACCATGCAGGAAATCTGCCCCGACAGAGCATAATCGCGGCACAGGTAAGGAATTGCATGTCCGTTAGAAAGTACCACGAGCCTGAGAAGGACCGAGCTTTGAGGACTGACTTTTGAGAGTACCGCCCCGCTGAGGGTGGGACGGTATGTTCGATGGGATACAGATGAGGGCCCGTCCCTTGACTGGGGAGAGCCGGTAGAGCCCAAAAAAAAACCCGCAAGGCCTACAGCAATGCGGCTCTTCATCATTAACGGGGGACACCGGGGCTCGTTAAACTGATTTTGCGGAA
>CAJXUQ010000019.1 GCA_913061145.1 uncultured Haliea sp.
CGTAAGGAGTCGTCGGCAGCGTCAGATGTGTATAAGAGACAGGTACTGGGGAGCCTACGCGGTGTCGAAGTTCGCTACTGAGGGGTTTATGCAGGTGCTGGCAGACGAACTGGAGAACACCTCGCGCGTGCGGGTCAACAGCCTGAACCCGGGGGCCACCAATACGGCCATGCGTCGCACCGCCTACCCCGCGGAGGTACCGACCACGAACCCTTCGCCGGTAGACATCATGCCGCTGTACCTGTACCTGATGGGTGATGACAGCTGCGGGGTGACGGGCGCGGCCTTCAGCGCACAGGGCTGAACGCGCCCGCCACTGCATTAACGACTCTTGTGGGGACGTCGAGGGGGCTTGCGGCCAGCGTTCGCGGCCGGCGCCTTGCGCTTGCCGAACTGCCGTTCCATGACTTCCTTTTCCTTGACCGTGTTGCGCTTGACCTGCTTGACCGGTAACTGCGCCAGTTCGTACAGCCCCTTGACCTCTTTCGGTTCAAGCTCGGCCCACTGGCCCTGCTTGACGCGCGAAGGAATGAAGACGTTGCCGTAGCGAACGCGCTTGAGCCGCGACACCGTAAGCCCCTGGGACTCCCACAGGCGCCGCACCTCGCGGTTGCGGCCTTCCATGAGCACCACGTAATACCAGTGATTGATACCATCGCCGCCGCCATCCTGGATGTCGGTAAAGCGCGCCGCCCCGTCCTCCAGCATAACGCCGTCAAGCAGGCGCTGCAGGATATCCTCGTCGACCGCGCCCATCACGCGCACCATGTACTCGCGCTCAATGTTTGACGACGGGTGCATCAGCGCATTGGCGAGTTCGCCATCTGTGGTGAACAGCAACAGGCCGGAGGTGTTGAAATCCAGGCGACCAATGGATATCCAGCGCCCGGATTTCAGCTTTGGGAGGCGCTCGAACACCGTGCGCCGACCCTGCGGATCCTTGCGACTGCACACCTCGCCCGTAGGCTTGTGGTAAATGATGCAGCGCGTCTGCTCTGCCGGAGCGGCCTCCAGTGGCTTGCCATCAATGCTGATGCGGTCGCGGCCGGAAACACGGTCGCCGAGGGATGCACGGCGCCCCTCTACTTCAACCCGACCTTCTTCGATCCAGCGCTCCATCTCGCGGCGTGAACCCAGACCAGTGCGCGCCAGTACCTTCTGCAACTTTTCACCGGCAACGGCACCCGCCGCCTCGGCAGGGGGCGTTTCACCGGGCGCCGATACGCGCCGACGGCTCATTGCGCGCCACCCGGTGCAAGCGGATCGGCCGCATCCGAACTGTCGCTATCGCCAGCTTCCGAAGAATCGTCCTCCGCGCTCACCGCCGCAGACGGCAGGTCTGTTGACAGCGGCTCGGCCGCCTGACCCGCTGCGTCGTTGGCTGCAGCCAACGGCTCACCGAAGCCCAGCTCGGCGTTCAGGGTTTCAAGGTCACGGATTTCCGCCAACGCAGGCAACTGGTCGAGGTTCTTCAGGTTGAAATAATCGAGAAACTGCCGTGTGGTGGCATACATGGCGGGACGACCGGGCACATCGCGATGCCCGACGACACGAATCCAGTCGCGCTCGTGCAGCGTCTTGATGATATTCGAGCTCACCGCAACACCGCGGATCTCCTCGATTTCGCCCCGCGTGATCGGTTGCCGGTAGGCAATCAGCGCCAGGGTCTCCAACAGTGCGCGCGAATACTTTTGTGGGCGCTCCTGCCACAGCCGTGCCACCCAGGGACTCAGCGACTGCCGCACCTGGAACCGGAAGCCGCTGGCGACCTCACACAGTTCAAAGCCGCGATCTTCACAGCGCTCGCTGACCACCGCCAGCGCTTCCCGGATTTCAACCGCGGAGGGGCGCTCAGCCTCTTCAAACAACTCGCCCAGTTGCGCCACCGTGAGCGCACGGCCGGCGGCGAGCAGGGCGCCCTCGATAATCTGGACCAGCATGGATGCCGATTCGGACATTACTCGGACCTCGCCTTGACATGAATGGGGCCGAAGTTCTCCGTTTGCACAATTTCCACCAGGGCCTCCTTGATCAGTTCCATCACGGCGAGAAAGGTCACCACCACGCCAAGTCGACCCTCGCGGGCAGAGAACAGCGACACGAACGGCACAAACTGGCGCCCCGAGAGCTTTTCCAGCACTTCTGACATGCGCTCACGCGTCGACAGTGCCTCCCGCTGGATATGGTGGCTCTCGAACATGTCGGCACGCCGCAGCACTTCGCTGAGAGCCAGCAGCAGTTCTCGCATGTCCACATCCGGATCAGGGCGCGCGCGGTCAAGGTCCGGCGGCTCTGCGCTGGCAACCCAGGTATCCCGCTCCAGCCGCGGCATCTCTTCGATATCCTCGGCCGCCTTCTTGAAGCGCTCGTACTCCTGCAGACGGCGAATCAGCTGGGCTCGCGGATCCTCTTCATCCTCCTCCACATCCACCGCGCGGGGCAACAGCATGCGCGACTTGATTTCCGCCAGCACGGCGGCCATCAACAGGTACTCGGCCGCGAGTTCGAACTGCATGGCATCCATGAGTTCCACATAGCGCATGTACTGCTCGGTGATCTCCGAGACATCAATCTCGAGGATATCCAGGTTCTGGCGCCGTATCAGGTAGAGCAGGAGGTCCAGCGGCCCTTCGAAGGCCTCGAGGAACACTTCCAGTGCCTGGGGCGGGATATACAGGTCCCTGGGCAGCTCGGTCATCGCCTTGCCCAACACCACAGCGAAGGGCATTTCCCCCTGCTGTGGCCGTGCCGATGAGGGGCTGTCGGTGGCGGGCGCGGCCGGCGTGGAATCGTTCACGAAAAATCCTGTCCCTGAGAAGGCTGTGAGTATACCCGATCAGACCTCGAATGGCGTCACATCGCCCTTGCCGGCGCGCAGGATGATCGGCAGGTCGTCGGCCAGATCAACCACAGTGGTCGGTTCCAGGCCACAGTAACCACCGTCGATCACCAGATCGACCTCGTGCTCGAGCACGTCGCGGATCTCATAGGGATCAATCAGCGGAAGCTCATCGCCGGGCATGATCAGCGTTACACTCATCATCGGCTCTCCAAGATCCGCCAGCAGGGCCATCGCCACGGCGTTATCCGGGATACGCAGGCCCACGGTCTTGCGTTTGGGGTGCATGAGCCGGCGCGGCACCTCCGACGTGGCGCGCAGAATGAAGGTATAGGCGCCTGGGGTGCAGGCTTTCAACAGGCGATATACCGTATTGTCGACACGCGCGTAATTGGCGATATCCGAGAGATCGCGGCACACCAGGGTAAAGTTGTGGCGATCATCGAGGCGCCTGATGCGCCGGATACGGTCCAAAGCCGCCTTGTCACCGATGTGGCAACCCAGCGCATAGGCCGAGTCCGTGGGGTACACCACAACACCCCCGCCGCGCACAATGTCCGCCGCCTGGCGAATCAGTCGCGCCTGGGGGTTTTCCGGGTGAATCTGAAAAAACTGGCTCACGTAACCTCCACTGACGGACTTTCCTGGGGCGGCAGCCACCGCTGCCACACGCCGCGCAGACCGCCGAGATGCCGCAATTCTACACCCACTTCGGCACCCCAGGAGGAATCCTGGTGGAAATCGCTGCCGGCGGAGACCTCGAGCCCGGCTTCCAGAGCGAGCAGGCGCAACTGGCGGCTCTGCTCCGGGGTCTGGCGACCGTTGAGTATTTCCACCGCCGATCCGCCGGCCGCCACGAAATCGGCCACCAGCCGACGCAGTTTGCTGCGCGTCAATGCGTATTTGAGCGGATGCGCCAGCACCGCAACACCACCGGCCTGGACAATCCAGGCGGTAACGTCCTCAAGCTCGGGCCAGAAGGCCTTGACGTCGCCCGGCTTGCCCCTGCCCAGGTAGCGATCAAAGGCCCTGGCCAGGCTATCGACATGTCCGCGGGCCAGCATCCAGGCGGCGAAGTGCGGGCGCCCCACCTGGCTTGCACCCGCCTCCTGCAAGGCGCCCTCCAGCGCGCCCGGGAAACCCAGCTTCGCCAGCCGCTCGCCAATCACCCGGGCGCGCTCGGTGCGCGCCGCCGCTAGCCGCGCCAGCCCCGCGACAAAAACCGGGTGTTCACAGTCCATGCCAAGCCCGACCACATGCACCGTGACACCAGACCACACGCAGGACAATTCCACGCCGGGTACCAGGCGCAACGCGTTGCCCAAGGGGTTATACTCCGCGACCGCCGCCTGATATCCGGCCACGGTGTCGTGATCGGTTATCGCCAGCAGGCGTATACCCCTGTTGCGTGCCCGCTGCAGCAAGGCGGCAGGCGACAGGGCACCGTCAGATGCGGTGGTGTGGGTATGGAAGTCGATCAACACAGACACTACACTCCGGGATCGAAGAAACGGCTGGCGCACAGTGCAGGTAGGCCCTGCCGCCGACAGCGTCCATCCTAACATGCCAGGGCCAGGCTGATTTCATGAGACAACTGCTGGAATTTCTCCCGATCGCGCTGTTCTTCATCGTCTACCAGATGGATGGCGATACCATCACGCTCTATGGCTGGAGCCACACCATCGACGGCATCTTCACCGCCACCGCAGTGCTGATGGCCGCCACCGTGTTGCAACTGCTGCTGACCTGGGCCATTACCCGACAGCTGGAGAAACGTTTACTTTGGGTCGGTCTCGCCGTCTGCGGGTTTGGCGCAGCTACCCTGCTGCTGCACAATGAACTGTTCATCATGTGGAAACCGACCATTTTCAACTGGGCACTGGCGCTGGCCTTTGCGGCGTCCCAGTTCATCGGCAAACGCAATCTGATGGAGCGCACGCTGGGCAGCCAGATCCAGCTCCCGCACCGCGTGTGGACCCGGCTCAACCTGCTCTGGGTCGCCCACTTCAGCGTTGTCGGCGCACTGAACCTGGTCGTTGCCTACGGCTACAGCGAGGCCACCTGGGTGAGCTACAAGCTGTACTCCGCGATACTGTTCACGGTGCTGCTCACCGGGCTGACGGCCTGGATGGTGGCACCCCACCTCAAAGACCAGCCGGCTGAAAGCCAGGAGTAAACCACACCATGCTCTACGCCATTATGTGCGAGGACGTTGACGACAGCCTGCCTCTGCGCCAGGCCGCACGACCGGCCCACCTGTCACGTATCCAGCATCTCGTGGATGAGGGTCGCCTGCTGGCCGCCGGCCCGCACCCGGCACTGGATACCGAGGAGCCGGGGGCAGCGGGCTTTACCGGCAGCCTCATCATCGCCGAATTCGATAGCCTGGAAGCGGCACAGGCCTGGGCAGACAGTGACCCCTACATGGCCGCCGGCGTCTTCCGCCAGGTGATCGTCAAGCCCTACAAACGCGTGCTGCCCTGAGCCGCGGGCAGTGGTAAACTGCGCGATTGACCACCGACTGCAGAGAAGGACCCACGTTTTGCAGCATTTCCTGATTGTTTCCCTGCTCGCACTCCTGGGCAGCGCCGCCGCGCTGGCACAGGATATCCGCTACATCAGCGATACCCAGTACATTCCCGTGCGCAGCGGCGCCGGCAATGAGTTCCGTATTATCCACCGTGGCATTCCGTCCGGCACACGGCTCACCGTAAGTCGTGAGTCAGAGGACGGCACCTGGGCGGAAATCACCACGGACGGCGGCACGACCGGCTGGGTGCGATCGCAATACCTGATGAGCACCGTACCGGCCAAGACCCTCGTGGATTCAGCACGCACAAGGGCGGAGCAACTGGCGGAGGAGAACGCCAGCCTGACCGCAGAGCTGAACCAGCTGAAGGAGGTTCGCGGGGAACTGGAGAGCAGCATCGACAGCGCTGACGGTACGCTGCAGGCGGTGACCGAGGAACTCGCGCAGCTGAAACAGATATCGGGTCGCTCGCTGGAACTGGACGCCGAGAACCGGCGCCTGGTGGAAGATGTCGAAAACCTGCGGGCACAGGCCGACATGCTCGGTGCCGAGAACCAGCGGCTGCAGGAAAACCTGCGCAGCAGCGCCTTTATCGACGGCGCACTGGCCGTGCTGCTGGGGGTGGTCATCACCCTTGTGGTGCCGCGCCTGTGGCCCAAACGCCGCCGCAACGATGGCTGGGCCTGAGCTCCCCAGCCCCTGAGCCCCCAACGGAGACCACACTGATGAAAGCTGTTTTCAGCCTGCTGACCGCATTGCTGCTGGCGCTCAACCCCGCCTGGTCACAGGAGCCGGGGCCCAACGCCCCACTGGTGACCATCAGTACCAGCGAGGGCGACATCACGCTGCGCCTGTTCCCGGACAAATCCCCACTGACCGTAGCCAACTTCCTGTCTTATGTGGACAGCGGGCACTACGACGGCACCATTTTCCACCGCGTCATACCCAACTTCATGGTTCAGGGCGGGGGCTTTCTGCCCGACATGACGGAAAAGGCGACCGGCGAGCCGATTGTCAATGAATCCCGCAACCGGCTGCACAATATCCGCGGGACCATCGCCATGGCACGCACCTCCGACCCGGATTCGGCGACGGCGCAATTCTTCATCAACCAGCGCAGCAACCTGCAGTTGGACTGGTCACCCGGTCAGGTTGGCTACACGGTGTTTGGCGAGGTGATCGAGGGCATGTCGGTGGTGGACTACATTGCCTCCAGCCCGGTGCGCCAGTGGGCTGGTTTCCAGGATGTGCCGGTAGAACCCATTCTGATACACAGCGTCCAGCGCAAGACCAGCGAATGACCGCACTCAGCGTCAACCTGAACAAGATCGCGCTGATCCGCAATTCGCGCGATACCCGCAACCCCGACATACCCCAGCACGCCCAGCTGTGCATTGACGCCGGAGCCGACGGCATCACCGTGCACCCGCGGCCCGACCAGCGCCATATCCGGGTGCAGGATTGCCACGACCTGGCAGCCATGCTCACCGTGGAATTCAATATCGAGGGCAACCCCATGACCGGCCCGCGCAAGAGCGATCGCGCGGGTGTCAGCGACTACCCCGGCTTCATGGCGCTGGTGCGTGAAATTCGCCCGGCTCAGGCGACCCTCGTGCCGGACGGCGACAACCAGCTGACCTCCGATCACGGCTTTGACCTGCGACGTGATGGCGAGCAGATTGCGCCGCTGGTCGCAGAACTCAAGGCGCTGGGGATTCGCACCAGCCTGTTCATGGATCCGGATCCGGCCCAGATCCGCCTCGCCGCGCAGGTGGGCGCCGACCGTATTGAGCTGTATACCGAGGCTTATGCGCGGGCCTACGCAGCGGGCGCCGAGGTGGATGCCGTACTGCAGCGCTACATCCGCGCGGCAGAGACGGCGGCCGAGGTGGGCCTGGGCGTGAACGCGGGCCACGACCTCGACCTGCACAATCTACCCCTGTTCAGCCGTGTTCCGGGCTTGCTGGAGGTGTCGATCGGCCACGCGCTGACTGTCGATGCCCTGCGCCTCGGCCTCGCCGATACCATTGCCGCCTACCAGCGCGCACTGGGCAAGGCAGGCGGCTGAGGATGTGAGCAGCGAAGACGAGTTGCCCCCCTACCTGGTACCCCACAGCCAGGAGCCGATTCGTATCCTGTACGCCGACGCCGACCTGCTGCTGGTGCGCAAGCCGCACCTGCTGCTCAGCGTGCCCGGACGCCATCCCCTCAACCGCGACTGCCTGATCAGCCGACTGCAGCAAGACTACCCGCAGGCCAGCATGGTTCACCGCCTGGATCTCGATACCTCGGGCATCATGGTGGTGCCGCTGAACCGCGCCTGCCATGCCCACCTCAGCCGCCAGTTTCAGGACAGGCTGGTCTACAAGCGCTACGAAGCCGTGGTATGGGGTGTGGTAGAGCCCGACCGGGGTGAAATCAGCCTGCCCATCGTGAGCGACTGGGAGCGCAGGCCACTGCAGAAAATCTGCTTCGAGACCGGGCGCGAGGCCGTGACCTGGTTCGAGGTCATTGCGCGCGAAGCAGACCGCACGCGGCTGCAGCTGATGCCCCAGACCGGGCGTTCACACCAGCTGCGCATCCACTGTCGGGAACTCGGCCACCCGATCCTGGGGTGTGACATGTACGCCCATGAGGCGGCGCTGGCCATGGCTCCCCGGCTCTTGCTGCACGCCACGGAGCTGGGCTTTACGCACCCGACCACCGGAGACTGGCTACAGGAAGCCTGCCCCGCCGACTTCTAGCCTACTCGTCAGCCGTCAAATGGCTGCACCAGTCCGACCAGCTGCCGGCATACAGCAGCGCGCTTTCATCCCCTGTGCGCGCCAGGGCAAACAGATTGACGCAGGCCGTTACGCCGCTGCCGCAGTACACCACCCGCGGCCTGCCCTCGGGGAGCCCCGCAAAGTGCGCAGACAGGCGCACATCATCCAGCAGGCACCCCTGTGCATCGGACACCGCCTGCCAGGGCAGGTTAAGCGCACCGGGGATGTGCCCTGCGACCGGATCCAGTGGCTCCTCGAGGCCGGCATAGCGGGCCGGATCACGGGAATCCAGCAGGAGTGACCCGGCGGCCTGCAACGACGCGAGCGCGGTGATATCCACCACACCGCGGTAGGCCTCCGCGGACGGCACCGCACAGGGCACAGGCTGTGGAACGGCCTGCTCCACCGCACCACCGGCCGCCAGCCAACCCGCATAACCCCCATCCAGCAACTCGGGTGGGCGATAACCCAGTGCGCGCAACAGCCACCAGAAGCGGGCCGCAAAGGCGAACCGGGCATCATCATAGGCCACCACCCTGGCGCCAGGATGGATGCCCAGCGAGGCGAGCCGGGCAGTCAGCTGCCGGACATCCGGCAGGGGATGGCGCCCCCCGTGGCGCGCCACAGGGCCCGAGAGGTCCTCTTCGAGGTCAAGGTAATGTGCACCGGGAATATGGCCACGCAAATACGCCTCGCGACCAGCGTCGGGCTGACCCAGGACAAACCGGCAATCGACGATGATGGCGTCCGTCGCCTGCGCCAGTTGCCCGGCACTGATCAGTATTGCGGAAGACTGTCTGCTCATATCCGGAGTGTAGCGCCTGGGATACCACTCGCCCAGCGCCGCACAGGGTTTTTGTCGCTGGTCAAAACAGGGACATGCATGCCAGCGGGGCGCGACTGTACTAGACTGTCGCAAATCCCTCAGAGGCCGCCACACGTGGTCGTACGCAGCTGCGATGGTGACACCGTAACCATCATTGCCAAACCCAACCAGTCCGCCACCTGGCGAACCAACAAACTGGTCATTCTGGCGCTGGCGGTGCCCTCACTGGGTGCCGGTATCGGTTTTGCCCTGGCCGGTGCCTGGGTCATCCTGCCCTTCGCCGGGCTGGAACTCGCTGCACTCGGCGGCTCCCTGTATTACGTCAACTGGAAACTGCAATACCGCCATGTCATCACCCTCGATGCGACGACGGTGCGTATCGACAAGGGTTTCTATCTGCCGCGCCAGAGCTGGGCGTTCCCACGCCAGCGCACCGGGCTCAGCATACAGCCGGAGCGCCACCCCTGGGACGCACCGGCGCTGAGCCTGCAAAGCTCGGGCGAGAGCATTCGGGTGGGTGAGTTTCTCAACCGGGATGACGGACTGCTGTTGCAGCAGCAGCTGCAGCGGGAACTGCGTACCAGCAGCATCGCCACACAGGCCAGCCAGGCATTCTAGAACGCCCGTTTTTCGCGCATTTCCCTCTGCAGACCGGCGGGCTATCAGGTATCATCGCGCCTCATTGACAACGCCATCCCAACCGGCACCTGACCCTCTCGCCGGGACCTTCAACGCGCCACGCAGACGGCAGCCACGGGTGACATCATGAGCAACGCGGACAAGAAAACCATCGGCTTCGTCAGCCTGGGCTGCCCCAAGGCCCTGGTGGATTCGGAGCGCATCCTGACGCAACTCAAGCTGGACGGTTACGATATTGTGCCCAGCTATGAGGATGCGCAGCTGGTAGTGGTAAACACCTGCGGTTTCATTGACAGCGCGAAGCAGGAATCGCTGGACGCCATCGGTGAAGCCCTGAGTGAAAATGGCAGGGTGATTGTGACCGGCTGCATGGGCAAAGGAGCCGATGCCGACGCCATCCGCGAACTGCATCCCAAAGTCCTCAGCGTGACTGGGCCTGCTGCCTATGAAGAGGTCGTGAGCGCGGTACATCAGTACGTGCCGCACACCCCCGTGCACGATCCCTACGTGGATCTGGTTCCGCCCCAGGGCGTGAAACTGACACCACGCCACTACGCCTACCTGAAAATTTCGGAAGGCTGCAACCACCGATGCAGTTTCTGCATTATCCCGCATATGCGCGGTGATCTGGTGAGTCGGCCCATCGGTGACGTGATGGAAGAAGCAGAGCGGCTGGTGCGCGCCGGTGTGCGCGAGCTGCTGGTGATCTCTCAGGACACCAGCGCCTACGGCGTTGACCTGAAATACCGCACCGGCTTCTGGAATGGGCGGCCGATGAAAACCAGCATGCAGTCGCTGTGTGAGGGGCTTGCCGAGTTCGGCATCTGGGTGCGACTGCACTACGTGTACCCCTACCCGCATGTGGACCACGTACTCCCGCTGATGGCCGAAGGCAGGATCCTGCCCTACCTCGATATACCCTTTCAACACGGCAGTCCCAGCGTGCTGAAACGCATGAAGCGCCCCGCCGCCGCAGAGAAATCGCTGGAGCGCATTCATCGCTGGCGCGAGGTCTGCCCCGACATCACCCTGCGCAGTACCTTTATCGTGGGATTCCCGGGCGAAACCGACGCCGACTTCGAAACGCTGCTGGACTTCCTGCGCGAAGCGCAGTTGGACCGGGTCGGCTGTTTCCAGTACTCACCGGTGGCGGGCGCACCCGCCAACGACCTGCCCGACCAGGTGCCCGATGTCGTCAAGCAGGAGCGCTGGGATCGTTTCATGGCACTGCAGCAGGAGATCAGCGCCGCCAAGTTACAGGCGAAGGTAGGACGGCGAATAGAGATTCTCATTGACGAAGTGGACGACCAGGGCGCTATCGGCCGCTCCAGCGCGGATGCCCCGGAGATCGATGGCAAGGTCTTCCTCGACGGCGTTACCGATCTGCAGCCCGGCGACTTTGTGGAGGCCGAGGTCACCGCCGCCGACGACTACGACCTGTGGGCCGGCTAGCAACCCGGTGAACCTGCTGCTGTTCAGCGCCGGAGAATGCGCCGCCGACGGCCAGCTGCGCGTGACCGGCCGTCGCGCGCAGCACCTGCGGCAGGTTTTGCAGGCCAAACCCGGAGATACCCTGCAGGTGGGCCAGATCGATGGCCTGGTCGGCACCGCTGAACTGATGACCATCGACCCGCACAGCGCCACCCTCCAGGTCAGCCTGACGCACCCGGCGCCACCGAAACTTCCCGTAACTCTGGTACTGGCATTGCCGCGGCCGAAGATGCTGCGCCGCATCCTGCGTACAGCGGCTGAGTTCGGCGCGCGCGAAATACACCTGATAAACAGCTACCGGGTGGAGAAAAGCTATTGGCAAACGCCCGTGCTCGGGGCCGCTGTGATCGAGGATTATCTGTTACAGGGGCTGGAACAGGCGCGCGACACGGTCATTCCCCCGGTGCTGCTCCACCGCCGCTTCAAACCTTTCGTCGAAGACCGGCTGCCGGGCATCATCGCTGGGCGCTGTGCCCTGTTAGCGCATCCCGGCACAGCGCCACTGCCGCCGGCGGAACTGCAGGACGACACCGTGCTGGTGGTGGGGCCGGAAGGCGGTTTTATACCCTACGAGGCAGAGAAACTGCTGGCGGCGGGCTGTCGCCAGGTCTCCCTGGGCGACCGCATTCTCCGGGTGGAAAATGCGGTCGCTGCGTTACTGGCGAGAGGGCTGCGGGTGCAGACCTAGAAGCGGTACTGTATTTCGGCCCCGTACATACGCGGCGGCGCCACGGCAAAACCCCCGGTGCCCGAAGACTCGACCAGCGCGATACCGCCGTTGATGTAATCCTCGTCGGTGAGGTTGGTGCCATACAGGGAAGCGCTCCAGCGCTCATCGGTGGAAGTCCACCCCAGACGCGCGCTCAGCTCGAACTGTTCATCTTCGAACCACAGACCTGTCGTGCAACTCAGGGCATCAAAGCAGAACTCCATATCGAACTTCCAACTGGCCTGGATGCGCGGCAAGAAGGTCCCCCAGGCGGTGTCCAGCACGTACTGGGCGGAGAGCAGGTAGCTCTGCTCAGGCAGGCGCGGTAGATTCTCGCTGGAGCGGTCATTGGGGCAGGAATCGACCTGGATAAGGCTCAGGTCGGCGCGCACGCAGCCCGCCGCAGGCGGTAGGCTGGTGTCGGCAATCCTGATCTGCTCATCCATGAACTCCTTGATCTCACCGTCGGTAAACGTGGCATTGAAACCGATGATCAGGTTGTCGGTTGCCAGCCAGGTGGTCTCAAGTTCGAAGCCCTTGATGGTCGACTTGGCCGCATTGATGGTAGCTGGCGACGGTGAATTCACCTCCGGGTTGATCACCAGCGTGGTCAACTGGCGGTTGGTGTAGTCGCTGTAGAAAAACGCGCCATTCAGCCGCAGCCGGCGATCCAGCAAATCCAGCTTGAAGCCCAGCTCGATATTCTCCACTTCCTCGGGCTCAAAAGGTTCCAGTTCTCCAGTGGGTGACTCAGAGAGACCGCCGGACAGGAAGCCCTCGCTGTAGGTGAGGTACAGACTCCCCTGGTCCAGCCAGTCGCTTTCGCCAATCAGGTACTGGATGCTGGCCATCGGTGTCACGTCACTGTTGGAAACCTTGCGCTGGCGCACCTCGCTTTCCTCCAGCACGAACGCCGGGTTGTACTCGAAGCCCGGGCGCTGCACGACGAACAGCCCGCCGCCCACGGGGATGGCCGGGCCGCCGTTGGCATCCAGCGTACTGGCATCGATGCTGTAATCCTGCACGCGCAGGTCGCGGCTTTCATCCGTGTAGCGCAGGCCGAGGGTAGTGCGCCACTGCGGGGTAAACTCCCACTCCACCTGTGCATAGGCCGCAATGGCATCGTTCTTCGCGGTCAGGCTGCTGGGCGAGATGTTGAGGAAAAACAGGTTGGCGATAGCCGGGTCAAAGGGGCCCAGGAAACTGATGCTCTGGCGGCCGCCACTCTCTTCCTCATACCAGAACAGGCCGGTAACGTACTGCATGCGGTCATCAAAGGCACTGCCGATAAGCTGGAACTCCTGACTGTACTGGTCGCTCTCACCGGCACCGCCCTGCGGGTGCACGGTGTTGGTACGGTGCAGGAAGGGAATACCGGTGTGATCCAGTTCGTCGTTCTGCGAGGCTTCGGTGTAACGATAGGCGCTGATACTTTTCAATGACAGGTCCGGGTTGATAGCCCATTCGGCCACCAGCGAAGCGCCGCGATTTTCCGCTTTGTAATCGCCCCCCAGATCCGATATTACCGTGCGCGGGTCACCACCGCCCGCCTGCGCCGCGTCTTCACAGAAATCGGCCAGGGTACGGCCCGTGGCAGGGCCGATGGCTATCGCATTGAACAGGGCTGCCTGCCAGCCATTGGCGCCTTCAACGTTGACACATTTCTGGGGACGCATCTTCTGATCGGTATCCGCCCAGTTCAGGTTCAGGTCCAGCGTCAGATCCTCGCTCGCCGCCCAACGCGTCTGCCAGATCAGGCTCTGCCGATCTTCGTCCATGTAGTCTTCGCCGTCGAAGAGGTTCTCTATCTGCCCATCGCGCTTGCGCGTGACCCCGGACAGGCGCGTCCAGACGGAATCAGTCAGAGGCACGTTGAGAACGAACTCCGTATCCAACCGATCATAATTGCCGACGCGCAGACCTACCGAACCCTCAAACTCCTCCACCGGCTTGTTTGTCGTGAACACCAGTGCACCGCCGGTCGTGTTCTTGCCAAAGAGCGTGCCCTGCGGGCCGCGCAGGACCTGCACCGACTGCACATCGTTCAGGTCGAGCAGCGCGCCGTCAGGACGGCCCAGGTAAACATCATCGATGTAGATGCCCACCCCTGAGTCAATGTTCTCACCCGTATTGCGCTGCCCGACCCCGCGAATGTAGACGCTGGCCAGCGGCGCAGACCCGTTGGCCTCCACCACATCGATATTCGGCGCGAGCGTATTGAGGTCTGCGAGGTTGCGTACGCCGGCCTCGCGCAGGGCGGCGGCATCCAGCGCCGTTACGGCCAACGGGGTTTCCTGCAGGCTCTCAGCGCGTTTGCGTGCCGTCACCACCACCTCCTCCAGCACCATACCCTGCGCCAGCACAGGTGCGACCGCGCCGGCGGACAATGCGCCGGCGACCGCCAGAGAGAGAACAGACATCCGCGGAAATTCGTGTTTGAACATCAACTGCACCTCACCATTATCGTTATCGTTCGAGTGTGCTCGCCAACACTAATGGCGATTAGTCTGGATTAAACCGCCTTTGCGTTATCCGGGCAAGACGCCTTTGCCTGGCAGGGATCAATTTTTGCTGCCGACCGTCAGGCCAAGCGGGCAACTGACCCCGGTACCGCCGAGTCCGCAGTAGCCACCGGGATTCTTGGCGAGATACTGCTGGTGGTATTCCTCGGCGTAATAGAAAGGTGGCGCCGGCGCTATCTCGGTCGTGATTGCACCGTAACCGGATTGGTCCAGCGCCGTCTGAAACCGGCCCCTGCTCTCCAGCGCCTGCGCCAACTGTTCATCGCTGTAGGTGTAGATGGCGGAGCGGTACTGGGTCCCCAGGTCATTGCCCTGACGCATGCCCTGGGTCGGGTCATGCCCCTCCCAGAAATGCTGCAGCAAGCGTTCGTAGCTGACCTGTGACGGGTCGAAAACCACCAGCACCACTTCGGTGTGGCCGGTGCCGCCACTGCACACCTCCTGATAGGTGGGATTGGGGGTGTGACCGCCCGCATACCCGGCTGCGGTGGTGTAAACCCCGCTGAGCTGCCAGAACAGGCGCTCGACACCCCAGAAACATCCCATGCCGAACACGGCCTGCTGCAAGGGAGCAGGAAATGGCCCTTGCAGCGTATGACCGTTGACAAAGTGTGCCGGAGGCACCGGCAGGGATTCACTGCGCCCCGGCAGGGCGGATGCCGCATCGGGCAATGCGCGCTTTTTACGGATATCGAACAGACTCATACGGCTCACCTCAGTTCAGCAGACGCGCCAGTGTACTGCCCTTCCCCTTTCCGGTGTAGCCGGTGTAAGCTCGTAGAAACCCGAATCCAGTGGCCTGCCAACAAACTGTCACAATTTTGCCCTAGCGTGGTACGCGACACAGGCAGGCGCAGTGAACTAAACCCTCTGCGCCGGGTCTGACTGGGCAGAACAGGACAACGACGATGAACACGAACACGACATTCAACCCCGAAGCGCTGTGCAGCCGCAAGTTATGGCGTATTGTCGCCGGCCACGAGCACTTGCCAAACCTCGATGAGCAAGGCCTGCGCAGCGCCATCGAGGAGCTTGCCGAGCGGCGCACCTACCTCATAGAACTGGAGCGCCTCGGCAAGCTCAACGCGAGGCATTGACGCAGCAACTGTCATGGCGAAGCCCCCTGCCCGAACATCCAGTTCACAGGACATTCAGGCGTTTCTTGGCACGGCCAAAGCGGTTGCCGTGTTTGCCGAGCGCCATCCCCGGCTTGTTTTCGCCATAGACGCCACAGCCAGTCGCGAACCCACCTGGGCGATGGCGCGTGATCGTCAGGCGGCCATGTTCCACAGTGCCGGGCAGGTGGCTTCAATCAGTATCCAGCTCTGCTACTACCGCGGCTTCCAGGAATTCAGGGCGAGTCCCTGGCTCAGCGACAGCAAGACACTCGCCGAGCAGATGATGCAGGTACGCTGCGAGGGTGGCCACACGCAAATTCAACGGCTGTTGCGCCATGCACTGGCAGTGCATCGGGAAACCCCGTTGCGAGGCCTGGTCTTCATCGGTGACGCGTTGGAGGAGTCGCCGGATGAGGTCTGCCACCTCGCCGGCCAGTGTGGGCTGCGCAAACTGCCGCTATTCCTCTTTCAGGAAGGTGCCAACAGTGCGGTGCAGCGCACGTTCCAGAGCATGGCGCGCCTGAGCGGCGGTGCCTGGGCGCATTTCGATCAGCACAGTGCAGACACGCTGTCAGACCTGCTCGGTGCCGTGGCGCGATATGCCACGGGTGGGCGGGCCGCACTGGAGAATCACCCCGGACAAGGTGCTAGACTGCTCCTTCAACAGCTGAAACCCTGAGGGCCAACGTGCCGAGAATCCTGCTGCTCCTGGCAATCGCCGTGGCCCTGTATATCCTTTACCTGCGCGCCCGCGCATTGCCACCCCACAAGCGCAGGGCGCAGTACATCAAGCTCGGCATTGCAGCGGCAGTCGTCATCGTGCTGTATCTCACACTGACCGGCCGCATGCACTGGGTCGGAGCCGCACTGACCGGCCTGCTGGTTGCAGGCAGGCAGCTGCTGCCGCTGTTGATCCGTCTATTTCCCATGCTCAGCTCGCTGCGCAGCCGTTCGGCAAGCGCAGCGCATGGCCGGCAGTCTACGGTGGAAAGCGCCGTGCTGCGCATGCACCTTGACCACGACAGCGGCAAACTCAGTGGCGAGGTCCTGTCCGGCCCATTCAAGGACTGGCGACTGGATGAACTGGATCGAAGCCAATTGGAAACACTCCTGCACTACTGCCGGCAGCAGGACAACGATTCCGTACAGTTACTGGACAGTTACCTGCAGCAGCGTTTTCCCGGCGAAACAGATTTCGGCGCGACACAATCGCCACCCCCGCCCGACAGCCAGAGCGGGCTGACGCGCAGCGAGGCGCTCGCCATTCTTGGCCTCGGCGGCGATGCCAGCGATGAGGAGATCGTGGCTGCCCACCGCAAACTCATGCAGAAGCTGCACCCGGATCGCGGGGGCAACCACTACCTGGCGGCCAAGGTCAACGAGGCCAAGGACTTCCTGCTTGGCTGAGTCGGGGAAACCTGCCTCAGGCTGGTGTCGATCGCGACGACTCTTTACACTGCGCGCCGCATACGCTTGAGAGGAGCCCGCCACGCATGAGTGAGGTATTTGTCATTCGCAACCAGCTCGGCCATTACTGGGGTAAGTCCAGGAGTTGGCTGGACGGCCGCGATGCGCGTCTGGTGGCGCGCCTGAAACACCACGACGAGGGTGTCAACCTGCTGTTTGAGCTGAGCAGCAAGGATGTGGCGCTGCGCGGCGAGGTGCTGGCAGTCGACGTAGACGCTCGCGGAGAACCGGTTATCGAGCCCAGCAGCCACCCTTTGCCCGACGCGGCACCTGATCTGCTCACAGACGGGGAACGGAATCCATCAGCCGCCGGTCAAAGCGGGGCTGCATCAACCACCACGAGGTGAAACGACTGTCATGAGAATCCTGCTCTTCCTTGCCACAAACATTGCAGTACTGGTACTGGTCAGCATTATTTTCAATCTGCTGGGCCTGGAGGGTATTCTTGCCGCCAACGGGGTGGACCTGAACCTGGGGCCCCTGCTCATCTTCTGCGCCCTGTTCGGCTTCGGTGGGTCGCTGATCTCTCTGTTTCTGTCCAAGTGGATGGCAAAGCGAGGCACGGGAACCTACATTATCGAGCAACCGCGGAACCGTGAGGAACAATGGCTGCTGGACACGGTGCGGGAACTTGCCGACGAGGTGGGCATCGGCATGCCGGAGGTGGGCATTTTCCCCTCCGAGGCCGCCAACGCCTTCGCCACGGGCTGGAATCGCAATGCGGCACTGGTTGCCGTGTCCAGCGGCATGTTGCAGCGTTTCCAGCCCGCCGAAGTCCGTGCCGTCATGGCCCATGAAATCGGCCACGTCGCCAATGGCGACATGGTGACGCTGACCCTGATTCAGGGGGTGGTCAATACCTTTGTCATGTTTCTTGCGCGTATCATCGGACACACGGTTGACCGGGTCATCTTCAAGACCGAGCGCGGTTACGGTATTGGTTACTACGTGGTCACGATTGTCGCCGAACTGGTCCTGGGCATCCTCGCCAGCATGATCGTGTTCTGGTTTTCGCGCTGGCGTGAATACCGCGCCGATGCCGCGGGTGCCCGACTAGCCGGCAGCGGCGCCATGGTTGCCGCGCTGCAGCGCCTGCGTGCCGAACAGGGCCTGCCCCAGGACCTGCCGGGAGAGCTGACAGCATTCGGCATCAGCGAACAGTTGAAAGAAGGGTTCTCCGCCCTGTTCCGCTCGCACCCGCCACTGGAAGACCGTATCAGGGCCCTGCAGCAGGGCTGAACCAGTACGCGCTCATCGGCACGACATCAATCTTGTCGAAGTCGATGAAGCGCGCACAACTCTCCATCATGGCCGTCTGGTGAGCCTGCAGGGTCGCATCGTCCGGCGCGGCATAGAAACTGTGTGCAGAACTCATCGCCTCGGCCGGAAAGTCCTCTTCTACGATGGCATCCAGGGCGGGTCCACCCCCGTCGAGATCGCAAACCACCAGATTCTGCCGGTAGCCGAAGGTCGACTGCGTATCAATGGCAATCTGCCAATGGCTACCCTTCCAGATGTGCAGCCATTCAGCGACGTTGAGCCGCGGCGGACGCTGCAGCAGGGCCACCTGGCAGAAACCGGGGACCCGCGCATCGGCACCCGGCGGCTGGGTCGAGTTGACGATAGGCTCCGCCTCAGACACCAGCCAGGCGTGGCTGCGAGCCACCAGATCGGGCACCAGGGTCATGGGCTGTGGCCTGCGCCAGGCGTCGTCCAGCCAGACCGAGAGCAGTGCGTCTGGCAGGCTGTCGGAGTTGGCCAGGCGCTTGTCTGCGGCGGGCGCCACGGCCGAGTCCACCACGGCGAGGCGCAGCCCCCGAACCGATTCCAGGCGCTGCAGCGCCGGCACCAGATCAGCCAGCAAACCTGCACGAAATGCATCTTCGCCCACTGCGGGGGTGCGCCAGAGCGCGTACTGTACCTTTTCCATGGTGCCTCCTATGACAGGCCGACAGGCGGCGTGATCGTGGAGCAGTTATCAATCAGCATTTCGGTCCCGTTGACGAACCAGGACTCATCCGCGGCGAGGTAGAGCACCATCTGCGCGATGTCTTCCGGGTTGCACATATCGTTGCCCTGCAGCGAAGCCAGTTCCTCCGGGGACGCCGAGTCCTTACCGGTTGCTGCCTTGATGACCATGGGCGTACGCACACCATCCGGGTGAATGGAATTACAGCGGATGCCGTTGCCCTTTTCCTTGCAGTACATCGCGATGGATTTGGTGATGGAGCGCACCGCGCCCTTGCTGGCGCTGTAGGCCGCGGCAAAGGAAATGCCCTGGATCGCGGCCACCGATGACATGTTGATGATTGAACCGCCGCCACTCTGCTCCATGGCCGGGATGGCGCGCTTGCAGCCGAGAAACACGCCTTCACTGTTGACGGACTGCACTTTGCGGAATGTCGCCAGGTCCGTGTCCACAATCGACGCGATGGTCAGCATGCCGGCGTTGTTCACCAGAATGTCCAGGCGCCCAAACACGTTCAGGGTGTCGGCGATAACCTGTCGCCAGTTGTCTTCATCGGAAACATCCAGGCGCATGAAACGCGCGCGCTCACCGATGCTGTCCGCGACCGCCTGACCATCTTTCTCGTTCAGGTCAGCGACCACCACAGAGGCACCTTCCTCTGCCAGCAGAATGGCGTCTGCCTTGCCCATTCCACTGGCGGCACCTGTAACAATGGCGACTTTACCGGCGACTCGTCCCATACTGCAGCTCCTCGTGCCCGACGCGGGCGTGTTATCTGTGTGAGCGCTGGAGTTAAGCAAATGCCCCCACAAAGCTCAATGCGCCGGCCTCGAAACGCAGGGCGTGACTGCTCTGTTGAACCGTAGACAGGCCTCGCATGAAGCGTTGCGGAATAGTATTCTCACTCACACTGCGACTTCGTCTGGAGCCCGACATGACCGATCATCAACGTCCTGCCCGCCTGCCAACGCTGCTCTTCTACTTCAGCGCCATTTTACTGCTGACGCTGCCACTGGCAGTACTGGTTGTACGTTCCGGCCACTGGCAGCAGGGCCTGCTGCTTTACGCGCTGGCCTGCCTGCTGGCGGCAATCACCGCGCTGGTGCTCACGGTGCTTTCTGTACTGCCGCGCTACCGCCAGCAACGCAAGCGACTGCTCACAGGACTGGCGTGCGCGTTGCCTGGCACGCTGCTTTTCCTGTCGGTTGTGGCGGGGCGGGGAGACTACCCCGCGATTCACGACATCACCACCGACCTCAGCGACCCACCAACATTCAGCCACGCGCCGTCCCTGCGTGGCCCGGATAGCAACCCACTGGACATCAAGCCCGACAGTCTGGGCGCGCAGCAGGACGCCTATCCGGACCTGCAGTCACTGCGCAGTGAACGCAGCGCGAACAATGCTTTCCGCCATGCGCTGGCCGTCGCTGACAAGCTGGGCTGGGAAGTCACCTGGCAGGACGCGGATGCATGGCGATTCGAGGCGGTCGACACCACGGCCATCATGGCTTTCAAGGATGATATTGCGGTGCGCATCCGCTCCACATCCGACGGCAGCGTGATCGACCTGCGTTCAGTTTCGCGGGTGGGTGTGGGCGACATCGGCGCCAACGCCAAGCGCATCCGGGCGTTCCAGACGACCTTCGCGGAGGATCAGGGAGGACAGCTGTGAAACACTGGCTGTGCGCGCTGGGTCTTGCCCTGCTACTGCCTTCGGCTCTGGCCCAGGAGGCCGACTACCTGAGCTTCGCCACCGAGGACGAGGCCAACAGCACGGAGATCTTCAGCAGGGCCAGCCCCGCGGTGGTATTCGTTACCAATAAGGCCCTGCGGCGGGACCTGTTCTCACTGAACGTACACGAGATACCGCGCGGTTCCGGAACAGGTTTCGTGTGGGACCCCAGCGGCCTGATTGTCACCAACTTTCACGTCATAGCCGGGGCACACCGGTTGACGGTCACCCTGCAGGATCGCAGCGAATACGACGCCGAGGTCATTGGCGTGGCGCCGGAGAAAGATCTTGCCGTGCTGCGCATACAAAACCCGCCTGCGGGGCTGACCACGCTACCGCTGGGCGATTCGTCGGAGCTCAGCGTGGGTCGCAAGGTCCTTGCTATCGGCAATCCTTTCGGACTCGACACCACACTGACCACGGGTGTGGTGAGCGCACTGGGGCGCGAGATCCGCGCGCCGGGCAACCGCACCATCCGCGGCGTCATCCAGACCGATGCCGCCATCAACCCGGGCAACTCGGGCGGGCCCCTGCTCAATTCCATGGGGCAACTGGTGGGCGTGAACACCGCTATCTACAGCCCCAGCGGGGCCAGTGCGGGCATCGGCTTTGCGATTCCCGTGAACACGGTTCGGGAAGTGGTGCCCCAACTGATCAGCTACGGCCGTATCCAGAGGCCCAGTCTCGGCCTGGAACTGGCCAGCGATCGCTGGATTCGTCGCTACCGGATTGAGGGGCTGCCTGTGGTGCGCGTATTCCCTGGCCTGCCTGCAGACCGCGCAGGCATCCGCGGTGCCTACCGCAACGCGCGAGGGGAAATCCTTCTGGGGGACATAATCACTGCCGTGGACGGCGAGGCCGTGCGCAGCAATGACGATTACCTGAGCCTGATCGAGCAGCATGAACCGGGCGACACAGTGACAATCACCCTGCGCCGCGGCGATGAGCGGCGCGAGGTGAGCGTCAGATTGAGCGATTCAGAGTAGCGAGCAGCGCCTACGAGGACGCTGCACAAACATCAGGAAAGTGTGCCACCGTCGACCCGGATGTCCTCGCCGGTGATATGCACTGCATCCTCGGATGCCAGCATGGCAATGACCCCGGCCATGACCTCGGCATCTTTTGGACCGGACAGAGAGGAAATACGTCCGATCAATTCAAAATCCATGTTGGGTGGCCACTCGATACCGGTGGTCATGCCGCTGTTGATATCGCCGGGACAGACGCAGTTGGCCCGTACGCCGCGCTTGGCAAATTCGACGGCGATACTGCGTGTCATCGCCAGCACGCCACCCTTGCTCGCTGAATACGCTGCGCCACAGGGCAGTCCGGCGAGCGCCGCAGTGGACGCTGCGTTTACGATACTGCCCCGGGTCTCCATCAGGTGAGGCAGGACTTCCCGGCAGAGCAGCAGCGTCCCCGTCAGGTTGACCGCAATGACGCGCTGGAAAGCGTCCAGTGCAATCGCATCAGTATCGTCGAAACGCAGAATGCCGGCCATGTTCACCAGCGCGTAAAGGCTGCCATAGCGGGCAACACAGGCGGCCACCGTATCCTTGACCTGTGTTTCATCAGACACATCGCAACACTGTCCAGTTGCCTCGCCGCCCGCCGCCATGATGGTCGCCACGGTTTCGTCAAGTCCAGCCTGACTGATATCCACGCAGTACACGCTGCCACCTTCAGCAGCTATGCGCACCGCCGCTGCGCGTCCAATACCGCTGCCGGCACCCGTGACCATGACCACCCTGTTCGTGAAACGCTGCATTGCCTGCCCTCGTGAATGAATTCCAGCGCCGGAGCATGAACCAGAGCCCACAAGAGCGTCAATTCCGGCGGTACGCAGCACTGAACTCGACGCAGGTGATTGCACAGCCGTGGAGGGTTTGCTGCTCTATACCAGTGCTGCATCTCGGACCCGGCAATGCCCTCAGTCGTTTGCTTATACCGGCGCGGTCATTACCCTTGGCACACTCGCCGCGCGCGCCTTTCCGGCAGCGCGAAAACGGCCGTAACACAGGAGATTGCGCGTGGAAGACCTAGACCAGTTTCGCGAGGAAACGCGGCAATGGCTGGAAGCCAACTGCCCCGCGTCGCAGCGACTGCCCAATACACCGGAAGAACAGTACTGGGGCGGACGCCGCGGCAGCTTTGCCAGCGAAGATGCACGCGTCTGGTTCGAGCGGATGCGCGACCGCGGCTGGACAGCGCCGGAATGGCCCACGGCCTATGGCGGCGGCGGCCTCACGCCGCAGCAGGGGCAGATTCTGAAAGAAGAAATGAAGCGCATCAACGCGCGCACCCCCCTGTACAGTCTGGGTTTGTGGATGTTGGGACCGGCGCTGCTGGAATATGGCAGTGAGGCACAGAAGCAGGAGCACCTGCGGGCCATCGTTAACGGTGAGTTTCGCTGGTGTCAGGGCTACTCCGAGCCCGGCGCAGGCTCCGACCTCGCCAGCCTGCAAACACGGGCCGAGGACCAGGGGGATCACTTCCTGGTCAACGGCAGCAAGATATGGACAACGGCCGCGGACCGCTCAGACTGGATATTCTGCCTGGTACGCACCGATCCCCACGCCAAGAAGCAGGAGGGCATCAGCTTCCTGCTCATCGACATGGCAAGCCCCGGGGTGAGCACCACGCCGATTGAGCTGATCAGCGGTGACTCCGAGTTCTGCCAGACCTTTTTCGACAACGTTCGCGTGCCGAAGAGCAACCTGGTCGGCAAGCTGAACCAGGGATGGTCGGTGGCCAAGGCGCTGCTGGTCCACGAGCGCAAGCTGATGGCGGAAATCGGCGGAGATTCGCCGCGCAAGGAAATCCCTCCGGTTGAGGCCGCGCGTCGCTATCTGGAGTTCACCGACGGCCGCATCGCCAACCCACAGCTGCGCAGCGACCTGGTCGACTACGAAATGCGTATGCATGCGATCGGACTGACCCACATGCGCAGCTTTGAAGAACGCGCGGCGGGCATCAAGGGCACCGTCGGACTGGCGATGAAGTACCTTGGTACGGAGGCCATCAAGGACAAGAACGAGCTGCTGCTGGCCATTATGGGCACCCGCGGCCTGGGCTGGGAGGCGCCCGGGTTCACACCGGAGGAGCTCGACACCACCCGCCTCTGGGCGATGTCAAAAGCCATGACCATCGCCGGCGGCACCAGCGAAGTGCAGCTGAATGTGATCGCCAACCACGTCCTGCAGTTGCCGCAGCCCCCCAAAGCAGTCACCGAGTCCTGAGGAGAACAGCATGGCACTGGTTTTGAATGAAGAGCAGCGCTTGCTGGCCGAAACAGCACGCGAATTTCTGCAGAAACAGTCGCCCGTCAGCGCCCTGCGCGCCCTGCGCGACGCCCGCGACCCGCTGGGTTATGACCCGGAGCTCTGGCGGCACATGGCGGAGTTGGGTTGGGCGAGCGTGATCCTGCCCGAGGACGTTGGCGGCCTGGACTTCGGCTTCAGTGGCCTCGGCGTGGTGTTACAGGAAACCGGCCGCACCCTGGCCGCGAGCCCGCTGTTCGCCACGGCGGTTGTCGGCGCATCCGCGCTGTTGCTGGGCGGCACCGAAGCCCAGAAAGCAGACTACCTGCCACAGGTCGCAGCGGGTGAACTCACGCTGGCGCTGGCGCTGGAGGAAGGACACCATCACCGACCGCACCATATCGCCACCCGGCTGGAGAGGTCGGGTGACGGCTTTCTGCTTTCCGGTGAGAAGCTGTTTGTACTCGACGGTCATTCGGCGGATGCCCTGCTGGTAGTCGCCCGCAGCGCAGGCGAGACAAGCAGCCGCGACGGTCTCTCGGTGGTGCTGGTCCCGCGCGGCACGGCCGGCGTTGACATCGAACGCACCGTGATGGCCGACAGCCGCAACGCCGCCAATATCCGTTTTACCGAGGTCAGCATCGCCAGCGACCAGGTCATCGGCACCGAGGGTGAAGCCGGTTCCTGGCTTGACGACGTGCTCGACCGCGGTCGCATCGCCATGGCGGCCGAAATGCTGGGCAGCGTTGAAGAAGTGTTCGCGCGTACGGTGGCTTGGCTGAAGGAGCGCGTGCAGTTCGGCGTGCCCATTGGCAGCTTCCAGGCCCTGCAACACCGCGCGGCCAGCTTACAGGCGGAGCTGGAGCTTGCACGCTCCGTGGTCCTGCAGGCGCTGACCGTCGTGGACGAGCAGCCACAGCAGCTGGCCATTATGGCCAGCCTCGCCAAGGCCACTCTCAACGACCTGGGCAGGCACGCCACCAATGAGGCCGTGCAGATGCACGGCGGCATCGGGGTAACCGATGAGCTCGAGATCGGGTTCTTCCTGAAACGCGCACGCACTGCCATGCAGATTTTTGGCGACACCGGTTTCCACAAAAATCGCTATGCCACCCTGTGCGGCTATTGAAGGCACACCACAGAAAACGAGGTCACTGATGAACAATGCAGACAAGATCGCCATGGTAGAACGCTACGTTGAGGCCTTTGAAAAGTCCGACGTAGAGATTATTCGCGGCATGTACGCCGACAATGCGGTGGTAGAAGACCCGGTTGGCACGGAGCCGCACCGCGGCCTGGATGCCATCTGTGCGTTTTACCAGGGTGCCTTGGGCGCCGGCGCCAAACTGCGGCTGTCAGGACAGGTGCGCTGCGCGGGCAATGCGGTCGCCTTCCCGTTTCACGTTGTCATGCCGGGAATGCAGATTGACGTCATCGATGTGTTTGAATTCGATGACAACGGCAAGATCAGCAGCATGAAAGCCTACTGGGGCCCCGATAACCTGCGCAAGGACGGCTGACCTGGCTCACGGGTCTGCGGTCGCCGGTAGCACGCGGTCGCCAGGCTCCAAACCGGCAACAACCTCGACCCGGCCATCGGCGTTGCGCTTGCCAACGCGTAAAAACCGGCGTTCTGGCCCCTCCGGACCTGCAACGTAAGCCACCCACAGCTGTCCCACCCGTGCCAGCAGCGTCTCGGGCACACGGATGCGCTGCTCACTGCCCGCCGGCACTTCAATGCGTGCATACAATCCCGGCAGCAGCCGGTCATCGTAGGGCAGACGGATCTTAACCAGAAAACTCCGGGAACCGGGCTCGGCCGCCGGCACGATCTCCTCGATACTGCCACTCACCCTGCTGTCCAGTGCCGGCAGGCTCACCGGTACCGTCTGGCCCACGGTCAGGCTCACTGCCAGCTGTTCGCGAACGCTTGCTTCCACCCGCAGCGACAGCGGATTGTACAGCGACAACAGTCGTGTACCTGGGGCTGCCGTATCACCGGGTTCTGCAAAGCGGTCCACAACCCGGCCATCCAGTGGCGAACGAATAGAGGCATAGGCCAGCGCCGCGCGTGCTTCCTCGAGCCCTTGCTGCACGCGCTGCAGATCAGCCTGCAGGCTGTCGCGCGTTGCCTGGGCAGCATCCCGATCGGACGCCGAAAGCAGGCCACGATCCTGCAACTCAATGCTGCGCTGCAGGTTGCGTTCGGCTTCCGTGAAGCGGGCGCGCACAGCGGTAATCTGATTACTGGCCTGGGCAACACGCGCCTCCAGATCCGTCTTTTCCAGCTCCAGCAGGAGCTGCCCCTCGCTGACGGTGTCTCCGGCGCGCACCAGTATCCGCTCGATGCGCGCCATGATGCGTGACGATATCAGCGTCGCCTGTTTCGCTTCCACAGAGCCCGGCACCGGTTCGGTAATGGCGACGTCCTCCATGGTTACGAGATAGGCCGCCTGCTGTGCCTCAACAGGAGGCGGCGCAAGACCTGGCGCAAGGCGGTCATCGAAGACCCCGGCCATCCAGCTCACCATCAGCACCAGCACCACGATCGCCGCCAGAGCCGGCACCCATTTCCAGACACTACGCATTGCTTGCGACCTCCCCGGTCTCTCGGTCGAAGACCAGTAGATACACCACCGGCACCACCACCAGGGTCAACAGGGTCGACGCGATGATGCCGAAAATAATTGCCAGCGCCAGGCCACTGAACACCGGGTCCAGGATGATCACCAGATTGCCGAGCAAGGTTGTACCCGCCGTCAACAGCACCGGACGCATGCGCACATGACCCGCTTCCAGCAGAGCATTGCGAATGCTCTCGCCGCGACCGCGCGCCTGGGTGACGAACTCGACAAGGATCAGTGAATTGCGCACCACGATACCCGCCAGCGCAATCATGCCGATCATTGCCGTTGCGGTGAACAACACCGGGTCTGGCGCACCCGCAACGCTCCGCTCTCCCAACATGTTCAGCGACCAGAATCCGGGCATGATGCCGATCACGGTCAACGGAATGGCAGCCATGATAATCAGCGACAGTGCCGCGGAGTTTGTCTGCACCCGCAACACAAAGAAAATCGCCATCAGGGCGAAAGCGAATGCCAGTCCCATATCGCGGAACACATCGACTGTGATGCGCCACTCCCCCTCACCGGTCCAGCGGACCTCGATATCCTCCGGCAGCGCCCAGCCATCACCTCCACCGGGATTGAGGAAGCTGCGCTGTTGCCAGTCGTTTGCACTGCCCTCGCTGACGCCCCGGTCGGCTACCATATCGGCGATGACATCGGCGGGAGGGCGGCCCGACAGTTCAGCGGTGACATACACGACAGGGCGCAGATCCTTGCGATAAATTGCCTGATCGGCCGCCAGCTGCTGAAACTCGCCGAGTTCGCCCAACGCCACCAAAGGTTGCGGTGCCGCATCCAGTCCACTGGCCTTGCTGGCCTGGGTAATGCCGGCACGCCCCTTGACCTGCAGGCGTGCAAAATCCTGTGGCGAGACACGCTGCTCGGGGGCCAGGCGCAGCAGCAGGGGCAAGGGCAGCGCTTCACTGGCCTCCTGCAGATAGCCTGCGACCAGACCTTCGTTCGCCATGGCGATGGTGTCATTGATATCCGCCGTCGACACACCGGACAGTGCCGCTCGCGGCTTGTCCGCAACGAAACGCCAGCGCATCTGCCGCGCCTCTACGGACGTGTCCACCTCGACCACATGCGCTTCTCGCAGGAGACGGTCGGCCAGCTGCCGGGCGGCAGCCAGCTGACGTTCATAGGGCGTCAGCGTATCGCCGTAGACCTCCGCCACCAGCGTGCTCATCACGGGAGGACCCGGAGGTACCTCCACCACCTTCAGATGCACCCCCTCGGCCTGCAGTGGGGCGAGCAACGCCCGGAGCCGCAGCACAACACCGTGTGACTGCTGCTCGCGAGCCGCCTTGTCGACCAGCACCACTCGGATGTCCGCCAGCTGCGGCGCCACACGCTGGTAATGCCGGCGCACCATGCCATTGAAATCGATCGGCGAAGGCTCACCGACAAATGCGGCCACGGTCTGCACTTCCGGCACCCGCAGCAGGGACTGCATAACACGCTGGGTCAAGGCCGCCGTCTGCTCGAGAGTGGCCGACTCCGGCAGGTCGATCAGTACCTGGACCTCGTTCTTGTTGTCGTAGGGCAACAATTTCAGGGGCACAAGGCGCAGCAACGGCAGACTGGCTGCGAGCAGAAACAGCACAATCACCACCCACACCACCAAACGAGCTCTACCGCGGTGTGCGAGCAGGGGGCCCACCAGGCGCGCGTACACGCCCGGGTTGCTGCCACCGCTGTCACCGGTCAACGCGTCAAGAGCCGGGCTGTCCATCGAGGGCAGCAGGCGTCCGGCAAGCCAGGGCGTGACCAGAAAGGCCACCAGAGTGCTGCTGATAACGGCCACAGGCACGTTGAAAGCCATGGGTGCCATATACGGTCCCATCATGCCGGTGATAAACGCCAGAGGCAGAAAGGCCACGACAATGGTCAGTGTCGACATCAGCAAGGGCACACGTATTTCCGCCATTGCATCGACGATGCGACGCGCGCGCGAACCGCTGCCTACGGCAAAGTTGCGCGCGATGTTGTCGACACCGGTGATCGGATCATCCACCAGCAAGCCGAGGGCGAGGATCAGCGCGAACAGGGTAACGCGGTTGATGGTGTAGCCGAAGGCCATGTCCAGGGCCAGCGTGAACCCGTAGCAGATTGGCACCGCCAGGCCCACTACCAGGCCCGCGCGCCAGCCCAGGAACACACTGATGAACACCACCACGGTAACGATGGCAAAGCCGAGGCTGCTGGCCAGGTTGTTGACTTTCTCATCGGCCGTCTGGCCGTAGTCGCGCAATACGCTCACATGCATCTGCGCCGGGAGCAGATCGCGCTGCAGCAATTCGAGCTCTGCGTGCACCCGCTGCGCGACGCCGACCGCATTGGTGCCCGGCTTCTTGGCGACATTCAGCGTCACCATGGGGTAGCGCGGCGTGGATTGCCCCTGCTCCCCGGGCTCCCCGGCGAAGCTGATCCAGGTGTAGCTCGCCGGCTCCTGCGGACCATCCACAATCCGCGCCACATCGCGCAAATACACCGGCACACCATCGATCACATTCACAACCAGTCCCGGCAGCTCGTGTGCACCGCGCAGCGCGTCCCCGCTTTCCAGCAGAATCGACTCGTTGCTGAACGTCCAGCGGCCGGCGGATTGCAGCTGGTTGGATGCTGCCAGTGCCGCACTTACCTCCGCCGCACTGGTGCGCCGCGCGGCCAGGCTTTCCGGGTCCAGCAGAATCTGCACCTGGCGGGTGCGGCCACCGGTTACCGTCACTTCACCCGTGTCTGGCAGGCGCTGCAGGCGCGTACTCAGTTCGTCCGCCACGCGACGCAAATCGTAGTCGCTGTAGCGCTCCGGTGCCTCCGACCACAATGCGAGCACCACGATCGCAACGTCATCGACCTCCACCGGGCTCAGGTGCCAGCGGCTGACAACGGCCGGCAACAGCTGGGGATTAGAATACAGCTTGTTGTACGTGTTCAGCAGGGCTTCTTCACGATCCTCACCAACATAGAACGACAGCGTGACCGCCGAGCGCCCGGCAGTCGTTGTGGAGTACACATGTTCGACCCCTGGAATCTGCGCCAGCAATTTTTCCAGAGGGACCGCCACCTGTCGTTCTACCTGCCCGGCGGTCAGCCCGGGCGCCTCGACAAACACATCGACCACTGGCACTACGATCTGCGGTTCTTCCTCACGCGGCGTTAACACCAGTGACAGTATCCCCGCCACGATGCCAATCACGAACAGCAGCTTGGGCAGGCCGCCACCCAGGGTGTAGTTCACCACACGGTCCAATGGGTGACTCATGCTCAGCGTTGCTCCTCGCCGCAGTACAGAGAGTGCAGCACCTGTAGCACCGCAGCTACCTCGCCTGCAGCAATTGAGTAATACACCTGCTGCCCGTCACGCCGGGCATTCACGAGGCCTGCTTCGCGTAGGCGCGCGAGGTGTTGCGACAAGGCGGACTGCGACAGATCCAGACCCGCATTCAGAGCACCTACAGAGCACTCGCCCTCGACCAGAGAGCACAGAATCAGCAGCCGCTGTTCATTGGCGAGTTCCTTGAGCAAGGCAACCGCCTGTCGCGCCTGCCGGGCCATTGCGGCAGCATCCATCTCTGACATTCCTGTTGCACCTCCGGCAATGCTCATAACGTTATATTAGATTTAGTTAATATGTAAAGTGTTTGACGCCCGCGCACGCATAAACCGTCTACACTGGAAGTTTGAATATACACGGAAGAGGCACTGAAATGCGTACTGCGAACAACATCATCATGAACCGCGACACCAGCGGCATGGGCGGTGAATCCACCGACAAGTCCCTCAGCGAGCTGCGTACCGAGCGCAAACAGCGCCTTGCTGCGACACTGCGCCTGTTTGGCAAGTTCGGTTTCGACGAAGGTGTTGCAGGCCACGTCACGGTACGCGACCCGGAACTCAGGGATCACTTCTGGGTCAATCCCATGGGGCGTTCATTCAAACAAATGCGGGTGTCCGACCTCCTGCTGGTCAGCCACACCGGCGATGTCCTAGAGGGTGACGGCTTGCTCAACGGCGCGGCCTTCACCATCCATTCACGCATCCACATGGCACACCCACGGGTCACTGCTGCGGCCCATTCGCACTCGCTGTATGGCAAGGCCTGGGCATCCCTGGGACGCACGCTGGATCCGATCACCCAGGACGCCTGCGCCTTTTATGAGGACCACGTGCTGTTCGACGACTTCACCGGCGTTGTGCTGGACAACTCCGAGGGCGAAAGAATCGCAGCCGCGCTTGGCGACAGCAAGGCCGCCATCCTGCAGAACCACGGCCTGCTGACCGTAGGCGAAAGCGTGGACGAGGCCGCCTGGTGGTTTATCACCATGGAGCGCTCCTGCCAGGCACAACTCCTGGCCGAGGCCGCCGGCACACCAAAGCTGATCAACGCGGAATGTGCGCGGCAGACCCGAGCCACTGTTGGCTCGCCCCTGGCGGGCTGGTTCAGCTTCCAGCCACTGTACGACGTGATTGTTGCGGAGCAGCCCGAACTACTCGAATAAGCGGCTACGAACGTCCGCGCGGGGGTGGTATCCTGCGCGGAGCTTTCCTCCAGACGGATACCGCATGTCACGAGCGTTCTGGTACAAATTGCTGTTGGCCGTGTTCCTTATCGCACTGGCCGTTATCCAGTTCATACCGCCTGCATCCCTGCAGTTGCCTGCGGATTTGCCTGACACTGAACGGGAGTCCGCCCGCCTGCTGGGCTTCGAAGGTATCCACAATTTCCGCGACCTCGGCGGCTACACCACTGAAGACGGCCGCCGCGTAGCCTGGGGGAAGCTGTACCGTTCAGGACACTTCGCCACCGCAACACGCAGTGACCTGCAGCAGCTTGAACGCCTGCAGCTGGACACACTGATCGACTTCCGCTCTGTCGGCGAACGCGAGGAGGAACCGAGCCGCGTCCCCGAAGACGCGCCGTTTACGCAGCTGAGTATCCCCACCCTTGATGCCGGTAACAACGCCATGGTGAGCGAGCTGCGTGCGCGGATCGAGAGCGACGATCTCACAGGGTTCGATGCCGATGCCTTCATGCTTCAGGCCAACCGACAGTTTGCCGACGAGTTCACGCCGCAATATCGTCAATTCATGCACGCTGTGCTCAAGGCCGAGGGTCGCCCTGTAGTCTGGCAGTGCACTGCTGGCAAAGACCGCACCGGATTCGCTGCCGCTATACTACTGCGCATTCTGGGGGTTCCCGACGAGCAGATTATCCAGGACTACCTCGCCAGCCGCGAGCCGGCGCTGGATGCCCGCAGTCGCGAGCTTATGCTGCTGCGGGTGTTCAAGGGCGAGGCTGCAGCCGCGACCGTGGCCACCATGTTGAGTGTGGACGCACGCTGGCTACAGGCAGGCTTCGACGAGATTGATGCGCGCTGGGGCAGCTTCGATGCCTATGTCCGTGATGGCCTGGCGCTCACCGCAACGGACATTCAGACCCTGCGCCGGCATTTGCTGGCGGGGGCCGGGTAGGCCGCTTGGAGCTCGAGATGTACACCGAGATTATCGCAGTAGCGGTGGTCTTGTTCTACGCACTGGGCATCGTATCGGCCGTGGAGGCTATCATCAACGTGCGCACGGCGCAGGGCGCAATCGCCTGGGCCATCTCGCTGCTCACCATGCCCTACCTCGCCGTGCCCTGCTATCTGGTGTTCGGCCGCACCAAGTTTGATGGTTACCTGGAACAACGCAACGCGGTGGAGCAGGAAACACGCGAGCTGCTGCAGCAGACGCGAGCCGAAGTCGCCAAGCACCTGGTCGCCAGCTCACCCGCCGAACCGGTGTATAACGCCCTGTTCAACCTCACCGGCATACCCGCGGCCAGCGGCAACGCCGTTGAACTGCTGATTGACGGCCAACAGACTTTCAACAGTATCCTCGTCGGGCTGGAATCCGCAGAGCATCACATCTTGCTGGAATCCTACATCATTCGCGACGACAACCTCGGTCGTCGTATTGGCAGGGTATTGTCGGACAAGGCTCGATCGGGCGTCAGCGTACATGTGCTGTACGACGAGATTGGCAGCCGCAACTTCCACCGCACCGGGCTCTGCCGCCAGCTGCGCCAGACCGGCGTGCAGGTTGCCGCATTCAACACGACGCAGGGTCGTCGTAACCGGTTTCAGCTGAACTTTCGCAATCACCGCAAAATCGTCGTGGTAGACGGCCGCGTCGCCTGGGTGGGCGGGCACAATATCGGCGACGAATACCTTGGCCTGGACCCGCGTATCGGCCACTGGCGCGACACCCACCTGCGCCTACAGGGGCCAGCCGTGCTGGGTGTCGAGCTGGCCTTCGCCACGGATTGGCGCTGGGCAACCCAGCGCGTGCTCAGCGTGGTACACCCGGACGCAGAGGACGGGCACCAGGGCAACGAGAACGTCCTCGTATTCCCATCGGACCCCTCCAGTATTCTGGAGCAGGCCGGGCTGATGTTCCTGCAGGTTATCGTGGCCGCGCGGCAACGGATCTGGATTGCCAGCCCCTATTTCGTACCCGACCGGAGTATTGTGTCCGCGCTGCAGCTGGCGGCGCTGCGTGGTGTCGATGTGCGTGTCATAATCCCCGATGAACCCGACGGCCCGGTTGTCGGTATGGCAAACTGGTCGTTCACACGGGAGCTGCTGCCCGCTGGCGTGAAGGTCTATCGCTATCAGGGCGGCTTCCTGCACCAGAAAGTCCTGCTCATGGACAATCACCTGGCGGGCATAGGAACCGCCAATTTCGATAACCGCTCCTTCAGGCTGAACTTCGAAATTACCCTGCTGGTGGACGGCGAGCAGTTTGCCAGCGAGGTACAGGCCATGCTGGAGGCGGATCTACAGCAGTGCCGCGAGGTCACGCCCGCCGAAATCGACGGCAAACCAGCCTGGTTTCCCCTTGCCATGGGCGCGGCGCGCCTGTTTTCACCGGTGCTGTGAGCAAGCGCTGCGCGTGAAGCCCACTAACCCGGCCAGGACTTCGTATCGATATCGAGGTCGCGCCAGGCTTCCGGCCGCAGGCGCGGCTCGACACCCTGGCGCAGCTGTGTGTCGTAGTCGCGCAGCAGACGCATGCCAATCCGGTACATCCAGACGAGTCCGGCCAGGTTGACCAATGCCAGCAGTCCCATGGTGATTTCGGCGAAGCCGAACACAGTGCTGAGATCCTGCAAAGAGCCCCAGAACACCAGCCCCAGCACAGCCACGCGGAACCCGTTTGCCACCGTGGCGTCGTCGTGACTGAAAAAGCTCAGGCTGTTGTCACCGAGGTAGTAGTTGTAGAGGATAGAGCTGAAGGCGAAGAGCACGAGAGCGACCGATACGAACGTGGCACCCCAGCTGCCCACGTGGCTGCCCATGGCAAGCTGGGTGAGCAACACACCATCCACATCCGCCGCACCCGGCTGGTACACATCGGAAAGCAGGATAATCACAGCGGTGCAGCTACACATGATCATGGTGTCAATAAATACGCTGAAAGCCTGCACCACGCCCTGATTGGCGGGGTGCGGCACATGCGCCACCGCCGCGACATTGGGAGCGCTGCCGAGCCCCGCCTCGTTGCTGAACAGACCCCGTTTGACCCCCTGCAGAATCACGGCACCGAGCCCACCACCCACAGCCTGTTCAAGCCCAAACGCACTTTTCACGATAATCCACAACGCGGCGGGGACCTCGGTGATATGCAGCGCAATCACCACGAGCGCCGCGAGGAAGTACATAAGCGCCATGATCGGCACAATCACCTCGGAGACCAGCGCGATGCGACGAATGCCGCCGAAAATCACTGAACCCAGCACCACTACCATGACCACGCCGGTGATCCAGGTGGAGATACCAAAGGATTCCGCCAGGGACGTTGCCACAACGTAGGACTGTACCGCATTGAAACCGAGGCCAAAGGTGACCAGCAGCAACACGGAATACACAGCGGCCAGACCGCGCTGCCCAACGCCGTGCGTCAGGTAATAGGCCGGCCCGCCGCGAAAGCTGCCGTCGGGTTCCGTGCGTTTGAACAGCTGCGCCAGGGAACACTCGAAAAAGCTCGTGGCCATGCCCATCAATCCAATCAGCCACATCCAGAACACCGCACCCGGGCCGCCGAGGGTGATGGCCACGGCAACACCGGCGATATTACCGCTGCCCACGCGGCCCGCCACCGACACCACCAATGCCTGGAAGGAACTCACCTGGCCGCGCTCATGGTGCATGCCCCCGCGCAACACACCGAACATGCGCCTGAAATAGCGAAACTGCACGCCGCGCGACGCTACGGTAAACAACAGGCCTACGGCCACCAGTACCAGAACAAGCACCTGGCCCCAGAGGAAATCATTGAAAGCTGTCAGCATGGGTTCTCCGCGGGCGCAAACCCGAGATGGGCAAATCCGCGCGGTGTCAGCCTGTCACACCGCGCACGAAAATGACCACCAGCGCGGGCGGCACGACAAAGCGAATCGTGAAGCGCCAAAGCGCATACCCCAGGCCGTGCATGCTGGAGAGTTCATCGCGACTCGCGCGGGAGGTCATAACCCAGCCGGCAAACACCGCAATCAACAGGCCGCCCAACGGCAGGAGTATCTGGTTGGAGAAATAATCCACGGCGTCATTAAAGTTGAGACCACCGATCCTGAGATCCACCCACACGTTATAGGACAGGATGCTCAGCACATTGAGCACGGCGATGGAGCCGACGACCAGCAAGGTACTGCGGTGGCGCGACATGCCGTACCGCTCGTCGATCCAGGCATTTACGCACTCCACAAGGCCCACCATTGAGGTGATGCCGGCCACCGACAGCATGGTGAAGAACAGCAGGCCGAACACCTGCCCCCCTGGCATCTGGGCAAAGGCAACCGGCAGAGTCTGGAAAATGAGGCCGGCCCCCGCGGCGGGATCCAGCCCGTAGTTGAACACGGCTGGGAATATCACCAGGCCCGCCAGCAGCGCGACGAAGGTATCCGCAATCACCACGATCAGCGCTGACTGGCCAATGGAAATCGACTTGGGCAGATACGAGCCGTAAATCATCATGCCGCCCATCGCCACCCCGATGGAGAAAAACGCCTGACCAATCGCCGCGAGCACAGCATCCGGGCCGATCTTGCTGAAGTCAGGCGTGAACAGCCAGTCGATGGCCGCGCTGAACCCCCCGGCGAAATAGTTGTAGACGGCCAGGCCAACGAGCAGCATAAACATCAATGGCATCATCACCACCACCGCCCGCTCAATGCCGTCCTTGACGCCGGCATAGATGATCAGCCCGGTGATCGCCAGCCCCACCAGCGTCCAGAACAGCATCCCTGCGGTATCCGCCTGCACGGCACTGAATTGCGCGGCGGCGTCTACCGCATCGACACCGACGAAACCCGTGGTAACCGCCTTGAAGAGATACCACAATACCCAGCCCACAATGACCGCGTAGACGATCTCGATGGTGTAGGCCGCGAGCAAACCCATGCCGCCCACCCACTGCCACTGCCGACTGCGTGCACTCTCCACCGCAACCGCCGCCATCGCCGCCGGCGGGCTGGCCTGACCGCGGCGCCCAATCATCAGCTCCGCGATCAGGATGGGCATCCCTATGCCAAAGGCACAGAGCAGATAGACGATGACAAACGCCGCGCCACCGTTCTCACCCGTGATGTAGGGGAAACGCCAGATATTGCCGAGTCCGACCGCAAAGCCAACAGCCGCCATCAGGAAAGCAAATCGCGAGGACCAGTGGTCCGCCTGTGCTACAACCATGGTATTCGACCCCCGGTATTCTCATTATTACTCACAGTGTACACAAAAGCCCCCGGGGCATCAGCTGGCCGCGAGCGGTGCGCAGGCCTGGGCCAGCCACTGTCGATCAGCCCCCGCCAGCAGCGGGCCCACCGCGTCCTCCACGCGCCTGTGGTAGCTGTCGATCCATCTCCGCTCATCGCGCGACAGCATGCCGGCGTCGATCAACCGCCGGTCGAAGGGTACCAGCGTCAGGGCGTCAAAGCCGTACATCGGTGTTTCCAGATCACCCTCCACCGCCTGCACCACCACCAGGTTTTCGCAGCGAATACCGAAGGCGCCGTCCCGGTAATAACCGGGCTCGTTGCTGAGGATCATGCCCGGTTGCAGGGTGGTTGCGCCCCAGGCCCGGCCGATACGTTGCGGACCCTCGTGCACGCTGAGAAAGGCGCCGACACCGTGCCCCGTCCCGTGGTCGTAGTCGAAACCCGCACGCCAGAGCGGCTGGCGCGCCAGCACATCCAGGTGGGTGCCGGTTGTCCCCTCCGGAAACTGCACCTGGTCCAGCGCGATATGACCCTGTAACACCCGCGTGAACAGCTCGCGGACCTCGGCCGGTGGTTCGCCAATTGCCACGGTACGTGTGATGTCGGTGGTACCGTCGGTGTATTGGCCGCCAGAGTCCACGAGATACACCGAGTTGGGTGGCAACCGCGCCGGGGTGCCATTCCGGTGATTGTAGTGGCACATAGCGGCATTGCCGCCGGCGGCCGAAATGGTTTCGAACGAAGGTCCCTGAAAGTGCTGGCCTTCCTCACGAAAGGCCAGCAGCTGATCAGCAAGGCCCGCTTCATCATGATAGCGACCCGCCTGGAGTTCCGTATCCAGCCAGGCAAGAAAACGGACCACGGCGACCGCATCGCGCACGTGGGCACTGCGCGCGCCAGCAATTTCCACGGCGTTCTTGCAGGCCTTGGGCAGCAGCACCGGGTCCGGCGCGGCGATCAGGGCAGCCCCACCGTCCTGCAAAAGCTGCTGGCTCCAGGCGTTTGCGGTGTGCGGGTCCGCCAATACCCGGCAGCCTGACTGCCCGCCGAGTAGCGTCGCCGCGACCTCCGGCGCATGCAGCCGCACATCGGCGCCGCAGTGAAGCTGCCAGCCCTCCGGCATGCGCCGCGGATCCACGATAAGGTCGACAGACCCGTCGCGTCGGAGCAGCGCCATGGACTGCAGCACCGGCAGGCAGGGGACATCCAGCCCACGCAGGTTGAGCAACCAGGAGACCGAGTCCGGAGCGAACACCAACGCGGCGTCAGCGCGATGCGCGTCCAGACCCGCCGCGATCCGGGCGCGTTTACTGGCGCTTGACTCACCGGTGAAGGTCTCGTCCAGCAGCAATGCCGGGCGCACATCGGCGTCGGGACGGTCCAGCCAGCACTGGTCCACAAGGTTGTCTGCATCGGCGCAGAGCAGTATGCCGGAGGCCTGCAGCGTCTCTTCCGTTTCCCGATACCAGTGCAGACTGTGCAGCCTCGGGTCCACGGCGACGCGGGCGCCCGCCTGCAACGTCGTCGTCAACCACTGTGCAGGCGGGGTTTTGATCAGGTGCTGGTAGCTGAAGTGCGCGGCATCAACCTGCTGCCGTACCTGCACCGTGTAGCGACCATCGACGAAGATGGCCGCCGCATCACGCAGGACGACCGCCACACCTGCAGAACCGGTGAAGCCGGATACCCAGAGCAGGCGTTCGTTGTGCAGGGGAATGTACTCGCCGAGATGCTCATCGGCACGCGGAATCACCAGGGCATCGTAACCCCGCTCCGCCATCAGTGTACGCAGGGCTTGCAACCGGGTTGCTGTCGTCATCGGGGATGTCCAGAAAGTCGGGAGGCGGGCTCAGCCTTCCATGAGGTCGAAGTCTTCTTTCGAAATACCGCAGTCGGGGCATTCCCAGCCATCGGGCAGGTCCTCCCAGAGTGTGCCCGGCGCAATGCCGTCCTCGGGGATACCCAGAGCCTCGTCATAAATGAAACCGCAAATGACACATTCATACTTGCGCTGGCCGGGTTTGCTCATAGTGCTTGTTCCTGTGTGGTTGTGTGGAATCAGCGATCCGGCCCGGGGATCGAACCACCGAGTCGCAGATCGTAGCCTGCCGCCACGGGCCGGGCCAGCAATGCCAGCGCCTCCTGCAACAGCGGATCCCAGGCTCCATCGTGGGTTAACAAGATGGCGATGCTATAGTCGCGCTGCTGCAACTGCAACTCTCCCTCGGCGCGCAGCGGCCCCGCGAGCGTCACGATACTGCCGGTCAATGGCGCCGGGGCTGCGCCACGCACATCGACGGCGTAGCTGCCCAGCGGTAGAAGCCCCTGCGGTGAGTCCCAGCCCGCCTGTTGCCAGGTAAACCTGGCCGCAGCTTCGAGGGGGACTGTATCGCGCAGGTGCAGGGTGTCGATCTGTGCACCCAGGGTGCCGGTGAGCGCCACCGGCGCCACATGACGCAGCAGCGATGCATCAAACCTTGCCTCCACACCGTTCAGCAGGACCTCGCCCGCACCCCGCCACGTGGCTTCACCCGACACCTGCTGGGTGCCCCAGCGGGTGCTGAACCGCACGGTGGGCGACAGTGCGAGCAGCGAAAGCGGGCGCAGCGACCAGGTCACAGCGCCCAGGTGCAGGACCCCGGCATTGGTCGCCACTCGGACGCGACTTGCGCGCCCCTGCCACACCGTGCCCGCCAGGCCGTCGGCCACCACTGGCGTGCCCGCGAGGGCACGAACAACCAGATGGGCGGGAGCGCTTGCCAGCAGAAACAGCAACAGAAGACACAGGGCAACGCACCAAATGAGCAGGCGGGTCCGGGTCATGACTGGCTGATCCGCACCGTGACATTCACCCGTCCGGCACCTCCCGCCTGCGTGATTGCAACCTCCTCGAATATCAGGCCATCGCGCGATTCGAGCTGATGCAGCCAGGCCGCCAGATCGGCAAACCGGGCATTCTCCAGACGCACCTGCAGATCGCCGCCAGCCCCGGGCTGCAGCCTGCTCACCGCGAGCCCGAAACGGGCCGTGCTTTGATTGACCACCGCAGCCAGATTACTGGTGGCACGAACCGGCGCACCGTCTGCGCGTGCCTGAATGACGAGCGCCGACAGCGCGTCGACGCGCACCAGCGCTTCCGCTGTCGCAATATTCTGCTCCGCCATGCGGTCGCGCTTGGCGGCCAACGGTGCCCACAGCACTATCCAGAGCAGCCAGACACCCACGGCGACAGCCAGCACGAGCAGGCTTGCCTGCTCTCGCACTGTGAGGCGCACCCACCACGTTTTCATCACGCCCCCTTCACCCGGATCCGTGCGCGCACACCATCGCTCTGTGCACTGCTGCTTTCCATTTCAGCGGCGAGACCCGCATCCGCGAGCCCCGCACGCAATTGCTCAACGGCAGAAAAGTCACTGGCAACAATGTTCAACCGCATCTCGCCACCACGCTGATTGTAATTCAGGCTGAGCACCCGGGCGGACGGACGCTGGGCGATAACGCCGCCGGCGCGCTCCAGCAGCGGTACGAAGCTGCCGGCACCGGGGCCACCACGGAGGCTGTCCAACTGCCGTTGCAGCTGCCGTTCGGCATCCACCAGGGCACCCTGGGGCATCGCCTGCCGATAGCTCGCTTCAAGGGCTCCGCGCAGCGCCAGGTTCTCTGCTGCGAGCGACCGGTAGTCAGCCCAGGTCGCTGCCAGTTGCAGTGCAAAGGCGCCCAGGACCACACCGGCCGCGAGGCGCCAGTGATTCCACCATTGCTGCAGCGGCAGGCGCGGTGCATACGCACCCTGACGCAGGTTCAACGCCGGCGCCTCGCTGGACAACAGCAGTGCGCTGCACAGATTCCCCTGCCGCCACTGCACACGTTCACGCAAGCCCGGCGGCAGCAATTCGAGTGTCGCGGCGTGATCCCCGGCGTAGACGATGATGGCCTCCGGCAGCTGTTGTTCAGCGGCAGCCTCGAGCACCGCAGGGAGCAACTCACGCTCCACGGTAAAACCGTCACCCTCACCGCTGCGCACGATAACCTGTTCACCATCCATGACCAGGCACCACTCACCCGCACGCCAGGGCAATAACAGCGCCTCAGGCACCCACTGCGGCAGATCCGGCAGCTGCGCCAGCGTCTCCGCCCAACGCTGCATGGCGTGTTGGCTGCAGATGGCCACGGCATAGCGGGACTTGTCGAGGGCGCGCGCCGCGAAATGCAGCGCTTCGATATCGTCTGCGACCTGCTCTTCAAACAGGTAGGGCAGCGCACGCGCCAGGTGTTTTTTCTCGGCCGGTGCCACGGGAAGCGTCACCACCCGCACATCGGCTCCGGGCGCCGCAAAACAGGCCTGCCAGCGAGCACTACGCAGCCTGGCCGCAAAGTCTGCCACGTCTTCCGCGCTGTGCAGCGGCAGAGGCTGCTCGCCGGCGCCGGGAGGGTACCAGACAAGCGCATCATCCATCAGGCGCACGACGGCTAGGTTCTGCACAGGACGTTCTCCGTTGTCATCAATACCGGGATGGCGAGCGAGTCACAGGCTGCCCGTCGCACGCACGACCGGTCGCACCTCGCGCTTGTCGCGCTGCAGGACACTGTACAAGCGCATCTTGCGCTCGGCAACTTCCACCTCGGCGGAGAGCAGAAACCAGGATGAGCTCTCACCCAGCAAGCCGAGGACTTTGGTCGTACTCTTGTCGCCGAACACCGGATTCTCGAGAAAGGCCGTCACATCAGCAAAGCCACCCTGCTCTTCCCGCGTTTGCAGCAACGCCTCGCCCTGGGCCTCACTCAGGGGCGCCAGATCACCGTCACCATTGACTGCCCGCAGCAGGGGCAGCGATGCCGTATGAATGTTCAGCGATGCAGGTGTGCGCGGCCAGACAGTCACCAACGGTGCCAGTGCGAGATACAGCTGCGGCGTGACATTGGCAACCGCGCGCAGTTCACTGACGCTGGCCATCGGCCGGTTGGCAGCCCGATAGGGTGGCGACTGGCTGAAGTAAACATCGTCTTCAGCGCCATACGCACGTGGGATGCTGTCCGCATCCAGCCAGTCGCCGATGGCGCGGGTCACCGCCACCGCTTCCGCCTGCCCCAGAGGCGCGTCAGGCAGCGCCTGCAGCAGGCGAATAAAAAACTCCTCTGCCGCAGTAAACCGGTCCGTGGCCCCACCCTCATCCGCCTCCGACGGGGCTGCAGCCAGCGCATTCAGGTTGAACCGCCCCTGCAGATCCTGCAGTGAACCCACCAGCCAGCCGCCCTCGTCCAGAGGATAGGGCGTCGCCTGCTGCGCCCAGAGCTCAGTCCCGTCGTCCCGAGGCTGCGCCCGGGACTGGTCGGCGTCATAGTCCATCACCAGCGCCACCGCCGCCAACTCCTCGGCCCCGCGCAGGTACGCAAAGCCCTGATCCTGTAGAAACAGGTTGGCACCCCGCTGCGCGAACAGCGTGAATTCGCGCTGCATAGCCACCATCAACGCCGCGCACAGGCCAAACACCAGTAGCGCCACCACCAGGGCCACACCGCGCTGCGCAGAGCGATCACAGCGGGGGCAGTGCATACAACATCCGCAGGTCGCCCAGGTCATCGAGTTCCAGTGCAAGCTCCAGTGCAGCCGGCGGCTCCAGTGTGGCCTCCGGCTGACTGGTATCCGCCACCCAGTTGTCCGGCCAGTTGCGCGTATCGACATCTGTGCCTCGCGCACCCGGCTGCAGCGCCGCCACTGAGGCCAGAAAGGTGATCTGGACGCCCGTAACGCCGTCCAGCAGGCGCACGCGCTGCGGCTCGGTGGAGCCTGCACGATCCAGCACGGAATAGCTCTCCCGCCAGAGGCTGTCATCCTCCCAGACATAATTGACACGCTGCAGCGTGCTGCGCGGCTGTGCCGCAGGGTTGTGCCAACCGGTGCGCGTGAAACTGAGCAGGAAGCGCGCCGCGGGCCCGCCGGTCAAGGCCGGCTCCTCATCGCCGAACTCATCACGTACGGGGCGGTTCACGAACTGCCGCAGATCTCGCTGCAGTATCTGCAGGGCACGATTCACCTCCCAGGTACGCTCCGCCACCACGCGGGTACTTTCAACGCCGCTGATGACCGTGGAGAGTCCGCTGTAGGCTACCGCGGCAACGAAGGCCGTAATCGCCAGCGCAATCAGCACTTCCACCAGCGTGAAACCCTTAACCCGCAACAGGTGAATCCCCCACAGATGCCCGCGTTGCGACGCCCGGCCGTACTCCGCCGGGCATGGCCATGAAGGCAACCAGCGAATACAGCAGCGGACCACTCTCACCTTCGCCGGCGCGCACGGAAATTTCAACCCGGAAAAAGCCCTGCACCTGCGTCGGGGTGCTCTCCAGCCGCCAGTGCCAGGGGCGCCCGGCAAACTCTTCACTGCCGCTGTCGGCCCCCTGCAGCAACTCTGCCCGGGCCGCCGTCAGCAGCCGCAACTCGACCAGCTTCCTATTGGCCAGCAGCTGCGCCAGTGACTTGTCCCGCAGGTAACCGGTACCGTCCACCTGCTGATGCAGGGCAAAAAGCAGCGCGGGCAAGGCCAGGGCGACAATCGCCAGCGCCACCATGACCTCTACCAGGGTGAAACCGCGCAGCCCGCCGGGCCGCCACCTAGCGCAGCGCATCCGCGTCGTCCGCCAGTCCGCGGGGCATCATCGCCATTCGCCCCAGTAAATCCCACTCGAGTCGCCACAGCAGCTCTCCGGTCTGCCGGCTACGCCACTCCAGCGCACCTGGCGCCACCTCGCCGCTGGCGTAAAACACGACCTGCGGCGCAGCATCTTCAGCCAGCGGCGCGGCGAGCAGATCTGTCGCGGGCACACCATCGAGCAGCAGCACCAGTTCCACATCGGCCGCCAGCGTGCGCGGCGCAAGCACATCGCGGGCCAGTGCCGGCGCCCGCCACCCCTCGGGCCGGCGTTCGCGCCAGTCGTAAAGGTACCGGGTTTCCGTGCCTCGTGGGTCCACGGCCAACACCAGCCCCATATCACGCCCGGCCATCTGCGCTTCCTCCAAGGCGAATTCTGCGACGTTACGCAGCTCCCGCACCTGCGACTCAAGCAGCTGCTGCTGCCCGCCATCACCGACGTTCAAGGTTGCCAGCGAGGTCATCATGACAATCACGAACAGGACAACGAGCAGTTCAACCAGGCTGAAGCCGCGACGCCGCGCGGCAGACTCCCGGCGGGCACCCACAACCGCCCGCGCGCGCATGGATTCAGTCCCGCTCCTTCCAATTGCCGATGTCGGCGTTCTGTCCCTCACCACCCGACAGCCCGTCCGCACCGAGGCTGTAGATGTCGACCTCGCCGTTCTCGCCGGGACTCAGGTACAGGTAGGGACGCCCCCAGGGGTCCAGCGGTACCTCCTGCAAGTAGCCCCCCTCCTTGAAATTACGCGGCTGCGGATCCAGGTTGCTGGCCTCTACCAGCGCCTCCAGACCCTGCTCTGTGCTTGGATACACATAGTTGTCGAGGCGGTAGATCTTCAGCGCGGTCTCAATCGCCTTGAAATCCGCATGCACCTTCTGGATGCGCGCCTCATCCGCACGGTTCAGCACCGTAGGTGCCACGACACTGATCAGCAGCCCCATGATCACCAGTACCACCAGAATCTCCACCAGCGAAAAACCGCTGGACCGCCTTGCTGTTGTCCGGAGTTTCATATCACTATCGCACCATCGTATTGAGATCAAAAATAGGCAGCAGGATGGCCATCACAATCAGCAGCACCATCCCGCCCATAAACACCACCAGCAGCGGCTCAAGCAGGCTCATCATCGTGCCGAGCGTCATTTCCAGCTCACGCTCCTGATTGCTGGCCGAGCGCGCGAGCATCGTCTCCAGTTCTCCACTTGCCTCGCCACTGGCCACCATGTGCACCATCATCGGCGGGAAGCGGCCACTTTCACGCAGCGCACGGTGCAGGCTACTGCCCTCCTGGACACGCTCCGCCACCCGTGCACTGTCCTCTCGCAGCAGCAGGTTGGTCAATACCTGCCCGGCGATCCGCAGCGACTCCAGCAGGGGCACCCCGCTGGCCATGAGAATGCTCAGGGTCGAGGCAAAGCGGGCCGTGTCCATTGCAATCACCAGCCGCGAAAAACCGGGGATGCGCAACAGCAGTGCATGCCAGCGCCTGCGGCGTTGCGGATGACGCAACAAGCGGCGCAGCGCGAACACCACGGTCACCATGGCCACCAGCACCCAGAGCGCATAATCCCGGGAAAAATCGCTGGCGACAATCAGGCCCCGGGTCAGCAACGGCAGTTCACGGTTGGTATGTGCGAAGATGCCGATCAGTTCCGGCACGACAAAAATCATCAGTGCCACGACTACCGCCAGCGCCACGGCAATCAGGATGAACGGATAGATCATGGCCATTTTCAGTTTCTGCGCCGTGTACTGCCGCTGTTCGTTGTAATCCGCCAGCTGGGCCAGAACCGGCCCGAGAAAGCCGGCGTGTTCGCCGGCGTTGACCATGGCCCGATACATTTCGTTGAACACCAGGGGAAACTCGCCCATGGCATAGGCCAGGGTGTGGCCCTCTGCAACGCGGGAGCGCACCTGCAGCAGGAGACCCTGTGTGCGCCCTTTGCGGCTTTGCTCCGCAGCAGCCTGCAAACACTCGTCCAACGGCAGGTTGGACTGGACCAGCGTGGCGAGCTGCCGGGTCACCAGAGCGAGTTCCGCTACGCTGATACGTGGCTGCAGAAAGGACCAGCCCGTTCGCCGTTTGCCTTCCGCCTGACGGTTCGCCACCGACACTTCCACCGGCCGCAGCTTCTGTGTGCGTAACTGGCCGCGCACCTGACGCTCGGAGTCTCCCTCAAGTACGCCCTTGACCAGCTTGCCGCCGGGATCCAGTGCCTGATAACGGTATGCTGTCATGCCGGTTCAGCGCTCAGGTCACCGCGGTGACGCGCAGCACTTCTTCGATGCTGGTTTCACCACTGAGCACGCGCCGGCGACCGTCTTCCTGGATCCCCGGATAGTGCCTGCGCGCCTCCGCCAGCATCTGCTGCTCGCTCGCACCCTCATGGATCATCAGACGCAGCGCGTCAGTGACCTCGATGAGCTCGTAAATGCCGGTGCGGCCGCGGTATCCACTGTAGTGGCACTGCTCGCAGCCCTTCGCCCGATAGACGTTCACGGCAGAGTGATCATCGGCGGCCAGCCCGAGCAGCGTCCGTTCGGCGTCCACCAGGGGGTGAGGTTCCTTGCACTCGTTGCACAGAAGTCGCACGAGACGCTGTGCCATGACACCAATCAGGCTGGAAGACAGCAGGAAGGGCTCTATACCCATATCCTGCAGGCGAGTTACTGCTCCGATAGCCGTATTGGTGTGCAGCGTGGAAAGTACCAGGTGACCGGTGAGCGACGCCTGCACTGCAATTTCCGCGGTTTCCAGGTCGCGGATTTCCCCGACCATCACCACATCGGGATCCTGCCGCAGGATGGCCCGCAGGCCGCGGGCAAAGGTCATATCCACCTTGGGATTGACCTGCGTCTGGCCGACCCCCGGCAGCATGTATTCCACCGGATCTTCGATGGTGAGGATATTGCGCGTTGCCTGGTTGATGTGGGTCAGGCCGGCATACAGCGTGGTGGTTTTTCCCGAACCGGTGGGGCCCGTAACCAGAATGATGCCATGGGGACTGCGCAGGGCTTTCTCGTAACACGCGAGAACCTGCGCATTCATGTTCAGCTGCTGCAGCTCCAACTGGCCCGCCTGCTTGTCCAGCAGGCGCAGCACCACCCGCTCGCCGTGGGCGGAAGGCATGGTCGACATACGGATATCGATGGCGTGGCCGGCTATGCGCACCGAAATCCGACCGTCCTGTGGCACGCGCTTTTCGGCGATATCCAGCTTCGCCATCACCTTCAGCCGCGACACCAGCAATGGCGCCAGCATCCGTTTGGGGGACAGTACCTCGGCCAGCACGCCATCAACCCGGTAGCGCACGCTGAGGCGGTCCTCAAAGGTTTCAATGTGAATATCCGAGGCCTGCTCCCGCACCGCTTGTGACAGAATCGCGTTGATCAGGCGAATAATCGGCGCGTCGTCCTCGGCGTCCATCAAATCGCCGGCGTCAGGTATCTCATCGGCGAGACGGCTCAGATCCACATCGGCACTGATGTCCTCGGCCATCTGCACGGCGGCGTTGTTGTCGCGCTGGTAGGCGCGGGACAGGCGCCGCTGGAACTCGGTGTCAGAGACGTGTTCAAACCCGAAGGGCGTTCCCAGCCAGCGGCGGATCTCCAGCAGCAGCTGCGGTTCCAGCGCATTGCGGTGAATGAGCACGGCGCCCTGCGCACGGTTGTCCACCAGCACACCATACTGCTTGGCGAAGCCGAAGGGCAGGTTTGACCTCGACGCTGCGGGCGCTGTGACGTCCGCGGCAGACATCAGTTGGCCTCCACGGCCGCCGGTGCGTTACCCGCCTCGTCGCGGATCTCCTGGAGCTGGCGGATCTGCTCCTCCCACTCTGGCAAAACCGGCATATTGCCATCATCGAGGAACATCAGGCCGCGCTCTCGACGCAGTACCTGCTGGTCACGAATATAGCGATACTTGTCCGCCGTGGCACCGGCCAACTGCTCGTCATCGCGGATGATGGTGGGGCGTATGAAAATCAGCAGGTTGGTCTTTGTGACCTGCACCGCATCGTTGCGGAACAGGCGCCCGAAGAAGGGTATATCACCCAGCAGCGGCACCTTCTGGGTGGCGTCCTGCACATCATCCTTGATCAGACCACCCAGCACCACCACGCGGCCATCCGCTGCAAGCACCTTGGTTTGCAGCACACGCTCGTTGGTAATGAGATCCGAGGCCTGCAACACCACCGAGGTATTGCTCAGGCTGGACACTTCCTGGGAAATATCCAGCACCACCGCATCACCCTCATTGATATGGGGCGTGACTTTCAGTGTGATCCCCACATTCTCCCGCTCGATGGTCTGGAACGGGTTCTGGGCGCCGTCGCCGGTGCCGGTACTGGTAAACGAACCGGTCACGAAGGGCACGTTCTGACCCACTGTGATATAGGCCTCCTGGTTGTCCAGCGTCAGTAAACTTGGCGTGGACAGAATATTGGCGTTGGAATTTTCCTTCAGGGCGTTGAGGATCACCGTCATTGACAGGTCATCGTCGATCACCCCCCAGCCGAGGGACACACCCGGTGACTGCGCCAGCGCCCCGGCGAGGGCACCCACGTTGAAGTCGCCCGTGGTCACGCCGCCGGTGGTATCGTCGCCACCGTCTTCAGGCAATATCGCGCCCGCAATGCGACGGGCACGGGCGTCGTCGGCACTGATACTGCTGCCGAAAAAGCCGCTGTCATTGGCAAACAGCCACTGCAAGCCCAGATCCTGGCCATCGCGCACCTCCATCTCGACGATGATGGCCTCCACAAGCACCTGGGCCCGACGGATATCCAGACGTGCCACCACGGCCTCCAGCGCCGCCATTTTGTCCGTCGGCGCCGTGATAATGAGGGCGTTGGTGTTCTTGTCGGCTTCGATGGTGGCACTGGTCTCGCCTGCCCGCTGCGCACGCCCCGCTTCTCCCGCATCGACACGACCGATGTTCTGCATGACGCGGGTTAACACCTCGGCCACCTCCTCGGCCTTGGCATACTCGAGGTAAATGACTTTCACATTGCCACTCTGCTCGAGTGGGGTGTCAAGGTACCGGATCAGCCGGGTCATGCGCGCGCGCTCAAGCTCGTCGGCACTGACCAGCACGCTGTTGGTGCGCGCATCTGCAACCAGCATAACCTCGACCTCGGTGCCCTGCTGTGCCTCCGAGGTGTTCAGCTGATCGAGCATCCGCACCACATCCTCTGCAACGCCGTAGCGGAGCCTGATGACCTCGGTTTCCTGGGTGGCCGTGCGATCCATACGCTCGATGATTGCCGCTATGCGATCGATGTTGGAAGCGACATCGGAAATGATGATCGCGTTACTCGGCGCATAGGCCGCCATGTGCGCCTGCTGGGGCACCAGGGGACGCAGCACGGGTATCAGCTTGGCCGCAGAGATATTCTTCAGGCGCATGACCTGGGTGACGTACTCATCATTGCCACGCTGGCCTTCGTCATCGCGCACAGTTACAGGCGCCGAGCGGGCATCCTTGCTCTGGATGACACGCACCACGCCGCCAGAGCGAACCGCGGTGTAGCCATGCACTTCAAGGATGGACAGGAACAGATCATAAAGCTCCGCCCGCGACACAGGCTTGGAAGAAACCACCTTGACCTTGCCTTTTACCGCCGGGTCCACAACGATGGTCGTCTCAGTGGCCTCGGCGACAAACTTGATCAGCTCCTGAATATCAGTCTCTTTCAGGTTGACGGTAAAATCCTGAGCGCTCGCGGTGGCCGCACCCAGGGCGGCCAGTAGATAAAACAGCGGTACTCGCAGTGCCCGCGACATGATTCTCACTGAGTCTGTGTCCTTAACTGAATAGCCGTGACTCTATCACCGATCGGCCGACGCATCATCAAGCCTCACGCTCAGCGCCACGGACTCCGCGCCGCGCAGCAGGTCGAAAGACACCTCGCTCGCGGAGCGCATGGCCTGATAGAGTCGCATGGTGTTTGCCGGGTCTGACAGGGACAAGCCGTTTACCGCAACAACCAGGTCGCCAGGGCGAAAGCCCAATTGTTCGAATTGCTTCCGGTGCTGCCCGGGTGTCACCCGGTAGCCGCGGAGTATGCCTTCTTCGCGCACTGCGCTGATACGCACGAGCTCGGCGAGGGACTGTGGATCCTCATACAACTGGTCTCGATACTCTGCGGCCAGTGCTGCGGACTCGGGGTCCGTACGACGATCTACCACTGTGGCAGTGGACGCCGCGGGACGCGCGGTGCGGGGCACCCCGTTCTGCGCGCCTGTCAGTTGGGCGTCCAACGCCGAGGGTGGATACAGGCGTAGCAGCTCGTAGGTGCCACCGTTGTCGAGCACAACCTGATCCGGCATGACTTTTGCCAGGAGCACTCTGCCGGCAACCGGCAACTCGTCGTCCACCGAGTAAATGGCCTGGCGACCGCGGTGTTCGATCACGGCACTGCCTTCGCCGGCGGCATTGAAGGCGATAATGCCGCGCAGTGTGAGCTCCAACCGGCTCTCTCGCGCCCCTCGCTCAATGCCCTCCCGCGCGCTGCGCACCTCGCTGGCACTTTCCTCAGCCACCTCGACGTCCGCCACGGCGCCGGGCTCACCAAACAGGGACCAGCCACGCAGCGCCTCAATATCCACCTGCGCCCTGCTACTTGTGTTTGCCATGACCTGCGCTGGCGGGTTGATCACCGCACCCTCCAGCCTGGTCGCGGGCGCCACCGGGAACAGCGCCCAGAACAGCTGCACTGCCGCTGCCAACATCCAGAGGCAGGCCAGCAGTACCACCGCCCTGCGCAGCCAGAGCACACTGCGCGGGCGGGTCAAGGCCGAGATCAGACGCAGCAACCCATCGACCGCCTTGCCTGCGACGCTGCTGTGACTCAGTGAACCTGCGGCCAATGCTCTCTCCCGATGTACCCCGCCCCGCCCGCGGCGGCCCGATGGGCGAAACGCCTCGATTATAGGGTGCGCCATTAAAAGATAAAACCGTGACGGTTGCGTGACAGTGAGATGACCGCCACGTGACGACAGGATGGCGCCGATGGACAGGGACAGGCCAGTTGACTAACCTTGCCCGCTGCCGACACCTTTTCAGGAGCAAGACCGATGGGACGCATCTTCAACGACAATTCGGAAACCATTGGCGGCACACCGCTGGTTCGCATCAACCACATCAGCACAGGCAATGTGTACGCCAAACTCGAGAATCGCAACCCGGCCATGTCGGTAAAATGCCGCATCGGAACCAGCATGGTGCTGGCGGCAGAGCGGGACGGCAGCCTGATGCCCGGCATGACCATTGTTGAGCCCACCAGCGGCAACACCGGCATCGCGCTGGCCTTCGTCGCTGCAGCACGGGGCTACGGCTGCACCCTTACCATGCCCAACACCATGAGCCTGGAGCGGCGGAAACTGATGAAGGCGCTGGGCGCGGAGATCATTCTCACTGACGGCAGCAAGGGCATGCCCGCCGCCATCGCCCAGGCAGAGGAGATCATCGCCTCGGACCCGGGGCGTTACTGGGGCGCGCGCCAGTTTGAAAACCCGGCCAACCCGGCAATCCACGAGAGCACGACCGGACCGGAGATCTGGCAGGACACCGAGGGGGCAATTGACATTCTGGTTGCCGGTGTTGGCACCGGTGGCACCCTGACAGGCACCTCGCGCTACATCAAGGGCACCGCGGGCAAGGCCATACAGACGATAGCGGTCGAACCCGCGAGTACGACGGTCATTACCGCAGCCAAGGCGGGCACTGAGCCGACCCACGCGCCGCACAAGATACAGGGCATCGGTGCCGGATTTCTGCCTGCCAACCTGGATCTGTCCATGGTCGACCGCGTGGAGCAGGTCAGCAACGAGGACGCGATATCCTGGGCGCACAAACTCATGCAGCAGGAGGGTATCCTCGCCGGCGTATCCTGCGGTGCCGCCATGGCTGTTGCTGACCGCGTATCGCGCGAGCCCGAGAATGTGGGCAAGATGGTCGTGGTGATACTGCCGGATTCCGGCGAGCGCTACCTGAGCGCCGCGTTGTTCGAAGGCCGCTTCAGCGAAAACGAAATGGTGCAGTAGCCAGGGCGCTCAGCGCCCCTCGCGCAGCTGCGCCAGACGCCGCTTCACGGCAGGCCACTCGGTGTCCAGGACGCTGAAGTATACGGAGTCCCTCGAGAAGTCGTTCTGCACAATGCGGTGTTTGCGCAGCACACCCTCCCGGATCGCACCAATCCGCTCCAGCGCGCGCTGAGAGCGCAAATTGCGCGCATCAGCCTTGAACTCCACCCGCAGGCAGCGCAGCCGCTCGAAAGCATGGGTGAGCAACAACAGCTTGGTTTCCGTGTTGATGCCCGTGCGCTGCCATTCCTGGCCCAGCCAGGTCCAGCCGATCTCGAGGCTGCGATGCTCGGGCAACATATTCAGGTAGCGCGTACTGCCGACGATCTTGCCCTTGGCGTTCTCGACAATCGCCCAGGCCTGTTCACCGGGCGCAGCAACGGCCTCATCGATCCACTGCCGCGTATCCGCCAGATCGATAAAGCAGCTGCGCGGCATGTAGGCCCAGTCAGGGGCATGGCAGCCACGCAGGAAGAGGCCCTGTGCGTGCGACTGGGACAGTGGCTCCAGTCGAACCTGCTCGCCATGCAGCACGCGCGTATGGCCCTCGGCACCCGGGGGAGCGTTCATGGCAGCAGGAGTGTGGAGCCGGTGGTCAAGCGGGACTCCAGGTCGGTATGGGCGCGAGCGACCTCCGCCAGCGGGTAGCGCTGGCCGATGCTGACCTTCACCTCACCCGCCAGCAGACGATCAAATACCGCTGCAGAGGACATGCGCAGGTCTTCGGTCGATGCGGTATAGGTCAGCAGCGTGGGGCGGGTCACGTAGAGCGAACCCATGTTGGCCAGGGTTTGCAGATCCAGTGGCTCAGGCTTGCCGGACGCATTGCCGAAGCTGACCAGCATGCCGCGCGGCTGCAGGCTGGCGAGCGAGGCATCGAAGGTGTCTCGGCCTACGCCATCATAAACCACGGGCACACCCTGCCCACCCGTCAGCTCACGCACGCGCTCTGCAACATTCTCCTCGGCGTAATTCACCACCTGGCTATAGCCATGCGCCAGCGCCAGCTCCGCCTTCGCCGCTGAACTGACCGTGCCGATGGCCGTGACGCCCATGGCGCGCGCCCACTGGCCAAACAGCAGCCCCACGCCGCCGGCCGCCGCGTGGAACAGGCAGGTCTGACCGGCCTTGAGCGGGAACACCCGCTGCAGCAGAAACTCGGTGGTCTGGCCCTTCAAGAGGGCCGCGGCCGCTGTTTCGAAGTCGATGCCATCGGGGATACTGACCAGCCGTGAGGCCGGCAGGTTCACCGCCTGGGCGTAGGCACCGAACAGGGCCGAGCAGTAGGCCACACGGTCTCCGACGGCGAATTCGGCGCCCTCCCCGACGGCGGTTACGACGCCGGCGCCCTCCATGCCCAACCCACTGGGTAGCGGGATCGGGTACAGGCCGCTGCGGTGGTAGGTGTCGATAAAGTTCAGGCCGATGGCCTGTTGCGTCACAGTCACCATACCGGGCCCCGGCGGCGGCAGTTCAACATCCACCAGCTGCATAACCTCGGGCCCGCCCGTTTCCTCGATACGAACCGCTTTTACTGTTCCAGTGTGCATGCGACTGTCTGTTCCCCGTGTAAATACGGCTTAGTGTGCCAAACAAGCGAAGCAGAGGAAACGACTAGTTACGGTTAACCACACGTGTCGGGGATGCATCGTCGACGTGATACACTTTACTCCCTGACAGGCGCTGGGAAAGCACCCGCGCCGCGGCACGAGATGACCCATGTGTTAGAGAACCTCGACCTTGACCGAAGCCTGCAACTTGCGCTGGAGGAGCTGGCTTTCGGGCAGCCCACGGCGGTACAGCAGGACGTTATTCCCCTGGCGCTGTCGGGGGCCGACCTGCGTGTGAGCGCCCCCACCGGCAGTGGCAAGACGCTGGCCTACCTGCTGCCAGGACTGCAGGCCCTGCTGGGAAACACGCTACCCACGGGCGGCGGAACCCTCATGCTGGTGCTGGTACCCACGCGGGAACTGGCCCGGCAGGTGCTGAAAAGCTGTCGCCAGTTGCTGGCCAAGAGCTCACTGCGCGCGGATGCCCTTACCGGGGGTGCCGACTTCAAGTACCAGAAATCCCTGCTGCGGAAAAATCCCGAGGTCGTCATAGCGACACCGGGACGCCTGCTGGAACACTGCGAACATCGCAGCGCCGACCTCAGCGGCCTTCGCGTACTGGTCATTGACGAGGCGGACCGCATGCTGGACATGGGTTTCAGGGACGATGTCCTTAAAATCGCGGCGTTCTGCCCCCCGCAGCGGCAAACCCTGCTGCTGTCGGCCACGCTGCACGCGCGCGGGCTCGGCGACATGAGTGCAGCATTGCAGAAGGACCCTGTCGCGGTAAGCTGCGGCGACATTCGCGCCGCCCATGAAAGTATTCATCACCAGCGGATCCTCGCTGACAGCCAGGACCACAAGGACAAACTGCTGTTGGCACTGCTACAGGACAGTGGACGCAAACAACTGGTCTTTGCCAACAAGCGCAGCACGGCGTCTCGGCTGGCTGATTACCTGCGCCACCACGGCCTGCGCGCGGGCTGCCTGCACGGCGAGATGAGCACCGAGGAGCGCAAGGCCATTGTCACACGCTTCGAGCAGGGCGGCGTGACCACCGTTACCGCCAGCGATGTGGCGGCACGGGGTCTGGACATACAGGGCATCGACACGGTGATCAACTACGACCTGCCACGCAGTGGTGACGATTACCTGCACCGCACCGGTCGCACTGGCAGGGCGGACCACAAGGGCACTGCCATCTCCCTGGTCAGCGCTGCCGACTGGAACCTGATGATCAGCATCCAGCGCTACCTGAAGATCGAGATGGAGCCGCGCTCGCTCCCTGGCCTGAAGGCGCGCTATGCGGGGCCCAAAAAGATGAAGTCGTCAGGCAAGGCCAGCGGCAGCAAGAAAAAGACGCCCTCAGCCAAAAAGAAGGTGCGCGCACGGGATACCAAAGCGAAGGGCAAGCCGCGCAAACCTCCGACCGCGCGCCCTGCAAACGATGGCTTTGCGCCGCTGATGAAAAGACGGCGTGACCCCGACAAGGACTAGTGCCGGTTATTCAATCGGCGCAGGCGCATCGCGGACGAACCAGTCACGAATAACGGCAACCTTCGCGATCAGCCGCCCATCGCATTCATTCCGCATCCCCACCACTATCCGTTAAACTGTTCCTGAATTTTCAGGAAGCCCCGGACTATGACGAACCCTCTGTTGGAAAAGAACCTCCTGCCGCCATTCTCTGCCATCCGCGCGGAGCATGTTGAGCCGGCAATACGCACGCTCATTGAGCGCCACAAGGCCGAACTTGACGGGCTGCTTGCCCAACCCGGCCCCCGCAGCTGGGACTCGCTGGTTGCACCTATCGAGGCCATGGACGACGAGTTGGCGCAGGCCTGGTCACCCGTGGGGCATTTGAACGGAGTCCTGAATAGCGAGGCACTGCGATCCGCCTACAACGCCTGCCTGCCGCTGCTCTCCGAATACCATACCTGGGTGGGCCAGAATGCTGCGCTGTATGCCGCCTACCGCGAGCTTGCGGAGAGCCCTGGATTTGCCGATCTCAGCCAGCCGCAGCAACAGTCTGTACGCTATGCCCTGCGCGATTTCGAACTCGCCGGTGTCGCACTCCCTGAAGCTGGCAAAAAACGCTTCGGGGAAATACAGCAGCGCCTGTCCGAACTCAGCAGCCGTTTCAGCGATAACGTGCTGGACGCCACCAACGCCTGGAGCAAGCACGTCACTGCGGAGCAACTGCAGGGTCTGCCGGCCTCGGCGCTCGATAGCGCTGCACAGGCCGCTCGACAGCGTGATCTTGACGGCTGCCTGCTGACACTGGATTTCCCTTCGGTATACCCGGTGTTGACCTACTGTGACGACCGCGAGCTACGCCGCGAGGTCTACCTCGCCAATGTAACGCGCGCCTCCGAGATCGGCCCCCATGGCGGCGAGTTTGACAACAGCACGCTGATGACCGAAATACTCGACCTGCGTCAGGAACTCGCTCGGCTGCTGGGCTTTGCTCACTATGCCGAATGCTCGCTAGCGACCAAGATGGCCGATAGCCCTGAGCGCGTCATAGCGTTCCTCACCGAACTGGCGGAGCGCTCCAGACCACAGGCGCAGGCTGAATGGCGGGATCTGTGCGCCTTCGCGGAGAACGAGCACGGTCTTGCGCAACTCAGGCCCTGGGACGTAGCCTACTATAGCGAAAAGCTGCGCCAGCGAACCTTCAGTATCGCGCAGGAAGAGCTGCGCCCCTATTTGCCTGTCGACCGCGTGTTGAGTGGCCTGTTCGAGGTGGTTCAACGTCTCTATGGCGTCACGGTCAGCGAGCTGAGCGAGTTCGACAGCTATCACCCGGACGTGCGCCTGTTTGAAATCAGCCAGGACGGGAAAACGCTGGCGCGCTTCTATCTCGACCTGTACGCCCGCAGCCACAAGCGAGGCGGCGCGTGGATGGACGATTGCCGGGTGCGACGCCTGACGCCCGAAGGCCTGCAGCTGCCGGCAGCCTATCTGGTCTGCAACTTCACCGCCCCGGTAGGTGACCAACCTTCGCTGCTCACTGAAAATGAGCTGGTGACACTGTTCCACGAGTTTGGGCACGGATTACACCACATGCTGACAGCACAGCACGTCGCGGCAGTGTCAGGTATCAACGGCGTGGCGTGGGACGCCGTGGAACTGCCCAGCCAGTTCCTCGAAAACTGGTGCTACCAGCCCGAGGCACTGGCGTTCATCTCCGGTCACGTGGACAGCGGAGAGCCCTTGCCCCAGACCCTGCTGGACAAAATGCTCGCGGCGCGCAATTTCCAGTCCGGGATGCAGATGATGCGTCAGCTGGAGTTTGCCCTGTTTGACTTCCAGCTTCATCAGCAGTGGGGGAAACCCGGGGTCACGGTGCAGGGCTTGCTGGACGATGTGCGCGCCCGCGTGGCGGTAGTTCCAGCGGTACCCGAAAACCGCTTCCAGCACGCTTTCAGCCACATCTTTGCCGGCGGCTATGCGGCGGGCTACTACAGCTACAAATGGGCCGAGGTGCTGTCCGCGGATGCCTTTGCACGGTTTGAGGAAGAAGGCATCTTCAACCCGCACACCGGCAGCGATTTCCGGCGTCACATCCTTGAAGCCGGCGGCTCACAGGACGCGATGGCGCTGTTTGTGGCCTTCCGCGGCAGGGAGCCCGAGGTCGAACCGCTGCTCCGGCACAGCGGTATCGCGGCGTAGGGAACGGGTTCAGGGCTTGTGCCAGCTGGCGCAGCCCTTTTGCCCGGGCCCTGAGGCAACACACAGCTCAACTTCGCGCAGGTCATCCCCCTCCGAGGCCAGCAGCAACTGCTGTAGCAGGTAACGGGAGAACTCCTCCACGGTGGCGTTGCGCAGTGGCAGCACCCGGGTGTCCGTCTTGAGAAAAAGCATCTCCTCGCCGGCGAAATGCACACGGTAATAAGCGTCGGCATCTTCGATGCGCTGGTGCGGTGAGTCTCCAGCGAGCACAAGATACTCGTCAAGCGCATCGCACAGCGACTTCAGGCGTCGCTTGTACACGTTGTAGTCGGCGGCAAAACCGTTGTCGCCCATGGGTGCCACGATCTTTGCCGAGACGGAGTAATTGTGCCCATGCAAACGCTCGCGTTCTGTCGCGGAAAATATCGTGAAATGCGCCGCAGAAAACTTGTGACTCTCCTTGTCAATGTACAGCGTGGTCAAGCGCTCCATGAGATACTTCCAACCCGGTTATGTTGATTCATTGTCACGAGTCTACGCAGAATAGGCAAGGCTGGACCGCTGGTGCACAATAACGCTGCCTCGATAGCGCGCAAACTGAATCCGGCAGACCTGCGTATTACCAGACAGCAACGCCCGCCGCGGCACCACCGCAGCGGGCGCACCATCAGGGGGAATCTATGCACACTGCAATCATCACCGGCGCCAGCGTCGGTATAGGTCGCGCCACGGCACAACGCTTTGTGGCGCTCGGCTACCGCGTCTATAACCTGTCACGACGCGCCTGCCCTGAACCCGGCGTGGAGAACATTGCCTGCGACCTCGCTTCCGACAGCTCTATTGCCAGCGCCTGCGATACACTGCTGCCTGTCGTGCGCGACAGCGCCTCTGTCTGCCTGCTGCACAATGCCAGTCAGATGCGCAAGGATACGGCCGGGAACTGCAGCAGTGACAGCCTGCGCGAGGTCCTGGAAACCAACGTGATCGCCGTCAACAGCATCAACCAGCAGTTGCTGCCTGCCTTGCCGCGAGGCTCCAGCCTGCTGTATATCGGTTCCACCCTGTCCGAGAAGGCGGTTGCCGGCTCCTTCAGCTATGTGCTGAGCAAGCACGCGCAGCTGGGCATGATGCGGGCCAGCTGCCAAGACCTCATGGGCACGGGCGTCCACACAGCGTTGATCTGCCCCGGCTTCACCGACACGGAGATGCTGCGCACGCACATCGGCAACGACCCGCAGGTTGTTGCTGCCATCGGCGGGATGAACGCCTTTGGGCGACTCATTGATCCGGGAGAGATTGCGGAGCTGGTGGTCTGGTCACACAGCAACCCGGTGATCAACGGTGCGGTACTGCACGCCAACCTGGGACAGAAGGAAGCCTGACATGACTGCCGCCGTCACCGTATGGGAGCGCCGGGAGCGGGTTTTCCTGATCCTGGCGGGGACGTTCCTCTGTGCGATGACGCTGCTGAATGTGATCGGCATCACCCGCTTTATTCAGCTGGGCCCCATGGCACTGGCAGTGGGCGTTCTGCCCTACCCGCTGACCTTTCTGTGCACCGACCTGGTCTGTGAGCTCTACGGCCGGGCGCGTGCCAATTTTCTTGTGAGCGTCGGCCTTGGCCTGAACTTCTTCATTCTCCTTGTGCTGTTCCTGGGCGATACCATGCCCTCAGTTGGACCGGAAGCGATGCCACCGTGGCAGGTGCTGCAGCTGGCCCAGCCAGTCACGCTACCCAGCGGCGAGGTGGTCAGCGACAGCATCGGCCTCTATCAGCTGATCTACGCCACTACGTCCGGTGCCGTTTTTGCGTCCATGTTGGCGTACATTGCGGCGCAATACTGCGACGTTCAGCTGTTTCATTTCTGGAAACGGGTGACCCGCGGAAAATACCTGTGGGTGCGCAACAATTTCAGCACGCTGATGAGCCAGATGGTCGATTCCGTAATGGTCATCACCGTGACCTTCGGCGCCGCTTTCCTGCGCGGCGATATCGCCTTCCAGGCACTGCTGCTGCTTATCGGCAGCAACTATCTGTTCAAAGCCACAGTCGCGCTGCTGGACACCGGCCCGTTTTACCTGCTCGTACACTACCTGCGGCGCTACCTGGAACTCGGCCCGGACGAGTATGCGGTGCCAGGGGGACGCTCGGACGGCGTTACCAGCGACTGACTTTGTGACCCGAACTGGCGGCCACCCGGGAGAACCGCTCCGGCTGTACGCACCGCGACACAGATGACCGGGCTCACCCAGGCGCAGCCGCGCGAGACTTGCAAACTGTTACAAAGTCGCGCATGTCCCGACCTGTAACAACGCGTATCATTGCAGTCTATCTACTGCAGAGAGCAAGGAAACCACCGTGGCCGAGGCCAACATTCTGATCATTGACGACGACCTGCTGTTCTGCAAGGTATTGCGCTATCAACTGGGTGTGCGCAAGTACGACTGCGAATATGCCGAATCCTCTGTCCGTGCGCTGAAGCGGCTGCAACGCGAGCCTCTGCCAGACTTGATCATGCTGGACTATTTTCTCGGCCCCCAGGACCTTAACGGGCTACAGCTTTGCAGCCAGATAAAATCGATCTGCGATGTTCCCGTGATCATGCTGACTGGCAACGATGAAGTGCGTACCACCATCTCCTGCCTTGATGCAGGTGCCGATCAATACATTGTCAAACCGTACGACATCGATGAACTCATGGCGCGGACTCGCGCGGTGTTACGTCAGTACGCAAGCAGTCAACGGGCACGCAGTACCGACCAAACCAGCCGAGTTCTTGAGTGGGAGGCACTGCAGCTCGACCCCTTGCACCGCACGCTGGGCGCCTATGGCAAGGAAGTGCCGCTCTCTGAGAAAGAGCTGGCGGTGCTTTCGGTACTCATGCGCAATCCGGGCAACCCGGTGGAGCGCAGTGAGCTCTACAGCATCGTCTACGGCCGGGACTTCGATTCCATGAACCGCGCCATGGATGTACTGGTAGGGCGCAGCCGAAAGAAACTCAAATCGCTCACCGACACCTACCGCATTCGTTCAGTGCGCGGCACGGGCTATGCCTTGCAGCCTGCCCGGGCCAGCAAGAATACCTCTCGGGAGCCAGCACCATGAGCGCAAAACACACTGTTTTCGACAGCAGGCACCTGCCCCGGGCCCTGGAACTGGACGACTGGGAGGTGTTGGAAGATTTCTATATCACCTTCCTGCAGCAACTGGAGGAATTCCTGCAGCTGGTCGATTCCGCTGTGTCGCCAATGGGCCTGGAGGAGCAGCGCCATCATGCGCACAAGCTCGGCTCATCCTGCCGCACCGTCGGTGCTACCGCGCTGGCGTCGCTACTTGAAAAGCTCGAGGAGCTTTGCAGAAGCACGGCAGACGCCGATATGCGAAGCAAGCTGCTGACAGAGATTGCCGGACTGGGCGCGAACACCCGCGATCAGGTCGCTTCACACCTTTCGGCAGCAGGAGGCGACTGACCCATGGCCGTTACACGCGCTGTTTTCGAGGCTCTGAACGCCTGCGAGCTCGGCGCGATGCACTGGCGCAAGGGCAAGGGCGCCATCGCGCTGAACCGCGCGGTGTGCGCCGCACTGGGGCTGCCGGCGAGTACCGCAGTCCTGTCCGAAGCAGATTTCTGGGCCATGGTGTATGAGGAAGATCGCGCACGTGCGATCCGCAGTCTCAACCGTTACCTGGAACATGGCTCGCAGGAAACCGTAGAGATACCGCTGCGGGTCACCGCACCAGACGGCGCAATGCGTAAACTCCAGTGCGTGCTCAGCCTCGTTGCCGATGAGGGGCACCCACCGGGCGATCTCATGATTCTTCTGCGCGATGTGACACAAGAGGAGATTGCACGGACACAAACATTGCACAAGTCTGAACTTGAACGGCTGATTATCTCTATCTCCATCAAGCTGCTTGAAGCGCCGATCGAACACATAGACGCGACCATCATTGAAGCACTGGGGGATACCTCAAAGTATGTCGGCGCCGACCGAGGCTACCGATTCACCTACGACTGGGAGCGGGGAACCTGCAGCAATACCCACGAATGGTGCGCGCAGGGCATTGATCCCCAGATCGACTTCCTGCAGGACGTTTCGACCCACGAACTGGAAATGTGGACCACCAACCACAAGAACAGACTGCCGTTCATCGTTTCCTCGGTGCGCGGACGCTCCCCGAATGATCCGCTGCGAATGATACTCGAGCCCCAGGGCATTCGGTCTCTGGCCACATTCCCCGAGATTCTGGGCAACAACTGTATCGGTTTCATCGGCTTTGATTCGGTGCGCAGTGCACGCCAGTACAGCGATGTAGAGATCATGCTGCTGGAACTGCTGAGCGACCTCATCGCCCATACGGTGCAGCGTCGACGTCGGGAGCAGGAATTGCTCGACACCCTGAGTTCCCTGAAAGAATCACGTAATTCCGCGCTCACCATGGCAGCGGTCGCCAGCTCAGCCAATGAGGCCAAGTCTCGCTTTGTGGCGACCATGAGCCATGAAATACGCACACCGCTGCATGTGATTCTGGGTATGACCGAGCTGCTGAAAGGGACGGTCCTGGACGAGAACCAGCGCTCCCAGCTCGATGCACTGGAATCCTCGGGGCGCAACCTCGCAGAGTTGATTGGTGACATTCTCGAGGTGTCACGCATCGAGAGCGGCAACCTGGCGCTGCAACCCATGCCCCTGGAACTGCATGACCTCAGCGGCCCGGTGGAAAAGGTCATGCGGCCATTGGCCGAGCGCAAACGCATCGGGCTGCGGTTCAGTCTGTCCGCAGAGGCTCCCTGCCGCTTCTTTAACGATGCCATCAGGATTCGCCAGGTGATCCAGAATCTGGTTGGCAATGCCATCAAATTCACCGAGCGGGGTGGCGTGGAGGTGGCCCTGTCCGTGACGCGACCCGGGGTGCACCTGGACAGGAATCACTGGCGCCTGCACATCACCGTCGTCGACACAGGGATTGGCATGCCGAGGAGTGTGCTGGCTCACCTGCATGAACCCTTCTACCAGGTCACGGCCGATGGACCGGCCCGAGCCGGAGGTACGGGACTGGGCCTGGCGATCGTCTACAATCTGGTCAGCGCGATGGGTGGTACGGTAACGGTCAGCAGCGAACTTGGGGTCGGCTCTCGATTTGAAGTAAACCTGCCACTGCAGCCCTTCGATGAACAGAAGACCAGACAAGAGCCCGAGGCAACACGCAGCACAGCGCCGGCACAGACGGATAATGACGTTGGCGGCAGCATGCCTGGTAAGCGCATTCTGCTGGCGGAAGACAACCTGATGAACCAGCGTCTTGTGCAAACGCACCTGCGAGACCTTGACTGCGAACTCACACTTGCCGAAAACGGTGAAGAGGCGGTCGCGCTGGTGACTCAGCACGACTTCGACCTGATATTGATGGACTGCCAGATGCCCGTCATGAACGGCTTCGACGCCACCCGCGAAATCCGCGCTATTCTCCGGGAGCAGCAGCGACAGCAGCCTGCCATCCTTGCTGTCACTGCCAATTCTGTACAGGGAGACAGGGAAAAGTGCCTCAGTGCTGGTATGGATGACATGCTCAGCAAGCCCTTTTCACGCCAGGAGCTGATTGCGGCCGTCACGCAGTGGATTGCCAGGGTGGCTTGAGACCGGGTTTCGTCCCGGTCAGGTCAGGTGCCGGATACCCAACGTTACAGTAGGCGCAACGGGCCTCTGATAGCCTAGTGCTTTTGACGCTTGGGACCCAGCATGGCACACCACACACCCGACACTGCTCCAGCGCCGCTTCAGTTTCGCTCAGGCATCCACCCCGGCAGCGCAACCGAAGAACGGCGTCGCGCACACCAGGTAGCCTCCCCTGCCCTTTTACCACTCATCGTAGCGAGCTGCCTGGCCAGTACTATCGCGCTGCAGACGCTACTTGACTGGGTAATGCAGTAGCCAGGGGTGCTCGCGCGGCATCGCGCAGGTACTCAACAGCCAATGCCTCAGCGACCTCGTTGGATGGCCTCCCCGTCACATCTGCGCGATGCAACACTTCCGCCAACGTGTCGACAATGCGCTCAATGTGCGCGCGCTTCGCGTCCGCCGGTAAACCGGCACGCTGGTAGTGCACATCGATGATGCCCCCTGCATTAATCAGGAAGTCCGGACAGTAAAGAATGCCATGGCCCTGCAGGCGCGCTGAGTCTTCTCCCGTGGCCAACTGATTATTGGCCGCGCCGGCCACGATACCTGCACGCAGGGTGTCGATTGACTGCGCGTTCAGCACGGCGCCCATGGCGCAGGGCGCCAGAACGTCTACTTCGAGGCGGAGGATCTCAGCGGGGTCCACGGGTATCACACCCAACTCGTCACTTGCGCGTGTGATGTTTACTGGATTGACGTCCGCACCGTAAACCACGGCACCGTCGGTGCGCAAATGGCGGGCCAGGTGATAACCGACATGGCCAAGGCCCTGCACCGCCACGCGCAAACCCGCGGTGCTGGCAACGCCGAGGCGATGCTGTACTGCCGTGCGAATGGCGAGGAATACGCCGTAGGCCGTGCTCGGAGATGGATCGCCCCCATGCTCATTATCATCTATGCCACTGACATGGGGAGTGCGCCCGGCCATTCTGCGCAGGTCCTCAACGCCGGTTCCCGAGTCTTCAGCAGCGATGTAGCGGCCCCCTTGGGCATGCACAAAATCGCCCATGGCACTGATCAGCGCGGGTGTCTTGTCACGGCGGGGATCGCCAATGATGACCGATTTGCCGCCACCCATTGGCAACCCGGCCAGAGCCGATTTGTAGGTCATGCCCCGGGACAGGCGCAGCACATCGTGCAGGGCATCGGCATCACTGGCATAGGGAAACATGCGGCAGCCCCCGACGCCAGGCCCGAGAGTGGAATCGTGCACGGCGATAATCGCTCGTAGTCCGGTACCGGCATCGCTGCCAAATGCCACCAGTTCGTGGCTATCCCAGGCGGGGGCTGAAAATACGCTCATGAAGAGTTCCCTTTTTTACCGGCTGTATTCAGGCGGCGTTGACGATGGTGACTGCATCCACAGTATCCCCACGAAACCGCCGCAGCAGTGCAGCGCGCTGCTCCGCCAGATTCTCGCGGTTGCGATCCTTGACGTGACCAAAGCCGCGCAAGCGGGATGGCAGCGCCGCCAGAGCGACGGCCGTGGCGTAATTGTCCGGGTTCAGACCTGCGCGCAGTTCCGCGAGCAGCGCGATGTAGTCATCGATGTCCGCGCGCTCCTGACGACGCTCTGCCGTGTAACCAAAGAGATCCAGCCGCGTTCCACGCAGCCGGCGCAGCCTGGCCAGCCAGCCGAAGGCCTTGAGCATCCACGGGCCGAACTCCTGCTTGATCAGGTGGCCGGTAGATGGGTCACGCTTGCTGAACAGAGGCGGCGCCAGGTTGAAGCGCAGTTCGAAATCCCCCTCGAACTGTTGTTGCACCTTGCGCAGGAACTCGCCATCACTGTACAACCTGGCAACCTCGTACTCATCCTTGTAGGCCATCAACTTGTAGAGTGCCCTGGCAACAACTGCGCTCAGGCTGCCAGGCTCCTCCGCCCGCGGGTCCGCGGCGCGCACACTGTTCACCTGCTGCAGGTAACGCTCTGCGTAAGCGGCATCCTGGTACGCCGTTAGACGCGCAGCACGATCGGCTGCAATCTCGTCCACCTGCTCGAGCCGGGGAACTGCACGAGGCGCCAGTTCCTCCACCAGGGCCAGCACCCGTTGCGGCTGATCTGCACAGCGACGCCCCCACAGGAACGCCTGCTTGTTGAAATTGACGGCGACGGCATTCAGTTCTATCGCCTCTTCCAGCGCAGCGGCCGAAACCGGCACCAGGCCCTGCTGCCAGGCATAGCCAAGCAGAAACAGGTTGGCGGCAATGGAGTCGCCCAGCAGTTGTGTGGCAATCCTTGTCGCATCGATGAAAAACGCAGACGCCTCACCCACTTCGTCACTGACCTTGGCCTTCATCGAAGCCGTGGGAAAGCGCGCGTCAGGATCCAGGATGAAAGCCGATGTGGGCACTTCAGCATCGTTGACCACGGCGTGCGTGCGACCGTGCGCGACCTTGCCGAGCGCCTCATATGTGGAGGTGACGACAAGGTCACAGCCCAGCAGCAGGTCGGCTTCCCCGGCGGGAATGCGCACTGCCTTGATATCTTCCTGCCGTGCACTGACCCGTACATGGCTGACCACAGCGCCAAATTTCTGTGCCAGCCCGGTCTGGTTCATGGTCGCGCAGCCCTTGCCTTCAATGTGTGCCGCCATCGCCACCAGTGCCGTAATCGTCAGGACACCCGTACCGCCAACACCCGTCACCACGGTATTCCAGGGTTTTTCCAGTGATGGCAGGCGGGGCTCCGGCAGCGGGTCAAACAGGGCTTCAACGCCGCCCGCGGCGCCTTCTGGCTTGCGCAGCCTGCCTCCAACCACGGACACAAAGCTCGGACAGAAGCCATTGGCGCAGCTGTAATCCTTGTTGCATGAACTCTGGTCGATCTGGCGTTTACGCCCCAGTTCCGTCTCCTTGGGCAGTACCGAAAGGCAGTTGGACTTGATACTGCAGTCGCCACAACCTTCACAGACGGCGTCGTTGATGAACAGGCGCTTGGCGGGGTCTTCCAACTGCCCCTTTTTGCGGCGGCGGCGCTTTTCCGCCGCACAGGTCTGTACGTAGACGATCACCGAGGTGCCAGCGAACTCCCGCAGTTCCCGCTGCAGCGTGTCCAGTTCGCTGCGGTCATGCAGGCTGTAATAGTCGGTAATGCCGTGGAACTGTCCACTCCAGGCTTCCGGATGATCGCTGACCAGCGCGATACGCCGCACGCCCTCGGCGGCGACCTGGCGCACCAGATCGCCCACGGACAGGGTGCCGTCCAGTGGCTGTCCGCCGGTCATGGCAACCGCATCGTTATAGAGAATCTTGTAGGTGATATTCACGCCCGCCGCGACAGCCGCACGAATGGCGAGAATACCCGAGTGAAAATAGGTGCCGTCCCCAAGATTCTGGAAGACATGCCGGGTATCGGTGAACGGTGCCTGCCCGATCCACGTGGCGCCCTCTCCCCCCATTTGTGTGAAGGTGTGGGTCTGCCGGTCAGGCATCCAGGTCGCCATGTAGTGACAACCGATACCCCCCAGGGCGTGACTGCCCTCGGGCACCCGGGTTGACGTGTTGTGTGGGCACCCCGAGCAAAAATGCGGCACGCGCTCAATGGTCTCGCGCGGCTGCGCCAGGGAGCGTTCTTTCTCCTCTATCCAGCGGATACGTCGATCCATGCTGTCGGACTGGTAGAAGCGGCGAATCCGGCTGGCGATGGCCAGCGCCACCATGGCCGGGGTCAACTCTGCCAGATTGGGCAGGAGGTCCCTGCCGGCCTCATCAAACTCACCGATGACACGCGGCCGCGCTGCGACAGGGTAATTATAAAGCTGCCCGGTAAGCTGGTCTTCGATGATGGAGCGCTTCTCTTCCACGACCAGGATTTCTTCCAGCCCCTCAGCAAAGTCGTGGGTTACACGCGGCTCAAGTGGCCAGGGCATCCCCACCTTGTAGACCCGCAGGCCGATCTCCGCCGCGACCGCATCATCAATGCCCATGTCCTCCAGCGCCTGCATCACATCGAGGTAGGCCTTGCCCGTGGTGATAATGCCGAGGCGCGGATTCGGACAATCGATGACAATGCGGTTGATACCGTTGACCCGGGCAAACTCGCGCGCCGCGTATATCTTGAACTTGTTGAGGCGCAGCTCCTGCTCAAGTGGCTTGTCGGGCCAGCGGGCATGTACCCCGTCTGCCGGCAGCTGGAAGTCCTCGGGGAGGACAATGTTGATGCGATTGGGATCGATGTCGGCAGAGATCGCCGAGTCCATATTCTCGGTGATGGCCTTGAGCGCAACCCAGCAACCGCTATAGCGCGATAACTCCCAGCCGAAAATACCCAGATCGAGCACTTCCTGCACGTTGGCCGGACTCAACACCGGCACTGAGGCGCCGATGAACATGTGCTCAGACTGATGGGGCAGGGTAGACGATTTACAGGCGTGGTCGTCGCCGGCTACCGCCAGCACGCCCCCAAAACGCGAGGTGCCGAAGGCGTTGGCGTGTTTGATGACATCCATGCTGCGGTCAACCCCCGGCCCCTTGCCGTACCACATGCCGAACACACCGTCGTAGCGCGCACCGGCAAACAGGTTGGTTTGCTGGCTTCCCCACACCGAGGTTGCCGCCAGGTCCTCGTTCAAACCCGGCTGAAAGTGGATATTGTGCTGTTTCAGCCACGCCTCCGCTTTCCACATGGCCTGATCAACACCGCCCACGGGTGAGCCGCGGTATCCGGAAATGAAACCCGCCGTGTTGAGACCCGCGCGGCGGTCGCGTTGCTGCTGCAGCATCGGCAACCGGACCAGCGCCTCGATGCCGGTCATGTACGCGCGGGTCGTGTCCAGCGCGTATTTGTCGTCCAGCGACACTTTGGTTAGAGCCTTGGGGTTATCGTTTGTCATGACGGCTGCTCCTGCACGGATGTGAGATTCTGCGCCAGACGGCGAGGATTTGTTATTTGATTTTCCGGCCGTTTGGGGCATATTATGAATAAAATATGCATTTTATTTAGAAAATAAGGCAAATATGACCATTAAGCTCGCCAATCAGGACGTCGAGATACTGAAAATCCTGCAGCGGGATGCCACCACAAGTACCGCCAGCATCGCCGAGAGGATAAACCTGTCCCAGTCACCCTGCTGGCGGCGCATCAATCGCCTCGAGGAGGATGGCATTATCCAGCGGCGTGTCGCACTGCTGGACCGCGCGCAGTTGGGTATGGATGTGGTGGTGTTCGCCACGATCAACCTGACCGCCACCGGGCGACAGAACCTGGTCAGTTTTGAAACGGAAATCGTCAATCATCCCGAAGTCGTGGAGTGCTACACCATGACGGGCATCTGGGACTACATGCTGAAAATTGTCACCCGCGACATCCGTCACTATGAAGACTTTGTGCGCAACACGCTCACCACCAGCCCCGGCATCCGCGAACTGCATTCCCACATGGCGGTGACCGAGATCAAGAACACCACCGAATTACCGCTGGACACACAACTGTAGGTCGACCATGTTGCAGACCAAACTTCCAGCAGTGGGCACCACCATTTTTACGCGCATGTCCGCCCTTGCCCAGGCGGAGGGCGCCCTCAATCTCTCGCAGGGCTTCCCCGATTTCCCAGCCCCCGAGGCCCTGCGGCGCGCACTGGCACGGCATGCCCTGGAGGGACACAACCAATATGCGCCCATGGCAGGCCTGCCCGAGCTGCGCGAGGCGATTGCCGCACAGCTGATGCGGCACCGCAACGTCGAGTGTGACCCGGAAAGCGAGATCACAGTGCTGCCCGGCGCGACGGAGGCCATCTACTGCGCGATCACCGCCTCCATCAGCATCGGTGACGAAGTCATCCTGCTCGACCCCTGTTACGACAGCTATCGACCGGCGGTGCTCCTCGCGGGGGGCGTACCGGTTCACATACCTCTTACCCCGGGTACCTTTCGACCGGACTGGGCGCGGGTCGAAGCCGCAATCAGCCGCCGCACGCGCATGCTGGTGGTCAACTCGCCACACAATCCTACCGGGGCAATGCTGGAAAAAGAGGATCTTGAAACCCTGAACGCACTGGTCGCGAATTACGGCCTTCTGGTGGTGAGCGACGAAGTGTACGAATATCTGGTCTACGATGGCCGGGTGCACTACAGCGCGCTGCAGTTTGACGCGTTGCGCGCGGCCACCTTCGCCGTGTTCTCCTTTGGCAAAACCTACGGCGTGACTGGTTGGAAAACCGGATATTGTGTTGCCCCGCCGGCGCTGACGGCAGAGCTGCGCAAGGTTCACCAATTCGTCTGCTTTGTCGCGGTAACGCCGGTGCAGCAGGCCCTGGCCGACTTCATGTGCGCGGAGCCGGACTATCCGCTTACCCTTGCTGCGCTCTACCAGGGCAAGCGCGACCTGTTCAACCGCGCACTGACGGGCTCACCGTTTCGCCTGGAACCCAGCGCCGGAAGTTATTTCCAGCTTCTCGACTACACTGACATCACTGACACACCGGACGCCCAACTCTGTGAGCTGTGGACGAAGGACCCTGGCGTGGCCTCCATACCCATTTCAGTGTTTTACCAGCAACCGCCTGAGCAGCACCTGCTGCGCTTCTGCTTCGCCAAGCAGGACGCCGTGCTGCAGCAGGCCGCGGAGCGACTATGCAAGATCTGACGGTTACCCTGGTGCAATGTGAACTGGCCTGGGAAGCACCTGCCGACAACCGGCGGCACCTCGAGGCGCTGCTTGAACGCAGCGCAGCGGGCAGCGATCTCGTGGTGCTGCCGGAAATGTTCACCACCGGCTTTTCGATGAATGCGCTGGCCAATGCCGAGCCAACCGGCGGCGACACCGAGCGCTGGATGCAGCGGCTGGCGCGGCAACACGACTGCGCCATCACCGGCAGCATCGCCGTGCGCACCGAGGGCGATGCCGTTTACAACCGCATGCTGTTTGTCACTCCCGACGGCGGCATTACCCACTACGATAAACGCCACCTGTTTCGCATGGCGGGCGAACACGAGCGCTATGCCGGCGGCAAGGAGCGGGTCACTGTGACCTGGCGTGGTTGGCGCATTCTGCTGCAGGTGTGCTACGACCTGCGCTTTCCCGTGTTCAGCCGGAACCGGGGGGATTACGATCTGGTGCTGTATGTCGCCAACTGGCCTGCAGCGAGACGCCTGCACTGGCGTGCACTGCTGCCGGCGCGGGCGATTGAAAACGCGGCCTGCGTGGTAGGTGTGAACAGGGTCGGCAGGGATGCCAAAGCGGTGGATTATGCGGGGGACAGCCTCGCCATAGCGGCAGACGGCAACATGCTGGCGGACCTGACAAATGAAAACGGCACTGTCAGCGTCGTACTGAACAGTGCCGATCTTCTTGCGTACCGGACGCGATTTCCCTGCCACCTGGATGCGGACGACTTCCAGCTGCGCTGAAAAGTCGCCCCACCGCTTGCGGCGTCAGGGCGCCGGCTTACTCCTTGTATTCAACTTCCAGCGTAGCCATTACGCGGCGGTTCTCGGCGCGGCCTTCGCTGGTGTCGTTGCTCGCAACAGGGCGAGACTCACCGTAACCAACGGCTTCCAGACGGTCAGCGCTGATGCCGTGCTGGTTGACCAGCAGGTCAACCACTGCCTGCGCGCGACGCTGTGACAGTTGTTGGTTGTAGTTTTCCGGACCCACGCTGTCGGTGTGACCTTCAACGTCAACCTGCAGGTCGCTGAAGCGCTTCAGGAACGCGGCCAGCTCGCTGATGTCACCAAAGTACACTTCTTTCACCTTGGTGGAGTCGAAGTCGAAGTTGACCTTCAGCTTGATGGACGCCACCTGGGCGACCGGCAGCGGGCAGCCCGTCGCATCTACGCGGGTACCAGCAGGCGTGCCGGGGCACTGGTCGCGATCGTCGGTGACGCCGTCACCATCGGAGTCAACCGGAGCCGCTGCAACACGGGTAGGCTCAGGATCCGCTTCGACCTTGCCAAAGTAGAAGTTGAGACCAGCCGTGAGCAGGAAATCGTTCTCGCTTTCGTCCAGGCTATGCAGCATGCGCGCATCCAGACGGGCACCGAAACGCGGCGTCAACATCCAGCGCAAACCACCACCCGCATTGGCCGTGGTTTCAACGGTGTCAAAGACGTCGGCGTCGATGTCGATTTCACCCATACCGAACGCCAGGTAAGGGCGAACGCGGTTGCCGCCACCGATGTAGCTGCCGGTGTAGTACATCATGCCGACCTGCCAGGCTGCGACGTCGGTTTTGGTACCGTCGTTGTAGCGCGTGCTGTCTTCGGCGTACATGACTTCAGCCGCCCAGTTGTCAGTGAAGGCGTACTCCAGGCCTACGACCGGGGTCTCGGTGTCCTTCAAGGCGCGATCGCCGTCAAAAACGAATTGTCCGATACCCACATTGAAGGTCAGCGGAACCTCCGCGGAGGCCGGTGCAGCAAACATGGAAGCGGCGGTTGCCACTGCGGCAACGCCGGCGAGAAATTGTTGTTTCATTACATGTACTCCTGTTGAACGGACAAGGCCCCCTAAACATTGGCCATTACGTAATGATACAGAGTCGGGCGCCAATCTCCAGCGCAGAGGGGTTAAAAAATTCACAGTCTTATTGCGGAATATTTCAGCGCCTAGACGCCCAGCACCTGCTTCACGAAGGGCACCGTCAGTGCGCGCTGGTCGGCCAGGGAGCGGGCATCCAGCGTGTCCAGCACCTGCATCAGGGCAGCCATTCCCCGAGGCGCCCGACTCACCAGGAAGCGACCGACCTCTGGCGGCATGTCGAGGCCCCGGCACCGCGCGCGGAACTGCAGGATGGCCTGCAGCTGCTCGTCATCCGGTGCGGGCAGCTGAAACACAGGCCCCCACCCCAAACGCGAGCGCAGGTCATCCAGCGTCACGGCCAGCTGACGGGGGCTGCTACGGCCCGCGAACAACAGACGACAACCGCGCTCGCGCGCACGATTAAAAAAATGAAACAGCGCTTCCTCCCAGACCGTGTTGCCCGCAACCCGGTCCAGATCGTCAATGCACACCAGGCCCTGCCGCTCCAGCCCGCTGAGCAACTCTGCAGCGGGAGCTGCCTGCAATTCAGCCAGCGGCAAATAGGCGCTGTGGGCGGGAATCAGATGGCACGCTGCCTGCAGCAGATGTGATTTGCCACCGCCGTGGGGGCCAAACAGGTAAATAGCCGGCTCCCCCGCGGCCAGGCTCTGGTCGCGCAGCGCCGCCAGCAGCGGCTCGTGGACAGCGGTGGCGAGAAAGCTGGCAAAGGTAGCATCGTCACGCAGCCGCATGTTCAGAGCCAGCTGACTGGCCGGCGCCACCGTCACGACCTCAGTCCCCGCTGTACAGCTGGCTGGCGCGGTAATAGGCCAGGGCGTGGCGCACAAAGACCATGATCACCGCCGACACGGGCAGTGCCACCAGCACGCCGACAAACCCTGCAATCTGCCCGCCGGCCATCAGCGCAAAGATCACCGCCACCGGATGCAGGCCGATGCGATCGCCCACCAGCACCGGGGTCAGCAGGACACTCTCGAGCACCTGGCCGACACCGAACACCAGGGCGACCCAAAGCAGAACGGTCCAATCCTGGAACTGCACATAAGCCAGTATGCAGGACGTGAGGATGCCCACGACAAAGCCCAGATAAGGCACGATGCTGGCGAGCCCGGCAACGACGCCCAGCACCAGGGCAAACTGCACCCCAACCAGCCACAGGCCGGTGCTGTAGATCACGCCCAGCGAACACATGACCAGGAACTGTCCACGGAGGAAGGCGCTGAGCACTTCATCGGCCTCGCTCACCAGCGCTATCGCGTTCTTGTGCCAGGCGACCGGCACGATACCGAGCGCCTTCTGCATCAGAATGTCCCAATCGCGCATCAGGTAAAAAGCCACCACGGGCACCAGTGCCAGATTGAACAGGCCAGCGAGAAAACCGGCCCCGGAGCCGGTGATGCTCTTGAGCGTTGATGCCGTCACCTTGCCCAGGGACTGCCAGTGCTCGGCGAGCTGCCCTGACCAGTCGATCTGTGGCAACTGGGCTGCCGGCACACTCAGACGCTCCTGCAGCCAGGGCAGAAGACTTTTTGTAACCCACTGATATAAGACAGGTATTTTCTGCACAAGCGCGTCAAGCTGCTGCAACACAAGGGGCACGGCAACCAGCACACCCAACACCACGAGCGCAGAAAACAGAACGAACACCACCAAGACGCCGGTCGTGCGTCCCAGCCGGCGACGCTCCAGTGCATCCACCAGGGGATCGCCCAGATAACCGATGAGCGCACCCAGCACAAAGGGCAGCAGAATGGGCTTTAGCAGGTAAAACGCCAACGCCACCGCGACCAGCGCCGCCAGCGCCAGTGGCCACCGCTGCACCGGCAATGCATTCCCGGGTTCTAGTTGCGCCACTGGTACTCCAAGCCTCCCACGGTGTTGCCAGCCGCGGGCCGCATACGCGGATTCAACTCGATGATGGACGCCAGCTGGGCACTGTCTGCCGCCGCAACAATCGCCAGCGTCAGGGTACCCTCCTCCAGCGCCGTAAGCCGCGCCTGGCGGATAGGTTCCAACCCTTCCAGCCAGCTTATAATTGCCGCGTAGTCGGCATAGCTGGACACGCCACGCACGCGCAGCGACACCGCGTCGCCCGCCTCCACGCCACTGATCGCGTAGCGTGCGGCCATGTCCTCGACCACCAGCTCGACCCCGGCCTGCATGAACTGGCCTGGCTCTGTGCGGGGCACACTGCGCGCCTGCCGACCCTGCGTTGAGAGGTACGCCCAGTCGCCGACCACATCACCAGAGGCCAGAACCGCCAGTCGCCCAGCCAGCACCTCACCCGCGCGGTAGCGCGTCGACGCAGCAACCAGCAAAGGCGAGGGCAGGTGCCAGGCCTCGGCGGGATCCAGGGCCGCGGCGTCGGCCAGGTCCAGCAGCGGAAACCGCAGCGGCACCCCGCGCCGCCGGAACCCCTCAGCCAGCTGAGCGGTCAGCTCGGGATGCGTACCGGGGCTGAGAAAGCGGCGCTCACCGGCCTCCTCAACCACCAGCCATACCAGCACTGCAGGGCGCGTTGCGGTCCAGATGGGTGCCCCAGCGCTCACCAGCAGGTCACGCACCTGCAGCGGATCAAACTCGACCCGTGCCGACAACTCCGCCGTACCCGTATCGACCCGGCTGTAGGAGTACTGCTGCACACGTGCGCGGGCGCCCTGCAAGACCGGCGCAATCTCCTGCCGCTGCAGCACATCCACTGACCCGGACACCTTCACCAGCACCTGGGCCAGCCCCTCTGCGGCGGCGCGCGCCAACTCCGCCTCGCCGCGGTCGGCAACGGGAATGTCAGCCACATACAGGTCACGGACCAGCTCCGCCGGCCAGGCGTTGCAGGCGAAGAGCAGCAGCAATGCTGCCAGCCAGTTCAGGGGCGCACGCAAGTTGGCCTCCGGCGTGTTGGGTAAACGCCTAGTGTAACAGCAGCCGGGTGCCCGCGAGATGCTCAGCGTGAAAATTGCCGCAGGCGTGAATCGCCCCTCGATTAAGGCTAGAATACGCCACCCTGCAACGACAGCTGCCCGCAACTGAACCGGACCCCGCACACCATGAGCACAGACAACCAGGGCAAGACCCTCAGCTACAAGGACGCCGGCGTCAATATCGACGCCGGCAACGCACTGGTGGAGCGCATCAAGCATGTTTCCCAGCGCACGGCACGCCCCGAGGTGCTCGGTGGACTGGGCGGCTTTGGCGCACTGTGTGAGATTCCCGCCGGCTATCGCCAGCCGGTCCTGGTATCGGGCACCGATGGCGTGGGAACCAAACTGCGGCTGGCCATGGAGATGGGTGTGCATGACACCATCGGCATTGACCTCGTGGCAATGTGCGTCAACGACCTGGTGGTCGCCGGTGCCGAACCTCTGTTCTTCCTCGACTACTACGCCACCGGCGCGCTGAACGTTGACACCGCCGCAGCGGTTGTCGCCGGCATTGGCCAGGGCTGTGAACTGGCAGGATGCGCGCTGGTCGGCGGGGAAACCGCGGAAACTGTCTCTTATACACATCTGACGCTGCCGACGACTCCTTACGTGT
>CAJXUQ010000020.1 GCA_913061145.1 uncultured Haliea sp.
ACCGCGACAGGCCGGGGTCACCCTGGCGTCCGGCACGACCGCGCAGCTGATTGTCGATGCGCCGCGACTCGTGTCGCTCAGTACCCAGAATGTGCAGCCCACCCGCAGCCAGCACCGCCTCGTGGCGCTGGCGCCAGGCCTCGGTCAGCTCGGCGCGCTGCGCATCGGACACGTCACCCAGCGACTCCAGCTCTGCCTCGAGGCTGCCGCCCAGCACAATGTCCGTGCCCCGGCCCGCCATGTTGGTCGCAATCGTCACCACCCCCGGACGCCCGGCCTGGGCAATAATCTCCGCTTCCTGCTCATGGTATTTGGCGTTGAGAACCTTGTGCGGAATCTTCGCGGCGCGAAAGCGTTGCGACAGCTCTTCAGAGGTTTCCACCGACGCGGTACCCACCAGCACCGGAGCACCCTTCTCCACGCAATCCTTCACGTCGGTGACAATGGCGTCGAATTTCTCTTCGCGCGTCAGGTAGACCAGATCGTTCAGGTCTTTACGCTGTCGTGGCTTGTTGGTCGGAATCACCAGCACTTCCAGGCCGTAGATCTGGCGAAACTCGAAAGCTTCCGTGTCCGCGGTGCCGGTCATGCCCGCCAGTTTCTTGTACAGTCGGAAGTAGTTCTGGAAGGTGGTCGAAGCCAGGGTCTGGCTCTCGTTCTGGATACGCACGCCCTCCTTGGCTTCGATGGCCTGATGCAGACCCTCGGAGAGCCTGCGGCCGGTCATGGTGCGGCCGGTGTGCTCGTCAATCAACACCACCTGATCGCCCTGTACGATGTACTCCACATCCCGATGGAACAGTGCGTGGGCACGCAGGCCGGAATACACATGGTGCAGCAGGTTCAGGTTGGTCGCGGCGTAGAGACTGTCGCCCTCCTGCAGCAGCCCCTCACCAGTGAGCAGCTCTTCGACGTACTCGTGGCCCATCTCGGTCAGCTCGATCTGACGCTGCTTCTCGTCGACCGTGAAGTGGCCCTCCTGTCCTTCCACATCGCGTTTGAGCAAGGGGACCAGTTTGTTGATGCGTTGGTACAGCGCCGAGCTGTCCTCAGAGGCACCGGAAATCACCAGCGGGGTGCGCGCCTCATCGATCAGGATGGAGTCGACTTCGTCGACAATGGCAAAGCTGAGCTCGCCCTGCAGTTTATCCTCGAGCCGGAACGCCATGTTGTCCCGCAGGTAGTCAAAGCCGAATTCATTGTTGGTGCCGTGAATGATATCGGCCTGGTACGCCTCGCGCTTCTGCTCCTGGGTCTGGCCGGAACGTACGACACCGACAGACACACCGAGGAAGCGGTAGAGGGGTGACATCCACTGCGCATCGCGCCCGGCCAGGTAATCGTTGACCGTAATCAGGTGCACGCTTTTGCCGGACAGGGCATTCAGGTAGGCCGGCAGGGTGGCCACCAGGGTTTTGCCCTCCCCGGTGCCCATCTCGGCGATCTTGCCCTCATGCAACGCCATACCGCCAATCAGCTGTACATCAAAATGCCGCATGCCCAGGGTGCGCTGACTCGCCTCGCGGGTGACCGCGAAGGCCTCGGGCAGAATGTCGTCCAACGTCGCGCCATCCGCCAGGCGCTGGCGGAACTCGCCGGTCTTGGCCGCCAGGGCGGCATCGTCCAGCGCCTGCATAGCCTCTTCCAGTGCGTTGATCTTGCGGACGATCTTGCCAAGGCGCTTCAGCTCCCGATCATTTCGGGTGCCGAAGATTTTCTTCATCGTAGTCGTAATCATTAAGGGGTCACTGCGTTAGACATCAGGGCTTCACCCGCCCGATGTGATACCCGGCGGGAGACGAATTTTGCGCGATGGGTGATTCAGCGTCGGGTGCGACGCACGTAGCTGGAGGGATCGACAGGACGGCCGTGCTTGTACACTTCGAAATGCACGTGGGGACCGGTAGCGCGCCCGCTGGAGCCCATCAGGGCAATGGGCTGGCCCTTGCGCACGAGGTCGCCGGGCTCCACGAGATTGGACTGATTGTGGGCGTACCGCGTGACCAGACCGTCGCCGTGGGAGACTTCAACCATCATCCCGTAGCCGTTGCGGTCATTGCCAGAGAACGTCACCACGCCGCCCGCCACCGCGATGACGTTGGACCCGGCCTTGCCGGCGTAGTCAATACCGTAGTGTGCGGAACGCTTGCCCGAGAAGGGATCCGCACGCACACCAAAACCGGACGACACCCAACCCTTTTCCACGGGACGGCCGGACACCCAAGCCTCCTCATCCAGCTTGCGGTGGGTGAGCAGTGACTCAAGGATTTCCAGCTGCTGTTCACGCTCCGTGAGGCGTTCAGCAAAGTGCTCTAACTCACCCGTGAGGTCGGGCGCCAGGTACTCGACGCTAAAATCAGCTGCCAGGGGACCACCGACCGCCGGGGGCTGGCTGAAATCGAACTCGCCGTCCTGCAGATCGGCCATGGCCGTGAGGTGTTCGCCGAGGGCGTCGAGGCGTGTCATTCGCGCCTGCAGCTCCGCCAGACTCAGCGTCATGGCCTGCAGCTTGCGCTCAGCCTCGAGACGCAGGTCCTCCAGCTCCGTTGACTGGGTGGCAAGCTCGTCCTGCAGGCTGTCCAGGGAATTGTCGCGCAGGTCACGCGCCTGAGACTCCTGACCGACGAAGTAGCCCAGTGCCACCATGCCCAGCGGCAGTCCGAGACAGCACAGGGACAGGAGGGCGCGTGACCAGCGGCCCAGCTCGAGAGAGCGGGACCCGCCGTGTTTGCGGCTTATCAGGATGACCTTCATTGGCAACCGGTTGCAATGAACTGACGCGCGAGTGTGCCATAGTCACGGGAATATTACCAATAGCAATTTGCGCCGCCGACGGCAACGGCGCGGGGCATGGCTGCCCGGCGCCCGAAGTATCAGGCGGCGGCGGGGCTCAGCGAGTAGGAAATCGGCGCGGTGGCCTCATCTTCGAAGGTCACCATTTCCCAGGCATCCGGCTGGGCTATCAGGGCCCGCAGGGAGGCATTATTGAGTGCGTGACCGGACTTGTGCGCCCGGTATTCGCCGATAACGCTGTAGCCGAGCAGGTAGATGTCGCCGATAGCATCGAGAATCTTGTGTTTGACGAACTCGTCGTCGTAGCGCAGGCCATCCTGGTTCAGGATGCGGTATTCGTCCACCACAATGGCGTTGTCCACGCTGCCGCCACGGGCCAGCCCCTGGGAGCGCAGGTATTCGATTTCGTGCATGAATCCGAAGGTGCGCGCGCGGCTTACTTCCTTGACGAAAGAAGTGCTGGAAAAGTCGATTTCCGCGTGCGGTGACCGCTCGCGGAATACGGGGTGATCAAACTCGATGGAAAACGAGACCTTGAAGCCATCAAAGGGGAGAAAGCTGGCTGTCTTGTCCCCGTCTTCCACCGTGACCGGACGCTTGATGCGGATGAATTTCTTCGCCGCGTTCTGTTCCTCGATACCCGCGGACTGGATCAGGAACACAAACGGACCCGCACTGCCGTCCATAATCGGCACTTCCGACGCGCTCACATCGACAAAGGCATTGTCGATGCCCAGCCCCGCCATCGCCGACAGCAGGTGCTCCACGGTCGACACCTTCTCGCCATTGGCGATCAACGTGGTCGAGAGCGTGGTCTCCCGCACATTCTCGGCGCGCGCGGGGATTTCGACCACGGGGTCGAGGTCCACGCGCCGGAATACAATACCTGCATCAATGGGGGCAGGCGACAGGGTGAGATACACTTTCTCACCCGTGTGCAAACCGACGCCCGTTGCCTTGATGGCATTGCGTAATGTGCGCTGTCGAATCATACCTTCACCATCTCCTCTGCCCCGGACCGTCCGCGGCAGCCGATGGTGTGTCGGCTATGCCTCGTCAGTCCGCCTGGCGCCGCAAAAATGCGGGGATGTCAAAATAATCGTCACTCGCCATCGCGGCGGCCTCACCACCGGCTGACATGGCGCGACGCATCTTGGTCGGCCGCTCCAGATCACGGTAATCGGGCTCTTCATCCGTTGCTGCAACCGCTGCACGCGGCGCTGTGCCCACTACCTGCAGCGGCGTCGCACGTGCCACCTCGCTGCCCAGACCTGTCGCCACCACCGTGACCTTGAGCTCGTCGGTCATGTTCGGGTCAATCACGGTGCCGACCACTACTGTCGCGTCATCCGACGCAAATTCTTCGATCGTGTCGCCAACTTCGGAAAACTCGCCGAGCGACAGATCCAGACCCGCGGTGATGTTCACCAGAATACCGCGCGCCCCCCGGAGGTCGATATCATCCAGCAGAGGGCTGTTGATCGCACGCTCTGCCGCCTCGCGGGCGCGGTTTTCACCGCGGGCAGAGCCGGTTCCCATCATCGCCATGCCCATCTCGGACATGACCGTACGCACATCGGCAAAATCCACGTTGATCATGCCGGGACGAATGATCAGGTCGGCAATACCCTGAACTGCGCCCAACAATACATCATTCGCTTCTTTGAAGGCATCCAATAAACTGGTACTTTTTCCGAGCACTTCCAGCAACTTTTCGTTCGGAATGGTGATCAAAGAGTCGACGTGTTGCTGCAGTTCCCGCACACCCTCCAGCGCGATCGCCAGCCGCTTCTTGCCTTCGAAAGGGAACGGCCGCGTGACCACGGCCACCGTAAGAATACCCATTTCACGCGCCACTTCCGCAACAATCGGCGCGCCGCCAGTACCCGTGCCACCACCCATACCCGCGGTGATGAACACCATGTCGGCGCCGCGCAGCGCATCGGCGATACGATCACGATCCTCGAGCGCCGCCGCGCGACCGATCTCCGGATTCGCTCCGGCTCCCAGGCCCTTGGTGATGGCACCACCGAGTTGCAGCACGGTTTTCGAACGGATGTCCGAAAGCGCCTGCGCATCGGTATTGGCACAGATGAAGTCCACGCCTTCAACTGAGTTCTCGATCATGTGCTTGACCGCGTTGCCGCCGCCACCGCCAACACCGATAACCTTGATGACCGCGTTCTGTGGTACGTTGTCGATAAGTTCAAACATAGCGTTTCTCCCCTTTCCTTTATGTGGCCACGCCGTGGCGTGACGGTTTACCGCAAAAAATTCTAGAAATTGCTCTGTATCCAGTTGCGCAGGCGCGCCACCAGGCCCTCACCGCTGGCAACGCTGCGCTGGGCGCTGCCGGCGCGCTCGCCGGCCTGCTTCTGGCCGTACTGCAACAGGCCCACGCCGGTTGAATAGATCGGGTTGCGCACGATGTCGTTCAGCCCCTTGACCGTTTGCGGGTAACCCACCCGCACCGGCATGTGGAAGATCTCTTCCGCCAACTCAACCACGCCTTCCATCTTCGACGTGCCGCCGGTGAGCACCACACCGGCGCGGATGGCCTCTTCATAGCCACTGCGGCGCAGTTCGCCCTGAATGAGGGTGAACAGTTCGTCGTAGCGCGGCTCCACCACCTCCGCCAGCGATTGCCGTGACAGATCGCGGGGGGGCCGGTCACCGACACTTGGCACCTTGATCGTTTCATCAGGGCCAGCCAGCTGGGTCAGGGCGCAGGCGTATTTGATCTTGATCTCCTCGGCATGCTGGGTGGGCGTGCGCAGCGCCGTGGCAATGTCGTTGGTCACCTGGTCGCCCGCGATGGGAATCACCCCGGTGTGGCGGATAGACCCCTCGGTGAATATGGCGATATCCGTGGTGCCTCCGCCGATATCCACCAGGCAGACGCCCAGTTCCCGCTCGTCTTCCGTAAGCACCGAGTAGCTGGAGGCCAACTGCTCGAGAATCACCTCTTCCACTTCCAGGCCACAGCGACGAATGCACTTCTCGATATTCTGGGCAGCGTTGACTGCGCAGGTGACGAGGTGGACCTTGGCCTCAAGGCGCACGCCGGACATGCCCAGTGGCTCCTTGACCCCTTCCTGGTTATCGATCACGTATTCCTGGGGCAGGATATGCAGCACCTTCTGGTCAGCAGGAATAGCGACGGCCTGCGCCGCATCAAGTACCCGCTCGAGATCCGGCGGCTGAACCTCGCGGTCGCGAATGGCCACAATGCCATGGGAGTTGAGGCTGCGAATGTGGCTGCCTGCGATACCCACGTACACCGAGTGGATCTGGCAGCCGGCCATCAGCTCGGCTTCTTCGACGGCGCGCTGGATAGACTGCACTGTGGACTCGATGTTGACGATCACGCCTTTTTTCATGCCCTTGGACGGATGTGAGCCGATGCCGACCACTTCCAGCCCCCCCTCTGGGCCGATCTCGCCGACGAGGGCGACGACCTTCGAGGTGCCGATGTCCAGTCCCACGATCATCCTTTTGTCCTGAACGCTGCCCATGGCAGTGATACTCCCCACTGAATTATTTTTCGGCCACGCTGGCCAGTTGCGCGGCGTCAACCGCGGGTTCGCGGAAGGCTACCGCCATGCCGCTCTCGTAGCGCAGGTCTACGCGCTCGACCTCATCCCAGCGCGCAGCCAGCTCGCGTCGGTACACCGTTGCAAAGCGCTCGAGGCGATCGCCGAAGTCCACATTCCCCAGTGCCAACTGCGTGCCGCTGTCGAGTTCGGCGCTGAGGTGCCCGCGCTCATCCAGCGACAGGGCATGCAGGACCAGGCCCAGCGGCTGCAGCAGTTCGCCCAGCTGCTGATAGCTCACAATCAGCTCACGTGCAGAGCCGGCGGGCCCCTCAAGTCTCGGCAGCGATGCCTCGCCTGCCACGCTGGACGACTGAAACACCTCACCCTCGTGGTTGAGAAAGCCGCCCTGCCCCCAGCGCGCGATAGGCAGTTGCTCCTGCACATTGATCTCCAACGTGCTGGGCCAGCGCCGGCGCACACTCACCTGGTAGATCCAGGGCAGCGCCTGCAGCCGCGCGCGCACGTCCTCCAGGTTGGCACTCAGGAACCCACCCACCAGCGCGGGCTGTACCATGTCCTGCACGACTTCGGTCTGGGTGCGATGCAAATTGCCCGTCACGGCAATGCGCTGCACCGGAAGCTCCTGCAGGGCAATCCAGCCGCGCAGGCCCACCACGCACACCACACCGACGCCAAGCAGGATCAGCAGGCGGTTTACCCAGCCACCGAGCAGGCGCAGTCCCGGGCGCATGTCCGGTCGCGGCGGGCGCACGGCGCGACGACGGGTCGCTCCTGCGGAGCCGCGGCGCCGGTGTGCGGCGGTCCTGCGCGTGTCAACCATGCGCACGACCCTCCCAGCTCAATTCGACAATGCGTTGCACCAGAGCCTCGATGGACATCCCCACCGCGCGCGCCGCCATCGGCACAAGACTGTGCGATGTCATACCGGGGATGGTGTTCACTTCCAGCACGTAAAAGCGGCCATCGCGGTCGCGCATCAAATCCACGCGCCCCCAGACTGAGCAGCCGAGGCTGCGAAACGCGGCCAGTGCCAGCGCGCTGGCTTCCGCTTCATCTTCGGCGCTCAGGCCACTGGGGCAGTGGTAGCGGGTCTCGTCCGACAGGTACTTCGCTTCGTAGTCGTAGAACTCCCGATCAGTTTCCATACGGATCGACGGCAGCGTGCTGTCCCCCAGAACCGCGACCGTGTACTCGGGACCATCGATGAACTGCTCGGCCAGAACGGTTCCGCCGAAGGCCGATGCCGTGCGCCAGGCCTGTGCCAGCGCCTCTGCGGTCGCCGCCGGCGCCATGCCGACACTGGAACCCTCGCAGGCCGGCTTCACGAACACCTTGCCGAAACGGGCGATGACCGCGTCCCAGTCGCTGCCGGCTTCCAGCACCACAAAGCCGCCGGTGCTGACCCCCACACCCTGCCAGAGCTGCTTGCTGCGCTGCTTGTCCATGGCCAGCGCCGAACCCAGCACCCCGGAACCCGAGTAGGGAATCTGCAATGTTTCCAGGGCGCCCTGAATCACGCCGTCCTCACCGCCGGGGCCGTGCAGCGCGTTGAAGGCAAAGCTCACATCCTCGAGTTGCGCCACCCAGCCAGCCGTGGACGGATCAACAGCGCGCACCTCACACCCCAGGCTCTGCAACGCGGCGACGATGGTTGCGCCGGTCTGCAGCGATACGTCACGCTCTGCAGAACGACCGCCCAGCAGCACGGCCATCGGCCCTGAACTCGCCTGCTGCCAACTCATGCGCGCACCTCCGCCAGGCTGCCCAGCGCCTGGAGGTCCTGCGCCAGTCGCGCGATGTTGCCCGCGCCCTGGGTAATCACGACATCGCCATCGCGCAGAATTCCACACAAGACATTGGCGACTTCGTCAATGCTCTCCACAAACACCGGTTCCACCTGCCCGCGCTGCCGGATACTCCGCGTCAGGCTGCGGCTGTCGGCGCCGGGAATCGACTCCTCACCCGCCGGATACACATCCAGCAGCAGCAGCGCATCACAGCGCGACAGCACCGCCACGAAATCCTCGTACAGGTCACGTGTGCGCGAGTACCGATGCGGCTGGTACACCATGACCACGCGGCGATCAGGCCAGGCCTGCCGGGCAGATTCCAGCGTCGCCCGTACTTCCGTCGGATGGTGCCCGTAGTCGTCCACCAGCAGTGCATTGCCGCCCGCCACACGCAGTTCACCCATCACGCTGAAACGACGCCCGACACCGGCAAACCCCGCGAGGCCGCGCTGAATCGCGGCGTCATCCACACCCTCATCGCAGGCAACGGCAATCGCCGCTGTCGCGTTCTGCACGTTGTGCTCGCCGGGCATATTCAGCTGTATCGACAGCGGCGGCAGATCACCGGGGCGCGAGACTGTGAACTCGGTGGTCAGCCCCTGCTTGTGCACGTTCATGATGCGGTAGTCCGCCGCCTCATCGAAGCCATAGGTAAGGAACTGGCGAGACAGGTCCGGCAGTAGCCCGGCAACCACCGGATCATCGATACAGAGCACGGCGAGGCCATAGAAAGGCAGGTTGTGCAGGAATTCGAGGAAGGTGCTGCGCAGGGTCGCAAAGTCACCCCCGTAGGTTTCCATGTGATCTGCTTCAATGTTCGTCACGACGGTCACCATCGGCTGCAGGTGCAGAAAGGACGCGTCGCTTTCATCCGCCTCGGCCACCAGGAAGCGACTGGCTCCCAGTTGCGCGTTGCTACCGGCGGAATTCACCAGGCCACCGATGACAAAGGTCGGATCCAGGCCCGCCTCGGCGAACACCGCGGCAATCAGGCTCGTAGTCGTGGTTTTGCCATGGGTGCCCGCCACCGCGATACCGTGACGATAGCGCATCAGCTCCGCGAGCATCTCAGCCCGAGGAACAACCGGCACACGCGCTGCACGAGCCGCCACCACTTCCGGGTTGTCGGCGCGTACGGCGCTGGAACTGACCACCACGTCGGCGTCGCGCACGTGTTCCGCGGCGTGGCCGATAAACACCTCGATGCCAAGCTGCTGCAGGCGTGCCGTCACGGAACTGGGACGCAGGTCGGAGCCCGACACCGCATAGCCCAGGTTCATCAGGACCTCGGCGATCCCGCTCATCCCGGTGCCCCCTACGCCAATCATGTGAATCCTGCGGATCCGGCGCATTTCCGGTACGGTATAGGCGCTGCGTTCAGTCATGGCGCATCAGCTCCTCGCAAAGATCGGCAACCCGCGCTGTCGCCTGCGGCTGCGCCGCGGCGGAGGCGGCCGCCGCCATCGCCGCCAGGCGCTTTGGGTTGCCGATGTATCCAGCCAGCGTCGCAGCGACCGCCCGGGGCGACAGGTCGGCTTGGCGCAACATCAGCGCGGCACCGCGATCCGACAGCGCGCGCGCATTGGCCGTCTGGTGATCGTCGATGGCGTGAGGCAGCGGTATCAACAATGCGGGGCGGCCCATAATGGCGAGTTCGGCCACCGTCAACGCACCTGCCCTGCAGATCACGACATCTGCCCAGGCGTAGGCCGCCGCCATATCCTCAATGAAGTCACTGACCTGCACGCCTTCATCCAGCAATGCGCCATAGTCGGCGCGCAGGCTCTCCACGTGCGCCTGCCCGGACTGATGCCAGATGCGCACCGCGTCATCACCCAGTCGTTTGCGCAGATGGCGCAGCACTTCAGGAAGCAGTGTATTCAGCGGCTGCGCTCCCAGACTCCCGCCCAGTACCAGCACCTGCAGCGGGCGCTGGCCGTGGTAATCCCACAGCTGCTTGTCGGCCGCCTCAAGCAGCGAGCGGCGCACCGGGTTACCCACCACGGTCACCGCACGCTGGGCCGGGAATGCGCCCGGAAAACCCGCGGCTACCCGGCTGGCCAACGGAGCCAGCAGACGGTTGGTGGTACCCGCCACCGCATTCTGCTCATGAATCAGCAGTGGTTTGCGCAGCAACCAGGCGGCCAGACCCGCGGGGCCCGCCACGTAGCCACCCATGCCCACCACGCAGGACGGCGCGAGACGCCACACCAGGTGTACCGCGCGCAGACAGGACCAGAGCAGCAACACCGCGCCGAGCGCCGTGTCTGCAAGGTTCTTGCCACGCACACCGCGCACCGGGAGCAGGTGCAGCGGGTATCCCGCCGCCGGTACGACCCGCGCTTCCAGCCCGCGGTCTGTACCTGTCCAGGCGATGCGGTAGCCGCGCGCCTGCAAGGTGTCGGCCACGGCCAGCGCCGGATAGACATGTCCGCCCGTGCCGCCCGCCATCATCAGAACCAGAGGCGCCTCACTCATCCGGCACCCCCTTTACGTGGCGCGCGGGGCGCCGCCTTGGGCAATTCGTTGCCGATGCGCAGCACCAGCGCGAGCATGCAGCAGCAGATAATCAGGCTGGTGCCGCCATAGCTGACGAAAGGCAGGGTCAGGCCCTTGGTGGGCAAGAGGCCGGCACTCATGCCCATGTTCACAAAGGCCTGCCCGGAAAACACCAGGGCCACGCCGTAGCAGACGTAGGCGCCGAACAGCTGACCCGCAGCCTCGGCTTGCCGGGCGACCCACAGAATGCGGGCGATCAGCGCCGTGAAAAGGAGAATGAGGGCGAAGGCGCCGACAAATCCGGTCTCCTCGGCCCAGATGGAAAAGACAAAGTCCGTGTGCGCCTCGGGCAGGTAGAACAGCTTCTGCACACTGTTGCCGAGCCCCACGCCGAGCCACTCACCACGCCCGAACGCAATCAGGGACTGGATCAGCTGGAAGCCGCTGCCATAGGGGTCGGCCCAGGGGTCGGTGAACGAGGTGAGCCGCTGCATGCGATAGGGCGCGGCAAAGACCAGTGCACCCACGACGATGGGACTGGCGAGGACAATGGTCAGGAAGTGCGTGACCTTCATCCCGGCGAGGAACAGCATGCCGAACGACGTGGCCACCACAATCACCGTGGCACCGAAATCGGGCTCGGCGAGGAGCAGCAGGGCGACCAGTGCCAACACGCCCATGGGCTTGAAGAACCCGCTCCACTGCTCACGGACCTCCCGCGCCTGGCGCACCAGGTAGCCCGCGAGGTACACCACCACGGTGAGTTTAGCGAACTCGGAGGGCTGGAAGGTGAACGGCCCCAGAGGCAACCAGCGCTGGGCGCCCTTCACTTCCTTGCCGATCCCCGGCAGCAGCACCAGCACCAGAAAGCCAAGTCCGACCAACAGCCACATCCAACCCGTCCTCAGCCAGAAGCTGGAGGGAAAGCGGTACACCACTGCGGCGGCCGTGACGGCAATGACGATATAGACCAAATGACGCCGGGTCAGCTGCCACGCGTCCTGGTAGTGCCAGTCCGCGTACTCGACTGAGGCGGAGCCGATGGCGACCAGGCCCACCAGCAGCAGTGACAGTGCGAGCAGGAACAGCGCGGGATCGACGGCGAAGTGCAGGGGCTGAGCCAATCTCATGCGTCCACTCCTTCGCGCAATGCGGCGACCGCCTGCACAAAGGCGTCGCCACGCGCCGGATAGCCGCTGAACATGTCAAAGCTGGCACAGGCGGGTGAAAGCAGCACCACGTCGCCTGCCGCTGCGCAGGCCGCAGCACGGCGCACCGCGTCCGCCATGTCTGCGGCACGCTGTATCGGCAGCAGGTCACCCGCGGCATCCGCTATCTGCCCTGCGGCTTCGCCAATCAGGATCAGGGCCTTGCCACTGGCCTGCAGCGGCTGGCGCAGCGGGCGGAAATCCTGGCCCTTGCCAACACCACCGGCAATCAGAATCACATTGCGTCCGGCGCCAAAACCGATGAGAGCCGCGCGCGTGGCGCCCACGTTCGTGCCCTTGGAGTCGTTGACGAAGCGCACGCCGCTGTGCTCTGCAACCAGCTGACAGCGATGGGGCAGACCTGAAAACGAGCGTGCCGCGGACTGCATCGCCGCCATGGGTAACCCCGCCGCATGACCCAGGGCCAGCGCCGCCAGCACATTACCGACATTGTGCCGCCCCTGAATGCCGAGCTCTTCCACGGTCAGCAAGGCATCGAATCCGAGGCAGAGCCACTCCTGACCGTCAATCTGGCGCAGGCCGAAGCCGTGAAGCTCCGGCTCCTTCAGGCGCCAGCTGGTCACGGCGGTTTCGGCACCGACCAGCGGCAACGTCAGCGGATCATCGCGATTGACCACGGCGTGCGCGCAGCCGCGAAAAATCCGGTGCTTGGCCTGGTGGTACTGCTGCAAACTGCCATGCCGGTCCAGATGGTCTGCAGACACATTCAGGACGGTCGCGACAGCGAGACCGAGGCTGGCCGCGCGTTCAAGCTGAAAGCTGGAGAGTTCCAATACATACAGTTCGCGCTCAGGTGCCAGCAGATCGAGGGCCGGCACACCGAGATTGCCGCCCACGCCAACATTGAGGCCCGCTGCCGCGGCCATTTCACCGAGCAGCGCAGTCACCGTCGACTTGGCGTTGGAGCCGGTGATACCCACTACCGGCGCCTCTGCGGCGCGCATGAACAGGTCGATGTCCCCGCACACGGTGGCGCCTGCCGCCAGTGCCCGCACCACGATGGGGTGGTCCAGTGCAATGCCCGGGCTGACCACCCAGCTCCCGCCCTGCTCGATGACTGCGTCAGGTATGGCGCCGGCAAACACAGGCACATCCGGCATCTCGCGCTGCAGCATGGCCAGCTCGGGGGGCTGCTCACGGGTGTCGATCACCACGAAACGCCGGCCGCTGCGATGCAGGAAACGTGCGCAGGACAAGCCAGTCGCGCCGAGGCCGAAAACCACCTCGTCGCCGCTGCTTGCTATAAGACCCTGTGCCATTGACTCAGCTACTCCCCGCCTAACGCAGTTTCAACGTAGCCAGCCCGAACAGGACCAGCATGACGGTGATAATCCAGAAGCGCACGATGACCCGCGGCTCAGGCCAACCCTTCAACTCGAAGTGATGGTGTATCGGGGCCATGCGGAAGATCCGCCGCCCGGTCAGCTTGAAGGACGCCACCTGCAGGATCACCGAGACGGTTTCCAGCACGAAGATGCCTCCCATAATGAAGAACACGATTTCATGCCGGGTGATCACGGCCACCGTGCCCAGTGCCGCGCCGAGGGCCAACGCGCCCACATCGCCCATGAACACCTGCGCCGGATAGGTGTTGAACCAGAGAAAACCCAGGCCGGCTCCAGCGATTGCGCCGCAGAACACGGCGAGTTCGCCGCTGCCCGCCACATAGGGAATATGCAGGTAGTCGGCGAAATTCACGTTACCCGTGAGGTAGGCAATGATGCCGAGCGCAGAGCCGACCATGACGGTGGGCAGTATCGCCAGGCCATCCAGCCCGTCAGTCAGGTTCACCGCGTTGCTGGCACCGACAATCACGAAGTACGTCAGCAGGATAAACAGCGGCCCCATGCTCCAGGCAAAGTCCTTGAAAAACGGGATATAGAGTTCCGTGGTGACCGGGGTATCAAACGCAAGGTAGAGGTAGAGCGCCGCGGCGAGTCCTGCCAGTGACTGCCAGAAGTATTTCCAGCGTGCCGGCAGGCCGCGTGAATCCCGCTCTACCACCTTGCGGTAGTCGTCCACCCACCCGACCGCGCCGAACACTGCTGTCACGCCCAGAGCCACCCAGATGTAGGGATTGCGCAAGTCCGCCCACAGCAGGCTGCTAATGGCGATGGCGACGAGGATCAGGGCGCCGCCCATGGTCGGTGTACCAGATTTGCTGAGGTGCGATTGTGGCCCGTCACTGCGGACGGACTGCCCGACCTGGTAGAGGTTCAGGCGGCGGATCATCGCCGGACCGACCAGCAGCGAAATCGCCAGCGCAGTTCCGGCCGCCAGGATGCTGCGCAGCGTGAGGTACTGGAACACCTGGAAACCGCCGGCGAAGTGGGTCAGATATTCTGCCAGGAATAACAGCATGTCAGTTCCCCGTCTCCCGCAAAGTCGCCAGCAGGCGCTCCATGGCAACGCCACGGGACCCCTTGATCAGTACTGTGTCGTCCGGCCCCAGATCTTCACGCAGCGCCAGGGACGCGGCCTCGCAGTCGGCAAACCATTCGCCGCCCAGTTGCTCCACGGCGCCCAGCAGCGCCGGCCCGACCGCGACCATGCGGTCGATACCCCGCTCCCGCGCATAGGCCCAGACCTCGCGGTGCAATTGCTCACTGCCTGCGCCCAACTCGAGCATCGCGCCCAGCACCAGCGTGCGTCTTCCCGGGCAGGCCGCCAGCACGTCAATGGCGGCGCGCACCGAGCCGGGGTTCGCGTTGTAGCTGTCGTCGATCAGCACAGAGCCTCCACGACCGGCGACTCGCGCGCCGCGGCCCGGGACCGGAGCCACACCAGCGAGACCCGCGGTGATATCCGCCAGGCTGAGCTCACAGGCGAGACCGACGGCGATGGCTGCGAGTGCGTTGGATACGTTGTGTCGACCCGGCAGTTGCAGGCGCACCGGAGCTTCTCCGGCGGGCGTGCTGACGACGAACGTCACGCCCTGGGCGCCGCGCGACTGAATGCTGTGGGCGCTGATCGCTGCAGCCTGTTCGAGGCCGTAGTCCAGCACCGTGGCCCCCGCGGCACGCGTGCGCCAGCGCGTTGCCCAGGGCTGGTCGGCATTGACGATGGCGATACCCGCCCCTTCCAGACCCGCGTAAATTTCGCCCTTGGCCGACGCGACCCCCTCCAGACTGCCAAAGCCCTCCAGATGCGCCGGCATGGCATTCAGCAGAACAGCGATGTTCGGTCGCGCCAGCTCGCACAGCCAGGCCACATCGCCCTGCCGGCAGGCGCCCATCTCAATCACCGCAAACACATGCTCCGGCGCGAGTTGCAAAAGGGTCAGCGGCACGCCGATTTCGTTGTTCAGATTGCCTTGCGTCGCCAGCACCGGACCGCGGCGGGACAACACGGCGGCAATCAGGTTCTTCGCCGTGGTTTTTCCAGCGCTGCCGGTAATGGCAATCAGCGGGGCGGAGAAGAGTGACCGGTTGAACGCTCCCAGCTGCCCCAGCGCGCGCTGCGTATCAGCGACCTGAAGCAGAGCCAGCGGTGTGTCGACATCGCGGCTGACCACCGCCGCCACCGCACCGGCTTCCGCGACAGCCTGGAGAAAGTCGTGACCATCGAAGCGTTCACCCTGCAACGCCACAAACAGATCCCCCGGCGCCACCCTGCGACTGTCGGTGGTGACACCGGTAATGCTCAGGTCAGCGCCCCGTAAGCGCGCCTGCAATGGGACACTCAATTCGCTGAGGCGGAGGTTGCGCATCATGACACCGCCCTCTGCTGCAGGGCCCAGGCGGCACTGTCGACATCGCTGAAGGCAAGACGCTGATGCCCGATAATCTGGTAGGTTTCGTGCCCCTTGCCGGCGATCAGCACGCAATCGCCAGGCTGCGCCTCGGAAATTGCCAGGGCAATCGCCGCGCCGCGGTCGACCTCCAACTGCACCCGGCCCTGACAGCCCCGCTGGATATCATCCAGAATTGCCCGGGGGTCCTCGCTGCGTGGGTTATCCGACGTCAGCACCACCTGGTCCGCCGCCGTACTCGCCACCCGACCCATCACGGCACGTTTACCGGGATCGCGGTCTCCGCCGCAGCCGAACACCACAATCAGGCGACCCTCAACCTGTGGCCGCAAGGCCTGCAGAGCCTTCTCCAGGGCATCGGGCGTGTGGGCGTAGTCGACGATCACCTGCAGGCCCAGGGTGTTGGGCACGCTCTGCATGCGTCCGGGCACAGCGTGCAGACCCGCTGCGGCAGCCAGCACCGCGGGGAGCTCACCGCCGAGCAGGACCGCACAGGTAATCGCCGCCAGCGCGTTGGAGAGGTTGAATACCCCCGGCAATGGCAGTTCCAGCTCGCCACTGCCCCAGGGTGTCTGCAGCTGCGCACGCACGCCACCCGGAAAAGGTTCTGTCTGCCGGGCGCAGACATCTGCCGGCCCACCACTGCTGGAAAAGGTCACCGCCTCTACACCCGCAGGCAGCGCGGCCAGCATCTGCGCGCTGAAAGGATCGTCAGCATTAACCACCGCAAAGCGCAGGCCTGCCTGGGAAAACAGACGCTGCTTGCTGCGCGCGTAGGCCTGCATGCTGCCATGGTAGTCAAGATGGTCTCGCGAGAGATTGGTAAATACCGCCACATCAAAGCGCGTGCCCTGCACCCTGCCCTGATCCAGTGCGTGGGACGACACCTCCATGCACACAGCATCGACACCCTCGGTACGCCAGGCTGCCAGCTGTTGCTGCAGCGACACCGCATCCGGCGTTGTGTTGACCGCTTCCGTGGCCGTGTCGTCGAGCACCGCTCCGAGCGTACCAATGACGCCACAGCGATAGCCTGCGGCGCGCAGCAATTGCGCCACCAGTCGGCTGGTGGTGGTCTTGCCATTGGTGCCGGTGACACCCACCATCATCATCCCGCCACTGGGATCACCATAAAAGCGCGCGGCAATCTCGCCCACCGACTGTGCCAATTCCGCCTGCTCCAGCAGAGGCACGTGGAGGGCGTCTACATAACCGGCCACCGGCGGCTCCGCCAGCACGGCGACCGCGCCGCGGGCGACCGCCTGCTCGATGAACTGGCGGCCGTCGTGCGCCGCTCCGGGCAGGGCGAGAAACAGGTCGCCCGCCGCCACACGACGGCTGTCGAGCTGCACGCCGGTGACCTGCACATCCGCCCAGGCGCCGGCCCTTGGGCCCAGCAGGTCAGCCAGGGATACAGCGATTTGCGGCGCAGCCAGGCTCATCCCGACACCCCCGGGGCGTGCGCCGCAACGGCCAGCACGGCTTCAGTGTCATCCGGCGGCAGGTTGAGCAGGCGCAGGGTGCCCTGCGCGACCCGCGCAAACACCGGGGCCGCAGCGGCGCCACCGCCATAGGCCTCACCCTGCGGTTCGTTGATCACCACCACGGTGACGAAACGAGGATCCGCGGTGGGCGCTATACCGGCAAAAAAGGCAATGTACTTGTTATCCTGATAGCCACCGGGACCAACCTTGTGCACCGTGCCGGTCTTGCCGCCCACCGCATACCCCGGCACCCGCGCGCGCCGCGCGGTGCCGTGTTCTTCGGTGACCCGTTGCAGCACCGCGAGCACCTCACGCGCGATATCCACGTCCACGACGCGGGTTCCCTCGGGCTCGCGCTCGTCGGCAGCAAGCAGCGATACGGGCGGCATCACACCGTCATTGGCGAAGGCGGTGTAGGCGTGCGCCAGTTGCAGAGGCGTGGCCGTCAGCCCGTAGCCGAATGCCAGCGTGACTTTCTCGATGTCACTCCAGCGGCTGCGGTTGGGCAGCTGACCGGCGCTCTCTCCCGGGAACCCGGTGCCCAGCGCCGCGCCGAAACCGAAGCGACGAAACACATCCCGAATCGGCTCGTGACCGATATCCAGCGCGATTTTGGTCACGCCCACCTGGCTGGACTTTTCGATAATCCGAGAAACCGATATTTCACCGTAGTTGCGTGGATCAGGCAGCGTCTTGCGGCCCACGCGAATGCGTCCCGGTGAGGTATCAATCATGGTCTCGCTTGAAAAACGACCGCTTTCCAGTGCCGCGACCAGGGTGAAGGTTTTCATGGTCGAGCCGGGCTCGAACATATCAGTGATGGCCCGATTGCGGGTCTGGTCGGGACTGATGCCGCGGCGGCCATTGGGGTTGTAAACGGGGTGGTTCACCATGGCCAGCACCTCACCGGTGCGGCTATCCAGGGTCACAATGCTGCCGGAGCTGGCCCCGGTCACCGCCATGGCGCGCTGCAGCTCCTGGTGATGCAGGTACTGCAGGCGCAGGTCGATACTCAACCGCAGGTCCTTGCCGGAACGCGCCGGCTCCAGCACACCGATGTCGCGCACCACATCGCCGCGCAGATCCTTGATGTACTGCTTCTTGCCCGGGGTGCCCTTGAGCCAGTCGTCGTACGCCAGCTCCAGCCCGGCGATACCGCGCCCGTCCAGGTTGGTGAACCCCACCAGGTGACCCGCCACCTCACCGGCCGGATAGTAGCGCTGGTATTCACGCCGACCCGACACGCCGGGCAGCTTCAGCGCCAGCACTTCGCGTGCCTCGGCAGGCACCATATGCCGCCGCAGGTACATGAATGAACGGCCGGAAAAGCGCTCAAGGCGCGCCTGCAGGTCGGGCAGCGGCATATCCAGCGCGGTGGCCAGCGGTGAGAGATCCTCGACAGCAGCCAGCAAACGGGGGTCCGCAACCAGGGAGATGACCGGCGTACTGACCGCAAGCGGCTCGCCGCGACGGTCCGAAATGACACCGCGGTAGGCGGGAATTTCAGCATTGCGCATGGAACGGCTTTCGCCCTGGTCCTGTAGGAAGCTGCGCCCATGCTCGATATCCAGCACCTGCAGTGACAGCACCCTGCCCACCAGCAATGCGAGCATCGCCAGCAGTGCAATCGCGACCAGGTAGAAGCGCCAGGGCGCGACGGCGGGCGCGCGGGAGCGGGTCATGGCCGCACCACCTTGAGGCCTTCCAGCACGGGCGCCTGCATATTCAGTTCGCGGGTGGCAACGCGCTCGACGCGGTAATGAGAGGCCCAGGTGCTCTGCTCCAGCAACAGGCGGCCATAGTCTTCCTGCAGGTACCACTGGTCCGCCTCCAGCTGCTGCAGCACGGCATACAGTCGACGGCAGTCGTGGGAGCTGTGGATAACGCCAAAAGCCGAGCCCAGCACCAGCGCCAGCAGGGTGCCAAACAGCGCGAGGGATTGCAGGCTGACACTGTGCTCAGGGGCGGTAACTGCAGATGTCGCGCGGGCCGCCATATCAGCTGATCTTCTCGGCAACACGCATGATGGCACTCCGCGCGCGGGGATTTGCGGTGACCTCCCCGGGGCCTGCCCGCAGGGATTTGCCCACCAAGCGCATCTGCCGGTTAAGTGCGCTGTCGCGTACCGGGACACCTGCTGGCAAGGCATCACCGCGCGCCATATCGCGCATATAGCGCTTTACCAACCTGTCTTCCAATGAGTGGAAGCTGATCACCACCAGGCGGCCGCCCACTTTGAGCAGGCCCAGGGTCGCCGCCAGCAATGCAGCCAGATCATCCAGCTCGCGGTTGATGAAGATGCGAATACCCTGGAACGCGCGCGTCGCCGGATGCTTGTGCTTCTCCCAGCGCGGATTGGCCTCACTGACGATTTTGGCCAGACGACCGGTGGTGACGATGGGGGCCTCCGCACGGGCGGAGACAATAGCCCCCGCAATACGGCGCGCAAAACGCTCTTCACCGTATTCTTTCAGCACCGTGGCGATATCCTGCTCGGTGGCGCGCGCCAGCCACTGGGCCGCCGTCTCACCACTGCTGGTGTCCATACGCATGTCCAGCGGACCATCGTGCTGAAAACTGAAACCGCGCTCGCTGTCGTCCAGCTGCGGGCTGGAAACACCCAGATCAAGCAGAATGCCGTCCAGGCCGGTGATACCGCGGGAAGCCAGTTCGGTGGGCAGCTCAGCAAAAGAACCGTGGAAGAAACTGAAACGGGAATCTGTGGCGCTCAGTTGGGCGGCGACGGCAGCCGCGGCAGGGTCCTTGTCCACCCCCAGCAGATGTCCGTGCGAAGAGAGCCGCTGCAGGACTGCCCGACTGTGGCCACCGCGCCCAAAGGTGCCATCGACGTAGGTACCATCGCTTGTCGTCACCAGAGCTTCCACCGCCTCTCGTAACAAAACTGTCTGATGCATGCCGCTCACCTACAGGGTCAGAGACATTAATTCGTCGGGCAACTCCGCGTCGGCGCCGGACTCGAGCAGCGCCTGTTCGCGCTCCGCCAGCCACAGCTCCTCCGCCCACAGCTCCAGCTTGTTGCCCTGACCCACCAGCACCAGCTTCTTGTCCAGCTGGGCATAATCCCGCAGGGGCTGGGGCAACAGGCAACGACCATTGCTGTCCATCTCTACATCTGTGGCATAGCCCAGCACCAGGCGCTGGAACCGCTTCACCGCAGGCTTGAGGGCAGGCAATGACTGGATGTGCTTTTCGATACGCTCCCAATCGGGAAGCGGGTAGATCACGAGACACTTCACCTGGGTATCGATGGTGATCACGATCTGGCCATCGCAGAGGGCACGCAACGGCTCGCGCTGGCGCGCTGGCATGGCCAGTCGCCCCTTGGCGTCCATATTGATGTGCTGCACCCCACGAAACACGTCAGTTTCCCCCGCTTATCCGGCCCTTAAAAACCACAAAAAGCCAGATATATCCACTTCTTCCCACTTTTCGACACTATAGGGGCGCAGCAATTGGGGTGTCAAGCGAGCCTGACGCGAAAAACGTTTTAATTTCAGCTAATTAGCGCTGATTGGAGGGCAAAATGATAGCTTCTGGCAGCGTGTGTGAAAGCGAAAATTGCCTTAAAACAGACCGCTAACATCGTATATTAAGGATTCACTTTAAGTTAAAGGCTATTTTCTTCTTCAAGATGGATCGCGTTAGCAGAAATTAACATAAGGAGCGGAGCCAATCGCGCGGGAAATGTCCCCGCGGCAGGCCGGTGAGGCGCAGCCGCAGGGAGGGGAAAAAGCGAGTCGGTCGATAAGCCGGGTTCTGTCGAGGACGATCATTCATCTGCGACCGGCGTCGCCGCCGGCCTGTAGCGACCTACCCGAATCCACTGCGGGCCGCAGCATACGGATTCCTATTTGGTCTTGCTCCGAGTGGGGTTTACCATCGCCACGCCTGTTACCAGCCGCGCGGTGCGCTCTTACCGCACCTTTTCACCCTTACCCGACTTGCGCCGGGCGGTATCCTTTCTGTTGCACTTTCCGTAGGCTCACGCCCCCCAGGCGTTACCTGGCACCCTGCCCTGTGGAGCCCGGACTTTCCTCCCCCGGTACATAACCGGAAGCGATCGCCTGACCGACTCGGCGGCAAGACTACTCGCTGCCAGCGGCGCTGGCAAGGAGAGTCGCCGCTCGCCACCGGCTCACGGGGCCTGCCGCTGCTCCAGCAGAAAGTCGTACAGCTGCTTCTTGCGCAGACCGGTGAGTTCGGCCACCAGCGTCGCCGCGCGCTTGGCGGGCAACTCCTGCGCCAGCCGCTGCAATAACCTCTGGGTGTCCGGGGTCAGGGTGTCGTCGCGCCTGCGCTGACCCGCCACGGCCAGCACAATCTCACCCCGTTGCTGATTGCTGTCACCGGCGACGAAGCTGGTGAGCTCGGCCAAGGGTGCACGCTTCAGCGTTTCGAAGGTTTTGCTGAGTTCGCGCGCGAGCAGGGCCTCGCGCTCGGCACCAAAGGTCTCCAACATCGCCTGCAGCGTTTCCGCCACGCGATGCGGCGCTTCATAGAAGACCAGTGTTGCCGACTCTGACGCCAGATCCTGCAATCGACGCAGGCGGGCGCCGGACTTGGCGGGCAGAAAACCTTCAAACAGAAAGCGGTCGGTCGGCAAGCCTGAGGCACTGAGTGCGGCAATGGCGGCGCAGGGGCCGGGCAGCGGTATGACACGGTAACCCGCCGCCTGCACGTCGCGCACCAGGCGGTAACCGGGATCGGAAATCAGCGGCGTGCCGGCATCGGAGACCAGCGCCACGGCGCCACCGTCCGCGAGACAGGCCATGATCCGGGCCTGAGCACGCTCATCGCTGTGCTCGTGGTAAGCCAAGAGGCTTGTAGTGATGGAGAAATGTTGCAACAGGCGCGCGGTATGCCGCGTATCCTCCGCTGCCACCAGGTCCGCCGCCGCCAGCACGTCCAGAGCACGCGCCGTTATATCGCCCAGGTTGCCGATTGGCGTGGCAACAACATACAGTCCTGATTCCACTGATCACCCTTCGCCCTGTATCATTCATCCAAGCATGGACGTCGCCGCTGTTGGCGGCGGTCCTGTTGCAGCCGGAAGGATAGCATGACGCGTACAACGACCCCGATCACCGCTGGCAGCCACTGGGCGGGCCTCGCCCTGGTGCTGGCTCTGGGCAGCGGATGCAGCACAGCGCCTCCCGAGCCGCTCACGCCACCGCCACAGGCGGTAGCGCCGGAGAAACCTGTGGAAGTTGCCCCCGAACTGCCACCCCCCATGCCGGTCAGCCGCTGGGACGACGTTTTCGCTCAGGCCCGGACGGCGCTGCGGGCTCGCGACTGGATGGCTGCAGAGCAGGCGCTGGCGGAACTGCCACGGGAGCTTGCCGGCGAGGACCTTGCCCGGCGGGACTTTCTGCTGGCTCGCGCGGCTTTTCTGCGTGGCGACCTCGAAGGCAGCCGGCGATGGGTTGCCGCCACCCGCAACGCCGCGGCGCCCGAGGCGCTGCGCCTTGAACGCGCCGCGTTCAGCGCCGAGGTAGCACAGCTTGCCGGGGATTGGCTGGCCAGCGCCAGGACGGGAGCCGGCATCCTCTCGGAGCAGGCCGGTGACGCAGCGCTGCGGCGCGCTGTATGGGCCGACCTGAACCGCGCCGAGGAAAGCGATCTGGCGGCGGAGCTGTCCACCACCACAGACCGGGACTGGAGGGGCTGGCTGGAGCTGGCGCTTCTTGACCGGCGCGCGGAGAATCGGCAGGCCCTGCAAGAGGCGCTGCAGCAGTGGCGGAACGAATACCCTGCGCACGCCGCCGCTGCGCCGCTGCCGGGCGGGCTTGAATACCTCGCCCGCGGCCCCGCGTCTCCCACCCGGGTCGCATTGCTGCTGCCGTTGAGCGGACGTCTCGCGCCCGCCGCGCGGGCCGTTCAGGACGGTTACCTGGCGCACTATTTTGCTGCCCAGGCGCGCGGCGAGCCGCCCTATGCACTCAGCTTTATCGACACCACTGCGTTCGAGTCCGCCACGGCCGCCTACCGCCACGCCGTCGCGGGAGGCGCGGAAATCGTCATCGGCCCCTTGAGCAAGGAGGCCGTGACAGAGCTCGGGCAACTGCCCGAGCGACCGGTCCCGGTGCTCGCGCTGAATCGCACGGATAGCGATGCCCTGCAGGGCGGCAGCGCGCTGGTACAGCTGTCACTGGCACCTGAAGACGATGCCCGGCGCGTCGCAGAACTGGCTTACGGTAACGGCGCGCGGCGGGCCCTGGTGCTGCGCCCGGCCGGCGAGCGCGGTGCGCGTAGCGAGGATGTGCTGCGCAGCCGCTGGCAGGCACTGGGCGGCAGCGTTGTCGGCACGGCGAGTTATGCCAGCGCAGAGGCTTACTCTGACAACGTCAAGAACGCGCTCAACCTGAGCGCCAGTGAACAGCGCGCCAGCGATATTCGCAGCATGCTGGCGACCAATATCGAATTTACCCCACGCCGGCGGCAGGACATCGACGTCATCTTCCTCCTCGCCGACTCGCCCGCCGAAGCGCGCTCGCTGAAACCGTTGCTGGCATTCCACTACGCGGGCAACGTCCCCGTGTACGCCACATCCAGTATTTACAGCGGCGTACCGGACCCGCGCGACCGCGACCTTAACGGCGTCCGCCTGACAGAGCTCCCCTGGCTGCTGGGCAGCAACCCGGGCCTGCGGGTCGCCATCGCCGCGGGCAACACCGGCAGCGACAACCTGGCGCGCCTGAACGCCCTGGGGGCCGATGCCTGGCTGGTACAATCGCGGTTCGCGCAGTTGCAGGCCGGTGCCGATGCGCTGCTCCGCGGCGATACGGGGCTACTGCGCCTGGACCCGAGCCTGCGCCTGCAACGCGAACCCGTGTTGGCAGTATTTGATGGCAGCGATCTGGTGCGCCCCTGACCTATACTGCGGCCGATACAGGGAGGTATCGGCATGCAGAACCACGGCGACCGGTATGAAGAACTGGCGGCACGCTGGCTACTCGCGCAGGGTTGGCACGTCCTGCAGCGCAACTTTCGCTGCAAGCTGGGCGAAATCGATATCATTGCCCTGGATCAGGGGCAGCTCGTGTTCGTCGAAGTTCGCGCGCGGAGTAACCCCCGTTTCAGCTCCGCTGCCGCGTCAGTAGACAGACGCAAGCAGCAAAAGCTGCTGCGTACGGCCAGGTTTTTCCTGCAGTGCAGCACCCGCTGGCAAAACATGCCCTGCCGATTTGACGTACTTGCCTTCGACCCGCGACAATCCGACCCTGAACCGGCGCCGCGGTGGATACGCAGCGCCTTCAGTGCCTGACTCCCCAGCGGCGGATACCATGCATGGATGATGATTACGGGCTGATTGCCGACACCGTGCAGGACAGCATCAGCGCACTGGCAATGGCGGTAGACGAACTGGCGGGGCCTGTGCAACAGGCTGCAGCCAGCATCGTGGCGACGCTGCTGCGAGAAGGCAAGGTCATGGCCTGCGGCAACGGCGTCGACGCCGGCCTCAGCCATCTCTTCTGCAGCGCGCTGCTGGCCGGCCTTGAACGGGATCGCCCCTCACTGCCGGCGATTGCCCTGGCAGCCGACGGGGCCAGCCTGTCGGGCATCGCCCACGAGCAGGGTATTGAGGAGATCTGGGCCCGCCAGGTACGAGCACTGGGTCAGCCAGGAGATACCCTGGTCTGCTTCAGTAGCGGACCTACGGCAGACAGCCTGTTGCGAGCCATTGCGGCGGCACAGGAACGCAACGTTACCGTCGTGCTGCTGTCCAACGCCGTGGAAGCCTCACTGCCGGCAATACTGAGGGACACTGACATCCGCATTGCCTGCGCAGCCGCGCGGCGTCCCCGGGTGATAGAATTGCACACCGTGGTCATTCACTTGCTCTGTGAGTTGATTGATCGCAGCCTGTTTGGTAACTACAACGGAAACTGACCATGAAACAGATTGCACCGCTCTTCGCCCTTCTCGGCAGCCTGCTTCTCGCTGGCTGCGGGAGCATGCTGGCCACCGTAGAGGCGGACTCTATCGAGGATAAACCGGACGAGCGCACCATGGCGCAACGGCTTGAGGACGAGAGCATCGAAATCAAGTCCATCGTCAACATTCATGCTGCCAACACGGCATTTGACGATGCCCACCTGATCGCCGTCAGCTACAACGGCTATGTACTGCTCGCCGGTCAGGTCAGCAGCCCTGACCTGAAGGCGCAGGCGGCGGAGGAAGTGCGCAAAATACGCGGCGTGCGGCGCATCTACAACGAAATCGATGTGAAGGCGCCTACCGGGGCACTGGTGCGCACCAGCGATGCCTGGATAACCACCAAGATCAAATCCTGGCTACTGGCGAACATGGACACACCCGGAGTGCGCACCAAGGTGGTTACGGAGAACAGTGTGGTGTATCTGATGGGGCTGGTGTCGCAGGAGGAGGCGCGCAGGATATCCGATGTGGCCGCCTCGGTCTCTGGCGTCACCCGTGTCGTGCAGTTGTTCGAGATTCTGCCCTGATCGGCTTGATCGTGCAGGCCGCTGGCGCTACTTGACGATTTTCAGCGCCGGACGGCCCTCCGGTTTTGACGAGGACGGCGCCCCGTCATCTCCCGGCGGGCTGTCCGGCGGCTCCGGCGACGGGTCCTCCGCTTCAAACACCATGCCCTGGCCGTTCTCACGGGCATAAATCCCGATCACCGCCGAAACCGGCAACAGAATATCCGTCGGCGTACCGCCGAAGCGTCCATTGAAACTGATCCACTCGTTGCCGATCAGCAACTCGATCACCGCCGTCGGGCTCACGTTGAGCACGATCTGCCCATCCTTTACATACTGGGCAGGCACTTCAACGCCCGGGCGCCGGGCGTCGACCAGCAGGTAGGGCGTACAGTCGTTGTCGACAATCCACTCGTACAGCGCCCGCATGATGTAGGGCCGACTGGGCGTCATCGTTGCGGAGTCGTCAGACATGTGGGCTACCCGGCGCGCCCTAGGGGCGCATCTCGCGTTCCTGCTCGGAGAGGCTCTCCTGGAACGACTCACGACCAAACAGGGCATCCATGTAGGCCAGCAGGGGCTTGGTTTGCTTGCCGGGGCGAATATCAATCCCCAGGGAGGGCAGCCGCCAGAGGATCGGAGCCAGACAGCAATCCACCAGGGTGAACTCCTCGCTCATGAAGAACGGCTTTTCAGCAAAAATGGGGGCGATACCCACCAGCCCATCGCGCAGTTCCTTGGTGGCCTTGCTGACCACGTTGTCACTGCGTGAGTGCTGGATGGAGTCCACCAGCGAACACCAGTCCTTTTCAATCCGGTGGATGTAGAGGCGACTTTCGGCACGCGCAACGGGGTACACCGGCAGCAGCGGGGGATGCGGGAACCGCTCGTCCAAATACTCCATCATCACCTTGGATTCGTACAGTACGAGATCGCGGTCGACGAGCGTCGGCAGTGAATTATACGGGTTGAGGTCGGCCAGTTCCGCCGGCGGATGGGCACCATCCGACTCAATCATATCCACCGTGACGCCCTTCTCGGCCAGCACGATGCGCACCCGGTGGCTGTATTGGCTGGCACTGTCAGAGAAGAAGGTCATGGAAGACCGTTTCGCCACCACACCCATTGCGTTGTCATCAGCTCGTTTCATAGTGCAATCCAGAACGTGAGGGAGACCGGCAAGATGCCGGTCCCGGGGGGCATATCAGTGAACGTCTTTCCAGTACTCGCGGTTCAACAGCCAGGCAAAAATGAAGAACAATGCGATGAACAGCAGCACGTACACACCGATGCGCTGCCGGTCCGCTGCGCTGGGCTCGGCCGTGTAGGCAAGGAAATTCACCAGGTCGTACATGGCACTGTCGAATTCTTCGGGTGACATGGCGCCTTCCTGTACCAGGGTGAACTGGCCGCAGGGCTCTTCAAGCAGCGGCTCTCCGGTCAGTGGATCGCGACGCACACCGCCGTTGTTCGCCTTGCCGGGGCCCATCGCACAGGCCTGCAGGCCCTGCAGTTCCAGCATAACGTGCGGCATGCCTACATCCTTGAACACCTTGTTGTTCACGCCGTAGGGACGGCTTTCATCCAGGTAGAACGTGCGCAGGTATGTATACAACCACTCGGGCTGGCGGGCCCGGGAGACCAGGGTGAGATCCGGGGGCGTGGCGCCGAACCAGGTCTTGGCCAGACGGTCATCCATGGCATTGTCCATGAGCTCGCCGATACGCACATCGGTATCGAAGATCAGGTTCTCGGTGAACAGGTCCTCCGGAATACCCAGATCCTCCGCGGTGCGCTTGTAGCGTGCGTACTTCAGCGAGTGGCAGGCCATACAGTAGTTCATGTACAGCTTGGCGCCGTTCTGCAGGGACGGCTTGTCGTGCGGGTTCACACTGATCTCGTCGCAGGGCATGGAGCCGCAGTTGTATTCACCGCCGGCGCCCACTGCCTTCAGAGGCAGTATGGTAAGCGTGAGAATCAGGGCGAGGCCGGCGATACTACCCCAGAACCCGATACCGCCATCCATCGTCACACGTTCCGGAACCGGCTTGGTCTTGTCCAGAGAGGACCAGATCGGCATCAGCAGGAAAAACGCGAAGTAGAACACGGAGCAGATCTGGGCCAGCAGCGTGCGCTCCGGCGTCGGCGCCTTGACGCCCAGGACGCCAAGGATCAGGAAGCTCGCCACGAACAGCACCAGCATGACTTTGTTAAGGTTGCCGCGGTAGCGCCAGGACTTGACCGGGCTGCGGTCCAACCAGGGCAGCAGGAACGGTATCGCCACGGAGGCCGCAAAGGCGACGAAGCCCCAGAACTTGTCCGGCACCGCGCGCAGCACGGAGTAGAAAGGCGTGAAGTACCAGACCGGCGCGATATGATCCGGCGTCTTCAGGGCATTCGCTTCCTCAAAATTGGCGTACTCAAGGAAGAACCCGCCCATCTCCGGCATGAAGAACATCACGGCACAGAAGATAAACAGGAATACGCCAATGGCCTGCAGGTCGTGGACCGTGTAGTACGGGTGGAAAGCCACGCCGTCCAGCGGCACGCCATCCGGACCCTTGTGCTTCTTGATGTCAACGCCATCCGGGTTATTGGAACCCACTTCGTGCAGCGCCAGCAGGTGCAGCACGACCAGCGCGAGCAGCACGATCGGCAGGGCGACAACGTGCAGGGCGAAGAACCGGTTCAGGGTGACACCTGAAATCAGGTAGTCGCCGCGAATCCAGGTGACCAGGTCTTCACCGACCACCGGAATGGCACCAAACAGGGAAATGATCACCTGTGCACCCCAGTAGGACATCTGGCCCCAGGGCAACACGTAGCCCACGAATGCCTCGGCCATCAGCACAACGAAGATCAGCATGCCAAAGATCCAGATCAGCTCGCGGGGCTTTTTGTAGGAGCCGTAAATCAGCGCCCGGAACATGTGCAGGTACACCACCACGAAGAACGCTGAAGCGCCGGTGGAGTGCATGTAGCGCAGTATCCAGCCGTAGTCCACATCACGCATGATGTATTCGACCGAGGCAAAGGCCTGTTCTGCGCTGGGGGTATAGTTCATGGTGAGCCAGATACCCGTCAACAACTGGTTTACCAGAACCAGCAGCGACAGCACACCAAAGTAGTACCAGAGGTTGAAGTTCTTCGGCGCGTAGTACTGGCCCATATGGGTGTTCCAGGCGCGCATGATCGGCAGGCGTTCGTCTACCCAGTCACGCAATCCTACAAGCATATTGATCATCAGGCTGCCTCCGCGTCCACGCCAATTACCAGAACCGACTCGGTCTCAAAGGAGTACGGCGGCACCACCAGGTTGGTGGACGCCGGGACGCCGGCGTAGACGCGCCCGGACAAATCAAACTTGGAACCGTGGCAGGGGCAGAAAAAGCCGCCCAGCCACTCATCACCGCCCAGATCGGCTGCGCCGACTTCGGGCCGGTATTTGGGTGCGCACCCCAGGTGGGTGCACAAACCTTCAGCAACGAAGATCTCGGGGCGCAGTGCGCGCGCCGGGCCGTCGATGTACGCCGGCTGCGTCGAGATCGCAGAGTCGGGATCTTTCAGATCACCGGTCAACTTGTCCAGATCAGCCAGCATGGCGGCAGTGCGGTGGACCACGTAGACCGGCTTGCCGCGCCACTCGACCACGATCATCTGGCCAGGCTCCAGCTTGCTGATGTCAGCCTTCACCGGTGCACCTGCGGCTTTCGCCTTGGCAGATGGGTTCCAGGACCCGACAAACGGCACCGCGATACCCACTGCGCCGGCAACGCCAACCACACTCGTCGCGGCGGTCAGGAAACGTCTCCTGCCGGTGTTCACGCCATCGCTACTCATGCTTTTCACTCCTGATTACCGGCCTGGCCACTGACGATGACAGGCTCGGGTGACGACATCGCAAAAAATGCCGCAAATAGTAATGATTTTGTTCGTTGCTGGCAACATAAAGCCCCTGAAAGAGCCAGGGATTCGCCAGTAACTCCCTGTTTTTTCAGCACAAAAAAACGCCCGGCCTGAATACCAAACCGGACGTTTTCGATACGAGGCAGCCGGCCCGATCGGCCAACCGCACACTCAGCGCTTGGAGTACTGCGGACGCTTGCGCGCCTTGCGCAAACCCACTTTCTTCCGTTCGACTTCACGCGCGTCGCGGGTGACAAAGCCGGCACGGCGCAGGGTGCCGCGCAGCGCTTCGTCGTAGTCCATCAGGGCACGGGTGATACCGTGACGAATGGCGCCGGCCTGGCCGAAACTACCGCCGCCTTCGACCGTCACGTTGACGTCGAACTTGTCGGCCAGTTCCACCAACTCGAGAGGCTGGCGCACAATCATGCGCGCCACTTCGCGACCGAAGTACTGGTCGAGCGGGCGTTTGTTGACCGTGATGTTACCGCCGCCGGTCTGGATGAACACACGGGCCGTGGAGGTCTTGCGGCGGCCGGTTCCGTAATACTGGGTTGCTGACATAGAAGGATATCCGTTAGATGTTCAATGCTTGCGGCTGCTGGGCGGTGTGCGGATGCTCTGCGCCCGCGTAGACCTTCAGCTTCTTGAACATGGCGCGACCCAGCGGATTGCGGGGCAGCATGCCCTTCACCGCGGTCTGCAGCACACGCTCAGGCGCCTTGTCGATCAGCTTCTCAAACGAGATGGACTTGATGCCGCCAATGAACCCCGTATGGTGGTGGTACATCTTGTCTTTGGCCTTGGCACCGGTCACGTGGATCTTTTCGGCATTAATCACCACGATGTAGTCGCCGGTATCAACGTGCGGTGTGTACTCAGCCTTGTGCTTGCCGCGCAAGCGGTGGGCGATTTCGCTGGCCAGGCGCCCGAGGGTCTTGCCTGACGCATCGACGACAAACCAGTCGTGGCGCACGTCTTCGGCTTTGGCACTGAAAGTTTTCATGAATAAACGCCTCTTGGAGGGCTCCAATTTCGAGAGCGCGAATACTACTGCTTCGCACCCGGCTTTTCAAGCACCGCTGAAAATAATCTGTCGCCGGGCAGAGTCACTCGCGCTCAGGGTCGGTGCTCCCTGGCGAGATAGTCGTGAGACTGCATTTCCTGCAAACGGGACACGGTCCGCTGGAACTCGAACCGCAAGCGGTCGCCATCATACAGGTCCAACAGCTGCCTGTCAGCAGCCATCACCAGCTTTACGTTGCGATCGTAGAACTCGTCGACCAGGTTGATGAAGCGGCGCGCGGCGTCATCATTGCCGACGCCCAGAGCCGGCACGCCGGACAGCACCACCGCATGGAACTCGCGGGCGAGCTCGATGTAGTCGTTCTGTGAGCGCGGCCCTTCACACAGCTCGGCGAAGTCAAACCAGACCACATCATCGGCCACACTGCGCGTGCGAATGGCGCGGCCATTGATCTGCAAACTGGCGCCCTCGGTCGCGGCATGCGGCGCCAGGCGCTCGAAACTCTGGCGCAGGCTGACATCCGCTTCGGCATCCAGTGGGTAGTGATAAAGCTCCGCCCTCTCCAGCGTACGCAGTCGATAATCCACACCCGCATCCACATTCACCACCTGTGTATGCTGTTCGATCAGCGCGATGGCGGGAAGGAAACGCTGCCGCTGGAGACCATTCAGATACAGCCGGGAGGGTTCGATGTTGGAGGTGGCCACCAGCGTCACGCCACGCGCGAAGAGCGCCTCCATCAGGCCACCCAGAATCATGGCATCCGCGATGTCGGTGACGAAGAACTCATCGAAACACACCACACGGGCATCGGCGGCGAGATGGTCTGCCACCTGCTGCAGTGGATTCTTCTCCCCCGCCAGCTGCTTCAACTCAGCGTGCACGCGCTGCATGAAGCGGTGGAAATGCACACGCAGCTTGCGCTCGAAAGGCAGGCAGTCGAAGAAGGTGTCCATCAGATAGGTCTTGCCGCGACCCACGCCGCCCCACAGGTACAGGCCACGCTCCGGTGCCGCAGGACGGCGCCGCCACCACTGCCACCACGCTGAGCGACGCTGTTCCTGTTGTACCAGGCGCTCAAAGACATCCTGCAACAGACGCACGGCCGCCTCCTGCGCAGGATCACGGGAAAACCCCGGCTGCTGCAAATCTGCCTGGTAGCGCTCCCAGGGAGTCTGTTGCGCTGCACTCACGCCGCTGTCCGACCTCTGGTTGATGGGAAAACTGGCGGCACACTCTATCCATGCAGCGAGGCCTTGGCAACGCTTTCGCCAGACCCGCGCTAGAGTCCCCGGCAGATTGCGGTATACTCGCCACTGCCCTTCCCGCCGCAAAGAGGAAACCCTGTGTACAGTTTGACGATTCTGATAGTCACCGGCGCCATCACTCTGCTCGTGGGCGGCGCCGTCGGCCTGCTGCTCGGCCGCCGCCTGTCTGCAGACGGCCAGCGGCTGCGCGACACGGAGCGCAAGCTGGACCAGATGACCCAGGATAAACGGGCCTATGAAAACGAGGTGGTTGAGCATTTCACGCAGACCGCGAGGCTGCTGAACACTCTGACCGACAGCTACCGCAATGTCCACAACCACCTTGCCGCAGGCGCGGAGACCCTGTGTCAGGACAAGGGACCGGTGTCCCTGGAGCGTTTACAGGGAGGCGCCGAGGACGACGCCGAGATACCGGCACACTTGGCACACATCCAGCCGCCCCTGGACTACGCGCCGAAAACCTCTCCCGGTGAAAAGGGCATGCTCAACGAGGAATTCGGCATCGAGCGTCAGCCCAAACCCGCGCAGGATCGCTGAAGCGCTCATCTACACCGGGTTATCGATATCGATAAACCGGTGCTCCAGACCGAATTCGGCGGCAAGATGCGCCCCGAGCGCCTGTACGCCATAGCGCTCCGTCGCATGGTGTCCCGCCGCCACGAAGTGAATACCCTCCTCCCGCGCGATATGCACCGTCGGCTCGGAAACCTCGCCGGTGAGGTACAGGTCCGCACCCGCCGCCACCGCTTGCCCGATATACGACTGGGCAGCACCGGTACACCAGGCAACCCGCCGGACTGACTGCTCGGGGTCCCCGACGTGGAGAGGTCTGCGCCCGGCGAACCGCGCAATGTCATCAAGCAGTTCCGCCACCTTGCGCGGTGCGGGCAGGTGGCCGATATTGCCCACGGCCGCCGCGTCGTCGGGGTCCAGGGGCTGCACGTCGATCATGCCCAGCAGGGCACCCAGCCGTGCATTATTCCCCAGGTCGGGGTGGGCATCGAGCGGCAGATGGTAGGCCAACAGGCTGATATCGTGTTCCAGCAGCGTGGCCAACCGCCGGCGCTTCATGCCCACCACAGGCTCCGCCTCACCGCGCCAGAAATATCCATGGTGTACCAGGATGGCATCCGCCCGCTGCTCAACTGCCGCCTCCAACAGGGCCTGGCAGGCGGTGACACCGCTGACCAGGCGTTGCACCTGGGCGCGCCCCTCCACCTGCAGGCCGTTGGGGCAGTAGTCGCGAAAGCGCGCAACATCCAGCAGTTGGTCAGTGTGGCGTACCAGTTTTTGCAACGGGACAGGCATGGCGGTATTCCGGGATTTCTGCGGTTTCGTGGCTGTGGATGTTTCGACCATCATATACAATGGCGCTGCAATTCGACACACGGCCGCCACCCTATGCCCAACAGCCTGCGCTATTTTGTCTGGCCCGCGATTGCCGGCCTGCTGGCGGCCCTGTTGATTCTGGACCGCTGGGTTCTGCCGCGCAGCGACGCGGGAAATCGCGGTGATACCGCCATGAGCTATGCCGCCGCGGTGCGCAGCGCCACACCCGCGGTTGTCAACATCTACACGGCAAAGCTGATCCCCTCCCGCGGCGAAACGCGCCCGGGCGACCTGCTCAACCGGCCGTCAAACCGGGTACCCGCGCAGCGCCAGCGAATTGAACGCTCACTGGGTTCAGGCGTCATCATGACCGCCGAGGGCCATGTGCTTACCAACAACCATGTCATCCATGAAGCCGACGCTATCCAGGTGCTATTGCACGACGGGCGCTCGGCAAATGCCGTGGTGATCGGTACGGACCCGGCCACGGATCTCGCGGTGCTGAAAATCAACCTTGAAGACCTGCAACCCATTACCCTCGGCAACTCCGACACCGCGCGCGTGGGTGATGTGGTGCTGGCCATTGGCAACCCCCTGGGCTTCGGCCACTCGGTTACCCAGGGGATTGTTTCAGCGCTGGGCCGCTACGGGCTGCAGCTCTCGGCCTATGAGGATTACATCCAGACCGATGCCATCATTCATCTCGGGAATTCCGGTGGCGCGCTGGTCAATGCCCGCGGGGAATTGCTGGGCATCAACACGCTGATCTACACCGGCGCCGACCAGACCCGGGGCAGCGCGACCGGCATCGGCATCAGCCTGGCCACACCGGTCAACATGGCCCTGTTTGTGATGGAGGACCTGATTCGCTATGGCGAGGTCATCCGCGGATGGCTGGGCGTGAGCGTGGCACCCGTTCGCGGGCTGGATGAACGCCGGCCGGGCATGCAGTTACTTGAAGTGACGGCGATGGCAGAGGACAGCCCGGCACAGCGGGCGGGCATCCAGGTACGCGACATCATCACCCACATCGATGGCGAGCCGGTACAGGACGGACGCATTACGATGCACCGCATCGCGCAACTGCGCCCGGGAGACAATATCGACATCACGGTGCAGCGCAACCAGCAATCCATCGACCTGCGCGCCATCGTCGGTACGCTGCGCCATTCACCCACCATCTAGCGCGTGATCGTCAGTCGTCGCGCAGGCGCAGCTCCGCACTGCGTGCGTGGGCGGTCAGCTGTTCGCCGCGGGCCAGCGTCGATGCGACGCGCCCCAGCGTCTGCACACCGGCCTCACTGCACATGATCAACGAACTGCGCTTCTGGAAATCGTAGACACCCAACGGAGAGAAAAAGCGTGCTGTACGTGACGTGGGCAGCACATGATTGGGCCCGGCACAGTAATCGCCCAGGCTCTCCGAGGTGTAGGCGCCCATGAAAATGGCACCTGCGTGCCTGATCTGGGGCAGCAGCGCTTCAGGGTCGGCGACGGACAGCTCGAGGTGTTCCGGTGCGAGGCGATTGCAGAGCGCGACAGCCTCCGCAAGGTCACGGGTGAGGATGAGGGCACCGCGCCCGGTGAGTGATGCGCGAATGATCTCTGACCGCTCCATGGCAGGCAGCAGGCGTTCAATGCTCTCCGCCACCCGCGCGATGTAATCCGCATCGGGACACAGCAGCAACGACTGGGCGTTTTCATCATGTTCCGCCTGCGAAAACAAATCCATCGCCACCCAGTCCGGATCGGTGGTGCCATCGCAGACAATGAGTATTTCCGATGGACCGGCGATCATGTCGATGCCCACCCGGCCAAACACCTGGCGCTTCGCGGTCGCCACATACATGTTGCCCGGGCCGACAATCTTGTCCACCGCCGGCACCGTGGCCGTACCGTAGGCCAGCGCGGCAACCGCCTGGGCGCCACCCAGGGTGAAGACGCGATCCACACCGGCGATGGCGGCAGCGGCCAGCACCAGATCGTTCAACTCACCCTCCGGCGCGGGAACGACCATCACGATCTCGTCCACCCCCGCCACCCGTGCGGGCAGGGCGTTCATCAGCACTGACGAGGGATAGCTCGCCTTACCGCCCGGCACGTAGATACCAACCCGCTCCAGCGCCGTAATCTGCTGGCCGAGCAGGTTGCCCTCTTCGTCCCGATACTGCCAACTGGCCTGCCGCTGGTGCTCGTGGTAGCTGCGAATCCGTGCCGCAGCCTGCTCCAGAGCCAGCCGCTGAGGCTGGGGAATCGTGTTCAGCGCCTGCTGCAGGCGCTCCGGTGGGACCTCCAGCTGGGCCGCGGCAGCAACAGACCGCCGATCAAAGCGCGCGGTGTACTCCAGCAGCGCGTCGTCACCGCGCTGGCGCACCGCCGCGATAATCTCCGCAACGGCCGCTTCTACCGCGGTGTCCAGCCCCTCTTCCCAGGCTGTCAGGGCATCCAGGCTCTGGTCGAAGTCTGCACTGCGGGTGTCAAGACGCCGCATTTCAGTCGACCTCCGCCGCCGCCGCGAGGCGCTCGACAAGCTCATGGACCACACCATACCGGGCCCGCATGGCGGCCTTGTTGACGATGAGGCGGGAGCTGATTCGGGCGATTTCGTCCAGCGGCTCCATGCCATTGGCCCGCAGCGTGTTACCGGTGTCGACGATGTCGACAATCAAATCTGCCAGATCCATCATCGGCGCCAGCTCCATGGCCCCGTACAGTTTGATGACATCGGCGTGGACGCCCTGCGCGGCGAAGTGTCGCCGGGCGATATTGACGAACTTGGTGGCCACGCGAACACGAGCACCGGACGCCGACCAGCCGACGGGGCCCGCAGTCATCAGCCGGCAGCGGGCAATCCCGAGGTCCAGCGGTTCGTAGAGACCCTCAGCACCGTGTTCCAGCAGAATGTCCTTACCCACCACACCAAGGTCGGCAGCACCATGGCGCACATAGGTGGGGACATCGGTACCGCGAATCACGACCAGCTGAATGTCGGCCCGCGTCGTGGCGAAGATCAGCTTCCGGCTGCTGTGAATATCCTCCAGCGGCTCGATACCGGCTCTGGCCAGCAAAGGCAGGGTTTCCTGCAGTATGCGGCCTTTCGTCAAGGCCATGGTCAAAGGTTGTGCCATAGCGGACCTCAGCTGGACAGGCGACGGATATCCGCCCCCAGTGCCTGCAGTTTCTCTTCGATACACTCGTAGCCGCGGTCGATGTGGTAGATGCGATCGATGATGGTCTCTCCCTCGGCAACCAGCGCCGCGATGACCAGGCTTGCCGACGCGCGCAGGTCGCTGGCCATCACCGGTGCACCCTGCAGACCGGGCTGCCCGGTGATGATGGCGGTATTGCCTTCAATCACAATGTGCGCACCCATGCGATTCATTTCATGGGTCTGGATGAGCCGGTTTTCAAACACGGTCTCGGTGACCGTGGCCGTGCCCTCGGCAATGGCGTTCATGGCGGTAAACTGGGCCTGCATATCCGTGGGAAAACCAGGATAGGGTGCCGTCTTCACGCTCACGGCGCGCGGCCGCCGACCTTCCATATCCAGCGCAATCCAGTCCTCACCCTGCTCCACCTTCGCGCCGGCCGCTGCCAGTTTGGCCAGCACCACTTCAAGGGCATGCGGACAGGTCTGACGCAGCATAATGCTGCCGCCGGTCGCAGCGGCTGCCACGAGGTAGGTACCGGTTTCGATGCGGTCGGGCATCACCCGATACTCGCAACCGTGCAGCCGTTCCACCCCGTCAATCGTTATCGTGTCTGATCCGTGGCCGCTGATGTGCGCACCCATGGCAATCAGGCATTCCGCCAGATCCACCACTTCTGGCTCGCGGGCCGCGTTCTCAATCACCGTGCGCCCATCCGCGAGGGTAGCCGCCATCATGATGTTCTCGGTACCGCCGACGGTCACCGTCTCCATCACAATACGGGCACCGCGCAAACGACCGCTGACTTCCGCGTTGATGTAGCCACCGTCAACGGTGATCTGTGCCCCCATTGCCTCCAGGCCTTTCAGGTGCAGATCGACCGGGCGGCTGCCAATGGCACAGCCTCCAGGGAAGGACACGTGGGCACGCCCGAAGCGGGCGACCATAGGGCCCAGCACGAGAATCGAGGCACGCATCGTCTTGACCAGTTCGTAGGGCGCAGAGAACTCGGTGACATCGCTGGCGTCCACCTCAATACCCAGCTTTTCGTCCAGGGTCAGTTTCACGCCCATGCAGCCCAGCAGTTCGATCATCGTGGTGATGTCGTGCAGGTGCGGCAAGTTGCTGATAATCACGCGCTCGTCGGTCAGCAAGGTCGCTGCCAGAATGGGCAGCGCCGCGTTCTTGGCACCGGAAATGCGCAGCTCACCGTGCAGGCGATGCCCGCCGCGAATAGCCAATTTATCCACTAGATACTCCTGACGAACGGGCTCAGCCGCCCGCGCCCCATTGCTCAGGGGTAAACGTGCGTATGTTCACCGCGTGAATACTGCCATTGGCAATCTGCTCGGCAAGCGCGGCATACACCAGCTGCTGCCGCTGCACAGGGCGCTTGCCCTCAAAGACCTCGCCGATGGCCGTGATGTCGTAACGGTTGCCTTCACCCTCAACCCGGACATCGCAGTCCTGTAAATGAGCCTCAAGCAGGGCTGTTACGGTTGCCGCATCCATCATGTTCTTTCCCCAAAACAAGCCGCATTGGCGCAAGGCGCCGCATTCTAGGCGAATCGACGCTCAGTGGCGAGTGCCGCGACAGGTGCTCCCGGCCACGTCAGCTCTGGATATCCACCGCTGACCACTGTGCAATCACGGTGTCCAGATCGCCACCGTGCTTGCGTGCGGAGGCCTCGAACTGGCTGCGGTAAATCTCGCCGAGGTTGACATTCTCGATAACCAGGTTGCGCAGTTTCCACTGGCCATCGCGATCGCGCCCCATGTGATACACCAACACGTAGGGTTCGGCACCGCTGTTGTAGATCAGCTGCCGGACGGCGGCACGCGGGCCCGCCGACTCTTCTGCGCTGAGGTCAGGGACTTCGATTCTGGAGCCACCAAAGGCCAGCAGACCCTTGCCGTAGGTACGCACCAGACCCTCGCGCATGACCTCCGTGAAGCGCTCCAGCTGGTCGCGCAGCTGGTCGCGACCGGCGCCGTCCAGGGAGCGATAACGCTCTACACTGGCATAGGGGCCCATCACGCCACGGGCGAAGCCGCGGAAATCCACCACATCGTCCAGTATGGCCTGCAAGGTGTTGTAGAACCGCTCGGGCTCCGTGTCCATGTAGCCCTCGGCCTCGCTGACCGCAGACATCACCTGGTCGGTCGCCTGCCTGACCACCTCGTGGGCACCGAGTGGCGCAACCGGCTCAGTGGCCTGTACATTTAGGGCCACAACCATAAGCAGGGTTGCAGCCCATTGCAGCAATTGGGTCATACCTTATCCTTGAATGTCATTACATGCCGGTCGGCGCTCTGTATACTGCGCTCCCACAACCCCTGTGCCGAGAGCTGCCACGGCGTTCGACACCGCCGCGCCGGCAACAGTTCCATCGCTGTGGGGGCCGTCTACTTTAACAGGAAATGCGCTTTTATGCTGTTAGCAACAGCTGCCATTGTCATCGGCTTCCTGATTCTGATCTGGAGCGCCGATGTATTCATCGCGGGGGCGGCATCGCTGGCGGCAAACCTCGGCATGTCGCCGATTGTCATCGGCTTGACCATTGTATCGATAGGCACCTCTGCACCGGAGATCCTCGTTTCGCTGACCGCAGCGGTCACCGGTGCCGGAGCACTTGCCATTGGCAACGCGCTGGGCTCCAACATCGCCAATATCGGCCTTGTGCTCGGCGTGACGCTGCTGATTGCGCCACTGAAGGTACACCCCGGCTGCATGCGGCGCGAGCTGCCCACGTTGCTGCTGGTCACCCTGGCGGCAGCGCTTTTGCTCATCGACGGCGAGCTGTCCCCGCTGGACGGCATGGTCATGCTGGCAACGCTGGCGATCATCATGACCGCAATGCTGCGCGGCGAAGCTACCGACCCCGAGCTGCTGCAGGAGGCCTCCGAACTGACCCGCGAGCCCACCCCCCTGGCAACCGCCTGGCTCAAGTTTGGTGGCGGATTGCTGCTGCTGGTTGCCAGCTCGCGACTGCTTGTGTGGGGCGCCACCGGCATTGCTGAACAACTGGGGGTATCAGAGCTGGTCATCGGCCTGACCATCGTGGCCATCGGCACCAGTCTGCCGGAACTTGCAGCGACGGTGGCCAGTGCCCTGCGCGGCCATGCGGACATTGCTGTGGGCAACGTTATCGGCTCCAACCTGTTCAACCTGCTCGCGGTGATGGCCATTCCGGGCCTGATCGAAACCCAGGCCCTCGACGCCCTGGTGCTGTACCGGGACTACCTCACCATGGCCGGTATGACGCTGCTACTGGCGGCAGCGGTCTACCTGAGCCGCGGCCGGCACAAATCGGGTACGGAGGGCTATGCCTATATCGGCCGCAGCCTCGGCCTACTGTTACTGGCGGTGTACGGGCTGTACTATTACTGGCTGTACCGGACCCGCTGAGCCTGCCGCCCGCCATGCACGCACATGACCCTGCTGCCCACATCGCTTCCGCGCAACGCACGATCCGCATGGAGCGCGATGCCATCGCCGAACTCGAAGCACGTATCGGTGCCGGCTTCGCTGGCGCCTGCGAGCTACTGCTCGCCGTGAAGGGGCGTGTGATCGTAACGGGCATGGGAAAGTCCGGGCATATTGCCAGCAAGATTGCCGCCACCCTGGCAAGCACGGGCACACCCGCCTTTTATGTGCATCCAGCGGAGGCGAGCCACGGCGACATCGGCATGATCACTGCGGACGATGCGGTGATTGCCCTTTCCAACAGCGGCCGCTCGCCCGAGGTTGTCACACTGCTGCCGCTACTCAAACGGCTCGGCATACCGCTGATCAGCATGACCGGCAATCCCGATTCCCCCCTCGCCGAAGCCTCCGATGCCCACCTGGATACGGGCGTACACACGGAAGCCTGCCCGCTGAACCTTGCACCCACCTCCAGCACGACCACTGCGTTGGTCATGGGTGACGCGCTGGCCATCGCGCTACTGGAAGCACGCGGTTTCACAGCAGAGGATTTCGCCTTTTCACACCCGGGCGGCACGCTGGGTAAAAAGCTGCTCCTCAAGGTTGAGGACATCATGCATACCGGGGCGGCGATCCCGCGGGTAACACCCGCTACGCCACTGTCCGCGGCGCTGCTGGAAATCAGTCGCAAGGGGCTGGGAATGACCACCGTCACCGGGCCGGAGGACACACTGGTGGGAATATTCACCGACGGCGACCTGAGGCGCGCGCTGGACGAGGACGTGGATGTGCGCAACACCCCGATCAGCGACCTGATGACCCGCGGTGCGAAGACAATCGGGCCCAACATGCTGGCAGCCGAGGCGCTGCGCATTATGGAAGAAAACAAAATCACCTCCCTCGTTGTGCAACGCGGAGGGCGTATGGTGGGTGTGATTCACTTGATGAACCTTCTGCATGCGGGTATCGCCTGATATGGCCACCGAGCCCCACCCCGCACGGGCTATCCGGCTGCTGGCGCTGGATGTCGACGGCGTCCTGAGTGACGGCCGGGTGACCTACGCCAGCGATGGCAGCGAGTTGAAGTCCTTCAATATCAAGGATGGACTGGGTATCAAACTGCTGCAGCGTTGCGGCATACGGGTGGCGATCATTACCGGCCGCCGTTCGGATATGGTCGCCAGACGGGCCACAGAGCTGGGCATCGTCGACCTGTTCGAGGGCCGGGAAGACAAGCTCAGTGCACTGCAGGAACTCGGGAAACACCTGGGCCTGGCTCTCACCGAATGTGCCTACATGGGCGACGACCTTCCCGATCTCGGTGCAATTTGCGCGGCAGGTATCGGGATGACCGTGTCCGATGCGGTGCCTGAGGTGCGCGCCGCCGCAGACTGGTGCAGCCGCGCCCCGGGCGGTGCGGGGGCCGTGCGGGAGGCCGCCGAGTGGCTGTTGCAGGCGCGCGGGCAGTGGGACGATCTGCTCATGGAGTTCCGCTAGTGGAGCGCCGCAGACGTCCATGGCTACTGGCGGCGGCGCTGGTCGGCGTGGCGGCGTGGTACCTGGGTATCACGGGCGGTGGCCCGCTGGAGCGCAAACCCCTGCCGCAACAGGCAGATATTGTGCAGACCTATCTGCTAGACTCGCGCAGCCTGACCTATGCGGAAGACGGTCACCTTGCCCATGTCATGGAGGCCGTGCGCGTGGAACATCGGGGTGACGACGAGGTCTCAGATCTGGAGCAGCCGAGGTTCTACTCGCATGACGGCAACAACCAGACCTGGTCTGCCAGTGCCACCCGCGGTCGACTGAAACACCGGACGAGCATACTGATATTACGAAAAGACGTAGTGCTGACTGATGACGAGGCCGGAGGTGTCCTGGAAACCAGCGCCATGACCCTGAACCTGAAACAGCGCACTGCCCGGTCCAAGGTTCCGGTCAGGGTGACCCAGGGAAACAACGTGCTTACCGCCGATGGAATGTTCGCAGACCTGAAGCGCCAAACCATTCGCCTGATGCCCGGCGTGGAGGGGATCTATGTTCCTGAAGGCTCCTGAAGGGAGTCGCATTGGCCCACGTGCACTCAGCATCGGGCTTGCGGTGATCAGTCTGCTGCTGGCCAGCGCCCTACAGGCGCTGCCCAGCGACCGTGAGCAGCCAATTCGAATCAGTGCCGATCAGGCCCTGCGCGATGAGCGCGAGGGCTTTACCGAATACACGGGAAACGTGCGCCTGCAGCAGGGCAGCCTGCAGATCCAGGCCAACAAACTCACCATTTTCCATCGCCGCGAGGCCGCTGACCGCATCGTGGCGGAAGGCAGCCCGGCACGTATGCAGCAGCAACCAGCGGCCGACAAGGCGGTCATTCACGCGGCAGCACTCAGCATCGAGTACTTCAAATCCCAGGAACGGGTGAAGCTCAGCCGCGAAGCGCGTATTGAGCAGGACGGCTCGATTGTTACCGGCAACACCATCGATTACTTCATGGCGGAGCAACGGGTCCGGGCTGACGCCGGTCGGCGCGAGGACGGTGGCCGGGTAGAGGTGGTCATCCCTGCCGAGGCGCTGGAAGGCGACGAACAAGAGGCGCAGCGTGGCGCAACTCAGGGCGAGTAACCTGGCCAAGGCCTACCGGGGCCGCAAGGTCGTCATCGACGTCTCGCTGGAGATTTCCAGCGGCCAGGTGGTCGGCCTGCTGGGCCCCAATGGCGCGGGTAAAACCACCTGCTTCTACATGGTGGTCGGCATAATCACGGCAGACGCCGGGCGCATCGAGCTGAATGGCGAAGACATCACGTCTCTGGCGATGCACGACCGGGCGCGTCGTGGGCTAGGCTACCTGCCCCAGGAAGCCTCCATTTTCCGCAAGTTGAGCGTGCAGGACAATCTGCTCGCCATTCTCGAAACGCGTCCCGACCTGAGCAAGGCCGAGCGGCTGGCACACTGCGACCGGCTGCTGGAAGAATTCCACCTGACTCACCTGCGCACCAGTCTCGGCCAGGCACTGTCCGGAGGCGAGCGCCGCCGCGTAGAAATTGCCCGTGCACTGGCGACCGAGCCCGACTTCATCCTGCTTGACGAACCCTTCGCCGGGGTCGACCCGATCTCGGTTTCCGATATCAAGGACATCATCATTCATCTGCGCAAGCGCGGCATAGGCGTGTTGATCACGGACCACAACGTCCGCGAAACCCTCGACATCTGCGAGCGTGCCTACATTGTCGGCGAGGGGCATATCATCGCCGAGGGAAATGCCCAGGAAGTGCTGGAAAACCCCCGCGTACGGAAGGTCTATCTGGGCGAGCACTTCAGGCTCTAGCGCAGGGTCCTGCTCCCGCCTCGGGCTCCCACAATCCGCTAAGCAAATTTCGCGCCATTCTGTTGCGCGGCAACCTGCGCCAGCGCTACACTGGCGTCACAGCCAACCCGCGGCGGTACCCGGGATGAATCCAGTACGTTGATGAAACAGTCGCTTCAACTCAAGCTTGGCCAACAGCTGACAATGACGCCGCAGCTGCAGCAGGCCATCAAGCTGCTGCAGCTGAGCACCCTGGATTTGCAGCAGGAGATCCAGCAGGCGCTGGACAGCAACCCACTGCTGGAGCTTGCCGAGGACGACTACGACGCCGAGGCTGAAGCCCGCGCGCTGGCGACTGAGAACAGTCAGTCCACCGGAGAAGCCACACCGGAACAGGCCGAGCGCGACGTCGCCGCAAGCGCCGACGAATGGCAAACCGACACCCTCCCCGATGAACTGCCCGTGGACACCCAGTGGGATGACCTGCTGCCCTCCTCGTCGGCTCCCGCGAGTCAGGGGGAGGACGCGTTTGACGGCGATTTTGACGCGCGCAACAATGCCCGCGACAGTCTGCAGGACCAGCTGCTCTGGCAACTGAACCTGACTCGCCTGTCAGACACCGATCGCATCATCGCCATGGCCATTATCGATGCGACCGACGCCAACGGTCGCCTGCAGAGCAGCGTCGAGGATATCCACGAGTCCCTGACGCCGGATCTGGACATCGACCTCGACGAGGTCGTGGCAGTGCTGCACTGCCTGCAGCAGTTTGAACCGGCCGGGGTCTGTACACGCGACCTGCAGGAATGCCTGCTTGTGCAACTGCAACAGCTTCCCCCGGGGACACCCTGCGTGGAACAGGCGCGGCTGATGATCAGCCGGCACATGGCACAACTGGGCAGCGGAGACTACAAGCAGATCATGCGCCGTATGCGCCTCAGCGAAGCACAGCTGAAAGAAGTGCTAGACCTGATCCGCACCCTCGACCCAAACCCGGGGCAAAGCGTCGGCGAAGACACCACGGAGTACGTGGTTCCCGATGTCTTCGTGAGCAAGCGCAACGGCCGCTGGGTGGTCGAGCTCAACCCTGACATCGCCCCCAAGCTGCGCATCAATGACAGCTACGCCAGCCTGATACGTCGCGCCGACAGCAGCGCCGACAACACCTTCCTGAAGGACAACCTCCAGGAAGCGCGCTGGTTCCTGAAGAGCCTGCACAGCCGCAACGAAACGCTGATGAAAGTGGCGAGCAAGATCGTGGAACACCAGCGCAATTTCCTTGAGTATGGCGAAGAAGCCATGAAGCCGTTGGTGCTGCATGACATTGCGGAAGCCATCGAGATGCACGAATCGACCATATCCCGCGCCACGACACGCAAGTACATGCACACGCCGAGGGGTATCTTCGAACTGAAATATTTCTTTTCCAGCCATGTGGGCACGACTGAGGGTGGCGAGGCCTCTTCCACCGCCATCAAGGCGCTGATTCGCAAGCTGGTGGCAGCGGAAAACCCGCGCAAACCGCTCAGCGACAGCAAGATTGCGGCCGTATTGGAGGAGCAGGGTTTGCAGGTGGCCCGCCGTACCGTGGCCAAATATCGCGAGATGCTGATGATCCCGCCCTCCAATGAGCGCAAGAGATTGGTCTAGACTATCAGTGTACTGCCCGGCAGTACTTTGTCAGGTTGCCGCTGGCAGAAAGCGGCACACCGGTTCCGGGCGACCAGCCCGGCTTTCATGAGAAGAAGGAGTCAGGTATGCAATTGAACGTCAGCGGACACCACGTAGAGGTTACTCATGCGCTGCGTGAATATGTGGAGAGTAAGTTCGAGCGCCTGCAGCGACATTTTGACCAGATAACCAATACCGAAGTCACCCTGATTGTGGAAAAAATGGTGCAGAAGGCCGAGGCCAACGTGCACATTTCAGGCGCGGATATCTTTGCCGCAGCGGAGTCAGAGGACATGTATGCAGCGATTGACGCACTGGCGGACAAGCTCGACCGCCAGCTCATCAAACACAAAGAAAAGGCGCGAGCCCGTTAGGAACTTTCATGCACGTTCTTTCTGAACTGCTGACGCCGGGGCGCACGGTCTGCCGTGCCCCCGGCAGCAGTAAAAAAAGGCTCTTTGAAACGCTGGCCAGCGTCGTCAGCGAGAACAGCCCGGAGCTCGCGGAGGCGGATATCTTCGCCCAGCTCATCGCGCGCGAACGCCTGGGCAGTACCGGTCTTGGCGCCGGCATTGCCATTCCGCATTGCCGTATCGCCAATTGCAGCCAGCCCATCGGTTGCCTGGTCACGCTGGAGGAGCCCATTGACTTTGACGCACCGGACGATTTGCCGGTGGATATCCTGTTTGTGCTGCTGGTGCCCGAAGAGGCCCACCAGGCCCACCTGGACATCCTGGCACGCATCGCCCGCCTGTTCAGTCAGTCCAGCTTCTGCGACGCATTGCGTGATGCCCCCGACAGTGCCACGCTGTTCCAGCGCGCGACCGAGTGGCAGGCCTGACCCGCGCCATGCACCTGGTAATCATCTCAGGCCGCTCGGGGTCCGGCAAAAGTACCGCCCTGCACCAGTTGGAAGACGAGGGGTTTTACTGCATTGACAACCTCCCCGCGGCCCTGCTGCCTGCCTTGGTCGATGAGGCCAGCCGCCCGGGCTTTGAGCATTTCCGCGGTGCTGCGGTGTGCATTGATGCACGCAACGCCTGGCGCAATCTCGAAGACTTTAACGCCATCGTCGACGCACTGCCGGACAGTGTGCGCAGCGAAATCCTGTTTCTGGACGCGCAGGACAGCGTGCTGATCAAGCGGTTCAGCGAAACCCGGCGCAAACACCCCTTGAGTGGCGAGCAGATGCCGCTGGCGGAAGCCATCGAGCGCGAACGCGAGCTGCTTGAACCCATCGCCAGTGCCGCTGCGCTGGTGCTGGACACCAGCCAGCTGACCATCTACGAACTGCGGGATGCCGTGCGGCAGCGGCTGATCGGCGAAAGTTCGGGCAGCATGTCGGTACTGATACAGTCCTTTGGCTTCAAACGCGGCGTGCCGACGGATGCTGATCTGGTGTTCGATGTGCGCATGCTGCCCAACCCCCACTGGGTGAAAGAACTGCGCCTGCAGAATGGGCTTGACACGGAAGTGCGGGACTTTCTCGAAGCACAGCCGATGACCGGCGAGTTGTTCGACAGCATTTGCGAATATCTGGATCGCTGGCTGCCGCAGTACCGGGACAGCAACCGCAGCTACATGACCGTGGCGATCGGTTGTACCGGTGGCCAACATCGGTCAGTATATCTTGCGGCCAGGCTCTACCAGCACTACAAGGAGCAGTACCCGCAGGTTCATATTCGCCACCGGGAACTGCAGTAACCGTGATTCAAGCGCAACTGACCATCATCAACAAACTCGGGCTGCATGCACGTGCCGCCGCCAAGTTCGTCAGCTGTACCGCGGGCTACAGCAGCACTGTGCGGGCCGGCCGCAACGGCGAGATGGTCGACGGCAAGAGCATCATGTCCATCATGATGCTGGCGGCGGGGCAAGGCACGGTGCTCGACATCGAGGTCGATGGCCACGATGAGGAAGCCGCACTCGAGGCGTTGCGCACGCTGGTTGAGAACCGCTTTGATGAAGGTGAATAGGTCACACTGACTCCCCGCCACATTGTTACGCCCGGCGCTTTGCCGGATAATCTGCGCTGCATTGCCACCAGCCCCTTTTCCGCGGACCCGTAAGCCATGGCGCAGCCCTCATCATCACAGGCAAGACTCGAACGCCTGTCCCACGCGCTGGGGAGTGGCACGTTTGCCGATGTCAAACGCATGCTCAACGGTCTGCCTGCTGCCGATGTCGCCCACCTGCTGGAATCCTCGCCGCCCAAATTCCGCCATATCCTGTGGCAGATGGTGGAACTGGAGAACGAGGGGGACGTCATCAACGAGCTTGGCGACGAGCTCCGCGTACACTTCCTCAGCGACATGGATGCCGCGGAAGTCGCCCAGATTACCGAACACCTGCAGGACGACGATCTCGCCGACATCCTGCAGCAGCTCCCGGACCGCATAACGCGGGAAGTTCTCGACTCGATGGACCACCGGGACCGTGCCCGTCTGGAACAGGTCATGAACTATCCGGACGACACTGCCGGCGGCCTGATGAGTACCGACACCATCACCATCCGCCCGCCATTGACGCTGGATGTGGTGCTGCGCTATCTGCGCCGACACACCGAGATACCTGCCATGACCGACAATCTGATTGTCGTCAATCGCAATGATCAGTTTATCGGCCTGTTGCCGCTGAACACGCTGTTGGTGTCCGACCCCTCGGCCACCGTGCGGGAAATGATGCTCACTGATGTTCCACCGATTCCTGCCTCCATGCCGGACGATGAAGTGGCGCGTCTGTTCGAGCGCAATGACTGGGTCTCGGCCCCGGTAGTGGATGACGACGGACGCCTGCTTGGCCGTATCACCATTGACGACGTGGTCGACGTGATCCGGGAAGACGCCGATCACTCGCTGACGTCGATGGCCGGCCTGGCTGAAGATACCGACACCTTCGCGCCAGTACTCAACACAGCCAGCAGGCGTGCCATCTGGCTGGGAATCAACCTGGTCACAGCATTCATTGCCGCCTCGGTCATCAACATTTTTCAGGATACCATCGAAAAAGTAGTGGCGCTGGCGGTGCTGATGCCGATTGTGGCCTCAATGGGGGGCATCGCCGGGACCCAGACGCTGACGGTGATGGTACGCGGTATCGCCCTGGGACAGGTCAGCAAGAACAACGAATCCTGGCTGATCCACCGTGAGGTGGGGGCGGGTATCCTCAATGGCCTGTTGTGGGCAGCCGTGGTGGCAGTAGCCGCGTCCGCCTGGTTTCAGGACTGGACCCTGGGCCTGATCATCGCCCTGGCCATCATCATCAACCTGGTCACGGCCGCGTTTACCGGCGCGGCCCTGCCCCTGCTGCTGAAGCGACTTACAATCGATCCGGCCCTGGCGGGTGGCGTAGTGCTGACTACGGTCACTGACGTGGTCGGATTCTTCTCATTCCTCGGCCTGGCGACCTGGTTTTATGCCTGATTACACCCCTACCGATGAGCATGACGATTTCGAGCCGCCCAGTAAAAGTGAGCTGAAGCGGCGCATGACCGCGCTGCAGAATCTGGGCGAAGCACTCACCGCGCTCAGCGACAAGCAGTTGCAGAAGGTACCGATTGAGGACACTCGCCTGCTGGAAGCCATCGCCGAGGCCCAACGCATTACATCCAACAGCGCCCGGCGCCGTCACCTGCAGTTCATCGGCAAACTCATGCGCGACATCGATGCCGAGCCGATTGCTGCCGCGCTGAGCGCCATGCATCAGGAGCAGCATCGGGCCGCAGCCCATTTCCAGGGGCTGGAGGCTCTGCGGGACCGGCTACTCAGCGAAGGCCCGGATGTTATCGGCGACGTCGTCGAGCGCTGGCCCGATACCGACCGTCAACACCTGCGCAATTTGCTGCTGCAAGCCCAGCGTGAACAGAAACGCGGCCAGGCACCGGCGGCTGCACGCAAGCTGTTTCGCTATTTGCGCGAGCTGGCGTCGGCTGCCGGCGATGGCGATGCGCTGGATGCTGCAGCAGACGGCGACGACGACGAATCCTGAACCGCCTCACCCGGCGCCGGCACAGCTTCCACAGGCGCTGCGCCATCGCTGGTGTCAAATATCCGATCCAGCCGCACCTCCGGGTCCTGCCAGGTGCCGGAAATGTCATAGACCGCACTGGATAACTGGGACACCTGCTTTTCAAACAGTTTGCTGACCACGAATACCCCCGCAGCAACCGGCAGGCCAGCTGTGAGGGCAGCAACCCAGGGCAGGTTACTCGCCACCGGCAGCGTGGCAACCAGCTCCCCATCCAGCGTACGGGAGGCAATCTCCGAGCTGCCACTGAAGCGGAAGCTGGAGCCCGCTCCGGATACCGCCAGCTCCGGCACGCGAATCATTCCATCCTGCAGTTGCAACTCCCCCTCCATACTGTCAAAGGGAATACCTGACTCAAACCACTGGGTCAGGCTCAGGCGCTGCACAATGTCCGCCAGATTGAGAATGCTCACCACACGCAGCGCGCCAGAGGCGCCCGCCGAGGCATTGAGGAAGCGACCCTCATCCAGCGCCAGCGACAACCTGCCACTGGCATTGGCCAGGGCGAATCGCTGCGGTGCGCCCGGCCATTGCATGTCCACTTCAAAGCGGCCCTGCTCTGTTTCGAGGATGGCTTCATAGCCCAGTGCTGCCAGGGTATCGGCGAGGTCAGCCGCCACCAGATCCATTCTCAAACGGGTTCCCTCGTCGGACCAGGTCAATCTGGCTTGCGGGTCAGAGGCGATTTGCAGACCCGCGAGCTCGCCCTGCAGCTGTTGCACATCGAGCGTGCGATCGTCGGGACGCAGCACAAACGAAAGCTGGCCCAACGGCCTGCCCCCGCGCAGGACTTGCCCAATAGCGACATCGATATCCGGCCAGTCGTTCACAACACCGGGATCGGGGGACTCGCCTCCGCCCGTGGACAGGCCGGCAAGGTCCAGCGCGTCGATATTCAGCACCAGCTTGGACAGACTGATGTCCGCTCGTCCTGCGGCACGCATCCAGGGGGTCTCGACAACACCACGCCAGCCCTGCGCCATCTGCTGCAGGTTGATCAGCACATCCTGCCAATCCTGTCCACGCAATAGCAAGCTATCCACGAGAAGCTCCTCGACCACCAGCTGCGGGCCGGCTGCCGGGTCCACAGCTGCCCGCCGCGCACGCAACATCGGCTCAAGGGCAGACTGCCAGGCATCAACATCCACTAACGCCGCGTGCCCGGACACGCGCACCTGTCCCTGCACCAGCGGTAAAGGCTGGTCCTGCAGCGCCAGTGATGCAGCGCCCAGCTGACCGTCGGCGAGGGCAAGACGCGCTGCGACACGGTCGCCAGCGCGCAGATCAAGGGTTAACGGCCCTTTTCCCAGTGCGCTGTCAACAGTGAAGGCGAGTGATTCATGCGCTGCCTTGCCCCAGGTCTCGGGCAGCGCCAGGGTCACGCCCTGCAGGTTCGAGCGCAACTGCAACTGCGGCGCGGTCCCGGGCACGATGGCCAGCGTCGCTGTGACCGGTGCCTCGCCGGTCGCCAGCGCCGGTACTGCGTCACCCAACCAGTCCCGCAGCGATGCCACCTCGACGTCTCCAGCAACGGCAAGGGCTACCCCGCCTCCATGTGGCGCGGGTTGTGACAGGGACACCGCAAGAGGTCTGCCCCACAGGCGTGCCGTCATACCTTCCGTGGCGAACCCACCCACGCTGGTATAGCGCAGCGCTCCATTCAGTGCATCGATCTGCAATCCGCCGGGGCGTATGGCCAGCGACGCGTCGGCAAGAGCGACATCAAGCGCGACCTGCGCGGGCGATTGCGCCTCCCCCAGGGGAAGATCCAGAGTCAGGTCAAGCATCAAGCCACCCTCCGCGGACCACTGCTGCAGCGCGCCCTGCAGGCTCTCATCCAGTGGCGACTGGTTGATTACCCGCAGTCCGTCCGCCGCGCTGCCTGCAACATGGGCGGCGATTGCCAGCCGCATTTCACCCGCCGGCGAACGCCAGGTTTCCGCAGACAGGTCGGAGACAGCTGCATCGTAGAGCCGTGCCGCACCCGCCCACACGCTGACCCGGGTGTCATCAATGAGTACGGTACCCTCGGGGACGGACAGCGCGGGCCAGCGCGGGTGGTAGGCCAGTTCGGCATCACGCAGCGCGAAAAACAACTGTACGGTACGGCCCGCCGGCACATCAGGACGGAGACTGCCACGCCAGAGAAAACCGCCGGCATCAAGCGCTGCCTGTTGCACACTGCTGTCCAGCCACTGCAGCAGGTTCTCGTCGAGGATATACGGCAGGTATCGGCTGCGATAGCGGGCATCGGAGTCACGCATACCCACCAGCAAATCCATTTCTATGCCGTTACGGGTTGGCCCCCACGGAATCCACAGCCCGAGAAGCGCCTGTGCCATGCCCTCCTCTCCCACGGCGGTCAACAGTCCGCTGTGCAGCTGCACGCCGGCATCTGTCCAGCTGATATCGAGGTCCCCAAAGAGTTCTCGGTAGGCGAGCGGTTGACGGTAGACAGTGGGGAATTCCAGGGTAATATTTTCACTGTCCAGCATCACACGACCGCTGGAAGGTGTGAGCTGAAGATACCCACTGGCCCCGGTTACGCCCGGTGCGCCGTGCCAGGACGCCAGGGCAACGTCGGTGAAGGCTAGCGACAGATCCCATGCGCGCGCTTCCGCGGTCATATCATCCATGGTGAATTGCAGCTCCCTTAACGCACCCCTCGGTTCCAGCTCCTGCAGCACATCGGTCAGGGCGGCCGGTAATACCCCCGCCGTACTCACCAGTTCTGCCGTTTTCGCCAGGGGAAGATCGCGCCCGCGCAGACGCAAAGAGTCACCCCAAACATCCATCTGCAACCGCGGTACAGCCAGCTGGCCACCCGCGTAGGCCAGCTGCACATCGGAGACAAAGACGCTCAGGCGCTGCCCTTGCTGCTGCAGGCTCGCCTCCAGACTGAGATGCTCCACTGGGAGCGCCCAGCCACCGACCTCACCGCGCAGCACGAGATCCTTGCCAGACAACCTCAGCTGCAGACCGTCGAGTCCTGCATTCCAGTCCAGCCAACCCTCCAGCCGCGCCTCACCGCTGGCGCCCAGCGGCAGTCGCCGATCCCACAGGGGACGCCAGCGGTCGAGGCTCGCCAAATCGACAAGCTCGGCGTTTACGTACACCACACCACTGTATTCCGCCATCGCAAGGGGATCGCCAATACCCTCGGCGAGTATCCGGATGCGACTGCCATCCTCCGCCTCCAGCATCGCGCGCAACTGTCGGTGACTGCCCTCGCGTTGCAACGCCAGGTCGAGCCTGAGCAGGTCTTGTCGCGCGTCCGGGGACTGCAGTTGCAGTGTGTTCTGCTCCAGCGTCACGTGCCGGCTGTCCAGCAGCAGTGCCCGCAGGCGCGCCGTTGCATCACCACCGCTGCCACCCAGTCCCATGAGGCGAAATTCCCCGGCAGCGGTGACCTCGCCCGACAAGAACAAATGGCTGAGACGCAGGTGCCCGATACGCAGGGAGCGTTGCAGCAGGCTGCCCCAAACATCTATGGCGACACGCCCTCCTCCCACTGACAGCGGCTCACCGTCGGGAAACCGCAGCTGCACATCACGGAAGACCAGCTCGGGCCCAAAGCCGTGCCACTCGGCGGACAGGGCTCCCTGCTCAATCACAAAAGGTACCCGGGCGTTCAGCACATCCAGCAACCAGCGCTGGTTGGCTTCCACCATTCCGACCAGCAAGCGCCCAGCACTGACATACACTGCCAGCGAGACCACGGTGGCAACGATCAGGCGCCACAACAGCTGGCTCAACCGGTGATACATCGACAGCGCTTCAGTCATGGCCGCGGACCAGCTCGGACAGCGGCGCACCGGCCTGGCGGCGCGTGAACAGGACAACACCCAACGGGTCGACCCGGTGCACCCGGCCGCAGGCCCCATCCTCCTCCAGCGCTGGCTGGAGTGCATCCAGCACCTGGCGCCAGGCCGCGGAATCGGTCAGGGAGACAAAATCAATTGCGATGAGGCCACCGATGCCGCGCAGGCGCAGCTCCCGGGGCACTGCCGCCACCGCCTCGAGGTTGGCCGTGAGCGCAGCGTCGCTGCTCCCGCTGTCGGCACCCGTATTGACATCGACAGTGGTCATGGCCGACGTCTGCTCGATAATCAGGCTGCCACCCGACGGCAATGCAACCCGCGGCTGTAACAAGGATTCGATGGCCGTATCCACGCCGCGACGGATACTCAAGGGGACACTGCCGCCGGCGTATTCCACCAGGGGCGCAAAGGCGGGTCGATACACCGCGCACCAGCTGCGCAGGGCGGCCGCAGTCTCGGCGTCGGCGACACGAATTGTGCACGGCGTGGGCCCTGGCAGGTCACGCAAGACACGCTGGGCGAAGGGCAGTTCCTGCACCAGCACCCGCGGTGGCCCCTGCAGTGCATGCGCCGCGTGCAACGCCTGCCACCTCACGGCAAGCAATCGGGCCTCCTCGCGCAACAGCGCCTCGGGTGCGTCCGCCGCCGCAGTGCGCGCCAGCAGGCCGGCACCCTCGATCCCCGCTGCCAGCTCGGCCAGCAGGCTGCCCAGCCGGCGACGTGACGCCGGGTCCTGTATTCGGCGCGACAGACCTGTGCCCTGCCTGCTGGCCAGCAGCACCAGGTGCGACCCGGGCAATCCCAATGCGGCACTGAGCTGCGGACGCTTATCACCCACGGCATCGCGGGTCACCTGTACCAGCAGGCGCTGCCCCTGCCGCAGAGGCGCCGGGCACTGTGGATGCGCCAGCGACAGCAGTCCCTGCAACCCCGGCTCAATCGTGACGAATGCCGCGTCCATCCCGGGCTGTATGCGCGCGACACACCCGCTGTAGATACTGCCGACCCGCGAGGGACTGGCGCAGCGCTCCAACGCCAGCGCCTGCAACACGCCATTGCGCAGGCGGGCCATTCGGTGCAGGAACGCGTCCTCGCTGATCAGTATCTCGTCATGCATCGACGGGTCCGAGAAGGCCAGCCACGCCGTGGGCGGACAGCAACGCCCAGGTCTCCGCCAGGGGCAGGCCCACCACGTTACTGTAGCTGCCTTCAATGCGCCGCACGAGGGCGCCCCCCAACCCCTGGATGCCGTAACCACCCGCCTTGTCCCAGGGCTCATCAGTTGCCAGATAACGCTCGCACAGTTCACGGGTCAGGTTGATGAACGTGACGTGGGTTTCCACGGCCACCTCGGCGCAATCCTCGGCGTGGACCAGGCACACCGCAGTGATCACCGAGTGCGTGCGCCCGCTCAGCCGCGCGAGCATGCCCAGGCCGGAGAAATGATCGGCGGGCTTGCCGAGGATATCGTCATCGATGACCACCGTGGTATCAGCGGCAAGCACCGGCTCTGCGGAGCCGCGACGGGCCTGCACGGCCATGGCTTTCTCCCGTGCCATGCGCACAACGTAATCCTGCGGAGCTTCGCCCGGCTGCGCGGACTCGTCGATGTCTGCCGGATCCACCGCAAAATGCACGCCGAGCTGCGCAAGGAGCTCCTGACGGCGCGGAGAGGCAGAGGCAAGGATGAGTAGAGACATGGTCAGGTAATCCGGTAGTAGCGTCGAACGCTGCGCAACACCTGCAGGACCACGGGCCAGAGCAATGCGCTGGAGAGCGCCGGCAGCAAAAACCACAGGCTGCGCGCGGCAGCCCCCTCAAGGTTCTGCACCCACTGGCCGATGAGCTGATGCAGGCCAATCAACACAAACACGACACCACACTGCTGCCAAAGGCTGAACACCCGCAGGCGCTGGTAAACCAGCTGGGCACAGAGCGCCACCACGGCCAGGGAAAAGGCATTCTGGCCCAGCACCGCGCCTTCCAGGGCATCGACCAGCACGCCCAGCACGAGGGCAGTAAAGATGCCAATTCGGTGTGGCAGCGCAATACACCAGTAGAGCAACGTCAGGGCGACCCATTCCGGGCGCCCCCACTGCAACCATTCCGGCAACGGTACGATTGCCAGCAGCGCGGCGAGCAGGAAACTCGCTGCTACGACGGTAAACACCACCCCACTGCCAGTGGTCACGGCATGGCCTGCGCAGGCGCCGCGTCCTCTGCCGCTTTGACAAATACCAGCAGGACGTGCCGACTGCGGTTCAGCGCAGCGGTCGGTCGTGCCAGAACCCGCGCAAAGGGTTGCCCGGGATCTCTCTGCACGAGTACCACCTGGGCAATGGGATATCCGACAGGGAAGCGCCCGCCGAGGCCGGAGCTCACCAGCAGGTCGCCCTCGCGAATGTCCGTGGTCGCGGAGATATGCTGCACCTCCAACGCGTCAAGCGAGCCGGTGCCCTCGGCGATCGCCCGCACCCCGTTGCGGTTGACCTGCACCGGTACTGAGTGCGTCAGGTCGGTCACCAGCAGCACCCGGGAGGTGACTTCACCCACCTCAACCACCTGGCCCATGAGGCCGTCCGCATCGATCAGGGGTTGCCCGACATACACACCGTCAGTACTGCCCTTGTTCAACACCAGCTGATGCCGCATCGGGTCCGGAGACACGCCGATCAACTCTGCCACCAGCACATCGCTGCGCAACATCGCCGTTGAGTTCAGCAGGCCGCGCAGGCGGGTGTTCTCCGCCTGCAGCGAGGCCATCTGCAGTGAGCGCCCCTGCAGCAGCAGATTCTCCCGCTGCAGCCGGGCGTTGTCTTCCAGCAGCCGTGCGCGCGAGCGAATGTGCGTATCCTGCCACTGGCCAAGGCGTGCGGGAATGTCCGCCACCCAGATCAGCGGTGCAACCAGCGTATCGAGCACCGCGCGGCTGTGATCGAGCTTGTTGTAGCGCAGGTCAGCGGCGATCAGGCAAACCACCACCAGAATGGCCAGCGATATGCGCAGGCCGAGGTGGGATTCCTTGAGAAATAGCGGCTTGATAACAGCCCCCGCCGCGCGCCCTACTCGGTGGAGAGCAGGTCAATCGTGTGCCGATCCATCTGCTCCATGGCCCGACCGCCGCCGCGTGCTACGCAGGTCAGGGGGTCTTCGGCGACAATAACGGGCAGGCCGGTCTCTTCGGAAATCAGGCGATCCAGGTCGCGCAGGAGCGCACCACCGCCGGTGAGCACAATACCGCTTTCGGCGATATCGGCCGCCAGTTCAGGGGGGGATTGTTCGAGAGCCGACTTCACACCCTGGACAATGGCCTGCAGCGGGTCCTGCAGGGCTTCGAGTATCTCGTCGCTGTTCAGGGTAAAGCTGCGCGGTACGCCCTCTGCAAGGTTGCGACCACGCACGTCGATTTCACGCAGCTCACTGCCGGCGAAGGCACAACCGATTTCCTGCTTGATACGCTCCGCGGTGGCGTCGCCAATGAGGCTGCCGTAGCGCCGGCGTACATGCGAGACAATGGCCTCGTCGAAGCGGTCGCCGCCGATACGCAGCGAATCGCGGTAAACCACGCCATTGAGTGAAATAATGGCGATTTCTGTCGTGCCACCGCCGACATCCACCACCATGCAGCCGGTGGCTTCCTCGACATTCAGGCCGGCACCGATGGCCGCCGCCATGGGTTCCTCGATCAGGCGCACCTCACGCGCACCGGCGCTCAGTGCGGACTCGCGAATCGCGCGCCGCTCGACCTGCGTCGACATACAGGGCACGCAGACCAGCACACGTGGGCTGGGCCGGATGAAGCGGCTTTCGTGCACACGGGCTATGAAATGCTGCAGCATTTTCTCGGTCACCTGGAAATCCGCAATGACGCCGTCCTTCAGTGGGCGGATAGCGGTGATGTTGCCCGGCGTGCGCCCGAGCATGCGTTTGGCTTCGGTGCCCACTGCTTCGATGGTTTTCTGGCCGTTGTGAAAACGGATCGCCACTACCGAGGGCTCATTGAGAACGATGCCCTTGTCGCGCACATAAATGAGCGTGTTCGCTGTACCCAAATCGATAGAGAGATCGTTTGAGAACACGCCGCGCAGCTTCTTCAACATGAATTTTGACTACCTTGTGAATAGATCGGGGAACTCCCTACCGGAGCTCAGCGACACCCCTTCGCGGCGGGCCTCAGGGCCCGAGAGGCCTGCAGTTGAGAGACCGCCTCGTTCATTATTCTGCGGTGTGTAACCTGGCCAATAACTGTATCAATGGCGGGGATTTTGGGCAAGGCGCAAATGTGATAACTTTACGCCCCCGCCGAGAAGGCGGCAGGCTCGCTGATGGTAGTAAATCGAATGACAGTACACCAGGACGACATTGAAAAGCTGGCCGAGCTGGCCCGCTTGCGCATAGCCCCCGAGGCAGTGGCCGAGGTCACCGATCGCATCGCCACCATTCTCGGGCTGGTGGACCAGCTGCAGTCGGTGGATACCGCGGCGGTGGAGCCCATGGCCAATCCGCTGGACGCGGTCCAGCGCCTGCGCAGCGATGCGGTCACCGAGGACAACAGGCGTGAAGCCTTCCAGGCCATAGCTCCCGCCGTGGAGAATGGCCTCTACCTGGTACCCAAAGTCATTGATTGAAGCGGCAAAGCCGCCCTCGGGACGTCACATGCATGATCTTTCAGTCGCAGAGCTCGCTCACGCCTTGCGCAGCCGGGAATTCACCAGCACCGAATTGACCCGGCACTGCCTGCAGCGCGTACGCTCGCTGGATCCACAGTACAACAGTTTCATCACCGTGGACGAAGCCGGCGCGCTGGCGGCTGCGGCGCGCGCAGATGCCAGGCTGGCGGCCGGCGAGCAAGGGGCTCTGCTCGGTATCCCATTGGCGCACAAGGATATTTTCTGCACCATGGGCCTGCGCACCAGCTGCGGCTCCAAAATGCTCGACAATTTTGTTCCACCCTACGACGCCACCGTCACCCGGCTTTTGCGTGACGCCGGCACCGTGCTCCTGGGCAAAACCAACATGGATGAGTTCGCCATGGGCTCGTCCAGCGAAACCAGTTTTTATGGCAGCACCCGCAACCCCTGGGACACCACCCGGGTTCCCGGCGGCTCCTCCGGCGGCTCTGCTGCCGCAGTGGCGGCGCGACTGGTGCCACTGGCGACTGGCACCGATACCGGCGGGTCCATTCGCCAGCCGGCTGCGTTCTGCGGTATCACCGGTTTGAAGCCCACCTACGGGCGCGTGTCGCGGCTGGGCATGGTGGCCTACGCCTCGAGCCTCGACCAGGGCGGGCCCATGGCGCGCAGTGCCGAGGACTGCGCGCTGCTGCTCAACGCCATCGCCGGCCTCGACCCCCTGGACTCCACCAGCTCGGCCCACCCGGTCGAGGACTACACGGCACAACTGAGCCAGCCGCTGACCGGGCTGCGCATCGGCCTGCCGCGAGAGTATTTCGGCGACGGGCTTGATACCGCTACCGGAGACCGTATCCACGCGGCACTCGCGCTGCTTGAGCAGCAGGGAGCAACACTGGTCGACATCACCCTGCCCCACACCGAGCTGAGCATCCCAACGTATTACATCATCGCCCCGGCGGAGGCCTCGACCAACCTGTCACGCTATGACGGCGTGCGCTACGGCTACCGCTGCGAAGCACCCCGCGACCTGCATGACCTGTATACGCGCAGTCGGCAGGAGGGCTTTGGCGACGAGGTCAAACGGCGCATCCTGGTGGGCACTTTTGCCCTCTCTGCAGGCTACTATGACGCCTACTACCGCAAGGCACAGCAGGTTCGCCGCCTGATTCGCCAGGACTTCCTCGACGCGTTCGCCAACGTGGACATCATTGCCGGGCCCACCACCCCGGGGCCTGCCTTCGGCCTCGGCGCGAAAACCAGCGACCCACTGGCCATGTATCTCGAGGACGCGTACACACTTGCAGTCAACCTTGCCGGGCTGCCCGCGATGTCGGTACCCGCGGGGCAGGCCGACGGGCTCCCCGTTGGCCTGCAGCTGATTGGCCCGCATTTCGACGAGGCCCGCCTGCTGAATGTGGCGCACCAGCTACAGCAGGTCAGCGACTGGCACAGGCAATCACCCGGGGGGACCTCAGCATGAACTGGGAAGTGGTCATCGGGCTGGAGGTGCATTTGCAACTGGCCACCGAATCGAAGATCTTTTCGGGTGCCGCCACGCGCTTTGGCGCTGAGCCGAATACCCAGGCCTGCGCGGTGGACCTCGCCATGCCGGGCATGCTGCCGGTGCTCAACGAACAGGCCGTGCGCTACGCCGTCATGTTCGGTCTGGGCATTGGCGCGGAAATCGGACTGCGCTCGGTGTTCGACCGCAAGAACTATTTCTATCCGGACCTGCCGAAAGGCTACCAGATCAGCCAGTTTCAGGAGCCCATCGTCGGGCGCGGGCATTTTGACATCCAGCTGGAAGACGGCAGTGTGCGCCGCATCGGCATCACCCGCGCCCACCTGGAAGAGGATGCCGGCAAGTCGCTGCACGAGGACTTTCACAACCAGACGGGTATCGATCTCAATCGCGCCGGTACGCCACTGCTGGAGATCGTCAGCGAACCCGACCTGCGCAGCGCAGAAGAAGCTGTTGCCTACCTCAAGACGCTGCACAGCCTGGTCACCAGCCTGGGGATCTCGGATGGCAACATGGCGGAGGGCTCCATGCGCTGTGATATCAACCTGTCACTGCGCCCCGCAGGCAGCGAGACACTGGGGACGCGCGCGGAAATCAAGAACGTCAATTCCTTCCGCTTCGTCGAGAAAGCCATCCACCACGAAATAGAGCGACAGGCAGACATTCTCGAAGCGGGTGGACAGGTGGTGCAGGAGACCCGCCTGTACGATGCGGAGCGTGACGAAACCCGCTCCATGCGCAGTAAAGAGGTCGCCAACGACTACCGCTACTTCCCAGAGCCGGACCTGCTGCCCGTGGTGATTGAGCAAAGCTGGGTCGACAGCATACGCGCCAGCCTGCCCGAGCTGCCCGCGGCCAAACGCGAGCGTTTCATCGCCGACTATGGTCTCAGCGCCTATGACGCGACGGTATTAGCGGCAGAGCGTCCTCTCGCAGATTTCTATGAAGCCGTGGTAAAACACTGTGGCGACGCCAAGATAGCGGCCAACTGGGTGCAGGTGGAGCTGCTCGGGCAGCTCAACCGCAGCGACCTGACCCTGAACGAGAGCCCGGTGGACGCGCAGGCCCTGGCCGCACTGCTGCAGCGTATTCTCGATGGCAGCATTTCCGGGAAGATCGGCAAACAGGTATTCGAGGCCATGTGGGCTGGAGAGGGTGATGCTGACAGCATTATCGAAGCCCGCGGCCTGCGCCAGGTGAGCGACAGCGGCGCCCTTGAGGCCATGGTCTCCGAGGTGATCCGCGCCAATCCGGAACAGGTGGCCCAGTATCTTGCGGCGGATGAGAACCGGCGCAAGAAACTCTCCGGCTTTTTTGTCGGCCAGATCATGAAACTGTCCAAGGGACAGGCGAATCCGCAGATGGTCAACGATCTGCTCAACCAGCAACTGGCAGATGCCGGTGGACACGGGGACACATGAGAAAAGACAAGGAAAAGGTCATCGATGAAGTCTGGACCGAGGATCACATCCGCAGCTTCCTCGAGGTGCGCTCGCACGATGGCAGCGACCACGACTTTCACATGTTGTTGAAAGCCTACCAGAGCATGCGCGCGTCCGACTTCCAGCTGTTCGTGGACTTTTTCACTGCCGAGGGCCGCAATCTCCTGGCAACCGGTAAGGATGGCCGCAGCGTCCTCGACATCATTGGCGAGCATCGCCATGGCACCGAGTACGCGGAAATCCTGCGGCGCGCTGCCGGGCCCTGATACCAGGACGGAAAGTCTCCGCCGGAAACCCGGCGAGCCTCAACGATCAATCGGCACGCGGCCCTTCATAAAGCGCTCCCGATTCTTGCGCTTCTGCTCCTCGCTCTTGCGCAACAGCACATACACCGCGCCGGTGCCACCGTGCTGCGGCTGGGCGCTGTGATACGCCTGTACCATAGCCACTTCCTGCAGCCACACGTGCACATGCCCCTTGAGCACGGCACTGCGCTCGCGCTCGGCCTTGCGTTCGCCCTTGCCATGAATCAGCAGCACACTGCGCAGCCCCAACTCATGGCATTGCTCCAGGAACGCAAACAGCTCACGCCGTGCGACCGCTACCGTCATACGGTGCAGGTCCAGCCGGGCCTCCTGCTCATAGCGGCCCTGCCGTAATTTGCGATACACGCCGTTCTGTACGCCCGGTCGCTTAAACTCAAGCACATACCAGGCGTCCAGTGGCTCTGCCTCGCGGTCACTGAGCAGATTTCTGTCCGTCTCACGCGCGTTGACCGCCGCCTGCCTGCGCGCCTCGACCGAAGAGTCACGGGCGTCAGCGTCCGGGGCAAGCGGCACCCGCTTTTCGCGTTTCAGTGGCACAACATCGGCCACTTCCTGGAAAAACAGCTCAGATTCTTCGTCAACCATGGCTTCCCGCTCCCATGCAGTGCATCATTATAGCGCGGCAGATCACCGGGTTTCACGCCAACCAACAGAGGCCACGTTTTCTATGGAAGGCAATCTTGCTCGCGGCGCGGACTACCTGGTCCGCGGCGCCCGCCTACTCACACACCCCGCATTGCGCCTGTTCGTCATTGTGCCCTTGCTGGTCAATGTGCTTATCTTCGCGTCGCTGCTGGGCGTCGCATTCAGTTTTCTCGACCGCACCATCACCGACTGGATGGCAGCACTGCCCGGCTGGCTGGCGTTTCTTGAGTGGATCATCTGGCCGCTGCTGGTGGTCGTGTTCGGCCTACTTGCCGGCTACACCTTTACCGCACTGGCACTGCTGATCGCGTCACCCTTCAATAACCTGCTCGCCGAAAAAGCCGAGGAACTCCTGACCGGGCAGCCCGTGGACGCACTGGAGGGCCCGCTGGCCGCCCTGCTGTCCGTGCCCCGAGCCGTGCTGCGGGAACTGGCCAAACTGGCCTACTACCTGCCCATGGCACTGCTGGTCCTGGTGCTCAGTTTTGTGCCCGGCATCAATCTGGCCGCGCCGCTGCTGTGGTTCCTGCTGGGCGCCTGGATGATGAGCATCCAGTTTGTCGACTACCCGGTCGATAACCACCAACTGGGGTTTGCCGAAGTGAAAGCGGCGGTAGCCCGCAAGCGCCTGAGCAGCCTGGGCTTCGGTGGCCTCGTCGCGCTGTGCGCCGGGATACCGGTGATCAACTTCTTCGTGGTCCCGGCAGCGGTGGTTGGCGCCACCCTGCTCTGGTGTGAGGAACTACGCGAGCAGTGACTCGGGTGGGTGGGTGCACTCGAGCCGCTCACCCAGCAGGGCTTCAATATCCGGCAGCAGGAACGCGTCGTCTTCGCTGGCGAAGCTGATGGACACGCCGGTGGCGCCCGCGCGCCCGGTGCGCCCGATACGGTGCACGTAGTCGTCGGGGTCTTCCGGCAGGTTGTAGTTGACCACGTGGCTCACACCATCCACGTGAATGCCGCGACCGGCGACATCGGTGGCGACCAGCACCTTGATATCACCCTTCTTGAACTGGGCCAGTGTACTGGTGCGCTTCGCCTGCGGAATCTCCCCGGAGAGGATGCCACAGGAGACACCCGCCTTGCGCAAGCGCTCGTGCAGCCTGCGCACCTGATCCCGGCGGTTGGCAAATACAATAACGCTGGTGGCTTCCGGGCTGCGCACCAGATTGACCAGGAGGCGATAGCGCTGCTCACTGCTCACCAGATAGACCTTCTGGTCTACCGAGTCAGTGGCCACATGGTCGGGTTCAATCTCAATCGTAATCGGCTCCCAGGTCCACTGTTCTGAGAGGTTGATGATGTCCTGTGTGAACGTCGCAGAAAACAGCAGGGTCTGGCGGTTCTGCTTGGGAGGCGTGGCCCGCACAATACGTTTCACCTGGGGAATGAAGCCCATATCCAGCATACGGTCTGCTTCGTCCAGCACCAGTGTCTCCACGCGATCAAGGAACAGGTCGCGGCGCTGCATGAAGTCGATCAGGCGACCGGGCGTCGCCACAACGAGGTCGACCACGTCGCTGTTCAGCCGGTTCAACTGCTTCTGGTAATCCATTCCACCGATCAGCGTGACCACCTTCAGACCCGTGAAACGGGCAAGGTCCTCCGCGTCAGCGGCAATCTGCATAACCAGTTCCCGTGTCGGCGCGATCACCAGGGCTCGCGGCTCGCCAAGGAAGCGCTCACCTTCCTGCGGATGGCACAGCAGGTCGTTGAAGACGGTAATCAGAAAGGCCGCTGTCTTGCCGGTTCCGGTCTGCGCCTTGCCGATCGCGTCGTGACCCTGCAGGGTATGCGGAAGGATCGCCGCCTGAATCGGCGAGCAGTAACTGAAACCGAGCCCCGCGATGCCGCGCATCAGCTCCTCGCGCAAGCCGAGGTCATGGAAACGTGTCTTGCCCTCTTCCGGCGCCACCTGAAAGTCGTCCAGGCTCCAGGGCTTCTCGGGGGCAGGGGAACGGCGGGCGCGCTGCTTTCCGGACTTGCCCTGTCCGCGGTCACTGTGCCCGGGGCCGCGGGGCGGCCTGCCGTGCGTCGAATCACTGGCGGAGGCTTCGGGAGGGGGGGGTGTAGCGGCGGCGCCATCAGCATTTTTGCTGCCGCGGCCGAGTAGACTCTTGATCAAGGTTGCTTCCTGTCAGGGTTCACGGACTTGCACTGTTTCACAGGGGCACTAGTCTAGCAGTTTTGTCCGGGACGTGCCGCTGCCGGGATACAAACGCGAGAGATAGTAGTCGGCACTGACAAAGCGCCCTCCCCCCATGAACAGCAGTGCCAGCAGCATGGCGAAATAGGTAGCGGCAAACTCGATGCCGTTATTCAGCACCACGAGATTACCGTGCTCGGTCAGCCAGCTGTAATTGCCATGCTCACGCAGGAGATCGCGTGCGGTGCCAAGGCGCACCGCGATATCCTCTGCGCCGGAATCTGCAATCGCCGCCCAGCCGTTCTGCCAGTGCACCGTCCAAGCCGCGACCAGCATGGTCACCATCAGCGGCAGGGCAACCCAGCGTGTGGCGAGCCCGACAAGCAGCAGCAGTGCGCCGATGGCTTCGGTGTAGGCGGCCAGGTGGGCCAGCAGCGCGGGGAACGGCAAGCCCAGCCCCCAATCCTCGTTGGCGAACCATTCAATGGTGTTGTCCATGCCGGCGATTTTCTGCATGCCGGCCATCCAGAATACGGGCACCAGGTACAGGCGCAGCGCCAGTGGCGCCAGCCAGTCGACGTGGCGCAAGGTACCAAAGACGCCGTTGTGCAAGCGGTAATACAGTCCGATCAGCCAATCCATAGAGCATTCTCTCCGGTGCGTGACAGTGTGACCCCACACAGGGCAAAAAGTTTGCGGCCGGTGCGCTTCAGCGCCTTGCCCGTGATCCGCAGTCCGGGCAATCGGGCTTCCGCTGCAGCCGCAGGCGGCACTGGGACAGGGTGCGCAAATCCAGCATGAGTACTTCATCGCGCAAGGTTGGCAGGCCCGCGAGGTATTTCAGTGCCTCCAGCGACAACAGCGACCCCAGCACGCCCACCACCGGCCCGAGCACGCCGGACTCAGCACAGGCCTGCTGGGCGTCATCGGCGGCCGCCAGAGGATACAGGCAACGGTAGCAGGCGCCGCCCGAGCGTGTATCAAACAGCGCCAGCTGCCCCTCCAGACGCACCGCGGAGGCCGACAGCAGGGGCACCCCCAGCTCCACGCACGCCCGATTCACCGCGTAGCGGGTGCTGAAACGATCACTGGCATCAATGACCAGGTCCTGCCCGGCGACCGCCTCCGCCAGTGCGCGACCCTGCAGATGCGTGGCGAGGGGCTGCAGCCGGGTCGTGCTGTTCAGTGCCGCCAGGCGCCGTACCGCGGAGGCGGCCTTGTTCATGCCAAGGGTGGTTTCATCATGCAGTATCTGGCGCTGCAGGTTGCTCGACGCCACCGCGTCGCCGTCAGCCAGCCGCAGGTGACCGACCCCCGCCGCCGCGAGGTACAGGGCCGCGGGGCTGCCCAATCCGCCAAGGCCAACAACCAGCACCCGGGCTGCCGCCAGCGCCTGCTGTCCGTCGATACCGAAATCCGGCAGCAACAGCTGCCGGCTGTAACGCACAAGGTCCGCGTCAGTCAGCATGCCAGCAGCCACCGGTCACCCGCTCCCTGCCCGCCAGATCACAGCGCGTGGCAACGGACTCGAAGCCACTTTCCCGCAGCAACTGCCGCACCGCTGCGCCCTGTTGGTGGCCGTGCTCAAGCAACAACCAGCCGCCGGCGAGCAGGTAGGCCGGCGCGGCCACACAGAGCTGTGTAAGGTCATCAAGCCCCTGCTCACCGGCGACCAGTGCGCCGACAGGCTCGAAGCGCACATCACCCTGTGCCAGCCAGGGACTGTTGCTCTCCACGTAGGGCGGATTGCTGACAATCAGCGCATGACGTGTACCCTGCAGCGCCGCGAACCAGTCGGACTGCAGACAGCGCACCCGCCCCGGACACAGCCGCGCGACATTGTCCTCAGCCACCGCAAGGGCCGCGCTGGAGCGATCCAGTGCAGTCAGCTGCCAGCCAGCACGCTCCACCGCAAGGGCAATGGCGATGGCACCGGTACCAGTCCCCAGATCAAGCACGCTGGCGTCGGGGGGCAACGGCAATGACAGGGCCCATTCAACCAGCGTCTCGGTCTCCGGGCGGGGGATCAGCGTGGCATCGGTCACCCGCAGCAGCAGCGACCAGAACTCGCGCTCACCGGTCAGATACGCAATCGGCTCACCTGCGCGGCGCCGGGCCAGCAGGGCTGTATAGCGAGCGGCCTGGGCGGGAGCCAGTTGCGCATCGGGCCAGGCGTAGAGCCAGCTCCGGGACTTGCCCAGCACATGGGTGAGGAGGATTTCGGCATCGCGACGCGCACTGTCACCCGGCAGGTCGTTGCCGGCGCGCAGGCAGGCGTCGACCGTCAGCATCAGTGTGCCGCCATGGCCGCCAGTTGATCCGCCTGGTACTCCTGACGCAGCGGGCCGATGATGGCGTCCAGCTCCCCCTGCATGACCTCGTCAAGCTTGTACAGCGTCAGGTTGATGCGATGGTCTGTGACGCGGCCCTGCGGAAAATTGTAGGTACGGATGCGATCGGAGCGATCCCCGGTGCCGACCAGGTTACGACGCTGCTCGGCCTGCTCGGCGGCCTGCTTGTCCTGCGCTGACGTCTGCAGCTTTGCCTGCAACAGGGACATGGCCCGGGCGCGGTTCTTGTGCTGTGAGCGCTCATCCTGGCATTCGACAACAATGCCGCTGGGCAGGTGCGTGATGCGCACGGCGGAGTCGGTCTTGTTGACGTGCTGGCCACCCGCACCTGACGCCCGGAAGGTGTCGACGCGGATATCCGCCTTGCTGATGGCGCCGACGGCGACCTCGTCCGGCTCCGGCATCACCGCTACCGTACAGGCAGACGTATGAATGCGGCCCTGGGATTCGGTTTCCGGCACGCGCTGCACGCGATGCGCACCGGATTCGAACTTGAGGTGGGCATACACATCGCGCCCCTCAACGAGCGTGATGATTTCCTTGAAGCCGCCGTGTTCACCCGGACGCTCGGACAGGACCTCGATTTTCCAGCCCATGGTCTCCGCGTAACGACTGTACATGCGAAACAGGTCGCCGGAGAAAATCGCGGCCTCGTCGCCACCGGTTCCGGCGCGAATCTCGAGGAACACGTTGCAGGAGTCCTGCGGGTCCCGCGGCAGCAGCAGTGCCTGCAGTTCCTGCTCCAGGGCCTCCAGACGCCCCGTGCCGCTGGCGATCTCTTCCTCTGCCATGGCCACGATGTCTGCGTCCGCCTCCTGCAGCATGCTACGCGCCTCATCGAGATCAGCGCGCACGCGGCTGTACTGGTGATAGCAGTTCACCACCTCTTCCAGTTCGGCATACTCGCGGGACAGTTCCCGAAAGCGGTTCTGGTCGGCGATCGTCTCGGCGTCGCCGAGCAGTGCGGAGACCTCCTCGTGGCGATCGGTGAGGGCATCCAGTTTGGTCAGCAGGGAAGCTTTCATTGCAGGGTTCGGTCGACTCGGGATTGGGCTTGCGGTGCAGAGGTGGCAGCCGGGGCGTCCTCCACGGGTTCCAGGCGGTTGGCGCCGGTGGCGCTGTGCGCGGCTTCATCCAGACCGAGCAGCCGACGGGCGCCTGCCAGCAGATCCTGGCGACCCTCGGCGCTGGCCCGTTTGAGGCCGGCGGTGGGCGCGTGGATCAGCTTGTTGGTGATGCCGCGCGCCAGCTGGGCCACAATCTGCTGCGGGTCATCTCCGCGGGCCAGAGCGCGCAGCGCCCGCTGCAATTCCAGCTCACGGATCGATTCCGCCATGTCACGGTACTGCCGCACGCTGTCCACAGCGGCGAGGCTGCGCAGTTCCTCAAGGTACTCGCTGACACCGGCCTCGATAAGCTGGTCGGCCTTGCGCGCCTCCGTCTGGCGGCTGCGCAGGTTCTGTTCCACGATATCGCGCAGATCATCCACAGTGTACAGATAGACATCCGGCAGATCCGCCACCTGCGGTTCTATGTCCCTCGGCACCGCGATATCCACCATCAGGACCGGACGGTGCTTGCGCACCTTGATGGCCTGTTCAACGGCACCCTTACCGAGAATCGGCAACTGACTCGCCGTCGACGTGATAACGATGTCTGCATGCGGCAGGTGCTCGGGGATCTCGGCCAGCAGCACCGCCTCCGCACCGAATTTCTGCGCCAGCTCGCGCGCACGCCCCAGAGTCCGGTTGGCGATCACGATACGTCGCACACCCGCTTCCAGCAGGTGCCGCGCCACCAGCTCAATGGTCTCTCCTGCGCCAACCAGCAACGCATCGCAGCGGCTCAGGTCGGAGAAAATGTGTCCGGCCAGGTCCACGGCGGCGTAGGCCACAGACACAGGGTTTTCGCCGATCGCGGTGTCCGTACGCACCCGCTTGGCGAGGGCGAATACCTTCTGGAACAGGCGACCCATATCCGCGCCGATGGTGCCCGCTTCCGCTGCCACCGCATAGGCGGACTTCAACTGGCCGAATATCTGGGGCTCACCCAGCACCATGGAATCGAGGCCGCTGGCCACCTTGACCATATGGCGCAGCGCATCAGCCGCCTCATAGTGATAGGCCGCCCGGCGCAGCTCCTCGCGGGACAGGTGATGGTAGTTCGCCATCCAGTCTACGAGCTGCGCGGACTTCTCTGCGCAGCGGGATGCCTCAGGCACGATGGCGTAGAGCTCGGTGCGATTACAGGTGGACAGAATCACGACTTCGTCGAGCCCCGCGTGCTCACAGGCATGCTCCAGCGCTTCGGTCACCTGTTCCGGCGCAAACGCCACGCGCTCGCGCACCTCGACGCCAGCCGAGTTGTGGTTGATTCCAAGGGCAATGAGATTCATAGCGCGCGAGGGGCTCCGGAGGGGTGGCGGGCCGGGTAGACGCCGCAAACCGAACCACATCCTGTCTGATAGACCCGTGATTCTACCAAGATATGCGCTGAATGACAGGCATCTTGTGTGGCCGCCGCTGGAGGTATCACCGGCGATCCGCTTTACACCACTTGGGATTCAACCCCTGAGTGTGTCACTATTACTGCCTCACGCCGGATATCGATACCTGTCCTGACCATGCTCCGACTCTTGCTGACAAGTGCGCTCCTGCTGGCGCTGGGGGGCTGCGCGTCCAACCCCCCTGCGGCGCCGGCCAAAGCACCGGCGCAGGACGCTGTCGCGCCCGCTGACGTCGCAGAGCCACCGGAGCGCGCTTTTCCGGCTGCAAGCCTCTACCCCCTGCTACTGGCGGAGTTTGCCCTGCGCCGCAGCGACTACAACACCGCGCTGACCACCTATCTGGAACAGGCCCGGCTGCTGCGGGATCCCGCCATCAGTGCGCACGCCACCCACCTCGCCCAGTTCATGAAGCGCGAAGCCGAGGCCTACGAGGCGGTGAGTCTGTGGGTCGAACTGGACCCCGACAGCCCGGAGGCCAACAATACACTGGCCACCCTGCTGATCCGCAAGGGTCATCCGGCGCAGGCGGTACCGCATCTCGCAGTGGTCGCACGCAACGAGTTGCGCACCAGCTTCCCCATGCTGCTGAGCGGCTTCCGCGAGCTGCCGGCTACGGAGAAAGCCGCACTCGACGACGCTGTCGCCACCCTGCTGACCGAACGTCCGGAGGATACGGGCCTGCTGCTCACGCACGCCCTGATTCGCGACGAGCTGGGTGATGCGGCAGGCACTCGTGCTGCCCTCGAGCGCCTCCTGGCGCTGGAGCCCGGGCAAACCCAGGCACTCATGCTGGACGCCAAGTTACGCCTGGAAGCGGAGGAGGAACGGCCGTTCCAGCGCATCGAAGCGGCGCTGGAAGAACAACCGGACAACAGCGCCCTGCGCCTCCAGTACGCCCGTCTGCTGACCCGCTCCGACATTGGCGCAGCGCGCCGCCAGTTCGAGATTCTCTCGGCCCGCTCCCCACGCGACGGCGACCTGCTGCTGTCCCTGGCCCTGCTCAACCAGGATGCAGGCGACACACTGGCGGCCAAGGCCTACCTGCGACAGGTGCTGGCGCTGGAACAGCGGGTCGACGAGGCGAATTACTATCTCGGGCGTATCCTGGAGCAGGAAGGACGCCCCGAGGAGGCGATCGCCGCCTACTCACAGGTCGAAGACCCCAGCAGCCGGGAGTTCTTCAATGCCCGCGGACGCGTCGGGCGCCTGCTGATGGAGCAGGGCGACGTCAGCGAGAGCGCCGCCTTCTTCGACCAGCAGCGGGCCAGCTACCCCGCGCTGACGGAGCAGCTTTTCGCGCTCGAGTCCGAGCTGCTGACCCGGGCCAGCCTGCTGGAAGCCAGCCTGGCACTGCTGGACCAGGCCTTGGCCACGCTGCCGGATGCCGACTCCCTGCGCTACAGTCGCGCCATGCTGCGCGAGCAACTCGATGATCTGAAAGGCATGGAGGCGGACCTGAGGCATATCCTGCAGGACAACCCGGACAATGCCACGGCGCTGAACGCGCTGGGATACACCCTGAGCAACCACACCAACCGCTATGCGGAAGCCGAGCAGCTCATTTCCCGTGCCCTGACCCTGGCCCCGGAGGAGCCGGCCATCCTGGACAGCATGGGCTGGGTGCTGTTCCGACAGAACCGGGCGGAAGAGGCGCTGCACTATCTGCAACGGGCCTGGACGGGGCTGAAGGACCCCGAAGTCGCGGCGCATCTCGGTGAGGTGCTCTGGACCCTGGGTCGTGAGGATGACGCCACCGCAGTCTGGCGCAACGGGCTGCAGCTGGATCCTGAACACCGCACCCTGCTGGAGACGCTACAGCGCCTGCAGGTGCCCCCTGCACGGCTCGAAGGCGAGTGACACCGCAGCACACTCCCGCCCTGCGCCTTGCCTTCCTGTGTATCGGGCTGTGGCTGACCGGCTGCGCCACCGCGCCACCGCCCCTCCCGGACAGCCCCTGGCTGCAACGGTCGCAACAGCTGGGCGCGCTGGATGACTGGTCCGCCACTGGCAAGATCGCCGTGCGCAACGGCGAGCAGTCGGAATCCGCCAGTCTCAGCTGGGAACAGCAGCAAAGCGACACCACGGTGCAGCTCAGCGGACCTCTGGGGCTGCAGGCCACGGAGCTGCGCAGTGACGGTCACACGCTGGCGGTATCGCAGGGAGAGTCCGTGCGACGCTTCGACCTGTCGACACCGGATGTCATGGCGCAGGAGACGGGCTGGGACCTGTCTCTTATACACATCTGACGCTGCCGACGACTCCTTACGTGTAGA
>CAJXUQ010000021.1 GCA_913061145.1 uncultured Haliea sp.
GAGATTTCTGCCTGTCTCGTGGGCTCGGAGATGTGTATAAGAGACAGGCACCAGCCCCAGGGACCGTATGCCAAACGTAACCCAGTCAAAGCGCTGGTGCCGGTGGCGCTGCAGCAGAATGACCAGGGCGCGGTAAGCCAGCAGGACGGGAAGCAGATAGGCCGCGAAGCCGATCAGCGAAAAAGCCACGTCCGCCACCCAGGCGCCGGTGGGGCCACCGGCATTGAGGATGCGCGCCCCGGAACCCGTCGCCGACCAGCCCGGGTCCCTTGGGCTGTAGGTAACGAGTGCCAACAACACATAGAGGCAGGCCGCGCTGACGCCAATGAAGGCGCCCTCCCGCAACCGCGGGCCCAGGACGCTGTGCTGACTGGATTTCTCAGGCACGCTTGAATTTCCCCTTACTGGCGTGGAAAAGACGTTTTCCACGCGCCACATCACTCAGCAATTGTGCCCCATTTTATGATTATATTCAAAAACTTATGGAAACTATTTAGAATCCACCTCGCCTTTGCCGCGGCGTGGTCTTTACATTAACATAGCCAGCCCAGCCGCTGCCGGATAACGCAGCATGCGTCAGCCGCAGAACAGGCGACATTTAACACCAGCAACCGGGAAATCACCACATGAGCGACATTCAACACCACCCCCTGATCATTCTCGGTTCCGGTCCGGCGGGTTACACGGCGGCTGTGTATGCGGCGCGGGCGAACCTGAAGCCGGTGGTGATCACCGGTATGCAGCAGGGTGGACAGCTGACGACTACCACCGAGGTGGAAAATTGGCCCGGGGGACATGCCGAGTTGCAGGGTCCAGAGTTGATGCAGCAGATGCAGGCCCACGTTGAGCGCTTTGAAACCTCCGTGGTATTCGACCACATCGAGCGCGTAGACCTGTCCTCCCGACCGTTTCAGCTTGAGGGCAGCAATCGCTACAGCTGCGATGCCCTGATTGTTGCGACCGGGGCCTCGGCGCAGTATCTGGGGCTGCCCAGCGAAGCCGCGTTCATGGGTAAGGGCGTGAGTGCCTGTGCCACCTGTGATGGATTTTTTTACCGCAACCAGAAAGTGGCCGTTATCGGTGGTGGCAATACGGCTGTCGAAGAGGCCCTGTACCTGGCCAATATTGCCTCAGAGGTCGTGCTGGTACACCGGCGTGACAGCCTCCGGGCGGAAAAAGTACTACAGGACCGCCTGTTCAAACGGGCTGAAGAAGGCAAGGTACGCCTGCTCTGGAATCACACGCTCGACGAGGTGCTGGGAGACACCAGCGGCGTGACGGGTATACGGGTGAAGGCCACGGCTGACGGTGCGACCAGCGAACTGGACCTCGCCGGGGTGTTCATTGCCATTGGCCACAAGCCGAACACAGAGATGTTTCAGGGGCAACTGGACATGAAGGACGGGTACATCACGATTCGCAGTGGCACCGAGGGCAATGCAACGGCCACGTCTGTATCCGGTGTTTTTGCGGCGGGTGATGTTGGTGATCACATCTATCGCCAGGCGATAACCTCCGCCGGATTCGGCTGCATGGCTGCGCTGGACGCCGAAAAATACCTGGACAACCTGGGTTAGGCCCATGCCGGGGATCGCCCGCCTGGCCCCCGGCGATGAGTTTCCGCCCTCCAGTCAGGCACTGACCTATCCCAACGGGCTGCTGGCAGCCGGCGGCGGACTGTCTCCCGAGCGCCTGACAGCGGCCTACCGTCGGGGGATCTTCCCCTGGTATGAGCCACCGCAACCCGTACTGTGGTGGACACCAGACCCGCGCTCGGTGCTCTACCTCGATGCCCTGCATGTGTCGCGTTCCCTGCGCAAGACCCTGCGCCAAACAACCCTGCAACTCAGCGTGGACCGGCGCTTCGCGTCGGTCATGGCGGCCTGTGCAGCGCCCCGGCGCGACAGCGACGGCACCTGGATCAGCCAGGACATGCTGCAGGCCTACCAGGCCCTGCACCGGCGGGGCATCGCACACTCGATAGAGGTGCTCAGCGCCGGGGGCGAACTGGTCGGTGGTCTGTATGGCGTTGCGCTGGGGCGTGTGTTCTTTGGTGAGTCGATGTTCTCCCGCGTACCCAGCGCGTCCCGCATTGCCCTCGTGGCCCTTGTGTCCTTGCTGCGCCAGGCAGACTTCAGACTGATCGACTGCCAGGTGGAGAGCGCGCACATGAACAGAATGGGGGCACGGCTGATCAGCAGGCTGGACTTTGAAGCGGAGCTTGCCCAGAATGTTAATCAGTGTATTGACCCGACTATCTGGGTTTTGCCGGCCCATTGCGGAGACCTGCTGCCGTGACCTCATCCCTGCGGGATCTCAAGGTGTACACCACCTACCCCCACACCTGTAGCTACCTGAAGGATCAGGAAGCCACTACCCTGTTCATTGACCCGCGGCAGGAAATGGATCAGCTGCTGTACAGCCGGCTGTCACAAATGGGGTTCCGGCGCAGCGGCGACCACATCTACCGGCCACACTGTGGGCGTTGCAATGCCTGCATCCCGGCGCGGATTCCGGTGCACAGCTTTGTACCCAACCGCGCCCAGCGGCGCACCTGGCGGCGCAACGCAGACCTTCGCGTGGAACGCAGCGCACATATCGGCGATGAGGCCGCCTATGACCTGTACTACCGCTACATCGAGCAACGCCACGCCGATGGTGACATGTATCCCCCGGATCGCGATCAATACATGTCCTTCCTCAATGACGCCTGGGATTGCACCCGCTACTACCGGTTCTTCGCGGAAGAGCGCCTTCTGGGTATTGCCGTGGTGGATGTGCTGACCGATGGACTGTCAGCCATCTATACCTTCTTCGAGCCCAAAGAGGAGCGTCGCAGCCTGGGCAGTTATGCCATCCTCTGGCAAATCGAACAGGCGCGGCTTATGGGCCTGAACTACCTGTACCTGGGCTACTGGATTCGCAACTGCAACAAGATGTCCTACAAAACCGCGTACCGCCCCCTGGAACTCTATATCGACAGCGACTGGCGAGCGGCTGAGCCCGGGGTATAGCCGCTCCCCCGGCTGCAGTCGCGCTCAAAAATTCAGGCGCAGCTCGGCACCGTAGGTACGCGGCGCCCCGATATGCCCGTAGTCAAAGCCGAAGGTCTGCAGGTCCAGTGTGGATGTGTAGTACTCTTCATCGCTGACATTTTTCACCCAGACGCCCAGCTGCCAGCCCTCATGCTTCGAGAGGAAATCCAGGCGCAGGTTGTGCAGCCAGTATGCCTCCGAGGCTGTTCGTTCCGTGTTGTAGACATCAAAGTAGAAATCGTCAGTGAAGCTGGTATCCGCACGCAGGGTGATCGTCCCCTGCTCCAGCGTGGCGATATCCCAGCGCACGGTGAGATTGACGTTACTTGCCGGGGCCAGCAGCAGGTCGTTGCCGGCAAGGTCGACACCGCTCAATGCTCCTGCCTTCACCTCAGTCGACAGGAGACCGAGTCCCGCCTGGACGATCAGGCTCTGGCTGAGAGCAGCTTCTACTTCTACCTCCATACCGGCAATGGCAGATTCATCAATGTTGACCAGCGTCTGGATGATGCCGTCTATATTGAGGAATTGCTGGTTGTCATAGCGGTAATAGAACGCGGCCGCATTCAGGCGCAAGGCACCTTGCAGTAGCTCATGTTTCACACCCAGTTCGGCGCCGTCCAGGGTTTCAGGCTCCACGTAGGTCAATTCAGAGGGGTCGAGAAACGCCTGGGCATTGAACGCGCCAGAGCGATAGCCATGGCTCACATTGCCGTAGATCAGCATGCCGGTTTCGCTGCTGTAGTCGAGCCCCAGTTTGCCGGTCCATTCACCCTCCGTCTCGGAGCGTTTACCGGCCCTTGCAAACACATCCTCGGGATCACCGGGAATCGTGTTGAGAATTGGTGTACCGTCAGCCGCCGCCAGAATGCGCCCAGAGAAGTCACTCAGCGCCGTTTCATCCCGGGTGTAGCGCAGCCCCAGGCGCAGGGTCCACGCCTCCGACAATGCGAGACTGCTGTCGAGGTACGCCGCCTGGCTGGTACGCTCCTGGGCAAAGGCATTGTCGAATTGGCAACTGGCGGGTGCGAAGTCTGCGAGGCTGAATCCCAGGCCGTTCAGAGTGATCTCCGCATTCAGCCCCGCCTCGGTAACCGGCGAGCCGAGAAACGCGGTGCCGGCCACGTCAGCGCAGTCAAACGCATCAATGCGGCCGTCCAGATTCATATCCAGATCGCTGAAAAAACCGATGGTCGTGGCGTTGTAAACCTGCTCATTGGACCAGTAGAGACCGACGATGGAATTGAGGGGGCCATCACCATTCGACGCGAGCCGTAAGTCCTGCGTGTACTGTTTTGCCTCGCCATAATAGGGTATCGACAGCACCTCCAGCGGTGAACCGTCCGTGTCTTCGGGGTTAAGTGCCTCTCCGTCATCCAGGGAGGTTATCGATGTGAGCACGTAGCGATCGGACAGCTTCCAGTTCACGGTGAGCGCCAATGCCTGATTGGACAGCTCCCGCCTGGCGTCCTGATCGGACTCAAACTCCCAAAAGTCCAAACCCTTGCGCTGGTAATCGACCTTGTCCGTTACACCGAGCGCGTTGTACAGCCCATAGACGCCACCGCCCAAACCGTCGGCTGAAATGTTGAAGGGCTGGATGCCGTAGTTCACCGCGCGCTGATCGGTTTTCGTATAGCGCAGTATCACCTCGAGAGTCTCCGATGGCTGCCAGGCCAGGGAGGCTCGCAGCCCGTACTCGTCAACGGCATTGCCATCCTCAACGCCGGGGTTTCGGTTATCGAACCAACCATCGGCTTCCGCCCACCTACCGGCAATGCGCAATCCGAGTGTATCTTCCCGCAGCGGTGCATCCACTGCAGCGCTGATATCCCGACGATTGAAGTTGCCGTAGCCGACTGTGAGGCCACCCTCGGTCTCGCTGTAGCCCGGCGTTCGGGTGATGTAGTTGACGGCGCCGCCGGTGGAGTTTTTCCCGTAGAGCGTGCCCTGCGGGCCGCGGAGAACCTCGATGCGCTCGAGATCGAATAACTGTGCGCCCTGAATGGCGGGGTTGCCTTTATAGACCTCGTCAATGTAGGTCGCAACGGGGCTGGACTGATTGAAGCTGTAATCGCTCATGGCCACGCCCCGCAAGGAGAAAATCGGAAAGCCATCGCCCGCTGTGTTCGTGGCTTGTAGATTGGGTATCTGCACTGCGATATCGGTAGCGTCGCGAAACCGGAACAGTTCACTGTCAGCGCCGGCAATCGCAGACACAGACATCGGCACATCCTGCAGGTTTTCACTGCGTTTCTGAGCGGTGACCACGACGTCTTCGAGTATCCCCTGTGCCGCAGTCGGCGCGGAGACCACATTGCACGCCACTGCCATCGCTGATGCGGCAACGTTGCGCAGGTTTCTGCAACTGTTCGTAGTGATTGCGCCCATCGCTGTTCCGCTGATCGCCGTTGGTGTTATTGAGATGAGCACACTGACGCGTTCAGCGCGCACCAGGGCTGGAGACCTCGCAAGGTTTCTTTCAACCTGCGGCCGGCTATTAAATCATGATGTCTTGAGCGGTATGTGACGTTTTGCAACAGGGGGTAGTGTGCGGTTTCCGACACCACTGTCCAGGGCCAGAAGCGCCCCGGTTAAGCGATTAGGAACCTGGTCGCATGCCTTTCCCGGTATTCAGTCTCGACGCTCAGGGAACACGGTTTGCCAGTCGCGCTGCATGTCAATCACGGTCCAGCCACGCTCGCGGGCTTCGTCCAGTCCTTTATCCAGCCTGCCGACGTGCGATTCCCTGTCGTAAGCCCATTCGCGTTCTGCATCCGTGTGGTGCAGGTACAGCATGAACCGTGGACCCTGCCCTGCAGCGGTGTATTGCAACATCTGTAGATCCCCGTCAGAGTTGCCCGAGGCAAAAATGGGCCGCCGTCCGATATGGCTGTTGATCCCAACAGGCTTGCCTTCTTTGTCATCGATAAACCGGATCTCAGGCATGCGCACCAGAACCGGCTTACCATCCCGCAATTCAAACTCCGTAACCACGCTACTGCCTACGACCTGCTCCGGGGGTATGCCATAGACCGCTTCGGTCCAGGGGCGCATGAATTCAATGCCCCCGCCCGAGACGATGAATGTCTTGAAATCATTTGCCCGCAAGTACACCAGCAATTCCAGCATGGGCTGGTACACCATGTCAGTGAACAGCCGCCCGGTCTCCGGGTGCCGCGCACTCGCAATCCAGTCGCGCACCAGCACCGCGAATTCGTCGGTGGTCATGCCCGCGTGTGTCGTCATGATCAATTCATTGATCGCCGGCATGCCTCCGGCAAGCGCTGCCTTGACATCCCCTTTGAGCAGAGACGCAAAGGGCTCTTGGGATGCCCACTCCGGGTGCTGCGGCGCCAGTGCCTTCACTCGGTCAATGGCAAAGAACAGCTGGAAATACATCGGCTGCTCGGCCCAGAGATTGCCGTCGTTGTCGAAGGTTGCGATGCGTTGTGCAGGAGCGACATAGTCCCCAGAGCCCTCCTGCGTAACGCGGTCAACAAATGCAACGATCGAGGATTTGACCACCCCTTCCCGCCAGGACGGGAGCGGGTCAGGCTCCGCCGCCGACGCGAAACCCACAACAAGCAGTAAGGCCAGAACGGCAAGCAACTGCCCGGAAATATCCTGCTTCATCACGGCACCACGCACTCTCTCGTCAACTCAGGCTACAATCCTGCCTTGCTGAGGCGGTGAAGACAAGCAACCGTGCCTGCAGCGGCGTCCTGTTCCTCAGCAACCGTCACCAGGCTCGCGAGCCAGCGTGTAAAACTCGAGAGGGATTCGCCGCGCCGGCCAAAAAGACAGGGAGGCATCATCACGTGTACATCGTTATTTCACCCGGAGGAACGCTGAAAGCCCTTCTGGGGATCATCCTGTTTCTGGTGATCGCCAGTAGCCTGGGCGTCGCCTGGTTTATTGCCTACCCGCCCGTTGAACGGGTGCCACTGTGGGTGAATCTCTTCAACCTTAATCTGGAAGCCAACATACCCACGCTCTTTTCCTCACTGCAACTGCTTGCCGCCTCCTGTCTGCTTTTTGGCATCGCCCATTGTCACCGCGCCAAACAGCAAGCGAGCTTTTCCTGGTATCTGTTGGGCGTAATCTTTATTGGTCTGGCCATTGATGAAACGGCGGCGTTGCATGAGAACCTGACCGTTTATCTGAGATCAACGTTGGGGACCTCGGGCTATTTCTACTATGCCTGGGTGATTCCCTACGGTCTCGCCGCGCTGTTGCTCGCAGTACTCTTCGCCAATTTCCTCCTCCGCCTGCCTCGTGCAACGGGGGTGGGCTTTGTCGTCGCGGGGGGACTCTATCTGACGGGAAGCCTGGGTCTCGAAATGCTGGCGGGCAAATACATTTCCTCGCCCGGAGCGCAGGAAATCACCTACTCGCTACTCTATACGGTGGAGGAAACATTCGAGATGCTGGGCATCGCGCTGTTTATCTACGCGCTTCTGAAATACATCACCCGAACGTTCGTCCAACTGGACTACTCAGTGAGGGGTTGAGAACCTTCGTCATGCCAGCGATATGCTGGAGACAATGGAGGCTCGGGTCGGAATCGAACCGGCGTTGACGGATTTGCAATCCGCTGCATAACCACTCTGCCACCGAGCCTTGATTGTCACTGTACCAGCCGGTACAGATGGGGGTTGGAGCGGGAAACCGGGTTCGAACCGGCGACCTCAACCTTGGCAAGGTTGCGCTCTACCAACTGAGCTATTCCCGCTTTACTGCTTCGCTACTACTGTGTCCCCGGTCGCCGGAACCGCCGAGGCTTCGCGCCCCGCCACAACCCTGCCAAGGTTGCGCTCTACCCACTGAGCTATTCCCGCAACATCAAACAGCCGTGAGGGCCGCGTGAGGGCGCCTATTCTAGGGCCTGTTACCGCCCTGTCAAGAACAATGCAGGGCTCATTGTCCGCGCATGACCTCTGCCGCGGCGCGCAGATAAATCACCATGGACCACAAGGTGAGTACGGCGGCAGCGTAGAGCATGAAGTAACAGAGTGCCTGCAAGGCGTTGCCATGAACAGTGGGATCAATTGCCAGCAGGCCGATAATGGCGATCATCTGGAACGCGGTTTTCACCTTACCGATGTAAGATACGGCCACCGAGGTGCGCTGCCCGAGTTCCGCCATCCATTCACGCAGCGCCGAGACCACGATCTCCCGGCCGATGATCACGCTGGCCGCAAGGGTGAGCAGGATAGTGTTGTGGCGTTCCACCAGCAGCACCAGTGCCACCGCGACCATCAGCTTGTCGGCAACCGGGTCGAGGAACGCCCCGAACTTGGTCATCTGCCCCAGACGCCGGGCAAGGTAACCGTCCAGCCAGTCCGTCACCGCAGCGACGCTGAACACCGCCGCAGCGACAAGCAGATGGTGCTGGAACGGTAGATAGAACACCACAACCAACACCGGTATCAGGAATATCCGCATCAGGGTCAGCGTGTTAGGTATGTTGATGCTCAAGAGGGCGTTCGCTCCGTTACTGGCCACTGCCGTGGAGGTGATCGTATATCTGTTGCGCCAGGGTCGCACTAATTCCGTTGATTTTCTTCAACTCATCGACGTTGGCGTTCGCCACGCCGCTGGCACTGCCGAAATGCCGTAGCAGCTCGCGGCGGCGTTTGGCCCCTACTCCGGGAATCCCCTCCAGTGAGGATCGCTGGCGGGCCTTGTCGCGCCGCGCCCGATGCCCGGTTATGGCGAAGCGGTGTGCCTCGTCGCGTATCGATTGTATCAGGTGCAGCGCGGGGCTATCCCCGCGCAGCCGGGTTTCACGCCCTGTATCGCCACGGATCAGCGTTTCAAAACCGGCTTTGCGGGTGACCCCCTTGGCAACCCCGACGACCTCAATGCTGTTCAACTGCAATGCCTCGAGCACCTGCATGGCCTGCGCAACCTGCCCTTTGCCACCGTCGATGAAGAGGATGTCAGGCAGGCTACCCTCCCCGTCCTTCAGCCGTCGGTAGCGTCGCTCCAGCGCCTGCTGCATGGCCGCGTAGTCATCGCCGCCGGTAATGCCGTCAATATTGAAGCGCCGATAGTCGGATTTACGCGGCCCGTTCTGGTCAAAGACCACGCAGGAAGCCACCGTGGCCTCACCGGAGCTGTGACTGATATCGAAGCATTCCATGCGTTCCGGCAGTGCCGGCAGATCCAGCAGTTCCTGTATCGCCTGCAACCGCTCCAGGGTGGATTGCCGGCCGGCCAGATGTGACTGCAGATTGGTCTCGGCGGTCTGTCGGGCAAGCTGCATCCAGCGCGCTCTCGCATCGCGCACATTGGCCCGGATACGCACGCGGCGCCCGGCCTGATGGGTCAGGGCCGCAGCCAGCGCCTCGCTGTCATCCGGCAGTTCCGTGACGATGATCTCGCCCGGTATAGGCCGCCCGCCTGCCAGGTAAAACTGGGGCAGGAATGCCGCGAGAACCTCAGCGCCCGTCTCGTCCAGCTTGAGGGGTGGGTACCAGGTTTTACTGCCCAGAACCTGCGCGTTGCGCACGAACAGCACCTGCACGCAGGCCCGGCCACCATCGACGGCGACGGCGAGTATGTCCAGTTCCCCGCTGGCACCCTCGATGCCCTGGCTGGCCTGAACATGCTGTAGCTGACTGATCTGGTCGCGATACACGGCAGCCTTTTCATACTCCAGCGCCGCCGCGGCCTGCTCCATGTCATCCGCGAGCCGCACAAGCAACTCCTGCGATTTACCCCCCAGAAACAACGCCGTGTTCTGGACCTGCTCTGCATACGCCTCGGCCGACACCAGGTTGACGCAGGGCGCCGTGCAACGGTCGATCTGGTACTGCAGGCAGGGTCGCGAGCGATTGCGAAAGAAGCTGTCCTCGCACTGCCGCACGCGAAACACCTTTTGCAGGAAGTGCAGTGATTCACGCACCGACGAGGCTGAGGGGTAGGGTCCGAAGTAGCTGCCCTTGCGCCGTTTCCGCCCCCGGTGCAGGCTCAGGCGGGGGAACTCGTCGTCGGTGGAAAGGTAGATGTACGGATAGGATTTGTCGTCACGCAGCAGTATGTTGTAGGGCGGCCTGTGGCTCTTGATCAGATTGTGTTCCAGCAGCAGGGCGTCCACTTCCGTCGAGGTGACCGTGACCTGGATGTCCCGGATTCGTGCCACCAGCGCCATGGTCTTGGTCGTGAGCCCGCTGGCGCGGAAATAGCTGCTGACCCGCGCTTTCAGGTTGCGGGCCTTGCCCACATACAACAGCTCGGCGTCGGCACCGTACATCTGGTAAACGCCCGGACGCGTGGTGAGCTGTTTCAGGAAGCTCTCGGCATCGAAATCAGTCACCGCGCTACTCCGTAAACGCGCGGCTCCATTTCCAGTTGTACCGCAAACTGCTGCGCGACGGTGGCCTGGATCTCGGCGGCCAGGGCCAGCAGGGGCGCTGCTGTATTCGCACCGTAGTTGACCAGCACCAGCGCGTGCCCGGGATGCACGCCAACACCCTCCGACTGGTGGCCTTTCCAGCCCGCTTGTTCAATCAGCCAGGCCGCTGCCAGTTTGCAGTACCGGGCATCCAGCGGAAACACCGGCAAGTCCGGATAGCGGCCGCGCAGTGTATCTGCTTGATCTCGGGTGACAATCGGATTCTTGAAGAAACTGCCCACGTTGGGCTCCAGCGCGGGGTCCGGCAAGCGTGCGCGGCGCAGCGCGACTACGGCGTCGAATACCTGTTGCGGACTCGCATTGTCGCCGCAACCCCGCGCCTCCAGGGCCGCGCGCAGTGCGGGATACTCGGTGTTGGCCGCCGGCCTGCGTGCCAGGCGCAGGTCGACATGGGTAATGACCACACTGTCTGCCAGCGCCTGCTTGAACACGCTGTCACGGTAAGCAAATTCGCACGCAGCAGCGCTGAGGGTCAGCGGTGTGCCGTCGCTCACGCGGCGGGCGTGAACGGCGACAACAAAGGCGGCGACTTCACGGCCATAGGCGCCGATATTCTGGATAGGCGCTGCGCCGACGGTGCCGGGGATCAGCGCCAGGTTCTCGAGGCCGTAGTAACCGCGCGACAATGTCCACACCACGAGCGCGTGCCAGTTTTCACCGGCGCCAACGCGCAGTGTGATGAACTCGCGTCCGTCTTCCAGCAGCTCCCGCCCCGACAGCCGCACGAGCAGGGCCAATGCAGCCAGCTGCGGCTGCAGCACCACATTGCTGCCTTCGCCAAGCGGCAGCACCGGCAGTGCCCGGGCCCGCGCCCACGCCAGCGCGGACTCGACCTCGGCGACCGAGTGTACGCTACGCAGTGCCTGCGCCTGTGCACGCAGGCGCAGGGTATTCGGCGGTTGCAGGGACTCGAGGGCATCATCCATGCTGCAGCAGCTCAGCCAGCAAACCGTCACTGGCCGCCTCGACCAGTTCCAGCACCCGCAGGAATCCGTCACCTTCGCCGTAGTACGGATCCGGTACTTCGCGTTCCGGAAGGTCGGGGGCAAAGTCCAGGAACAGCCCGATGTGCCCCGCGTAATCGAGCGGCGACTCCCGGCGCAGCACCTCGAGATTGGATTCGTCCATTGCCAGCATGTAATCGAAGGTGTAGTAGTCTTCCCAGCACAACGGGCGTGCGCGCAGGGCCTCCAGATCGTAACCACGACGTCGCGCGGCGGCGATACTGCGCGCATCCGGCGGCTTGCCGCTGTGCCAGTCAGCGGTGCCACAGGAGTCTGCGTATATGCGGTGCTCAAGCCCGCGGTCTGCAACCCGCTTCCGGAATACACCTTCGGCCGTGGGCGAGCGACAAATATTGCCCAGGCAGACGAACAGCACGCGCTGGGTAGAGGGCGACGCGCTCACAGCGAGACTCCGAAGCGCGCGCGGACGGCTGCCAGGTCATTGGGCGTGTCCACCCCGCCAGGCACCTCGGCGACGGCCTCAGCAACGTGGATACTCACGCCGTGATACAGGGCTCGCAGCTGTTCCAGCTGTTCCAGCTGTTCCAGCGGCGCAGGCGACCAGCCAACATACTGATGGAGGAAGCTGACCCGGTAGGCATAGATACCCACGTGCCGGAACCAGACGCCTTCGGCGGGCAGGCTTGCGGCGGCTGCGGCAAAGGCATCACGCGGCCAGGGCACCGGTGCGCGACTGAAATAGAGCGCCCTGCCCTGCGCGTCGCTCACGACTTTCACCGCATTCGGATCACGCAAGGTCTCCAGCGTTGTGATCGGTACGCACAGGGTGGCAATGCCGCATGCGGGGTGTGCCGCGAGATTGCCTGCGACCTGGTCGATGACGGCAGGCGGAATCAGGGGCTCATCACCCTGTACGTTGACCACTATGGCGTCCCCCGGCAGTTGCAGCATATGCGCAACCTCTGCCAGGCGATCTGTCCCCGAGGGATGAGCGGCAGCGGTCAGCAACGCGTCGGCACCAAAGCGTTCCGCAGCCTGGACAATGCGCGCGTCGTCAGTCGCCACGACCACGCGGTCTGCTCCACTCTGCCGCGCCTGCTCCCAGACCCGCTGGACCATGGGCCGGCCTGCAATGTCCAGCAGGGGTTTGCCGGGCAGTCTGGTTGAGGCGTAGCGTGCGGGAATGACAACGGTGAAATGCATAGTGTCTACAGGCTCAAGGCGTCCGGGTAGCCAGTGCGGCAATACGGTCGACGACGGTCTCGGGCAAGCGCGCACTGATTTTCAGATACCAGTGATTTACGCCTGCGAACGCCCGACATTTTACCGCGTCCTTCTCCGTCATGATAACCGGCGCATCGTCCAGTACAGTGATATCTCTGGCACTGAACCGGTGGTGATCCGGAAAATTGTGTGCAATGACGCGATAGCCCATCGCCGTGAGCGTCGCCTGAAATTGCTGCGGCTGTCCGATGCCGGCGACCGCGTGCACCCGCGCACCCGCTCCGGGAGGGCTTTGCCCCGGCATGGGCCGCAGCGCAAACACACCGTCAACGTCCAGGGTTAAGCCTGTCTCTACCGCTGTGCCCCCGCGCCACAGCAGCGCATCCACTGTCTTGAGGCGAGACGGCGGTTCGCGCAGGGGTCCTGCCGGCAAACAGAAACCGTTGCCCAAGCCGCGCTCTGCATCCAGCACGGCGATCTCGAAGTCCCGCGCAAGAGCGTAATGCTGTAGGCCGTCATCGCAGAGCACGATATCCACAGGGTGCTGCGCCAACAGGCTGCGCACCGCCGCGGGCCGATCCGGATCGACAACACAGGGTGCGCCGGTGCGCTGGAAAATCAGCAGCGGTTCGTCGCCGCAATCCGCCGCGCTGCTGGTCGCAGAGACGGTATGCGGGAAGCTGCCGGACCCGTTGGCGCCGTAGCCGCGGCTGACCACGCCCGGTCGCAGGCCGCGCGCTTGCAGCGCCTCGACCAGCGCGACGATCACCGGGGTTTTGCCGGTGCCGCCCAGGGTAATGTTGCCGACGATCACCACCGGGACTGGGGCCCGGTAGGCCTTGCACACCCCCAGGCGATAAAGCAGCCGCCGCAGCGCCGCCACAGCGCGGTAGACCGCTTCCAGCGGCCGCAACAGCCAGGTCCAGCACGCGCCTTCGTACCAGCCTCGCAGCAGGGCCGCTTCGATCCCTCGGCTAGTCACTGAACTCCTGATGATACAGCTGTGCGTACAGACCGCCCTGGGCCAGCAACTCCTCGTGACTGCCTGCGGCGACAATACGTCCCGCATCCATGACCACGATACGATCAGCCCGTTCTACCGTAGACAGGCGGTGCGCGATAACGATACTGGTGCGGTTGCGCATGATGGTATCCAGAGCCCGTTGAATACGGTGCTCCGATTCATTATCCAAAGCCGATGTCGCCTCGTCCAGGATGAGCACAGGCGCATCCTTGAGGATGGCGCGGGCAATCGCCAGCCGCTGGCGCTGGCCACCGCTCAGCCCACCGCCATCGTCACCCAGTTCGGTATCCAGTCCATCGGGGAGCCGCTCGATAAACTCCATCGCGTGGGCCGACTGGCAGGCCGCGATCACATCCTCCCGGCTGGCCCCCGACAGGTCGCCGTAGGCGACGTTGTTGATTACGCTGTCCTGGAACAGGGTGACGTCCTGAGACACCATCGCCAGCTGGCGGCGCAGGTTCGCCAATTCGTAATCCGCGATGGAGACCCCGTCCAGCGTGATGTCGCCGTTCTGCAGCGGGTAAAAACGTGCAAGCAGCTGGATCAGCGTGCTCTTGCCGCTGCCCGAGCGACCAACGAGTGCCACCGCCTCCCCCGCCCGGATACTCAGGTTGAGTCCGCTGAGGACCTCCTGCGTGGTGCCGGGGTAGCTGAAGCTGACGTCGCGCAGCACGATGTCGCCCCGGGCGCGGTCCACGCGATAGGTTCCCGTGTCCTGCTCGTCATCCAGATCCAGCTGCGCGAAGATGTCTTCGGCGGCGGCCAGCCCCCGCTGAATAATGCTCTGAATGCTGCTGACCTGGCGAATTGGCTTGCCCAGCAGGCCCGCGGCCGTCAGAAAAGCAACCAGGGAACCTGCGCTGAAGCCGCTGAGGATTTCCGGGTTGAGCGCGAACCAGACCAGTGCGCCCAGTGCGATGGACAGCATGGTCTGTATCACCGGGGTGCTGAACGCATCGACAAAGGCCAACTTGAGGCTTTGATTGCGGTTGTACTCACTGGCGGCAGCAAAGCGTGCGCTCTGCTGCGCCTGCCCCCCGAACAGGCGCACCTCCCGGTAGCCGCCAATACTCTCATTGGACACCTGGGTGACATCGCCCATGGAATCCTGAATCCGCCGACTGTAGCGCCGGAAATGCTTGCCGACAACGCTTACCACCACCGCGATACAGGGGGCGACCAGCATAAACACCAGGCTTAAACGCCAGTTGAGGTAGAACAGGTACCCCAAGAGGCCTATCACGGTGAGCCCCTCCCCGACCACCACTTTCAGTGCCTTCGTAGCGGCGCCAGTGATCTGCTCCACGTTGTAGGTGATTTTGGAAATCAGCACCCCCTGGCTATTGTTGTCATAGTAGCTGCTGGGCGCCAGTTGCATCTTGTCGAACAATTCGATGCGCAGCTGGTGAATCAGGTTGCGGGCTACGTGGTTCATGAAGTAGTTGCCGGCGAAGTACCCCATGGAACGGGTGAAGGCCAGCACGATCATGGCAATCGGCACACCGATGCGGGCAAATTCGAGCCGTGTCATGTCGCCCGCGTCCAGCAGCGCATAGGCAGCGCGCGCGACCAGGCCGGATTCGGCTTTGTCTGACTCATTCAGCGAATCGAGCAGGAACTGCATGAGGTCGGCCAACAGCACATTGCCGATGGAATAGACCACATAGCCGGCGATACTGAGCGCAAACAGATACCAGTAGGGCAACACATAGGAGAGCAGGCGCCGATACAGCTGCCAGTCGCTGGGTCGATCCTGGTCAGTCACTGGCGGCTGCCTCGGCAGGCATTCGAGTGCTGATGTTCATGTGTACAAAGCCCATCTGGCCCGCCGCATCCATGGCGCGCACCACATCCTGGTGGGCTGCCTGTGCATCGGCTGCAATCACCAGCGGCAGCGTCGTGTCACCGGCAGACACCTTGTAGATCGCCGCCTGTAGTGTCCGCACGCGGTTATCCACCAACGGCTGCCCGTTCACGCGGTAGCGCCCATCTTCATCCACCAAGACCTCCACCTGCTGCTCCGTGACCGCCCTGGGCTCGCCGGCGGCCTCAGGCAGATCCAGGGTAAGCTGGGTCTCGCGGGTGAAAGTTGTCGACACCATGAAAAAAATGAGCAGGAGAAATACCACATCAATCAGCGGCGTGAGATTCACGCCGACTTCGGCGGCTTGCTGGCGGCGGAACCTCAAGTGCGCTCGTCCCGCCGCTCATCACTGTGCAGAGCGTCCATCAGTTTGATGGTCTCCTGTTCCAGCCCCACCACGATGGCGTCAATCCGACCGACGAAGTAGCGGTGCATGACCAGGGCCGGAATCGCTACCGCGAGGCCCGCCGCTGTGGTGATCAGCGCTTCGGAAATACCGCCGGCCAGGGCACTGGCATTACCTGTGCCCTGGGCCATGATCTGCGCGAAAACCTTGATCATGCCGACCACGGTGCCCAGCAGTCCAAGCAGGGGTGCGACCGCCGCAATGGTGCCCAGGGTATTCAGGTAGCGTTCCAGGTCGTGTACGACGTGGCTCGCGGCGTCCTGGATACTCTCCTTCATCACCTCGCGGCCGTGGTTGGCATTGGCCAACCCCGCTGCCAGTATGCGCCCCAACGGGGAAGACTGCCGCAGGCTGCGCAGACGCTGGGTGTCCAGCTCCCCGGCCTTCAGCTGCTTCCACACGGTAGCGAGCAGGTGCGGCGGCGCGATCTTTTTGGGATTCAGTGTGTACAGGCGCTCAACGCAGATCGCCAGCGCGAGGATAGAACAGAGCAGGATAAGCACCATCAGCCAACCGCCCGCCGTTACGAGTTCCAGCACAATCGATGTCCATTGCCAGTGTGGCCTGCATTATACGCACAGGCCAGAGGCCTGCGAAACTGCGCACTAGCGCTTCCAATAGCGCGGTTGCAGGGCCCGGTGCTGCAGCAGGACGGGGCGTTCACCGGGCTCCAGCACCCACTCAAGCGCCCCCGTATGCGCCGTACTCAGCGTGTCGATGTCCAACGCCTGATGTCGCTGCACCACGGTGGTGGCCGGGTGACCAAAAGCATTGGCCCGTCCATGGGTATAGATCACCCGCCGTGGTCGGACATGCCCAAGCCAGGCCCAGGACGACGAGGTCTTGCTCCCGTGATGCGCCGCCAGCGCAAGGTGGCTATGCAGGTGTTCGCCCCAGTAGCGGACCAGGGTTCTCTCCCTGCGCGCGCTGATATCACCCGGTAGCAGAAGTTCGGTACCGGGCAGCACGACACGCAGCACGCAGGAGCCATCGTTGCGACTGAGGTGCTCGCCGGGCGCCGGTGCCAGAAGTTGAAAGCGCACGTCCTCGCGCCATTGCCAGGCCTGCCCCGCGCGACAGGGTTGGGCGCCCCTGATGTCGGACAGGTCGGCGCCAACCAGAAGACCGGCAGGTGACAGCGCTGCCTGCAGAATAGCAAGTCCGGCACTGTGATCGTGGTCGCCGTGGCTGACCAGCAGCGTGTCAAGATGGCGGATACCGCGCTGGCGAAGTACCGGGATTACGGCGCGCTCAGCCACCGACACGCCGCCCGGAGGGCCTCCACCGGTATCGTAGAGCAGTGCGTGTTCCCGGTCGTACAGCAGCACTGACGTCCCCTGCCCGACATCCAGCACCATCACATGCACCGCCTGCGGACTGGCAACCCGGTGGTTGGCAAAGGGTAGCAGTAGAGGCAGCGGCAGTATGAGCAGCAATGCCTTGCGCGGCCAGCGCAGCGGTAGGCAGGCCAGTGCTGGTGCCGCAGCGGCCAGATACAAGGCAAGTGGTGTCGACGCAAGCATCCGGTATACGCCTGCCGGATAACGCGCCGCCACCGCTGTCGCCACTGGAAGCAGCTGCTCAAACGGCCACGCGGCGAGGCTCCAGAGCAGGTCGGCGAGGCCACTCCCCAGCAAAGCAGCAAGTGTTCCGGCAAGTACCAGAGGCACCACGAACGTCCCGACCATCGGCACCAGCAGGGCGTTGCTGATGGCAGCAACCAGGCTCGCGCCGCCAAACCATGCGCCGCTGACAGGCAGCATGGCAACGGCCATGAAGCCATGGGCAAGCCACCAGCCACCCCCCCTGCGCCGCCAGGCACTGAACCAGAGCAGGCACGCCACTGCGGAAAACGAAAGCCAGAAACCCGCGCCCAGCACGACCAATGGATTCAGGGCCACCAGCGCCACTGCGGCGAGCAACAGGTTGTGCCAGGTCAGCGCGGGACGGCCACACAGGCGCGCACAAAGCAGCGTGACCAGCATCAGCCACGCTCGTGATGTCGCCAGTGAAAATCCTGCCAATGCGGTGTACACGGTAGCGAGCATCAGTGCCGCCAGCGGCGCCGCCAGATGATTCCACCGGGAGATACCGAACACGAGCAGGAGACGGGCAAAAACGCTGCCCAGCAACAGGCCACAGGCGGCGACCATCCCGACATGCAGCCCCGAGATCACCAGCAGGTGGCCGACGCCGAATTGCTGGAATATCCGCCAGAGCCCGGGGTCCAGCGCGCTGCGATCGGCGACGGCCAACGCCGCGAGTATCGGCGAGGCTGGGCTGGCGCCCTGCGAACGGCTGATCCTTTCACTGAGATGCTGTCGCAGACGCTGGTGCGCGGTGGACCAGCCACCCGCCTCCAGGCGTTGCGCCGGCGCGGTGCTGCTGACGCTGCCCACCGCGTCAATGCCGGCTTCTGCGAGCCAGCGCTGGCGGTTACTCGCGCCGGGGTTCTCCAGACCCCATGGCAGGCGTAACCGAACCCGGAAACGCCAGCGTTCCCCCGGCAACAGCGTGAGGCCGCTGCCTTCCGTTAATAGCAGCTGTTGCGGGCCAGAACAGCCGTTGCCCAGCGGCTGCTCCAGCTCCAGATGGAAGCGTTGCCATTGGCGCCCCTCTGCCTCCACGTACCTATGCGGCAAGCCCGAGACACGACCTTCTACCCACAGCGGCAGGCGCTCGCAGGCAACCGGGAGCTGTTCTGCCTGCCAAGCGTGGGCGTGGCTGGCGCCCACCGCAAGGCCCATCAGCAGTGCGGCACACAACCTGTGGATACGGCTGCGTCGGTGCCAGGCAGCCACAGCGAGGATCGCGAACAGGGGCGGCAGCCAGGCGGGTCCCAATTGCGAGGCCAGGGAACAGAGCATCACCCCGACAAGAAACGCCGTCAGCAGCGCAGGCATCGGTGGTTTGCCGCGGGTTTTGCCGCCATAATATGCGCCGGATGGACCTGGTGGTTACCAGTGCGCACTGAAACACGTCGTAGCCCCCTTTATACACACCAAAATCAACCAGACTGCACATGCCACGAAAAACCCTGAAACAGTGGTTACCCACGCCCAGCCGCATCCGCAATATTGACAGCCTGCGCGTGCTGGGTGACTGGATTTACCAACCCAATCTGTGGCACATCAATCGTTTCTCTGCGTCCATGGCCTTTTTTGTCGGGGTCTTCGTCGCGTTTCTGCCGATACCCGGGCAGATGCTGGTGGCCGCCATACTGGCGGTGTTACTGCGTTGCAATCTGCCCATGTCGGTGGCTTTGGTGTGGATCACCAACCCGGTAACCATGCCAGCGATGTTCTACCTCTCCTACCGGGTAGGCGCACTGCTGATTGATGCGCCGGTGCATGTCCTGGAGTTTGAGCTCAGCCTTGGCTGGATAACAGATCGCATTGAGATGATCTGGAAGCCCCTGCTCGTGGGCAGCCTGCTCTGCGGCCTGCTGTTTGGCTCACTGGGTTATACGGCGGTCAACCTCCTGTGGCGCTGGCGGGTCGGCCATCACTGGCGCAAACGCCAGGCCCGTCGGCACAGCCGGGTGCAGACGTCTAAACGCGTTCCTGATGCAGAATCTGCGCCGGCGCAAGGCGTGCAGCGCGCCGCGCCGGATACAGCGCGGCCAACACGCAAAGTATAAATGCCACCAGCGACACCCACGCCACATCCGACACAAGTATTTCCACCGGGAGAAATGACACCGGGTACACGTCGGTACTGAGAAAACGCATCCCCAGCAGCTGTTCCAGCCCCATTACCAGACGGGGTATCCCGAGGCTCAACAGCACACCGGACAGGCTCCCAAGCAACGCGCCGATAATGCCGATCATGGCACCCTGAAGAAGAAAGATGCCGGTGATGTCTGCTCCGGACGCACCCAGCGTGCGAAGAATTGCGATATCGCCCTGCTTGTCGAATACCACCAGCACCAGTGAGGAAACCACGTTAAACGCGGCAACCCCTATGATGGAGAACAACAGAATACTGACCAGATCCCGCGACAGCTGGATGGCGGAATACAGGTTTCCGTGTGTCATCATCCAGTTTGTGGTGTAGTAACCCACCGGCAGCTCGGCCAGCAGAGACCAGCCAAGGCCGTGCACATTGAACAGATCCATCACGCGCACCTGCAGACCCGTTATCCCGCCCGAGAGCCCCGCCAGTTCCGAGGCCAGCTCCAAACGCACCACGGCAGCAGACTCGTCCAATTCCGTGCCGGTTGACAGCAGGCCAATCAGGGTTACTGCGGCAAACTGCGTCTCTGCCGGATTGGAACTGTCCGCGCCGGGGACAATCAGGGTCAGCGAATCACCGGGTGCTGCGCCCAGCCGATGCGCAAGACCACTGCCCAGGAGCAGTCCCGAGGGCGCTGCGGCGAAGCGCTGCTGCAGATCGCGATCCAGCGCCGCCAGCAGCCCCTCGTGCCCCGCGCCGGGCAACCCGATGCCGATGCCGGTTTCAATGTCACGACCGCGCATGAACAGGGCGTCAAACTGTACAAACGGTTGCACCGATTGCACTTCCGGCCGCGCGCGTATTGCAGAGGCAACCGGCTGCCAGTCGATCAATGGCTCCGTGGCATAGACGCTGATGTGTGGCACCAGCGCCAGGATCCGCTCGCGCATCTCCTTGTCAAAACCGTTCATGACCGAGAGCACCGCAATCAGTAGAGCGATCGCGAGAATGAGGCCCAGCGCCGAGAGTGAGGCGAGGAAGGTCGACAGATAACCGCGCCCAAACGCAAAGCTGTAGCGCAGGGCGATGCGTCCCTGGTCACGCAGCCGCATCAGTCTGTTCCCACAGGGCACCCTGCCGCAACTCCAGCGTTCGATCCATGCGCCGCGCGATGTACGGATCGTGAGTGACCACGATGAAGCCGGTGCGTGCGGCGCTCAGGGAGTCAATCAGGGCGAGCACCTGCTGCGCCGACTCGGGGTCCAGATTACCCGTGGGTTCGTCCATCAGCACGCAATCAGGCCGGGTGACCAGGGCCCGGGCAATCGCCACCCGCTGACGTTCCCCACCCGACAACTCGCCGGGGCGATGCTGTAGGCGGTGGTGCATGCCGACCTGCTCCAGCACGGCCTCTGCTGACTTCCATGCACTGCGTCGCCGTGCCCCGCCAATCAACAATGGCATGGCGACGTTTTCCCTGGCGTCGAACTCCGGCAACAGGTGGTGAAACTGGTAGACAAAACCCAGGTGCTGGTTGCGCCAGCGACACAGGGCGCGCTCCCCAAGCTCGGCAAGATCCTGACCGCGAATCAGTACCCGACCTGTCGTGGGCGTATCCAGGCCACCGAGCAGATTGAGCAGCGTCGATTTTCCGGAGCCCGAAGCGCCCACAATGGCGACCTTCTCCCCGTCACGCAGCGCCAGTTCTACCTGGCTGAGCACCTGCACCTCGCGAGTGCCATCCCGGTACACACGGCCCAACTGCTCGCAACGCAGCACCAACGATTCATTCATAACGTAACACCTCGGCCGGCGCGATACGCGAGGCCCGCCACGCGGGGTAAACACTCGCCAGGAGACTGAGCAGCAGGGATGCTGCAATCACCGCTGCGACGTCCTGCCACTGCAAACGCGCCGGTAACTCGCTGATAAAATAGACGGATGGATCAAACAATTTCACACCCAGCCACCGCTCCAGGGCTGCCGTGATCCGGGCAATGTGGCTCGCCAGTAACACGCCCAGGGCGGCGCCGACGCCAATGCCTGTGCAGGCAAGGCCCAGACCGTGGGCAAAGAAAATCGCCATAATGCCGCCGGCGCGGGCCCCCATCGTGCGTAACACCGCAATGTCACCGCGTTTTTCAGCCACTGCCATGACCAGTGTGGATACGATATTGAATGCCGCCACGGCGACCACACTCAACAGCAACAGCCCGACCATGATTTTCTCCATTTTGACCGCGCGGAACAGGCTGCCCTGGGTTTGTGTCCAGTCGCGGGCCAGCAAACCGGGAGTCAGGGACTGCTGGAGTGCGGCCAGCTGACGCGGCGCCTGCATCAGGTCGCTGGTGCGCAGCTGTATACCGTCCACGCCAGCGCCCGCCCCGAACAGCCGCTGGCCGGTTTCCAGCGACACGTAGGCCTGGTAGCCATCCGGCTGGGCATTGACCGCGAACAGCCCGACCACACGCAGGCGTTTACTGCGCGGAAATGTGCCCAGCGGCGTGACCGTGAGGCTGGGTAGCGTGACATCCAGTGTATCGCCGGGTGCGGCTCCCAGCCCGCGTGCCAAACCCGTGCCCAGCACGACGCTGAAGGGCTGTTGCAGGTCGGCCAGGGTGCCGGTCAGCATCGCTTCATTGACACTGGATACAGTGGCCTGGCGTTGCACATCGATAGCGGTAAGACTGGCTCCACGCAGAGTCCCCTGACCGGAGAAAATCACCTTGTCTGTCAGGTACGGCGCAGCGGCGAGAACGCCGGGCTGCAGGACAAGCACTTCGGCCAGCTGCGGCCAGCCCTCGATGCGCCCCTCGGCGGCCACTACAAAACCGTGAGGCACCAGCGCCAGGATGCGATCACGCAGTTCCGCGGCGAAACCGTTCATGATGGAGAGCACGGTAATCAGGCTCGCCACGCCCAGCACCATGCCCAGCATGGACACTGTTGCTATGACGCTGGCAAAGCGGTTGCGCCGTCGGCTGAAGCTGTAGCGCAGACCAACGAAGATGGCGTAGTGGAAGCCCAGTGGAATGTACCTGCGCGTGGCCGGCGTTAGCGGTCCGCCGGATAGAAGCGCGTGTCATCCCGGTCATCGGCGTCACCGGTGTTACGCGTCTCCTTCTCACAGCGGCCGGGATCACCACCACAGATGTCACAGGCGGTATCGAAGCCGAGTGCGCCCATCCCGCCACAGGAACCCTTGATGGGCCCACGTCCCATGAGCACACCGACGGCCATAATACCCATGACAACCGCGATCAGCACTGCGGCGAGAACAAATTCGGTCATTGCAGTCATCCTTGCGGCTCCAGGCCGCTATTCTGTCAGGGTACTCTGATCCAGCCACGGCGCAAAGGCGCTGGAATACGATGGCACGATACGCTCCCCATCGCGACGCATCAAATACACGGCGAGGCCATGCTGCTCCGCCAGCGCGAGTGCCTCCTCAGCGCCGAGCACGGTAAGTGCGGTCGCCCAGCCATCCGCCGTCATGCAGTCCTCTGCCAGTACCGTGACGGACACCAGATCGTGTGCCACCGGATACCCCGTGCGTGGATCTATGCTGTGCGAGTAGCGCCGGCCCTCCAGTTCAAAGTAGTTCCGGTAGTCCCCCGAGGTCGCGACCGCAATGTCCTCCAGCGCAATCCCCAGCGCGACAGCCCGTGCACCAGGCTCGGGTCGTTCTATCGCTACTCGCCAAGCGTCACCGCGCGGACTGATTCCCGAGACGCGCATCTCGCCGCCCACTTCAACCAGGAAGTTGTCGATACCGTGTCCGCTGAGGGCAGCGGCCAGCACATCGACGGCGTACCCTTTGGCAATCGAGGACAGGTCCAGCTCCACGTCCCGGAGGCGCCGCAGACGCTGCAGGCCGCTGTCGAACTCAATGTGACGCTGCCCCACACGCTCGCGCGCTGCGTCGATCGCGCGCTTGTCGGGCAATTCCATACGGGGTTGGACCGGTCCGAAACCCCAGAGTTCGACCAGCGGCCCCACGGTGACATCGTAGGCACCACCGGACAGTTCGCCAATGTGCAGGGCCTGTGCCATGACCCGCCCAAAGTGCTCGGAAACCGGAACCCATTCGCCGACCGGACTGCGATTGAAGCGGCTGATCTCCGAATCGATCTGCCAGGTGGACATGCTGTTGTTCAGGTCGACCAGCAGGCCCTCAAGCACGGCCTGCAGCTGTTCGGGGCGTGCTGATTCCTTGGAGGGTAGATACGTGATGTGCCAGGTCGTGCCCATGGTGGCGCCCGACAGGGCCACACCGGTACGCGGCTGCGAACACGCGGAAACCAGCAGCAGCAACGCCAGTATGGCGCCGGCCGCCCTACAAAAAAGCCACCCCGAAGAGTGGCTTGCACTGTGCCGATGGCGCTGCATCAGCCGCCGAAGTCGTCCAGCAGAATGTTTTCCGGCTCCACGCCCATGTCTGTGAGCATACGCACTACCGCGGCATTCATCATTGGCGGACCGCACATGTAGTACTCGCAGTCCTCGGGTGCGGGGTGGTCCTTCAGGTATTCCTCGTACAGGACGTTGTGGATAAAGCCGGTCAGGCCTTCCCAGTTGTCCTCGGGCTGCGGATCCGACAGGGCCACGTGCCACTCAAAGTTGTCGTTCTCTGCAGCGAGCTGGTCGTAGTCCTCGACGTAGAACATTTCACGCAGCGAACGCGCGCCGTACCAGAAGGAAATCTTGCGCTTGCTCTGCAGGCGCTTTAGCTGGTCGAAAATATGTGAGCGCATGGGCGCCATGCCCGCGCCACCGCCGATGAAGATCATCTCTGCATCGGTATCCTTGGCAAAAAACTCGCCAAAAGGCCCATAGACCTTCACCTTGTCGCCCGGCTTCAGGTTAAACACCCAGGACGACATCACGCCAGGCGGAATACCTTCGCTGCCCGGAGGCGGAGTGGCGATACGGATGTTGAATTTGACGACGCCGCGCTCTTCCGGGTAGTTGGCCATGGAATAGGCACGGATGGTGGTCTCGTCAACGTGGGATTCCAGCTTGAAGAAACCGAAGCGCTCCCAGTCGCCGCGGTACTCCTCCTCGATCTCAAAGTCCTTGTACTTGACCACGTGCGGCGGGCATTCGAGCTGCACATAGCCCCCGGCGCGGAAGTCGACGTTCTCGCCCTCCGGCAGCTTCAGCGTCAACTCCTTGATGAAGGTCGCCACGTTGGGGTTGCTCTCTACCGTGCACTCCCACTGCTTGACGCCGAACACTTCTTCCGGCACCTCGATTTTCATGTCCTGCTTGACGGCTGTCTGGCAGCTCAGGCGCCAGCCTTCCTGGGCGTCACGCTTGGTGAAGTGGCTCTCCTCGGTGGGCAGCATGGCGCCGCCACCCTCGGTGATGATGCACTTGCACTGAGCACAGGTGCCACCGCCGCCGCAGGCCGAAGGCAGGAACAACCCGCTTTCGGACAGGGTTTGCAACAACTTGCCACCGGCGGGTACATGAATGGTCTTCTCACCATTGATCTCAATGGCGACTTCGCCACTACTGACCAGGCGAGAGCGTGCGCTCAGAATGACGGCGACCAGGGCGAGCACGATCGCCGTGAACATGGTAACACCGAGGATGATCGTCAGGTTCATAACAGCACTTCCGCCTAGAGATTCATACCACCGAAAGACATAAAGCCAAGTGACATCAGACCCACCGTAATGAAGGTGATGCCCAAGCCCTGCAGGCCGTCGGGCACGTCACTGTACTTGAGCTTTTCGCGAATGCCTGCGAGGGCGACGATGGCGAGTGCCCAACCGACGCCAGCGCCCGCACCGAACACCACGCTTTCACCGAAGCTGTAGTCGCGCTCCACCATGAACAGCGCCGCACCCAGAATGGCACAGTTTACTGTAATCAATGGCAGGAAGACGCCGAGCGCGTTGTACAGAACCGGGACATACTTGTCGAGAAACATCTCCATGATCTGGACGATGGCCGCGATTACGCCGATATAGGACAACAGCCCGAGGAAGCTGAGGTCGACATCCGGCAGCCCTGCCCAGGCCAGCGCGCCGTCCGCCAGCAGGTAGTTGTAGATCAGGTTGTTCACCGGCACCGTGATGGTGAGCACGACGATCACCGCGATGCCGAGGCCGATTGCCGCCTGTACCTTTTTGGAGATAGCCAGGAAGGTACACATACCGAGAAAGAAGGCCAGCGCCATGTTCTCGATGAACACGGCCCGGATAAACAGGCTCAGATACTGTTCCATTACGCACCCTCCTCGGCAGCTGTGTGCTTGGCCATGCGGAAGTCAGGCTCTTCAACCTGCTTCTTGTCGACGCTGCGCAGTATCCAGATGAAACCACCAATCAGGAAGAACGCGCTGGGTGGCAGCAATAACAGGCCGTTGGGGTTGTACCAGCCGCCTTCCGTGACCAGCGGCAACACCTCCATGCCGAACAGCTTGCCCGAGCCAAACAGCTCGCGCACAAAGGCGACCGCGAGCAGCACCGTGCTGTAGCCAAGGCCATTGCCGATACCGTCGAAGAAACTGGGCAACGGCGGATTCTTCATGGCGAACGCTTCCGCGCGCCCCATGACGATGCAGTTGGTTATGATCAAGCCGACAAACACCGAAAGCTGTTTGCTGATGTCGTAGGCGACGGCCTTCAGCACCTGGTCAACCACGATCACCAGTGAAGCGATGATCGTCATCTGCACGATAATGCGGATGCTGCCCGGTATCTGGGTGCGTATCGCGGAGATAAAGAGATTGGAAAACGCTGTCACCAGCGTCAGTGCGATACACATCACCACGGTGACCTGCAGCGACGACGTGACCGCCAATGCCGAGCAGATACCAAGGATCTGCAGCGCAATCGGATTGTTCTTGAAAATAGGTGTAACGAGGGTGTCCTTGACCGAAGACATCTCAGGCCTCCCCTGCTTTGAGATTATTGAGGAACGGTTCGTAGCCCTGCTCACCAAGCCAGAAGTGAACCAGCTGGGTTACACCGCGTGACGTCAGCGTTGCACCGGACAAACCGTCCACGCGCCAGGGCGCGTCCGGGCTGCCGGGGTCTACGCTACCCTTCGCCAGGGACAGAGCCACTTCGCCGTCGCGGTAAACCTTTTTGCCCGGCCACTGTGCTTTCCAGCGCGGGTTATCCACTTCACCACCCAGACCGGGCGTTTCGCCGTGCTCATAGAAACCGAGGCCGGCGACGGTATTGGCATCGGACTCCAACGCGATGAAGCCATACAGGGTTGACCAGAGTCCGTAGCCGCGTACGGGCAGGATCAGCTTGTCGATGTCGCCCCCGCCATCTTCCACGAGATAGACCAGCGCATAGTGCTCACGGCTGCCGATACCGGCGATGTCTTCCGTCTTGCTCAGGTCCGTGGACTTCCCGGGCTCCTTCGCCGCCTTGGTCTGTTCATAGCTGGCCGGGTCCACGGCGTCTGTGAACTGCCCTGTGCGCAGGTCCACCACGCGGGTCTTCACCTGCGCGAACTGCTCCTCAACAGAACGCGACTCATCGAGCATACCCGCGGCCGCGAGGATATTGCGTTTGCGATCCAGGGTCTTGTTTGCTTCCTGTGCCGGCTTGAGCATAACCGCGGCGGTCGAGACCACCACAGAGCAGACGATACAGAGCGCAAAGGCAACCAGCAGGGTCTTACTGATGCCGTCATTCTTAGACACGGGCAAGCCTCCGTTTGATATTCGACTGGATCACAAAGTGGTCCATCAGCGGCGCAAACAGGTTGGCGAAAAGAATCGCCAGCATGATGCCCTCGGGGAACGCCGGGTTCACCACCCGGATCAGCACACACATCACGCCGATCAGGATGCCGTAGGCGAACTTCCCGGTATTGGTGTAGGCCGCAGACACCGGATCCGTCGCCATGAACATCATACCGAAGGCGAAACCACCCACCACCAGATGCCAGTAGAAAGGCATATTGAACATGGGGTTGGTTTCGGACCCGATCAGGTTGAACAGTGAAGACAGGGCCACCATACCGATGAACACACCTGCGACGATACGCCACGACGCAATGCGCATCAGCATCAGCACGGCACCGCCGATCAGAATGGCCAGCGTGGAGGTTTCGCCGATAGAGCCGTGAATATTGCCGAGAAAGGCCTGCATCCAGGTGATCTGTTCCTGGGCAAGGCCAGCCATGCCGTCGGAGGCGACAATCGACAGCGGTGTGGCGCCGGTATAGCCGTCCACTGCCGTCCAGACGCCGTCACCGGACATCTGAGCGGGATAAGCGAAGTACAGGAAGGCCCGTCCGGTCAACGCAGGGTTGAGGAAGTTCTTACCGGTGCCGCCGAACACTTCCTTGCCAATCACCACACCGAAGCTGATGCCCAGAGCAACCTGCCACAGGGGTACGTCCGGGGGGCAGATCAGCGCGAACAGAATGGACGTGACGAAGAAGCCTTCGTTCACCTCGTGCCCGCGTTTCATGGCAAACAGGACTTCCCAGAACCCACCGACCAAAAAGGTGGTGGCATAGATAGGCAGGAAGTAGAGGGCGCCGAAGAAGAAGCAATCCCAGAGACTGGAAGCGTCGTAGCCACCGAACGCAGCGATCAGGCTACCCCGCCAGCCGTCTACCTGACCACCAGTGGCCGCAAGAATGTCGTTGGCCTGGAAGCCCAGGTTGTACATGCCGTAGAACATGGCGGGGAACGTTGCGAACCAGACGGTGATCATGATGCGCTTCAGATCCACGCCATCGCGCACATGCGCCGTGCTCCGCGTTACCGAGGACGGCGAATAGAAGATCGTGTCAATCGCTTCGTACAGCGGATACCACTGCTTGAAGCGTCCGCCTTCTTCAAAGTGGTGTTCTACACCATCAAGGATCTTACGCAGTCCCACGGCTTAACCCTCCTTCTCGATGCGCGTCAGGTTGTCCCGCAAGATGGGACCGTACTCGTATTTGCCGGGGCACACATACGTGCACAGCGCGAGGTCTTCTTCATCCAGGTCCAGGCAGCCGAGTGACTGCGCGGTTTCCGTATCGCCGACGATCAGTGCCCGCAGCAAGTGCGTCGGCAGATAGTCCTGGGGAACCACCGTCTCATAGGTGCCCACCGGCACCATGGCGCGCTGGCTGCCATTGGTTGTGGTGGTCATTGCCAGCGGCTTGAGGCCAAACAGGCTGCTGAGGTAGATCCCGAGGTTTGAATGCTTCTCCACGCCGGGGGACAGCCATCCCATGAAGGCGCGCTGACGCCCCTCCAGTAGCACGGAAACCTGATTGTGGTAGCGCCCGAGGTAGGCCGTGGGCGCCTGCACACGGCGGCCGCCCAGTACCGAGCCGGAAATGATGCGATTTTCACCGTCTTTCAACTCTCCGGCACACAGCGCCTGCAGGTCCGCGCCCAGACGGGTGCGCAACAGGCGCGGTTTGTTCACCTGCGGTCCGCTGAGTGCGATAACACGCGATGTATAGATGGATCCGTCAAGAAACAATCGACCGAAGGCGATCACGTCCTGGTAGCCGATGGTCCACACCACTTTGGTCGCGGTGACACCGCCCTCCAGGAAGTGGATGTGGGTGCCCGCCAGACCTGCCGGATGCGGGCCCGCGAACTCGGCCACCTGAATGGTCGGCGCCTGTCCCGAGGGCAGATTGGCACCGGGCGCCGTACACAGGTAGACGGGGCCAGCAGTCAGCTGCGCCAGAATATCCTGCCCCAGGGCAAACGCCTCTGCCTCGGCGGCAATCACCACCGCCGGATCGGGGGCGAGCGGGTGGGTGTCGATCGCGGTGATAAAGATCGCGGCGGCCTCGGCGTCCAGCGCCGGGACCCGGCTGAAGGGACGTGTCCGCAGCGCGGTCCACTGCCCTGCCTGGTTGAGGTGTTCACGAATGGCCGGGCCGCCCAGCCCACGGACCTGGTCGGCGCTGTAGGCGGTAAAGCTCTCGGAGGCGTCGCCCTCCACCTCGATGACCACGGATTGCAGCACGCGGCGTGCCCCCCGGTTGATCGCCGACACCACACCGCCCGCAGGTGCTGTATAACGCACGCCGGCCGTCTTTTTGTCGGTGAACAGCAGCTGGCCGGCCTTTACCCGGTCGCCCTCGGCGACTTCCATGGTGGGCTTCATGCCGACGTAGTCGGGCCCGACCAGGGCGACAGCGCGCGCTGGGGGAGCGTCTTCAATCGATTGCTGGGGGGCCCCCTGGATGGGAATATCCATGCCCCGCTTGATCTTGATCATACGATCTGCCTACAGGTTCGTCAGTATTTGTGGCGGCCAGAGCCGTGCGAAGGGGTTGGCACCCCAAAGCGGGCAGAGGCGAGGCGCCGGGTCTTCCGCGCGCCTGGCCAGGCCGGAGAAATCAAGCGCAGCCGCCCGGTCCCGGGCCGCGCGCATTATAACGGAAGCCCGCGCCAAAACACCACCGCGCAAGCGCCCCGTCACGCCATTTCCGTCCATCGCGGCGGCCGCCCGCTATGTTTCTCAGGCATTCTTCGGGTAGCGGGCGTAGCGTATCCCTGACACCTGCTCGAGAATCCGGTAGACCTGGCAGCTGTAGCCAAACTCGTTGTCGTACCAGAGGTACAACACCGCCTGGGTGCCGTTAACGATGGTGGCCTGGGCGTCAAAGATGCAGGCGTGCCGGGAGCCGACAAAATCGCTAGACACCACCTCGGGAGAATTGGAATAGTCGATCTGCTTGCGCATCGACGAGTGCAGCGCCATGTGCCGCATGTACTCGTTGACCTCTTCCTTGGTCGTGGCCCGACCCAGCGTGAGGTTGAGGATGGCCATGGAGACATTGGGGATCGGCACACGAATGGCATTGCCGGTGAGCTTGCCGGCGAGCTGCGGCAGCACCTTGGCCACTGCCTTGGCGGCGCCCGTCTCGGTGATGACCATGTTCAGCGGCGCGCTGCGGCCGCGCCGGTCAGCCTTGTGGTAGTTGTCGATCAGGTTCTGGTCGTTGGTGTAGGCGTGCACGGTTTCGACGTGCCCGCTGATGATGCCGTACCGGTCATCCATTGCCTTCAGCGGCGGCACGATGGCGTTGGTGGTGCAGGATGCCGCAGAAATGATGCTGTCGGAGGCGTCGATCATGTCGTTGTTGATGCCGGCAACCACATTCTTCATGTCGCCCTTGCCAGGTGCCGTGAGGATGACCTTGGCTACGCCCTTGGATTTAAGGTGCCGTGACAGGCCAGCCTCGTCGCGCCATACCCCGGTGTTGTCGACCACAATCGCGTCGTTGATGCCGTACTCGGTGTAGTCGATGCTGTCGGGCGAGTCGGCGTAAATAACCTTGACCTCGTTGCCGTTGGCCACAAACGACTGGCGCTCTTCATCCACGCGGATGGTGCCGTCAAACGCCCCATGCACCGAATCACGCCGCAGCAGGCTGGCGCGTTTCACCAGGTCGTCGGGGGCTGACCCCTTGCGCACGACAACGGCCCGCAGACGCAGCGATTCGCCGCCATCCGTCTTGTCGATCAGAATGCGTGCCATAAGGCGGCCAATGCGGCCGAAGCCGTACAGCACCACATCCACCGGGCCACGCCCCGGCTCTGGCTTGGCGCCAATCAGGTCGGCGACCTGCTGGCGTACATAATCGTCGACACTGAGGCCGGCGCCTTCACCTTTGTCGTAATACTGCACCGCGAGACGGCCGATATCGATATGCGCAGGCCCCAGGTCCAGGGCCGAGAGGGACTTGATGATGGGGAAGGTCTCAAACTCGGAGAGCTCGTTCTCCTCCACCTGCCGCACGTAGCGGTGGTCCTTCATGATCTGGGTGACAGACTGGTTCACCAGTGACTTGCCGTAAATGTAGCACTTTACATTCTTCCGGCGGGACAGCTCACCGACCAGGGGAATCATGCCTTCGGCCAGCGCTTCGCGCTCTTTCCAGTCTCTGAAATAGTCGTCGGGGCGCTCTCGCTTGCGTTCGTTCACTCGTCTGTCACCTGTATGAGGGGGAATCAGGGCTGCAACGGGCGCGTATTATCCCGCCGCATCCCGGTGAGGGCAAGGCACAGTGGTACTTTTCACCCAGCGCTTTACAATAACGGCCCCTTCCGCAGTGAAACGCCAGGCTTTATGTACAGATCCCTGCTCGCCAGCACCCCCTGGCCCGCCAAATCCGGCACCCGCACCGCTATCGGCCCCTTTCACGGCTGCGCCGAGGCCCGGCTGATTGCGGAGGTGGCTCGACCCGACAGCCTGCTCCTGGTCATTACCGCGGATACCAGTTCAGCATTAGCCCTGGAGCGGGAGCTGCCATTCTTTCTGGCCGAGCCCGTCGACATACTGGCGTTTCCCGACTGGGAGACACTGCCCTACGACAATTTCTCGCCGCACCAGGACATCGTCTCCGAGCGACTGGAGACCCTGTACCGACTGCCCACGCTCACAGCGGGCATTCTCGTGGTACCCATCTCCACGCTCATGCACCGGCTGCCACCGGTGCATTATGTGGCGGGCTCGAGCCTGGTGCTGGAGCCCGGGCAGGTACTGGACCGCGAGTCCTTCCGGCGGAACCTGGAGCGCAATGGTTACCGCAATGTCGAAACCGTCTACGAGCACGGTGAATTCGCCCTGCGCGGCTCGCTGCTGGACATCTATCCCATGGGCAGCGAGCTGCCCTTTCGGGTGGATCTGCTGGACGACGAGGTCGACAGTTTGCGGACGTTCAGCCCCGACACTCAGCGCACGCTGGAGAAAGTCGCCGCCATCAACCTGTTACCTGCTCGCGAATACCCGCTGAATCCCGCGGCCATTGAGCGGTTCCGGCTGAACTGGTACGAAGCCTTCGATGTCGACCACGACGCCTGCCCCACCTACCGCGAAGTCAGTGCGGGTCGTGCACCCGGCGGCTGCGAGTACTATCTGCCGCTGTTTTTCGAGCACTGCGCCAGCCTTTTCGACTACCTCCCGGAAGGCACCCCGGTCATTGCGATCGGCGACCACTACCGCGCCGCGCAGCGCTTCTGGGAAGATGCAGGGCACCGATACACCGAGTACGGCATCGATCCCCGGCGCCCCCTGCTCCCTCCCGCGCGCTGCTTCACCCCGGTGGAAGAGCTTTACCAGCTACTGGGCCAGTGCCCGGTGCTGGAGCTGCGACGCAATCCGGAGGCGCCGACACATGTGGCCAGCCCCTCACAACCCCTGCCCGACCTGAGCACCGAGGGCGCGCGCCAGACACCTGCCGAGCGGCTGCAGCACTTCATGGAACAGCATACGGCGCCGCTATTGCTGTGCGCGGAATCCGCCGGCCGCAGGGAGATCCTGCTGGAAAATCTTGCCGCCAACGGCCTGACGCCCCCCGAGGTGGCGGACTGGGCCGAATTCCTGGCCTCGGGACTGCGCTTCGCCATCAGCACCGCACCGATTGATCGCGGCATGTACTTTGGCGCGGACCAGCCGGCACTGGTTTGCGAAGCGCAGCTGTTCGGCAACCGGGTCGCCCAGCGGCGGCGCCGGCGCAAGGTCGATGAAGCCCACGCGGAAAATGTGTTTCGCGATATCAATGAGCTCCGCGAGGGTGTGCCAGTGGTGCACCTGGAGCACGGTGTTGGTCGCTACCTCGGACTGCAGACCCTTGAGGTGGATGGCGCCGACAATGAATTCCTGACGCTGGAATACGCGCAGGGCAGCAAGCTTTACGTGCCCGTCGCCTCACTTCACCTGGTAAGCCGCTACGCAGGCAGCGATCCAGAACTCGCCCCGCTGCACAAGCTGGGCTCTGACCAGTGGGAAAAAGCCAGGCGCAAGGCTACAGAGAAGGCCAGTGATGTGGCAGCGCAGCTGTTGGATGTATATGCACGCCGCGAGGCCCGCAAGGGCTTCTGCTTCGAGATGCCTGCCCTCGAGTACGAGCAGTTTGCCGCAAGCTTTCCCTTTGAAGAGACTGCGGACCAGGCGGCCGCGATCGACGCGGTTATCGCCGACATGACGGCCGAACGTGTCATGGATCGGCTCGTGTGCGGCGATGTTGGCTTCGGCAAGACCGAGGTTGCCATGCGCGCCGCCTTCATCGCTGCGCGCAACGGCAAGCAGGTCGCCGTACTGGTACCGACCACCCTGCTCGCCCAACAGCACTTCAACTCCTTCGCCGATCGTTTTGCGGACTGGCCGGTGACCGTGGAGGTCGTTTCACGCTTCAAGAGCGGCAAGGACCTGGGCGGGGTGCTGCAGCGGGTCAGCAATGGCGACATCGACATTCTTATCGGCACCCACAAGCTACTCTCCAGCGACTTCCGCTTTCACGACCTCGGCCTGCTGATCATTGATGAGGAGCACCGCTTTGGGGTCAAGCAGAAGGAAGCCATCAAGGCCCTGCGCGCCGAGGTGGATATTCTCACACTGACCGCAACCCCCATCCCGCGCACACTCAACATGGCACTGGGCGGTATGCGCGACCTGTCTGTCATCGCCACGCCACCGGCGCGCCGCCTGTCGATCAAGACCTTTGTCCGGGAACACAACATCGCCCTCATTCGCGAGGCCGTGTTGCGTGAGACCCTGCGCGGCGGGCAGGTGTACTACCTGCACAATGAGGTGAAGAGCATCGAGGAGGCCGGCCGCAAGCTGCGGGAGCTGCTGCCGGATCTGTCCATCGGCGTTGCCCACGGGCAGATGCGCGAGGCCGAACTGGAGCAGGTCATGTCCGCGTTCTACCACCAGCGCCACCATATCCTGCTGTGCACGACCATCATTGAAACCGGGATCGACGTGCCGACCGCCAATACCATCATTATCGAACGCGCCGACAAATTCGGCCTCGCCCAGCTGCATCAGCTGCGCGGGCGGGTTGGCCGCTCGCACCACCAGGCTTATGCCTACCTGCTGTGCCCACCGCGCTCGGCAATCACACCCGATGCGGAAAAACGCCTCGAAGCCATCGAAGCCGCGGGAGACCTCGGTGCCGGCTACCTGCTGGCGACCCACGACCTGGAAATTCGCGGTGCGGGCGAACTGCTGGGCGACGAACAGAGCGGGCAAATTCACAGCGTGGGCTTCGCATTGTACATGCGCATGCTGGAGCGGGCCGTGGCGGCACTGCGGCGCGGGGAGATTCCCAACACGGACGCGCCCCTGGATGCAGGTACCGAGATCAACCTGCATATACCGGCGCTGATCCCCGAGGACTACCTGCCGGATATCAACACGCGGCTGGTGTTGTACAAGCGCATCGCGGCCGCTGACAGCGAGCAGGCACTGCGCGATATTCAGGTGGAGATGATCGACCGCTTCGGCCTGCTGCCGCAGCAGGTGAAAAACCTGGTGCAGGTGGCCAGATTGCGCATCCGTGCCGATCAGCTGGGTATAGCAGGCATTGAGGTTGGCCCCGGCGGTGGTAACATCGACTTTCGGGAGTCCACCCGGGTGAATCCGCTGAGCCTCGTCAAGCTGGTGCAGTCCGATCCCAAGGGGTACCAGCTGGCCGGCGCCATGCGCCTGCGCTTCAAGCGCCCGCTGGATGAGCCCGAACAGCGCCAGCAGTTCGCCGACCAGCTGCTGGACACCTTTGCCGCCGATGCCACGGAAGATGCAGCCTGATGACTCCCCGCCCTGTTCAGACCCTGTTCGCTCTGCTTGCGATGGCGCTACCGACGATGCCCACCCAGGCACAGGGTGGGAGTGAGCAGAACTGGTATCAGGTGGAATTGCTGATCGTTGCACACACCGGTCCGGGAGCGCCACGTTCGGAACAGTGGGACGCCCTGCCCCGTTTACAGTACCCGGACGCCGTGCGTTTTCTGATCGATCCCCAGCGCTTGCAGGCCAACCTGGAGCGCACAGCCGATGCGCTGCACAGCCGGGTCGATAAGCGCGGCAAGCAGCTTATCCAGCTGCGTGGCGGAGAGGCCGACGGCGCAGCGGCAGACATGCCGGCTGCGGCGGTTGTCGACACGCCGACACCGTTGCCAGAAGAGGCGGTGGAACCCGGGGCCGAGGTTGGCGCTGCGGATCTGGCAGCGCTTCCCCGCCTGCCCACGCCGTTCATGCTGCTACCGGCCCAAGCCAGGGAGTTTCGCGGCAAAGCAGCCTATATGGAACGCAACGGCCCCTACCGCATACTGTTTCATGAGGTGTGGTGGCAACCGGTGGGTAGCGCCAGGGCAGCCCTGCCTATCGTGCTTGACCACTCTGGCGATGACCAGGCCTACCCCGCCCTGCAGGGCACGATCAGGCTGCACCGCTCCCGCTTCCTGCATGTCGACACTCAGCTTTGGCTGAACACCAACGGCGATTACCTGCCCGGCACCTGGCGTATGCCGGCGCCACCACTGGCGCCGGCCTCGTTGGAGCTGATCGCGGCGCCGGTGCTGCCCGCAAACCCGGCCGTCCCCGAGGCACCCGTGGGCTACAACCCGCAGTGGGATGCCGCGGCAGGGCTGCTGGACGCCCCGGAGCCGGAATCTGGCCCCACCTATCCTTATCGTCACGCGGTGCTTCTGCAGCAGCAGCGGCGCATGCGCTCCAACGAGGTGCACTACATCGACCACCCCTTGTTCGGCCTGGTCATCAAACTGACACCACTGGATGCGGATACGCTGTACAGCGCGACCTACGATCAGGCCGTGCTTGAGCTCATCACAGGCCCTGTGCACCCAACCGAGGCAGCAGACAGCCCAGCAGGCGCCTGACCACGGCGGCCTCGCGCTGCAGGATATCGCGCATCGTATCCTGCGTCAGGGGCAAGTCACCCAGCCCGGCAGCGGGGTTGACCACCATGCAAATAGTTGCATAAGCGATGCCACACTCCCTCGCCAGCGCGGCCTCGGGCATGCCGGTCATGCCGACAATGTCACACCCGTCACTCGCCAGGCGCCGCACTTCAGCAGCAGTTTCCAGCCTGGGGCCCTGTGTCACGGCGTGCACGCCGGAGGGCTCATGTGGAATGCCCGCGGATTCCGCTGCCTCGATAATGGCCAGGCGCAAGGCATGATCGTAGGGATAGGTGAAATCGATATGCTGCAGCGCGCCGCTGCGGCCATCGTCAAACGTGTGCTCCCGTCCCCAGGTGTAATCCACAATCTGGTCCGGCACCACCAGCCGCCCCGGCTGCATGTCGGGACTGATACCGCCGACGGCGTTGATGGCAACCACGTGGGTAACCCCGAGGCCGCGCAGCGCCTCGATATTCGCCCGGTAATTGACAAGGTGCGGCGGAATCGCCCGGGGGCTGCCGTGGCGCTGGAGAAAAAACACGCGCTGACCCTCGACTACGCCTTCCTGCACAGGCCGCGAGGGGCTGCCGTAGGTATTGTCTCCAGAGTGCTCACGCAGCAGCTGCAAACCGTCGACCTGATGGATACCTGTGCCGCCGATAATCCCGAGACACAATGGTGCTTGCGCGGTGCTTTCCGTCATGAGTGCTCTCCACGCACAGCCTGCGCCAGCTCGGGTGGCGCGCTGTCCAGATGCAGGGTCCGGGTCGGGAATGCCACATCGGCGCCGTGCTCATGAATAATGTCGAGGATTTTCAACAAGACATCCTGCTTGATGGCGTGATACTCGACCCAGACTGTGGTGCGTGTGAAAGCATAGACGAAAAAGTCGAGCGACGAGGGCCCGAAGGACACGAAATTCACGATCAGGGTGCGATTGAGGTCGATTTCAGGATGTTCTTCCAGCATCTGCCGGACGTCAGCAACAATGGACGCGAGTTTGGCTGAATCCTGATAGCGCACGCCGATCGTTTCATATATCCGCCGGTTGAACATGCGCGACGGATTTTCCACCGCAATCTGGGTGAATACCGCGTTTGGCACATAGAGCGGACGCTGATCGAAGGTGCGGATGCGGGTCAGGCGCCAACCGATATCCTCCACCGTCCCCTCAATTTCCCGGTCCGGTGAGCGAATCCAGTCACCGGGGGTAAAGGGGCGATCGAGGTAGATACTCATTCCACCGAAAAAGTTCGCCATCAGGTCCTTCGCGGCAAAACCGACCGCTATCCCGCCGATCCCGCCGAAGGCCAGCAGTCCCGAGATGGACACACCGACACTCTGCAGGGCCATCAGGCCGGCCAGTATCCAGAGGATTACCCGGATGAGTTTCGCCGTGGAGCGCACTGCGGCCTTGTCGGTGGAGGCCTTGTGTCCGCGCGCGGGAGACAGTAGCTCCTCTTCCGCACCGAATATCAGGCGTTGCAGGAACCAGGCCAGCATGAGAATCAGTAGCGTGTCATAGGCGCGCAGTATAAAGGCCTGCACATCCGCGGCGATCGACACCCTGCCCAGGATCAGCATCAGGGCGATGACCCAGAGCGCGACACGCAGCGGTGTTTCCAGCGCAGTGATTACCACGTCGTCCCAGCGATTACTGCTGGTTTTCGCCACGCGGTGCAGGCGGCGCAGCAGGACACCGAGCAGCAGGTGAAGGAGCATGGCGAGCAGGAGTAGCCCACCGATCGCTACCAGCGGCGCATCAAGGCCATAGGTCGCCAATAGTCGCGACAGCGTTTGCTCTGTAGCTTCCACGTTACATCAGGCTCCTGGTTTCCCGGGGTTAGACAATTTTCTTCTGTGGCCAGGCACTTGTCAGAGCCGCGCAGTATAACAGCGCCTCCGCCCCTTCGACACGTGCCGAGAGACATCCGCAAGCGACTGATCTGTCGCGGAAAATTCAGAGAGATGGAAAGCGCTATGAAAACCGGCGTTTTTAGATCGACAACACATAATGGACAGCGCAGGTCGGCATGGTATGTTGCAGGTGACACTGAGGACTCACGAAGGGAGCGCACACATGTTGAATCCCACTGTTGGCAGCTGGTACCGGGATATCGAAACGGGAGAGCTGTTCGAAGTTGTCGCCCTGGACGAGGCCGCGCGCACCGTGGAGACACAGTTCCTCGATGGCGAGGTCACAGAATACGACCTTGAGGTCTGGCGCATGCTGCAGTTGCAACGCGCGGCCGCACCGGAGGACTGGCGAACGCCCTTCGAACTCGACGACGATGACGGCCTGGATCCGGACCTGCCCTACCACCCCGAGGAATGGAACAACCCGCTGTCCACCATCGAACCCGACACCATGCTCGGTGTGGAGGATATTTAAGCCTGCTTGTCGCTGTCGCGTATTACTGTATATAATCCCAGTCACTGTACAAATACACAGATGGACGGGGTATGGACAAACTTACGCAGCGACAGCAGCAGGTGCTGGACATCATCCGCCAGCATATCGACCAGACCGGCTATCCACCCACCCGCGCCGATATCGCCAGGGAGCTGGGTTTCAAGTCGGCCAACGCTGCCGAGGAACACCTGAAGGCACTTGCGCGCAAGGGTGCGATCGAAATCATTGCCGGCGCCTCTCGTGGCATCCGGTTGCCCGAAAACCCAGGCCTTCCCATCATCGGGCGCGTTGCAGCAGGCAACCCGGTGCTCGCGCAGGAACATATCGAGGATTATTGCGCCATCCCAGCCAACTTCTTTCATCCGGCAGCAGACTACCTGCTAAGGGTCACGGGCGACAGCATGCAGGATGTCGGCATACTGGATGGAGACCTGCTGGCGGTGCACCGCAGCAGCGAAGCCCGCAATGGCGCCATTGTCGTCGCCCGCATTGAGGATGAAGTGACCGTGAAACGCTTTCAGCGCGGCAGCAGCCGGCACCTGGTAGAGTTGCACGCCGAGAACCCGGCCTATGCGCCAATCACGGTTGATTTGCGCACGCAGGCGTTCGCGATTGAGGGGTTGAGCGTCGGCATCCTCCGACGCTAGCGGTCGTCGTCAGCCGGGTCAGTGGACGGTGCGCGCCCGGCTTTCACTGTCTTCGGGGCGCTCTTTTTCGTTGATGCTGGCCGCGGCCTGCATGCCGGCCTGAATCATCACCTTCGCAACTTCCAGGCCATTGTCCATCAGGTAATCCCGCGCCTCGTCTGAGAACTGGATGCGCAGGAGAGGCTCGGAATCGTCCTCGGCGCGTTGCAGGACAATTTCACCTTCGCCGAGATCAACAATTTCCAACAGGGCTGTGGCCACAAGAGGCTCCTCTTTTTGCATCGATTGCCAGTGTAACAGGGGGCAGATGCGACCGCCAACGGGCACTCTCTAGCATTCGTCCAACAGGTCACCCATACGGGAAAACGCAGCTTCAAGCTGGTCCGCTGCGACCTGCAGTGTGTCCCAATCCAGCTGGCCAGAGGTGCTCACCGCAAGGTTGCCTACCATCCGCCTGGCCGGCTCCGCCGCGGGCTGCTGCAGCAACCGGAACAGCCACCCCTGTGTTTCAAGTTGCGCAAACTCCGTCACCTCTGCCGGTTGCGCCTTGCCCGGCGCTGCCGGCGGCAGTTCCGCAACACAGTGCGGCGGCTGCGGCGGCAATTGTGCGGGCTTCTGCAAATCGAGCAGGAACCAGCCATAGGCCGTCAGCAGGTGCTCCCGCACGGCTGGCCCGAAAGCCTGCGCCAGGGTGTTGGCTGGCACATTTTCTGCGCACCGCGCCTGCTCCCACGCCTGCAGCAGCAGCCGGCCGAGGTACAGCGCATGATTGGCCTGGCCCCGGAGACTGCTCATGTGCGCTTGCGAGCCGCCTTGCGCTTGGGCGCGGCGCTCTTCTTTCGCGGTGCGCCTTTCGCTGCGGCCGGGCTCTTGCCCTCTTCCGTCTGCCACTTGCCATTGCGGTAGACCGCTCGCCATCCCGTCGGTTTGCCGTCGCGCTCGGTCATCACATACTGCTCAGCCGCTTTCCGACTGTAGCGCACCTGGGTGCGGTTGCCGTCGTCGTCCTCGACTGGCGCCGAGAACAGGAAACTGTACTTGGGGTCGATCTCGTTCTTGTGGGGCAGCAGTTCATCCACGAAGGGCGCCCGGGTCTCCCGGTTGCGCGGGAACTGGCTGGCAGCCAGAAACAGCCCGGCCGCACCGTCGCGCAGGATGTAGTGGTCATCCACCTTCTCGCAGGCCAGCTCCGGCATGGGCACCGGGTCCATTTTCGGCGGTGCCGCTTCCCCGTTGCGCAGCAGTTTGCGCGTGTTCTTGCACGCTTCCGCCGTGCAGCCGAAGTACTTGCCGAAACGGCCGGTCTTGAGCTGCATCTCTGCGCCACATTTGTCACAGGCCAGCGTAGGACCATCATAGCCTTTGATCTTGAACTTGCCGGTCTCGACTTCGTAACCGGGACAGTCAGGATTGTTGCCGCAGACGTGCAGTTTGCGCTGCTCGTCGATCAGGTAGCTGTCCATTGCCGCATTACACAGCGTGCAGCGATGCTTCTTTCTCAACAGGCGGGATTCGGCCTCGTCGTCCGCGTCCTCGCGAATGGCTTCGTCGCCCGGTGTCAGGTTGATGGTGTTCTTGCAGCGCTCCTTGGGCGGCAGTGCATAACCGGAGCAGCCCAGGAACACACCGGTGCTGGCGGTGCGGATCTGCATGGGCCTGCCGCACTTGCTGCACGGTATGTCCGTCGGGGTCGGCTCATTGGGCTGCATCCCGACGGGTTCCGCCTCTTCTGCCTTTTCCAGCAGTTGCCGAAAATCGGCGTAGAAACTGTCCAGAAGATCCCGCCAGTCGAGTTCGCCCTGAGCCACCGTATCCAGCCGTTCCTCCATGCTCGCGGTGAAGCCGTAGTCGAGCAGTTCGGTGAAGCTGTTCTGCAATCGCTGGGTGACGATGTCACCCATTTTCTCGGCGTAGAAACGCTTGTTCTCGAGGCGTACGTACCCACGATCCTGAATGGTTGAAATAATCGAGGCGTAGGTGGACGGGCGGCCAATGCCGCGCTTTTCAAGCTCTCGCACCAGGCTGGCTTCGCCGTAGCGCGGCGCGGGCTTGGTGAAGTGCTGCGCCGGGTCCAGGGCGACCAGCTTCAGCGTGTCCGACTTCTGGATATCGGGAAGCACTTCGTCCTCTCCCTTGCGTCCGGCAGCCCCCTGCACACGGGTGTAGCCATCAAAGCGAATGATGCGGCCCTTGGCCGACAGCTCGTAGTCGCCTGCGGTGACCGTGATGGTCGTCGCGGTGTATTCAGCGGGCGTCATCTGGCCTGCGACAAACTGTCGCCAGATCATTTCATACAGGCGCTCGGCGTCGCGTTCCATGCCCTGCAGACCCGACTGCAGCAGGTTGACGTCCGAAGGGCGAATCGCCTCGTGGGCCTCCTGGGCGCCCTCCTTGCTGCTGTAACGGTTGGGCGTGGCGGGCAGGTAGGCGGGTGGAAACTCCGCCGCGATGTAGTCGCGACAGGCCTGTACCGCGTCTTCACTGAGGTTGGTGGAATCGGTGCGCATATAGGTGATGTAGCCTGCCTCGTAGAGGCGCTGTGCCATCATCATCGTTTTCTTCACGGAAAACCCAAGGCGCGTACTGGCCGCCTGCTGCAGCGTGGAGGTGATGAAAGGCGCCGGCGCTTTCGACCGGGTGGGCTTGTCCTCTCGGTCACTGACCACATAGGGCAACTTTTCGAGCGCTTCCGTCGCCGCCCGCGCTGCCTCCTCGCTGGTCGGACGGAAGGCCGCGCCGGCCTGCTTGCGCACCTGAAAGCGCACCGCGTCGGCATCAGCCGGCTGCAGGTCGGCGTGAATCTCCCAGTACTCCTCGGGCACGAAGGCACGGATCTCGCGTTCACGCTCGACGATCAGGCGTACCGCAACGGATTGTACCCGGCCCGCCGAAAGACCACGGGCCACCTTGGCCCACAGCAGGGGCGAAACCATATAGCCGACAACCCGGTCGAGGAAGCGCCGCGCCTGCTGGGCGTTGACCCGGTTCTGGTCCAGATGTGCAGGATGCTTGAATGCCTCGCCAATAGCCTTCTTGGTAATCTCGTTAAACACCACGCGTTGATAGCGTGAATCATCCCCCCCAATCGCTTCACGCAGGTGCCAGGCGATGGCCTCCCCTTCCCTGTCAAGGTCGGTCGCGAGGTAAATGGCATCGCTGCTGGCGGCCAGCTTGCGCAGTTCGGCCACGACCTTTTCCTTCCCCGGCAGGATCTGGTAGTCCGCCTGCCAGCCATGTTCGGGATCAATGCCCATTCGGCGCACTAACTGCTCACGCGACTTGGCCTTGCGGTGCTGGGCCTTCTCCTCGGGTGACATCTTGCGGGTAATGGCCGCCTGGGCGGCGCGCTCCTTGGCATCCACCGGGGTGGCGCTGCCCGCTGTCGGCAGGTCCCTGATGTGTCCGATACTGGATTTGACGATAAAATCCGGGCCCAGATACTTGTTGATCGTTTTCGCCTTGGCGGGCGATTCGACAATAACCAGTGATTTACCCATAGACTCCCGCGTGATCTCGCTTGGTGTGGGTCAGCGGACGCCTGCATTCACCTGCCGGCGCCCGTCAAAAAAGTCGCATATATAAAGACCCTGTCCCTCCGGGTCAAGGAATCTGTTGCGCCCAGTCCTTCAGAACAGCTGCTATCTGCTCTACGGTAGCCGCATCGCCGGCTTCTTGCCAGTACAGCCCACAGCTGTCCTCATGCACGCTCGCCGCAAGGATGCTGTCAGGCGCCGCGAGCAGCGCAGCAGGAACCGGTTCATGTTTCGCCCCGACGGCCTGCCACCCGCCAGCGCGCAACTGCCAGACACAGCGCCGGCGCCCCTTGCCGCTGGAAGGCGGCAGCCGCAGCCCGTAATAAATGACGTCGGATGCCTGGCTCTGCTGTGGTAACGCTGGCCCGGGCTGCTCGCGAAACTCGACAAAAAGCCCGTTGAGTGCAGCGGTCTCCCGCAGGGTGACCTGCAGGCGCTGTCGCTTGCTGGGGAGGAAATGCGTAAGCGGCGCGATGGCCACCAGCAAGGCGAAGGCGATCAGCAAGTAATTCAAGGCAGGTCCTGACTCAAGTCAACGATCGGGGGCAAAGTCGCACCTCGTGCTGCTGGAGGCGCTTGTCCGGCGCGCATTGTATGCTATAACAGGCGATGAATTCTGTTTACGATGACGGGGGGCCTATGTCCAACTACAAGAAACTGATTATTGCCGTGGACCTGAGTGAAGATTCCGCGGACGTGGCCCAGCGCGCACGCGGCGTCGCACAGGGTAGCGGTGCCGAGCTGCATCTCATACACGTCATTGAGCCTCTGAGCTTTGCCTATGGCGGCGACATCCCCATGGATTTTTCCGGTATCCAGGACGAAATCCATCAACAGGCCGCGCAGCAACTGGCGCGTTTCGGGGAGCAGTACGGAATTGCCGCCGACCGCCAGCACATCGTACTCGGCCGCCCGGAAGTGGAAATCCACAGCAAGGCAGAGGAAATCGGCGCCGACCTCATCGTAGTGGGCAGTCACGGCCGTTACGGTCTGGCATTACTCATGGGCTCTACTGCCAACGGCGTCCTGCATGGCGCGTCCTGTGATGTGCTCGCCGTCAGAGTCGGCAACCGGTCCTGAGCCCTGCTGCGCCGCGGCTCGCGGCGCGTTACACCTGCCCGCCGTCATCGCCATCGATGAAATCCAGTAGTTGCTGGGGCGAAAACGGCCAGTTCAGCTCGCGCCCGTCCTGCCGGTACAGCACCGGGATGCGGGTTGCGTAGCGCACAAACAGCTGCTCATCCTCGCTGATATCCACGGCATCGTAGTGGCTGATCAGCGCCTCCTGCACAGCCAGATCCAGTAAGGCAGCCGCCTGTTCGCACAAGTGACAGGCAGACGTCCCGTAGAGTGTGAGTGGACTTTGACAAAGCTCTGGCACCTGCAGTCTCCCTGTTGTTTAATGCGGCTCGCCTGCTGCACACCTCACCCAAACGCAGGATTGCGGCCGCAGGCAGTCGGAGGTTATGATTCTTCAGTACAGCATAATGAACCGCACCATTGCGAAGCCAGGGAGTACCTGACGTGGCACTGTTTTCCCAACCCACCGCCCGCGCGCTGGCCATACTCGATCTGCTGATGGCGAACCCGCAACAGGCCTTTGGTTTGACGGAAATGACGCGTCGCCTGAACCTCAACAAGGCCACCTGTCACGCCATCCTGACCACCATGGCCAATTACGGCTTCCTGGTCCAACACCCCAAAACCAAGGCGTATCGCCTCGGCCCTTCCATTATAGCTGCAGGTAACGCCGCATTCGCGCAGTTTCCCGTGCTGGAATACGCGAGGCCGGAACTGGAGGGCCTCAACAGCGACCTGAACCTCGGCTTTGCCGTCACCGCACGTTCGAAGCTCCATCAGGTCCTGCTGGCGCTGTATGGCAACGCCACCCCGCTGATGGACTCCTTCCAGCTGGGGCTGCGCCTGCCCAACGCTGCGCCTGTTGCGGCGTGTTTTACCGCCTTCTCCCCAGCGAAGCAGCTCGAAGCCTGGCTGACCCGGGCACACGAGTCACGGGGCGGGTACAACGAGCGCCTGGACCAAAAGCTGCGGGTGTCGGTGATTGCTATTCGGGCCCGGGGTTATGAGGTCACGCTGAAAACCCGTGCGGAGGAAGAACTGACCCGGGAGCTGACCCGCATTCACCAGTCCTGGAGCCTGCAGGAGCTGGAAGAGGCCACCAACAAGTACCAGCAGGGCATCTGTGTCGAGCATTACCACCTCGACCGTATCGACCCCAAGGCCCGCTACGAGGTCAGCACCATTGCGGTGCCGGTGTTTGTTTACCGGCAGGTGCCGGTCATGTGTTTTGTGGCCGGTTCGATGGATTCACCCATTACCGGCGCCCAGATCGAGGATATCGCCCAGCGCATGAAGCAGTCGGCTGACCGTGTAACCCGGCTCGCCAGCGGCCATGAGCCCGGCGCAAATCCCTGACACCTTGAGCGATCGTCCCGAATACACGGCGCGCAAGGCCTTTTTCGACCGCGTTCTCACCGTCTACGGCCGCAAGCCCGTGCTTGAAGCCCTGCGCACGCCGGGGCTGTCATTGCATGCACTGCATGTCGCCGACAGCAACCGGGAGGACGGGGTGATGGCAGAGATTCTGCGCGATGCGGCGCGACGCGGCCTCGCGGTGCAGCGTCACAACCGGGCAGAACTCGCCAGAATATCGCGCAACGGGCGCCAGGATCAGGGCATCGCACTGGATATCCGGTGCCCCGCCTTTGCCCGCGTAGATGACTACCTGGCAGGTCCGGACCTCGCGAACCAGCGCCTGCTCGCACTCGACGGCATCACCAACCCGCAGAATCTGGGGATGATTGTCCGTTCCGCCGCCGCCGGAAACATCGATGGGATCGTGCTGGCGAGACGCGGCAACGCCGCGCTGGGCCCACTGGTCATCAAGGCCAGCGCCGGCACGCTATACCGCGCCCCCATCCTGTTTTGCGAATCGTTACCCACTGCGCTGGAAGCCTGCAAGGCCCGGAATTTCAAGGTGTGCTCGCTGCGTGCGGACGCCCGTCAGAGCCTGTTCGACTACCGGCCTTCAGGCAACTGTGTGTACATCCTGGGCAACGAAACCGAGGGCGTCTCCGAGGCGAGCGAGCGCCTGGCGGACGAGGCCCTGTGCATCCCCATGCGCAACGGCGTTGAATCCCTCAACGTTGCCGTGACGGCGAGCCTCATCGCCTTCTGCGGCAGCCTCGGGCGCTAGCGCCGGAATCCCGTGCGCGGACTTACTTGGAGAGGAACGCCATCGCCTGCTCCAGCCCCTGGAGGGTGAGCGGGTACATGTGACCCTCCAGCAACTTGTGGGTCATCGCCGTAGACTGGGTGTACTCCCACTCGTCACGCGGCACCGGATTGATCCAGGCCACTTTTTCGTAGGTCTGCTTGAGTCGCCGCATCCACACCTCGCCCGACTCCTCGTTCCAGTGCTCTACCGAGCCACCGGGCTGTGCAATCTCGTAGGGCGACATGGCGGCGTCGCCGACAAAAATCACTTTGTAGTCGTGGCTGTACTTGTGCATGACGTCCAGCAGCGACACGCGCTCGTTTTGCCGGCGCACGTTGTTACGCCACACACTTTCGTAAATGAAGTTGTGAAAGTAGAAGTATTCCATGTGCTTGAATTCACTGCGCGCGGCCGAAAACAGCTCCTCACAGACACGCACATGCGGATCCATCGATCCCCCGACATCGAAAAACAGCAGCACTTTCACGGCGTTGTGCCGCTCGGGCACCATCTTGATATCCAGAAGGCCTGCATTACGCGCCGTCGAGCGAATGGTATCGTCGAGATCCAATTCATCGGCTGCACCGGTTCGCGCAAATTTGCGCAAGCGGCGCATCGCGACCTTGATATTCCGCGTGCCCAGTTCAACACTGTCGTCGAGATTGCGGAACTCGCGCTTGTCCCAGACCTTGACGGCCTTGCGATTACCGCCGTTCGGGCCCACGCGGATACCCTCGGGATGATAACCCTGCTGACCGAAAGGCGAAGTGCCGCCGGTACCGATCCATTTGTTGCCACCCTGGTGCCGTTTCTTCTGCTCCTCCAGGCGCTTCTTGAATTCCTCGATCAGCTTTTCCAGTCCGCCCAGGGATTCGATTTTCGCGCGGTCCTCCTCGGACAGCTGCTTCATGAACTCGGCGCGTAGCCAGTCGTCGGGGATGATCGCCTCGATGACGTCATCCAGGCCCTCCAGATCCTTGAAGTGTGCGCCGAAGGCCCTGTCAAAGCGGTCAAAGTACTTCTCATCCTTCACCAGGCAGGTGCGGCTGAAGTAGTAAAAGTCATCGATCGACGCGAAAACCACGTGCTGCCGGATGCCGCTAAGCAGATCCAGCAGTTCTCGCGTGGTCACCGGCACCCCGGCATCCCGCAGACCATGAAAAAAGTTGACCAGCATGTGTCAGCGCGTCTCGCGACGGTGCATGAAGGCCAGGCGCTCCAGCAAGTGCACATCCTGCTCGTTTTTCAGCAGTGCGCCGTAGAGGGGGGGAATCGCCTTGCTGGCATCGCGGTTCTTCAAAACCTCATCAGGGATGTCGTCCGCGAGGATAAGCTTCAACCAATCGATCAGCTCGGAGGTCGATGGCTTTTTCTTCAAGCCGGGAATGGAGCGCAGATCGAAGAACACCTCCATCGCCTCCTGCACCAGTTCCTGGGCTATGCCCGGGTGATGCACGTCGATGATCGCGCGCATGGTGTCTCGGTCAGGGAAGTTGATGAAGTGGAAGAAGCAGCGGCGCAGGAACGCATCCGGCAGTTCCTTCTCGTTGTTGCTGGTGATGATGATGATGGGGCGGTGGCGGGCACGCACGGTCTCGCCGGTTTCGTAGACGAAAAACTCCATGCGATCCAGTTCAACCAGCAGGTCGTTGGGGAACTCGATGTCCGCCTTGTCGATCTCATCGATCAACAGCACGACCTGCTCCTCAGCCTCGAAGGCCTCCCACAGTTTGCCCTTCTTGATGTAGTTGCCGATGTCGTGCACCTTCTCGTTGCCGAGCTGGGAGTCCCGCAGGCGCGAGACCGCATCGTACTCATACAGGCCCTGCTGGGCCTTGGTGGTGGATTTGATATGCCACTGGATCAGCCGCTTGCCCAGACCGAGCGCCACCTCCTCCGCAAGCATGGTTTTCCCCGTGCCCGGCTCACCCTTGATCAACAAAGGGCGCGCCAGGGTCACCGCCGCGTTAACAGCCATGCGCAGATCGTCGGTCGCGACGTAGCGCTCGGTTCCCTCAAATTTCATCATCTGTTCAATACCCGTAAAAAAACAAAGCCGCCAAGGGTAGCGAGCGCCGCGCGCCTAATCAAGGGGATTTCCCTTTCCCTTCATCTTCATCCGCTGTGGCGCTCAGCCCGGCCACGACGGTCTCATCCGCGGCGCCACGTGAGGCATCAAAACGACGCTGCCAGATGGCTAGCTTGCGCTTGCGACGACGCCGGTAAACCCACAGAGCGACTGCAACTGCCAGCAACAACAGAACCGCCAGCGTCAGTGCCGGGCGCTGTAAATCCTGTTCCGGCACCATTGGCGGGCGGGTGCTGATGGCCGGTGCTGCCTCCTCGGCAATCACCTCAATATAGAGCGGGAGTTCCCGTTGCAGGGTCTCACCGCGCAGCTGCACCAACAGCTGGTAACGCCCACCGCGTTCAAAGGCCGGGATGCTGACGCGATATTCCCCGGTCGCAGGAACCGGGTAGCGCCCGGTTACGTCGATCAGCTCGCTGTAAGCCTCCGGGCCGGTGATCTGTACCGACAGTGTGAACAGCTGCAGCAGGTCGGGCCGGGCGATGACGCCATCGCCGTCGCGCAGGCGGATGCCCAGCTCTGTAACGCGCCCCGCGGGAAGACTGTTGGGCAGTGGGTCGACTTCCAGCTTGAGATCCGAGATCACCGATACCCGGCTCCGGGCACCATCCGGCGCGACCAGTGTCCAGGCACCACGCTCCGGGGCGGTCACCGTGACGAGGGCAAACTGGCTGCTTTGAAACCAATCGACTCCGTCGGCATTCTGCGCCGGACGATACACGCTGCCGCCCGGGCTGGTCAGGGTCACCTCCGCACCGGGTTCCTGCAGGAACACCAGGGCGGTAAACTCGTCCACTGTGTCATCGATCAGGAAGATATTGCCGACAATCGGCACCCGCGCCGTGGGCGCCACCATCTCCAGCGACTGCACAAAGATTTCTGTCAGTTGCGCCGCTGTACGCGCCTTCTCTGCAATCCCCGTGGTGCTGTTGGCCAGTGCGCGTAAAAAGGTCCAGTCGGCCTCCTCCGACAGCGCGATGGTGTGCACGGGTATGCCCGTCGCACCTAGCTTGGGCGCCGTCGCAGCGAGGAGGTCACGCGCTGCAGCGGCATTTGCCATCGGCGACGGTGACAGATCGACCTTGCCGTCGGTCAACAGCACGACGCTGGTGCGGTAGGTGGGATCCATACTGCCGATGTCGTAGGTCGCCGCAGCCAGCGCCGCGGGGATATTGGTGCGCTGCCCTGAGTTGTCAATGCGCGCCACAGCCTCGAGTGCGCGCTCCCGCCACCGGGCATCGACCACCTGGTGGGGAACAATCTGCTGTACGTCTTCACCGAATATCCAGACGCCGGCGCGGGCGCCATCGGGCAGGAGGCGAACGATCAGCTCAAGTGCGGGACCGCGCAGGTTGTCGGGATCGGACTCTTTCATGCTCCCCGAAATATCGATCAGCAGGCGCAGGTCCGGCTGTGGCCCGATGGGGGGTTGCGCGTGGAGCGCAGTCGGTGTGCCAAGCAGTACGGCAAGAAACAGGAAAATACGCGGGAATAATGCTTTGCTTCCAAACTGAACGGACATAACAGCTCCTCCGGATCATTGATCGCCAGGTGCATGCCGTGCGCGGCGCAACACGGTTATTCTCAGTAGCAGGGTGACTACCAGCGCGAGCCCCAACGCGGCGACCAGCGGGCGCACTGCGTGGGCGGCGGCCTCGGGGCCCGCTGTCAGCAGCTGGAACGCAGCCACGATAAGCGCGGGGGCAAACGTATCCACCCCCTCATAGGGATAGGCCGGCGTCATCAGCAGCGCGGCACCTGCCAGTAGCAGCAGCCAGCGCCAGGCCGGTGACCAGACCCGCCGTAGCCACCAGAACATCGCGACCAGCGCCAGCAGGGCCGTCCCCAGGTAAACCAGGGTGGCGATAAGGTAGTCCGGCTGTTCCGTCATCGCGTGCCCTCCTCTACCCAGTGCACAATCTGCTCTTCGTAGCTGTCCGGGTGCACATGCAGCTCCGAGACTACACGCCCGCGCACGGAAATGCCCGCCCTGTGCACCGTGGCAGCATCGCCGGAAAGCAGCGGGTGCCAGGGATGCAGTGGCTCCCCACGCGCGCGCAGGCGGTAGGCACAGGTGGCAGGCAACCAGCTCAGCGCGTCCGCGATATTGGCCGGACCCAGTGTAATACAGTCCGCCACCAGACTGCTGCGATGCCGGTAATCTCGACAGCGACAGGTCTCGGTATCGAGAAACCGGCAGCTCACCCGGGTGTAGAACACCTCACCGCTGTCGGCATCCTCCAGTTTGTGCAGGCAACAGCGGGCGCAGCCATCGCAGAGCGCCTCCCATTGCGCCGCATTGAGGGATTCCAGCGGCTGCTCCCACCACTCAGTCACGGGCGCTCTCCCGCTGTGTGTACACTGCGTCCGCAGGGGGCATTTGCAGGAAAAACCCCTGCGACTCAATACTGGCCAGGACGTCGGCCGCGTTCACGCGAGCCAGCTTGCGCGTTGGCGAGATCGCCAGTACCAGTACAGGCTGCGGTTCGCCGAAGCGCGCGAGCAGCGTCTCGGGCACGCGCGCACAGCCCTCTGCCTTGTCCACGTAAAGGTACATTTCAGGCTTCAGCGGGCTGCGGAACACCTGGCAGATACGCGTCACGACACCCTCTCCCGCAACCGTTGGCGCAGGGGCACGATCACCCGCTCGTGACGCCAGCCGGACCAGCTCGGTGGGTCCTCCAGCGCCTCTCCCCGATGCTGCCGCAACAGGACTTCGTAGTCGCGGGCGGCAAGCAATGCCTCGGGCACCGTGCCGAGTTCGGCAGCGATCTCCCTGGACCACTGTTTCAACGCCTGCAGGGACTTGCGCCCGGCGGGATCCAGCGGCTGCGGCAGACGCTGCGGCAGCGCCTCTTCCGGGAGTTCACGCTGCGCAGCCAGCAGCTGCAGCAGCGCCGCACCATCACGGCGCAGTGAACCCGGGCTCAGCAGGCCGAGTTTTTCCAGCGATGTGTGTGATTGCGGATCTTTCTCCGCAAGTCCGAGACAGGCGGCATCGTCTATAATCCAGCCGCGCGGCTTGTCCCGCTGGCGGGCTGTTGCATCGCGCCAGGCGCACAGTGCATACAGGCGCCCTGTCGCGCGCCGGTCCAGCTTCCAGGCTGACTTGATCCTGGATACACCATGATCACCGGGCGCGCGGTAGGCCGCGAGCGCATCCTCGCCATCCGCAAGCACCCACTCGAACTTGCCCTGCGCCTCACAATCCGCCGCCAGCCGACGCCACAGCGGCAACAAATGGGCTACATCCTGTGCAGCGTACTCACACTGCGCTGCAGTGAGCGGGCGCTGCAGCCAGTCTGAGCGGGTCTCTTCCTTGGGCACATCCACGCCCTCACAGGCCAGCACCAGCGCGCGGTAGCCCATACCAAAACCCAGATTCAGCAACCCCGCGGCGCGCTGGGTGTCGAACAGAGGCTCGGGCAGCACGCCCAACCAGCGATCAAACACTTCCAGGTCTTCGCTCGGGGAATGCAGTACCTTGACGGTCTCCGCGGCTTGCAGCAGTTCCCTCAGAGGTTGCAGGTCGCTCACCTGCAGGGGGTCTACCAGCCAGGCTTCCTCGCCAAAACACAGTTGCACCAGCGCCACCTGCGGGTAGAAGGTGCTGCGGCGCATGAATTCGGTATCAACCGCAACCGCGGGTGCACCGCTGAAGCGTTGCAGCAAGGTCCGCAACGCATGATCAGATTCAATCAACTGCCACTGCATTCAGCCGTCTCCACTCATCTGGCGTCGGCCACTGAACGCGTGTGCCAGCGTATTGCCATCAACGTATTCCAACTCACCGCCGAGCGGCACGCCGTGCGCAATACGTGAAACCCGAATGCCCCGGGGCAACAACATATCCGATAGATAGTAGGCGGTTGCTTCACCCTCCACCGTGGGGTTGGTGGCCAGAATAACCTCGGTGATGCCTTCATCAACCACCCGCTGCTGGAACCTGTCTAGCCCGATCTCAGCAGGGCCTATGCCGTCGATGGGTGACAGATGACCCATCAGCACAAAATACAGGCCGCGATAACTACCGCTCTGTTCTACAGCGAGCACGTCAGCCGGGGTTTCCAGTACGCATATGGTCTGCCGGTCGCGGCGTGGATCGCTGCAGATTTCGCAGACATCGTGCTCACTGAAGTTCCTGCACAGGGTACAGTGATCAATGCGGTCCATCGCGACACGCAGTGCTTCGGCCAGTGCCAGTGCGCCGGCGCGGTCGCGCTCCAGCAGGTGCATAGACATGCGCTGGGCAGACTTCGGACCAACGCCGGGCAGGCAACGCAGGGCATCGATCAACTGCGCCAGGACGGGGCTGAACTTCATGGCGCGCTCAAAACGGCAACTTGAAACCGGGCGGCAGGTTGAGCCCGGCGGCCAGACCGGCCATGGACTCCCGGTTCTGCTCTTCCACCCGACGCACGGCATCGTTGACCGCCGCGGCGAGCAGGTCCTCCAGTACCTCGCGCGATTCGCTGAGAACGCTGTCGTCAATACGCACGCGCTTGACATCATGGCGACCGTTCATCGTCACCCGAACAAGGCCCGCGGCCGCCTCGCCGGTCACCTCTTTCTGTGCCAGTTCTTCCTGCGCCTTCTGCATGTCGGCCTGCATTTTCTGGGCCTGTTGCATCAGGTCGGTAATGCCTTTCATGTCGTGTCCTCAGGGTTCCAGGGGCGTAATAGAGGTGCGATCCAGTTCGCCATCAAAGCGCTGAATCAGCCGTTGCACACGCGCATCAGACTCGATCGCCACCTCAGCCGCCCGTTGCCGTTCCTGCTTGTGCCGCGCCGTGCGCATTGCCGGCGTTTCCGAGGCGGGCCGCCCTGGCTCTATGGACACTGACACCGGTGTATCGAAGTAGTTCTGCAATGCGAGGCGAATACGCTCTGCGTGTCCCGGGTTGAACAGCCCCATCTGGTTGTCGTCGAGTACGAAACGGAAGTCGTTGCCCTGCTGCGACTCAAGAGCGCAGTGTGAAGCGATGCTCAAGACCATGCCAGCGAGACCCAGCCGATCCAGCAAGTCCGGCCAGTCGGCACAGGCGGTCAGGGCCGGTGGACTGGCGCGGTCGAGTTGCAGCCGCGCACCGGCGGTAGCCTTGGCCGGCTCCGCAGCGGGCACCGATACCAAGGCTGGGGACTCAGCCGCCGCAGGAGGCTCAGCCGCTGCAGGCGATTCGATAACCGCCATCGCAGCCTCCTCAGCAGGTGCGGCAGACTGCCGCGCGGCAGCGCTGCCGTGTTTTGATGGCGCTGGACCGGCCGTGCCGGATGCACCGTCTGCGGATGGAATCAGGCTGCCATCATCGGGCAGAACCAGTGGGCGGAAGGCGAGCATACGCAACACGGTCATTTCAAACCCACTGCGAGGATCAGCGGCATGCGGGAGATCGCGCTTGCCGTTCAGGGCCATCTGGTAAAACAACTGCGCGTCTTCCGCCGTCAGCGACAGGGCCAGACGCGCCACGCGCTCGCTGTCTCCACGGCTATTGTCAGTGTGGTCGGGCAGCATCTGCACCACCGCAACACGGTGCAGGAGTGACAGCAATTCATCGAGACCGGACTCAAAGTCCGGCGCGTGCTCCGCCATATGCGCCACCGCGGCCAGCGCGGCTGCAGCATCTCCCGCCGCTACCGCCTCCAGCACGGCATAGACAAAGGTCATGTCCACGGTGCCCAACATGCTGCGCACGCCCGCCTCGGTGATCGCCCCCGCGCCAAAGGCAATCGCCTGGTCTGTGAGGCTTAAGGCGTCGCGCATACTCCCGTCTGCCGACCGCCCAAGCAGCCACAGTGCGGGCTCCTCGTAGCGAATCATCTCGGCATCAAGCACCGCGGCCAAATGGGCTGCAATCTGCTCTGGAACCATGTTTTTCAGGTTGAATTGCAGACAGCGCGAAAGCACAGTAGCCGGCAGTTTCTGCGGGTCTGTGGTGGCGAGCAGGAACTTGACGTGAGGCGGCGGTTCTTCGAGCGTTTTCAGCAAGGCGTTGAAACTGCTGTTGGACAGCATGTGCACTTCGTCAATCAGGTAGACCTTGTAGCGCGATCGTGTGGGGGCATACTGCACGTTTTCCAGCAGGTCGCGCGTGTCTTCCACCTTGGTACGCGAGGCGGCATCCACTTCCAGCAGATCGACACTGCGCCCCTCGGCAATTTCCAGGCAAGAGCTACACGACCCGCAGGGTTCAGAGCTGACCCCTGCTTCGCAGTTGAGGCTTTTCGCGAGTATCCGTGCGATTGTGGTTTTGCCGACGCCGCGGGTGCCAGTGAACAGGTAGGCGTGATGGAGCCTGTCGTGATCCAGCGCGTTTATCAGCGCCTGTAATACATGCTCCTGGCCCACCATTTCGCTGAACCGACGGGGCCGCCACTTGCGTGCGAGTACCTGATACGACATGTCAAACTGGCCTTGCCGAAAAGCGCAAAGGATACACCACCCCCGGTGACGGGGCACAGGCAATTCGGGAAAGAGGCAACCCGGGCAGCCACACCCCGGCACACGCATCAGTAACTACCGTTGCTCCCTTCCGGGCCTGGCGGGGTTCGCTACCTGGCGTTGCGAGGGGACCACCCGGGTCGCCGGGCGGCATTCTCCCTGAATCCCCGGCTGGCTGCAACCGGCGCGTTACGCGGGGCGCTACCCGCCAACGCCAAGCGGCTGCCGCATCACTTGTGATGTTGGTGCTTCCCCTGGGATGTTAAATCCTCTAACATTACATGTTAAAGCTATTAACATACAGGCGTTCGCATGCCCCAACCCGCTCGCTCTCGTTACTCCACCTTGGTGCTCAGTTGTGCCGCCGCCCTGTTGCTGACTACTGCACTGACCGCAGGGATTACGCTGCGCGCGGGCTCGGCAGGGCAGCCTGCGCCTGCCCCCCTCCCGGTCACCGTGCTGCCCTTTATCGAGGAACAGAGCTATCGCGAGACGTTGCGGCTCTCGGGCCTGGTGCAGGCGAAGGCCAGGGCACAGCTCGCGTTTGAAATCCCCGGCCTGCTTCTGGCGCTTGAGGCCGAGGAAGGCCTCCCGGTCACCGCCGGGCAAGTCCTCGGGCAACTGGATACACGCCAGCTACAAGCGCAACGGGATGTCGCCGCAGCTGACCTGGCCAGTATCGATGCAGAGCTGCGACTGGCCCGCCTGCGCCTCGAGCGCAGTGCACGACTGCGGGAGACCGGTGCGGTGTCAGCACAGGAGTTTGACGAAACGCGGTTGACCGCGGAGGCGCTGGCCAGCCGCCATTCTGCCCTGCTTGCGCGGCTGGAAACCCTCGACATCAATCTGGAAAAGTCTGCCCTGCGCGCACCCTATGACGGTGTTGTGGCAGCGCGCCACCTGGATCCTGGCACCGTGCTGCAGGCTGGAGAACCGGTTCTGCAGCTCGTCTCAGTTGACAGCCTGGAAGCCCGCATCGGCATCCCCGCGAGCCACCTTGATGAACTCGAGCCCGGACAACGCTACCTCCTGAATCTGCGCAGCGGAGACATCAGTGCCACACTGCGGGCTCTGCGCCGTGACCTCGACACCCGCACACACACGGCCCTGGCGGTGTTTGACCTGCCACCGACCGCGACAGTGCTGGATGGCGAAACCGTCAGCCTGAGCCTGCAGCGCACCGTGCGGGCACGCGGCGGCTGGGTGCCCATCAGCGCACTGCTCGAGGGCGAACGGGGTGCCTGGACGGTGCTGCGGATCAGTGAGCGGCAGGACGGGGCCCAGGTTGCGCTGCGGGAAGCAGTCGAAGTGCTGTCCGTCGACGACAACAGGGCTTTTGTGCGAGGCAGCCTGCTGGACGGCCAGCCTGTGGTCGCCGATGGCGTACATCGCATTGCCGCAGGCACCGCGGTACAGGCACAGGAGCGCTGAACATGCTGGCGCGCCTGCTCTACAACAACACACGCTATTTTACCCTGCTGGTGCTGGTCATTCTTGCCGTCGGGATCGCCAGTTTGCGCTCCATCGCTCGCCAGGAAGACCCGACCATCACCAACTTTGTCGCCCACGTGACAACCTTTTATCCGGGTGCCGACCCCGCCCGCGTCGAGGCGATCATTACGCGGCCGCTGGAGGATGCGCTGCGCCAGATCGCGGAGATCGACGAGCTCAACTCAAGCTCGGCGACCGGGGTCTCCAGTCTCACCGTCTCCCTGGTGGAAAGTCTGTCCGATACCGACATAGAGCGCAGCTGGTCGGAAATTCGGGATGCACTGGCGGATGCTGCAGCGCAGTTTCCCCCGGGCGCGAGCGCACCGTTGTTTGATGACGACCGGCTCAAGTCCTACACCATGCTGGTGGCTCTGCGGGCTGCAACGGCGAATACCGCGCCACTTTCATTGATACACCGTGTCGCGCTGGATTTTGCCGACGCGGCCCGCAATTTCAACGGCACCGAGCGGGTTGACCTCTTCGGTGAGCCCCGCGAGGAAATTCGGGTGGCGATCGATGAGGTGGCGCTGGCGAGTACCGGCCTGAGCGCGGCGGATGTTGCCGCCGCCCTGCGCGGCGCCGACCCGCGGATAGCCGCGGGTCGCAGTACCGGACATGGCAACGATTTCCTCATTGAAGTCGATGGCACGTTTGACGGCACCGCGCAAATACGTGACGTGCTGCTGCGGATAACGGCGGATGGCGGCACGATCCGCGTCGGCGATATCGCGGAGGTGTATCGCGCACACGCCACCCCGCCAGATTCCCGGGTACTGGTCGAGGGCACCGAGGGCATTCTGATTGGCGTCGCCATGAAAGATGGATTGCAGGTGGACCGCTGGGCAGCGGATTTTACCGCGTTCCTTGATAACTACAGAGCCCTGGCGCCGCAGGGCGTCAGCATCGACATCAGCTACGACCAGAGCGTGTACACCGACGAGCGCCTGCGCAGCGTGGTGGGCGACCTGGCGCTTGGCGTGACGCTGGTGCTGCTCGTGCTGCTGTTCACTATGGGCTGGCGCGCCGCGGTGGTGGTCGCATGCATCCTGCCCCTGTGCACACTGTTTTCGATCACAGTGCTTTATCACTCGGGAATTGCCATCCACCAGATGTCCGTCACCGGCCTGGTTGTTGCGCTGGGCCTGCTGGTCGATGGTTCAATCGTGATGACCGATGAGATCCGCAAGCGTCTGGTGGACCACGGCGACAGCCCACTCTCATCCATCACCGGGGCCGTATCCCGCCTGCGCATTCCCCTGCTCTCCTCCACTGTGACTACGGTGCTGGCATTTACCCCGATGGTGATCTTGCCGGGACCTGCGGGGGACTTCATGGGTTCGATTGCCATCGCCGTGGTCATAATGCTGACCGGTTCCCTGCTGCTGGCACTGATTGTCACTCCGGTGCTCGCCGCATGGCTGTTGCCCAGGGGACTCGCGCGCAGCGGCCATTGGTGGGAGATGGGTATTGACAGCGGTACGCCCGGCGCACTGCTGGTGCGTGCATTGGACTGGTCGCTGCAGAATCCGGCCAGCTCGGTGGCCCTGGCGCTGGTGTTGCCAGTCACGGGTTTTCTCACCTTCCCCACGCTCACCGCACAGTTCTTCCCCGGCACCGACCGGGACCAGATGTACCTGCAGGTCAAGCTGCCCGATGGGCGATCCATTGACGACACCACCGCCCTGGTCCAGCGGCTCGACCAGAACCTGCGCCGGGAGCCGCTGGTGCGGCGGGTGGACTGGACCATTGGCGAGAGCGCACCGCCGTTCTACTACAACATGTTCCGAACCCGCGAAGCGATGCCCAGCTGGGCGGAGGCACTGGTACTGACAACCGATGCCCGCGCGACCGATGACCTCATCCGCCGACTGCAGCGCGCTGTTGATCGGGACTACCCGGAGGCCCGCATCATCGTCCGTGGCATCGACCAGGGACCGCCCGTGATGGCGCCGCTGGAAGTTGAGGTCTATGGCGATAATCTTGATGTGCTGCGCGAACTCGGCGAGGCGTTCCGGTTGCGCATGGAGCAACTCCCGGATGTCACCCACACCAATACCAGCCTCGCTGCCGGGGCACCAAAGTGGGTGTTCCACGGCGACACCATGCGCATGGAGATGGCGGGCGTCAGCCAGCGCGATGTCGCGACCGCCCTGGAAGCGGCACTGCAGGGCATCAGCGGCGGCGAAGTGCTCGAGGGAACAGAACGGCTGCCGGTCGTCGCCCGGCTGGACGAAGCGCGCTGGCACAGCCCCGGAGATGTCGGCAGCCTGCACCTGCCTTTGCGCGGCGGTGCCGGCGACAACGGCCTGCCCGGCGTGACCCTGCACAGCCTGGGGAGCTTCTCGCTGGAGCCTGCCCGCAGCCCCATCAGTCGCAAACAGGGTGAACGCACCAATACGGTACAGGCTTACCTGACCCGCGGCGTACTGCCCGAGGAGGCACTTGAGCAGCTGCGCACGGACCTGTTGGCCAACCCGATTGCCATGCCCGAAGGCTATCGCTATGGCTTTGGTGGCGACAGTGACGAACGCGCCGGTGTGGTCAATGAGATCATGGCACCGATGGGGATGATTGTCGCACTGCTGATCGCCACCATCGTCCTGACCTTCAATTCCTGGCGACTGTCCGCTGTCGCGGGGGTCGTCTGCGTCTGCTCCATCGGGCTCAGCCTGCTGTCGCTGGCGATTTTCCAGTATCCCTTCGGCATTCAGGCTCTGATCGGCGTTATTGGATCGATCGGGGTATCGATCAACGCCGCGATTATCATTATGACGGCGCTGCAGGAAGACAGTGGCGCCATGAGCGGTGGCCGCTATGCCGTGCGACGCGTCGTCATGGATTCCAGTCGGCACATCACCTCGACCACAGTCACGACCTTCGGCGGCTTCCTGCCGCTGATCCTGGAGGGCAGCCAGTTCTGGCCGCCCTTCGCCATGTCCATCGCCGGGGGTGTTCTGCTGTCCACAGTGGTATCGTTCTTCCTGGTGCCACAATTGTTCGTGCTACTCAAACACGGAAAGGCCCACACAGAAGCGCAATCCACGCCCTCGACGCCGAAGGATGTGATCTCATGAACAGCCGGGCAACCGCCTATCACCATGGCGACCTGCGCAACGCCCTGATTCTCGCCGCCGCCGAGCTGATCGAGGAGCGGGGCAGCGCAGACTTCGCCATGGTGGATGCTGCGCGCCGTGCCGGCGTCAGCAGCGCGGCGCCCTATCGGCATTTCCGCGACAAGACAGCGCTGCTCGACGCCGTCATCGACTTCGCCTTCTTCGCCCTGGGCGAGCAGGTACAAACGGCAGTGCAGACGCAGCCTCCCGGCAGTGCCGAGGCCATCATCGCCATCGGCAAAGCCTATATCCGCTTCATGCGCGAGCACCGCGCCTTCTACGGTCTGATGTGGGGAGACGCCGGGATACGCGCGCTACAGGAGCGGCCCAGTGACGAACGCAGCGCCGCCGGGTTCTACGTGTTGATGTCGGCGGTGGAGGCCTGGTGCGCACAGAATCCTGTCGATGAACGCGATGTGCTGCAGCTGTCTATCAAACTGTGGTCGATGGCGCATGGGCTTGCAGGTATTGCCCTGTATGGCCACGTGGAGCGCTTCCTGCCCCAGGCAGACGTTTTCTCACTCCTGGAGAGCAGCACGCATACCTTTCTCGAAGGCTTGCGCAAGCGCTGCTGACCGCGTGCCCGGAGATTCGGTATAGTGGCAGCGCCCACAGACAGCCGCAGAGAAAAACCATGACGCGCAACACAAGCTACTCACCGCAGGCCCCCGATCGGGCATCGCTGGAGGACAGCGAAGGTGATCTGCTCCTTGAATTCGGCACCGACTGGTGTGGCCACTGCCAGGCCGCGCAAGCGGGCATTGCCCGGGCACTGAGCCAGCACCCCGCGCTGACCCACCTGAAAATCGAAGACGGCAAGGGCCGCCCACTGGGTCGCTCCTACAGCGTCAAACTGTGGCCGACGCTGATCCTGTTGCGCAACGGGCAGGAAATTGCCCGCTGTGTGCGCCCGGTGGAGGCCGCCGATGTAAACCGGCTGCTGCAGGCCTGACGGCACAGCGGCGGTGAGCAACGCAGCGCCAACGTGTTGGGCAGAACGGTTTCGCGCGCTCGACGCACTGCTTTATCGCCATCGCCCTCTGTGGCAGCTGCGGCCCTTTCACCACCGTTCGCTGCCCTGGTGGGAAAACGAAACGACCCTCGCCGAAGCGCTGCACGCACTGGATGAAGCCCAGTTGACGGTGCTGGAAGGCGATATGGAGCGCCGTCTGCGCTGGTTGCGCCCCTGGCTGGGCGACGCGGCCGATCGGCTGTCACAGCTCGTGGCGTTGCCCCTGCTGCCGGGCCGCCGTCTGGATATTCCGGCGCGCCTTGACACCGGAGTACCCGGACGCAAATGGCAGCAGATTACGGCGTTCGCCGCGCGGATGGAGCCGCGGGTGGAACAGCCCGTGTTGGAATGGTGCGCCGGCAAGGGGCACCTTGGCCGCCTGCTCGCAGTGGCGGACCAACGGCAGGTTGTCAGCCTGGAGCGTGATGCGACGCTGTGTGCCCAGGGCCAGCGTCTCGCTGCGGGCTGGGGTGCCTCGATGCAATTTCACGAAGTCGATGTGCTTGGCGATGCCGCCGCACACTTTCTGCCCGCCAACGGCCACGCCGTGGCACTGCATGCCTGTGGCGACCTGCACACGCGGCTCATGACACTCTGGCTGAGCAGCCGCTGTGAGCGCCTGACCCTGTCTCCCTGCTGCTACGACGCGATCGCCGGCGACCGCTATCGCCCCGTATCCCGCGAGGCCGCCAGCAGCCGTCTCCGGTTGAGCCGCGCGGACCTGCAATTCACCCAGCAGGAAACTGTCACCGGAGGCCGCGCCACGCGCAGGAGGCGTCAACGCGAAATCCTGTGGCGCCTGGCCTTCGATGAATGGCAGCGCAATGTCACCGGCATTGACCGCTACCTCCCGCTCCCGGCTGTGCCCTACCGTCTCGCGCGCGGGAGCTTTGGCGGTTTTCTGCGCACGGCCGCCGCCCTCAAGGCACTGCCACCGGCAACGGACCTCGACGAACACCACTGGCTGCAACGGGGCCTGCAGCGTCGCGACCTGGTACGCCGTATTGAGCTGGTTGCCCATGCGTTTCGCCGCCCGCTGGAAATATGGCTGGTGCTGGACCGGGCGCTGCTGCTCCAGGAACAGGGCGCCGACGTGCGCCTGGGCACGTTTTGCGACTACGCGCTGACCCCCCGCAACCTGTTGCTCGATGCCCGACAGACACAGCATGCCTGACCTTCGACAACCGCGTCGCCTGCAGTGTCAGGCCCTGGCAATGCTGGGCGTTACTACCCTACTGCTATTGCTGCCGGGCGAGATGTTGAGCCTGCTTGAAGGCTGGTTACCCACGATCGAAGCGCCGGTACTGCAGACCGGCTCATCGGATAAACTCGTACACGGGGTGCTGTTCGCACTGTGCGGCTTTACCGCGATGCGCGCCTGGGGCCGCAGCGCCGAGCGCTGGATCTACGTATTCCTCGCATTGTCCGGTTATGGCGCTGCCACTGAGATCCTGCAGCTCGCAGTACCGGGACGGGCCGCGAGCGGCGGCGATTTGCTGGCGGACGTACTGGGCGCGCTCGCGGGCATTGCCCTTGGCTATTACCGCAACAGGTGCCAGGAAAGCCGCCCGGCTACAGGCCTGTGAAATTCCTGTGGGAGCGCTATACTTTGCGGTTTTAGATGCTCGAGAGGCGGTGCGGCAGGCGCAGCTCATGGTAAAGAAGCTACCCGACAAAGCGGATCTGCGCGCCGACCTCGACCGCGAGACACAGCGGTTTCTGCAGGAAGGTGGGAAGGTAAAATCTGTGCCGCCGGGTGTGAGCGGCAAAGACCCCCTCGCCCCGCCGCTGTATCTGACGCGCCGATTGTTTGCCGAACCACGCTCGGAGCGCACACTGGTACCCGAGGTGGTCGCCGCGATAGAGGAACGCCGGAAAGCGCTGCAGAAGCAGCAGCCGGCCAGCAAGGGCCGCGTGCAACCCAGGCCGCGGCGGAAGATTCTCTACGATGACTTCGGCGAGCCACTGCGCCAGATCTGGGTTGACGATTAGGGCTATTCTCGCCCGGCATTATCACCGGATCCGGGCTCAAGCCCCTCCGCCATGCCCTGCCCTCCTTCAGCGGTGAGCGCGAAGCGGTTTTGCGGTATGTACACCGTGAGACGCTGGCCGGCAATCAACTCACCGGCGCGCAGCGCCTTGCCGTCAATGACGGCGCGCCATTTGGGTCCCACGCGAACCGTCGTTTCATGCCCCTGGCTGCCATCCACGTGGACAGTACGCAAGGTCATCCGGTTGCCCGTCACGCGCAAGACGTCAACCTCAGCCTGCGCGTACAGGGTGCCGTCCCGCGCATAGATACCACGACAAATCTGCTCGATATCCGGGTAGCTTTTGTGCACCGCCGGCGACCACTGGAGCGTGGCGCAGGTCGGCAGACGGGTGTCAATATCGTACTGGGCCTGCGTCAGGCCAGTGGCGAGCGTGCAGCACAGCCCGATAACGCCAGCACCAATCCTCTTCATAGAGTCCTCCACAGATTCGCCTGCGACCACCGCGAGATCGCGGCACCCCCGCCCCGCAACCTGGCGTCTATACTTTGACGAGGCAGGCAATCTGCTGCAGGGGTGACATCGTATACAGACTAACGTTTATCCGGGATTTCTACCATGATTGAGCTGCATGAGAAAATTGATGTGCCCCGTCCAGTACGCGAGGCGTTCGACTATGTGAAGGACTTCCGCACCACGCAGGAATGGGATGCAACGGCCAGTGCTGCAGAGAAGCTGTCCGCAGGGCCCGTTGAGGTAGGTACACGCTTCCGCGTGACCTGCGACATGCCGGTTGGCTCGGTTGACCTGCTGTATACAGTTACGCACCTTGAGCAGGACAAATCCATTGAGCTGCACGGCAGCTGCCGGCTGTTCGAAGTGAACGATGTTATTCATTTTTCGTCATCGTCGACCGGCACACATATCGACTACCGGGCCACCTTCAACTTTCATGTGCCCTTGGGCCCAACGGTGGCAGCGCTGCGCAAAGGCATGGAAAAAATGGGTTACGAGTCCGTGCAGGGGTTGAAGACTGCGCTGGAGGACAACCTGTCTCTTATACACATCTCCGAGCCCACGAGACAGGCAGAAATCTCG
>CAJXUQ010000022.1 GCA_913061145.1 uncultured Haliea sp.
CTACACGTAAGGAGTCGTCGGCAGCGTCAGATGTGTATAAGAGACAGCTCCAGCAGGCAGCGGAACATGGCGATCAGGTCACCCTGGCGAACCTGGTTGGGTTTACAGGAGGAAAGCAGCAGTGGGCGCAGCCAGGTGGCTTCGACGGTGGTGGTGCCGCCGTCCCCGTCGTCCACCCGCAGGCGTGTCAGGTGCTGTCGCTCAGCCAGGTGGTAGAGCTGGTGCAGGGTCTGCCACGCGCGGCTTTCGCCGGGCTGGTAGAGCAGGAAATGCTGGAAGATTTTACCCGCGGTGAGGTTGATGGCCCGCTGCAGGGCCTCACACATCAGGCGCGCCGGATTGACCCCGGCCATGGCGTCGCGGTCGCGGAGGGCGTGCACGGCCACCAGGGTATAGGCGGTGCTGGACAAGCCCAGTAGCTGATCGGCTATTTCCGCCAGCTGGCGCGGCTCTTCCGGCATGACCAGTGGCTGGTTGATGACCTTGCGCGTGAGGCTGGCAACGGCCACGTTCATATTCGGTCGGATGGCTTCGAGAATGGCGTAGCGCTCGGCTGCGGGGAGGGCAACCCGGTTCAGCTCCCCGAGAAGGGAGGCCAGTGTCTGGGCGACTTCGCGGGCGCTGGTGACTGGCAGACCCGCGGCCCAATGCGCGGCATCCGCGCCGGTCAGCGGGAAATAGCTGAACGTGGTCAGGTCCTGACGCGGAATACGCAGTTTTACGGGTGCCTTGTCACTCATGCCCCTGGCCTCCCATCACGCCCATCCTTGTTTGCTGGTAAACGTGTCCAAGAGTAGCCCATACGAGGCGTTAATCGCCACTGCAATATCGCCGTAGGCGGCCGGGTACGGTATGATTGTCGCCTGTTTTCAGTAGTGTGATACCTGTCATGGCGAATTTTTCTACCAACGAGTTCCGTCCCGGCCTGAAGGTCATGCTGGACGGCGATCCCTGCAGCATTCTCGAGAATGAGTTTGTGAAGCCGGGCAAGGGCCAGGCCTTCAACCGCGTGCGCATGCGCAACCTGAAGACCGGCCGCGTCTGGGAGCGCACCTTCAAATCCGGCGAAAGCCTGGAAGGCGCCGATGTCATGGACCGCACCATGGAATACCTCTACACCGACGGCGAGTTCTGGTATTTCATGGAGCCAGACACCTTTGAGCAGCATCAGGCTGATGCCAAGGCCGTGGGCGATTCCTACCTCTGGTTGAAGGAGCAGGACAGCTGCGAGGTCACGCTGTACAACGGTTCACCGCTGTCGGTTGCGCCGGCCAATTTTGTCGAGCTGGAGATCGTGGAAACCGACCCCGGCCTCAAGGGTGATACCGCGCAGGGTGGCAGCAAGCCGGCCAAGCTCAGCACCGGCGCTGTGGTCAAGGTGCCGCTGTTCGTCACCACCGGTGAAGTGGTTCGCGTTGACACCCGTACCGGCGAATACCAGAACCGGGTCAGCAAGTAGGCCCCGCTCGCGGCCGTAGCCCGTGAGTGACTGGCGTCCCGGGGCGACGCTGGCGCAGTTGCGGCAGCGCGCAGCGCTGCTGGCGACGATTCGCGACTTCTTTGCCGTCCGTGGTGTACTGGAAGTCGAGACACCACTGCTGTGTTCCCGGGGTGTTACCGACCCTGCGATTGAGCCCCTGGTCGTGCGTGACGGGCAGTCCCTGGCGGCGGGCTCGCGCTATCTGCAAACATCCCCCGAGTATGCGATGAAGCGTCTGCTGGCAGCGGGCAGCGGGCCGATCTACCAGATCTGCAAGGCATTTCGCGACGGCGAAGCCGGGCGCCGCCACAACCCTGAGTTTACCCTGCTGGAGTGGTACCGCCCGGGCATGGATCATCACGGCCTCATGGCCGAGGTGGCGGCGTTGGTGTGCAGCTGTCTGGGCGCGCGGCCGTGGCAGGCGTTCAGCTACCGCGAGGCCTTCCAGCGCAGCCTGCAGCTGGACCCGTTTACCGCTGAAATCGCCGAGCTGCAGCGCGCTGCGCGGCAGCTGACGGACCCGGGCACCCTGACGGGTGGGCGCGATCTCTGGCTGGACCTGCTGTTGACCCACGGTGTCGAGCCCTGGCTGGCTGGGCAGGGTCTGTGCTTCCTTTACGATTATCCGGCCAGCCAGGCGGCCCTGTCGCGGCTGGCGCAGCGCAACGGGCACAGCGTTGGTGAGCGTTTCGAGTTGTACATCGATGGGGTGGAAGTGGCGAACGGCTATCATGAACTGGCCGATGCCGCGGAGCAGCGCGCCCGCTTCGAGGCAGACAACCGACAGCGTGAGGCCTCTGGGCAGTCGCCGCGGGCGCTGGACGAGGCTCTGCTCGCGGCTCTGGCGCACGGCCTGCCCGCCGCCAGTGGCGTCGCGCTGGGGCTGGATCGCTTGCTGATGCTGGCCACCGGCGAGACGGATATCCGGCGCCTACTGGCCTTTTCCTGGGAGCGCAGCTGAGGGCGGCGGGCAGACCGCCGGGCCGTAGCCAGCGATAAACTCGGGCGGCATGCGCCGCGGCCGCCCGGTGCTGATTTCGATGCAGGCAAAACGCATCATGCCGCGCAGGAGCGTGGCGCCGTCAGCCGGCCGTTGAATCTGGAAGCGGCGCTCCATGGTGAGCCGGCGGTCCCAGCCCACGATCCAGGTGCCGGCAATCAGCGCGTCACCTTCCCGGGAAGCCTGAAGGTAGTCGAATTCGCTGTGGGTAATGGCCATCGCCCGGTCCAGCCGGCGATAGCTGTCCAGGTCCAGCCCCAGGTGCACCGAATGGGCCCAGGCAACCTGCTCACACCATTTCACATACACGGTGTTGTTGGTGTGTTGCAGGCCATCGATGTCGGCCGCGCCCACCTTGGTCTCGAGCGTGAACGGCTGCGGATAGTCCCAGGTCAGCGCGGTCATGCTACACGGCCTGGCCGGGGCTGAGCGCTACGCCCGGCTCCAGCGGCTTCTGCGCGAAGTGGAAGAAGGCGTAGACGACGGCCAGCAGCGGGCAGAGCAGGTTGAAAAAGGCAAAGGGGGCGTAGCTCAGGGTGGCCACGCCCAGCGTAGCGGACATGTAGGCACCACAGGTATTCCAGGGAATCAGCGCTGAGGTCAGCGTGGCCGAGTCCTCCAGCGTGCGCGACAGATTGAGCCGCGACAGTCCGCGACGGGCATATTCATCGCGGAACATGCGCCCGGGCAGGGCAACGGATATGAACTGGTCTGCCGCCAGCACGTTGGTGGCGATGCAGGTGCCGACCGTGGCGCTTACCAGGCCCGCCGCGCTGTGTACCCGCTGCAGTATCTTGCGCAGCAGGTGGTCGAGGATGCCGGTGCGCTCCAACACGCCGCCGAACGCCAGCGCGCAGATAATCAGCCACACTGTATTGAGCATACTGCTCATGCCGCCCTTGCTCAGCAGATCGTCGAGAAAGCGGTTGCCGCTGTTGGCCACATAACCGTCGAACAGGCTGATCCACACCCCTTTCAGCAGCAAAGCGGCCTGGTGGAGCTCCCCCGCCTCCCCCGCGAGTTCGCGCACCGCCTGCGGCTGGAACAACACCGCGAAAACAGCGCCCACAAGGGCGCTGATCACGATGGCGGGAAACGCCGGAAAGCGTTTGTAAATCAGCCCCAGCATCAGGATCAGCGGCAGCAGCAGGTACCAGCCAATGTTGAATTCCTGCATCAGGCTCTGCTGCAGTGCGGCGATCTCTTCGGGGGTTGCGGCCTCGCCGCCGCCGATCAGCAGGAAGGCCAGCAGTGCCAGTGCAAACCCTGGCACGGTGGTCCACAGCATGTGGCGGATGTGGTCGAACAGGTCCACCCCGGTGGCCGCCGCCGCGAGATTGGTGGTGTCGGACATGGGGGACAGCTTGTCGCCGAAGTACGCGCCGGACACGATGGCGCCGGCCGTGATGGCCGGTGACAGGCCAAAGCTGCCGGCGATACCCATGAGTCCGATACCCAGGGTGCCCGCAACGGTCCAGGAGCTACCGATACTCACTGCCACGATGGCGCAGATGGCTGCACTGGCGGCGTAAAACACCGATGGATTGAGTATCTCGACGCCATAGTAGATCATGGCGGGCACGGTGCCCGACAGAATCCAGGTGCCGATCAGCATGCCTACCGACAGCAGGATAAGCGTAGGCCCCAGCCCCACGGAAATACCGTGGATAATACCTTCCTGTGTCGCGTGCCAGGTGAGCCCGATACGCCTGCCGACCAGCGCCGCCACGCAGGCCGCGAGCAGCAGCGCGATCTGGTTGGCGCCGTAGGAGGAGTCCGCGCCGAACAGATAGACGGAGGCCGCCAGCAACAGGGTCAGGAAGACCACTGGCGCCAGTGCGAGGCCGGTGGTCAACGGGCGATAGTCAGGGGGCTGGTCGCTCAAGGGGGCTCTCGTGTTGCTGCGGCAGGCACTGATCGGGCGTCATCAGGGCTGAAGAATGCCTTAAACTAGAGCGCGGGTACAGTGCGGGCAACGGCGGCAGGGGGAATACGGCGATGGTAATACGGTGGTGAGTAACGATCGCAAGGCGCTCTATCTGGGGCTGAGCGCGGTCCTGCTGTGGTCCACCGCGGCCACTGCCTTCAAACTCGCCCTGCGTGAGCTGGATGTGTTCCAACTGGTCGCCTGGTCGGTGTCCGCCTCCGCACTGGCGCTGTTGGCGATCGTCTGCTGGCAGGGCCGGCAGCGGCAACTGTGGCGTTCGCTGCGCGAGCGCCCCGGCTATTTCCTGGTGCTGGCGGCCATCAACCCGCTGCTCTACTACCTGGTGCTGCTGCACGCCTATGCGCTGTTGCCGGCGCAGCAGGCACAGACCATCAATTACACTTGGGCCATCACACTGGCCCTGCTGGCGGTGCCGCTGCTCGGGCAGCGTCTGGGACGCCGTGATCTACTCGCGGTGGCCCTGGGCTATAGCGGCGTGGTGATTATCGCCACCCAGGGCCAGCCCTTTACCCTGCAGTTCAGCAGCCTGCCCGGGGTGGGGCTGGCGCTGGGCAGTACCCTGGTCTGGGCGCTGTACTGGATCCTCAATACCCGCAACCAGGGCGACCCGCTGGTCAGCCTGTGCCTGAATTTCCTGCTGGCGACTCCGGCCGCATGGCTGGTGTGCGGCCTGTTTTCAACACTCTCGACGGGCGGTACCACCGGGCTGCTGGCCGCCCTGTATGTGGGCCTGTTCGAGATGGGAATCACCTTCGCGCTCTGGTCCAGCGCCCTGCGCCTGACCAGTTCGGTGGCGCGGATCGGCAACCTGATCTTCCTGTCGCCGCTGTTTTCGCTGGTCTTTATCGCGACAGTGCTCGACGAGACCATCCACCCGGCGACACTGGTCGGGCTGGCCCTGATTATCCCCGGCGTGCTGCTGCAGCAGGCGGGCAGCACGACCGCGCCCAGCGAGGCCTAGATCGCAGTGGCCACGCCCGAGCCCCCGGTGTTGGCGCCCCGCTACTACCGCGACAATTTCCAGCACCTCTGCGATACAGTAGAAACGCTCTACGGCGATCTGTTGCAGCCCGAAGAGCACGCCTGGCTGGCACAGTGGCGTGCGGCTTCGGAACCGGCGCAGTGCCTGTACGTCAGGCTGGTTTCTCGCGTAGGGCCGTGGTTTCGCGTGAACAGGCTGGATTATCCGGAAATCGGGGCTGTTGAGGCGCCGCTGGCGGAACTTCACGCACTCGACCTGCTGCTGTTGCCGCAGGAAGCCAGCGAGGAGTCGCTGCAGGTGCAGGACCTGGACCGCCTGTTCACACTGCCCGAGTGGCGCCGCGCCTTCCGGGATCGCTTGACTGCGGCGGCACAGCGCAGCAAGGCGCAGTGGGTGGCAGCGGTGGAGGGGCTGGCTGAGCCGGTGGCCAATGTGCTGCAGGCGCTATGCGCAGCAACCAGCGAGCGCCTGGTTGCCCCGCTGGGTGTGGATACGGTCGGCCTGTTCCAGTTGCTGTTCTTCGGTAACCGGCGGCAAACGCTTACCGACTTCGTGCTCAGCGACCTGGGCATCAACCGCTATTATCCCTACGTACTGACCCGCGCGCAGCGACGCTTCCCCTGCCGCGAAGCGGTGGACGAGTACCGGCAACTGGGCGAACTGGCAGACAGGCACTGGCTGCTGGAACAGGCCGGGGAGGCGGAGGACTTCACCGCACTGGCTGAGGCCTTGCTCGACACCCCACCGCGCCACGCCACCAGTGAGCGACGCTACTGGCTGCTGTGCAATCGGCTGGGGCGCAATCTGGAGCGCAGCGGCGACTGGACGCTGGCCGGGCGGCTCTACCAGCGCAGCCAGCTGCATCCGGCGCGTGAGCGCCATCTCCGTGTGCTGGAGCAGCGCGGATGCTGGCAGAAGGCGCAGGACGCGTGTACGGAGCTGTTGCAAAGCCCCTGGTGTGAAGAGGAACGCGATGCGGCCCGGCGCATTCTGCCGCGGCTGCAGCGCCAACTGGGTTTGCCCCCGACTCCGCGCAGGCGTCAGGCGGTGCCGGTGCTGGACCTGGCGTTGCCGCAGACAGAGACTCGGGTAGAGATCGCGGTGGCCGAGCACCTCGCCGATGGCGAGTGGGACTCGGTGCACTATGTGGAGAACAGCCTGTTCAACAGCCTGTTCGGGCTTGCCTTCTGGGAGCAGATTTTTGCGCCGGTGCCCGGCGCTTTCCACAACCCCTTCCAGGCCGTGCCCGCAGACATGTACCAGGCCGGGTTTCGCAGCCGCAGGGAGGTGGCGCTGGCGCGTCGCCTGCGCGAGCTGGCCACGGGTGATCTCGCTGCCGAGTTGCAGGCTGCGTTGCAGCGCTACGCGGGTTACCAGTGTCGCTGGGTCAGCTGGCCGTTGCTGCACGCCGATTTTCTGGCCCGGGTCACAGCCTGCATACCACGGGAGCACCTGCTCGCGGTATGGGAGCGTATCCTGTTCGACCCGGGTGAAAACCGACGCGGCTTCCCCGACCTCATCGCCCTCGGTGAGGGCCCGGGCGCCTATTGCCTGGTTGAGGTAAAGGGTCCGGGTGACCAGCTGCAGCACAGTCAGCGGCGCTGGCTGCAGTTCTTCGGGGACCAGGGTATACCGGCGAAGGTGGCGCGGGTGGTGTGGACTGATGGCTGAGCACCGCGTCACCGTGCGTGAACTGGCGCTGTTCTGTCACCGCAGCGGTGACATAGACCACCGCTTCACGCCTTCACCCACGGGCCAGCAGGGGATTGAGGGGCACCAGCGCATCTACCGTCGCCGTCCAGCCAGCTACCGCGCGGAGTTTCCCGTGCAGCTCGCCTGGCAGGGGTCAGCAGAGCTGCCGGCGCTGTTGGTCTCCGGCCGTGCGGATGGTTACGACAGCGAGCAGGGGCTGGTGGAGGAAATCAAGACCTGCCGCATTGACCCGGCGCGCATCCCACCTGCGGTAACGCGCCTGCACCTGGCCCAGGGCAGGCTGTATGCGGCCTTGATTGCAGCCAGCGAGGATTTGCCCGGGCTGGCGGTACAGCTGACCTGGCTGCAGCTGGATACGGACGCGGAGCACTCGCTGCGGCAGGACTACAGTCGCGAAGAGCTGGATGACTTCCTGCAGGATACCCTCCTGCGCTACGGCCAGTGGCTGGCACAGGTGGCGCAGCGCCGCCAGCGGCGCGATGCCAGCCTCACGGCGCTGGCGTTCCCCCACGCGCAGTTCAGGGCTGGCCAGCGCGAGCTTTCCGAGCGTGTGTACAAGTGCATTCACCAGGCCGGTCAGCTATTGCTGGAGGCGCCCACTGGCATCGGCAAGACCGCCGCCGTGCTGTACCCCGCCCTGAAGGCCCTGGGCACAGGCCGCCATGACAGCGTCGTCTTTGCGACGACCCGTATCAGCGGGCGCCGCGCCGCGGAACAGGCCATGCAGCGCTTTGTGGCGGCGGGCTATGGCGGCAACGCGCTCAGCCTCACAGCCAGGGAGCAGGCCTGCCTGGCGCCGGGAAAAGCCTGCCACGGAGAGGATTGTCCCTACGCCAGCGGCTACTACGACCGTCTGCCCGCCGCCCTCGAGGAAGCGCTGCAGGCGCCGCTGTTGGGGCGCGAAGCGCTGGCCGGGATTGCCGGGCGCCACTCGGTATGCCCCTACCAGCTCAGCCTGGACCTGGTGCCCTGGGTGGATGTCATTGTTGCCGATGTCCACCACGTGTTCAGCCCCACCGCGAACCTCGCCGAGCACCTGACAGCCAGCGGTGGACGTTGGACAGTACTGCTGGACGAGGCGCACGGCCTGCCCGACCGGGCGCGCGGCATGTACGGAGCCGAGCTGCCCAAGGCGCTGGTGATGGCGGCCCGTCGCGAGTCCTCCGGGGACCTGCGACGGACGCTCGATCGGCTCAATCGCCAGTTGCTGGCGCTGTTGAAACTGCAGGGGTGGGTGTCCGCCAGCCATTGGCTGGTGGACGTGCCAGAGCCGCTCGGCAGGGCGTTGGCAGAGTGTGTGGAGGCGGTGAATGCAGCGCAGGCGCTGGATGCGTTTGTGTTGCAGGCCCGCCCTGCCCTGCGCGACCTGTATTTTGTCGCGCTGCAGTGGCAGCGCCTGCTGGAATGCTGGGGTGGCGAGTTCCGGCTGGAGCTTGAGCGGGGCGCTGGCCCCCAGGGCTTGTTACTGCGTGTGCATTGCCTGGAGCCCTCGCGATTGCTGGCGCAGCGTCACCAGACGATGCATGCGCTGGTCGTGTTCTCCGCCACGCTCAGCCCGCAGCAGTGGGCACTGGATACCCTGGGTCTGACGCCCGCGGCGGTGGCCTGGTGCGCGCCCTCCCCGTTCACCCGGGACCAGCTGCAGGTGCAGATCGCCTCGCATGTGGATACCCGCCTGCAGCAGCGTGCCGCAAGTTTGCCGGTGCTGGCCACCCTGCTGCGGCAATGGCTGGAGAGTGAGCCCGGGAACTGTTTGCTGTACTTCCCTTCGTACCGCTATCTGGAGGACTGCCTGCAGCAGATGCTGGAACAGGGTTGGCCGGCGGGCCGCCAGCGCTGGGTGCAGGGCCGGAGTGCGGCGGGTGGCCCGGACCTGTTGTCGTTGCTGCAGCAGGCGCGGGATGTGGCGGCGTTCTGTGTGCTCGGCGGTGCCTTCGGCGAGGGTATCGACCTGCCCGGGGATGAGTTGCACAGCGTGGTGATCGTGGGTGTTGGCCTGCCACAGGTGAGTGCCGGCAACGAACAGCTGCGGCAGCTGTTCGGCAGCCGCTACGGGAATGGCTTTGCCTACGCCTACCAGTACCCGGCGGCGCAGAAGGTCAGCCAGGCGCTGGGCCGTGTGGTGCGCACCGGAAGCGACCGCGGCAAGGCACTGCTGGTCGATGCGCGTTATGCCGACCCCGGCTGGCGGGCATTGCTGCCGCCCTGGTGGGACTACACGAGCTATCCGGTGACATCCAGCGGACGATAGCCGGGCTTGGCGAAGGCGAGTTGCACCGTGCCGATAATCCGTTCGCGGAAGCCGCCCTCGCAGTAGCAGAGGTAAAACTCCCACATGCGGATGAACTGGTCGTCAAAGCCCTGTCGGCGCACGGCGTCCAGCTGCGCGATAAAGCGCTCGCGCCAGGCGGCCAGGGTGCGTGCGTAGTCCAGGGTGATGTCGCGCAGGTGCACCATCTGCATGTCAGTGTCGCGGGCCAGGTGGTTGGCAATCACGGCCATGGACGGCAGGCAGCCTCCCGGGAAGATAAACCGCTTGATGAAGTCGACGGTATCCCGCGCCTGCTGGTAGCGCTGGTCGCTGATGGTGATCGCCTGTATGACCATTTTCCCGTGGGGTTTCAGCAGTTCGCTGCAGCGCGCAAAGTAGGTGCCGTAAAACTGGTGACCCACCGCTTCGATCATCTCGATGGACACCAGTTTGTCGTATTGTCCGGTGAGGTTGCGGTAGTCCTCGCAGAGCACCGTTACCCGATCACCCAGGTCCAGCTGGGCCACGCGCTCGCAGGTGTAATTGAATTGCTCTCTGGAGATGGTCGTTGTGGTGACCCGGCAGCCATAGTGTTGCGCGGCGTGAATCGCCATGCCGCCCCAGCCAGTGCCGATTTCCAGCAGGTGATCGTCCGGGCTGAGTTCCAGCTGCCGGCAGATCTCGTCGAGTTTGGCCAGGGATGCTTCCTCCAGCGAGGTGTCGGCGCTGGAGAAGAGCGCGGAGGAGTACATCATGGTCGGGTCGAGAAACAGGCGGAAAAAATCGTTGCCCAGGTCGTAATGTGCGGCGATGTTCCGGCGTGAACCGGAATGCGTGTTGCGGTTCATGCCGTGGGCGAGCTTCAGGCCCAGCCGCACCAGCCAGGACTGGCCGCGCTCCATGGCTTCCATGGTGAGCATGTTGGCGCTGAACAGGCGGGTGACCGTGGTCAGGTCGGGCGTCGACCAGTCGCCCTCGATGTAGGCCTCGCCTGAACCAATCGTGCCGCCGGAAAGCAGTTTGCCGTACACCGCGGGGTTGTGCACGGTCACCTCGGCATGGGGTTCGCCATCGCGTCGTGAGCTGCCGACACGGAACGTCTCGCCACCATCGTGCAGGGTGAGGCTGCCCACCGTAAAGTTGCCAAGTACCCGCAACAGCAGCTTGCGCGCCAGCTGATGGTTGGACCAGCGTTTACCGGCCTTGGTTTGCAGCCGCACCTGGCTGACACTCATGTCGTTCATATCACGCTCCAGAAGGTCTCGATCCGGGGTGGTTGTGCACCGGCACCCCTTTGATAAACAGGCGCAGTGCCTGCCAGTAAATACCCAGGGCCACCTTGAGTGTCATCAGTGGGTGACGCCAGAGAATGCGGTTCAGGTTGCGGCCGGTCATGGGTTGGGCGCGCAGGGTGAGATTGGCCTCGAAAATGCGCCCCTCGTCGGTGTCCGTCGCCAGGTAGATTGACAGGCGCTCGCCGGGGGTGTTGCTGCGCCACACGTAGTGCATGTCCATCGGGTTGAAGGGCGACACATGCATGGCCTTGTCGAAGGTATGTTGCAGCCAGCCGCCGCTCTCGGGGCCTCGCAGGACGTAGCTATGGCGCTCGTCCCAGGGTGTGTTGGTCACCTCTGCCACCAGGAACTCGAGGCGACTTTCGTCGTCATTGAAGCAGTAGTAACAGGCTATCGGGTTGATCTGGTAACCGAAGTAGCGCAGGTTGGCGAGCAGGTAGATGGGCCCGGTGTGCGCCTCACCGGTTTCTTCGCGGATGCGGCGCCGCACTTCGTCTGCAAGCGGTATTGAGGGATCACCGAGAAAGTCGCTGCGCAGGAAGCGTGCCGGCGCCCAGCGCGTGCTGGACCACAGCCAGCGTTTGGCAAACAGCTGGGGCAGTTCATCCAGGCATATCCAGGGCATGAAGACGCGATAGCTGAAGGCGTGCTCACGGGGCAGGAAGCGGCGGTGGCGCAGCATGCCTTGGTATAGCCGGGACTTCACGCGGCGGCCTTGGCCGCCTGGTTGATGCCGTCCGCCACACGCATGGCGCTGACGACACCATCTTCATGGAAGCCGTTGTGCCAGTAGGCGCCGCAGTACCAGGTATTGCGTGTGCCGTTGATCTCCTGCCAGCGCTGCTGGGCCTTGATGCCCGCCAGCGAAAACACCGGGTGGGCATAGTTGAACGTGCCGAGGATGCGGTTCGGGTTGATGGAGGCAGTGTCGTTCAGCGTCACGCAAAAGGTCTCCGGTGCATTGAGTCCCTGCAGGATATTCATATTGTAGGTTACCACGGCTCGCCCGGAATCCACGCCCAGGCGGTAATTCCAGCTCGACCAGGTTTTGCGGTTCTGCGGCAGCAGGCGGACGTCGGTGTGCAGCACCACCTCGTTGTTCTGGTAGGGCAGTGCACCGAGGATGGCCTTTTCCTCCTCCGATGGGTCGGCAAGCATGCGCAGGGCCTGGTCGGAGTGTGCCGCCACCACCACCTGATCGAAGCGGAAGCTGCGGCCATCGCGCAGGGCGAGGTCAACGCCGTTGGGATTCCGGTTGATGTGGGTGACCTCGCTGGAGGTGTGTATACGGTCTTCGAAGCGCTGGCAGAGCGGCCGCAGGTATTCCCGCGAACCGCCTTCCACGACCCGCCACTGGGGTCGGTTGTTGACCGAAAGCAGGCCGTGATTGCGGAAGAATCGCAAAAAGAATTCCAGTGGGAAATCGCTCACGCTGGCGCAGTCTGCAGACCAGATTGCGGAGGCCATGGGCACCAGGTAATGACTGCTGAAGGCATCGCCGTAGCGTTTGCGCTGCAGGTAGTGGCCCAGCGTTTCCCCGGGCTCCAGCAGTCCGGACTCCAGGTCGGCGACGGATTCACGGTTGAAGCGCAGGATGTCGCGCACCATGCCCAGGAAGCGGGGCGATGCCAGATTGCGTCGCTGCGCGAAGAGGGTATTGATGCTGCTGCCCGAGTATTCGAGGCCGCTGTCGAGATCGCTGACGCTGAAGCCCATGTCCGTCGGTTTGCTGCTGACGCCCAGTTCCTGCAACAGGGCGATGAAATTGGGATAGGTCCAGTCGTTGTAGACGATGAAGCCCGTGTCCACGGCGTAGCGCCGGGTGCCCAGCTTGACATCGACGGTGGCCGTGTGGCCCCCGATCTGCGTCCCTGCCTCGAACACAGTCACGCGGTGCGCGCGGCTGAGATAGTGGGCACAGGACAGGCCGGAAATACCTGAACCGATGACTGCGATATCCAAACCTGTGACTCCTCCCGGCCTTCAGGCGGCACCGCGCTGCGTCGCGGTCGAAACCCGTGCCTCAAACGATAGTTCAATGGCCAGATTACGCCCTCCCGCTGCCGCTGGATCATTCTGCTTATTTATAGAAACGATTTGATCCGGCTGCCTCGCCGGGGCGTATACTGGCCTGAACACGATGAAGAACGCGGGTGCGACGGTGGAAGAAAAGATCGACAGTGCGTCGAACGGCTGGCAGGGCCCCACAGGGCGCCGTACCGACGAGTGGAGCGAATGCCTCACACAAATTGCAGCGACCGGCGATCGCGCGGCGTTTACGCGCTTCTTCCGCCACTTTGCGCCGCTGATCAAGGCCTTCGCCCTGTCCGGCTCCAGTCTGTCCGCGGCACATGCAGACGAACTGGTTCAGGAAGTGATGTTGAAGGCCTGGCAGAAGGCCTCCGCGTTCAACCCGGAGAAGGCAGCCGCCAGCACTTGGGTCTACACGATAGCGCGCAACTGCCGCACGGACATGTTTCGTCGTTTGCAGAAGTTCGATACGCCGCTCGCGGCGGACGATTTCATGCCGGATCAGGAACCCAGCGAGCCCTTTGCCATGTTGCAGAGTCGCCGCAGCCGGGACACGATCCACGAATTGATGGGTACCTTGCCGCCAGACCAGACGCAGATACTCGCCAAGGTATACATGGAAGGCAAGTCGCACGCGGAAGCGGCGGCTGAGTTGGATCTCCCGCTGGGCACCGTCAAGTCACGGGTCCGGCTGGCAATCCAGAAATTGCAAATTCAGATAGACAGGTAAGCAGCAGAATATCATGGCCAAGTTTCATCCCAGCGTTGATTTATTGACCGAGTACGTGGCGGGTATCCTGCCGCTCGCGCAGTCCGCCTGCATCTCGGCACACCTCAATTACTGCCCGCAGTGCCAGCAGCAAAGTGCCCGCTTGCAGGACCTGGGTGCCGTGTTGTTCGAGAGCCTGACACCGGTGCCGGTGGGCGACGCGCTGCTCAACACCGTGCTGGCGCGGTTGGACGAGGAGCCGCCCCTCAGCTATCGGCGTGCCCAGGACCCTGCAGTAGGCCGGCTCCCGGCGTTGTTGCAGCGGCTGATGAAGGGCGATTTCTCCGAGCTGTCCTGGAACAAGATTACGTCCTCCCTGAGCATCAGCTACCTGAAAACGGGCGATACCGCCTACGAGTTTGCGCTCTATCACATCAAGGCGGGCGGCAGGATTCCCGAACACACCCACCGCGGCTCTGAAATGACGCTGGTGCTGCAGGGTGGCTTCTCTGACGCCGCAGGCAGCTACCACGAGGGTGATTTCCTGTTCCGCGAAGCCAGTGACACCCATGCGCCCACTGCCTTGCAGTCAGAGGATTGCATCTGTCTCGCCGTGCTGGACGCGCCCCTTCGCTTCACCGGCTGGAAGTATCGCTGGATGAACCCATTCCTGCAATTGCGCGCAGGCTGATTCGATCGCCCCCTCCCGGGGGCTTTTTTTTGTCTCCCTTCACCTGTTTGCGGGATAGTGGCAACTGCAGGCCATGGGACGATAAAGTATTGAATCGGCCAATGCCGGGCCTGCAATTATTTGCCATGTGAATATTAGGCATAATTCCTTGACGGGGGTCTGTGTGCTACAGTCCCGTGCCGAAAAACAGGGAGAGCCGGGATCAGGGGTTACCAAACGTTACAGAATAAGGTGCCAGACCCTGCTACCACGGCCACAACAACGACAGCAATCTCAACCGACACGCTTGAAAACGGGGTAGGAAGAACTATGCGCATCGCAATTCCGAGGGAGACGCATCCGGGCGAAAACCGGGTGCCGGTCACACCGGAGACAGCCAAGAAGCTGTGTCGCCTGGGTGCTGACCTGGTCATTGAAAATGGGATGGGCCTCGGGTCCGGGTTCACGGATGAGGAATACGCTGCAGCCGGTGCCACGCTGACGACCGATCGCGAAGGTCTGTTCCGTGACGCCGACATGCTGTTGCGCCTGCGCAAGCCCGAGAAGGCCGATATCGCGCTGATGAAAAAGGGCTGCATCCACATCAGCTACCTGGACCCGTTCAATGAGCACGACCTGGTGCGCAGCCTGCAGCAGCACGGTGTGACCGCCATCAGCATGGAAATGATTCCGCGCACCACCCGCAGCCAGAAAATGGACGCCCTGAGCTCCCAGGCCAACCTGGCGGGCTATGTCATGGTGCTGCAGGCCGCTACGCACCTGCCGCGCATCTTCCCGATGATGATGACACCGGCGGGCACGCTGAAACCGGCCAAGGTGTTCATTATCGGTGCTGGTGTCGCCGGCCTGCAGGCGATTGCGACCGCCAAGCGTCTCGGTGCACGGGTGACGGCCTTCGATACCCGCCCGGTGGTGGCGGAGCAGGTGCGCTCGCTGGGCGCCACCTTCCTTGAGATCGACCTGGGGCAAACCGGTGAGACGGCCGGTGGCTACGCCACGGAGCTGACGCCTGAGCAGATCCAGAAACAGCGCGAAGCGCAGAAAGACACCATTGCCGACTCCGACGTGGTGATCACCACCGCCCAGGTGTTTGGCCGCAAGCCCCCGGTGATCGTTACCCGGGACATGGTGGAAGGCATGAAGCCGGGTTCCGTGATCGTGGACATGGCGGCTGAAACCGGTGGCAATGTGGAGGGCTCGGTGCCGAATGAAGTGGTCACCGTCAACGGCGTGACCATCATCGGCAAGGGTAACCTGCCCAACGAAGTCTGCCGCGACGCCAGCCACATGTATGCCAGCAACCTCTTCAACCTGGTGGACGATGCCTGGGACAAGGAGAGCAACGCCTTCAAGATCGACTTTGAACACGACATCCTGCCCGGCTGCATCATTACGCACGGTGGTGAAGTGACAAACGAAACCATCAAGAAAATCCTGGAGGGGGGCAACTGATATGGAAGCCGTATTCCTGACCTTTATATTGATGTTGTCCATTTTCCTGGGCTTCGAACTGATCAACAAAGTACCGGCAACGCTGCACACGCCGCTGATGTCCGGTGCCAACGCGATTTCCGGCATCACTGTGGTCGGTGCCATCAGCCTTGCCGGCACTGGCCAGCACGATGTGGCCCAGTGGCTGGGTGCTGCGGCTGTCGCCCTGGCGACGATCAACGTGGTGGGTGGTTACATGGTGACCGACCGCATGCTGGCGATGTTCAAGAAGAGGGGTAAATAATCATGGGTGCAACCGGATTGGCCATTCAATTGGCGTTTGTTATCGCGGCGGCCCTGTTTATTTTCGGCCTCAAGCTGCTGGGTTCCGCCGCCACGGCACGCAAGGGTAACCTGCTGTCCGCGGTGGGCATGCTGCTGGCGATTGTCGCCGCGCTGCTTGACCAGGGCATCGTCGAGTTCCAGTGGGTACTGGCGGGGATGGTGGTTGGCGGTGTCATCGGCGCTGGCGCCGCACGCCTGGTGCAGATGACCTCCATGCCCGAGATGGTGGCGCTGTTCAACGGCTTTGGCGGTATGGCCAGCCTGCTGGTCGGTGCTGCGGCGCTGGGTGCCGGCGACAGCAACACCTTCATCCTGGTGACCATCGTGCTGTCCATTCTCATCGGCGGCCTGACCTTCACCGGCTCCCTGGTGGCCTACGGCAAGCTGAGCGAGAAGATCGGCAGTGGCGCCGTCACCTTCAGTGGCCAGCAGATCGTCAACAGCCTGCTGGTGCTGGCGATTCTTGCCAGCGCCGTGATGTTCTGCCTGCAGCCCGAGAACAGCCAGTGGCTGTACGCCATCATCGCGCTGTCCCTGCTGTTCGGCATCATGGCAGTGATCCCCATTGGCGGCGCCGACATGCCGGTGGTCATCTCGCTGCTGAACTCCTACTCAGGCCTCGCGGCCTGTGCGGCGGGTTTCGCCATCAATAACAACATCCTCATTGTCGCCGGCTCCCTGGTGGGCGCCTCGGGCATCATCCTCACGCAGATCATGTGCAAGGCGATGAACCGCTCCCTGAGCAACGTCCTGTTCAGCGGCTTTGGCAGCGTCAGCAGCGCCGAGGCGGTGGTAGAGGGTGAAATCAAGCCGATTTCCGTGGAAGACGCCTTTTACGTACTGGAGGCCGCAAGCAGCGTGGTGATCGTGCCGGGCTACGGCATGGCCGTTGCGCAGGCGCAGCACGTGGTCAAGGAGCTGTGCGAACTGCTGGAAGAGAACGGCTGCGAAGTCAACTTCGGTATTCACCCGGTGGCGGGCCGCATGCCAGGGCACATGAACGTGCTGCTGGCGGAAGCGGATGTGCCCTATGACCAGCTGCTGGAAATGGACGAAGTGAACCCGCGCATGGAAACCGTGGACGTGGCGATTGTGATCGGCGCCAACGACGTGGTGAACCCTGCTGCGCGGGAGGTGGAGTCCAGCCCCATCTACGGCATGCCGGTGATCAACGTCGACAAGGCACGCACCGTGTTCGTACTCAAGCGGTCCATGGCGTCGGGCTTTGCCGGCATCGAAAACCCGCTGTTCTACAAGGAAAACACCCGCATGCTGTTCGGCGATGCGAAAGAAAGCATCGGCGGCCTGATCCGCGAGTTCAGCTAAGTCCTTCTCGCCCTGCGGGTGCAGTGCATCCGCGGGGTGTGATCCCTTCCGACTAGCAAGCGAGATGTTCTCTTAACGCAGGGCTGGGAAGTTACTGCGGTGGAAGGGCGTCTGCCTCCACAACCTCCCGGAACTGCAGACTCGCCAGCCGCGCATACAGCGGTGAATCCCGCAGCAGGGTCTCGTGCGTGCCCGTGGCCACCAGCTGCCCCTTGTCCAGCACCGCAATGCGGTCCGCGTGGCGTATGGTGGACAGGCGGTGGGCGATGATCACCGTGGTGCGGTTGCGCATCAGTTCCTCAAGCGCGAGTTGCACCTGGTGCTCGCTTTCGCTGTCCAGAGCGCTGGTGGCCTCATCCAGCAACAGCACGCGGGGGTTCGCCAGTATGGCACGGGCCAGGGCGATGCGCTGGCGCTGGCCGCCGGACAGGCGTACGCCCTGCTCCCCCAACTCGCTGTCGTAGCCCTTCGGCAGGCGCTGGATGAACTCATCGGCGTGAGCTGCCCTGGCAGCCGCCATCACCTCTTCCGTGCTGGCGGCGGGCATGCCGTAGGCAATGTTGTAGCGCACGGTGCCGGTGAACAGCGCCGGCTGTTGCGGCACCAGGGCCATTTGCTGGCGCAGGGTTTCCAGGCGCATCTCGCGCAGGTCCACACCGTCAAACAGCACCGCGCCGTCCTGCGGGTCGTAGAAGCGCAACAGCAGCTGGAACAGGGTTGATTTGCCGCCGCCGGAAGGGCCGACCAGGGCCAGGCTCTTGCCTTCTTCGATGACCAGTGACAGGCCCTTCAGTGCGGGGTCAGCCGGGCGCGCCGGGTAGGCGAAGGTGACGTTGCGCAGGCTCAGGCCGGCCCGGCGGGGTACCGCACGGCTGGTGCCGTCAATAATTTCGCTGCGGGTATGCAGCAGTTCCAGCAGGCGCTCGGAGGCACCCGCCGCACGCTGCAGTTCGCCCCACACTTCCGAAATGGTGGCGAACCCGGAGCCCACCATCAGCGCATAGAACACGAACGCGCCCAACTCACCGCCGCTCATTTCGCCGCTGATGACCGACTGCCCGCCACTCCAGAGCATGGCCGCCATGCCGCCGAAGAGCAGCAGGATGGCGACCCCCACCAACAGGGCGCGCTGGCGAATGCGCCGCCGGGCGATGGCAAAGGCACGCTCAACTTCCCGGCCGAAGGCAGCGCTTTCGCGGCTTTCGCTGGTATAGCTCTGCACGGTGCGGATGTGCTGGATAATCTCGCCGGCGTAGCTGCCGACGTTGGCGATGCTGTCCTGGCTCTGGGTGGACAGCCGCCGCACGCGCCGCCCGAAGAACAGGATGGGCAGCAGCACCAGCGGCACTGCCACCGTAATGATCAGGCTCAGCTGGATGTTGGTGATGAACATCAGCACCAGGCCGCCGAGCAGGGTCAGCCCGCTGCGCAGCGCCATGCTCAGGGAGGAGCCGATGATGGTCTGTAGCAGCGTGGTGTCGGTGGTGAGGCGCGACATGATTTCGCCGCTGCGGTTGGTCTCGAAATACCCGGGATCCAGATGGATGATGTTGTCGAACACCGCGTTGCGGATGTCGGCGCTGACCCGCTCGCCCAGCCAGGAGACAAAATAGAAGCGGGCAAACGTGCCCACGGCCATGGCGGCGGCGATGACCAGAATGACGCCGATGGCATTGGCCAGGTCGGCGCGGGTGCCGCCGCTGAAGCCCTCGTCGATAAGCACCTGGATACCCCGGCCGAGAAACAGCGTGGCCCCCGCGGTAAATACCAGCGCGGCGCCGGCGGCCAGCAGGCGAGCCCGGTAGGGCAGCAGGAAGCGCAATATGGCCAGCAGCGGTGACAGGCTGCGACCGGGCTTTGCCGCCATTACTCCGCGTCTGCCGGGGCTGCGCCGCGCCGTTTGATCAGGCGCCCGAACACAATGCCCAGTTCGAACAGACACCACATGGGTACCGCCAGCAGCGCCTGCGAGATCACATCGGGCGGGGTGAGCAGCATGCCGAAGACGAAGCAGCCGACGATGACGTAGGGCCTTTTACGCGCGAGATCCTCGGGTGTGGTGATCCCGGCGGCGATCATGATTACCACCGCGATGGGGATCTCAAAGGAGATACCGAAGGCGAAGAACAGCTTCAGCACAAAGTTCAGGTAGCTGTTGATATCGGTCATGATGGCGATATCTTCCGGGCCCACGCTGGTAAAGAACCCGAACACCAGCGGAAACACCACGTAGTAGGCGAAGGCTGCGCCGGCGTAGAACAGCACCACGCTGGAGGCCAGCAGGGGTATGGCGAGGCGCTTTTCATGCCGGTACATCCCGGGTGCGATAAAGCTCCAGGCCTGGTAGAGCACATAGGGAATGGCGATGAACACCGCGGCGACCAGGGTGAGCTTGAACGGCGTCAGGAACGGCGAGGCGACATCCGTGGCGATCATCGACGCGCCCGCTGGCAGCAGCGCGCGCAGCGGCTCGGAGACGAAGCTGTAGATCTCGTTGGCGAAGGGAAACAGGCCGATGAACACGATCAACACGGCGAGCAGCGCGCGCAGGAGCCGGTCGCGCAGCTCGGTGAGGTGTGCCACCAGGGGCAGGGGCTGGTCTTCGCTGTCGTCGCTCATTGCCCCGAAGGCTCCTTGTCGGGGCTGACCTGCCCGGGGCTGACCTGCCCGGGGCGTCCAGGGTTCGCTGCACTGGAATCCTCGGTGGACGCGGACGCCGCTGCGCTGTCGTTCCCGCCGGCCGCCTTCAGGGCATCGCCGGCCTGCTGTGCATCGCGCTTCAGGTCGCTACCGGTTTTGCGCAGCTCCTGCATGATGGCGTCGTTGTGCAGTTCCTGCTCTACCTCGCTGCGGATCTGATTGAAGCCGCGGCGGATCTGCGCCAGCCAGGCGCTCACGGTACGGATTGTCGAGGGCAGCCGCTCGGGCCCGATGACCAACAGCCCGACCACTCCGATAAGCAGTAGCTCGGCAAACCCGATATCAAACATGGCGGCGTGTCACGACTTGCTGTTGTCGCTCCGTGCTTCGCCGCTGGTGTCGTCCTTGGTTTCCGCTTCCGCCTCCGCCTTGCTGCTCTCATCATCCTGGATGCTTTTGCGGAAGCCCTTCACGGCGCTGCCGAGGTCGCTGCCCAGGGTGCGCAGGCGCTTGGTGCCGAACAACATGATGACAATGGCGAGAATGATCAACAATTGCCAGATACTGATGCCACCGATACCCATGTGTGTCTCCGTTGTGTAGTGGTGATCCCGCGGTCAGCCGCGAGAGGCCTTTTCGTCCAGCCCGGACACGCCGAAGCGCTCTGCCAGGCAATCCAGCACCGCGCTGGAGTCCAGCTCCAGGTGGGAGAGCATGACCAGGGTGTGAAACCAGAGGTCAGCCACTTCCCCCACCAGCTCCGCGCGGTTCTCCCCCGCATCCTTGGCAGCAATAATGACCTCGGTCGCTTCCTCCCCGACCTTCTCCAGAATCTTGTTCAGACCCCGGTGATGCAGGCTGGCCACGTAGGAACTCTCCGGGCTTGCTGTGCGGCGCGCGGCGAGTATCGCGTCCAATTGTTGCAGAACATCGTTCACGGTGTCTTTCCGTACATGGATTCCGGTGATTTCAGCACAGGGTCGGTGGTGTTCCAGTCGTCACCGGTCCAGCGCTGGTAAAAACAGTGGCGACGCCCGGTGTGGCAGGCGACGCCACCCACCTGTTCCACGCGCAGCAGCACGGTGTCGCCATCGCAGTCCAGGCGCAGCTCGTGCAGCAGCTGTACGTTGCCTGAGCTCTCGCCCTTGCGCCACAGCGCCTGGCGCGAGCGCGACCAGTACACGGCGTGCCCGGATTCCACCGTGCGCTGCAGCGCCTCGGCGTTCATCCAGGCCAGCATCAGCACATCCCCGCTGGCGGCGTCCTGGGCGATCGCGGGCACCAAGCCCTGGTCGTTCCAGTGCACGGCCTGTAGCAGGGCTGCGGTGTTGTCAGGGGTTACGGTATCCATAGCGGGGCATTATGGCACAAGGGCATGACCCCGCCTATTCGTCCGCGCTGCGTCCTGGCCAGAGCAGCAGCAGGGCTCCCGAGAGCAGTAGCCAGCTGGCGGCCGGTACCGTACTGAGGAACGCCCATCCCCCGGGCAGCGCCAGTACCAGCCCGCTGCCGGCGAGTGCCGCGGCCGCGACGTGGCGCCGCGACCTCCGGCGCTGTTGTGCGCGCTGCAGGGCCATCTGGCGTTGCTGTTGCTGGCGCTGCTGGCGTGAAAGATCGGGGGCGCCGGGCCTGCGTTGCAGGTTGTCGAGCACGGCATCCGGCACCTGCGGCAGCTGCTCCAGCCAGGACGGGAAGTGTCGCTGCAGGCGCCGCAGCATGGACTGCGGCGAATAACGCTCCTGCACCCAGCGCTCGAGGAAGGGCTGCGCGGTGTCCCATAAATTGAGCTGCGGGTAGAGCTGGCGACCCAGGCCCTCGATGTTGAGGAGGGTCTTCTGCAGCAGAACCAGCGCAGGCTGCACTTCCATGTCGAAGCGGCGCGCCGTGCTGAACAGGTAAATCAGCAGCTGGCCGAAGGAAATGTCGCTGATGGGCCGTTCGAAAACGGGTTCGCAGACCGCGCGCATGGCGGACTCGAAATCCTGCACGCGGGTGTCCGGGGGTATCCAGCCACACTCCACGTGCAGTTCGGCGACCGCGCGGTAGTCGCGCTGGAACACCGCCAGCAGGTTGCGTGCCAGGTAATACTGGTCAGCGTCGCTGAGGCTGCCCACGATCGCGCAATCCACGGCGATGTAGCGCGGGTTGGCGGGGTCGGTGGCGTTGACGAAGATATTGCCCGGGTGCATGTCGGCGTGGAAAAAGTTGTCGCGGAATACCTGCGTAAAGAAGATTTCCACACCGCGTTCGGCGAGCAGCTTGAGGTCGGTGCCGCGTGCCTCGAGCGCGGCCATATCGGTCACCGGAATACCGCTGATACGCTCCGCCACCATCACGTTGCTGCGCGTGTAGTCCCAATGCACCTGGGGTACGTAGACCAGGTCGCTGCCCTCGAAGTTGCGCCGCAGCTGGGAGGCGTTGGCCGCCTCGCGGCGCAAATCCAGCTCGTCGAGAATGGTCAGCTCGTAGTCCGCCACCACCTCCACCGGGCGCAGCCTGCGACCATCGGGCAGGTAGCGCTGCACCAGCCGCGCGAGGGTATAGAGCAGTGCGAGGTCCTGGCGTATTACCGGCTCAATGTCCGGGCGCAGCACCTTGACCACGACCTCTTCCCCGCTGTGCAGCTTTGCACCGTGCACCTGCGCTACCGAGGCCGAGGCAATGGGTATGGACTCGAATCGCGCAAACAGGGTGCTCACCGGCTCCCCGAGGGCAGACTCGATAATCCCCGCTGCCAGGGTCTCGTCGAAGGGGGGCACCTTGTCCTGCAGCCGCGCGAGCTCGTCGGCGATGTCGGCGGGCAGCAGGTCGCGTCGCGTCGACAGGAGTTGACCGAACTTGATGAAGACCGGACCCAACGCCTCCAGCGCCCGGCGCAGCCGCTCTCCCCGGCTCATGCCGGGCTGGCTGTTGCGCCAGGGCGACAGGCGCAGCAGTAACCGCAGGGCCGCGGGCAGCGCTTCGGGCGCGACAAACTCCTGCAGCCGGTAGCGCCCGGCCACGCGCAGGATCAGCAGCAGCCGCCGACTGCGGGAAAACAGCCCGGCGCTCACTGCCCGGCGCTCCGGATGCGCTTGCGCAGCCGTTCCAGCCGCGACTGCAACCGCTCCACGCGTTGCTGCAGGGCTTGCACGTCGCCGTAGAAGTCCTCAACTTCCAGCCGGGGCGGTGTCAGGCGTGCCTCCTCATGGATGAACTCCTCGAGCTGCCGCAGCAGGCTGCTCGACGCGGCCGTCCCGGCACTGAAACCCGCGCGCAGGAACTGAGCAAGCTGATGGCCAGCGACGTCCCCGAGCACGTTCACCAGCGGCGCTTCCCAGTCCAGGTCCAGGCGCCCGATGATGCCCTGCAGTTCGATCAGCGGCGCGCTGTCGCCCTGCAGCACCAGATTGCCGTTGATCAGTGTGGCTGCCGGGTCGCTGGCACCCGCCAGCTCGGCAAAATCGGAGGCGCTGCCGCGCACGCGCGTGGTCACCGGGCCATCGTAATAGCCGAGCAGCCGGGTGCGTTCTGCGCCCGGTTGCAGGTACACGTGAACAACGGGCGAGGTGCACTCAATGGCGAAGGTGCGTCCAGCCAGCCCGGCCAGGTGCCGCTGGCCAGCCGGGTCCAGCGCCAGGGCGCGATTGAGTGCCGCCTCCAGCGCGGCCAGGGCCGCTGTAGTCAGTGTCGGGTCGAGGCCGGCGGCCGCCATGTCAGGCCTTGAAGCCCCGATGCAGGGCGACAACACCGCCGGTGAGGTTGTGGTATTCGCAGTTGACGAAGCCTGCATCCTCCAGCATGCCCAGCAACGTGTCCTGATCGGGGTGCATGCGGATGGATTCTGCCAGGTACTGGTAGCTGTCGCTGTCCCCCGCGACCAGCCTGCCCATGAACGGCAGCACGCGGAAGGAGTAGCTGTCGTAGGCTTTTTCCAACAGCGGATTGACCGGCTTGGAGAATTCCAGCACCAGCAGCCGCCCCCCGGGCTTGAGCACACGCAGCATGGAGCGGAGTGCGAGGGCCTTGTCGGTGACGTTGCGCAGGCCGAAGGCGATACTGACGCAGTCAAAGCTGTCGTCGGGGAAAGGCAGGTACTGCGCATCGGCCTGTACGAACTCGAGATTGCCCTGGTAGCCGTGGTCCAGCAGTTTGTCGCGGCCCACGTTGAGCATGGATTCGTTGATATCTGCCAGTACCACGCGGCCCGTGGGTCCGACGATGTCAGCGAATTTTGCCGCCAGGTCACCCGTGCCGCCGGCAATGTCCAGCACCGACTGGCCCGCGCGCACGGCACTGAGTTCGATGGTGAAGCGCTTCCAGATCCGGTGTATGCCGCCGGACATGAGGTCATTCATCAGGTCATAGCGCCCCGCCACCGAATGAAAGACATTGGCCACGAGGCCGGCCTTGGCGTCCTCATCGACTTCCCGGTAACCGAAATGGGTGGTGCGTTTATCGCTCATGCGGCCTCCGCCGTCCTGCAACAGGGCAGCTATTGTAGCGCGATGTGGCTCCCGCGGTCAGGGCTGGAACTGGATGACCTGCACCTGGGGGTCGCGCGTGGCACCGGCCGCCGACATGCGGTCGAGGTAGTCCTGCCAGAGCGCTTCCCGCTGCGTGCACAGCTGGTAGAGGTAATCCCAGGCGTAGAGCCCGGTGTCGTGACCGTCATCGAATACCAGTTGCAGTGCATAGTGCCCCACGGGCCGGATGTCGGTGATGGCGACGTGCATCTTGCCGGTTTGCAGCACTTCCTGCCCCGGGCCGTGGCCCTTCACCTCCGCCGAGGGGGAGTAGACGCGCAGGTACTCACAGGGCAGACGGTAGCTTTCTCCACCGGCATATGCCAGCTCGAGCTCCCGCGAGGCGCGGTGCAGGTGTATGTCGATGGGGCGCGGGGCTCGTTCGGTCATGGTGTGACTCTCAACTCACAGAATGAAGCGCGACAGGTCTTCGTCTTCGCTCAGGGCCTGCAGCTGGCTGTTGACGTAGTCGGCGTCGATGGTCAGCGGCTGTTGCTGCAGCCCGGCATCCGCGGCGCCGAAGGAGGCCTGCTCCAGCAGGCGCTCCATGACGGTATGCAGGCGTCGCGCCCCGATGTTTTCGGTTTTCTCGTTGACCTGCCAGGCGGTCTCCGCAATGCGTCGCAAGCCATCGGCGGTGAACTCCACCTGCAGGCCTTCCGTGGCCAGCAGGGCCTGGTACTGTTCGGTGAGTGAAGCGTCAGGCTCGGTGAGAATGCGTTCGAAGTCGCTGGCGGTCAGTGACTCCAGTTCCACCCGGATCGGCAGGCGGCCCTGCAATTCAGGAATCAGGTCGGAGGGCTTGGCCAGGTGGAACGCGCCCGAGGCAATGAACAGGATATGGTCGGTCTTGATCGTGCCGTGCTTGGTGGTGACGGTAGAGCCCTCGATCAGCGGCAGAAGATCGCGCTGCACGCCCTCCCGCGAGACATCGGCCCCGGCCGTCTCGCCACGCTTCGCCACCTTGTCCAGTTCGTCGATGAAGACGATACCATTCTGCTCGGCTTCGCGAATGGCCCGCTGCTTCAGCTCCTCTTCGTTGACCAGCTTGGCCGCCTCTTCGTCGCACAGGGCCTTCAACGCCGCCTTGACCGGCATGCGGCGGGTCTTGCTCTGCTGGCGCGAGAGGTTGGAGAACATGCTTTGCAGCTGGTTGGTCATCTCCTCCATGCCGGGGGGTGCCATGATCTCCATGCCAAGCCCGCTGGCGGCCAGGTTGACCTCCACTTCCTTGTCATCGAGCTCGCCTTCACGGAGCTTTTTCCGCAGCAGCTGCCGGGTGCCGGCGCCGGTGTTGGCGCTGTCTCCGCGCGCCGGTGGCAGCAGGATGTCCAGCAGCCGCTCCTCTGCTGCCTCTTCGGCGCGGAACCGCACCCTCTGCATCTCCTGCTCGCGATACAGCTTCACGGCGACGTCCGCGAGGTCGCGGATGATCGATTCCACATCGCGGCCGACATAGCCCACCTCGGTGAACTTGGTGGCTTCGACCTTGACGAACGGTGCGTTTGCCAGCTTCGCCAGGCGACGCGCGATTTCGGTCTTGCCCACGCCGGTGGGGCCGATCATGAGAATGTTCTTCGGGGTGATTTCGGCGCGCAGCGCATCCGGCAGCTGCATGCGTCGCCAGCGATTGCGCAGGGCGATCGCCACAGCGCGCTTGGCGTCCTGCTGGCCGATGATGTGCTTGTCCAGTTCGTGGACAATCTCGCGGGGCGTCATGTTGGACATGCGGGGAGCCTAATAGTCGAGTTGTTCGATGGTTTGGTTGTGATTGGTGTAGATGCAGATATCGCCGGCGATGTTCAGGCCCTTCTCCACGATACTGCGGGCGTCGAGTTCGGTATTGTCCAGCAGTGCGCGGGCGGCGGATTGTGCGAAGGGGCCACCGGAGCCGATGGCGATGAGGTTGTCTTCGGGCTCGATCACATCGCCGTTGCCGGTGATCACCAGGGAGGTCTCTTTGTCGGCGACCGCCAGCAACGCTTCCAGCCGGCGCAGGGCGCGTTCGGTGCGCCAGGCCTTGGCCAGCTCCACGGCGGCCCGCACCAGATGCCCCTGGTGCTTGTCCAGCTGCGCCTCAAACAGCTCGAACAGGGTGAAGGCATCCGCGGTGCCGCCAGCAAAGCCCGCCAGCACCTTGTTCTTGTGCAGGCGGCGCACTTTGCGCGCGTTGCCCTTCATGACGGTATTACCCATCGATACCTGTCCGTCGCCGCCAATGACAACGCTGTTGCCACGACGCACTGAGAGGATGGTCGTGCCTCGATATTGTTCCACGATAAGTCTCCTGTTGCTCCAGATATGGGGAGCCGTGGCGGGAATTCAAGCGCGGCGCCGCGGGGCGGCACCGGTACTAGGGACGCCCCCGCTTCAACAGCAGGGTGTCGATATTCTGTGCAGCCGTTAAGCCACGTGCGCGGCTCATCTGTGCGTGGGTGGTGTAGGGCCCGAGATAAACCCGGAACCAGCGACCGTTGTCTCCCGTGGATTCCTCCACGCTGGGTTCCAGACCGAGCAGCAGCAACTCCGCCCGCCGCCGGTCGGCGTCCTCGCGCTGGCGGAAGGAGCCCGCCTGCAGCACATAGCTCTCTGCGGGCGGCGGGGCCACGTTGGGCTGTTGCGCCACCTCTGTCGGTTCAACTTCCACGTCGATGGTTTGCTCCGGCAACATGGTGTAGAAGTCGAAGCGGGGTTTTGGGGGCGCCTCTGCCGCGGCGGTTTCCGGTGTTTCTCCCGCGGGCTGTGTGCCCGGTGGCAGCGTGCCCAGGTAGAGCAGCAGGCTGAGGAACACGCCTGTGCCCACGCCGGCAGCGAACCAGCGCCAGGGGCTTGCGCCACCGTTATTGCGGCTGGCCGCCTGGGGTTTGCGGCGCGCTCCGCTGCGTCCGCCCCGGCCGCCGCTGTCGCGCGCCATTTACATGGCCTCCGGTGCGTTCACGCCCAGCAGCCACAGGCCGTTGGCCACCACCTGGCGCACGGCTTCGCTCAGCGCGATGCGGGCGTCGCGCAGTTCGCCGTCATCCACCAGCATTTTATGCGCGTTGTAATAGCTGTGGAACTCGGCAGCGAGCTCCCGCAGGTAGTTGGCTACCGTGTGGGGTTCGCTGGCCAGCGCCGCGCCTGCCACCACCTCGGGGTACTGGTCGAGCCGCTTGATCAGGGCTTTCTCCTGCTCCTCCTCCAGCCGTGGCAGCGCCGCAATGCCGCGCTCCTGTTCCCAGTCCCAGCCCTGCTCGGCCAGTTTTGCGCGCACCGAGCAGGCGCGGGCGTGAGCGTACTGAATGTAATACACCGGGTTGTCGTTGCTCTGCGACAGCGCCAGGTCGATATCGAAGGTAAGCTGCGAGCTGGGCGCCCGCGCCACCAGGAAATAGCGTGTGGCGTCACAGCCGACTTCATCGATCAGGTCGCGCAGGGTGACGTAGCTGCCCGCTCGCTTGGACAGCTTCACCTCGCTGCCGTCGCGCATCACCGTCACCATCTGGTGCAGCACATAGTCAGGCCAGCCTTGCGGAATGTCGGCCTGCAGGGCCTGCAGGCCGGCACGCACGCGAGTCACGGTGCTGTGGTGGTCCGCACCCTGTTCGTTGATCACACGCTCAAAGCCGCGTTGCCATTTGTTGAAGTGGTAGGCCACGTCCGGGAGGAAATAGGTGTACCCACCTTCCCGCTTGCGCATCACCCGGTCCTTGTCGTCGCCGAACGCCGTGGTGCGCAGCCAGAGTGCACCGTCCTGCTCGTAGGTATGGCCATTGGCGACCAGCCTGGCCACCGTCGCTTCGACCTCGCCGGACTCATAGAGCGAGGACTCGAGGAAGTAGCGATCGAAATGCACTGCGAAGGCTTTCAGATCCAGGTCCTGCTCGCGGCGCAGGTAGGCAACGGCGAAATCGCGGATGGCGTCGAGGTCGTCCGGGTCCGCCTTGCCGGCAACATGGCGGTCCGTGGCGTCGATTTTTTCACCGGCCAGATAGGCTGCGGCAACATCGGCGATGTAGTCGCCGCGATAGCCGTCTTCCGGCCATTGCGGATCGTCGGGCCCCAGGCCGCGGCAGCGCGCCTGTACCGAGAGGGCCAGATTGCTGATCTGGGCCCCGGCATCGTTGTAGTAGAACTCGCTGGCCACCGACCAGCCGGTGGCGCTGAGCAGCCGGCAGATGCTGTCTCCCACGGCAGCCCCGCGGCCGTGGCCCACGTGCAGGGGACCGGTGGGGTTGGCGGACACGAACTCAACCTGCACCCGGCGGCCGGCGCCGGCGTCGCTGCGGCCGAACTGCTCGCCTTCGGTGAGCACGCGCTGTACCACGGCGCGGCTGCTGTCGCCGGACAGGAAGAAATTGATGAAGCCCGGCCCGGCGACCTCCGCGCGGCTGACCAGCGGTGAGGCGGGCAGCGCGTCACAGATCATGCCCGCCAGGTCGCGGGGCTTGTAGCCCGCCGCCTTGGCCAGGGTCAGGGCCACGTTGCTGGCCAGATCGCCATGGCTGGCGTCCCGTGTGCGCTCGATGGCGATGGTCGGTTGCGTGGCCTCGGGGAGTCGACCGTCGGCGGCCAGCGCGTCGAGGGCCTGCTGGATCAGCTGTGACAATTGTTCCTTCATTTCCGGGGGGGACACCTGCGTTTTCTGGGGTGAATTGGCTGCTCGCCTGCCGTGCAGGGCAGCGTCGCATTATCGCCGTAAATGGCTGCTCATGGCCAGCGCGGGCCGGCGATCAACCCAGATCCAGTGGGTCGACATCGATGGACCAGTTGAGCCCCTGGCGGCTGGGCAGTTGCTCGGCGCAGTGCACCAGAAGGCGCGCCAGCCGCTGGGCCCGGCGCACGTCCGGCGCCATCGCCAGTAGCTGGTTGCGGAATTTACCCGCCCGCCGTTGCAGGGGGGACGGCAGCGGCCCGATCAAACGGCAACCCTGCGGCAGTGCCGGGTCGGCCTGTTGCCTGAGGGCCGCCAGGAAGCGTTCCCCGGTGTCCGTGGCCGGGCTGTCGGTGCGCAGTAGAATCAGTCGCCCATGTGGCGGCATGCCCTGTTCCTCACGGGCCTGCAGCAGGCGCCGCGCCTGGTCGGCGTAGCGCTCGGTAAGCATCGCCTGCATCAGGGGGTGATCGGGGTAGTGGGTCTGCACCAGCACCTGCCCGGCGTCCCCCGTGCGCCCCGCGCGCCCCGCGACCTGGGTCAGCAGCTGCGCCATGCGCTCCTCACCGCGGAAGTCAGCGCTGAACAGCAGCGCATCCGCGTCAATGACGGCGACCAGGTTGACCCCGGGAAAGTGGTGCCCCTTGGTCAGCATTTGCGTGCCCAGGAGAATGCACGGCGCGCCGTTCTGTACCTCGGACACCAGTGTCTGCATGGCGCCTTTGCCCTGCATGGAGTCGCTGTCGACGCGATGGATGGGCCACTCGCCAAACGTATTGCGCAACACCTCTTCGGTTTGCTCGGTGCCCAGACCATTGGTGAGCAGGCGCGCGCTGTGGCAGCTGGGACAGGCCTGCGGCAGCCGCAGGTTGGCGGAACAGTGGTGACAGCGCAGCCTGCGCTGGCGGCGGTGCACCGTCATGCGGGTGTCGCAGGCACTGCACTGGGCAATCCAGCCGCAGTCGTGGCATTGCAGCGCCGGTGCGTAGCCGCGGCGGTTCAGAAACAGCAGCACCTGCTGTCCGCCCCTCAGGGCGCCATGGATGGCCTCGCGCAGCGCCCGCGACAGTCCGCCCTGCAGGGTCTCCCGGCGCACATCAATAGCCCGCAGGGTGGGCAGTTCACCCTGACCTGCGCGCTGTGTCAGGCGGTAGTGACCATAGCGGCCCTGCAGGGCGTTGTGCAGGGTTTCCAGTGCCGGGGTGGCGCTGCCCAGCACTACAGTTGCGCCCTCGATCTGCCCTCGTTTAACGGCGATATCCCGCGCGGAATAGCGGAATCCATCCTGTTGCTTGAAGGACGCATCGTGCTCTTCATCGACAATGATCAACCCCGGTCGCCGCAGGCTGCTGAAGATCGCCGAGCGTGTGCCCATGACAATGGATGCCGCGCCGGTGCGCGCCGCCTCCCAGGCAGCGTAGCGCTCGGTGTCGTTAAGGCCCGAGTGCAGCACTGCAATGCCGCTGCCGAAGCGTTCTGTGAAGCGCGCCAGGGTCTGTGGGGTCAGGCCGATCTCGGGTATCAGTACGAGTGCCTGTTGGCCCTGGGCCAGGCAGTGGGCAATCAACTGCAGGTAGACCTCGGTCTTGCCGCTCCCGGTGATGCCCTCCAGGAGGCTGCAGTGGAAGGCGCCGTAGTGTGCCAGGATGCCCTCCAGCGCCGCGGCCTGCTCGCCGTTCAGCGGCAGCCCCGGCTGCGCCGCGGCCAGGGCTCGGCCGGGCGCCAGCACGCAGCGTTCGGCGAGGCCTTTCTGCTCCAGCTGGCGCAGGATGCCGGCGCTGACGCCCCGCTCGCGCAGGCTGCTGGTGGCAAGCTCGGCGCTGTCCTGCAGCAGCGCCAGGGCCTCCGCCTGGCGCGGCGACCGCCGCAGGGCTCCTGCGGGCAGCCCTTTGCCACGCTGGCTGAGGCGCCAGCCGGGCTGCCCCGGTGGCTGGTGTGGTTGGGCGTTCCTGAGTCCGGGAGGAACGGCGACATCGAACACCTCCCCCGGGGGATGTTGGTAATAGTCTGCCGCCCACAGGCACAGCTGCAGCACCCCGGGCGACAACAGCGGGGCCGAATCGACGACAGCCTGCGCCGCCCGCAGCGATGCCGGGGGCAGCGCAGATTCCGCAGCGACCTCGATGAGCCAGCCCTGCAGCTGGCGCCGCCCGAAGTCGACCTTCACTCGCACACCGGGCTGCAGGTCCGACAGGGCCTGCGGCCCCAACCCTGCCGGAGGCAGGTAGTCGAACAGTGAGCGCAGCGGGCAGGAAACGGCCAGGCGAAGAACGGGCATCGTGCCTCTCAGCGTGTCATGGGTGTGGAACGGTGGCGGATAATAGCGCAACCGCGGGGCTGCCTACAGCGGGGCTGCCATCAGCGGGGCTGCCATCAGCGGGGCTGCCATCAGCGGGGCTTGCGCTGGCCGCTGTGTCTGGTACTATGCGCGCCTATTTTTTCGCGTTACCTCCACAAGTCCGGTGCGGTGCCCGACAGGATCGGGTGGCGGCACCAATTCACAGGAGCAACACCATGAAAGCAGAAATTCATCCCAAGTACGAGGCGGTCACCGCAACGTGCAGCTGTGGCAACGTGGTTGCCACGCGCTCCACGCGCTGCGAAGATTTCCACATCGACGTGTGCTCGCAGTGCCACCCGTTCTTTACGGGCAAGCAGAAAGTACTCGACAGCGGCGGCCGCGTTGACCGCTTCAAGAAGCGTTTTGGCGCGCGCGGCGCATCGCGTTAAGCTGCTTCAGGCGGCTGCCTTGTGCAGCCGCCAAACAAAAGCCGGGCGCCGTGGGGTTCCCGGTTTTTTTGTGTCTGGTACAAGCCCTTGAAGTGCCTGCGCTTGTGGCTGCGAGTGCTTTTCTATATTCTCGTGCGTCCCTCCCGCAAGCGCAGTCACCAGCGGATTTCTGACTATGAGCAAAGATTTCAGACAGGCGGCCCTCGACTATCACGCGAAGCCGGTTCCCGGAAAAATCAGCATGGAGCTGACCAAGCCTGCGGAAACCCAGGCCGAGCTGGCGCTGGCCTACAGCCCCGGTGTTGCCGAGCCCTGTCGTGAAATTGCCGCCGATGTCGATGCCGCGTATTTATACACCGGCAAGGGCAATCTGGTTGCGGTGATCAGCAACGGCACTGCCGTGCTCGGGCTCGGCAATCTGGGTTCGCTGGCGAGCAAGCCCGTCATGGAGGGCAAGGCACTGCTGTTCAAACGCTTCGCCGGCATCAACTCGGTGGACATCGAAGTCAACACCGAAGACAGCGCCAGCTTTATCGACACCGTGGCCAACATCGCCGACACGTTTGGCGGCATCAACCTTGAGGATATCAAGGCACCCGAGTGTTTTGAAATTGAAGCAGAACTGGCCCGGCGTTGCTCCATCCCCATCTTTCACGATGACCAGCATGGCACCGCCATTGTCACTGCGGCGGGCATGATCAATGCGTTGGAGATCCAGGGCAAGCGCCTTGAGGATGCCGTGATTACCTGCCTCGGCGCCGGCGCCGCGGCGATTGCCTGCATGCGTTTGCTGGTGAGTATGGGTGCTCGCCAGGAAAACATCTTCATGCTCGACCGTCGCGGTGTGATTTACGCCGGGCGCGAGGGCGTGAACAGCTACAAGCAGGAGTTCGTCAACAATACCGACAAGCGCAGCCTCAGCGATGCCGTACGCGGCGCCGATGTGTTTGTGGGGCTGTCGGGGGCCGATCTGCTCAGCGCTGACATGCTGTTGTCCATGGCGGACCGCCCCATCGTCTTCGCCTGCTCCAATCCCGACCCGGAGATTCGCCCGGAACTGGCGCACAGCGTGCGCGATGACCTGATCATGGCCACCGGCCGTTCGGATTATCCGAACCAGGTGAACAACGTACTGGGCTTTCCGTTCATTTTCCGCGGCGCGCTTGATGTCCGTGCCAGCGCGATCAATGAAGCGATGAAGATCGCGGCGGTGAAGGCGCTCAGCGAACTGGCTCGCGAGCCGGTACCGGAGTCGGTGCTCAGGGCCTGTGGCGAAACCGAGCTGAGCTTCGGCCCGCGCTACATCATTCCCAAGCCGGTTGACCCCCGACTGCTGCAGCACATTGCGCCGGCGGTGGCGCTTGCTGCCGTGGACAGCGGTGTTGCCCGAGTGCCCTACCCCGACAATTACGCACCGGGTCGCGGTTAACGACTAGAAGATATCCCGCACCAGGTCTTCCGTGGTGCCGCGCAGGCCGCTGTCGCCTGTTCCACCGCTCGCCGCCGGCACCTGGTCCTCCCGGAAATACTCGAAAATGGCGTTCTGTTGCCCCGGGCGTGCCAACAGGCCGGTGTCGGGGTCGATGCGTACGTGCACCACGCCCGGAGGCAGGGGCGGCTGTACGTCCGGGCTGTCGCGCAGGGCGCCGCGCATGTAGTCAATCCAGATGGGCAGTGCCGCTGTGCCGCCGAATTCCCGGCGCCCCAGGGGCGTGTAATTGTCGAAGCCGACCCAGGCCGTGGTCACCACGTCGCGGTTGTAACCGGAAAACCAGGCGTCCATGGGCCCGTTGGTGGTCCCTGTCTTGCCGGCGAGGTCGTTGCGCCCCAGGGTCAGGGCGCGGCGCCCCGTGCCCCGTTTGATCACATCCTGCAGGATGCTGGTGAGGATGAAGTTGCTGCGCTCGTCCATGACCCGCTCGGCGCGTGGGCGCTGGGGCGTCGCAGCCGCACCGGCACCGGCAAGGATTTCCTCCATGCGCAGCTCACGCTCCGGGTCGGCTTCGACGGGCGCTTCGACGGGCGAACAGTCGCGGCACACGGTCGCGGGTGCGGCCTCGAAAATAACCTGCCCGTCGATGTCCTCGATGCGCTCAATCAGGTACGGCTTCACCGCGTAGCCGCCGTTGGCGAGCACCGCATAGGCGGTGGCGAGCTCCAGCGGCGACATCACATGGGTGCCCAGCGCCAGGGACAGGTCCGGCGCAAACTTGCTGGTGTCGAAGCCGAAGCGCGCGACGTGGCGGATGAGCTCCGGGACACCAATCTGCTGCAGCAGGCGGATGGAAACGAGGTTGCGCGACTGGGTGAGCGCCCAGCGCAGTCGCGTGGGCCCGTAGAAGCGTCCGCCATCGTTTTCCGGTCGCCAGATATCCTCCAGTGAGGCATCTTCGAGTACCACGGGGGCGTCGTTGATGATGCTGGCAGCGGTAAAGCCTGCCTCCAGCGCCGCGCTGTAGACGAAAGGCTTGAAGCTTGAGCCTGGCTGGCGGCGGGCCTGGGTGGCGCGGTTGAACTTGCTGTTCTCGAAGCCCAGCCCGCCCACGATGCTGATGATGGCGCCGTTGTCCGGGTCCAGGGACACCAGCGCCGCCTGCGCCGCCGGCACCTGGCTGAGGTGCCAGCGCCCATCTTCCTGGCGTCGTACCCGGATGAGATCCCCGGCCGCCACGACATCGGCAATGCTGGCTGGCGCGCGGCCTACGGAGTTCTCGGTAAGGTAGGGGCTGGCCTGGCGCAGGCCGTCGTCCCACAGCAACTCCCCGGTGCTGCCATCGTTGAACAGCAGGTCGACGCGGTCTTCACGCAGGCGGGTCACAATCGCTGGGCTGAGCCCGGCGACCACCGGGGTGTCGGCGAGGGCCTCCAGCCAGCGGGTGGTGGCGTCGGCGGCCACATCGTCAGCGTCCGGCGGCAATTGGCGCTCCGGACCGCGATAGCCGTGCCGCCTGTCGTAGGTCATCAGGCCGTGCACCACGGTTTCCTGCGCCAGCTGCTGCAGCTCGCTGCTGATGGTGGTGTACACGTGGTAGCCATCGGTATAGGCCGCCATGCCGTAGCGATCAAGCATTTCCTGGCGGGCCATTTCCGCCGCGTAATGTGCGGCGAAGCTCAGCTGCGCCCCATGGTGCTGCGCGCTGGCCGGCTCGGCAAGCGCCTCCGCCCAGCTGTCCCGGTCGATGTAGCCCAGCGACAGCATGCGCCCCAGAATCCAGTCGCGGCGCTCCTTGCTGGCCTGCGGCCCGCTGATGGGGTTGTTGCGCGATGGCGCTTTCGGAATGCCGGCGAGCATGGCGTGCTGCGCCAGTGTCAGGTCCTTGATGCCGCTGCCGTAGTACACCTGTGCGGCGGCTTCAAAACCGTAGGCACGATGGCCCAGAAACACGCGGTTGAAATACAGCTCAAAGATTTCTTCCTTGTCCAACGCGCGCTCAATCTTGATCGCCAGCAGGATCTCGTTAAATTTGCGTGTGAACGTGCGCTCCAGGCTGAGGAAATAGTTGCGCGCCACCTGCATGGTCAATGTGCTGCCGCCGGAGCCCTTTTCACCCGTCAGCGCGAGCTCCGACACGGCGCGCATCAGGCCGGCGAGGTCAACGCCGCGGTGGGCGAAGAAACGGTCGTCTTCAGCGGCCAGCAGGGCCTGCACAAACTGCGGCGGAATGTCCTCGAAACGCAGTGGATTGCGCTTCTGTTCGCCGAACTGGCCGATCAGGTCGCCGTCCCGGGTATACACCTGCATTGGGGTCTGTAGTCTGACGTCGCGGAGGGTTTCCACGTCGGGCAATCCGGGGTCAAGGTATAAATAGACGCCCGCAAGCAGCCAGCCCAGGCCCAGCAGGGCGAGCACGGAAGAACGCAATAAAAAGCGGAGGAAACCCATTTATTCCTTTACAAAGCAGTGACTTGTATTACTGTAGTCGGAAGGGGGGCAGGCAACATTTGGTAATTATAAGCGTATTTTCGCTTTTGATTGCAGTATTGATTATGCTATATCTACAAATTAATGTAGTAGTGTATAAAAACAAGCTAAGTCAGTGATACACATAGGAAAACGAATTGCTTGGCATTCTAGGGAAGAAAAAGTCGGTGGCGGTGTTGGGGCTGGATATCAGTTCCACAACGGTAAAGCTGCTTGAGCTTAGCCAGTCCGGAGGGCGATATCGGGTAGAAAGTTACTCGGTCAGTTCCCTGCCGGTGGACGCGGTCATCGAAAAAAACGTGAACGATGTCGAGGGCGTCACCAACGCCATTCGAGCTGTCGTGGCGCAGTCGCGTACCAAGCTCAAGGCGGTCGCCGCCGCCGTGGCGGGTTCGTCGGTGATCACCAAGATCATCGACATGCCGGCCGGTCTCAATGAGGACGACATGGAGACGCAGCTGACGCTGGAGGCGGATCAGTACATTCCGTACCCCCTGGATGAAGTGGCAATTGATTTCGAGATCCAGGGTGCGTCGCCGGAGCGTGCCAATCATGTTGAGGTTCTGCTGGCAGCCTGCCGGCGTGAAACGATCGAGTCCCGCGTGGATGCCATTGAAGGTGCCGACCTTACCGCACGCATCATGGATGTTGAGGCCTATGCCATGGAGCGCGCCTACGGCCTGATCCGGCGCCAGCTGAACCTGGAGCTGGAGAGCATGGTCGCCATTGTAGACATCGGCGCCACCATGACCACGCTCAGCGTGTTGAACAACGGGCAGACCATCTACACGCGCGAGCAGCTGTTTGGGGGCAAACAGCTTACCGATGAAATCATGCGCCGGTACGGTTTGCCGCTGGAAGAGGCCGGTCTGGCCAAGAAACAGGGCGGCCTGCCGGACGACTACGAACCCGAGGTGCTGATTCCCTTCAAGGAGGCGGTCGTGCAGCAGGTGGCGCGCTCGCTGCAGTTCTTCTTCTCCTCCAGTCAGTACAACGACGTTGACTACATCATTCTCGCAGGCGGCGTGTCCTCCATGGAGGGTCTGGTCGACCTGGTGCAGGACAAGCTGGGTACGCCCACCGCCGTTGCCAACCCGTTCGCCGAAATGACCATCTCATCCCGGGTCAACGCGGTTGCCCTGAGCAGCGATGCCCCCGCGATGATGATCGCCTGCGGACTCGCCCTGCGGAGCTTTGACTGATGGCACAAATCAACCTGCTTCCCTGGCGTGAGGAACGCCGGGCCGAACGGAAGAAAGAGTTCCTCGCCCTATTGGGTATGGTTGCGCTTATCGGCATCGGGCTGGTGATTCTCGGCGACCGCATCGTCAACGGCCAGATCGACCACCAGAAGGCGCGCAACGAGTACCTGACGGAAAATATCCGCGTGCTGGATCGCCAGGTGGAAGAGATCCGCGAGCTGGAGCGTCGCCGCAACCAGCTGATCGACCGCATGCGCGTCATCCAGGAGCTGCAGGGCAACCGGCCGATTATCGTCCGCGTGATGGACCAGTTGGTGCGCACCCTGCCCGACGGCGTGTTCTACACCAGCCTGCAAAGCAGCAACAACGAGATCGTTCTGATCGGGGTGGCGGAGTCCAACAACCGCGTCTCCAGCCTCATGCGGCGCCTGGATTCCTCCGACTGGCTGCAGCAGCCAAACCTGGATTCCGTGCGTGCTGCTACCCAGTATGGTGATCAGGCGGCTACGTTCAATCTCAAGGTGAAGGTGCAGTTGCCCGAATCCGATAGCGGCGCGGGAGGTTAAGGCATGGCACTCGAAGATACCCTGCGCAGTCTCCGGGAGTTCGATGTCAACGATATCGACTTCGACAATATCGGGTCCTGGCCGACCGCGGTCAAGGCGGTGCTCTGTGTACTGCTGTTGGTGCTGGTTGTTGCGGGCGGATACTACTACCACATCAAGGATCTGCAGCTCACGCTGGGCAACGTGCAGGCCGAAGAAGAGCGCCTGCGCAGCGATTATGAGAAAAAGGCCTTTCAGGCGGCCAACCTTGAAGCCTACAAGGTACAGATGGTGGAAATGGAAGAGTCATTCGGTGCCCTGGTCAGTCAGTTGCCCAGCGACACCGAGGTCCCGGGCCTGCTGGAGGACATTACCAACAAGGGCCTGATGAATGGCCTGGAAATCAACAGTATCGCCTTGCAGCCGGAGCAGGCGCGCGAGTTTTACGTTGAGCTGCCGATTGCGATCACGGCGACGGGTTCCTACCATGACCTGGGGGCGTTCATCAGCGGTATGGCCGGCCTGCCGCGTATCGTCACGCTGCACGATTTTTCAATTACGGCGCCGTCGGGCAACAGCAACGCGCTCAACATGAGCATTACTGCCAAGACCTATCGCTACAAGGATGGAGAGGGCTAGCATGAGCATGGAGTGGCGACTGACCGCAGTTGCGGTGTCTGCAGCCCTGCTGCTGACAGCCTGCGGGTCGGACAATTTCAGCGATCTGGACGCTTTTATGGCGGAGAAGCGTGCGCGGCCGGGCGGCATCATTGCGCCGATCCCGACTTTTCAGGCCTACGAGGCCTTTGCCTACAGTGCCACCGCCTTGCGCAGTCCCTTTGATCGCCCGGTACAGGTGCGTGATATCACGCAGATGCAGGCTATCAGCGCAATCAAGCCAGACGAAAAGCGGGCTCGCGAGTTCCTCGAGCAATACACCTTCGATTCGCTGACGATGGTGGGCTCGCTGGAGCGCGGTGGAACCCAGTGGTCCCTGATTCGGGACCCGGATGGAGGGGTGCACCGTGTGCGCCTGGGGAATTACCTGGGTCGCAACCACGGCCGGATCGTCGAGATGACGGATTCCTATGTGGCGGTGGTGGAGATCGTCAGTGACGGTACCGCGGACGGTTGGGTGGAACGTCCGCGGAGAATCGATCTAAGCGGCATCTGACGCAGGGGCCATTGGTGACAGCCATGTTGAAAAAAACAGCAAATTTGGGGATTAGTGCCGTGAAAGAGGGATCTTGCAGACGGAGTGGTACACTGCAACGTCTGGCAGCAATGCTGGTTTTCAGCCTCTTGGGCCAGGCCGTGCAGGCGGCACCGACAGTGACGGATATCGAATTTGCCTCGCGCCCGGGCAGCAAGATCGAGGTGCGACTGGATTTCGATGAAACGCCACCTCCGATGGAGGCCTACACCATCGAGAAGCCGGCGCGGATTGCCATTGATTTCCCGGGCACACGCAGCGCGCTGCCGCAAAAAAGCTACACCCTGCCCTATGGCAACGCTACCGGTGTGGTCGTGCTCGAGTCGGGTGACCGCACGCGCCTGGTGCTGAACCTGGTGAAACTGGTGCCCTACGAAACCCGGGTTGAAGGCAACAGCCTGTTCCTGGTGGTGGGCCAGGGCAGCAGCGGCGACTACGTCAAGCCGGCCAGCGACCCCAATGCGCTCACGGCGCGTGTCGAACAGGTTGCCCGCGAGCGCTCATCCATCAACGACCTGCAATTCCAGCGCGCAGGCAGCGGTGAGGCACGCCTGACCCTGGAGCTGAGCAATCCCTCGGTCGATGTGAACGTTTTCAGCGAGCGCGGTGATATCCGCGTGCAGTTCCTCGATACCAGTGTGCCCGAGCACCTGATGCGGCGTTTCGACGTTACCGATTTCGCCACGCCGGTGACCAGCGTGGACGTCAACAGTGCCGAGCGCGGTGCAACCCTGACCCTGAAGACCGTGGGTGAATTCGATTACCTGGCGTACCAGACGGACAACCAGTATGTGATTGCGGTCAAGCCGCTGTCCAAGAAAGAACTGGAAGAGCGCCGCGACGAGTTCACCTATGTCGGTGAGCGCATCTCGCTGAACTTCCAGGACATCGAAGTGCGCGCCGTGCTGCAGCTGATTGCCGACTTTACCGAGCTCAACCTGGTGGCGAGCGATACCGTGTCCGGGCGCATCACCCTGCGCCTGCAAAACGTGCCGTGGGACCAGGCACTGGAACTGGTGCTGCGCACCAAGGGCCTGGACAAGCGCCAGGTCGGTAACGTGCTGATGGTGGCGCCCGCGGCGGAAATCGCCGAGCGTGAGCGCCAGCAGATCGAAGCGAACAAACAGATTGCCGAACTGGCACCCCTGCAGAGCGAGTTTATCCGCATCCGTTATGCCAGTGCCGCGAGCGTGGTAAGCCTGTTCGAAGCGGGCTCGGAGGATGGTGGTACGCTGATTTCACCGCGCGGCTCGGTGATCGTGGAGCCCCGCACCAACTCCCTGATCGTGACCGAAACTGCGTCCAAGCTGGCCGAAATCCGCGACCTGATCGACCTCGTGGATATTCCGATCCGCCAGGTGATGATCGAGGCGCGTATCGTGATCGCCCAGTCTGACCTGGAGCAGGAGCTGGGTATTGAATGGGGCGGCGGTTTTGTCGACTCTGATGTGAACGGCAATGCCCTGTCCGTCTCCGGCGATACGGCAAACGTGGCGGCGATCAACCAGTCGGTGATCGATGGCACCGCCAGCGGCGTGAACTTCCCGGGCGCGCTGATGGTCGACCTCGGTGTCGCGTCCAAGGCCGGTGGCTTTGCCGTCGGATTCACCAGTGAAGACCTGTTCCTGACCGCCGAGCTGTCGGCGCTGGAAGCGGCGGGCAATGGCGAGGTGGTGTCGCAGCCCAAGGTGATTACCGGCGACAAGCAGAAGGCGATCATCAAGTCGGGTTCTGAGATTCCCTATCAGGAAGGCTCGCTGAGCGGCCAGAACACCACGTCCTTCAAGGAAGCCGTGCTGCAACTGGACGTCACGCCCAATATCACGCCGGACGACCGCATCCTGCTGGACCTGGTGATTACCCAGGACTCGCTGGGCGACCTGGTGCCGAGTGGCCAGGGTGGCTTCATCCCGTCCATCGATACCACCGAGTTGACTACGCAGGTGCTGGTGGGTAACGGTGAAACGGTCGTGCTTGGCGGTGTGTTCCGCACCGAGGACATCGAGTCCGTGACCAAGGTGCCGTTCTTTGGCGACATTCCGTATATCGGCCGCCTGTTCCGCAATGAGTCCAATTCCAAGACCAAAACGGAAACGCTGATCTTTATCACGCCGCGTATTCTTGCCGACAGTCTGCTGGACTAGGGCGTGTCCTGACGTCACATGCCGGATCTGCATCGCGTCTTTCTGGTCGGCCCCATGGGGGCCGGCAAGAGCACCATTGGCAAGTACCTTGCGCGCCAGCTCGGCCTGGCCTTCGCGGATACCGATACCGAGATTGAGCATCGCACGGGCGCTGATATCCCCTGGATATTCGATGTTGAGGGCGAGTCGGGTTTCCGCGACCGGGAACAGCAGGTGGTGGAGGAAATGACGCAGATGGACGACATCGTCCTCGCCACTGGTGGCGGCGTGATCATGCGCGCCGAGAACCGCGCGGCCCTGGGAAGCCGCGGCTTCGTCATCTACCTGCACGCAACGGTGGACGAGCAGGTGCGTCGCACCCGCAACGACCGCAAGCGACCGCTGCTGCAGTCAGGGAACCCGGCGACGGTCCTGCGCGATCTGTTCAAGGTGCGTGACCCGCTGTACCGGGAAATTGCCGATTATATCATCGACACGGACGGCTGCAGCCCGCGCACGGTCGCCCAGCGCCTGATGGAGGCGCTCACCGCCGAGCGCTGAAGACAGAGGGGGATCGCGGGGCTAGAATAGCAGTCTTTTACCGTGGGGTGCCCTGTGTCCGTCATTATGCATACCGTTCATGTCGATCTGGCAGAGCGCAGTTATCCGGTCTACATCGGCCGCGACCTGTTCTCCGACCCGCAGCTGCTGCGCCAGCACGTTCGCGGCCGCGAGGTGGCCATTGTCAGTAACGTGACGGTAGCGCCCCTCTACGTGCCCCGGCTGCGCGCCGCCCTGGGCGACGGAGGCCGGGTCACCGAGATCATCCTGCCCGACGGCGAACAACACAAGACACTGGCCAGCTTCGAACACATCCTTGAGCGCCTGCTGGCCGATCGCCACAGTCGCAGCACAACCCTGATTGCGGTCGGTGGCGGGGTGGTTGGCGATATCACCGGCTTCGCCGCCGCCTGCTACCAGCGCGGGGTCGAGTTCATTCAGGTACCAACAACCTTGCTCGCCCAGGTGGACTCCTCCGTGGGCGGCAAGACCGCAGTCAACCACGCCCTTGGCAAGAACATGATTGGCGCGTTCCATCAGCCGCGGGCCGTGTTCATTGACACCAACAGCCTGCACACGCTGCCGGCGCGTGAGCTGTCTGCCGGCCTCGCCGAGGTTATCAAGTACGGCCTGATCTGTGACGCCGACTTTTATGCCTGGCTGCTTGAGGCCATGCCGCGCCTGCTGGGCCGCGACGACAGCGCCCTTGCCGAGGCCATCGAGCGCAGTTGTGCACTGAAGGCCCAGGTGGTGGCGGCGGATGAGCGGGAGGGTGGCGTGCGTGCGATCCTCAACCTGGGGCATACCTTCGGCCACGCCATTGAGACCGCCCAGGGTTACGGCAGCTGGTTGCACGGTGAGGCGGTTGCGGTCGGTATGCTGCTTGCGCTGCGCCTGTCGGTCGCCCGGGGCTGGATAGCTGAGGACGAAGTGTCGCGGCTTGCAGCATTGCTGCGTGAGGCGCGCCTGCCGCTGGATATTCCCGCCGGTATGACGCCAGCGATGTTCATTGACCTCATGGGGCGCGACAAGAAGGTGGTGGATGGCCGTATGCGGCTGGTGTTGTTGCGCGAGATAGGCGACGCCTGCATTGTCGACGACGTGACCGGAGAAGAACTCGAGGGCTTGCTGGGCGCGGCCCAGGCACGTGCGGCCAGCCCCTGTTGAGGTGGTTTGTTCCACACTGCGCAACTGTGTAAAATGACCTCCCCCTTTCGCCCGAGTGCTGCCGAGGTACGGGGCGTGTCGGTGTAACCGTTTGTTTTTATTACCTATTCTGGACACAGTATGAGTGCAGGCTTGTTTAGCCCTGAAGAATTCCGCGACAACTGTGGCTTCGGCCTGATCGTCCACAGTGCGGGCGATGCCAGCCACCGGTTGCTGCAGACCGCCATTGAGTCGCTGACATGCATGACGCACCGGGGCGGTATCGCGGCGGATGGCAAGACCGGTGACGGCTGCGGCCTGCTCTTGCAGATGCCCGTTCCCTTCATGCGCACGTTGGCGCGTGAGGCTTTCGGCGCCGAACTGGAGGAACCTTTCGGCGTCGGGCAGATTTTCCTGAACCAGGATGAGGGTCGCGCAGCGGCCGCGCGTGCGGGGATGGAGAAGGCGCTCACCGACCAGGGGCTGATCGTTGTGGGCTGGCGGGAAGTCCCGACCGACAGCAGTGTCTGCGGCGAAATTGCTCTCGCGACACTGCCGCGTATCGAGCAGGTGTTCTTCAGTGCTCCGGGCCTCAGTGCCGATGAGCTTTCCACCAAGTTGTTCGTGGCGCGCCGCAAGGCGGAGATCGCCAACGAAAGCGACCCGGATTTCTACATCTGCAGCCTGTCGGGCCGCGTGATTGCCTACAAGGGCCTGGTAATGCCGGTAGACCTGCCGCGCTTCTACCACGACCTGGACGACGAGCGCCTGGAGACCGCAATCTGCGTGTTCCACCAGCGCTTCTCCACCAACACCATGCCGCGCTGGCCGCTGGCGCAGCCGTTCCGGCTGCTGGCGCACAATGGCGAGATCAACACCATTGATGGCAACCGCAACTGGGCCGAGGCGCGCACGGCGCTGTTCCAGTCAGACCGTCTGCCCAACATCAGCGACATCGCGCCGCTGGTGAATCGCACCGGTTCGGATTCTTCCAGCCTCGACAACATGCTGGATGTACTGCTGACCGGGGGTGTGGACATGCCCCGCGCGCTGCGCATGCTGATTCCCCCGGCGTGGCAGAACATGGAGGACATGGACCCCGACCTGCGGGCCTTCTATGAATATCACTCCATGCACATGGAGCCCTGGGACGGCCCCGCCGGCATCGTGCTGACGGATGGGCGCTATGCGGTGTGTCTGCTGGACCGGAATGGCCTGCGTCCCGCGCGCTGGGTGAAAACCAAGGACGGCTTCATCACGCTGGCATCGGAAGTGGGTACCCACGGCTACCGCAGTGAAGACGTGATCGCCAAGGGCCGTGTCGGCCCCGGGCAGATCCTCATGGTCGACACCCAGACCGGCGAGATGCTGCACACGGCGGATATCGACAACCGCCTGAAGAGCCGCCACCCCTACAAGCGCTGGTTGAAGGAGAACTCCTACCACGTTGAGGGCACCTTCGGTGGTGAGCAGGCGCCGGGCATCGAGCCCGATATGCTCAAGCCCTACCAGAAGATGTTCCAGGTGACCTTCGAGGAGCGCGACCAGGTACTGCGTCCGCTGGCGGAGTCGGGTAACGAGGCGGTGGGTTCAATGGGTGACGATACGCCCATGGCAGTCCTGTCGCGGCAGGAGCGCCCCCTTTATGACTTCTTCCGGCAGAAATTCGCTCAGGTGACGAACCCCGCGATCGACCCCCTGCGGGAGGCGATCGTGATGTCCCTGGAGACCGACCTAGGCGCCGAGAAAAACGTATTCCACGAGGGGCCGGAGCACGCTGACCGGATCATCCTCAGTTCGCCGGTGCTGTCCCAGGGCAAGTTCAATACGCTGCTGTCGCTGAATCGCCCGGGCTTTGATGTCTGCGATATCGACGGCACCTACGACCCGGCCGAGATGAACCTGCAGCAGGCGGTGGCGAAGCTGGTGGATACTGCGGAGCAGGCGGTGCGCAATGGCGCGACCATCCTGATCATTTCCGACCGCTCCATCGCCCCGACGCGCCTGCCGATTCACAGCCTGATCGCCACGGGCGCGGTGCACCATCACCTCATCCGCCAGGGCCTGCGCTGCGATGCCAATCTGGTCATCGAGACGGCGAGTGCCCGCGATTCCCACCAGGTGGCCTGCCTGCTGGGGTTCGGGGCAACGGCGATCTACCCCTATCTCGCCTACAGTGTGCTGGAGGACCTGATACGCGATGGCGAATTGCTCGGTGAACCGAGCACCTGCTACAAAAACTATCGCAAGGGCATCAACAAGGGCCTGCTCAAGATCATGTCCAAGATGGGCATCTCCGCGGTGAGCTCCTACCGCGGCGCGCAGCTGTTCGAGGCAGTGGGTCTGGCGCGCGAGGTGGTGGATACCGCATTCTGCGGCGTGGCTTCGCGGATCGAGGGTGCCGGTTTTGCCGAACTGGAACAGGACCAGCGGCACCTGGCCAAGCTGGCCTGGAACCCGCGCAAGCCGCTGCAGCAGGGCGGCCTGTTGAAATACGTGCACGGGCAGGAATACCACGCCTTCAACCCCGACGTGGTGACCACGCTGCAGCTGGCTGTCGCCACCGGGGACTATGCGACCTATCAACGCTACGCCGAGCTGGTCAACACCCGCCCGGTGGCAACGATTCGCGACCTGCTGCAACCCGTGCTGGCGGAGAAGCCGCTGGACCTCGATGAGGTTGAACCGATCAGCGCCATTCTGCCGCGTTTCGATTCCGCGGGGATGTCGCTGGGCGCACTCAGCCCCGAAGCGCACGAGGCGCTGGCAGCCGCCATGAACCGGCTGGGTGCGCGCTCCAACTCCGGTGAGGGTGGCGAGGATCCCGCACGCTACGGTACCGAGCGCAGTTCCAAGATCAAGCAGATCGCCTCCGGCCGCTTCGGTGTCACGCCGCATTATCTGGTCAATGCCGAAGTGCTGCAGATCAAGGTGGCGCAGGGTGCCAAGCCCGGTGAAGGTGGCCAGCTGCCGGGCGGCAAGGTGAATGAACTGATTGCGCGCCTGCGCTACTCGGTGCCTGGCGTAACGCTCATTTCACCGCCGCCGCACCATGACATCTATTCCATTGAGGACCTGGCGCAGCTGATCTTCGACCTGAAGCAGGTGAACCCGAAGGCGCTGGTGTCGGTCAAGCTGGTGTCGGAACCGGGCGTGGGTACCATCGCCGCGGGCGTTGCCAAGGCCTATGCCGACCTGATTACCATCAGCGGCTATGACGGCGGCACCGCCGCCAGCCCGCTGACCTCCATCCGCTATGCCGGCTCCCCCTGGGAACTGGGCCTGGCTGAGGTGCAGCAAACCCTGCGCGGCAACGGCCTGCGCGGTGCCATTCGCCTGCAGACCGACGGCGGCCTGAAGACCGGTCTGGATGTCGTCAAAGCGGCCATTCTGGGCGCGGAGAGCTTTGGGTTTGGCACCGGGCCCATGGTGGCGCTGGGCTGCAAGTATCTGCGCATCTGTCACCTCAACAACTGCGCTACCGGTGTCGCCACGCAGAACGAAAAACTGCGGCAGGATCACTTCAATGGCACGATCGAGATGGTGACGCATTTCTTCACCTTCATCGCCATGGAAACACGCGAGTGGCTGGCGCGTCTGGGCGTGCCGTCGCTGGAGGCCCTGATCGGCCGCACCGACCTTCTGGAACGGCTGCCCGGCACGACGCCAAAGCAGTCGCGACTCAACCTGGCGCCCATTCTGCACAAGGACGCGAGCTCGGCAGGCCAGCCCGAGTATTGCCAGGTGGTGGCCAACTATCCTTTCGATCGCGCGGAAAAGGCCGAAGCCATGGTGGCTGCGGCGCTGCCCGCCATCGAATCGCGCAGCGGTGGCGAGTACGCATTTGCCCTGACCAACTGCGACCGTTCCATCGGTGCACGGCTGTCGGGCGAAATCGCGCAGCGCTACGGCAATAACGGCATGGAAGACGCACCCATCGTGCTGCGCCTGACGGGCACGGCCGGGCAGAGCTTTGGCGTGTGGAATGCGGGCGGCCTGCACATGTACCTCGAAGGCGACTGCAACGACTATGTCGGCAAGGGCATGGCGGGCGGGAAACTGGTGGTATTCCCCGCGCGTGATGCCAACTTCCGCTCTCAGGATACGGTGATTATCGGCAACACCTGTCTTTACGGTGCCACCGGTGGGCGCCTCTATGCGGCGGGTATCGCCGGCGAGCGTTTTGCGGTGCGTAACAGTGGCGCGCAGGCGGTCGTTGAAGGTGCGGGCGACCACTGCTGCGAGTACATGACCGGCGGCACGGTGACGGTGCTCGGGCCTACGGGCGTGAACTTCGGCGCGGGCATGACCGGCGGCTTCGCCTATGTGCTGGACCAGGACCGTTCCTTCATCGACAAGTACAACAGCGAGCTTGTGGACATCCACCGGGTCAACTCCGAGTACATGGAGCCCTACCGCAACCACCTGCGCACCACGATACGCGAGTTTGCGCAGGAGACCGGTTCGGCCTGGGGTCTGGAATTGCTGGATAACTTTGAGGACTACGTGGGCAAGTTCTGGCTGGTCAAGCCGAAAGCGGCGGACTTCAACCAGCTGCTGTCACGTCTGCGTAACACCGACTAGGCGCCGGGAGGCGAAAGCGTTATGAGCAAGCGTTTGTCGAATGATTTCCAGTTTATCGACGTGGGTCGGACCGATCCCAACAAGAAAAGCGTCGAGACGCGCAAGACAGAGTACGTCGAGATCTATGAATCCTTCACCGCAGATCGGGCGGCGGAGCAGTCGCACCGCTGTCTGGAGTGCGGCAACCCCTATTGCGAGTGGAAGTGCCCGGTACACAACTTCATTCCCAACTGGCTGAAGCTGGTCAGTGAAGGGAACCTGTTCGAAGCGGCCGAGCTCAGCCACCAGACCAACACGCTGCCTGAGGTGTGCGGCCGCGTGTGCCCGCAGGATCGCCTGTGCGAGGGCGCCTGTACCCTGAACGATGGCTACGGCGCCGTCACCATCGGCTCTTCCGAGAAATACATCACCGACACGGCGCTGGCCATGGGCTGGCGACCGGATATGTCGAAGGTGGTGCCCACCGGCAAGAAAGTGGCCATCATCGGCGCCGGCCCCGCGGGTCTGGGCTGTGCCGACGTGCTGACCCGCGCCGGTGTCAAACCGGTGGTCTTCGACCGCTACCCGGAAATCGGCGGCCTGCTCACCTTCGGTATTCCCGAGTTCAAACTCGAAAAGGATGTCATGGTGCGTCGCCGTGAAGTATTTGAGGGCATGGGCATTGAGTTTCGCCTGAACACCGAGGTTGGCCGCGACATCAGCGTGGCCGAGTTGATGGAAGAGTACGACGCCGTATTCCTCGGCATGGGTACCTACAAGGCCATGCAGGGTCGGTTCCCCGGCGAGAACCTGCCTGGGGTGCACAAGGCGCTTCCCTACCTGATTGGCAACGTCAACCACAATCGCGGCTATGAGCAGGATCCGTCGGATTACGTGAACCTCAAGGGCAAGCGCGTGGTGGTCCTGGGTGGCGGGGATACCGCGATGGATTGTGTGCGCACGGCGGTGCGCCAGCAGGCGGAGCACGTGATCTGTGCCTACCGCCGCGATGAACTGAACATGCCCGGCTCGCGCAAGGAAGTGGCCAACGCCCGGGAAGAGGGGGTGGAATTCCTGTTCAACCGCCAGCCTATCGAGATCGTTGAGTACTTCGGTCGTGCCTGCGGCGTGAAGATGGTGACCACCGAACTGGGCGAGCCGGATGCTGGCGGCCGCCGCCAACCGCAGCCCATTCCGGGCAGCGAGAAGGTGCTGGAAGCGGACGCCGTCATCATCGCGTTTGGTTTTCAGCCCGACCCGCCAGCCTGGCTGCGGGAACTGGGCGTGCAGGTCAACGAGTGGGACGGCGTGATCGCGCCCGAGGAGCAGGCGTACCGTTTCCAGACCACCAACCCCAAGGTGTTTGCCGGCGGTGACATGGTGCGCGGTTCTGATCTGGTGGTCACCGCCATCTGGGAAGGACGCCAGGCCGCCGAGGGCATTCTGGATTTTCTCGAGGTCTGAGCCGGCCGTATCCGCCAAACTGCACACGGAGATTCTGTGACCGAACTGAAAAACGACCGTTTCCTGCGCGCCCTGCAACGCCAGCCCGTTGACCGCACCCCGGTGTGGATGATGCGACAGGCCGGGCGCTATCTCCCCGAATACCGTGCCACCCGCGAACAGGCGGGCTCATTTCTCGACCTGTGCAAGAATGCCGAGCTGGCCTGTGAGGTGACGCTGCAGCCGCTGCGCCGTTACCCCATGGATGCAGCGATCCTGTTCAGTGACATTCTCACCGTGCCCGATGCCCTGGGGCTGGGCCTGTACTTCGAAGAAGGTGAGGGGCCGAAATTCCGCAAAACCGTGCGCAGTGAAGCTGACCTGGCCGGGCTTAACGCCATTACGGCGGCGGACGACCTGGGATACGTCATGAATGCCGTGCGTACCATTCGCCGTGAGCTGAATGGCAGCGTGCCGTTGATCGGTTTTTCCGGCAGCCCCTGGACGCTGGCCACCTATATGGTCGAGGGTGGCGCTTCCAAGGACTTCTCCCAGGTGAAGCGCATGGCCTACGACCAGCCCGAGCTGATGCACCAGCTGCTCGCCCTGCTCGCCGATGCGGTAGCCGATTACCTGGCCGAACAGGTCAAGGCGGGGGCCCAGGCGCTGCAGATCTTCGACACCTGGGGCGGCGCACTGAGCGCCGCGGCCTACAAGGAGTTCTCGCTGAAATACATGCAGCGGGTCATCAGCCGACTGCCCACCGAGGCGGACGGACGCAAGGTGCCGGTCATTCTCTTCACCAAGGGCGGCGGTCAGTGGCTGCCCGCCATTGCCGATGCGGGTGCCCAGGCCGTGGGCATCGACTGGACCACGGACATCGGTGCGGCGCGTGCACAGGTGGGTGATCGGGTAGCGTTGCAGGGCAACATGGATCCTTCGATGCTGTATGCCTCGCCGGCGCGGATTCGTGAGGAAGTGGGCAGCATACTGGCGGGGTACGGCCACGGCCCAGGCCACGTGTTCAACCTGGGGCACGGCATCACACCGGGGGTGAATCCCGATCACGTCACCGCGTTTGTGGAGGCGGTGCAGGAGCTGTCGCCCCAGTACCACCACAACGACTGACGGCCTGCTGTCAGCGTCGGCGTTGCGCCTGCGCGGCATCCTCGCAGGCCAGCTCCTGCTCGGGGTCGCAGCAGAAGCTGTGGTCCATCTCCAGCGCCGGGGATTGCGACGTGGGCTTGCCCACCACCTTGGCCGGCACGCCAGCCACGGTTGTGTGCGGAGGCACCTCGTCCAGCACCACGCTGCCGGCACCCACCTTGGCACCATCGCCCACCCGGATATTCCCGAGGATTTTGGCCCCGGCGCTGATCAGCACGCCGTTGCCGATCTTGGGATGACGGTCACCGTGTTCCTTGCCGGTGCCGCCCAGCGTGACCGATTGCAGGATCGAGACGTTGTCACCGACCACGGCGGTTTCGCCGATCACCAGGCCGGTGGCGTGGTCCAGCATGATGCCGCTGCCGAGGCGCGCCGCCGGGTGAATGTCCACGGCAAATTCCACGGCAACCCGGTTCTGGAAGAACAGTGCCAGTGAGTGGCGGCCGCGTTGCCAGAGCCAGTGTGCCACGCGGTGGGTCTGCAGCGCGTGAAAGCCCTTGAAGTAGAGGAAGGGAATGTAGATTTCCTGACAGGCTGAGTCGCGCTCCTCGACCGCCAGCAGGTCGGCGCGAATGGCCTTGCGCAGGGCGGCATCGTCCTTCAGCGCCTCGAGGATGACCTCGCGCAGCAGCAGGGAGGATACGGTCGGGCTGTCCAGCTGGGTGGCGAGGTGAAAGCTCAGCGCGCACTCCAGGTTGTTGTGATTGAGAATAGTGGCGTGCAGATAACTGGCGAGGATCGGTTCCTCCGCCGCATGTTGCTGCGTCTCCTGTACTATCCGGTCCCAGACCGGGTCGGCTTTCCTGGTGGCCATGTCAGTTCCTCGTTTCCGGGCGAACACTTTAGCGTATACGAGCCCGGTATCGCCACAGCGCGTGACCGCTGGCCCTGTACTTGGCTTCGAAGCGGGTCAGGGACGGGCCATCGGGCAGCCGCTGCACAACCCCGTGCACGCCGGCGATGTGCATGGCCACGCCGAACTCCTCGACGTACAGCTGCCAGTTGGAGCGCAGTTCCACCCTGCCGCCCAGGGCCAGGAGGTCGGCAAAACCCGGGTGGCCATGAATCCGGCGCTGCAGATGGCGCGCCTTGGGCCAGGGGTTGGGATACAGCAGGTAGTGGTAGTCCACGCCGCGGCCGGCGCCCGCCAATGCACGCCAGAGGGGCTCGCACTCGGCCTGCAGCAGCAGATACGGCGGATGCTCGTCGTGCTGGTGCAGCGCCAGCCGGTGCGCTGAGCGGTCTATGCCAACCACCAGATGCCCGGGGTGGGCGGCGGCGAGCCGCGCCGTGCTCATGCCGGTGCCGCAGAAGGAATCCAGCACCAGCGGTCGCGAGTCCTCCGCCAGCCGCTGCGCGAGCCTGCGCCAGGCGTCCGCATTGTGCGCCGCCAGCGGCGCCTGGGAGGCGTGCTCAAGGTGCCGGCGCACAGTGTGCACCAGGCGCGGGTGCAGCCCCTGCTGGTTGCTGGTCACCGGGCGGGAGGAAGCTTGCACGCGGGGTCGGCTCCTGTAACAGTGCAGCCAGCGCTTGAGTTGCGCCAGCGGGATTGCCATCATAAATCGCGCCGCCACCACGACCAACCAGGGAATTGTGCCATGCACCAGGATCTGCGCCCGTACTGGCTGAAGCAAATCTACCTGCGCTACCGGCGCTGGTATGCCGACTACTTCCTGCGCCCCCGCTGCACGTCTCTGGGGCCGCATCACACCATCATGAAGCCGTGGTATGTGCACATTTCCGGGGCCAACATCCACATCGGGCGCTGCTTCACCGCCATTGGCGAACCCATGCATCGGGTGCAGATTGGGGTGTGGGGGCGCGAGGCGGGGCAGGGACGCATTCAGATCGGTGACTGTGTGCTCATGAGCCCCGGCGCCCGCCTGAGTGCCAGCGATGAAATCGTGCTCGGTGACGGCGTGATGATGGCCAACGGCTCCTACGTCACAGACTCTGACTGGCACACCCTGTATGACCGCACGGCCCGCGCCCCCGAGCCCACACCGGTGCACATCGGAGACAACGTGTGGCTGGGTGACCACGCGACCGTGCTGAAAGGCGTGACCATCGGCGAAAACAGCGTGGTGGCGGCACAGGCGGTGGTCACCCGGGACGTGCCGGCCAACGTGGTGGTGGCGGGCAATCCCGCGCGCGTGGTGAAAGAGCTGGACCCGGAGCGCGGTTTCACCACCCGCATGGATCTGTTTGCGGACCCGGAGGGCGCCGAGGCGTTTTTCGATGCGGTGGACCGCGAGGTGCTGCGTGGCAACTCACTGCTGCGCTGGCTGTGGTCGGTGCTGTATCCCGCGGGAGCACCCCGGGGCTAGACCCCGGGGCCTACAACAGGCGCAGCGGTTCCTCCTGCAGCGCCGAGAGCTGCTCACGCAGCTCCAGGATGTGGTTGGCCCAGTAGCGCTCGGTGTTGAACCAGGTGAAGCTGCGCGGAAAGGCCGGGTCAGTCCAGCGGCGCGCCAGCCAGGCGGCGTAGTTCACCAGGCGCAACGTGCGCAGTGCCTCTATCCAGCGCAGCTGGCGCGGTGCAAAGTCACAGAATTCGCTGTAGCCCTCAATGAGTTCGGCCAGTTGCAGCTCGCGCTCGTGGCGCTCACCGCTCAGGCACATCCACAGATCCTGCACGGCGGGTGCCATGCAGCAGTCATCCAGGTCGACAAAATGCGCGCAGTCATCGCGCCAGAGAATGTTGCCGACGTGGCAATCGCCGTGCACACGGATCAGATCCCGCTCCTGTACCTCCCCGTAGAGCTGAATCACGGCCGCCAGCAGGTCCCGGGTGAGGCTGTCGTAGGCGGGCTGCAGATCGCGGGGAATGAAGTGTTCCAGCAGATAGTCACGGTTGTGCGTGAGCATGCCGTCAATGCTGAGGGTGGGCCTGTGCCGGAAGCGCGCACTGGCGCCCACCGCGTGGATGCGCCCCAGCGTGCGCCCCAGTACCAGCAGGCTGCCCATATTGTCGAGCTCTGGCGGGTAGCCGCCGCGGCGCGGGAACAGGGCGAAACGAAAGCCGTCATGACGGTGCAGGCTGTTGCCGGATGCGTCGACCAGTGGGGCCACCACCGAGATCTCGGCGTCCTGCAGTTCCAGACTGAAGGCATGCTCCTCCAGAATCTGCGCGTCGTCCCAGCGCCCCGGGCGATAGAATTTGGCGATCAGCGGCTGCCCATCCTCAATGCCGACCTGGTAAACGCGGTTTTCGTAGCTGTTCAGGGCCAGCAGTCGCGCATCGCAGAGGTAGCCTGCGGACTCGACCGCGTCGATGACACAGTCCGGCGACAGGCGATCATAGGGATGTTGGGCTTCGCTCATTGACGCACTCCAGGCAGCGACCGCGACGGGCGGTGCCAGGGGAGCAGTGTATCAGGTCGCCGGTGGTGGAGTCCGGGCGATGCACCAGAGTTGCACATCGGCGGCGCCCGCGTCCTTGAGCAGGCGGGCGATGGTCTCGGCGGTGGCGCCGGTGGTCATGACGTCGTCGACCAGTGCGATGCGGCGTCCCTGCACCGGAGCGCGCAGGCTAAACGCATCGCGCAGGTTGTGCAGGCGCTGCTGTGCCGTGAGGGTCGACTGTGCAGGGACCGCGCGCGGGCGGCGCAGCGTGCGCTCCGCCACTGGCAGCCGCTGCAGGGCGGAGTCGCAGTGCTGCAGCGCCCTGGCCAGCAACGTTGCCTGGTTGAAACCCCGCTGCAGCAGGCGCCGCCAGTGCATGGGCACGGGCAGCAGGAGGTCGCGGTCTTGCGGTGGGTCTACTGCGGCAAGCCAGAGTTCTGCGAGCAGGCCGCTCAGATGTCGCTGGCGCTGGAATTTCCATTGCCCGATGAGGTAGCCCAGGCAGGGCTCGTACACATAGGGCGCGAGCACCCTGTCCAGCGCCGGCGGGCGCTGCGTGCAGGCACTGCACAGGCCGCCGCCGGGGGTAGCCAGCGGCAGGGCGCAACACGGGCAGCAGGGGTGATTGGGCACCAGCTGTGCCGCGCAACAGCCGCACAGCGGCAGGTGGCTGGCGCTGGGCAGCCGACACAGCAGGCACTGCTGCGGGAAGAGGGTATCCGCGAGCAGGCGCGCCCACCTGTTAACCAAGGTGTGTGCCACAGGTTGACAGCGACGGGGTGCGGCTTATCATGTTGGCTTGCCCACTGTCTCTCTGGATACCTGTCATGAATGCTCCCGCCTCCGCTCCTGCCTCGCTCCGCCACGACTGGAGCCGCGGCGAAATCGAAGCCCTGCTGGCGCTGCCCTTCAACGACCTGCTGTTCAGGGCGCACAGTGTGCACCGCGCCTATTTTGACCCAAACGAGGTGCAGGTCAGCACACTGCTTTCCATCAAAACCGGCGCCTGTCCGGAAGACTGCGCATACTGTCCGCAAAGCAATCGCTATGACACGGGGCTGGAAGCGGAAAAGCTGATGGAAGTGGAAAAGGTGCTGGCGCAGGCACAGGCGGCCAAGGCCAGCGGCGCCACCCGCTTCTGCATGGGTGCAGCCTGGCGTTCACCCAAGGCCCGCGACATGCCCTACGTGGTGGCCATGGTCAAGGGCGTGCGCGAACTGGGTCTGGAAAGCTGCATGACCCTGGGCATGCTGACCGAGGCGCAGGCGAAGGAGCTGGCCGAGGCCGGGCTTGACTACTACAACCACAACCTTGACACCTCGCCCGAATACTACGGCGAGATCATCACCACGCGTACCTACAAGGACCGGCTGGACACACTCTCCCATGTGCGCGAGGCCGGCATGAAAGTGTGCAGCGGTGGCATCGTCGGCATGGGCGAGTCCCAGCGCGACCGCGCCGGGCTGCTGCAGCAGCTGGCCAATCTGCCCGAGCACCCCGAAAGTGTTCCCATCAACATGCTGGTGCGGGTCGAGGGCACGCCGCTGGCCGATGAGGCTGACCTGGACCCTTTCGACTTTATCCGCACCATCGCTGTGGCGCGCATCCTGATGCCCGCCTCCCATGTGCGCCTGTCTGCCGGGCGTGAATCCATGAGTGAAGAGATGCATGCGCTGGCGTACTTCGCGGGCGCCAACTCCATCTTCTACGGCGAGAAACTGCTCACCACGCCCAACCCGCAGGCCAATGCCGACATGGCCCTGTTCCAGCGTCTGGGTATTCGTCCGGAGCAGCGTGAGGTGGCGAGCGCTCCGCAGGTGCCCACGCCGCAGTTCTACGACGCAGCGGCGGCGCACTAGCCGCCAGCGCCATGAAGGAGGCCTTCCCGCAGCGTCTCCGGGCGGTGCTGGAAGAGCGCCGTGCCGCCGGTCTGTATCGCCAGTGCCTGACCCTGGAGTCCGCCCAGGGGCCAGTGGTGCGGCTGGCGGGCCGCGACTACCTGAATTTCTGCAGCAACGACTACCTCGGCCTCGCCGCACACCCCAAGGTCATCGCTAGCCTGCGCGATGCCGCGACGCGCTGGGGCGTGGGCAGCGGCGCATCCCATCTTGTGTGCGGCCACAGTGCCGCGCACCGCGAACTGGAGGAGGCGCTCGCTGCCTTCACCGGCAGACCCCGGGCGCTGTTGTTTTCCAGCGGTTACGCCGCCAACACCGGCATTCTGCAGGCCCTGCTGCGGCCCGGCGACACCGTATTGCAGGATCGTCTCAACCACGCATCGCTGCTTGACGGTGGCCTGCACAGTGGCGCACGGCTGCGCCGCTTTGCCCACAACGACTGTGCCGACCTGGCGCGCAAACTCGACGCTGCTGCCGGGCCCACGCTGGTCGCTGTCGACGGCGTGTTCAGCATGGACGGCGACACGGCGCCGCTGGCCGAGCTGTCCGCCACCTGCGCCAGTCGCGACGCCTGGTTGATGGTGGATGATGCCCACGGCTTCGGTGTGCACGGGGAGGCAGGTGCCGGCAGCGTGCAGGCAGCCGGGCTGGGCGAGGCGGAAGTGCCGGTGCTGATGGCGACCCTCGGCAAGGCCCTGGGTACCTCCGGCGCCTTTCTGGCGGGCAGCGAACTGCTGATCGAAGCGCTGATCCAGTCCACACGCAACTATATCTATACCACGGCCATGCCCCCGGCGCTGGCGGCGGCCAGCCTCACCGCCCTGCGACTGCTGCATGAGGAGTCCTGGCGGCGCGAGCAGCTCGCTGAGCACATTGCCCGGTTTCGGCGCGGTGCCCTGCAGTGCGAGCTACCCCTGCTGGACTCCCATAGTGCCATTCAGCCCTTGCTGGTGGGCGATGCCGGGCGCGCCGTGCGCCTCAGCGAGCGGTTGCGTGAGTGCGGCCTGTTGATCAGCGCCATTCGTCCGCCAACTGTGCCGGCGGGAACCTCCCGGCTGCGCATCACCCTGAGCGCAGCGCATACGCCGCAGCAGGTGGCCACACTGCTGGCGGCACTGGCGGAGTGCTGGCCCGATGCCTGAGCTGTTGGCCAGAGCCGAATACCTGCCCGCCGCGCAACAGGCCAGAGCAGACCTGGTGCTGCTGCACGGCTGGGCCGGCAGCAGCGAGTGCTGGCGGCCGCTGCTGGCCGCGCTGCGACGCTGGGCCAACGTTACCCTGATTGACTGGCGGCCCGGCGCCGACCTGGCGGATGTTGTGGCGGAGGTGTTGGCGGTGGCGCCGGCCAGCGCGGTGTATGTCGGCTGGTCCCTCGGCGGGCAGCTGGCCACTGCCGTGGCGTCGCGAGCGCCGCAGCGCGTCGCCGGGCTGGTCACTGTGGCCAGTAACCCACGCTTTCTCGCCGAGGGGAGCTGGCCCGGTGTGGCAGCGGCGCAGCTGGCCGGTTTCCAGGCAGGTCTGGCGGCGGATGCTGGCGGTACACTGCGCCGCTTTTCCGCCCTGCAGTCCCGCGGCTGCGCTGCTGAGCGCGCCCTGGCGCGGCAGCTGGTGGCGCAAAGCCGGGGCTGGGACGCCGTCGCGCTCACCGCCGGCCTGCAATGGCTGGCGGAACTGGACACGCGTAGCCTGCTTCCGGCGTTGGCCTGCCCGCAACAGCACCTGCTGGCGGAAGCTGACGCTCTGGTGCCGGGCGCTGTCCATGAAGCCCTGTGCGGATGGCTGGCGGGCGTCGCCGAGGCCTCCGTGTCGGTGATACCGGGTGCCGGTCACGCGCTGCCCTGCGCCGCATCGGGGGCTCTGGCAGAGGCGCTGTACCGCTTCGCCGTGGACACAGCGGCGGTGTGTGAAGCGGCTGAGGCCGCTCCCGCGGCACCGGTGAGCAAGCAGGCGATTGCGCTCTCCTTCAGCCGCGCGGCGCCTCGCTATGACAGCGTGGCGGCGTTACAGCGCGACGTTGGTGAGCGTTTGCTTACTTCAATAGACAATGAAGGCAAGGGCTCGATCACCCTGCTGGACCTCGGCTGTGGCACGGGGTATTTTCATCCGGCGTTGCTGGAGCGCTATCCGGGGGCCGCTTATGTCGGGCTGGATCTTGCGCAGGGCATGCTCTCCTGGGCGCGTGACCGGCACACAGAGCACGCCGTCTGGGTCGCCGGTGACGCCGAGGCACTGCCCCTTGCCAGCGGTTCGGTGGACGTCATCTTCAGTAGCCTCGCCTTTCAGTGGTGCTACCGCCCCGATCTGCTGTTTGCCGAACTGGGCCGGGTGCTGGCGCCGGGTGGTCGCTGCTTCTTCAGCTCCCTGGGCCCGGCAACCCTGCAGGAGCTGCGCCAGTCCTGGGCGGCAGCGGATGGCAGCCAGCATGTGAATGATTTCCTGCCGGCCGAAACCCTGCAGGCGGCAGCAGACATCACAGCGGGGGTACGACTCACCCTGCGCAGTGAGCGTATTGTGCTGCGCTACAACAAGGCGACCGAACTCCTGCACGAACTGAAAACGCTGGGCGCACACAACATGAACAGCAAGCGCCCCGCCGGATTGACCGGACGCCAGCGCCTTGCTGCCATGGTGCAGGCCTACGAGGCATGGCGCGAACCCGCCGGGTTGCCAGCCACCTACGACGTCATTTACGGGCATCTGGAGAAACTATGAGCCGCAGGTATTTTGTCACCGGTACCGATACCGAAGTGGGTAAGACCGCCGTCAGCTGCGCGTTGCTGCACGCCGCAGGTGCGCTGGGGCTGCGCACGGCAGCTGTCAAACCGGTGGCGGCCGGCTGTGACGCACAGGGCCGCAACGAGGACGCACTGGCTCTGCAGGCGGCGATGAACATGCCCTTGCCCTACGAGCAGATCAACCCGGTGGCCCTGCAACCGGCGATCGCCCCGCACATTGCCGCAGCGCAGGCGGGCAAGCGCCTGCAGGTGGAGCGGCTGGCCGGCCTGTGCCGCGGCGTGTTCGCCAGCGGCGCTGATCTGGTGCTGGTCGAAGGGGCCGGGGGCTGGCGCGTACCACTGGGTCCTCGGGAAACCCTGGCGGACCTCGCGATCGCACTGGGCAGCGATGTTATCCTGGTAGTGGGTATGCGGCTGGGCTGTATCAATCACGCCCTGCTCACCGCCGAGGCCATCCGCGCCGATGGGCTGCAGCTGGCCGGCTGGGTGGCCAACCAGGTGGGTGAGCGCATGGCCTGCCATGAAGAAAATGTGGACACTTTGCGTCAGCTCCTGCCTGCCCCACTGTTGGGTGAGCTGCCACACCTGGTCCCTTTCGATCCGGAAAAAGCTGCGCAATACATTGATATAAAAGCACTTTTATAGGTTTTTCGGGGTGCAGCCAGCACCCCGGAACGCGTTGCCACCCGCCTCGCCGCCTGTGCGGTACCCAGCAATTTTCGCAAAAGTTATTTGACTTCGGTTGTAATTCGCGCAGAATGTGTGCGATGAAAACATAGGTTCAACCGCATTGCGAGGTAACAGCATGCCGCAGTACAAAGCACCGCTCCGTGATATCCGGTTTGTGATGAATGAGCTACTGGAGTCCGAGGCCCTGTATCAGCGCCTGCCGGGTTATGAAGAGGCGACCCAGGAACTGATGGACGCCATCGTTGAAGAGGGCGCCAAGTTTGCCGAGAACGTCCTGTCGCCGCTCAACGAGCCGGGCGATGACGAGGGTTGCACCTGGAAGGATGGTGTTGTCACCACGCCCAAGGGTTTTCCAGAGGCCTACCAGCAGTTCGTGGCCAACGGCTGGCCAGCACTCGCTGCCGATACCGCCTACGGTGGCCAGGGCATGCCCGACCTGCTGGGTATCATCGCCAACGAACTGGCAGGTACCGCCAACTGGTCCTGGCTGATGTACCCCGGGCTTAGCCATGGCGCAATCAAAACCATCGAAGCGCACGGCGATGAAGCGCAGAAGCAGAAATACCTGACGCGCCTGGTGGAAGGTGGCTGGACCGGTACCATGTGCCTGACCGAGGCCCACTGCGGCAGCGATCTGGGCCTGCTGCGCACCAAGGCGGAACCGCGCGCCGACGGCAGTTATGCCATCTCCGGCACCAAGATCTTCATCAGCGCCGGCGAACACGACATGGCCGAGAATATCGTCCATATCGTGCTGGCGCGCCTGCCAGATGCGCCCGAGGGTACCAAGGGTATCTCGCTGTTTATTGTGCCCAAGTTCAACGTGAACGATGACGGCAGCCTGGGTGAGCGCAACGGCGTGCACTGTGCTTCCATCGAGAAGAAAATGGGGATCAAGGCCTCGGCCACCTGTGTGCTCAATTTCGACGGCGCCACCGGCTACCTGATCGGGCCACCCAACCGCGGCCTGAACGCCATGTTTACCTTCATGAATACCGCGCGTATCGGCACCGCCATCCAGGGGTTGGCCCACGGTGAACTGTCCTACCAGGGCGCCCTGGCCTACGCCCGCGATCGACTGGCGATGCGCAGCCTCACGGGCCCCAAGAACCCGAACGGCCCGGCGGACCCGATTATCGTGCACCCCGATGTGCGCCGCATGTTGCTGACACAGAAAGCGTTTGTAGAGGGCAGCCGCGCGCTGCTGTACTTCCTGTCACAGCAGGGTGACATCGTGCATCGTGGCACCGAGGAAGAAGCAAAAGCAGCGGATGACCTCCTGGCGCTGCTCACGCCGATTGCCAAGGCGTTTGTGACCGAAACCGGCTTCGAAGCAGCCAACCTGGGCGTACAGGTCTATGGCGGTCACGGGTTTATCAAGGAATGGGGTATGGAGCAGATCGTGCGTGACGCGCGCATCGCGATGCTCTACGAAGGCACGACCGGCATCCAGGCACTGGACCTGATTGGTCGCAAGGTGCTGGGCTCCGGCGGCAAGTTGCTGATGGGCTTCACCGAAATGATGGGTGCCTTCTGCGACGCCAATACTGACGAGGCCGATGCGCCGTTCATCAACACGCTCAAGTGCTACAAGGACGACTGGCTGGAACTTTCGCTGAAAATTGGCGAGAAAGCGATGCAGAACCCCGACGAAGCGGGCGCAGCTGCCGTCGATTACCTGATGTACAGCGGCTACGTCACACTCGCCTATTTCTGGGCGCGCATGGCGGTGCTGGCACGTCACAAGATCGCGGCGGCCGAGGGCGATACCGCCTTCTACGAAGCCAAGGTGCTGACCGCGCGGTTCTATTTCGACCGCCTGCTGCCGCGCACCCTGGCCCACAAGCAGGCGCTGCTTTCCGGTGCGGAAAACCTGATGGATATGCCGGAAGCCCTGTTCGACGTCGCAGGCTGATCGACCTCGGCGGCCCGCTGCCCCCGCGGGCCGCCGCTTGCTCGAAGCTGGGCGAGACTACGGCAGGCAGGTGACTTTTCGGTGGCCAGCGGGGAAAATAAGGCTGCAGTTCCCGGGAGGATGTGATGTCGGATCAAAACGAACAAGCAGATGGCCAGCCCCGCCTGTACCCAGAGGATCAGGCCAAGGTGGATGCGTTTATCACCAGTGGCGTCAACTCGGTTGAGCGCAAACCGTTCAAACCCATACGTTTGCTGGTGTTGCTCATGGTGGTGGTGATCGGCTTCAGCGTGATGAGCCAGCTTATCGCCAAGTGGGCGGGAATTTACTGAGGTTCCCAACGGGACCCTGGCGTAGCCCACAGGCTCTTGGTTCCCGCCCGAGCCTCTGGTATATTTGCGCTCCTCAAAAAATCGGTGTGTAGCGCAGCCTGGTAGCGCACTTCCTTCGGGAGGAAGGGGTCGGAGGTTCGAATCCTCTCACACCGACCATATACCCCTCGGTGCATTCCGGTCACATAGGTTGCACTTTATTCCGAGGACATGGGTAACACTTT
>CAJXUQ010000023.1 GCA_913061145.1 uncultured Haliea sp.
TAAAACTATGTTATCCCCAAATGGAAGTGTATGGGGGCAGGTTGACACGTAGGGGTTGACCAGCTCTGCCCCGCGAGCAGGGAGCGCCCCTCACCCATGTCCCAGTTGATGTAGGCGTGGCGCAGGCGCGGGTTCCAGGAGTTGGAAATACGCTCGTCACCTCCTGGGCTGAGCATGAAGTCCAGCTCAATGCGGGTATTGATGCTGCCCTGGGCAGTTGGCGTTTGGGTGGTGAAGAAGAATCGCGATGACTGGGCGTGCAGCTTGGTACTGGTGGCGGCCTGGCCATCCCCAGAGGCCGGTTCAACCGGGATCAGCGACGACACCAGGAAGTCGTCCACCAGATCATTGGTCGGTTTGCCTTCGCTGTACCGGGAGGTGATGGCGTCGAGCTGGATGTAGCCGCCGTAGCCGAAACGGGTGCCCTTGCGCACGGGGCGCAGGGTCTCCAATTCTGCGCGGGTGGATTCACCGGCGGCCTGCTGGTCGACCACCAGTGCCTTCAATTCGGCGATTTGCTGCTCAAGCAGGGCGATACGTGCAGCGAGATCTTCAGCGGAGGCGCTGAAGGGCAGCAGCGCCAGCGGTGTGGCGAGCAGTGTGGCAATGAGTTTTCGCGTGGGCATGGTATGCAGGTCCTCTAGCTATTATTCTGTGTGACGTGCATGTTGTACCCTTGACTAGGCCAGAGGCCCATTGGACCTTGGTCAAAGCCGCGCGGCATTTTCGACTTAAGTCGAAGAACCAATAACAAAAACCGGAGGCCACGTGTCTCGACGCAGTATTCTGATCGCTGACGATCATCCACTTTTCCGCGCTGCCCTGGAGCAGGTGGTTGCCAGCGCGTTTCCCCAGCACCGGCTGTTGCTGGCGGCCAATGTTGCCGAGCTGCAGCAGGCGGCCCAGACGGAGCAGGGCCTCGATTTGCTGTTGCTGGATTTGCACATGCCTGGAGCGCTGGGTTTTTCAGCGCTGTGCTGGGTCGGTGGGCAGTTGCCCGAAGTGCCGGTCGTGATGGTGTCGGCCAATGCCCAGCCGGATACAGTGCGACGCGCGCTGGATCACGGTGCAGCTGCATTTTTGTCCAAGTCTGCGGGAATCGAGGAAATGCAGCGCTGCATGGAAGCGGTGATGGCCGGAGCACGTGGATTGCACCCCGGGCTTTCCGTGGGTCAAAAGGGCGCGCGCCTGCAGGCACTTGATGTTGCCGACACCCTGTCCAGTCTCACGCCGCAGCAGTTTCGGGTGGCGTCTATGCTGGTTGAGGGTTTGCTGAACAAGCAGATCGCCGGGCACCTGGAGGTGAAAGAGGCGACGGTGAAGGCACACATGACCGAGATTTTTCGCAAACTGGGCGTGCATTCCCGCACACAGGCGGTGTTGGCGCTTGCCAGCCTCTCGGTAGAGGCCTCAGAGGACGCCTAGCGCTCCAGCAAGGCCAGAATCAGGGCCAGCAAGCGTTGTGGATTTAACGGTTTGGGCAGGAAGCGGTGGCCTGCCTGCAGCACGCTGTCGCGCACAGTGGGAGCGTCGTCCGCTGAAACGACAATGGTCGGTGGCAGGCTGTGCTGCGGTTGCAGCGCGCTGAGCGCGGAGACACCGTTGTCACCGTTGTCCAGATGGTAATCCACCAGCAGCAGGTCGGGGGCTTCGCCCGCTGCAAAATGTACCTGCAGCCCCGCGGCGTCGTTGCAGGTCAGTACCCGGGCGCCGTTGCCGCGCAGCAGTTCCGCCATGCCCTCCAGCAGCAAGGGTTCGTTGTCCATGCACAAGACAGTGACGCCAGCGAGGTCGCCCGGCGGAGGCTGCATGCGTTCCGGCAGCGTCTGTGGTGTACCAGTTGTGACCCTCAGGCCGAACAGCGTGCCCTGGCCGGGTGTGGACACCAGTCGCAGCGGATGTTCCAGTAGATCCGCATAGCGCTGGACGATCGCGAGGCCCAGCCCAAGGCCTTCGTCACCCTCAGGGCTGTGGCCGCCGAGCCGTTCAAATTCGGTGAAGGCCCGCAACTGATCCGCCTCGGCGATGCCGGGCCCCGTATCCCAGACCTGCAGCTCCACACTGTCGCCGCGTCGGCGCAGGCCCAGCAGGATCCGGCCCCGTTGGGTATAGCGCACTGCATTGGACAGCAGGTTCTGCAGGATGCGATGCAGCAGCGTTTCGTCTGAATACAGCCAGCAGGAGCTGGCGACGACCGTAAGCCGCAAACCGCGTTCCGCGCTGCGTGGGGCAAATTCATCCTCCAGTGTCTGCAGTAGTTGCTGTGCCGGGAAGTGGCGCAGCTTCGGTGTGTATGCACCTGAGTCAAGGCGGGCGATTTCCCGCAGTTCAGCAATCAGCTGCTCCGAGCGGTGCAGGGAGCGGTCAATCTGTTGCAGTGTGCCGCTGGCATCGCGGTCCGCTGTCAGTCGTGTAGCCAGGCTGGCGGCAAACAGGCGTGCCGCGTTGATCGGCTGCAGCAGGTCGTGGCTGGTCGCCGACATGAAGCGGCTCTTGCTCAGATGCGCATCCCGCAGTTGGGCCTCAACCTGCGCCCGCAGCCGGTTTTCCTGCCGTAACAGTGCATTGCTGCGGCTCAGTGATTCGGAACCGGAAGCCAGTTTGAGCTCCAGCTCGCTCTTGGTGTCCTCCAGTTCGGCCAGCATTGCCCGGTAGTCGGTGATGTCGATATAGGTCGTGACAAATCCGCCATTGGGCATCGGGTTGCCGCGGATATCGATGACCTTGCCGTCGGGTAGCGTACGCTCCAGACGGTAGGCACTGCCATCGCGCAGCCATTGCAGGCGCCGCGCAATCTGCTGCTCGATGGGCGTGTCGTCATTGGCCTGGAGGATGCCGCGTTCAGCGTTGAAGCGATAGATCCGTTCGATGGGGCAGCCCACATACAGCAGCCGTTCGGGGTAGTCGAACATGCGCTGGTAGGTCTGGTTCCAGGCAACCATTCGCAGTTGGCTGTCCACCACCGAAATACCCTGGATCATGTTTTCAACGGTCGTTTGCAGCAGTTCGCGATTGAACGTGTTGAGGCGGCTGGCGTCGCTGACCATGCTGGCAAGGTCTGCGTAGCCCAGCTGCTGGCTGCTCTCCAGCTCCATCAGGGCTTTGTTGGCCGACGTGCTGCCGATCATGCTGGCAATCACCGCCTCCGCCTCATTGACCGCGAACTGGGGAGTGCGGTCACCGGGCAGGATGCGCTGTTCGTAGCGGTCCTCAAAGCCCTGCCAGAGGCGGTGCAGCTTGTCTGCCTCGAGGAAGGGTACGAGCAGTCCCTGCAGCTGCCCGCCGCGAATCAGGCTCAGGCTGAAATCACTGCCGCGCGGGTCGGGTTGGCTGTCTTGCGTGCCGAGGAAGAGCTCGGCCTGGCGCGCGTCTACCGCCGACTGTCGCAGGAGTAGCGAGAGGCTGATCACGCACAGGCTGTTGGCGCTCAGGCTCAGTGCGGTGGCGTAAGCCAATGGCGCCTCGTGGGCGAATCCCAGCAATGCATTGGGGCGCAGCATGGCCAGTGCCCAGGGACCGTCCAGCAACCACGGATGTGCGGCAGGCAGCAGGGCCGGCAGTACGCCGCAGTACAGCCACAGTAGCAGACCGGCGATCAACCCGGTGGTGATGGCCACCCCGTGTGCACGCCGCCAGTAGAGCCCGGCCAGCAGTGCGGGTGCCAGCTGCGCCGCGGCGAGGAACGAAAGGAAGCCGATTTGAGCCAACCACGGCAGGCTCATCACTTCGCGTGCCACGGCCCAGGCAACCAGCATGATGCCAAGTATCGTCAGCTGCCGGGTGCGCCGCAGCCTGTCACCGAGGTGCAGGATGGCTGCTGGTGAGTTGCGCTGCAATCGCAGCAGGACGGGTGCGATAACTTCATTGGTGATCATGATGGCGAGGCTCACCGTCGCAACGATCACCATACCGGTAGCGGCAGAAATACCCCCGATAAACGCCGCCGTCGTCGCCCAGCCGGAGCCAAGCGCCAGTGGAATTGACTGTACCCAGGTATCCGGATTGGCGTTATCCACCCCGGCGAACAGACGCGCACCGCTGAGACTGATGGGTATGACCAGCACCATGAACAGCGCGAGGTACAGCGGTAGCAGCCAACGGGCATAGCGTGTGTCCGTGTCCTCCTGCGCCTCGACCACGGTGACATGGAACTGGCGCGGCAGACAGAGAATCGCCAGTCCACTGATCAGTATTTGCGCGAAGAAGTCAGCGTTCAGGTTGAGTGCGCGCCGGTCTGTCGCCGCCGGCACCATTGACGGTTCCGCGGCCTGCATCAGTTGCAGCCCCGCGAGAGCGGCGATCAGCGCAAAGGCAGCCAGTTTCACGACGGATTCAAGGGCAATGGCTGCCATGACGCCGCGATGGCGTTCACGGCCGTCGAGGCGACGTGTTCCGAACAGTAGCGTGAACACCGCCAGCACCACTGCGGTGAACAGCGCCGTGTCAGAGCCGCTCTGTGCACTACCCGGTGTGCCGCCGGAGATCACGCTCCAGGCCTGGGCCAATGCCTTGAATTGCAGGGCGACATAGGGCAGGACCGTCGCCGCAGCAACCAGGGTGACGAGCACTGCCAATGACTGCCTTTTGCCGTAGCGCGCGCCGATGTAGTCGGCGATGGACGTCACCCGATGCCGCTCCCCAAGCCGGATCAGACGTCGCACCAGACCCCAGCCGAACAGGAAGACCAGTATTGGCCCCAGATAAATGGGTGCGTGGCTCCACGCGGATTGCGCATCACTGCCCACCGCACCGTAAAATGTCCACGAGCTGCAGTAGACGGTGAGTGATAGTGCATAGACGAACCCGTTCCAGGCGGGCCGCCTGACGGGTGTGGCCTGTATGGATGCGTCGCGATCTGCTTTCCAGGCGACTGCAAAGAGAATGCAGACGTAGGCGAGGGCCAGTCCGAGCAGCGTTGCGGGGGTGGGCATGCGGTCGCCGTCACCTGTTTTTGCTGTTATGTGGTGACTATACCACTCCCGCCGGAGCGCGTGCAGGCGGGCCGCGGTTACAGGCGGCAAACCCCTGCCGGTTTTTGACAGTCCGGAGGCGCATGCGGTGTTATCCTCAGCGTAAATGACTACAATTCGTGCTCAACGAACCCCGTCACTATAAAAGGAGAACACCCCAATGCACGGTTTGATGATGGATATGCCGCTGTTGATCACCTCGATCATCCAGCATGCGGAGCGGGTTAATGGTGACCAGGAAATCGTATCGGTCACCCGCGACAATCCGCGTCATCGATACACCTATCGCGAGGCTTTCGTGCGTACTCGCCAGCTTGCCAATGCCATGGGCCCCTGGGGCCTGCAGCGCGGCGATCGCATCGGCACCCTGGCCTGGAACGACTACAGGCACCTGGAAACCTATTACGCCTCCGCCTGCAGCGGCTTCGTCTGTCACACCATCAACCCGCGGCTGTTTCCTGAACAATTGGTCTATATCATCAACCATGCGGAAGACCGCTATGTGTTTATTGATCCCGACTTTGTGCCGCTGGCGGAGAAGCTGGCCCCGGAGTGCCCGGGGGTTGAAGGCTGGGTGGTGCTCACCAATGCCGAGCATATGCCCCAGACCACGCTGCCCAATGCAATCTGCTACGAGACCCTCATTCACGGCGCCAGCAGCGACTTCGAATGGCCGGAGCTGGATGAGCGTGACGCCTGCGCCCTGTGCTACACCTCAGGTACGACGGGTAACCCCAAAGGCGTCCTGTATTCCCACCGCTCCACCATGCTGCACGCCTACGCCACCATGATGCCGGACGCCATGGGCCTTTCGGCAAGCGACGTCGTGCTGCCCATTGTCCCGATGTTCCATGTCAACGCCTGGGGCAACCCGTATTCCTGCCCCATGGCGGGCTCCAAGCTGGTGTTCCCGGGGAACAAGATGGGTGATGGCGAAACCCTCTCCGCCCTCATCAAGGAGGAGCAAGTGACCATGTCGGCCGGTGTGCCCACCGTCTGGCTGGCCCTGCTCGCACACCTCAAGGCAACGGGAAAGCAGGTGGAATCCCTGAAGCGCATCGTGGTGGGCGGCGCCGCCTGCCCCCTGGCCATTGCGGAGGAGTTTGACCGCTACGGTGTGGTAACCCGGGTCGGGTGGGGCATGACCGAGATGAGTCCCCTGGGCAGCATCAACGCCAGCGATAGTGAGCGTGGGCGGTTCAGCGAGGAAGAATATCGCAAGCGTCGCCTGAAGGCAGGGCGGGCCATCTTCGGCGTCGAAATGAAGATTGTCGGCGATGACGGTGAGGAATTGCCCTGGGATGGCAAGGCCTACGGCTCACTGAAAGTGCGCGGCCCCTGGATCTGTTCGGGTTACTACAAGCGCGATGCCGACGGTGCGCACGCGGAAGCGGGCTGGTTCGAAACCGGCGACGTCGCCACAATCGACCCCGACGGCTACATGGCCATTACGGACCGCACCAAGGATGTCATCAAATCCGGCGGTGAGTGGATTTCGTCGATCGAGTTGGAAAACGTCGCGATGAGTCACCCCAAGGTCGCAGAAGCGGCGGTCATCGGTCATTACCACCCCAAGTGGAGCGAGCGTCCCTTGCTGATCGTCGTGCGCAAGGGCGACGGGCAGGACCTGTCGGCCGCGGAAATGCTGGCGTGGTTCGAAGGGAAGGTGGCGACCTGGTGGAAGCCGGATGCTGTCGAGTTTGTGGACGAGCTGCCACACGGCGCTACCGGCAAGATTCACAAGGTCTCGCTGCGCGAGCAGTTCAAGGACTACAGCTTCCCCGGCCAGTAAGCGCCCTCCGCGCCCCACCCGAGGCGGGTGGGGCGGCATTTCACTATGCGTAGTTTGTTGCTCTGATAATTACGAATTTCGGTTGTAAAACCGTGTTTCACTGACTAGTATTGTGGCCCGAGTTACCAGTTTGCACGTGTCACCATGGTCAACACCGAGTCACAACAGCGTACATTGCCGCAGGTTGTCGCGGCCACTGCCCGGGCCCTGCCCGAGCGGGTGGCGATCAGCGACGGCCCTGTATCGCTCACCTACGCCGAGCTGGATGCCGCCAGGCTGCAGGCAGCGCGCGCTTTCCTGGCGGCCGGCCTGGGTCACGGTGAACGCATTGCCATCTGGGCGCCCAACATGTGGCAGTGGATTGTCGCGGCCATGGGCGCGCAAACGGTAGGCGGTGTCCTGGTTCCCCTGAACACACGCCTGAAAGGCGCGGAAGCCGGGTTCATCCTGCGTCGCAGCGGCGCCCGCTGGCTGTTCACCGTGGGTGAGTTCCTTGGCATGCGGTACCCGGCGATGTTGGCCGGGGAGGACCTGCCTGACCTGCAGGGCATCGTGCTGTTCGAAGGCGACGCCGGTGAGGACGCAGCCTGGGCGGACTTTATCGCCCGTGGCGACAGTGTGCCTTTGGCGGAGGTTGAGGCCCGCGCCAACCAACTGCGCCCCGACGACACCCTGGATATCCTGTTTACCTCAGGCACCACGGGCCAACCCAAGGGCGTGGTCACCAGCCATGGGCAGAATATTCGCGCGTTTGCCACCTGGAGTGCGACGGTGGGTCTGACGAGTGAAGATAACTACCTGATTATAAACCCGTTTTTCCATTCCTTCGGGTACAAGGCGGGCTGGCTCGCAGCCACCATTACCGGTGCACGCATTCTACCGGTCAAGCAGTTTGACCTCGATGCGGTGCTCGGCCAGATTCATCGGGACAGGGTATCGGTCATTCCCGGTCCGCCGACTATCTACCAGTCCCTGCTCAGCCATCCACGGCGCGCGGACTACGACCTTTCCAGTCTGCGGCTGGCGGTGACCGGTGCCGCGCCGGTGCCGGTGTCCCTGATTGAAAAGATGCGCAGTGAGCTGGGTTTCAAGGTGGTGGTGACCGCCTACGGGCTCACGGAATCCTGCGGCGTCATCTCCATCTGCCGACCCGAGGACAGCGCTGAGCGCATTTCACACAGCTCCGGACGCGCCATGGACGGCGTGGAAATGCAGTGTGTTGACGCCGATGGCGTCGCGGTCCCTGCCGGCACCGAGGGGGAGATCTGGTGCCGCGGCTACAATGTCATGCAGTGCTACCTCGACAATCCGGAGGAAACGGCGCGCACGATCACTGCGGATGGCTGGTTGAAGACCGGCGATGTGGGGGTGATGGATGAAGACGGTTACGTGCGCATCACCGACCGTATCAAGGACATGTTCATTGTGGGGGGCTTCAATTGTTATCCCGCTGAAATCGAAAACAGCCTGCACAGCATGCCCGGGGTCGCGCGGGCCGCGGTGATAGGCGTGCCGGATGAGCGCATGGGCGAAGTCGCCTGCGCATGGATTGTACCGGCCCCGGGCGCGGCGCTGGACGAGGCTGCCGTCATTGCCTGGGCGCGGGAGAACATGGCGAACTACAAAGTGCCGCGCTTTGTGCGGTTTGTGGAAGAATTGCCCATGAATGCCGGCGGCAAGGTGCTGAAGAACGAGCTGCGCCAGCGCATGGCGGCGGAGCGGGGTTAGCGCGCTGATGGCCGGGCAGGAGCAGCGAGTGGAACGCGCATCCCAGATTGAGCTGGATGAGACGGACCACGCGATTATTGCCCTGTTGCGCACGGATGGTCGCCTGCCTTTCCGGTCCATCGCGCGAGAGCTCGGCCTCACGGAGGCGACTGTGCGGGTACGGGTGCGTCGCCTGGAGGAGTCACGCACCATGCGCGTGGTGGCCGTCACCGACATTGAGGCGGCGGGGTTCGGCATGTTGCTGGCCATCGGCGTACAGGTGGAAAACCGCTCACCCGAGGATGTCGCGCGGGAGCTTGCCGACGTGCCCGAGGTGTTCTCGGTCAACGTTGTGGTCGGCGCCCAGGATATAGAAATCCTGATGGTGGCCGAGGACCAGGTGGCGCTGCACCGGCTGCTGCACGAGCGCATCGCGACCATGCCGGGCGTGCGCCGGTTGACGCCGGCGCTGGCGGTTAACGTACTGAAGAACCAGCCCGATTGGGTGCCCTTTGATCGGGGTGCAGGCGCATGACCCGTCGGCGGCTGGACGTGGTAGACCGGCAGATTGTGGCGCGGCTGTCTGAGGATGCCCGTATCAGCAACCGACAGATCGCCACCGATCTCGGTGTCACTGAGGGCACGGTGCGGGCACGGGTCAAACGCATGGAAGAGGAGCGACAGATTCGCATCACCGCAGTCACCAACATCGACCGCTTTCGCAATGGCGCACTGGCGTATATCTGGATAGAGGTCGAGCGCAGTTACCAGGTGCAGGCGGTTGCACAGGCGCTGTCGGGGATCGCAGAGCTGGGCTTCGTGGGCGAGATGCTCGGTCGCTCCGACCTTCTGGCCATCACCATGGTGCGCAGCAACGAACACCTTGCGGAGTTCGTGCACCAGCGTATCAGTGGAATTCCCGGTGTGCGGCGTACGGAAAGCACGCTCGGGGTCAATTTTGTCAAACACGATTACCGCATGGCGCGGATCGTCAGCTGAAGGAATGCAACATGGATAAACGGCTCAGTGCCCGCGATGCGGTGGCACAAATTGAAGACGGCATGACCGTGGGTATCGGCGGCTGGGGGCCACGGCGCAAGCCGATGGCGCTGGTGCGCGAAATTCTCCGCTCGGACGTGAAGGACCTCACGGTAGTCGCCTACGGCGGCGCCGACGTCGGCATGCTCTGTGCCGCGGGCAAAGTGAAAAAGCTGGTCTTCGCCTTCGTGTCCCTGGACTTCATTCCGCTGGAACCGTACTTCCGCCAGGCCCGCCAGAGCGGGTCCATTGAGGTGATGGAGATCGACGAGGGCATGATGTTGCTGGGGCTGCGTGCAGCCGCCTGGGGCCTGCCCTTCATCCCCACGGCGGTTGGCCTGGGTACCGACATCATCAACCAGAACCCGGATATCAAGCTGGTTGACAGTCCCTATGATGACAAAGAGTGGGTGGCGATGCCGGCCTTGAATCTCGACGTGTCGCTGATTCATGTTGATCGCGCGGATTTTCGCGGTGTGTGCCAGATATCCGGCCCCGACCACTATCTCGACGACTGGTTTGCGCGCGCCGCGAAAACCACCATCGTGTCCTGTGATGAACTGGTCGATACCACGTTTTTTGCCGACCCCGCACGGGCACGCGAGGTGTTCTGGGAACGCGCGGCCACCAGTGCCATCGTGGAGATTCCCGGTGGTGCTCACCCCACGTCATGCAACCCGCTGTACGGGTTCGATGTGGCGCATTTCAAGGCTTATAACGCCTCCGCCAAGGACGGTGGCATAGAGAGCTACCTGAATACATACCTGGGGGCCGATGAGGCCGAATACCAGCGCAACGTGGGTGGGCTGGATGCCATTCGCGCACTCGCGCTGCCCACCTACTGATACGCCCGGGGAGACTATCGCATGTCAACTGTAGCAACCGATTACACCCTTGCCGAACTGTGCATTGTCGCCGCCGCCGAAGCCTTCCGTCACGACGGGGAAGTGCTGGCCACAGGCATCGGCGTGATTCCTCGGCTGGCAGCCAGCCTGGCCATGAAAACCTTCAACCCGGACCTGATGATGACGGATTCCGAGGCGTTTCTGCTCAGTGAACCCAACCCGCTGGGCAAGCGCCCGGCCGACTTCCAGCAGGCCAATGAAACATGGATGGGCTTTTCGCGGATATTCGACAACGTATGGAGCGGCAAGCGCCACGCCATGCTCGGGCCGACCCAGATCGATCGCTTTGGTCAGACCAATACGTCGGCGCTGGGTGGCACCTACCAGCAGCCCAAGGTGATGATGCTGGGCGCGCGAGGCTTTCCCGGCAACTCCATTTGCCACGCCAACAGCTTCTTTGTGCCCGGGCACAACACGCGGGTCTTTATGGACGGGGAGTGTGATTTCGTCTCCTCCATCGGTTATAACCCGGCGCGACTGCCGCGGGGTCGCTCGTTGGATGACGTTGATATCCGCCGTGTCGTGACCAACCTCTGCGTGATGGATTTCGGCGGACCGAATCACCAGATTCGCCTGCTCTCCCTGCACCCGGGCGTGACGGTCGAGGAGGTGCAGGAAAACACCGGATACCCCATTGCCGTCCCGGCGGAGGTGCCGACAACCCCGGCGCCGACCGTTGAACAGCTGGCGATCATCGCGGCCCTTGATCCTCACAACCAGCGTGCTGCACAAATCGCTGACAACCCGCCCGGAATCCGGGCCTGAGGCACTGCCATGCTCACCACTCGACTGACCGAACTGCTAGGCTGCCGCTACCCCATCGTGCAAACCGCGATGGGGTGGGTGGCGGATCCCCGGCTGGTCGCCGGCAGCTGCAATGCCGGCGGCTTCGGCTTCCTGGCCGGCGCGACCATTCCGCCGGAGGAGATGGAGCGCGACATTCTCCAGGTCAAGGCGCTTACCGACCGGCCCTTTGGCGTGAACTTCCACATGTATCAGCCCAATGCGTCGGACATCATCGACATGGTGATTCGCCACGGGGTGCGCGCCGTGAGTTATTCGCGTTCGCCGGGCCCCGAGATGATTCGCCGTCTCAAAGACGCGGGCGTTATCTGCATGCCGACGGTCGGTCTGCCGAAACATGCGGTGAAAGCCGTGGAGCTGGGTGCGGACGCTGTCACTGTGCAGGGTGGTGAGGGTGGCGGCCACACCGGTGCGGTGCCGACAACGCTGCTGATACCGCAGGTTGTGGATGCTGTCGGTGCCCAGGTGCCGGTGGTGGCAGCAGGTGGATTCAAGGACGGTCGCGGCCTGGTCGCCGCGCTGGCCTGGGGCGCCGATGGCGTTGCCATGGGTACACGCTTCCTGCTCACCCGCGAGTCACCGGTGCCGGAGGCCACCAAGCAGCGCTATCTCGATTGCAAGAACCCAGCGGACATCATCGTCTCACGCGCCATGGATGGTATGCCACAGCGTATGATCATGAATGAATTGCTGGCCGAGCTTGAGCGTGCTTCGAAGCTGCGCAAACTGCTTATCGCCATGCGCAATGGTCTTGCCTTCCGCAAATACACCGGGGCGAGCGTGGTCAGCCTGCTGAAGTCCGCTGTCGCCATGAGTCGCAGTGACGATATGACCGCCGCCCAGGCCATCATGTCGGCCAATGCGCCGATGATTATCCAGAAAGCGATGGTGGATGGTGAGCCCGCCCGCGGTGTGCTGCCCAGCGGTCAGGTGGCCGGCGTGATTGACACCCTGCTGACCTGCGAGGAGCTGATCCAGTCCATCGTCGATGAGGCCGAGGCGCGACTGCAGGCGCTCGCAGCCCGAGCCAACGTCAGCGCCTAATCCAACGTACCGACAGGTAGAAGAATCATGAGCAAACCTTTTCACACCACCATTGAGGCCGGCATTGCCGAGATGATCCTGGACAAGCCACCCGTGAATGCATTCGACAGCGCCGGCTGGTTCGCCATTGCTGACGAAATCGATGCGCTGGGTCGGGACGACGCCGTGCGCGTCATACTGATTGCCGCCGAGGGTCGTGGCTTCTGCGCCGGAGTCGATATCAAGGAACTGGCCGCCGAGCCGACGCGCATCGTCGACGTCAACAAGGGTAACTACGAAACCTTCCGCGCCATCCATCGCAACCCGAAGCCGGTCATTATCGCCTTGCACGGTTTCGTTCTGGGCGGCGGCATCGGCATGGCAGGGGCCGCCGACATCCTGATCGCGTCTGACTGTGCCCGCTTCGGTGTGCCGGAGATCGACCGTGGCGCGATGGGGGGCGGAGCCCACCTGCAGCGCATGTTCCCGGTGCAGAAAGTCCGCTATATGTACTTCACTGGCGAATTCATCGACGCGCAGGAAGCCTACCGCCTGGGCGCCGTCGAGAAGGTGGTCACCCGCGAGGCACTGTTGCCGACGGCACGAGCCATTGCCGCCACCATCGCCAGCAAGTCACCGGCCATGGTGAAGCTGGCCAAGGAGGCGCTCACCGGCATCGAGGACGGCAACCTGGAAGACAAGTATCGCTGGGAACAGGGTTTCACGCTGGAGGCCTACACCGTGGGCGATTCCCAGGAATCCCGCGATGCGTTTGTGGAAAAACGCGACGCCAAATTCTGAACGCAGGACTGACACATGCAACTGGCTTTTACTGAACAGCAACAGGCCTTCCGCAGCGAGATTCGCACGTGGCTCAAGGCCAATGTGCCCGCGGAACCGCTCAGGACTTTCGATACTGAGGAGGGCTTCCAGCAGCACCGCGAATGGGAAGCGACCCTCAATCAGGGACGCTGGGGTATGGTGACCTGGCCCGAGGCACTCGGGGGGCGCGGGTGTGACCTGATCGAGTGGCTGATCTTCGAGGAGGAATACTACCGCGCAGGGGCCCCGCTGCGAGTTAACCAGAACGGTATCTTCCTGCTCGGCCCCACTCTCATGGAGTACGGTACCGAGGAGCAGAAGGCGCGCTTCCTGCCAGCCATGGCAGAAGGCCGCGATATCTGGGCGCAGGGCTGGTCGGAGCCAGGCGCGGGGTCCGATATGGCGGCCATCCGCTCCACGGCCCAGCGAAAGGGCGACAAGTACATTATCAACGGCCAGAAAACCTGGTCCACGCGGGCCGTGTGGGCGGACTGGCTGTTTGGCATGTTTCGCACTGACCCCGAGTCGGAGCGCCACCGCGGCCTCACCTTCATTCTGGTGCCCCTGAAAACGCCTGGAATTACGGTACGGCCCATTCCCCAGCTGGACGGTCTGCCCGGCTTCGCCGAGATTTTCTTCGACAACGTTGAGGTGGATGTGAGCAATCGGCTGGGCGAGGAGGGCGCCGGCTGGGCGGTGGCGATGGCGACCGCCGGCTTCGAACGCGGGTTGATGCTCCGTTCCCCGGCGCGCTTTCAGGAAACGGCGCGCCGACTGGTGGAGTTGTATCGGGCCAATGAGGCCAGCGTCAGTCACGATCCCCAGGTTCGCGAAGCGGTGATGCGCGCCTATCTTGACGCCGAGAGCTATTGCCTGAGCACCTACCAGACGGCCTGTCGCTTGAGCCAGGGCGGCAAGATCGGCGCCGAGTCGTCTACCAACAAGATATTCTGGTCTGAGCTGGACCAGAATATGCACGCCACGGCCATGAGTATCCTGGGCGCGCGCGCCGAACTCCTGCCGCATGCGCCGGCAGCCAGCGGCGTGGGCCACTGGCTGGACGGCTGGCTGTTCTCCCAGTCGGGCCCCATCTACGCCGGTACCAACGAGATTCAACGCAACATCATCGCCGAGCGCATGCTCGGTATGCCGAGGTAACCATGGATTTTACGTTCAGCGAAGACCAGTTGCTGTTTCAGGATTCCGTCCGCGGCTTTCTGGTCAATGAAATCACGCCCGAGCGGCTGCGTGCCGGCTGGGACACAGAAACCGGTCGCGACCCTGCGCTCTGGCAGCAGCTTGCGGAACTGGGCCTGACCGGGCTGACGGTGCCGGAAGAACACGGCGGCCTGGGCATGAATGCGGTGGACTTTGTGCTGCTGGCCCAGGAGTGCGGTTACGTCGCGCTGCCGGAGCCGCTGGTGAATCATGCGCTGGTTGCGGTGCCGCTGTTGGAGGATCTGGGTGGGGAACTGGCTGCACGCTGGCTGCCGCTGGCCGCCACGGGAGAAGCGCGCGTCGTGGCGGCGGTGGAGCAGAATCTCGTGGTTGAGGATGCCCATGTTGCGGATCTGCTGCTGCTGGAGCGTGACGGGCAGTGGTATGCCCTGGAACAGGGGCAGTTCAGCTGCGAACGCAACGAGAGTGTCGACCCCGGTCGTCGCCTGTTCTCGGTGGCCGTGCCAGCAGGCGCGACTGTGGTAGCCGGTGGGGCGCAGGCGCGGATCCTGCGCAGTGCGACCCTGAACCGCGGCGCACTGGGGTGTGCTGCCCAGGCGCTGGGACTGGCGCAGCGGATGATTGATCTTTCCGTGCAGTACACCGCAGACCGCAAGCAGTTCGGCAAGCCGATTGGTTCCTTCCAGGCGGTCAAGCATCACATGGCCAACGTGGCGGTGCGCCTTGAGTATGCCAAGGCGCCGGTACACCGCGCAGCCTACGCCGCCGCGGAGGACGCAGCGGCGGCGGGACTGGCGGTGGCCCAGGCAAAACTGATGGCCTGTGAAGCGGCCAATCTCGCGGCCAAGAACAGCATCCAGGTGCATGGGGCGATGGGTTACACCTGGGAGGTGGACTTGCACATCTTCATGAAGAAAGCCTGGGCACTGGCCAATACCTGGGGTGATGCCGGCTGGCACAAACAGCAGGTCGCGGAGGTGATTTTCGCGGATGGCGCGGCACTGGGTGCCGGCGCCACCTTCCAGTAACACAGACGAGGACACAGAATCATGGCGGATGCCTATATTGTAGATGCAGTGCGCAGTCCGACGGGGCGCCGCAAGGGCGGGCTCGCGGGGGTTCACGGGGCGGATCTTGGGGCTCATGTGCTGAAGACCCTGGTGGAGCGCAATGGTATTCCGGACGCGGATTACGATGACGTCATGTTTGGTTGCGTGGATACCATTGGCCCGCTGGCCGGTGATATCGCCCGTACCTGCTGGCTGGCTGCGGGGCTGGATGAAGCCGTGCCCGGCACGACGATCGACCGGCAGTGCGGGTCCTCACAACAGGCGGTGCATTTCGCCGCGCAGGCGATCATGGCGGGTGTCAACGATGTGGTGATTGCCGGTGGCGTGCAAACCATGACGCAGATCCCCATCTCCTCGGCCATGCTGGCAGCGGAGCCATTGGGTTTCTCCGATCCGTTTTCGGGGAGTGAGGGCTGGGTAGCCCGCTACGGCAAGGTACCCGTGTCGCAGTTCAACTCCGCGCAGATGATCGCTGACAAATGGGGCTTCAGCCGCAGCGATATGGAAGCGTTTGCATTGCAATCCCATGCCCGGGCACTGCAGGCCATCAGCGAAGGCCGTTTCGCGCGGGAAATTGCGCCGTTGGCCGGCGTGGAAATGGACGAAACGCCGCGCCAGACGACCATGGAGAAAATGGCCGAGCTGCAGCCGCTGCAGGAAGGGGGGACGATCACGGCAGCCGTCTCCAGCCAGACCTGTGATGCCTCCTCCGCGATGTTGATCGTCTCCGAGGCCGCCCTGAAACGCTACAACCTGACTCCCCGGGCACGGATCGCGCACATGAGCGTGCGGGCAGCGGACCCGATCTGGATGCTCACCGCGCCGATCCCTGCGACGGAGTACGCGCTCAAGCGCGCCGGCATGCGCCTGGCTGACATCGATCTGGTGGAGATCAACGAAGCCTTTGCGTCGGTGGCGATGGCGTGGCTGCAAGACACGGGCTACGACTCGGCCAAAACCAACGTAAACGGTGGCGCCATTGCCCTTGGGCATCCGCTGGGCGCAACCGGTACCAAACTGATGACCACCCTGCTACATGAACTGGAGCGCAGTGGCGGCCGCTACGGCCTGCAAACCATGTGTGAAGGCGGCGGGCAGGCGAACGTGACGATTATCGAGAGGTTGTGACATGAGCAGGATATGTGAAGGACGCGTGGTAATTATCACCGGTGCCGGTGGTGGGTTGGGTGCTGCGCACGCGCGGGTGCTCGCCAGTGAGGGCGCCAAAGTCGTGGTCAACGACATCAATGAGACGGCGGCGCAGGCTGTGGTGGATGATATCCGCAAGGCAGGCGGTGAGGCCGTGGTAAATACATCGGATATCACCCACTACGACGACAGCCTGAATGCGGTGAAACAGGCCATTGAGACCTTCGGTGACCTGCATGCCGTCATCAACAATGCCGGCGTCAACCGGGATCGCATGTTCGCCTCGATGACCGAGGCCGAGTGGGACACGATTATGGCGGTGCACCTGAAGGGGCATTTCTGTATCAGCTCACACGCGGTGCACTACTGGCGTGGTCAGTCAAAAGCGGGCAACACCGTCGATGCGCGCATCATCAACACCACCTCCGGAGCCGGCCTGCAGGGCTCGATTGGTCAGTCAAATTACGCAGCGGCAAAAGCGGGCATTGCCGCGCTGACCCTGAACCAGGCGGCGGAGCTGGCTCGCTACGGCATCACCGCCAATGCTGTGGCACCGGCAGCGCGCACGGGTATGACTACCGCTGTGGAAGAGATGGCGCAGCGTATGGCCAAGCCCGAGGACGGCAGCTTTGACTACTGGGCCCCGGAAAATGTGTCCTCGCTGTTCGCTTACCTGGTATCCACCGAGTCGTCGGCGGTTACCGGCCGCGTGTTCGAAGCCGAGGGCGGCCGCATCTCCATCGCCGACGGCTGGCGCTCTACGGAGCCGGTGGACAAGGGGGATCGCTGGCTGCCGGAGGAAGTGGCGGGTGCGGTACAGCAGTTGCTGGCGCGTGAGGTGCCGGCGCAAAAAGTCTACGGCACCTGAGGCAGGTCGCATGGAATTTCGTTTTACCGAAGAGCAGCAAATGATCCGCGACACCGCCGAGGCGTTTCTCGCCGAGGTCTCCACCCCCGCCGCCGTGCGCGAGGCGATGGTGACCGAGCGCGGCTATAGCGAAGCGCTCTGGCAGCAGATCAGTCAGGAGATGATGTGGCCCGCACTGCATATCCCTGAAGCGTTTGGTGGCCTGGGGCTGGGATTTGTCGAGCTGGCGGCCATGCAGGAGCAAATGGGTCGCACGTTGTTGTGTGCCCCCTTTCTGTCCACCGTCGGCTTTGCGGTCAACGCGTTGCTGGTCGCCGGCAGCGAAGCACAGCAGAGCCACTATCTGGGCGAGATTGCCAGCGGCAAAACGGCCACCCTGGCGTTTATGGCGCCCGGTAGTCGCCCCGATGCCGACGCCATTCAGGCGACCTGTGCCGCCGATGGTGACGGTTTTCGGCTGAACGGTGAGTACCGTTACGTGCTGGACGGGCACACCGCCGATATTCTCGTGCTCGCCGTGCGTGACCCTGACAGCGCGGGTACGGAAGGCGTCAGCCTGTTTGTGCTGCCGTCAGACACGGCGGGCATCAGCCGGCAGTGGCTGCCCACCATGGACCAGACGCGCAAGCAGGCGCGTATCGTGCTGGACAATGTGCGGGTTGAAGGCGACGCTTGCATGGGAGCACCGGGTCAGGCCTGGCCCGCGCTGGCGAAGATACTGGACCTGGCCACCGTGGCGCTGGCTGCGGAGCAGGTGGGTGTCGCGCAGCAGTCGCTGGACAGCTCGGTGGCCTACACCACAGAGCGTGTGCAGTTCGGGCGTACCATCGCGTCCTACCAGGCGATCAAACACAAGGCCGCCGACATGATGCTGAAGGTCGAGGCGGCGCGCTCCGCCGCCTACTATGCGGCCTGCATTGCCGACGAGGCGCTGGCTGGCAGGCCGCTGGGTTCCGGCCTTGCGGAGGCTGCGAGCATTGCCAAGGCCTACTGCTCAGAGGCGGCATTTTTCAACGCCGGCTCCGGTATCCAGCTGCACGGCGGCGTCGGGATCACGGCAGAGTACGACATACAGCTGTACTTCAAACGCGCCAAGTCAACCGAAACCCTTCTGGGTGATGCGGCCTGGCACCGTGAGCGACTCGCGCGGCAGCTGCTTGATGGAGGTGTTGCATGAAACTGAGCTTCAGTCCCGAGGACGAGCTATTCCGTGAAGAGGTGGTGAGCTGGCTGGCCGACAATCTGTGCGGTGAGTTTGAACCCATCCGTTTTCGCGGCGGCCCGGGTGACGAGCATTCCTTTGTCGAGGAGCGCAAGGCCTGGGAGCAGAAACTGGCGGAAGGCGGTTGGACCTGTATCGGCTGGCCAAAGCAACACGGCGGCCGCGCGGCCACTGTGGAACAGCAGGTAATTTTCAACGAGGAATACGCGCGCGCCGGCGGCCCGGGTCGTATGGGGCACATCGGCGAGACCCTGATGGGGCCAACGCTGATTGCCTTTGGCAGCGATGCGCAGCGGGAGCGTTACCTTCCGGGCATACGGGCGGGCCGTGAGTTCTGGTGCCAGGGCTATTCCGAGCCGTCCGCCGGCTCCGACCTGGCCAACGTCAAAACCCGTGCGCGGCTGGATGAAAATACCGGGGAGTGGCGCATCAACGGCCAGAAGGTGTGGACCTCGCTGGCCCACGAATCCCAGTACGTATTCGTAATCGCCCGCACCGATCCCGAATCTGTCGCGCACAAGGGGCTCGGCTTTTTTCTGGTAGCGATGGATCAGCCTGGCGTTACTGTGCGCCCGATCGAGCAGCTCACCGGAACCAGTGAGTTCAACGAGGTCTTCTTCGACGACGCGGTCTGCGCTGCCGACGATATCGTGGGTGCTCCCGGCGAGGGCTGGAAAGTGGCCATGGGGCTGCTGGGCTTTGAGCGTGGCGTGTCCACGCTGGGACAACAGATGCTGTTCCAGAACGAACTGGACGAAATCGTCCGTGTGGCCAGGGCGAACGGCGCGGCGCGCGATCCCGCACTGCGCCAGCGCATTGCCGAGGCGCATATCGGGCTGCGCATCATGCGTTTCAACAGCATGCGTATGCTCTCTGGCGGTGGCGATGACGGCAGCCTGCAAAAAGAGGCGATGATCTACAAGCTCTACTGGTCCAGCTGGCACCGTAACCTCGGCAAGCTGGCGATGGATGTGCTGGGCGCGGAGAGCGAGATTGTTCCCGAGGCGCCCTACGGCCTCAGCCGGCTGCAGTCGATGTACCTGTTTACCCGCGCTGACACCATTTACGGCGGCACCAACCAGATCCAGCGCAACATCATCGCCGAGCGTGCACTCGGCATGCCCCGCGAACCTCGCGGTTAGGGCCTTGCGGGCCAAAGGAGACTGACAGCATGGCATTGAAAGAACCACCACCCTACGTCGCCGGACACAACCTGCTTGCAGGCAAGTCGGTGCTCATCACCGCAGCAGCCGGTGCCGGCATTGGCTTCGCGGCGGCCACCCGTGCTGCCGAAGAAGGCGCCCGCGCGGTCATGATCAGCGATATTCACGAAGGCCGACTGGCGAAAGCCGTTGAGCAGCTGAAGGCAGACACCGGCCTGCAGGCCGTGTACGGAAAACTGGCGAATGTGACGGTGGAGAGCGACGTGCAGGCGCTGGTGGATTTCGCCGAAGACACCATGGATGGCGTTGACGTCCTCATCAACAACGCAGGTCTGGGCGGCACCCGGCTGCTGGTGGATATGGCGGATGACGAGTGGAGTCGCGTGCTGGATATTACGCTCACCGGTACCATGCGCATGACCCGCGCCATGCTGCGTAAAATGCAGCCCCGCGGTGCCGGCGTTATCGTGAACAACGCCTCGGTGCTTGGTTGGCGCGCACAGAAAGAGCAGTGCCATTATGCCGCCGCCAAAGCCGGGGTCATGGCGCTCACCCGCTGTGCCGCACTGGAAGCGGCGGATCACGGTGTCCGCATCAATGCGGTATCACCCTCCATCGCCTTCCATGAGTTCCTGAAAAAAACCACGCCGATGGAACTGCTGGAGGAGCTGGCGGCGAAAGAGGCTTTCGGGCGCGCCGCGGAAGTCTGGGAAGTCGCGAACGTGATGATGTTTCTGGCCTCGGACTATTCGGGGTACATGACCGGGGAAATTGTGTCCTGCTCCAGTCAGCGGGCTTGATGGGGGCGCGTTTTGGTGGGTTGTGTCGCTGGTTTATGGTGAGGCGTGCCGGAGGCCGTAGGGCCGGGGCGCCGGTCGGGACTCGCCGTGAATACGTCCCTGTAAGCTCGAAGCAAACATCCCTGTTTGCTACGGTCCCGCCCGGCGCTCCGGCCCCACAGCCTCCTACCGTCCCTGCCAGTTCGTGAGTGTGGTGTTTGGTGGTGTTTTGGGTTTGTTCAGGCGTACGCATCCGCAGCCTTCCTGTAAGTCAGGAGTGGATGCGGGGTTGCCCCTGACAAAACTCTCGCTCGCATGGATGCGAGCGCGAAGCCCCCATGGATGGGTTCACGGCGTGTTTTGTCTGGGGCAACCCCGTAGCCACTCCGGAATGAGGCACCACCAGCCACCCCGGATTGAGGCACTACCAGCCGCTCCGGCTTGAGGCACCGCAACCGCTGCGGATTGAGTCACCACCAGCCCTCCGCTTGAGGCACCATCAGGCGCAACGCGGCAAACACCGGTCGCAAAGCAATTTCAGGCCCGTCGCAGTACAATCGCCAACTCGACACAACAACGTAACAGTCACAACAGAACCAAGGGAGTACATCATGAGAGATGCAGTCATCGTCAGCACCGCCAGAACCCCCATCGGCAAGGCCTTTCGCGGCGCCTTCAATGACACTGAAGCACCCGCGCTGGGTGGCCATGTCGTGCGCGCGGCCGTAGCGCGCGCCGGAATCGACCCCGGCATGGTCGACGACTGCATCATGGGTGCGGCGGCACAGCAGGGCACACAGGCCTACAACCTCGGCCGGCTCTGTGGCGTGGCGGGTGGTCTGCCCGACACCACCGCCGGAATGACCATGGACCGGCAGTGCTCCTCCGGGCTGATGACCATCGCCACAGCGGCGAAGGCCATCATGTGCAACGAGTACGACGTTGCTGTTGCGGGTGGCCTCGAGTCCATTTCCCTGGTGCAGAACAAGCACAAGAACAGCTACCGGAATGTGTCCCAAACGGTGCTGGAAGTATCGCCCAAGGCCTACATCCAGATGATTGAAACAGCGGAGATCGTCTCCGAACGCTACGGCGTCTCTCGTGAAGCACAGGACGAGTATTCCTTCCAGAGCCAGATGCGCACCGCGGCGGCGCAGAAGGCCGGGCTGTTCGACGCCGAGATCGTGCCCATGGCATCGACCAAGGCGGTGTTCAACAAGGAAACCAAAGAGACCACCTTTGAGGCGGTAACCCTGGAAAAGGATGAAGGCAACCGTCCTTCCACCACGCTGGAGAGCCTCAACGCACTGGAGCCCGTGTTCAAGGACGGGCAGTTCGTGAAGGAGGGCCGCTTTATCACGGCGGGCAACGCCTCACAGCTGTCGGACGGCGCGTCCGCCTGTGTCCTGATGGATGGTGCGCTGGCGAGCAAGCAGGGTCTGCAACCGCTGGGGATTTATCGTGGCCTGGCGGTGGCGGGCTGCGGCCCGGATGAGATGGGCATCGGTCCGGTGTTTGCCATTCCCAAGCTGTTGCAGCGCCACGGTCTGAAAATGGACGATATCGGCCTGTGGGAGCTGAACGAGGCCTTCGCCTGTCAGGTGCTGTATTGCCGAGACAAACTGGGTATCGACAACGACCGGCTGAACGTCAATGGTGGCGCCATTTCCATCGGTCACCCCTTCGGCATGAGTGGCGCGCGGATGGTCGGGCACGCCCTCATCGAGGGCAAGCGCCGCGGCGTGAAATATGTGGTGATCACCATGTGTATTGGTGGCGGCATGGGCGCAGCCGGGCTGTTTGAGGTCGCCTGATCCACACCGGGCCTGTGCTACAATCCGGCGCTTGATGGAAGCAGATGGTGGTCTCAACCGTCTGTCATAAATGAAGGCAAGCGGCGGTAGAGCATGATCAGGATTGGTGAGCTGCTGGTCCAGCAGGGCAAGATATCGGAACGCGATGTCGAACGCACCCTGTTGGCCCAGAGCGAAATGGGCGATCGCTTCGGCCAGGTGCTGGTCAAGCTTGGCCTGGTATCAGAGCTGGATGTGGCGGTGGCGCTGAGCGAACAGCTCGGCATTCCCCTGCATCCGGCTACCCAATACCCCCAGGAACCGGTGCCGGTGGAGGGCGTGGCGCAGGAGTTCCTCGTCAACAACCTCGTTGTGCCGGTGGCCGCCGATGCCGACGGTGTCTGTTTTGCCGCGGCCGTACCACAGGACCCTTTTCTCGCCAAGGCGCTGTCCATGGCGCTGGACTGCCCCGTGCGCATCGTTCTGGGCCTGGAAAGTGACATCGCGAGGGCCCAGCAACTGCGCCTGCAGGGCAGTGAGGACGCCGACGAGGAAGGTACCCTCGGTGACCAGTTCGCCGGCCAGTCCGACGACGACTTTATCGAGCATCTGCGCGACCTCGCCAGCGAGGCCCCGGTCATTCGCCTGGTCAATCAGCTGATTCATCGCGCCGTGGATATGGGCGCCTCCGACATTCACATCGAACCCTTTGAAGACGGGCTGCAGCTGCGCTACCGGGTCGACGGGGTGTTGCAGGAACACACCGACACGCCCACGGCGGGATTGGGGCAGGCCATCGCATCGCGCATCAAGCTGCTGGCGCAGATGAACATCGCCGAACGTCGGCTGCCCCAGGACGGGCGCATCATGATCCGTGTGAAGGGCCACGAGCTGGACCTGCGTGTGTCCACCATCCCCACGGTGCACGGTGAAAGCATCGTGATGCGCGTGCTGGATCGGGGCAATATCCGCCTCAGCCTGAGTGACATGGGCTTCAGTGCCGATACTCTCGAGCGCTACCGCAAACTGCTGGCCAGCCCCCACGGGGTACTGCTGGTCACGGGCCCTACCGGTTCCGGTAAAACCACCACCCTCTATGCCTCGCTGGCGTCGCTGGACTCAGAGCGTCTGAAAATCATCACGGTGGAAGATCCTGTTGAATACCAGCTGCAGGGCGTGAACCAGATTCAGGTGCAGGCCCAGATCGAGCTCAATTTCGCGCGCGCGCTGCGCGCGATCCTGCGCCAGGATCCCGATATCATCATGATTGGTGAGATGCGCGATACCGAGACTGCGCAGATTGGGGTGCAGTCGGCGCTTACCGGCCACCTGGTGCTTTCCACGCTGCACACCAATACGGCCGCCGGGGCCATCACCCGGCTGGAGGATATGGGCGTGGAGCGCTACCTGATCACGTCTTCGGTGAACGGTGTACTGGCACAACGTCTGGTGCGCACACTCTGCACGCACTGCAAGGTCCCGGTGGAATTAACGGCCAGCGCGGTGCAACGCTACGGCCTTGCACCGTTCATCAGCCAGCAACAGGCCACCACCGTGTATCAGGCCCGGGGCTGCGACCACTGCCTGCAGACCGGTTACGCCGGGCGCACGGCGATTCACGAACTGTTCTGCCTCGACGAGGAGATTCATCGCGTCATTATGTCGGGTGCCGACGCCACCCTGCTGCACGCGGCGGCCCGGCGGCAGGGCATGATCACCCTGTACGAAGACGGGCTCCGCAAGGTGGTGCGTGGCGAGACCTCGCTGGAGGAGGTCATGCGGGTCACGCAGGACCAGAGCGAAGCCGGGGCTTCCGCGACCGGCGCGGATGCCGCCTGAGCGGCTGTCGGGTGCGAGGCTAGGCATGGCGCATTTCAGCTACAGGGCCATCGGGCGCGACGGCAAGCCGCTGGACGGCACGCTGGAGGCGGATGGCCTGGACGTGGCCTCCCGCCTGTTGCGCGCCCAGGGGCTGACCCTGCTGACGCTTGAAGAGGGTCAGGGGAAAACGAATCAGCCCGCGGCGAGCAAGCCGGTCAAGCGTGACGACGTACTGTCGACGACCAGTGAACTGGCCGTCCTGCTGCGTGCCGGCCTGCCGCTGGACCGGGCATTGAAGGTGCTCATCGATATGGCTTCGGAGCCCGCACTGGAAGCGCTGTTGCAGGACCTGCTGCGCGAGGTGAAGGCGGGCAAGGCGCTGAGTCAGGCGCTGCTGCCCCACCAGGCAGTATTCGGCAATTTCTACATCAATATGGTGCGTTCCGGGGAGGCCAGCGGCCAGCTCTCGGCGGTCCTGGACCGTCTGGTCGAGTATCTGCAGAATGCCAAGGCCAACCGCGACAATGTGGTATCGGCGCTGATCTACCCGGCGATTCTGCTGGTGGTCGCCGTGCTGTCCATCGTGCTCATGCTGGGTTTTGTAGTGCCCCAGTTTGAAAGCCTGTTCGAGGACATGGGCGAGGCGCTGCCGCCGCTCACGGCGCTGGTGGTGGGCGCCGCGGATTTCATCGCGGGCTACGGCTGGTTGCTGCTGCTGCTCGCCCTGGGGGTCGGCTGGTGGGTGCGCAACTGGCTGGCGACCGAAGCGGGGCAGGCGAGCAAGGATGCGCGACTGCTGAAAATGCCCGTGGTGGGCGGGATACTGTTCCAGTTTGAAGTGTCCAAGTTTGCCCGCACGGTGGGCACCCTGTTGGGCAACGGCGTGTCCCTGCTCAAGGCGATATCCATCGCGATCGATACGGTGGATAACCGCGTGATCAAGCAGGCACTGCAGGTGCTGCCACCCGCAGTGAAGTCCGGCAAGCGCATGTCGGTGGCGCTGGAGGAAACCGGGCTGTTTACCCCCATGGTCATCCAGATGACCCGCGTCGGCGAGGAGTCGGGGCGCCTTGACGCAATGATGCTGGAACTGGCGCGGGTATTCGATGGTCATGTACAGGCGGGGGTGAAGCGCGGCCTGACCCTGCTGGAGCCGGTGCTGATTCTGGGCATGGGCGCCATCATTGCCGTCATCATCATTGCGATTTTGCTGGGTATTCTGTCGGTTAACGACCTCGCGCTGTAAGTGGCGCCGGATGTGCCCTGCATCGCTCACTATTCATTCTGTTAACGAGGACAAGCACATGATTTCAGGACGCAGCCGCGGCACACGGCGCACTTCAGCCGGTTTCACGCTCATGGAGCTGCTCGTCGTGCTGGCAATTCTGGGGCTGCTGATGAGCCTGGTGGGCCCGAGGGTATTGAATCAGTTGGGTGGCGCCAAGACCAAAACGGCCGCCATACAGATCAAGGACCTCGAGCAGTCGCTCGAAATGTACAAGCTGGACGTGGGGCGTTTTCCTTCAACCAGCGAGGGGCTTGAGGCGCTGGTCAGCAAGCCGGCCAGTGCCGCCGGCTGGAACGGGCCCTACCTGAAATCGGCGGTGCCGCTGGACCCGTGGAACCGGGAATACCAGTACAAATCACCGGGTGAGCATGGCGAGGTTGATATTTTCACCTACGGTCAGAACGGCACGCCGGGTGGTGACGGCGAAGACCAGGATGTGGGCAACTGGTAGCGCCACCGTGAGCCGCAGCGCTGCCCGCCCGGGTTCGCGACGTGCCAGGGGGTTTTCTCTGCTGGAACTGATGGCGGCGCTGGCCATCGCCGGCCTGGTGATGGCGCTGGCGGTGCCCTCCACCCTGCGCATGTACGACAACATTCGCTACCGTCAGGCGGTGCGTGACGTTATCACCCTGTTCGCCAGTGCGCGCTACGAGGCGCTGCACAGTGGGCGGACGCAGACGGTGGAGGTCAATCCCGAGGAGCGCAGCGTGCGCTTCGCGAATACCGTGGAGGTGCTGCCGGGTAGCGTGGCCATGACCGTGCACTCCGCCAGCGAGCTGAACCGCGGCGGCGTTGGCGTAATTCGTTTCTACGCCGAGGGCGGTGCCAGCGGTGGCGGTGTCGACATCGAATCAGCAACGGGTGCCGGCGTCAGTATCATGGTGGACTGGCTGCTGGGTTCGGTGACGCAGGAAACCTATGCGGTACGTTAGGCGGGGGCAGGGGTTTTCCCTGCTGGAAATGCTCGTCGCCCTGGCCATTCTGGCGCTGTCACTGGGCGCGCTGTACCAGGCCACCAGCGGTGCTACGCGCAACGCGCGCTCTGCGGAGAAGTATGCCTACGGCGTAGAGCTTGCCCGCTCACTGGTCGCTGAGTATGCGCAGGTGCCCGCCAGCGGCCTTAGCACCCAGGGCGAAACAGCGGGGGGCTTTCTCTGGCGCGTACAGGCTCGCCCGGCGCAGGCCGGCAGCGGCAGCCTGTCTCCCGGTGCCGTGCAGGATATCGAGGTCGCCGTGAGTTGGACCGACGGGCGCAAGGCGCGCCGGGTGGTGCTGAACTCCGTGGTCGCCGGGGTAGACCGTCAGTGAGCGTGCTGCGTCGCGAAGCGGGTTTCACCCTGGTTGAGGTGGTGGTGGCGCTGTCGGTGCTGTCACTGATCATGCTGGCGACGGTGACTGCACTGCGCACCTTCGCCAACACGCAGCAGTCACTGGACCGCATGATGGGCCGCGTCGACGAAGTGCGCACGGTCAGCAGCCTGCTGCGGGACCTGGTGGACAGTGCTGCCCTCGGTGCCGACGGTGGTGAGGGTCTCACGCTGGGTGGTGGTGCGCGGGACGCAGCGTATTTCTCGGGTACGGACGGCGTGCTCATGTTCAAGGCAAACATCCTCTTCGGTGAGCGCTTCGGCGGCCAGTACGTACTGCGCTTCAGTCGCGAGGAGGACGCGCTGGTGATGCGCTGGCACACCGCCAAGGGTGATGCGCGGGCGATTGACTGGGCGCAGGCGCCGTTCCGCAGGCTGGTGGCGCAGGTCGATCTGTTTGAGGTGGCCTACCGTGCGGTCCCCGGCGCGGACTGGGTGCCGGAGTGGCGTAACGGCGGCGTACCGGTGGCACTGCGGCTGCGCCTGCGCGCTGCAGGGCGCTTCTGGCCGGAGCTGATCATGCCGGTGCCTCGCTGATGTCGCTCGCGCCTGGGGAATATTCACCGCCGCTGATCCGTCAAGCGAGGAGTCAGGGCGGAGTCGCCCTGGCGATGGTGGTGTGGTTTGTCGCGGCCATGTCACTGCTGGTGGTCGGCATCGTGTCCGAAGTGCGCGTCGACACGCGCATGGCGCAGACGCACATTGCGCGCGCCAAGGCGATGGCGGCGGGCGACGGCGCGATTCATCTGCTGCTGTCACGTCAGGCGCTGCTGCGGGAGGCTCAGGGCACCCCTGGCGGTACCGGCCCGGAGCCAGTGCTGGAAGCGGGCTTCATGCTCGGTGAGCAGCCGGTGCAGGTGCGTATGGTGCCGGTCTCACGGTTGCTGGATATGCGCAGCGCACCGGCCGAGCAGCTGATGAACCTGTTTGCCGGGCCCGGCGCGCTGCAGCGTGAAGATGCCCAACGACTGGCCACTGCTGTGGTACAGTTGCGCGGTGGCGGGGTTGCGCGGTTCGCTGCGGGTTCCAGGCCGCTTGCGGTGGAAGACTGGTTGCAGGTGCCGGGGTTTGACCGCGCACTGCTGGATGCTGTTCGGGACCACCTGCGCATGGACGCTGAAGCCGCATACCGGCTGGACGCCGTAATGGAATACGATGGCCGGCGCTGGTTGCGCAGGCGTTGGGTAACACTGCAGGGCGGTTCGGACGCGAGCGGTTTTCCCTGGCGAGTAACACGAACCGAGGCGCCGAGGGTGCTTGACGACAGAATCAAAACAGCTGGGGCACGCTAGGCGCTATGCTTGATCAATCCCGACAATGGTACCTCTTCGGCTACGATATGCGCCGCATTGGGCATCACTGGCAGGTGGCCTGGGCCGAGTTTCTCTGGGGTGACCGTTCTCCGGTGCGTGCGCGCCTCGACGACGTGGTGCAGGTGGAGGGAGCGGGTGTTCACGGTAACTTCCACGCCGGCGCACCGGTGCTTGCGGGTGAGCCGACCTGCTCGGCGATTGTTCTGCCGGATTCACTGGTGCTGTTCAAGACCCTGCAACTGCCGCTGGCTGCAGAAGATGAGCTCGACTCGGTGATGCGCCTGGAAGTCATGGCCAACAGCCCCTTTCCCGCCAGTGATACCGCAGCGGGCTGGGCGCTGAGCCAGCGCGGCGAGAAGGGCCTGCAGGTGGAACTCGCCATTGCATCGCGCAGTGCGGCCATGCGGCACCTCGGCCAGCAGCACGATGTCCATGATGTGCAGGAGCGCGAGGTCTGGGCGCTGGCCGGAGAACGGCCGATCGTATTGCGCGGTTTCGGTGAGGGTGCGCGACTGGCACGTTACCAGCGCCGCCTGTTGCGCATCGCGCTGCTGCTCGGCGGTGCCCTGCTGCTGTTGCTGCTCATTCTGGCGCTCGCCGCGGGCGGCACGTATTTCAGGTTACAGCAGTACGAAACTCTGGCGACCCGGGTCGAGCGCGAGGCCGCGGATGTCACCCGCCAGCGCCAGTCGCTCTCCGTGGCCAACCAGACGATTCTTGCAGTCAACGATGTGCTGCGCGAATACCCGGACCCACACCGTGAGCTGGCGCGCCTGACCGCGTTGCTGGGGGACGAAGCCTATATTGTGCAATACACCCAGCGGGGGCGTGACCTGCGCCTGCGTGGGCGCGCCGCGGACGCCGCCGGCGTGGTGCAAACCCTGACGCGGGAAGCTGCCTACGAGGAGGTGGCAGACCAGGGCATCACCGCAGTTGGCAACAGTGGCATAGAGCAATTCAACGTCAATGTGCGCCTGCGCGAGGGCGGGCAATGAACTGGTTGCGCGGCAACCCCCGTTACGCGGTGATGGTGCTCGGCACGCTGGCGCTGCCCGCGCTGCTGCTGTTGTACCTCGCCATCAGCCTGTTCGGCATGCGCAGCGCCTACCAGCTGCAGATCGAGCGCCTGGAGCCGCGCATTGCCCGGCTACAGGGCTTGCTGAACCGGGAAGAACAGGTGCGCGAGGCGGCGCAGGTTGTGGGTTCCGATGTGCTTGATCTGGTCTACCCCGCGGCGGACGACCCCGGCACGGTATCCGCCAACCTGCAGAAGAATGTGCGCGAGATCCTGGGCGCTGCGGGTCTGTCGGTCAGCAACAGCCAGATACTGCCTGTGCGTGAAAAGGATGGTTTCGATCACATCGCCGTCAAGCTGACGGCCTCCGGCGGCCTGCCTGCCCTGGATACCGCCCTCGCGGACCTCAATGCCTACCTGCCGTTGTTGCTGCTGGAGTCCATCGAAGTGTGGCCGAATCGCAACCGGGCACGTGGCGACGAACCTGAAGCGCAGACCATCACGGCAACGGTACAGGTCCTGGCCTTGCGAGTGCGCTCATGAGGCATCTGGCTGCAGCAGTGAACCGCTATCGTGTGCAGCACGAGCCGCAGCGCACGGAGCGCCGCGTAGAGCTGCTGGTACTGCTGCTGGGATTGCTGTTGCTGCTGCAGCTCTGCTTCTTTTTACTGCGCGTGCTGTTGCCGCCGGCTCCTGAGCCCATCGAACCGACGGCGGCCTCGTTGACCGTGGCTGACCGCATTGCCGGGCGCCTGCTCGATACCCGGGGAAGCGCTGAACTGCGCGAGCGCCCGCTGTTCTGGGAGGGGCGCCGCCCGGTTGACGACGGCGGCATGCCCAGTGGTGAGACGTCGACGCAGAAGGCGTCGCCGTTAAAGGGTATCCGTTTGCTGGGGATATATGGCGGTGGCGAGAGCGGCGGTATCATTGTGCGTGTGGAAGGTAAGCAGCAGCGCCTTGCCGTGGGTGATGAACTCAGGGGCTGGACGCTGGAGTCGATGGACGGTGGCGGCGCCACACTGAGCAGTGCGCGCGGCAGCCGCGAGCGGCTCGAGCTGGAGCGTGCGCAGGGCGCGTCGCCGATCATCACTCCCCCGCAGACCGGTGGCGCACCGGGCTCGGCCCCCCAGAGTCAGGCCGCAGACGGCCTGGATGAGCTGACCCTCGGAGGTCGGCGTTGAACAAGGTTTGTAGAAACAGGGCCGCGCAGCGGGCGCTGACGATAATGGACAGGTCAAGGAAAGGTTATGTTGCGACGGTTCTCTAGATTGCTGGTGCTGGTGCCATTGCTGACCAGCTGTGCGCTGCTGGACAATCAGTACCGCGGCGAACCCACCGAGCCATCTGCCGGCGCACCGGCTGCCGCGGCGCAGGAGCCGGCGCTGTCACGCAGTGCCGGTGAACTCGCCGAGTCAGCCGAAGAACGGGTAAAGCCGGTTATCTATCGCGGCAGCGACCAGCAGGTCCGCATTCCGGGAAAGCGTGACGCGGTGCGTCTGGTCGGTGATGCCGTCAGCCTCAATTTTGAAGACGCGCCTCTCAGCGAGGTGGTGCACGCCGTGCTCGGCGACATTCTGGGCCTGGACTACATTCTCGACGGCCCCTTGGCGGGCACGATCACCCTGCGTTCGCGCACGCCGATCCCCCGGGACCAGTTGCTGACGATCCTCGAATCCCTGTTGAGCGCCAACCAGATGGTGATGGTACGTGACAGCCAGGATCGCTATCTGGTTACAGGCGCGCAGCAGGCGAGCCGTCAGGCACCGCGGCTCTCCAACCCTCGCGATCCCGGTGCGGGTTACAGCACCGTCGTTGTACCACTGCAGTACATCAGCGCCAGCAATATGGCGGAGATACTGCGCCCGGTGGCGGACGAGCAGGCCTTCCTGCGTATCGACAACACGCGCAACCTGTTGCTGCTTGCAGGTACACGGATGCAGATCGACGGCTGGCTGGACATGGTGGACACCTTTGATGTCGACCTGCTCAAGGGCATGTCGGTGGGCCTGTTCACCCTGGAGCACAGCCGGGTAGGAGAAACGGCGACTGTGCTGCAGGGCATGCTCAGAACCGGTGGCAATGGCGACGAGGAGGTGGGGCAGCTGGTGAAGATCATCCCCATCGAGCGTCTGAACAGTCTGCTGGTGGTGACTCCCCGCTCACATTACCTCGATACCCTGGGCACCTGGATAGAGCGGCTGGATTCGCGCCCGGATTCCAAATTTGAAAAGCGGCTGTTCGTCTATCCCGTGCAGAACACCACGGCCTCGCGGCTGGCGGAGCTGATCAGCAACATTTACGCCGGCGGCGCCAGTGCCACCGGTGGTGTTGCCGGCACCGGGGGCGGCTACAGTGCGGATCGCGAGGTCGCGCCCGGGCTGTCTATGGAATCCATCGGTAGCGCCAGTGGCGGAGCCAGCGGTTCGGGTTCTGGCAGCTTTGGCAGCAGCGCGAACAGTGCGGGTGACAGCGCGGGATTCAGTGCCGATTTTGGCAGCGCCCCGGGCACTTCCTCCAGCGCCGCCACCCTGGGGGGTGAGGAAGGCCAGGGGGTTGCCGATGTACGCGTGGTCGCGGACGAGGAAAACAACGCCCTGATGATCTACGCGACGGGCAAGCAGTACGACCTGATCAAGGACGCGCTGCGGCAGCTGGATGTCATCGCCACCCAGGTGATCATCGAGGCCAGCATTCTGGAGGTCAGCCTGACCGATGAATTGCGCTACGGACTGGAGTGGACCTTCAAGAACGGCCTGGGTAGCGACTACGACGGCTTCGGGCAACTGGGAAACAGCGCCGGCGGACCCTCGGCGACGTCACCCGGGTTCTCCTACACGGTCACCAACTCGCTGGGTGATATCAGCGCGGTGCTGAACGCGCTTTCGGAGGATTCGCTGATCAACGTGATTTCCTCGCCTTCGGTCATGGTGCTGGACAATCATCCTGCTTATATACATGTGGGTGACCAGGTGCCTGTGCGACAGGGTACGTCCTCCACCGACGGTGGCACGGTCACCGAGAACATCGTCTACCGGGATACCGGTGTGAAACTGATGGTACGGCCCTCTGTGAATGCGGGCCAGCTGGTGACCATGGATGTCGAGCAGTCGGTGACGGATGTCGGTAATGTCGATTCCGCCACCGGCCAGCGCACGTTCCTCGAGCGCAATATCATGAGCCGGGTCGCCGTGCGCAGCAATGAGTCTGTTGTGCTGGGCGGCCTCATCCGGGAAAACGCTACCGCGACTGATTCCGGAGTGCCCCTGCTGCACCGCATGCCAGTGCTGGGCGCGTTGTTCGGCACGACCTCCGAGAGTAACCGGCGCACCGAGCTACTGGTGATCATCACACCGCGGGTCATCAACAATGAGCAGGAGTTGCGCGATGTCAGCCGCGAACTGCGCTCGCGGGTGCGCAATATGGAATTGATCAGTGCCCCCCTGGTGGCCGAGTAGACCGGGTGCTGGTTTCGATCCACATGCCGAAAACCGCGGGCCTGAGTTTCAGGGCGGCGCTGGAGACGCATTACGGTGCCGGCTTTGCCCCCGACTATGCCGATTATCCGTTGGCCAGCCCGCTGCCCGAGCGGCATGCGGCAGCCCTGGAGTTCAGTCTCGCGGCCGAGCCTGCTGCCTACCGTGACGTCGGCTGTATCCACGGCCACTTCCTGCCCATCAAGTACCTGTTGTTGGCGGATTACATGGAGTGCCGGTTCGTGACCTGGCTGCGCGAGCCACTGCAGCGTCTGGTCTCCCACTATCATTACTGGCAGCGCAGCTACGATCCGGTGGCGGACGACACTTCCAGCCTGCACCGGCGTGTGGTCGAGGAGGCGTGGACGCTGGAGCAGTTCTGCCTGGCGCCGGAGCTGCGGAACGTGTATAGCCAGTTCTTGTGGGCCTTTCCGCTGCGAGCCCTCGATTTCGTGGGAATTACCGAATATTTCGCAGAAGATTTGCGTGATTTTTCCACACAATTCCTGGGAATAAATGTCGAGGCGCAGGTCGTCAACGCCGCAGAGCTGCCCGCGGGCCCCGAGCAACTGGCGCCGGCGCTGCGCCAGCGGGTGCGTGAATTTCATGCCCAGGACCTGGCGCTCTACCAGTGGGCGCTGCAGAAACGCGAGGCCCGGCGGCGCACACAGGGCTGAGCGCTACGCCCTTTCCGTCTCTTCCACCGGCGCGGTATAATCCGCGCCCAATGCAACAAAAGGTAATATTTTCATAATGTTAGATGCAATGTATCGAATCTCCGCAGCGCTGCTGATGGCCTGTGTGCTCACCCTGGCGAGTGGCTGCGGTACCGCGCCCGGCAAGCCGCAAACCCTCAGTCCGGCCGAGGTGGCGGCACTGGAGGATCGTGTGCGCGGGCGCTGGCAGGCGATCATCGACAGGGACTTTGAGGCGGCCTATGAGTTCGCTTCACCTAATTACCGAGCTGTTTTCTCCAAGAGTATGTTTATTCGCAATTTTTCCTATTCGCTGGATTGGCAGTTGACAGCTGTTGAAGTCCTTGCCTATGATGCCGAGGCAGCTGTGGCGAGTGTGGCGGTTCGGGTCATGTCCAAGCCGATCAAACAAACCTCGGTGTCGGCTCAGTTCGGGTTTATGCCTTCAACTGTTCGCGAGCGATGGGTTAGCATCAATGGCGAATGGTGGCATAGTGCCAGTGGTTGAGAGGGCACGTTGGTTGACAGCTAGCTGCAGTTAGCAATAATAGCGCTAGCAATCTGTACTTTGGTTGTGAAGTAAAAACACATTAGGAGTCTCCTTATGAATGCAAAGTTTAAGCCTCTGGGTCTTGTTGCTGCAGTAGCAGCGGCAACCGCGGGTTACAACGGCGTCGCAAATGCACAGTCACTGGCTGCTGCAAGCGACCTGGGTAACCTGGCACTGATCCCTTACTACACTGTCCGTGACGGCAACGTCACCGGCGTTCACATCACCAACACGAGCGATGCCACCCAGGTTGTCAAAGTACGCCTGCGTCGTGGTACCGACTCTATGGACGCCCTGGACTTTAACCTGATCCTGTCCCCCAAGGACGTATGGACCGGCTTCCTGGCGGCTGAAGGCGAGAACGTTGTCTTCAACACCACCGACAACTCTTGCACCGCGCCCGCAACGGCCAACGGCAAGTTCACCATGCCCGGTATCTACCGTGCAGACGCTGATGAAGGCTACATCGAAATCATCGGCATGGGTCAGCCCACCAGCGAAACTGCTCCGATTGCAGTATCAGCCAAGCACGGCGCCACTGGCGTGCCTGCTGACTGTGCGGCCGTTCGTGACAACTTCTTTGCTGGCGGCATCGCCACCACCGTTCGCGGTGTTGTAGACGGCGAGTCTTCAGTACAGCGCGTTGTGTCCACGGGTACCACGCTGGCACTGAACGAGTACGATGCTCCTGAAGACGTGCTGAAAGTGTCCTACTTTATTCGCGATGCCGCTGGTGGTCGTGAATTCGGCAACAGCGCTACGCACATTGCCGGCTTCCTGTCTCAGGCAGCAATCACCAACCAACAGTTCGGCCTGTTCTCCGCAGACCTGCTGGGCTTCGACTACCCCGACCTGAACGGCGGTATCCCGACTGCGGGTGATCGCGGTCAGTTCGCGACGCTGCGCAGCATCCTGGGTGACGCTTCCGTGATCAACGACTGGTCTGCCAATGCTGACCTGAACGTGGGCACCGACTGGGTTATCACCTTCCCCGGTCAGTACACCATGCTGGACCTGCCGCACTACTTCGGTTCTTTGCTGACTGCTGGCACTGATGGCGCTATTCCCTGTAATGCTGGTGCTCCGCTTCCGGCAGGCACGTTCGCTGGCACTACCGGTCCTTGTGACCATCGCGATATCCCGGCCGTAGCATCGTTTGACGTCTACGACCGTGAAGAACAGCAGCGTTCACAGCCCGACGGCGAGCTGGTTGTTTCTCCTCAGCTTCCCGGCCTGACAGTGCAGACCCTGCTGCCCTTCGAGGTTAACGTTGTACAGTGGGGCGCCGAGCCCGTACTGGGCAGCGAGAACTCCGACATCGTGGTAGCGGTACCTGACAGCCCCTTCGGTTGGGCCGAGCTGAGCGTAACCAGCGCAGCCAGCAAGGTACAGGCAATCTGTGATGCGACTGCGGGTAACGGTGCCCCTGCTGCCAGCCTGGCAAATGGAGCCTCCGGTATTGTTGCGGCTGCCGAAGCTTACGGCTGTGACTCTACCGGTGTGAACGCTGACGAGATCCCGAAAATTGGCTTCGTAGCTTGGGAGCGTAGCTTCCCCAGCAACCCCGACGCCAACTACGGTCGTATCGTTGAGCACTCTTACGGTAGCGCACCGTAATAGCGACTTAACGCGCTGTTGTAGTAAAATGAAGGCCGGCACCGTAAGGTGCCGGCTTTTTTATTGCCAGAGGTTTATGCATGTCCCTTACCCGTTTTTTCAGCTGCGCCGCACTGTTGTTGAGCATCACTGTGGGTGCCGCTGCCGACAATCCGCTTGCCATTGCGGATGGCGAAACCCGCATTCATCGAGCCGAGCTCGAACAGATCATTTCCCGCTGGAGCGCGGAGATGCGCTCTGCGGCCGCCAACGACCTGGGCGACCGCATGGAACTGCTCAATATTGCTTTCATGAACAAGCGACTCGCTGAATCGGTCGACGATATGACGCCGGAAACACACGGTGACGACTACTGGAAGTTGTACTTCCAGTTACAAGGCCTGAAGCGCCGCTTTGCCATTGAGCAGCTGGTGGCGTCGATTGAGGTGCCCGATCTGTCGGCGCTGGCGGAAGAGCGCTACGCTACGGACAAGGACAAGTTTGCCCTGGTGCCGGAGAAGCGCCTGACCTCCCACATTCTGTTTTTGTGCCCCCCGGGGCAGTGTGACCGCGAGACTGTGCGTCCGGTGGCGCGAGAGGTGCTCGCCAAACTGCGTGAAGGTGCAGACTTCGAGGCTCTGGTCGCGGAATATTCCGAGGACCCTGGCTCACGTGACAAGGGCGGGCGCTTCGAGAAGTGGTTCAGCCTGGGGGAGAAGGGCGTTGAGCCCCGTTACACGGGCGGCGCCTTTGATATCGCCGAGGTCGGTGGTTACTCCGATCTGGTGGAAACCCAATTTGGTGTGCACATTATCCGCTTGGACGATATCCAGCCCGAGCACTACCGCACGTTTGAAGAGGTGCGCCCCGCGATCCTGCAGAGCCTGAGAGCAGAGTACCAGAAACTGGCTGTACAGGATTTTGAAGCGAACCTGATGCTCTCCGACGAGGGGTATATCAACGGGGACGTGGTGGACGCGTTGCTGGCGCCCTACAAAGCGGCGCCCTGATCAGGGCCGTGATGCTTGCAACCGGGTACAGGCGCCATGCCTCCCGCTAGTCCGCAGTCCAGCGCGCCGGTGTTGCTGTTTGTGGTGGGGATGCACCGCTCCGGCACCTCGGCGCTGTGCGCCGCACTGCACGCCTGCGGTGCGACCTTCGGCGACCGTTTGCTGGCGCCCATGGCCGGCGTGAACGACGAGGGTTTTTGGGAGGACATTGATGTCGTGGCGGCCAACGAGGCATTGTTGGCGGCGGCAGGAATGCGCTGGTACGCCGTGTCCCGAAGCGATGAGTGCCGGTGGCCCGAGGAGGCCCTGCAGCGCTTTCAGGCCTGTGCACAAGCCATACTGCAGCGCGGCTTCGGCAGTGGCCCTGTGCAGGTGGTCAAGGATCCACGCCTGTGCATCACCTTGCCGCTCTGGTTGCGTGCCTGCGCTGACCTGGCCGTGGCCGCGCAGGTGTGCACCGCATCCCGCGCGCCGATTGAGGTGGCGCAATCCCTGCAGCGGCGCGATGGCTTTCCGCTGGGCTATGGTCTGCGGCTTGACCTGGCTTACCGCCGCGCGCTGGATGCGGCCGTACCGTCCTCAGCGCTTGCGGTCAGCTTTCCGGAATTGTTGCAGGACGCCTCAGCGGTCATGTCGCGGCTGGCAACACAGCTGCCCCTGCAGGCGGGCGAGGATGCCGTTGCAGCGGCCGTGAGATGCGACCTGCGGCACCACAGTGCCTCGGGCGCCGTCGGGTCGGGCGCCGGTGCGTCCGGCGCCGGTGCGTCGGGCGCTCCCAATCTGCTGGAACAGCCGGTGATTGCCGCCAGTGAGCTGGCAGCCCTGGAAGCGGCGATCGAGGAGCAGTACCCCGTTGCGGGATTGCTGTCTGAGTGGGCCGAGGGCTTTGTAGCGCGCGGCACACAGCTGACTGAACTCGGTGAGTCGCACAGTCGTGCCCTCGCGACCATCGCGGAGCGCGATGCACAAATTGCCGATCTGGACGGCCGACTGCAGGACACCGGTGCCTGGCTGGAGCGCGCCCTGGCGACGGTTGAAGAGCGCGACGGGCAGATCGCAGAACTGGACCGCAGATTGGCCGACATTGGTGACATGCACAGCCATGCGCTGCAGGTGATTGCTGAGAAGGATCGTGAAATTGCCGACAAGGATAGTGAGATCGCCGAAATCTATGCCACCCCGGTGGTCGGCCGCATTCTGCGCCGGGTGCACCGCAAACGTGAGCCGTAGTCCGGGCGAACAACGCAGGGCGGTCAACAGGAGTGAGCGTGCGCAGCGTTGACATCGTGGTGCCGGTCTATACCGGTGTGGAGGAGACAAGGCGTTGCCTGGAAACCGCGCTGGCGACGGCGGATCCTGCCTGGGCGCGTCTGGTGGTGGTCAACGACGGTTCGCCGGATCCTGAAATCACCGCCCTTTTGCGTGATTTCGCAGGGCGGCATGACGGCGTCGTGCTGCTGGAAAACGCGCAGAATCTGGGCTTCGTCGCGACGGCCAATCGGGGCATGCAGTACGATGCGGAACGCGATGTCGTGCTGCTGAACAGTGATGTCGAAGTGGCCAACGACTGGCTGCACCGCCTCCGGGAGGCGGCCTACCACCATCCCCGGGCAGGCAGTCTCACACCCTTCGCCAACAACGCCACCATCTGCAGCTTTCCCAATTTCTGCAAGGACAATGCGCTGCTGTTCGGTCTTGATGTCGCAGAGATCGACCGGGTGTTCGCGGAGCAGTTCAGCGCGGCTGATGCCTTCGAGGTGCCCACGGGCGTCGGCTGCTGCATGTACCTGCGGCGGGATTGCCTGAACGAGGTTGGCCTGTTCGATGTGGCAACCTTTGGCCGCGGCTATGGCGAAGAGAACGACTGGTGCCAGCGCGCGCAGCGTGCCGGCTGGCGCAATCTGCACCTCGCCAACTGCTTTGTGTACCACAAGGGTGGAGTGAGCTTCGCCGACGAGCAAACGCCGCGCGTTGCCAGGGCCATGGCGCTGCTGGATGAGCGCTACCCGCGGTATCACGCGGAAATTCAGGCCTTCATCGCGCGTGACCCCGCGCGCGGCGCACGTACCGGCGCCCTGCTGGCCCTGCTGGCCGGGCAGCCGCGGCCCAAGATTCTCTGCCTGTCGCACAAACTCGGTGGCGGTGCGCAACAGCATGTCGATGAATTGGCCAGCCTGTACACGGCCGATGCCCTGTTTGTACAACTGACACCTGCGGTGGAGGGGCAGACGGTCACGCTGAGTGTGTTTGACGCCGGTGTGCGCCTGGCCGATGGTCTGCACTTCTCGGTGGACGGCGAGTTCGATGCGCTGGTGGCACTGCTGCGCGAGCTGGGTATCGGCCGGGTACATTTCCACCACACCATGGGACTGCACCCGCGGCTGTGGGTGCTCGCCAGTGCCCTGGGCTGCAAGCACGACCTCACCATCCACGACTATTACCTGATCAACGGTAACCCGACGCTTACCGATGCGGATGCGCGTTTCGTCGGTGACGACACCAGCGATTTTGACCAGCGCTGTGCCGGGCACTACCCGCTGCCCGAAGGTGTTTCTGCACAACAGTGGCGTGCCAGCCAGGGGCTGCTGATCGAGCAGGCTGAGCGCGTGATTTTCCCCTCTACCGATTGCGCCGCACGCTTCCAGAGGTTCTTCCCGGTGCGCAACGCCGTGACGGCCTGGCACCCGGATTTTCTCGCCTCACAGCCTTACCCGCAACCGGTCTGGCGGCACGTGCCGTCGCGGCCATTGAAAGTGCTGGTGGTGGGGGCAATCAGTCGAGAGAAGGGCGCGGATGTACTGGAGTCGGTGGCCGATGAACTGGCCGCCACCGGCCTGGTGGAGTTCCATCTGCTGGGTTACGCCTATCGCGCGCTGGGCAGGTCGGTAGTCACCCACGGTCCCTACGCCAACGCCGACGCCTGGGGCCTGATTGAGGCGATTGCCCCGGATGTCGTGTGGTTTCCGGCCCAGTGGCCCGAGACCTACAGCTACACCTTGAGCCTCGCCCTGCACCTGGGCTTGCCCGTCGTGGTGCCGGACATTGGTGCCTTTGTCGAGCGGGTATCGGGCCGGCCCCTGAGTACCATCATGCCCTGGAATACGAGCACCGCACAGTGGGGTGAGCTGTGGCAGCGCTTCGCGCGTGGCGAACAGCCCGGCAGCGCACCCCAGAGCCCGGTGGCGAACCCTGACGCGAGTTTCTATGCGGGCGCCTATCTGGCGCCTGTGGTCCCACGGCAGGGGGTCTTTGCGCCGGGGCGCATTGCCTCGTTGGCGGGCAATCTGCATGCGGGCACGCCGCGCCTGAGTCGCTCAGAGCGTCTGCTGGGGTTGATCTGGCGCATCAGTCGGCACCCCCTGGTGGCCCGGCTGGTATCCTGGGTCCCCTTCCGGGTGCAGCAGGCGATCAAACGCCGGCTCTCTGCCCGCCCCATGCACGATATCGTGCGTTAAGGGAAGTCGTTATGGCCACGGTTTACCTTCACATCGGCGCGCCGAAGACGGCCACATCCAGCCTGCAGGCGATGCTGGCCGCACACCACGATGACCTGCTGGCTGCGGGTATTCTCTACCCCGCGACCTGTCGCCACGGGGACGCGCACCATGTGCTGGTGGCGGACCTGATCGATAAATACCAGGCCAACCCGATGCCGGACATCTGGTACGGCGATTTTCCCCGCGGCCAGGCCTGGTCGCGCCTGCGGGCCGAGCTTGCTGCCGCCGGGCCCACCGTGCACACGGCGATCGTCAGCTCGGAACTGTTCTTTGGCCAGTCGATCAACATCGAGCGGATGCTGGGCGATATCCAGGCGGCGCTCGCCGGCCACGATGTGCGTGTCCTGATGTACCTGCGACGCCAGGACCAGCTGTATGCCTCGTTTTATAACCAGGACGTCAAGGGGGCGCGGCAATGGCCAGGCAGCGCCTACGAGTTCTATGAGACGCACCAGATATTCCAGCGCGACTACGACCAGGTGGTCGATATGTGGGGTGCCGCGTTCGGTCACGCCAATCTCCGCGTGCGCCCCTTTGAGCCGGCGCAGTGGCCCGGTGGCGACATGGTCAAGGACTTCTGCCAGGTGACCGGACTGCCACCGCTGCGTGCTGTGGGCGCGGAACCCAACGACGGCCTGGGTGCGAACCAGCTGTATATCAAGCGCTGCCTCAACCACATGGGATACGACAAGGCGGACAACGACCGCGTGGTGGGCCTGCTGCTGAACCTGTGTAGAGAGTCGCCGTTGAAAAGCGTGCGCTACGTCAATATGGGTTGCTACGGGCGCCTGCGCGAGCGCTGGACCCGGACCAACCAGCGCCTCGGCGCGGTGGTCGGTGACGGCGGCAACTTCTTCCACGCGCCCGTACCGGAGCCCGCCGCAGTGCCCGAATATGCGCTGGACCGGGCTCTCCTCGGGGATTTTCTGCAGCGGCTTCTGGCGGCCGGCCTCGGCGGGCACCTGGGTAGCCTGCGCGGGCTGTTTGCCCGCGCGGCGCTGCTGGTCATCGCCGAGCAGGGCCTGTGGGATGCGGTTCCCCGCAGTGATAGAGTGACCTTCGAGTCCTGGGTGTAGGCGCGACTGACATGAACCTGGAAAGCAGCGGCTGGCGCTCAGCCGTGTTCAATCGGCGCATGCTCATCTGCGTGTTCACCGGGCTTGCCTCGGGCATGCCGCTGTATGTGCTGCTGCAGCTGGTTCCGGCCTGGTTGCGTGACCAGGGGGTTTCCCTTGCAGAGATCGGCCTCTTCGCGCTGGTCGGCATCCCCTACGTGTGGAAGTTTCTCTGGGCGCCCTTGATGGATCGCTGGATCCCGCCACTGCTGGGCAGGCGTCGCGGCTGGATGTTCCTTTGCCAGTTGGCACTGATTGCGTCCATTGGTGTGCTGGGCGCCTTTGATCCGCAGCAATCCACCTGGGTGATCGCTTGGCTGGCCTTTGGGGTGGCATTTTTCAGCGCCAGCCAGGATGTTGCGCTGGATGCGTTTCGTCGCGAAATTCTGCCCGACCGGGAACTGGGCCTGGGCAACGCGATTCACGTACAGGCCTACCGCATATCGAGCCTGATACCGGGCTCCCTGTCGCTGATCCTCGCAGATATTCTGCCGTGGAGCACGGTGTTCTGGATAACGGCCGCGTTCATGCTGGTGGCGTTGTGCATGAGCCTGCTGGTTGCCGAGCCAGACTCCGAATTGCCGACCGGCACGGGGCTGCGCGAGGCGGTGGTAGCGCCATTCTCGGAGTACCTGCAGCGCCGTGGCTGGACGGGCGTCTGTCTGGTGATTGGCTTCATGGTGCTCTACAAGATCGGCGACAATATGGCGACGGCCCTGGCGACCCCGTTCTATATCGATATGGGGTTTTCCATGACCGAGATCGGTGTGGTTGCCAAGAACGCCGCGCTGTGGCCGGCAATTGTGGGGGGCTTGCTGGGCGGTATCGCCATGCTGCGCCTGGGTATCAATCGCTCCCTGTGGGTTTTCGGTGCAGTGCAGCTGCTGAGCATCCTCGGCTTCGCGGTGTTGGCCGGCAGCGGGCCGCTACTCTGGCTGCTGGCGGTCGTTATTGCCTTTGAGTACCTCGGTGTCGGCATGGGCACGGCGGCCTTTACCGCCTTCATTGCCCGTGAAACCAGCCGCACCTACGCCGCCACGCAGTTCGCGCTGTTCACGGCTATTGCGGCACTGCCAAGAACCTTTGCCAATGCCAGTACCGGTGTCATTGTCGAGGCGGTGGGCTGGCAGTCGTTTTTCCTGCTCTGCACACTGCTGGCCGTGCCTGGCATGCTCTTGCTGCTGTGGGTGGCACCCTGGCGGGAGGCGCCGGCATGACGGGCCAACCCCGGCGCGTGATCGCCATACTGGGCATGCACCGCAGTGGCACCAGCTGCCTCACCGGCTCGCTGCAGGAAGCGGGCCTGGAGCTGGGCGAGCACCACACCTGGAACCCTTACAATCGCAAGGGCAATCGCGAGAACCAGGATTTTGTCGACCTGCATGACAGTATCCTCGCGGCGAATGGCGGTGCCTGGGACAGCCCGCCGCGGACCACAAACTGGTCCGACGCCCACCGCGAGCGGGCCCGCCGCCTGCTGGCCGAGTATGCGGGGGTGGAGGCGCTCGGCTTCAAGGACCCGCGATGCCTGTTGTTGCTGGCCGGCTGGCGTGAGCTGGTTCCGGGGCTGGAGCGGGTCGGTATATTCCGCCACCCGGAAGCGGTTGCAGCCTCCCTGTTGAACCGCAGCCAGATGCCGCGGCAGCAGGCGCTTGCGCTGTGGTATGCCTACAATCGCCTGCTGTATCGCGAATATCGCCGCAAGCCCTTCCCACTGCTGTGTTTTGACGATGGGGAGGCCCTGTTCAACCGCAACGTCGATGATGTGATTGACCGGCTGCGCCTGCAGCCCGTTGCGGCGCCCACCCGCTTTTATGACAACACCCTGAAAACCTACCAGGCCAGTACACAGCCGCGGCTGCCGTGGAAGATTCGCTACCTCTACTACCGGTTGCGGCGGGTGAGCCTGTGAGGCGGGTCAAGCCTGCACCCCTGACGGCGTGGCGGTATGGCAGCCAGTCCGTTACTATCTGCACACGCCACCGGGGCCGCTGAACGGATAATAAATGCTGGCACGTTTCCTTAAAAAAGATGATCGCACTGCGCGCGCCAGGGATGTGCTCAGCGTCAGCTTTGTGGTGATCGTCTATGACATGCAGCAGCAGGCGGAAAACACCATTCGCTCACTGCTGCCCGGCTATCAGCTGGGGGTCAGCGGCGATGAATATGAAGTGATCGTGGTGGAGAATGCCTCTGCCAACACGATGCGTCGTGAATTCCTGCAGAGCCTGCCTGCCAACGTGCGCTACTTCCTGCGCGAGAACCCCGAAACCAGCCCGGCGAAAGCCATCAATTTTGGCGCCGAGCAGGCCCGGGGCGAGAATATCTGCGTCATCATTGACGGCGCGCGCATGCTCACGCCAGGTGTGGTGCGCACCATCCTCATGGGGCATCGCTTGAGTGACAGCGCAGTGGTGGCGATTCCCGGCTACCACCTCGGCCGGGAACTGCAGCAGGAGGCGGTGAACAGCGGCTACAGCCTGGAGCAGGAGCGCGCCCTGCTGGACTCCATCGCCTGGCCCGAGGCGGGCTATCGACTCTTCGATATCGCCTGTTTCAGCGGCTCCAGCGCCCCCGGACTCTTCATGCCCAACAGCGAAAGCAACTGCATCAGTATTCCCCGCGATATCTGGCGAGGCCTGGGCGGCTATGATGAGCGCTTCAACCTCCGCGGCGGCGGCCTGATCAATCTCGATTTGTACAAGCGCGCCTGCGAATACCCGGGGGTGCAGCACATCATCGCGCCCGGTGAGGGCACCTTCCACCAGTTCCACGGCGGCGTCACCACCGGTGGCCAGAGTCGCGAGAAACGCGAAGCGTATATCGAGCAGAGCAAGGCCCAGTATCGGGAATTGCGCGGTGAGGAATTTGTCAGCCCCCGCAGCCAGCCCCTGTATCTCGGTGAGATTCCCGAGCAGGCGCAGAAATTTGTGCATTACTCGGCGTCCCGTGTGCTCCTCGCGCGCGGGGAGTCCCCCCTGACCCACGGCCCCGCCTGAGGACACCCAGTGAGCAGCAAGATTTACTTCCCACCGTCACTCCAGCGCTTCGAACCCCGGCGCATGGTCTTCAGCACCTGGGTCGACCATCTGCCCTTTGCCTACGACCTGGTCACCGCCCTGCGGCCCCGGCTGGTGGTGGAGCTGGGGGTGTACAACGGCTTGTCCTTTTTCACCTTCTGCCAGGCCATGGTAGAGAACGATATTGACGGCGTCGCCTACGCCATCGACTGCTGGGAGGGGGACGAGCACACCGACGCCTACGACGATTCGGTATACCAGGATGTACAGCAGCATGCGCGGGAGCACTACCGCGGCATTACCTACCTGCTGCGTATGTACTTCAATGAGGCGCTGCGCCATTTCGAGGACGATAGCATCGACCTGCTGCACATCGATGGACTGCACACTTACGAGGCGGTCCGGGAGGACTTCAGCAACTGGTACCCGAAGGTGCGCCCCGGTGGCATCGTGCTGTTTCACGATGTGATGGCCAGGCTCAAGGATTTTGGCGCCTGGAAGTTTTTCGAGGAACTGGAAGCGAGCCACGGTGAAATTTTCAAGTTCAATCACGGGTTTGGGCTGGGTGTCTTGCGCAAGCCCGGAGGCACGCCGGTGCAATCTGAGCTGACGGAGCTGTTGTTTTCCGGCGACCCGGAAACGGAGAAGCGCCTGCGCCAATTCTACTCTCACGCCGCCCACTTCCTGGAGGCGCGCCGGCAGGCGAAGCGCTTCAAACCCAAGGACAGTGCCTATGCGCCCAAAGGGGGGCAGGGCAAGCAGGCCGGAGAAAGCTGAGTAGTGTCTGTCGCTGGCGTGAACCACGATGCGCTGCTGGCTCAGGCTCTCGCTTTTCGCGAGCAGGGCGATTGGGCGCAGGCGTTGGCCACGCTGACCCGGGCCAATATTCAGCGCCCTTCGGCGGATGTGCAGCAGCAGCTGATTGACTGGCGTATCGAGGCGGGGCGTTCGCTGCCGGCGCCTCCCGAAAGCGCACCGCGGGTAACAGCGCCGCTGGGCGCGGCTGGCAGCGTGGGCATCCCCGAAATCGCACCCTCTGAGCTGAGCGCTGCGCGGGTGCGGGAAGCCGTGTATTCCAGCGGTGCGTTGATCGTCCGTGGCCTGCTCAAGCCGCCCACGGTCGAGACACTGCGTCAGCAGATCGAGCGCGTGGTCGGGGCCCGGGAAAATCCCGATCTGTTTCCCCCTGTGGAGTCGCAGGCGGCCTGGTATGTGCGCTCCCCCGAGGCCTGGGGTGCGCCGTCACAATTTTTTCGCCGCCCCGGGCAGACCGTGGAAAGCAGTTCCATCTGGGTCGCCGATTCACCGCGCATGGCCTGTGAACTGTTGGCGCTCTACGAGTCCCTGGGCCTGCCGGCGCTGTTGGAGTCCTATTTTGGTGAGCCCGCTCGACTGTCGGTCAAGAAATGGGTGCTGCGCAAGATGGCGCCGAAGAAAAACGGCAATGCGGGATGGCACCAGGATGGCCGCTTTCTGGGTGAAGACATTCGCTCCCTCAATCTGTGGCTGGCGCTGAGTGACTGTGGTGGCGATGCGCCTGCCCCCGGCATGGATCTGCTGGTCGACGGGCCTCGGGAGATACACCCCACGGGCACCGACGGCGCCTGGTTTGACTGGACGGTGGGGCCGGAGCGGGTGGCCCGCCTCGCCACGGAGGCATCGATAGTCCAGCCGCGTTTTGCCCCGGGTGACGCCTTGCTGTTCGATCAATACAGTCTGCACCGCACCGCGCTCGAGGATCATCACAGCGCGGTCCGTTATGCCATCGAGGCCTGGTTCTTCGCCGCCTCTACCGCACCCGCGCGGCAGCAGCCGCTGTTTATCTGACGCCTGGAGCACCACCGACCTCCCATGCAACTGTCCGTGATTGTCATTGCCTATGCCATGCAGCGTGAGATTCCGCGGACGCTGCAGGCCCTCGCGCGCAGCTACCAGACGATCGGAGCCGACCTCGATTACGAAGTCATTCTGGTGGACAACGGCTCACCCCGGCCGCTGCAGGTTGATGATCTGAGTGACGACGTACCCGTGCAATTGCTGCGTATCGACGATGCGCTGGCGTCTCCGGCCCAGGCCCTCAACCGCGCGGCAGCGCTGGCGCGTGGCGAGGTGCTGTGCCTGATGATTGACGGCGCGCACCTGCTGACGCCGGGCGTCTTCGAGTGGGCCCTGCGGGCTTTTGCCGCCTTTCCCTGCCCGGTGGTCGCGGCGCGCTATTTCTACATGGGTCCGGGAGAACAGCCCGAGACCGTGCTGCAGGGCTACGACCAGAACGCGGAGGATGCCCTGCTGCGCCGCATCGACTGGCCGCAAGACGGCTACAGGCTGTTTGAGGTGGGTACACCCCTCTCGGGCGGCGCCGCCAGCATTACCTGGTTCAATCGCATGTTCGAATCAAACTGTCTGTTCATGAGCCGGGAACACTATTTTTCAGTGGGCGGCAGCGATGAGCGGTTCGACCTGCCCGGTGGCGGTTTTCTCAACCTCGACTTGTACAAGCGCGCGCTCGATGCAGACGGGGCGGTTTCGGTGCAACTGGTGGGGGAGGGCAGCTTTCATCAGGTGCATGGTGGCACGACGACCAATAGCGAGCGCGTGGCCCGTGAGGCAAAACTGGCCGGTTACCGGCAGCAGTACCAGGCACTGCGTGGACACGAACAGCTGCTCAGCGACAAGCCACTGCATTTCCTCGGGCACCTGCCCACGCAGGCGTCGAAAATACATTTGCGCAAGCGCCAGCGATAAGGCCCTCGCCTCAGCGGGTGGGGCCCCGCCACAGCGGCGGCACAGGCCGCGCCAGCATGGCCTGCAGCGTGTCCACGTTGGCATCAAGCAGCCCACGGTGGCGGGGGTCAGCGGCAAGATTGTGCGTTTCGCCAGGATCGGACTCCAGATCGTACAGGATGTGCACGTTGGCGACGGTGTGCCAGATATGCTTGTAGCGGCCCCGGCGCAGCATCGGTGACCCTTCGAGCGTGCCACAGAAAATTGGCCTCTCGGGTGCGGGAGCGCGCCCTTCAAGAACGCCCCACAGGCTGTGTGAGTCCAGATCACTGCACGGTGCGGGCAAGCCGACGCGCTCAAGCACCGTGGCGACAGCGTCAAAGCTCTGTACCGGCTCCTGCACGCGGCGGCCGCCGCTGACCCCGGCACCGGCCATGAAGAAAGGCACGCGTGCGATGTCGTCGAAGGGCAGCCAGGGAATCTTGCCGAGATAACCGCGATGCCCGCCGTAGTCGCCGTGGTCGGAGAGGAAGATCACCAGTGTGTTGTCGAGATCCACGGATTGCAGCAGCTCACCCACCATGTCGTCGACGTGATTGATGCCGGCACGTATCGCCGCCAGGACTTTGGGAAGGTGGTCCGCAGCGTGGTGATCCACACGGTCCGGCTCGAAAAAGGTGCCTCGCGGGTGGCGCACGGTGATGTTGGAAAACGGCCAGGGCAGCCCTGCATTGCTCTCCATGCCCGATTGCGGCAGTACCTGATCCTCGGGCCGAAAACGGGAGGCGTAGGGTTCGGGCGGGCTGTAAGGCGTATGCGGGTCCGTGTAGGACACCACGGTGAACCATGGCGAGTCCCGGCGCGCCGGGTCCTGCAGAAACGCCTGTGCGTGGCTTGTGATCCAGCGCGTCGGGTGCCACTCCGCGGCATAGGGAAAGACGCGCGGTATGCCCGGGCGCTGAAAGCGCAGATCCTCGCGCCCGGAACCCGTGATCCAGTGCCGGTAGTCGTCGGCCTCATCCCGTGGGTAGCCCGCGGGCAGGTGCTCGCACATCGCCATGGTGTCGAAGCCGTGCTGCGCGCGTATCGGCGAGAAGTGCATCTTGCCGAACAGCGCCGTATCGTAACCCACGTCCCGCAGTGCATGGGCGAGTGTCCAGTACCCTTCTGTCAACGCCAGGCCACTGGCCGTCTGCGCCCGCGGTCGACGGCCCCCGCCGGTGGGTACGCGGTGTGGTAGCAGCCCGGTCAGCAGGGAGGAGCGGGCGGGAATGCAGGCGGTGTCGCTGCTGTAGGCCTGCTCGAAGATGACACCGCGCGCCGCCAGGGCGTCCAGGTTCGGGGTGTCAGTCACGCCGTCCCTGCGACCGTAGCCCAGGGAGTCGTAGCGCTGCTGATCGGTCATCAGCAGAAGAATGTTGGGGGTGTCTTGCATGGGGTGATTCTACACGGGCAGCGCGCGTTTGCGGCGCAGGAAGGGTTTTTCCACCCAGTGATAGCTCGCCAGCGACAGCGCGAGTGACAGCGCCAGTGCTGCCGCGGGCACCAGGTACAGCCAGGCGGAGGCCCGGTAGGCCTCAGGCCCCATGGACTCACGCAGGGGATAGATCAGGTAGAACAGGACCGGCACATGCAGCAGGTAGAGCGAGTAAGACAGCTTGCCAACCACTGCCAGCGCATTATTGACCAACAGGCGCTTTGCGGGCGGTTGGCCCAGCAGCAGGCAGAGTATGACCACCGCCCAGAGCGCCGCTTCGTAGCTGTGGTGCAGGTGCCAGGTCACTTCCGCCGCGCCCTTTGCCATCTGCGTGACCGCCAGCAGAATGCGTTCCAGCAGTGCCAGGGCGAGCAGCAGCAATGCAAGCGACAGGCCGGCCACCAGTCGGCTGCGCTGCCGCAGGACGGGTGCATCCGCAAGGCGCAGCCACGCCGCCGCTGCAGCGATACCGATCAGAAAAGCCGGCGCGCGCGCAAACAGGGATTTGCTGAGCAGGAAGGTTTTCCCACCCGCCATCTCGCCAACCACCACCAGCGCCGTATAGGCGGCGGCCCAGGTGAGCAGCAGGACGATGCAGCACAGTCGCCCGCGCGGTCCGGCTGTCCATAGCAGCATACCCAGCGGTAGCAACAGGTAGAACTGGATCTCCGTCACCAAGGTCCACCACACCACGCTGTAGGGGAATGCCTGGAAACCGACGAACTGGAACAGGGCCGCCCGGGTGATCGTCGCGGTGTCTCCCGTGAGCAGCCAGGTGATCAGCAGGGCAACGTAGTAGAGCGGTACGATGCGCAGTGCCCGGGCCTTGAAGTAGGCCCCGAGCAGGGGTTTTGGCTGCCCCGGGTCGGCGGCGTGGCGCAGCCAGGGCAGGGGTAGCAGGAACCCGCTGAGAACAAAGAACAGGGTGACGCCTGTGTTGCCGCCGGCGATGAAACCGATGCCCGGTGTGGGGTTGCCGGGGACCTGCAGGCCGCTGAGCCCCCAGGCGTGAAACAGAAAGACCAGCAGAATGGCCAGGCCGCGAATGCAATCCAATTCCTGCAGGTAGGTACGACGGTCGCGCAGTCCCTCAGCGAGATCCAGCGAAGCCGGAGCTCCAGCTGTGGACGCGGCCGGCCCGGTGGTTAGCGACATGTGTCACCCGGTATCCACCGGTAGGTGGCGAGTGCGATACGGTCGCCGCTGCGCACGGTGACGCCCTCTTTTTCGAGTCTTTTTCGCTGCAACCTGCCCGCATCCGACGTAGAGGGAAGGGACAGCTTGCCGGCACTGTTGATGACCCGGTGCCACGGAACGCGGGTATCCGATGGCAGCTGGCGCAGCGCCCAGCCAACCCGGCGGGCCGCCCTGCCAAGGCCGGCAAACCGCGCAATGTCGCCGTAGGTGGATACACGGCCTTGCGGGATGCTCGCGACCACGTGCCAGATGCGTTGGTTGGTGCCCTGCGGGTCGGTTTCCACGGACGGTCTCTTCCTGTGCCAGACGCGTATGGTGGTATTTTTCGCTGTCCCGAGCAAGCGCTGCCGCGGGCGTCGGCGGGGCCTGTGCAGCGGCTCTTTACTTCGGCCTGTGCTCTGGGCAAAACTGGCGCCGATACAGGCGCTGTGATGGATCATGATCCCCGAAGAACCCGATTATCTGCCCATGAAGGTGGCCAATGCACTACTCGCTGACGGCCCTGCCCTGCAGGCGCGGATGGCGGAGGACGGCTATCTCTTTTTTCGCGACCTGTTACCTACCCGCGTACTGCATGCCCTGCGTGAGGAGGTCACGGGGATTCTCAGTGACATCGGCTGGATCCGCGGCGGGCCGGAACGTCTGGCGGCGGAGTCACAGGTGCTCCCGTGTCGCGAAGGCGAGCCCCGGTATTTCGAGGCGCTGGACCGCATTCAGTGTCTGGAGCGATTTCATGCGCTGGCCCACGAGCCCGCGCTACTGCAGCTGATGACACTGTTGCTCGGAGAGGGCGCCTTTCCACACCCCCTCGGCGTGATGCGCCTGGTGTTTCCGGATAACCCGGAGGTGACGACACCCCCGCACCAGGACTACCGCAATAACCAGGGGACCCCGCGCCTGACGGCTGCCTGGATACCCCTGGCAGATTGCCCGCGCCACTGCGGTCCGCTGGCGATCCTGCCCGGCTCGCACCGCAGTGGTGTCCTGCCGCTGTCCTTTCACCTGGGGCCGGGCAATCGCCAGGCCGTGCTGCCTGAGAGCCTGATGCACACTGCCTGGGTGACGGAGGATTTCCGCGCCGGCGACGTGTTGCTGTTCCCTGCGCTGACGGTACATCGGGCACTGCCCAATCAGCATCCGACCCGCATGCGGCTGTCCGTGGACTTCCGCTACCAGCCCGCCGGCGAGCCTCTCACCGAACAGTGCTTGCGGCCGCATTTTGCGCGCCAGTCCTGGAAGGATATCTACCGTGGCTGGAAATCAACCCGACTGCAATATTATTGGCAGGAGCGGGACTACAGCCTGGTGCCCTGGGATGAGTCCCTGCACGCGCTGCCAGCCGACCACTGGGACCAGGCGTTGCGCGAGGACATGATCTATGAGCGGACGCGTCAGCGCCGTTTTCGCAGTCGCAATCGACCAGACCACGAGGATTGAATGCGGCCCCGGCGTTACCAGCGAATCGGTACCTGGTTCAGAGGGGCTGCGCTCTCCCCGAAAAACCAGGTTTCGATCGCATAGCGCGGGCGCTGGAAGTCCGTGCGGTATTGTGTTCGGTGCAGGAACAGGTGATCAAACAGCAGCGCGTCACCGGGATTGAATACCGGCGCCACCGGCGGTGTGCGCGGGAAGTAGCTGGACACCGACTCCGGGCTGACTGACCAGTCGAAGAGCGCGCCATCGGCGGAAACAATGCGCTGCAGGCGCGCGGGTACCACATCCATGCCGGGGGCGCCGGTTTCGCCGCCGCAGCGGGTCAGCGGTATCCACAGGTTGATGCTGTTGATGTACTCGCCCATGAAGGCGCCATCCTGGTGCCAGCCCGCCTGGTGCACTGGCAGCCGGGTTTTGCGCAGCACCCACTTCTTTACCGACAGGCAGGGGGCCTCGCCGAGGTAGTCGGTGAACAGCGTTCTCAGGCCCAGGCTCCCGTACAGCTCCAGCAGGCTCTCGGCCACGCAGGGTGCTTCCGCGCACATGGCGGACCCGGAGTCGCGGTGAAACGCGCGGGAGCGGCCCAGCTCACCGCCGGGCATTTTCTGGCGCAGGATGTCGGGCGGGTCGAAATAGCAATCGTGCCTGTCACCGGGGGAAGCGCACGCCGCGATGACCCGGTCAATCAGGTCGCGCAGTGCCGGGTGCAGGGACGCCGGGACCAGGTCGCGGACGATAACGGCGCCGTGGGTCTGTATGCCGTGACGCAGTCCGGCCGCGGACAGGGCGGCGGCGGACACCTCCGGCAGGCCGTTGCAGAGCGCTGCCCCGTGCCCTTCCTCCGGCGCGGTGGCCGGGGGCCGGGGTGCCGGTGGCGCTTCCTGCCAATGGCTGATCCGGGCGCTCAGTCGCTCGGCATCCTGTGCCCGGATCCGCCTGATCGGGGCGACAAACTCTGGCTGTGGGGTGTGCATGATCACTCTCCGGTGCGAGGGTGCGCAGCGTGTCTGGCGCCTATATCTGGTAGTGTACCGGCGTCGGGTGGCTGTCGTGAAATTGTTGCGCCCAGGCCAGCGCATGCGCCTCCTGCAACGGCCTGCTGTAGAAGAAACCCTGGCCCAGGTTGCACCCCATGGCAATCAGCTTCTCCTGTGTCTCGCGGTTCTCGATGCCCTCGGCAATCACCCGGCGGTTGAAGTTTCTCGACAGGGCAATGATGGATTTCACGATCATCTCGTCCTCGGGGTCGTCCAGCATGTCGGCGACGAAGGACCGGTCGATCTTGATTTCCTGGGCCGGCAGGCGCCGAAAATGATCCAGTGACGAGTAGCCGGTACCGAAGTCGTCCAGTGATACCTCCACGCCCAGCTCGCGACATTCCAGCAGGGTCTCGATGATCTTGTGGGCGTCGTCGAGGGCCGTCGTTTCAAGCAGCTCTATCACCAGTCGTGAGCGCAGTTCTACGTCGCAGTCCTGCAGAGCCTGTCTGAGGTCCTGCACAAAGGTGCTGCCAAGAAAGTGCGTGGGGCTGAGGTTGATGCTCAGTGTGTAGGGCAGGCCGGCGCGTGCCCAGCGCTGCAGCTTTTGCACCGCCTCGGCAATGACGAAGCGCCCCACCGTGGCCGCATACTCGGTTCTCTCCAGCTGTGGCAGGAAGCTGATCGGCGACAGCAGGCCCTCATCCGGGTGATTCCAGCGTATCAGGGCTTCAAAGCCATCAACCCGTCGCGCATTCAGGGTGATCTTCGGTTGCAGGTAGAGTTCGAGCTGCCCCTCCTGCAGGGCGAGGGAAATGTTCTCCAGGATCTTGACCCGTTCTGCGCGGTACTGGTTGGTCTCGAAATCGAACATCTGGTAGCGGTTCTTGCCGGCGTCCTTCGCCGCATACATTGCCTGGTCCGCATGCCGGAGAAGCAGGTCAGGGGCAGCTTTGTCCTGGGGATAGACCGTCACACCCATGCTCCCGCCGAGCGTCAGCACCTGATTCTGGAGGCGGATGGGTTGGCGTATGGCGCCCAGGATGCGCTCGTACACCGTATTCTCTTCCACGTCCCGGATGATGGCCACGAATTCGTCGCCCCCCAGACGGGCGACAATATCATGTTCGCGCAAAGCGTTTTTCAGGCGCGAGGACACAGCACTGAGCACCTTGTCCCCAACGGAATGGCCGTGGGCGTCGTTGATTTCCTTGAAGCCATCCAGGTCGATAAAGCAGATGGACAAGGTGCCATTGCGGAGTTCAGCCTGCTTCAACTCATCGTCAAACAGCTCGGTCAGGCGCCGCCGATTGGGCAATCCCGTGAGCGCGTCGTAGTTGGCGGCCTGCTCGAGCCCCCGTTGGTGATCGAGCTTCTCCTGATACAGGCGTTTGTGCTCGATCAACTGGCCTACTGTCTGCAGCAGTGGGTCCAGATGATGCGCCGCTTCGGTCGTGTAGGCCTTGCGCTGTGCCGTCAGTCCCACCAGACCCACGCGGTTGCTGCCGGAGAAAATGGGAATACCCAGTTGCGGCCAGACCCCGGTTGCCTGCCCATCGGGACTGTCAGGGGAACCGGTATCGTCGGTCCCATTCCTGATCACCATATCATCGGAGGCGAGGGCGAGGGCAATCAGGGTATCGAACTCTTCGAGGGTTTCACCGTTGGCATCCGTGGCATCTTTGCCAGCCGCTCGACGGATGGTCTCTGTCGTCGCACCGATCTTCAGGTATCGCCTGTTCCGCCTGTCCAGCAACACCTCCCCGATGAAACCGCGCTCGCTGCCCGTCAGCTCCAGAAGGTCGGCCAGCATGAGGTCGAAGGCAGCGTCCTGGTAGGCCTGCGCATGAAACGTATTCTGCGCCCGGTGGATCGCCCGGTTGAGCCGGGTGATCGGCACGGCCGCACGGGATTGAGCTTCTTCCGAGGTGCGTTCGAGCTCGTCCTCCAGCATGTCCACGAGGTGACGCAGTACGTCGAGTTCCTGCAACGGTATCTGCCGCGGTTGCGGATCGATAATGCACAGGGAGCCCACTTTCATGCCGGTGGGTTCGCGCACAGGCACGCCGGCGTAAAAGCGGATGTGCGGAGCGCCTGTCACCAGGGGATTGGCGCAGAACCGCGGATCGCGCGAGGCGTCTTCTACCAGCAGTATCCCGTCCTGGTGCACCGTGTGGTCGCAGAACGCCATGCAGCGAGGCGTTTCGGTGACCTCCAGCCCGCGGCGCGCCTTGAACCACTGACGGTTTTCGTCCAGCAGCGAGAACAGCGCGATGGGGGTTTTATAGAAGCGACCGGCGATTTCCACCAGCCGGTCAAAACGACGTTCTGCGGCGGAGTCGAGTATGCCCAGGCGGTGCAGGGCCGCAAGGCGACGCTGCTCTTGCGCTTCGGGGGTCATGGGGTAAAGCCCGCTTGACGGCCGACGGTGGCCTGCCAGGGTTGCTTGTTGAGTAGCCACGCCGCGCGGCAGGGCCGAACCTTGCCCATGGGCAACACGTTCCTTATGTCGGGGAGCGGAAGTGTAACAAAATCCGTAAGCGGGCGGCTATCGCTTCCCGGGAAGCCTCGCTCCCTGCATTGCATTTGGGTTTTGCGTCCCCATACTTGCTGTGAGGAGAATGACTATGCGCCTACTGATACTCTTGCTGCCCTGGTTCGAGCTTTTTACCCTGATCCAGCTGGGGGTTGAGACCAGCGCCCTGACTGCGCTCGGCTATGTGCTCTGCACGCTGCTGCTGGGTCTCTGGTTGCTGCGCCGGCAGGGCCTGGACATTTTCCAGCGTCTGGTGGCGGCCCAGCAGGGTGTTGTGCCCGGTCCGCAACTGTTGCTGGACGACATGGCGCTGGGGCTGGCTGCCGTATTGCTGATGGTGCCCGGCCTGTTGTCGGATGTGGCGGCGCTGGTGGTCATGATCGGGCCACTACGACGGCGCCTCGCGCGCTGGCTGGGTGGGCCGCAGGTAGAGACCTATCGCCCGGAGCAGGACCGGGCCGGGCCGACGACGCTGGAGGGCGACTACCGTCGGGTAGATAAGTGAGTTTCTAACCCGCTGATAAATATTGAAAAAGTGCCTTTATCCCGGTTGTGGAGTGCCTTCACGGGAGGCCGCGGCGGGGCGCGTTGACATGAATTTGGCACTCTTGAAAAAAGAGTGCTAAAAAATCCCTTGAAATCCTCCCTTGCGCCCCAATATCCCGAGCAAGCCCCGACGGGGTCTGCCCAAAGCGGGCCTGTATAACACTGTAATCAGGAGAACGTGATCGATGAAAATTCGTCCGCTGTACGACCGTGTGGTCGTTCGTCGCAAGGAAGAGGAAGAAACCACGGCCGGTGGCATTGTCCTGCCGGGTTCTGCCAAGGAAAAACCGAACCAGGGTGAAGTCATTGCGGTCGGCGACGGCAAAGTGCTGGAAAACGGCGAACTGCGTCCCCTGGCCGTCAAGGTGGGTGACAAGGTTGTGTTCGGTCAGTACGCCGGCAGCAACACCATTGAGGTTGACGGCGAGAAGCTGATCATCATGGGCGAGAGCGAAATTTTCGCGATCGTCGAGTGAATGTGAACCCGTTACCCAAAAATCAAGTTTCGAGTTAAAGGATTCTGATCATGGCAGCTAAAGATGTAATTTTCGGCGACGACGCGCGTCAGCGCATGCTGAAAGGTATCAACGTACTGGCCGATGCAGTCAAGGCCACCCTGGGCCCCAAGGGGCGCAACGTGATTCTCGACAAGTCCTTCGGTGCCCCCACCGTGACCAAGGACGGCGTATCCGTGGCCAAAGAGATCGAACTGAAAGACAAGTTCGAAAACATGGGTGCGCAGATGGTCAAGGAAGTCGCCTCCCAGGCGTCTGACCAGGCCGGTGACGGCACCACCACAGCGACTGTGCTGGCACAGGCGATCGTCAATGAAGGCCTGAAGTCTGTGGCCGCCGGTATGAACCCGATGGACCTGAAGCGCGGCATCGACAAGGCCATCGCCGCAGCCGTCGCGCAGATCCAGGACGCCGCCAAGCCCTGTGAAGACAGCAAGGCGATTGCCCAGGTAGGCACCATCTCCGCCAACAGTGATCACGCTGTGGGCCAGATCATCGCGGAAGCGATGGACAAGGTCGGCAAGGAAGGTGTGATCACCGTTGAGGAAGGGTCCGGCCTGGAAAACGAGCTGGATGTGGTTGAAGGTATGCAGTTCGACCGCGGCTACCTCTCCCCTTACTTTATCAACAACCAGGAGAATATGAGCGCCGACGTCGAGTCGCCCTTTATCCTGCTGGTCGACAAGAAAATCTCCAACATCCGTGAAATGCTGCCGCTGCTGGAGCAGGTCGCCAAGTCCTCACGTCCGCTGGTCATCATTGCCGAGGATGTTGAAGGTAAGGCGCTGGCGACGCTGGTGGTCAACAACATGCGCGGTATCGTGAAAGTGGCGGCCTGTAAGGCCCCCGGCTTCGGTGATCGTCGCAAGGCGATGCTGCAGGATATCGCCATCCTGACGGGCGGTACCGTGATTTCCGAGGAAGTGGGCATGGATCTCGAGTCCGCTACCCTGGAACACCTGGGCAGCGCCAAGCGCGTCACCATGGACAAGGACAACACCACCATCATTGATGGTGCTGGTGAAGCCTCAGCCATTGAAGCCCGCGTGAAGGAAGTGCGTGTGCAGATCGAGAACACGTCCTCCGATTACGACCGCGAGAAACTGCAGGAGCGCGTAGCCAAGCTGGCAGGCGGTGTTGCGGTGATCAAGGTTGGCGCAGCCACGGAAATCGAGATGAAAGAGAAGAAGGCCCGCGTTGAAGACGCCCTGCACGCGACCCGTGCAGCGGTGGAAGAAGGCGTGGTAGCCGGCGGCGGCGTGGCACTGGTGCGTGCGGTGGATGCCATTCGCGACCTCAAGGGTGACAACGAAGACCAGAACCACGGTATCGGTGCTGCCCTGCGTGCCATGGAAAACCCCCTGCGGCAGATTGTTGCCAACGCCGGTGGCGAGCCCTCTGTAGTGCTCGACAAAGTGCGCCAGGGCAAGGGGAACTACGGCTACAACGCGGCGACCGGCGAGTACGGCGACATGATCGAGATGGGTATCCTCGATCCTGCCAAAGTGACCCGCACGGCGTTGCAGGCTGCCGGTTCTGTTGCGGCGCTGATGATCACCACCCAGGTGATGATTGCCGATGCACCGGAAGACAAGTCTTCTGGCGGCGGCATGCCCGACATGGGTGGCATGGGTGGTATGGGTGGCATGGGCGGCATGATGTAAGCCGTCTGCTATTCAGACCCGAAAAACCCCGCCTTGTGCGGGGTTTTTTTGGTCTGCACATTTCACGCGCGAGCAGTTACGTGGCCCATGCCAGCGTGTACAATCAAGTGGGTTTTATAACGACAAGAAGGAAACTCCTATGAACATGTTTATCGTTGATTTCGTTTTCCGCTGGGCGCACGTGCTATTCGGTATCACCTGGATTGGCATGCTCTACTATTTCAACTTCGTGCAGACTGAGTACTTCAAGGAAGCCGAGGCCGGTGCCAAGGCAGACGCCATGAAGAAACTGGCGCCTCGGGCACTGTGGTGGTTCCGCTGGGGTGCCATGTTTACCTTCCTGACCGGCTTCATCCTGCTCATGGCGGCGCGTCCCTTCGGTAACATGGGCGCCAGCGCCCTGATCCTCATGGGCTCCCTGACCGGTACGCTGATGTTCCTCAACGTCTGGCTGATTATCTGGCCCAACCAGAAAATCGTCCTCGGGCTGGCAGAGGGCGACGGCCCGGTCGCGGCTGCCAAGGCCGGCCTGGCCTCGCGCACCAACACGCTGTTTTCCGGCCCCATGCTGTTCGGCATGCTGGGCGCCAAGCACGCACCGTTTATCACCCCCAGCACAACGGGCCTGATTGCCTGTGCCGCGCTTATTCTGGCGCTGGAAGCCAATGCCCTGTTCGGCAAGCAGGGGCCGATGACCAAGGTGGTGGGCGTCATTCACATGAGCATCCTGCTCACCGGCGTGGTCTGGGCGCTGCTCGCCTTCCTGTAACACCGTTCCTGTCGCCGGGCCGATATCCCAGGCCCGGCACCTGCCCACGCGGCAACCCCTGTGTCACGCTGGCTCTGCAATAGCGGTGCTGCACATGTATAATGCCGGCTCATTTTCTTGCCAGTGACCGACCATGTCTCAGGACGATATTGACCACATGCCCTCCATCGTTCCCTCCCGGGAAACCGGGCAGGAACCTGTTGCGCCCAAGCCTCGCGGCAGCAAGCCCGAGAAGGGTCGGGCGGGAAACACGCGGCCGCCCTCGGGTGGCGCTGGTGCCCCCGCAGCTGGCGGCAGCAGCATCCTGTTGCGCCTGATGCTGGTGCTCGCGCTGGCCGTGGCGGGTGTGGCCTGTGCCTGGGCCTACCAGTTGCAGCAGGCCCTGGACAGCAGCGTCGCGCAGATGGAGCGCTACGCCAAGCGGATTTCGGACCTCGAAGATCGGCTGTCGGATACCGATGAAGGGCTGAGCCAGAACACCCAGGCGATGGCCGTCAAGATCAAGGAGCTGTATTCGGAGGTCGACAAGCTGTGGGCATCGGCCTGGCGTCGCAACAAGGCCGCGATTGAAGAACTGGAAAAGACCAGTGCCAGCCAGGTGAAGAAAGTGGCCGCGGCGGAGAAAACCCTGGCCGCCAATGCCGAGCAGATCAAAAGCGCCTTCGGCGACATCGCGCGCCTGAAAAGCGTGGCCGGAGACCTCGAACGGCTGATGGCCAGTGCCAAGGCCAACCAGGCCGAGGTGGAGCGTGTCGCGGACAGCGTCAACCGGGTCAACGTTGAGCTGTCCAAGCTGAACAAGCGGGTGCAGGAAAACGAGGACTGGGTAAACTCGATCAATGCATTCCGCGGCCAGATCAACCGCTCGATTACCGATCTGCAGTCTTCCGTGAGGAGCCTGCAGTCGACGCCCTCTACTCCCTGAACAGACTCCAAGGATTCCTGCCATGACCGTTATCCGCCAGGATGATTTTATCGATAGCGTCGCCGACGCGCTGCAGTTCATTTCCTACTATCACCCCCTGGACTTCGTGCAGGCGGTTCACCGTGCCTGGGAAATGGAGCAGAATCCCGCTGCCAAGGACGCGATGGCACAGATCCTGATCAACTCGCGGATGTGTGCCCAGGGTCACAGGCCCATCTGCCAGGATACCGGTATCGTGACCGTGTTCCTGAAGATCGGGATGAACGTGCGCTGGGAAGCCACGCTGTCGGTCGCGGAGATGGTCAACGAGGGCGTGCGCCGGGCCTACACGCACCCGGACAACGTGTTGCGTGCCTCGATACTGGAAGATCCCGCGGGCGCGCGACGCAACACCAGGGACAACACCCCGGCGGTGATTCACATGGAGGTCGTGCCGGGTGATACCGTGGACGTGCAGGTTGCGGCCAAGGGCGGCGGTTCCGAAAACAAGTCCAAGCTGGCGATGCTCAACCCCTCCGACAGTATCGTCGACTGGGTGGTGAAAACGGTACCCACCATGGGGGCCGGCTGGTGCCCGCCGGGCATGCTCGGTATCGGTATTGGTGGCACAGCGGAGAAGGCGGCGCTGATGGCGAAGGAGTCCCTGATGGACCCGGTCGACATTCACGAACTGCGCCAGCGAGGCCCCGCCAACCGCAGCGAGGAGTTGCGCCTTGAGATCATGGATGCGGTGAACCGCCTCGGTATCGGTGCGCAGGGCCTGGGCGGCCTGACCACGGTACTGGATGTGAAGATCCGCGATTATCCCACCCACGCGGCGTCGCTGCCGGTGGCGATGATTCCCAACTGTGCGGCAACGCGCCACGCGCATTTTGTGCTGGATGGCAGCGGTCCCGCCCTGCAGACGCCGCCCAACCTCGATGACTGGCCGGAGATCACCTGGGAAGTGGGCGAGCAGGTACGCCGCATCAACCTGGACACGGTGACCCCGGAAGAGGCGGCGCAGTGGCAGCCCGGCGATACGCTGTTGCTCTCCGGTAAAATGTTGACGGGGCGCGATGCGGCACACAAGAAAATGAAGGAACTGATCGACAGCGGTGAAGGTCTGCCCGCCGAGGTCAACCTGAAAGGCCGATTTATCTATTACGTGGGCCCGGTCGACCCGGTGCGTGACGAGGTGGTCGGCCCGGCGGGCCCCACCACCTCCACCCGCATGGACAAGTTCACCGACTTTATCCTGGAGAAGACCGGTCTGCTGGGCATGATCGGCAAGGCAGAGCGCGGCCCTGCCGGCATCGAGGCGATCAAGAAGCACAAGGCGGTGTACCTGATGGCCGTCGGCGGTGCAGCGTACCTGGTGTCGAAGGCGATCACTTCGGCCCGTGTTGTGGCCTTCCCGGAGCTGGGCATGGAAGCGATCTACGAATTTGAAGTCAAGGACATGCCGGTCAGTGTCGCCGTGGATTCTCGTGGGGTTTCGGTGCACGAACTCGGCCCGCGTATCTGGCAGGCAAAGATCGAGGAGCAGGCCATCGAGTTGATCTGAGCCGCGCACGTAGCCAGGCATGTCGACCTTTTACTGGCACGACTACGAAACCTTCGGCGCGGACCCCGCCTGGGACCGGCCGGTACAGTTCGCCGGTCTGCGCACCGATGACGATCTCAACGTCATCGGTGACCCCCCTGTCTCTTATACACATCTCCGAGCCCACGAGACAGGCAG
>CAJXUQ010000024.1 GCA_913061145.1 uncultured Haliea sp.
CGGCGGCGGCCTACAGCGACCTGCTACAGCGGCTGAGCGACGAGATCGCCAGCGTCATCCGCAGGGACATGGAGGCCGGCGCGAGCGATCAGAACTGATCGCTGCGCAGCATGGCGTCGGAACCGCCATCGACAAAGAACACCGAACCGCATACGAAGTCCGCTTCGTCGCTGAGCATAAAGCGCATCACATTGGCGATTTGAGCCGGCTGCGCGGTCTGGCCCCAGGGCACCATGGCGCTGAAGTCGCGCATCACGCCGCCCAACTGCTCATCGGCAAACACCTGCTGAGTCAGCGGTGTATCGGTGATACCAGGGGCAACCGCGTTCAGCCTTACCCCGGCTTTTGCCCAGGCCACCACATTGCGCCGCATCCACACGGTCAGCGCATGCTTTGAGGCCGAGTACACCGTCTGCCCCATTTCACCCGCCGCCACGTCCAGCGCCGTCGGCTCATCGCCCGCGAGAAAGGCCTGGGCCAGCGGGTGCGAGGTTTGGGTCATGGGGGCAGAGTTCGAGCTCACCAGCAACACCGTACCACGCCGCTTGCCCACCAGATCCTGCAAGCCCGTGGCCATGACAACCGCTGCGAAATAGTTCACCGCAGCAATGATACGTGGCGGGGCGACGGGCGGCAGGCCGGCACAGGGGATAAACCCGTCGAGGCCATCGGCAGCGCGCTCCCGCACGGCGGCCAGGGCGCGATCACGGCCTTCCTGGGTGGAGAGGTCGGCAATGATGTCACCCTCCTTGATATCGATCGAAATCACTTCGTGGCCCGCCGCACAGAGCTGCTCACGCAGTGCGGCGCCGATACCCGTGGCTCCGCCGGTCATGGCATAGCGTTTCTTCATGCTGGTACTCCTGATTCTGCTGGATTGAGACGGCGCATATTGTCGCGCGTGCGGCGACGGCTGTGCGCGCCGGCCCGAAATGCGTGGCAGCAAGCACAACTTACTGAACCGGCGCTCCCGCTTAACGACAAGCCCGGCTAGTTTTCAACTCGAACTGTCCGAGCGTTATACCGTATCCCAACTGCGCTCCCGTATTGAGAAAATATTCTTTGTAACGAGTGAAAAGCCCGTCGAGGTGTTGATCTATTTCCTCCTGCGAATAATCAACGGCATTCACCGTCTGAATCTCCAGGCGTTTGGCGCGACGCAGACCCTCATCAGCATCATCAACGTTGAATACAACGTTGATGATGCTCTCCCCTCGCTCTTCGAGCAGTGGTGTCAGGAAGCAGTCGCTCTCTTTGCCGGGTATTGGCGCGCACAGCTCAATGCCAGCGTTCCAACTGATTGCGACTTGAATACCGAAGGGCTCACCCGTCCAGTTGGCTTCGTGAAAAATCGCTCCAAGAAGATCGGCATAGTAGCGCTTCGACTCCTCGATATTCCGTACTGCCACGATAATTCGGTTAACGCCTCTTACATTCATTCCATCTCTCCGATGCACCAAAAAACTTGTAGAACCTCCTGATGTACTTTAACAATCATGGCTCGATAACACGTGAGCCATTTGGCCCATTTGAAGTTAATATCGCCAGAGTGTGGACGAAGCGGCGTACTCTATGCCTGAACTCAGTGAAGACTTGCTGGCAGCCATTTACGGCGGACCACTGGAATCAGAACCATGGTCGAAATTTGCAGACATACTCAGGATGCTCCTCGATGCAACGGCAGTTGCCTTAGTGCTCGTACCGAGCACCACCGATCGTATTGAAATCAGCGTCAGATCAGACGCGAAGGACTGCAAATTTGACTGGGCGGCACTCAATCTTGTTTATAACAAGTATTACATCAATATCGATCCAACCGCGACACAGGGAGGCAGATCAGGCGAGTATCGCGATATTTATGACTACCGAGATTCACGCTACTACAGTGAGTTCTTGCAACCGCTGGGCATTCATCATGCCTTTCGCATGTGCTTTTCCGCGCCCGGAGGGATGCGCTGCTGGATATCGGCCGCTCGAATGGCAAAACAGAATCCTTTCGGACGGAAAACACGTCAACTGATGCAGGAAATCCAGCCGCATCTAGAGCGGGCAATGACCATGTTCTCGCAACTAAAGCTGACCGAGAACAAGGCAATGCTGCACCACGATATGACATCGAATTTAAATATCGGTGTAGTTCTCATTAACGAAAGTGGAAGGTCAATTGAACTAAATGACGTCGCGAAGCAGCTGATCGATACGGCAGGCGTTCTGACGATTCGGTGCAAACGGCTAACCGCGAAGACTGCAACCGATAATAACACCCTACAGGATTCAATCGAGCATGTTCTAGCCCAGCGCAGTACTGGCCATGAAGCCGTCAGGCTATGCCGTTTCGAAAGTGGAAAGGGGAAAATGATATCGGCATTACTCAGGACGATCCCAAGGCAGGCCTATTTTCAAGGCGAAATGGCACCAGCCGTCGTGGTCTACCTGACAAAGCTCGATATCAATGCGGGCAACAACTGTGGCCGCAAGACATCACTTCGACTAATTTCTGAGCTATTCGGTTTGACCCCCACCGAATCGCGCCTGGCATTATTAATGGCTGACGGCAAATCGCTGGTCGAAATTGCGGAAGAGCTCTCCATATCAGAGAAGACCGCGCGAAATCACTCAAAGAATATTTATGATAAAACCGGCATAAGGCGACAAGCTAACTTGGTGCGTCTGATTCACCAAAGTGTTGTATTGCTTGGCTAGCGACGCTCGTATCGCAGGCAAGGCGTACGAGGCTCCAAACTGTCACCCAACCGAACAGATAGCGCACAGTTAATACTCGTATGAGTGACCCAATGCATCGAGCACGCATGAACATTAAGGACGAAGCCTGTTGGCCGGACGACAGCACGAAATTCTACAGCAAATCCTGGCGATGCGGCCTGCCCAGCCACAGAGCAACTGTTGCCAGCACCACCACAACCCCCGCCGCAAAAACGGCCACCGGCACGCCCAGCACCACGCTTTCCAGGTTACCCGAATGGATGGAGCCGCCGTAACCATCTGCAAGGAGATACGCCATCAGCACGCCGCCCATCACACAGACATTCACCAGACTGGCAATAGCTACCTCGCCGCGCCACCAGGTCAGCCACAACACCAGCAGGCCGAGCGTACAATGGGTTGTGAGCTGCCATACCTCATGCAGGCGTGCGTGGGGCGGCCATGCCTCATTGAACACATGCGACGGGTTGATCTCCAGATACGGAATCACCAGCGCATACACCAGCACCCCGAATGTGACACAGGCCCTGGCAAGCATTTTCTTTGTCATCATGGAGAATAACGCGCTCATGCCGCTTTCCCGTTGACGGATGCCCCGGGTACAGACCAGACACCGGAGGCCGCCATACGAGCCACAAACTCAGCAAGACTGCGCGCCGGGCGGCCCAGTACCTGCTGGACGGTATCGGTGGTACTTTCATTGCGGCCATCGAGCACATGCACGAACAGCTCGTTGATCAGCCAGGCAATGTCATCCGGCAGGCCCTCGGCCTTCGCAGCAGTGAGATAGGCATCCACCGGCACCGGGGTAAAGCCGATGTCGCGACCGCTGGCCTCGGCTATGGCCTGCACGCTCTCGGCAAAGGTCAGCAGCTCGGGGCCGGTGACTTCCAGCAGCTGGTGACGCAGCGCCGGCTCAGTCAGCGCCGCGACGGCCACATCGGCAATGTCGTCCACATCAATAAACGGCTCGCGGGCTCGCGGCTGCGGCAGCACCAGCTCTCCCGCTTGAAGACCCTCGAGCATGAAACTCTCGCTGAAGTTCTGCATGAACCAGCTGGCACGCACCACATTCCAGGCCAGACCGCTGTTGATCAGCACCCGCTCGGCGCGCTGGGCGCCCTCTTCACCACGGCCCGACAGCAGCACCATGTGCTCGACACCCTGCTGCCTGGCCAGCGCGACCAAAGCGCGGATGTCCTCTTCAGCCTGCGGCATGGCCAGATCCGGGTAATACGTCACATAGGCGGCGCTTACGCCGGCCAGTGCCGCCGGCCAGGTGGCCCGGTCTTGCCAGTCGAACGGGATCGATGCGTTACGCGAAAGTGCCCGCACTGCCCGCCCCCGCTCGCTCAACCGTGTTGCCACTCGCACACCGGTTTTGCCGGTAGCCCCAATCACTGCAATCACGTCGTTGTTCATGCCTCATCATCTCCGATCGTCAAGGTCTGTTGGATGTGGGTGATCAGCCACCCGATGAGGCCAGTCTAAAGGGCGAAAACTTGAATTTTAATGCCTGTATAGCCATATTTCTTTGCAGATTATCCAAAAAGGCAGCCCATATGGCCTCCGAACTGCCCAGAGACATCCCTGCCCGCGCCGATACCCTGGGCGAGACGCTCTACTCCCTGCGACTGAACGGGGCGGTGTATGCCAACTCGGCATTGACCGCCCCCTGGGGCATCGAGATGCCGCCCATGGCCGGCATGATGATGTTCCACATTCTCACCGAGGGCAGCTGCTGGCTGCGTTTCAACGACAACGAGAGCCTCCACCTGAAACCCGGCGAGCTGGCGCTGATCCCCAAAGGCGAAGGCCACTGCATTGCGCACCGGGCAGACCAGCCCTGTGAGCCGTTCTTTGATATTCCGGTGACCAGACTCTCCGAGCGCCTTGAATACATGCGCTACGGCGGCGACGGAGAAAATGGCGCAGGTGAAAAAACGCGACTGATCTGCGGGGTGCTGAGCTTTGATCATATCGCCGGGCAGAAGCTGGTCAGCCAGTTGCCGCAGATCATTCATATCCAGTGCGGCGGAGCCGACTTGCCCCGCCCGCTGCAGGCGATGATCGAGCTGATGGAACAGGAAGCCGCGTCCCTGGCGCCGGGCGGTGAAACGGTGATGGCGCACCTGGCAGATATCATCGTCATCCACGCCATCCGCCACTGGATTGAACACGCGCCGGATGCCGGCAAGGGCTGGCTCGGCGCCCTGGAAGACCCAAAGCTGGGCAAGGCACTGGCCGCCATCCACGCCCATCCGGAAACTCACTGGACTGTGGACCGTCTGGCCGAGCAGGCGGGCATGTCACGCTCGGGCTTCTCCGCTCGCTTCACTGAGGTGCTCGGCACTTCGGTAAAGCACTATTTGACGGACTGGCGCATGAACCTCGCGCGTATGAAGATCCTGCAATCCCCGGTGACGCTTACCGAGCTGGCCGAAGATCTGGGCTATCAATCGGAAGCGGCGTTTTCGCGGGCCTACAAGCGGGTGTTCGGGGTGCCCCCGCTGCGGCAGGCAGCGCAGCAGAAGCACGACGCTACATAGCACCACACATTTAGACGGGGGAAAAACACCCCGACCCACTACGCCACTCATCACGGCGCAGGTTCCAATACAACCACAAAGATCCTGTCTGCAGTGACGCTTTCGCCAAAGCCGGGCCGTGGCGCCCGGACGGGAAGGTCTGCATTGATATACCCGCCACTGGAGAAGCGCCCCACCCTGGCCGCCCGGTTGCCTGCGCAGGTGCCGGGTAGTACCCTGCAGGCCGCGTTTCGGCGGAGAATCCCCATGAATGAGAAACCCCAGGCACCGGCCATTGAAGGCTGGTTCACGATGGACGACAAGCCCCGGCTGATCGGCACCCAGTGCTGTGCCTGTGGCACGTATTTCTTTCCCAAACAGCAGCGCTACTGCAAAAACCCGGACTGCGACAGCACAGACTTCCGCGAGGTACAGCTGAGCCGGACCGGTCGGGTGTGGAGCTACACCAACGCCTGCTACAAGCCGCCAGCGCCTTTTGTGGCCGCTGAGCCCTTCGAGCCCTATACCATCGCCGCCGTGACGCTGGAGGAAGAGCAGATGACGGTGCTGGGGCAGGTTGTCACCGGCGTCAATGTCAGCGACCTCAAGGTAGGCATGGCAATGGAACTGGTGCTGGAGCCGCTGCATGAAACCGATGACGACATCAAGATGACCTGGAAATGGCGGCCACTGGCAGAACAGGGGGAGCAGCACTGATGAGCAACGATATCGCCATAATTGGTGCGGGCATGCACCCCTGGGGCAAGTGGGGACACAATTTCGTTGAATACGGCGTCGCCGCAGCGCGCGAGGCGTTGGCGGATGCCGGCATCCCCTGGCGGGATGTCGGGTTCGTGTCCGGCGGCGCCACGGTGCGCTGCGGTTACCCGGGCTATGTCGCAGGTGCCACCTTTGCCCAGGCATTGGGCTGGCAGGGCTGTGAGGTGAATACTTCCTATGCCGCCTGTGCCTCCGGCTCGCAGGCGCTGGCCGCTGCGCGCAACAAGATTCTCGCGGGAGCCTGTGATGTCGCTCTCGTCATCGGTGCCGACACCACCCCCAAGGGCTTCCTTGCCCCCGCGGGTGGCTATCGACCGGAAGACCCGGACTGGGTACGCTTTTACCTGGGCATTACCAACCCGACCTATTTCGCCCTGTACGCGCGGCGCCGCATGGACCTCTACGGCGACACGCTGGAGGATTTCGCCGCCGTGAAGGTGAAGAACTCCCTGATCGGCAGCAAGAACCCGCGGGCGCGCTACCGCAAATGCTTCACCGCGGAAGACGTGGCGGCCTCCGCCATGGTCGCGGACCCGCTGCGGTTGATGGACATCTGCGCCACCAGCGATGGCGGCGCTGCCCTGATCATTTGCAGCGCTGACTATGCGCGCCGCATTGGCAAGGCCGATGCGCCACGCATTGCGGCCATTTCCACCGTCACGCCGAGCTTTGCCAGCGCGGTGGTAGAGATGCCGGATATCGCGACCGACTCCGCAGCAGCCGCAGGCATTGAGGCGCACAGCTTCCGTGCGGCGCTGCCGGTCAAGGCCTACGAAGAGGCCGGTATCGGCCCCGAGGACGTCGATGTAGCAGAAGTCTACGACCTGTCGACCGCGCTGGAACTCGACTGGATTGAAGACCTGCAATTGGCGCCACGCGGTGAAGCCGCACAGCTGCTGCGTCGTGGCGACACCGCGGTGGGTGGCAGGATACCGGTGAACCCCTCAGGCGGCCTGGCCTGCTTCGGTGAAGCCGTGCCGGCACAGGCACTCGCCCAGGTCTGCGAACTCACCTGGCAGCTGCGCGGCGAATGTGGTGACCGGCAGGTGGCCGGTGCCAGGGTGGGCATCACCGCCAACCAGGGCCTGTTTGGACACGGTAGCTCGGTCATTATCAAGCGCTGAACGGCCAGCGCCGCTGCGGTTACAGCCGAGCAATATGCTCGGCAGTTGCCAGTACGCGGCGCGCTTCATCCACGTGCATCGATTCAATCAGCTTGCCGTCGAGCACCGCGACGGCAGCGCCCGCGTCCGTGGTTTCCTGCCACAGTGCGAGCAGCTGACGGGCATGTTCCACCGCCGCCGCAGAGGGCCCGAACACGGCGTTGGCGATCACGATCTGCCCTGGATGTATCAGCGTCTTGCCGTCGAAGCCCAGCGCCCGCCCCTGCTCGCACACGGCCTGCAACCCGGCGCTGTTGCCGATATCGAGATAGACGCCGTCCAGCACCATGATGCCGGCCAGCCGTGCCGCCAGTACGCAGCGCTGCAGGGCATAGGACAGGCCCCGGCGCTGCTCGTCCGGTGGCAGGCGCAGCTCTGCACAGAGGTCCGTGGTGCCCATGAGCAGCGCATCCACGCGCTCGCAGTCCGCAATCTGCTCGACGCGCGCCACACCCGCTGGCGTTTCGATCATCGCCCAGATGACCATGTCGCTGCGGCCACAGGCATCGAGCTCGCGGGTAACGGCGCGCACCTGCTGCACAGACTCCACCTTGGGCAGGCACACCGTCGCCAAACCCGGCGCCGCCGCAACTGCCTGCAGATCGTCCAGGCCCCAGGGCGTGGACAAGGCATTGCAGCGCACCACGAGCTGTCGCGCACCGTAGCCGCCAGCAGCGATCTGCGCAACGACCTGTGCGCGCGCCTGTGCCTTGGCCTCCGGCGCTACCGCGTCCTCCAGGTCGAAAACAATGGCGTCGGCGGGCAGGCCCCGCGCCTTCTCCATCGCCCGCTGGTTGGAGCCGGGCATATACAGCGCGGTACGCGGCGTCATCTTCATTCCTGCAGTTGCTCTTCAATCGGTGGGCGCACGGAGGCGCGTTTCAGGTAGGCGACAAGATCCGCCCGCTGCTGCGGATCGGGAATCCCGCGCGCCATCATCGTGGTGCCCGGGAACATGGCCAGCGGGTCTGCCAGCCAGAGGTAGAGCAGCTGCGGCGTCCACACGAACTGCGCATTGCGGAACGTCTCCGAGTAGTACGCAAAGCCCGGTTGCTTGCCCGCCACCTGACCGAAGATGCGGTACAGGCTGGGCCCGTTATTGTGGCCGACCTCGGGCTCCGGATAATGGCAGGTGCGGCACTGGCCAAACACCAGCCGGCCACGCTCGGGATCTCCTTCGGGCATCGTCGTGGTATCGGTCTGTGCGCCCGCGGGCGCCACGGCAAGCAACAACAGGAGCAGTAGTGGCTTCATGCGGAGACCTCATGGTTTGCCGCCGCCACACCGGCGCGGCGCCCAAAGAACGTGCAGTCACCCACAGACAGGCCACTGGCGATATACGGTGCAACCGGCAGGCCCGCCGTGGTGCGGCCCGCCGCATAGAGGCCGGGAACAGGCTCGCCAAAACCGCTGATCACACGGCCGTCGATATCCGTGTGCAGGCCGCCGAAGGTGTGGGCGGTGAAGAAGGCGCGCTTCACCGAGAGGTCCCAGGCTTTGAACGGGGGCTTGTCGAGTGGGCGCAGGTACTGCGCCTGCTTGTGGAACAGGGGGTCGCGCCCCAGGTCCGCGAAGCGATTGTAATAGGCGACCGTGTGCTGCAGGGCGCCCTGGGGAAAATCCGTGCGCGCCGCCAGATCGCCGATGGTCGGTGCCTCGGCCACCAGCAGGAAATTGTCCTGCGGAAAATCGAAACTGCTGCTGGCATCGGTAATCAGCCACGCGCGCCCCTGTTGACGGTAGGCAATGGCATCCCCCAGCACACCGTAGTAGCTGTCCTCGGGCACGAAGCGTTGCGCACTGGCGTTCACCACGATACCTGCCAGGGTCGACTCCGGCGGGTAGATAGGGGTGATAGCAAAGCCCTCATGCATGTGCAGGGTCTCTCCGCCCACGCCGGCTCCCATGAGGATGCCCTGCCCCAGATCGCCCGCGTTGCCCCAGGGCGCGGAGCAGTCGAACAGGGCCGGCGCATGGCGCTGCACCATCTCGCGATTGTGGATGAAGCCGCCACAGGCCAGCACGACCCCGCGCTGCGCGCGAATATTGCGTGTCTCACCGTCCGCCAGCACCTGCATGCCAGCCACGCGACCGTCCGACTCCACGATCAGGCGCTGACCGGCAACACCCGCACGCATCGTGACACCCGCCGCGGCGGTCTGCGCCAGCAGCGCCTCCATCAGGGTGCGGCCGCCGGTCATGCCGGGCAGGCCCGGCACGTGACCGCGCGGCACCGGGCGCGCAATCTCCCGCGCCGGCCAGGCGAGTTCGTTGCCCGAGTAATACAACGACTCATCGCCCAGCGTCAGCTCCTTCACCGGCGTAAAACGATCGTTATAAGGCACACCCATGGCCACCAGCCAGTCGAAATGGGCGACACTTTCCTCGCAGTAGAGCTGGATCTTGGCCAACTGGGGATGGCCGCCGCTGTTACCGGCGATAAAGCGGTACATCTCCTCCACGCTGTCTTCAAAGCCCGCCGCCTTCTGCAGGGCGGTGCCACCGCCGGCATACACCACGCCGCCCGACATGGCCGACGAGCCGCCGAACTGCGGCAGAGCTTCGATGAGCAATACGCGGGCACCTGCGCGCTGCGCCTCGATCGCTGCACTGCAGGCCGCCGAACCGGAGCCTGCGACCAGTACATCCGTCGTCTCGTCCCAGCGACTCACCTCCCGACGGCTCAGTGCGGCAGCGGGCCCGGCGAGCCCGACACCTGCAGCCCCCGCACCGAGGCCGGCAAGCAGTTGTCGACGGCGCCAGCGTGTTGTGCTCATTCCACCCCCTCGCGGATGTACTCCAGCTGATCATTGATCATATAGGTTCGATGCCGGGGACCACTGACCGCTTCCACCAGGTCAGCATAGCCCGCATCCTCTTCGTAGAGGAAACAGACACCACCCTCCTGCATGATCATGCGCGGCGCATACCGCCGCGGTGGACGCGCGCCCAGCGCCGCCCGGGCGGTGGCGCAGTCGCGGAAATCAGCGAGGTCGACGAGGCTGACGTAGGTTGGCGGCATCAGGCGGAACGGACTTTGCGTATCGCGAATCTCTGCAAAGGCGTCCTGCGGGCGCACCCAGCGGTGCGCGGAGATCTCACCCCCGTCAACGCGTATCTCCGCATCGGCGTCGAGCACCGCCAGGAAAAACCAGGTGCTGTAGCGCCGTCGGGCACCCTCCGGAGTCGTCCAGTGGGACAGGAAATGCAGCTGCTCCGGCGTAATCTGCACATCCGCTTCTTCGCGGGTCTCGCGAATCGCCGCCTGCAACGCGGCCTGATCGTGGTCATCTGCCACCGGGTAGTCGGACGGATCAATTCGTCCTCCCGGAAAAACCCACTCCCCGCCCATGTGTTTCAGCGCCCTGTTGCGTTGCAAGAGCAGCACTTCCAGCCCCTGCGGGCCATCGCGCACTGGCACGACGGTCGCCGAAGGCACGATCGGCACATCGCCTTCGCCCATGTCCAGCATGGCGCTGCTCAGGGGAAGAAACGGCTGATGGTGTCGATGACGCAGGCGGGGCGATCACTGCCCTCCACCTCGATCGTCACCCTGACCACCACCTGCACGCCGCCCTTCACGTCTTCAGCAGAGAGGATCTCGCCGCAACCGCGCACGCGACTGCCCACCGGCACCGGCGCCGGGAAGCGCACCTTGTCACAGCCGTAATTCACGCCCATCGACACGTTGTTCACCTGCAACAGCTGCGGCAGGAACAGGTTCGCCAGCGACAGCGTGAGATAACCGTGCGCAATCGTCTTGCCGAAGGGGCCGCTCGAGGCACGTTCGGGATCGACGTGAATCCACTGGTGATCACCCGTCGCCTCGGCAAACAGGTTGATACGCTCCTGCTCGATCAGCAGCCAGTCGGTACAGCCCAGTGCCGTGCCCTCACTGCCGAGCAGTGCTGCGGGGTTTTCAAATACTGTGGTCATGCGGGATTTCCTGTCAGCAACCTGTGTGCCCGGACTATACCACCCGCGCGGCGGCTCGGCAGCGAGCCTGGTTTAACGTTTTCCACCACAGCGCCCGCCACGTCCATCCCGACCCGCCGCCTGCAGGCGCGCGGAGTTTCCGGTATATTCACTCACTTGATACACAGGAGACCCGATCATGCTGGAAAACCTCGACTTTGCTGAACTGCTGCACACCTACGTCATCCCCTGGGGTACGCGCATCGTGCTGGCGCTCGCCATTTTCTATATCGGGCGCATGGTGGTATCCGCCGTCGCCGGCTGGGTTGAGAAATTCATGCGCGCACGGCGCATGGACGAGGTGCTGGTCAAGTTCCTGACAGCCATCCTGCACTGGGTTCTGCTGCTGTTTGTCATCATTGCAGCGCTCAGCCAGCTCGGCATCGACACCACGTCCATGGTCGCTCTGCTCGGTGCTGCGGGCCTCGCCATCGGCCTTTCGCTGCAGAGCTCTCTGTCCAACCTGGCGGCCGGCGTGTTGCTGATCATCTTCCGCCCCTTCACCAAAGGCAATTTCGTGGAGGCAGGCGGCGCCATGGGCGTCGTCGAGGCCATCAGCATTTTCACAACCACGCTGACCACACCGGACAACAAGGAAGTCATCGTGCCCAACAGTGCGGTGCTGGGAAACAACATCGTCAACTATTCTGCACGGCCCACACGGCGCGTGGACCTGGTTTTCGGCGTGTCCTACGGGGACGATCTGCGCAAGGCAAAGCAACTGCTGGAAGAGATCATTGCTGCGGATACCCGCGTTCTCAGCGACCCGGCTCCGACCATCGTGGTCGGCGAACTCGCCGACTCCAGTGTCAACTTCCTTGTGCGCCCCTGGGTAAAATCGGAAGATTACTGGGCCGTCTACTGGGATACCACCGAATCAGTCAAGCTGAAGTTCGATGAAGCCGGCATCACCATTCCGTTTCCGCAGATGGACGTGCACACGCCGGAGCGGGACTGAGCCAACCACTGTATTAACAGTATTTCACAGCCTGCGGGCCTGCTGATGTGATATAAAGCCTGTTTCGCATCTCCCCTGGTCCGCCCGTGTATCGCGGGCGACCGGGGCAGCAAAACGGTACTGCATGTGGCCACTGTGAAACGCCAATTCGTTGTTGCCAGCGCACTGCTGCTGTCAGCAGCCCTCATCACCCTTCTCCTCTACGCGACACGGCCCGACACCGACATCAGCGAGCCCGTGTATGTGCCGATCACTGTCGATGTGGTCGTGGCGGAAAAGGAGACTATACGCATCCCCATGCAGGCGCAGGGCACCGTGTCGCCTCTGCAGCAGACCACACTGCTGGCCGAGGTTCAGGGCCGTATTGTGGAGGCCTCTGAAACCTTCAACGTCGGTGGCTTTGTCAACGCGGGGGATGTCTTGCTGCGTATTGACCCCCGCGACTACCAGGCGCGCCTCGCCCGGGCTGAGGCGGCACTGCGCTCGGCGGAGAGCGAGCTTTTGCAGGAGCGCGGCCGGGCCGATGTGGCGCGCCGGGAATGGGAAAAGCTGCCCGCAGGCAGTCAACGCTCGGACGAAGCGCGCGATCTGTACCTGCGCAAGCCGCAACTGGCGCAGGCTGAGGGGCAGCTGCTGGCAGCCCGCGCCGACCTGCAAACAGCGCAGGACGACCTCGACAGAACCGTGGTGCGCGCACCCTATACCGCGCTGATTCGTGCCAAGCACGCTGAGCTGGGGCAATTCGTCACACCCGGCACGCAGCTCGCAGAGGTGTTCTCAGTGGATGTGGCCGAGGTGCGGCTGCCCATCCCGCAAACGCGGCTCGCCTATCTCGACCTGCCCGGTGTGCGCAGCACGGAGGCTGGAGCGCGCATCGACCTGTACACCGACGTCAACGGTGACGTCACCCACTGGCCCGCCAGGCTGCACCGCAGCGAGGGTGTGTTTGACGAGCGCTCGCGCGCGCTGTACGCCGTGGCGCGCATCGACGACCCCTACGGACTGACGCATCCGGGGCAGCCGCCCCTGCGCATCGGCACCTTCGTCACCGCCAGCATCGAAGGGCGCCCGATGTCCGGGCTCGTCGCCCTGCCCCGGTATGTGATGCGGGCAGGCGATAACGTCGCGGTCGTCGACGACAACAATCTGGTGCGTAACCGAACCGTCACCACACTGAACACCGGGGGCGACTTCGTCTATGTCGCTGCGGGGCTGGACGATGGCGACCAGGTCATACTCACCACACTGGACAGCGCGCTCACCGGTGCCGAGGTCAGCGTGGTGTCGCGCATCAGCAGCCGCGAACTGCGACTGCAGAGCACGGCCAAGGGCACCACGGCAACGGGCGCTGACGTCGCCGCCGACGCCGCCCCGGCGCAACCCGGCGGAGCCCCTTCCGCATGAGTCCTCACCGGCAGGGCGGGGTGATTGCCTGGTTCGCCCACAACCCCGTGGCCGCGAACCTGCTGATGGCCATCATCCTGGTGGTGGGGCTGGGCTCCGCGTTCAATATCCAGCGCTCGATGTTTCCCTCCTTCGACATCGAGCTGATTTTCATCAACATGTCCTACCCCGGTGCCTCCCCGGAGGAGGTCGAGCAGGGCATCGTGCTGAAAATCGAGGAGGCCATCAACGACCTCGATGGCATCAAACGGGTGGAGTCCGATGCCCTGGACTCCCACGCACGGGTCATGGTGGAGCCCCAGGAAGGGATCGACATGAACGCCCTGCTGGGGGATATCAAAAACCGTATCGACGCCATACAGCATTTTCCCGCCAATGCCGAAAAGGCCATCATCAGCCAGCCGGAGCTACAGTTTCCAGCGCTGCAGCTGCAACTCTCCGGCGAGCTCGATGAACGCAGCATGAAGACACTGGCGGAGGATATTCGTCGGGACCTGCTGACCCTGCCCGAAGTCTCCGCGGCGGAGGTGGTGGGCGCGCGCGATTACGAGATTTCCATCGAGATCTCCGAATCGCTGCTGCGTGAGTACCACCTGACGCTGAGTGATGTCGCAGAGGTGATCGCCCGCTCTTCGCTGGACCTGCCGGCGGGCTCGCTGCGCACCCGCCAGGGAGACATCCTGCTGCGCACGCAGGGACAGGCCTACGTGCAGCAGGATTTTGAATCCATCGTGCTGCGCAGCTTTGCCGATGGTACCCGCCTGCTGCTCGGCGATATCGCCACCGTGCGCGACGGCTTTGTCGAGGATAGCGGTTTCGCGCGCTTCAATGGCCGCTATTCACTGGGGATACAGGTGTTCGCCATGGGGGAGCAGGACATCCTCGATACGGCGATCGCCACACGCACCTGGGTAGAGCAGAAACAAGGCGAGTTGCCCGCTGCCGTCAGGCTGGATATCTGGTCGGATATCACCTTCTATCTGCAAGGTCGCCTGGGCATGATGCTGAAGAACCTCGCGATGGGGGCTCTGCTGGTATTCATCGTGCTTGCCCTGTTCCTGGAGATCAAACTGGCGTTCTGGGTGATGCTCGGCATCCCCGTCTGCTTCCTCGGCGCCATGGCTCTGATCAACACACCCTATATCCACGCCAGTCTGAACATGATCAGCCTGTTCGGCTTTATCCTGGTGCTGGGCATCGTGGTGGATGACGCGATTATCATGGGCGAAAGCGCCTACACCGAGCAGGAGCGCCACGGCCACAGCATCCAGAGCGTGGTCGACGGCGTCAACAAAGTCGCCGTACCGGCCACCTTCGGCGTGCTGACCACGATTGTCGCGTTTGCGCCCACGCTGTTTATGGAAGGGGTGTTTGCCGCCTTCCCGGAAGCCTGCGGCTGGGTGGTGATCCTCTGCCTGCTGTTTTCCCTGGTGGAATCGAAATGGATTCTGCCCGCTCACTTGGCCCACAGCAGCCCTACGCGCAACCGCGTGCTGCTGGCAGTGGACCGACGGCAGCAGCAGGTTAACCAGGGCCTGAAACGCTTCGTTGAACAGCACTACAGCCCGCTGATGCAGCGCTGCATACGCAACCGCTATGTCACGCTCGCCGCGTTCATCGCCCTGCTGGTGCTGTGCAGCGGGCTGGTCCTCGGCGGCGTAGTGCGCACGGTCATCGCCCCCGATGTGCCCGGTGAATTCATTTCCGTACAGCTGGAAATGACCGAAGGTACGCCCGAGGAGCGCACGCTGGCGACCATCGAACACATTGTCGCGGCACTCGACCGTGTCGAACAGGCACATAAACAGGCGACCGGCGGCGAAGAGCACCTGGTGAATCACGTCTTCGCCTACGGCAGCAGCCGCACCACGGGCGGCGTGGATATCGAACTGACGAAGGAAAACGAGCGCAGCATTTCCACGCGCGAAGTGGAACGGCGCTGGCGCGAAGCCGTAGGCACACTGCACGGCACCAAAGTGTTGTCGATCAGCAGCGCCGACGGACCGGGCTTTGGACCGGCCATCGCCTTCGACCTCATGCACCGAGATTTCACCATGCTGCGTGCCGCGGCGGCGGAGCTGGAGACTGCGATTCACCGCTACGACGGCGTGTACGATATCCGCAACGGCGCCAGCGACACCGCCGATGAATTCCACATTGAGCTACTGCCCGAGGGCGAGGCGCTTGGCCTGAGCCGCTACGCGGTTGCCAACCAGGTGCGCAACGCGTTCTACGGTGCGGAGGCCCAACGCATGCAGCGCGGGCTGGACGAGGTGAAGGTCATGGTGCGCTACCCTCGCGCTGACCGGGAGACCGTGGATACGCTGCAGGACATGTACATTCGCACACCGGACGGGCAGGAGCTGCCCTTCCAGACCGTGGCCACCGTGGCCGTCAAGCAGGGCCTGCGCAAGGTCACCCACATCAACTACCAGCGCGCCGCCGAGGTAACGGCCGAGGCCAACAAGGATCTGGTAGAGCCGTCGCGCATTGTCGCCGACCTCGAGAAATCCGTGCTGCCGGGGCTGCTGCAGAAGTATCCTGGGCTCAGCTATGCCGTGGCCGGCTTGGCCGATGAGGAAAGCAAGATGGTGACCAGCATGCTGATCGGCTTCGGCCTTGCGCTGTTCGGCATCTACGCGCTGCTGGCAATACCCACCCGCTCCTACCTGCAGCCCCTGATCATCATGGGCGTCATTCCCTTTGGCGTGATTGGCGCCGTCGTCGGCCACTGGCTGACGGGCTACCCGCTGAGCATGATGTCGCTGATGGGGGTGATCGCCTTAAGCGGTGTGGTGGTGAATGACAGCCTGATTCTCGTTGATCATATCAATAACGCGATCAAGAGCGGCGTTGAGCCACTGCGGGCTGTCGTAGAGTCCGGTACGCAGCGTTTCCGCGCTATTTTGCTCACCTCGCTGACCACGTTCTTCGGCCTCGCGCCGATGCTGCTGGAGCGGAGTGCGCAGGCCCAGGAAATCGTGCCGATGGCGGTCTCCCTCGCCTTCGGTATTGTATTTGCCACCGTTATCACCCTGCTGCTGGTCCCGGCGCTGTACATGATCCTGCTGGATCTGAAGCAGTGGCGCGAGCCGACTGCTCAGTCATCCGCCCTGCCCGCTCGCTGAACGGTCAGGGCGCGGCACAGCCTACGCAGCGCATGTAGAGGTGCGCCGGGTCGTTCAGTTCGGTGAGCGTGCGAGCTGCGGTGGCCACAGGCTGCAGCAGCTGCTGCATGCCGGCATCCAGCCCGGGAAGCAAACCACTCAACCCCACCCGCGACGCCAGCTGCCGGAGCAGCATGTCACGCGGCGACAGGGGCTGCTGTACATATTCCACGGGGTGACGCTGCGGGTCCAGTCCACCCAGCTCGGCCGCCGCGGCAATCGCTTCCCGCAGTGAACCCAGCTCGTCGATCAGGCCCAGCACCTGGGCGTCGGCGGCACTCCACACCCGACCACCCGCAGCGGCCTGCACCGCTTCCTCGGACAGGCCACGGCCACTGGCCACCAGCTGCAGGAACTCGCGGTAGGTGAAGTCCACACCGCTGGCGAGGGTTTCCGCGACCTGCGGATTGAGCGGTCGATCAAGCCGCAGCGACCCCGCCAGCTCTGTGGTACCCACACCGTCCGTAGTGACCCCGATGCGCTCCAGCAGCCGCTCAAACGTGGGAAAGGCGGCGAACACACCGATACTGCCGGTAATCGTCGTTGGTGTGGCCCAGATTTCATCGGCCTCGGCGGCGATGTAATAACCGCCCGAGGCGGCGATGGCGCCCATGGAAATCACCACCGGCGTGCCGGCCTCACGAATGCGGGCAATGGTCTGCCGAATCCGCTCGGCGGCCAACACGCTGCCGCCGCCCGTATTCACCCTGAGCACCAGCGCCTTGACCCCCGGCTGCTCGGCAGCCTGGCGCAACAGCCTGGACAGGGAGTCGCCCCCGATGGTGCCAGGCGGCTGCTCACCGGACATCATGTTACCTTCGGCGGTGACCACTGCCACGCGGTCCTCCGTGCGCTGGGTGAATGCCACGGGACGCTTGCTGTTGATATAGGACTCGAAGAAAACCGCCTCGTAGAACCCCTCGTCGTCCTCCGCCCCGACCCGCTCAATCAGGTAGTCGTTGGCATCGGCGCGGGACAACAGCGTATCCACCAGCCCCTGCTCCTGGGCCACCCGGGCGGAATTGCCACCGGCGGCCGTCAGGTACTCGGCATAGCGGTTGATGTAACTGTCGAGGCTGCCAGGGGGCAGGTTGCGGCGGCTTTCAACCACGGTGACATATTCCCGCCAGAGGTCTTCAAGCCAGGCCAGGGTGATGGCTTTCTCTCCCTCGGACATGTCGTCACGCAGAAACGGCTCGGCCATCGACTTGTGCTCCCCGGCATAGAACACATGCATGGTGACCAGTGCCTTGTCCAGGGCCTGACGGAAATGGTTGCGGTAGCTCGCGAATCCCTCGAGGGGCACAGCGCCCATGGGGTGCAGGATCACCTCGTCCGCCTGGCTGGCAAGCAGATACTGGTCCTGCGTGAAGTAGTCGCCGACGGCAATGACCGGCTTGCCGGTCGCCTTGAAGTTATCGATAGCTGCGGCAATTTCCAGACTTTTGCTGATCCCGGCTGACACCAGGAAGTCGAGCTCCATGACCAGTGCGGTGATGGCCGGGTCCTGGGCGGCCTCCTGTATGGCGTCAAGCACATCGCGCAGGGCGATTTCGCGCTCCGCAGGGGAAGGCTCACCCGCCAGTGCCTGCAGCGGGCTGACCTCGGACTTCTCGTCAACCAGTGTGCCCCCGAGGTTCAGCAACAATGCGGCCTTTTCCGGCTGCGGCGGTGGCCCACCGCTGAAATACAGCACGTAGATAAAGACCAGAAAGGCGAGAAATAACAGGTTCGACAGCGCCAGGCGAAACCAGGTCAATCCGCGCCAGAATGCGGAAAAGAAACGGCGAATGGGCGATGGGCGACTCATGGCGATGACTCCGGGAATGTTTCGCGCGCTGTGTGCAGCTCGCGGGCGCGCCAGCGCACGTACAGCATGGCGCTACAGAACAGTACAACGACGGCGACCATGCCGACCCAGGGCAACGGCGCCCGTGGCGTTGCAAACAAGCGCTCCACCAGCGCGATAAAGTAGAGTAGGGACACAAAGCACAACCAGATGAAGCTGCGCAGACGGTCGTGCCACATTCCGTACAGAAACAGGCTCAGGGGCAGCAGGCTCCCCAACCAGATAATCCAGGGCGGCTGGGTGAGTGCCAGGGAAAGCGCCGTCTGGCCAAACAAAGTGCCCCAGCTCAACCACGTGGCGCGCCACAGCAAGAGACTTGGGCCCTGGCGTTGCACAGGGGTCATCGCGCAGCCTCCAGAGCCAGGGACAGGCGCGCAACACGTGCGCCCAGTGCGCGACACAGTGCGGCTTCCTGCGGGTCGAGGCGTTTCTGGTTGTCGGCACCGGCCCAGTGGGAGGCACCGTAGGGCGTTCCGCCGCTGGTTGCCGTCATCAGTCCCGGCTCACTGTATGGCAGGCCTGCGGCCACCATCCCGTGATGCAGCAGGGGCAGCAGCATGCTGAGCAGGGTAGACTCCTGACCGCCGTGCAGGCTGGAGGTCGAGGTGAAGACCGCGGCCGGCTTGTCGATCAATGCACCGCTCAACCACAGGCCCGAGCTTTGATCCAGGAAGTACTTCAGGGGCGCGGCCATGTTGCCGAAGCGCGTGGGGCTGCCCAGCACCAGCCCGGCGCAGTCGCCGAGTTCCTCAAGCTCACAATACAGCGGGCCGTCGGCGGGGATCACATCCTCGACGGCCTCGCAGCTGGCCGATATCGACGGCACCGTGCGCACCCGTGCGGTGATGCCGGCAACCGACTCCACCCCGCGCGCCACCTGGGCGGCCATGGCCGCAGTGGCGCCGTGGCGACTGTAATACAGCACCAGTACGTAGGGGTCGGCCATCAGTCGAGCAGCGCCAGCACGTTCTCCGGGGGCCGGCCGATCACAGCGCGCTCACCGCGCACCACCACCGGCCGCTCAATCAGTTTGGGATGCGCGGCCATGGCGGCGAGTATCTCGGCTTCGCTACTGTCCGAATGCAAACCGGCCGACTTGAATTCCGGCTCTCCACGCCGCAGCAGCCCGCTGGCCGGCACTGCCAGCTTCTTCAGCAGGCGCTTGAGCGCCGCGGCACTGGGCGGCTGATCCAGATAGGCAATCACATCGGGCTCTACGCCATGCTCCCGCAACAGGGCGAGTGCCGCGCGGGACTTGGAACAGCGTGGGTTGTGATAGATCTGAAACTCGCTCACGGAAAACTCCCCGGGGACAAAAGGCGTACATTATAGCAAAAGGGCTGGGCGCCGCGCCGCCATGCAATCGTGGCATACTGCGCGCGCCAAGCCATTTTTTCCACTGATCCTGCCAATCAACAAGGAGCAACCCGGACGTGAGAAGCGCCTGCCTGACCCTGCTACTGTTAACCCTGACCGCGTGCCAGCCATCCGCACCGGAAAGCAACGCGGACCTGCTGCAAAGCCTGCGGGGCCAGTGGGTGGTCATCAATTACTGGGCCGAATGGTGCAAGCCCTGCATCAAGGAAATACCGGAACTGAATGCACTGGACAGCGATTACGATAGCGTAACCGTGCTCGGCGTAAACTATGACGGTGCCACTGGCGACGCCTTACAAGCTCAGCTCGACGCGCTGCAGGTTCAGTTCGCTACGCTGGGGGAAGACCCGGCCGGCCTCCTCGGACTGGACCGACCCAACGTCCTCCCCACCACGCTGATCATCAACCCCGCGGGAGAATTGCTGGATATGCTGGTCGGGCCACAAACGCTGGAGTCGCTGCTGGCGGTGACGGTGCACCGCGCCAGCCAGGCCGAGAAGTAAACGGTGGGGTAGCGGCAGGCGTGGGCCGGCGCAGAACGCGCCGACCCTGCCGCCACTACAGGCTCTGGTAGTAATCCATGAGTATCCTGGCCACTTCCGGCCGGGAGAACTCAGGCGGCGGGGCGATGCCGTTGCCCAGCATTTCGCGCACCCGCGTACCCGAAAGCAGCACGAAGTCCTCCGGGCTGTGATCCGGCGCGTCGCGCATCATGACCACGCGGTCCAGCTTCTTGCTGTACGCCGTGTGGTCGGCGCGGTAGATTTCCAGCTCCAGGGCACCTGCCGGTACTTCCTCGTCAAAGATGGTCTGCGCGTCAAAGCCGCCATAGTAGTCGCCTACGCCGGCGTGGTCGCGCCCCACTATCAGGTGCGTGCAGCCGCAGTTCTGACGGAAAACTGCGTGCAGTACCGCCTCGCGCGGGCCGGCATACAGCATGTCGAAGCCGTAACCCGTGACCATCACGGTGTTCGGCGGGAAGTAGACATCCACCATTTTCCGGATCGCCGCATCGCGCACGTCTGCGGGAATATCACCCGGCTTGAGCTTGCCCAGCAGCATGTGGATGAGAATGCCATCCGCATGCAGGTCTTCCATCGCCATACGGCACAGTTCCTCATGCGCGCGGTGCATGGGGTTGCGGGTCTGGAAAGCGACGACCTTGTTCCAGCCGCGGGAGGCGATTTCGGCGCGAATCTCCACGGCGGTGCGGAAGGTGTCGGGGAACTCGCCGGGGAAGTAGGAGAAATTCAGCACCTCAATCGGGCCGGACAACAAGGTGCGGCCCAGCGACTTGAAGGTCGCAACGCCGGGATGCGCAGGGTCCAGTGTGCGGAACACTTTCTCCGCGATAAAGTCGATCTGCGCGTCGGACACCGACTCCACCGCGTCCACCTCCATCACGGCAAGCACCGGGTTGCCCTCGGTATTCGGGTCGCGCAGCGCGATACGTGTGCCGGGCTGGATGTCCGTTGCCTCGGTCAGGTTGACAATGGGCACGGGCCAGAACAGGCCGTCGACGGTCTGCAGCTTCTCCGCCACGCTGAGGCTGTCAGCCAGGTTCATGTAGCCGTTCAGGGGGTTGAAGTAACCAGCGCCCAGCATGACCGCATTGGCTGCGGCCGCTGAGTTGAGCAGCAGTGAGGGCAACTGCTCCGCCTCCTTCAACAGCGCCTCGCGACGGGCATCGTCAGCGATGTAGAGAGGTTGCAGCTCGTCTGAGCCGTGTGGCTTGATCATGTTCGTCTCCGTTCGGGGTAAGGTAATCAGGACGTGATGATGCCGCGCTCGCGCAGCAGGGCAATGATGGTATCCACCTCTTCGGCCAGCGTTTGCTGATCCGAGTGCAAATGCACCTCGGGCTTGAACGGCGCCTCGTAAGGGTCATCGATTCCCGTAAAGTTCTTGATTTCTCCCGCCCGCGCTTTCTTGTACAGGCCCTTGGGATCACGCGCTTCCGCGGCCTCCAGGGAACAATCCACAAAGATCTCGATAAAGTCCATGCCCGCTGCTTCGTGCAACTCTCGCACCTGGTTCCGATCGCTGGCATAGGGGCTGATAAAGCTGCTCAGTGTAACGATGCCGCAGTCCACAAACAGCTTGGAGATTTCCCCGATGCGACGGATATTTTCGGTGCGGTCGTCCGCACTGAAACCCAGGTTGCGGTTAATGCCCAGGCGCACGTTGTCACCATCCAGCCGATAGGCAAGCACGCCCATTTCATTCAGACGCCCCTCCAGTTCTACCGCCACGGTGCTCTTGCCGCTGCCGGACAGGCCGGTGAACCACAGGGTGGCCCCTTTATGACCCAACAACTTCTCGCGGTGTTCGCGGGTGATGTCACCCTCGTGCCAATGGACATTCGTCGCTTTTTGCTCTGCCATGTGTGCTCTCTCGTGCAGTGGTTCAGGTTAGCCGCCGGGCGCCCCGGCGACGATGTTCACTTATCCAGGATAAAGGCTTCCCGGTAGCCCTTGAATTGCGCCTTCAGGCCCTCTTCGGTCAGGCCGAACTGGTCCAATGTGTAGGCATGTGCAGGGCGCAGTTCACGCCGGTTGGAGTCTTGCCAGCGCGCCATTTCCACACTGGCTTCGGGGGTAAGGTCCATACCGAGGAAGTCGTAGACGCGGCCGATCTCCACCATTGGCTGGCTGACCGTATCCTTGAACCAGAGGTCCAGGAACCGCTCGGGGCCCATCTCGCGGCGCACATCTATGGTGTGCTGCATGCCCTTGGCGAACTTGCGGGCCCACTGTCGCCCTACTGCCACCGGGTCGGCGGAGTCGGAATACACCTGCCACACATTGGCGATCATGCTGGCCAGCGACGGAATGGTCTCAACCGGGTCACGGTGGGATTGTACCACGCGGGCATCCGGGAAGATGCGAAACACCAGGTCCATGTAGTGCAGGTGGTGCGGCGCCTTCAGTGCCCAGCGCTCACCGCGCTGCCCGCTACGTTTCTTTTGCCACTGCAGGAACTGCAGTAGCAGCTTCAGGTACTCATAGCCAATGGTGTGGTCCTGCGCCTCGATCCAGGCATCGAAACTGGGGACATTCGCCAGCGCCTGGATATTGAAGCTGTAGAAGGACTGCTCCAACAGCATGATGTCCTCGTCCGGCTCCATGGCATCCAACGGGTGCACGGACAGCAGGTCGGGGTTGCTGTCGACCATCATTTTCACTTCCGCCTTGGCGTCGCGAATACGACGGTCACCTGCCGCGGTGAAGTCCCAATCGAGATCCGGGCAGGGAAAACGTGTTTCATACCACAACGGGGCATACATGCGATTGTCAGCGGCGATGGTCCGGTGCAACATCGTGGTCCCGGTGCGGGGCAGGCCGACAATCACCAGCGGCTCCACGATCTGCTCATCCAGGATTTCCGGGTGGCGACGCAGCCACTCCTGCACGCGCAGCCTGGTCGACAGGATATCCAGCATGCGCTGGGCCATTGCCGGGCGGCCGATCGCGTTCAGGTCCGCCTCATGCACCAGCGACCACAGGAGCCTTTCCAATGGCTCGCGATAGCTGTCGTCACCAAAGTCTTCAAGCCCGTCTACAGCCCTGGCCGCAGCGACCAGTGCATCTGCATCCAGTGCCAGTTCCGTCATGCTCATTCCACCTCTCCTGCGATTAATGTCTCCAGCGCGACAACACGCGTGCGCACCGGAGGATGATCCGATGCCTCGACATAGCGCAACAACATGGCGCCACACTCATGACCCGCGGTCGTCAGCCAGTTGGGGTATGCGCTACCCGGATTCCTGCCCGCCACCACAATGCGCACACTGCCGTCCGCTTCATAGCGGGCACTGCTGCGATTGATATGGATACGATGGAAGCGGTAGTCCAGCGACTCCATCCAGAAATTTGAGAGCTGGAAGTTCCAGGTCCGACAGTCCCGGGGCGGCATAAATTCAATCAGCAGCGCCTCTTCCGGGGCCAACTGCCAGTAGCTGTTGTGGTAGTAGATTGCAGGGTCGCCGCCCGCCCGCAGGCACATCTGCTGGTCATTGGGGGGCAGTGCGTTGATATGGCCGGCAAAGCCCAGCATCCAGTTGCGGAACAGGCCGGCGGTGCCGTTCACGAAAGGCACCACGCGCTGTAACTGGCTGGCAAACGCCGCAGGATCCAGCACGGGGGCTGCCTGCTGGTCCAGGCACTCGATGCGCAGTTCAAGCTTGGGCTCACGCGCGCGGTCCCGAAAGGTCTGGCGCACCAGAATATTGTCCGAGGCTTCGGTCATGGACAACCAGTTACCGGGCTGCGGGGTCGCGCTGACCAGCAGCTCAAATTCCCCATTGGGGCCCAGTTCCAGATCCTCCAGGGTGATGTGGCCGGTGGGGGCCATATCGCCCTGGCCGGCGAAGGAGCCCGCCTTGGTTTCAATGCTCAGGTATTCCACCTGTCCTGCATTACCGGTAATGCGGTAGCTGTGACGTCCGTCTACCGCACAGTTCTGGTAGAAATTGTCCGGGTTGTCATTGCCGATTTTGGCGGTTTCATGCGACAGGGAGTAGAACTGCGGACAGGCGGGGTCGCTGAACTCGAGGTGTTTTTCCAGGCTCAACCGCAACAGACGTGTGAGGTACCGATACCCTTCCGCGATGCTGAGATCGTCAGCAGGCACACCCTCTGCCAGGATCTCTGCACCGGCGCTTTTCAGGCTCTCACAAAAATCTTCCCAAAGCTGGCCATTGCGTAACGCATCAAGCTCGGTCATCGACATGATCAGGGTCCCCGCGGTGAAGATATCAGTGTAATCAGCGACGCGCAGTGTGCAGTGTTTTCGATCCGCGCACATCACCCTTAAGGGTGACCTGCCTACCAATACTGGCTGGCCAGAGACAGCAGCAGCATCAAGCCGACCAGAGGCAACAGCCAGCGTTGCAGCTGACGCACCCGCTCCTGCGGCAGGGGGCGGGCAAAGCGCTCACCCAGCACCACCATCAGCGCCACGGCGCTGAACACCAACACCAGCAGTAGCAGCAATTGCGTCACCTGCCAACTCCCCTTTCGTCCGCAACCCTCAGGCGCCGGGCTTCAGCAGCTGGGGTGACAGGGTGGCGACCATGTTGCGCACCCCCTCGCGCCAGTCCACCCGGGTGGGGCCAATCAGTTCATGCATGCGCGTGGTGTCAATCGCCAGGCTGCCGAAGGCGGCGGGGTTGTCGCGAAACTCCGGCTGCAGGCCGGTAAGCTCCGCAAGCCAAGCGCACCAGTCCTCGATACTGACCGCCTGCGATCCGCCAAAGTTAACCGTGGTCACGTCGGTGCTCGCGGCGCCCAGCAGCAGGGGCAGTTTCTCGATGTAGTCGTCGGTGTGCAGCAGGTTGTAGAGATTCGGTCGTTCCGGGTGCACATCGATGGGCATCCGCTGCTCCATCATCAACAGGTGATACCAGGGCCAGCCGCCGTTGTTGCCATAGGGCACGCTGAGACGCGCAATGGTGGCGGGAATGCCGAACTGGTGCGCAACAAAGCGACAGACGGTTTCTGCGGCAATCTTGCTGATGCTATAAGTGGGAAACATGGCGCGGTGGTTGTCGCCCAACGGCGCATCCTCGGCCCGCGGGGCGTGGCCGGCGTACTCGTAGACGGCCGTCGAGGACAGGTGCAGGAAAGCCCTGGCGGCACGGCAATGCAGCATGAGCCGCCCCAGCCCCTCCGCATTCGCCGCGAGGTCGTAATCGAAACTGTCTGTTTTCACCACGGCAAAATTCAGCACGTAGTCGAAGTCATCCGGCAGGTCACGCAAACCGTTGCGGTCGGCAAGATCCGCCGCCACGCAGCGTACCCCTTTGTCCTCGAGCGCTGCGCGCTGCGCCGGATCGCTGAAACGTGCCAGGGCGGTCAACTCCGCCTGGCCGGCCCAGGCGTCGATCACCGGCGCCGCCACCTGCCCGGTCGGGCCTGTGATAAGGATTTTACTGCCTGCGATCTTTGCTGCCTCGACGGTCATGGCTTCACTCCTTCAGGGATTGTCTGGCGTCAGTCTAGCCTGCTGCTGCCCGCCATGGCTCACCCGTTCGGGGGATCAGAGCTCATCGCGATCGGGCAGTACGCGGTACACTTCGGAGATCTGCTCCGGACCACTGACCGTGCACTGCAGATCCTGGATAAGGCCGTCCTTCAGGCTGTAAACCCAGCCGTGCACTGACAGCCCCTGACCGCGCGCCCAGGCGTTCTGCACGATGGTGGTGTGACACACGTTTGACACCTGGCTGACCACATTGAGTTCGCAGAGCAGATTGACCCGCTCCTCGTCGCTTTCCAGCGCCGCGATACGCCGGCGATGGCGCTGCTGGACATCCTTGATGTTGCGCAGCCAGTTGTCGATCAGGCCGTTGTCACGGTTTTCGTAGGCGGCGCGCACACCGCCGCAGTTGTAATGCCCGACCACCAGCACATGTTTGACCCGCAGCACATCCACCGCGTACTGCAGCACGGTCAGGCAGTTGAAATCCGTGTGTACCACCATGTTGGCAACGTTACGGTGCACAAACACCTCGCCGGGCAGCAGGCCGACGATCTGATTGGCGGGGACGCGGCTGTCGGAACAGCCAATCCAGAGGTACTCCGGACTCTGCTGATTGGCCAGCTTCTCGAAAAAATCTGGATCAGTGGTTTTTACGGAGTGCGCCCAAGCACGGTTGTTTTCGAAAAGGTCGTCGATACTCCTCAAGGGCACACTGTCTCCGGAATCAGATCATCAGGGTAGAGAGGCGGCCGACCTTGAGTTGATTACCATTTCCCGCAACCGCGCTCTGCACTGCTTTCGAACCGGCGCTCTGCATTTGCCGGGCCAGCTGCGCCATGTCAACGGCAGGGTATTGTTCAGGTTCCCAGGTGACAAGGCCGAGGCTAAGCGTAACCTGAAGCACCGCACCACGGCCATCATCTATGAGGAAATTTTCTATGTCCCGGCGTATCCTTTCCGCCACATCAATGGCGGGAGACTCGCTGGTGCCGGAAAGCAGCACCGCCAGTCGAGAATCTGACAGGCGCGCGAGATAGTCGGTGGCGCGCAGCCCGGAGGAGACGCGCTCTGTCACCTTTTTCAGCACAAACCGGCCCGTGATCTCCCCGTAGTGACGATACAGCTCTTCAAACTCGTCCACCTCCAGCATCAGGACCGATAGCGCCTCATTGGCGCGCCGTGCCCGAGCGATTTCACGGGCGATATCCTTCTCGAAGCCGCGCAGGTTGCTGATCTGGGTCAGCGGGTCCAGCATGGTCAGGCGGGAAATCTGCTGTCGGCTGACCGCGTTCTTGAAGCTCTGGGATACCACCGATGCCAGGTGTGTGACGACCGCACCATCATCGGCTGTGGTCTTCATGGGCCGGTCGACAAACCCGCAGTGATAACTGCCCAATAGCCTGCCGGAGTCCAGCAGGGGAACCAGCAGGGCATGCTGTATTCCCTGGTCCGTTTTCAAGACCTCGAACATGCGCGAGTCGGTCGCATCCAGGAGGATGACGTCCGGCTCCATGTCGTAGAGCTCCTGCATTTCAAACACATCGTGATGCAGTTGCAGATACTGGCCGTAGCGGTGACCCGAGGTCATCAGGCTCGCCAGGACGTTTTCCGGGTCATAGAGCCAGAGCTCGGCGACCCGGAATCCGAAGTGCCGCGGCATGCTCACCAGCAAGACCTCAAGCAGCGCCTCAAGGTCGGGGGCATCAAGCATCATCCGCTGCATCTGCCGCGCCTGCTCAACAAGCCAGCGATTCAACTGGATGGTTTCGCTCAGGCGCTGCTCCTGCACCTCGGCGGGGCTGGCTGGTGCGGGCGCCGCTTCGATCTCTTCACCCGGGATCACATCGTACACAGACTCATCCGACATTCAGTATCTCGCCGCTAGCAGGACGCAGGGCCCCGGTTATGGACAGAATTATTGGCAACTCAGTTTAAGCGGCCTATACTCGCGTTGCAAACACGCGCTGACTTGCTATGTAACAAAGTGTTACGTCCAGATTGGCGCTTGCAAACCTGGGGGTGGCTACGGCCTGAGATACCGTTCTGCGGTAAACCCTTCGAACCTGACCCGGTTAGGACCGGCGTAGGGATAGGTGCACGTCTCCTGTTCATTCCGCATATCCAACCGGTTCTCTTGCAGTTATTCAAGGAGAACCCGATGAAAAGATCCTGTTATCTGTTGACCGCAAGCCTGCTTGCCGTGGCCCCGGCGTTGTCGCGTGAGCTGACGGAGGTGGTAGTCACTGCCGAGTGGCGCGATACACCGCTGCTGAACCAGTCGGCATCAACAACGGTACTCACCAGCGCAGCGCTGAGGGAACGCTCTGCGCAGCACCTTGAAGAGGTGCTGAACGTGATCCCGAACCTCAACTACGCCAGCGGTGCCTCCCGCGCGCGGTTCTTCCAGATCCGCGGCATCGGTGAACGCAGCCAGTTCCAGGAGCCGCTCAACGCGTCAGTGGGGCTGATGGTCGACGGCATCGATTTCAGCGGCCTGGGTGCCATTGGCACCCTGTTCGACGTAGCCCAGGTTGAGGTGCTGCGCGGCCCCCAGGGTACGCTGCACGGCGCCAACGCCCTCGCCGGGCTGGTGAACATCCGCAGCGCCGCTCCAGAGAGCAGCCCGGGACTGCGGCTGGAAGCCACCGTGGCGGACTACAACACCCAGGCACTGGGGGTTGTGGGCACCGGCCCGCTGGCCGGCGATGAGCTGTTGTACCGCGTGGCAGTACAGCAGTACCGCAGTGACGGTTACTACGACAACGACTTTCTGCGCCGGGACGACACCAATGAACGCGATGAAACCACTGTACGCGCCCGCCTGCGCTGGCTTGCCTCGGCCACCGATACCGTCGACCTGAGCGTGACGCTGGCCGACATCGACAACGGCTACGATGCCTTCTCGCTGGACAACACGCGCCGCACACTGTCCGACCAGCCGGGCCGTGATCGCCAGGAGACCAGCGCCGCCAGCCTCACCTGGGCCGCCTCACGCGCGGCACTGGACATCGAGACCGTGATCACACTCGCAACCAGCGACACGGAGTACAGTTTCGACGAAGACTGGAGTTTTGTCGGCATCGCTCCGGAACTGGAATACAGTTCCTTCGACCGCTATCTGCGCGACCGCGACAGTTTCAGCGGCGAGCTGCGATTGCTCTCCAACGAACAGTCGCGACTGTTCGAGGGGCGCAGTGACTGGACGGCGGGCTTTTACTACCTGGGTGACCGCGAGGATCTGGACCGCGAATACACCTACCTCGACGGGCCCTTCAACAGCCGCTACGACACGGACACAAGCGCCGTGTTCGGGCAGCTGGATACGCGGCTCACCGACCACCTGACGCTGTCCAGCGGCCTGCGCCTGGAGCGACGGCGCACCGACTATGCCGACAATTACGGCGTGGCCGAGCGGGTTGCCAAAAACCTTTGGGGCGCGCGGCTGGTGCTCGAGTACCAGCCTGCGGACGGCGCGCTGTGGTACGGTGGCATTTCCCGCGGCTACCGCGGCAATGGCGTGAACGCAGGCATTCTGGCCAGCGCGGGCGCCACCGACGACCCCGGCCAGCAGACGCTGCTCGCGAGCCTGGGCCGCTTTGATGAGGAAACACTGCTCAACTATGAAGTCGGTTACAAGGCCGAAGCACTGCAGGGACGGCTGCAGGGACGCCTCGCCCTGTTCTATATGGACCGGGATGACCAGCAGGTAAAAGGCTCCCTGGTGCTGCCGCGTGATGACGGCAGCACCGCATTCCTCGACTACACCAACAACGCCGCCCGAGGGCACAATTACGGGCTGGAGCTCGAAATCGACTGGCTGGCACACGAGGCACTGGAGCTGTACGTCAACCTGGGCCTGCTGGAAGCCAGTTTCGACCGCTATATCAATGCAGATGGCAGCGACCTCGCCGGGCGTGACCAGGCTCACGCGCCGGGCTATCAGGCTGCGCTGGGCGGCCGCCTCGCGATCACCCGGCAGCTCTATGCGCGTGTGGATATCGAGGCCCGCGACAGCTTTTACTTTTCCGACCGCCACGATTTACGCTCGGAGGCCTATGAACTGGTACACCTGCGCCTTGGCTGGGCGGAAGCGGATTGGGACATCGCGCTCTGGGCACGGAACCTCGCTGACAGGGACTACGCGACGCGCGGCTTCGGCAGCTTCGGCAACGACCCACGCAAGGGCTATGCTCTTGAGCCCTATTACCAGTTCGGCGAACCACGCAGCGTGGGCCTGACGGCCAGCTATCAATTCTAGAAACAGGATATCCCGTATGGACATCACCGCAGAACTCAGCCTGTATCCGCTACAGGAGGACTATATTCCGGTCATCAAGCGCTTCATTGAGCAATTGGCAGCAATTCAGGGTCTGACCGTTGTGACCAACGCCATGAGCACGCAACTGAGCGGTGATGCGGGGGCTGTGTTCGCTGCCGTGCAAGCGACCCTGGAAACCAGTTATCACCACTTCGGCAAGCAGGTGCTGGTCTGCAAGTTCATTCCCGGGCTGCTGCCGATTCACCCGACATGAGCGCTGACAGCTTTCTCACGCAGCTGGTGGCGGGAGCCGCCACCCTCTCCGGCTGGGAGTTGGCCGCCGTGTTGCTGGGGGTGGCGTACCTGCTGCTGGCAGTGCGGGAGAGCCTGTGGTGCTGGTATGCAGCCTTCGCCAGCACCGCCATTTTCCTCTGGCTGTTCTGGCAGGTGGGGCTGCTGATGGAGTCCGCGCTACAGGTGTATTACCTGGGCATGGCGCTCTATGGCTGGCAGCAGTGGCGCGGCGGCGGCAGCGGGAACGCGGCGGCGCAGCAGCGCCTGCCGATCAGCGTCTGGCCGCCGCAGCGACACATCCTGGCCATTGCCAGCGTGCTGCTGGCCAGCGTCGCCAGCGGTGCGCTGCTCGACAGGTACACGGGCGCGGTGCTGCCCTACATCGACTCCTTCACCACCTGGGGCAGCATTCTGACGACCTGGATGGTGGCAAGAAAGCTGCTGGAAAACTGGCTTTACTGGCTGGTCATCGACAGCGTGTCCATTTACCTGTACCTGGAGCGCGGCCTGTTTCTCACCGCCGCGCTGTTTGCCGTGTACCTGGTCATCGTCGTGTTCGGTTACCGTCGCTGGCACCGGCACTATCGGCTGCAATGCGCCAGCGCCTGAAGCGTGCGCTGGACACGTGGCGCAGCTGGCAGGTAAGTGAACTGCAACTCGCGCCTCGCGTTCTGCGTCGCCTCGGCGGTGGCCTGAGTAATCAGAGTTTTCTGGTGAGCAGCGGTGACCGACTGTTCGCAGTGCGGCTGACAGGCGACGACCCGGGCACGGACCTGCCGGGCCCGCACGTGGAATGGCAGGCGCTGCAGTTGGCACATGAGGCCGGCCTCGCACCGGCGCCACGGTATCTCGACACACAGGCGGGCCTTCTGGTCTGTGACTACCTGCAACCCGACCCCGACGGCGCCGTCACGCCCGCCGCCCTGGGCACGCTGCTGCGGCGTATCCACCAGCTGCCGGACCTGCCTGCAAGCCTGGCCGTGGGGGAACGCTGCGAGCGGGCCGCGTGGGCCATCCGACAGGGGCGGGCCACAACCTGGCGCGCCCTGCAACCGCTGGCGGCGCGTGCGGCACCGTTCATTGCGCTACTGGAGACTGCCGGCCCGCACGCCACCTGCCACAATGACTTGTTGCGCGCCAACTGCGTGGTGAGCGGGGGGCGGCTGTGGGCGATTGATTGGGAGTATGCCGCGACCGGCCCGGTGTGGTTTGACCTGGCGGCAGTCTGCGCCGGCGATGAACTTGAGGCGTCCGCGCGCCGGGCGCTGCTGGAGAATTACCTGCAAGCGCCTGCCACCGCCCATGACTGGCAACACTTGACGCTGTTTGAGTGTGGCTACCGCTATCTGGAACTGCTCTGGCACCTTCGCACACACACCGCACCAGCCGCGGCCAGCCTGCCGCAGAAACGGGAGCGCCTGGAGCACTGCATCACCTTACTGGAAAACCGCTGACACGGCGTCCCGGGAAGGCAAAGCCCTGTCAAGGAATAGCTGCCGGCGTCAGTCGCGGAAGTTGGTGAACTGGAGGGGCACATCGACAACATCGCTCCCGCGCAGCAGGGCAATCGCCTGCTGCAGGTCATCGCGCTTCTTGCCTGTGACCCGCACCTGCTCACCCTGGATCTGTGCCTGCACCTTGAGCTTGGCCTCCTTGAGCTGCTTGACGATGGCCTTGCACTGCTGGCTGTCCAGACCATTGCGCAGCGTTACCGTCTGGCGCACCAGCTTGCCACTGGTAATCGGATCCTCGACCTCCATGGCCTGTGGGTCGATATCGCACTTGATCAATGCGCTGCGCAGCATGTCCTCCATCTGCGCCAGCTGGAATTCCACCTCCGCATGCATCGTCACGGTATGTCCGTCCCGCTCAAAGCCCGCATCAACCCCCTTGAAGTCGAAACGGTTGGTGACAATACGCGATGCCTGATCCACCGCGTTGGTCAGCTGGTGCAGGTCGACTTCCGATACAACGTCGAAAGATGGCATAGTGCGGTTCCCCGGTTCAGGTAATCAGACAGGAGCACCATGTTAATCAGCCGGCACCGCATTGCAATCCCCGCAGTACGCTGAATGCGCTCACGCCACTGGCATATTCTCGGTGCCGGTTCCATTGGCAGCCTGTTCGCCTGCCTCTTTGACAAGGCGGGCATCAGCTGTTCACTGTTGCTGCGCGACGGCGATCCGGCACTGACGCAGACGACGCGGCGCATCCAGTTGCGGGCAGGTGGCCTGACCAGTGAACACAGCTTCCCGGTTACCAGCGGTGCACACGCCGCACCGATTCACTATCTGCTGGTCTGTACCAAGGCCTACGACCTGGTAGACGGCCTCGCCGGCTTGCAGCCCTGGCTCGCCCCTAACGCTGTGGTCGTGCTGCTCGCCAATGGCCTGGGCTATCAGCAGACAGTGGCGGCACGGTGGCCGCAGCTGGCCGTGTTCAGCGGCAGCACCACAGAGGGGGCGTTCCGCGAGGCGGGCCAACGTGTCCTGCGGGCCGGGCGCGGCACCACCTGGATAGGCGGCCGGGGAACACGGGATGCCCCGGACTGGTTCAGCGACTGGGAGGCCATTGATGCCCGCTGCGGCTGGACGGAAGACATCGATACGGTGCTGTGGCGCAAGTTCGCCATCAACTGCGCCATCAACCCGCTCACCGCGCTGCACCGGTGTCGCAATGGCGCACTGGCGGAGCCCGGACTCGCCGATGAGGTACGCGCACTGTGCCTGGAAATTGCAGCCATCGGGCAGGCCGCAGGCCAGGGAGAGGCCGTTGCTGGACTCTACCGGTCCGTGATGGAGGTTGTGGCGGCCACCGCCGACAACCGCTCATCCATGTTGCAGGATGTGCTCGCGGGGCGCCCCACGGAGATCGGGTTTCTGACGTCCTTCCTCGTTGCCACGGCCGATGCACAGGGGATTGATGCCACACATAACAAGGCGCTGCTGGCCGCGTTGCAACCCGCAATCCACCCGGTCAGCTAGGGATCAGCCGCAAACAGCTCTGCCGCTGCCCTGCCCGTCAAGGCGCGCCAGCGATGTTCGGGGGCACCCGTTGGCACCAGCACCTGCCGATAGCGATGCGCGCCCCCGCGCTCACGCTCAAGGCCAAGCACACACAGCGCGGGGCTGCACTGCAGGGCGATGTGCAGCGTTTCCGGCGGCGGTGGCAGATTGTGGTCCAGTACGGTGGGGTAGAAAGGCGACGATTCACCGTGAAACTGCAGCCCCGGACGCTCCGCAAGTATTTGCTCGCGCACGAGCGCCAACACCCCCTCCAACCCGCCAGCCTGCGAGAGCACCGCAGACCCCGGCTCCAGCACCACCAGCGGACGTGGCACCATAACCCGTTGATCCCGTGGCCAGAGCGCAATCAGCGACCCTGTCAGCACGCATGCCAGCGTGGCGGCCGCCGCGAGCCAGTGCCGGCGGCGCCAGTGGCGCCCCACACCCAGCACCGACCACTGCCCCGAACGGCGCGGCATCCGGGAGCGCCCCTGACGGCTGAGACTGCGGGGGATCTGCAACGGCAGATCGTCGCTGTCCTCGGTCCGAAAAAAGCGCTCGGCCTCCTCCCGCAGTGGTGAACGCAGCTGTCGCGGCTGCGCTGTCGCCATCCTGTGCAGCTGCCGCCGCACCTCATGGGTATTCGGTGGGCGCTGCGCGGGATCGGCGGCCAGCAGGCTGCCGATCAGGGCCTCCAGACCCTGCGGCGGCGCAGACCCGTCCACCAGCGTGGCAGGCAGTGCGTGCGCAGCGCCACGCAACAGGGCCTCGCTGTCCAGACCGTGGCGTCCCTGGAAGGGATGACGACCTGCCACCAGCCGGTACAACAGGCACCCCAGAGCGAAGAGATCCGAACGCACATCCTGCGGCTTGCCCAGCAGCTGCTCGGGCGAGACACAGCTGAGACTGCCACGGGCAGTGGCGACCGAGCCCTGCTGTGCAGCGAGTCCGAAATCGGTCAGCTTGACGCGCCCCTCCGGGGTGACCAGGACGTTTCCGGGTTTGATATCACCGTGCACGATACCCCGCGAGCGACCGGCGGCAATTGCCGCCGCAACGTCACTGGCGACAACCAGACTGCTGGCCAGGGACAGCTCCCGCTCGGCGAGGAGCTCCTCAAGGTCACAACCGGGCACGTATTCCATGATCATGGCAAGGTGCGTATCGCCGACGATCACATCATGAATCGTGACCACGCGCGTGCTGTCCAGCGAGGCCACCGCCTGCGCCTCGCGCAGCACGCGGCGACTCTGCGCAGGCTCTGCCGGCAGGGCATGGATTTTGGCCACGATGCGTCGCCCGAGGCGTTCATCAATACCGAGAAAGACCGACCCCTGCCCTCCGCGCCGTATGAGTCGCAGGATACGATAGGGGCCGATGCGATCGCCGCTACTCAAGCGTCGCCGCTTCCCGCCGGCGCAGCACGGTGATGTGCCAGACGGCTGCGCAGGGCGATCGCCGAGACACGCAAGGCCGTGGCGGTGGCTGCTACATCGTGGTCGGCACGCGCCAGTGCCTCTTGCAGTTCTGCCTCCGGTACCTGCGCGGCCAGGCGCAGACCCAGCGCCGGCAATCGCCGGTACAGTGCCTGGCGGCTCATGCCCGCGCGGCGGGCCGCAGCGCTGACTTCATACCGCTCCTGCTTCAACAGCGCTCGCAGAGCATCGTCACCCAGTTCCACCGCCGCCGAAGCGGGCGCCTTGGCGGGCGAATCGGCGACGTTCGCGGCAACGGGTTGCGACAGCATTGCCGGCAGCAGACCACACTCACCCTGCAGCACGATCTGCCGCGCACAGTTGCCCAGCTCACGCACATTGCCGGGCCAGTCGTAACGGTGGCAGAGAGTGAACAGATCCGCCCACTGCGCGACTTCCAGGGGGGCGCTCCCGGGTGTGGGTAACAGGGAGGGTGAGCCGGTTTCGGCACAGGCCTGTTGCAGAAAGTGACAGAGCAACTCGCCGATGTCCTCGGGGTGCTCGCGCAGCGGTGCGACGCAGATCTCGGCGCTGCCCAGACGGTGTCGCAGTGCGCTGCGAAACGTGCTGTCCGGGCCTTCCAACGGCGCATCGGTCGCCGAAATGACGCGCACATCCACCGTGCGAAGGGTCCCGCCCACCGGCTGTATCTCGCGTTCCTGCAGCGCGCGCAACAGCTGCGGCTGCACCTCGGCCGGGGTGTCGCCCACTTCGTCAAGAAACAGGCTGCCCTTTTCGGCCTGCTGAAAATAACCGACGCTGTTGCGCTCTGCGCCGGTAAAGGCGCCCCTCGCGCTGCCGAACAGCACTGCCGCCGCGACCCCCGGGGGAATCGCCGCCATATTGACAGGTACCAGCGGCCCCGCGGCACGCTCGCTGGCGCCATGTACCGCGCGTGCCACCAATTCCTTGCCGCTACCGGTCTCGCCTCGAATCAGTACATCCAGACCGCAGCGCGCAATGCGTGCAATATCGCGGCGCAGAGCCTGCATGTAATCGCTGCTGCCGAGCAGGCCAGAAAACGCAGCCGTCGACGCTGCGGCCGCCTCCCCGACACCAGGCGGGAACGCCGGGACCTCACGAAGCAGCAGCACGACACTGTGGGCCAGTTGCAGCACAATGCCCCTGCGCAAATCCGCCGCGGTGAAATCCCGCGCCGCCTGCACCCATTCACCGTTCAGCCGGCAGCGGCAGGCATCGGCCACCGGTGCCAGGGTTACCCCGGCGTCACGAAATCGCATATGCAGCGCCTGGCGACTGACATGCGGGTCGTCCAGAGGACGCCCCACGTCCCCGCCGGCGCGCACGAAAGCCGGCTGCTGTCTTCCGAGCACCAAAGGCTTGCGCCGCGAGCCTTTCAGCACCCAGCGTTCGCCAATGCGCTCCACATTGGGGTGAAAGACAATGGTGAGTACGCGTACCCGATGCGCAGGAGCGGAAGTCAGCTGCGCAAATACCGAGGGCAGCGTCGCATCCATGCGGTTGTGTTCCGGCATAGGCAAACCCGAGCTTCAATGCGTTCCGCTGACTTTAAGCGAAAGCCTAGCAGATGAACGCCCGCTTTGCCCCTGCACGGTTGCATCTGACGAAATGCGCGCGCCGGGGGGCGGTAGTCAGCCGATGATGGCCACCAGGGCAATCACCACCACCCAGATGACGGCACTTCGCGTCAGCAGGTCACCAAGCGCCTGCATGTCGTCCGCGGCAGTCTGCACATCGGCGTCCGCACCCGCACCGTGCACGGCCGCTGTGCCCACATCGCCGAGCAACTCAGCCGGGGCTCGAACAGTATTCAGCAGAGCGGCAAACAGCACATCGCGGCTGTGTATGAAGTCGCCAGCCAAGGCAAATGTCAGCGCTAACAGCCGTGCCGGAACCCAGTCGACGACAAACAACAGCCTGGCGGCGGCACACTCCGGTGCCTGCTGCGCTTCCAGCTGCAGCAGGCGGTAGGCGAAGGCCCAGGCCGGCCCCAGCGTCACAAACACCAGCACGACCGCAAACCAGCGCTGATAACCGTCATAAAGCAGACGCGCCTGCAGCCTGTGCCAGGCATCATCCGCTTCACCCTCGCTGGCCGCACGTGCCAGATCGTCGGCACCCAGGGCACCGCAGAGGAACAGCCACGCGGTTTCGGGGTTACCACGTTCACAGTGCGCACGATACTGCACCAGGCGCGCGTGGAAGTCGCCGCGACCAAAGCTGAACAACAGGACCAGCGCCGCAAGCAGTATCCAGGGCAACCCGAACAGCACAGGCGCCAACAGCATCAGCAGCGCGCCCAACAACAGTGTGGGCAGCAGCACCAGCAACAGCAGCTGCACCGCATCCAGCAGACCCAGTGCCGCGACGCGTTCGCGGTAGTCGTACCACCAGCGGTCGCGGTGCAGCCAGGGCTCGACACCCCAGAGTTGCCGCAATGCCAGTGCGAGAATCAGTGCGAGAAAGGTCATGCGGCGTCTCCTGCGGGTGCCAGGCTGGCACGGTAACGCGGCCAGTCGAACACCCTGCCCGGATCGGTCTTTCTTCCGGGGGCGATATCGGCGTGGCCCGCGATGTGATCGTGACACAAGCCCGGGTAAGACGCGATCAGGGTATCGGTCAGGGCCGCGAGGGTTGTGTACTGCGCATCCGTATAGGGAAGCTCGTCAGTCCCTTCCAGCTCGACCCCGATGCTGAAATCGTTGCAGTTCTCCCGACCCCGCCAGCAGGACTGTCCGGCGTGCCAGGCGCGCAACCCGGTTGCGACAAACTGCACCAGTTCACCGCAGCGGCGAATCAGGAAATGCGCCGACACTTCCAGGCCGCGTATTTCCGCGTAGAACGGATGCGCTCTCCAGTCCAGGCAATTGGTAAACAGCTGCTCGATGGCGTCGCCACCGAAACATCCCGGCGGCAGCGAGATATTGTGGATCACCAGCAGTTCCACCGCCACACCCAGCGGCCGTGGGCCGCAGTTCGGCGAAGGCACTCTGCGCGCCTGATCAATCCAGCCCTGGTCGAGTGTATAGCGCATGCCAGCCCCACTGCGTGAAGCGACATCATAATCCAGCACCCGAGGGGGCTCAACGCATCGCCGGTGGGCTGCTACAATCGTCCTTTTTACCCACCCGGCCGATCGCCATGGAAACCCGCTCTATGCCCGCCCTCACCGACACGGATATTCAGGACAATGTGCGCGCCGCGCTGGCGGAAGACATCGGTAGCGGCGATATCACTGCGGCACTGATTCCAGCCTCGGCCACGGCCACCGCGCGCGTGATCACCCGTGAAGATGGCATCCTCTGTGGCCGCGCCTGGGTAGACGCCGTGTTCGCGGCAGTAGACCCCTCGCTGCGGCCCGAATGGGCGGCGGCGGAGGGCGACCGTATCGCGGCCGACAGCACACTGTTCACCGTGCGCGGACCGGCGCGCGCACTGCTCACCGCCGAACGCAGCGCACTCAACTTCCTGCAGCTGCTCTCGGGTACCGCAACCCGCTGCCACCATTACGCCTCGCTGGTCGCTGGCACCGGCGTACGCCTGCTGGATACGCGCAAAACGATTCCGGGGCTGCGCAATGCACAGAAGTATGCGGTGCGCTGCGGTGGCTGCCACAACCACCGCATGGGCCTGTACGACGCGTTTCTGATCAAGGAAAACCACATCAGCGCCTGCGGTGGGATCGCCGCTGCGGTGCGGGAAGCTCGATCGGTGGCTCCCGGCAAGCCGGTGGAGGTGGAGGTGGAAAGCCTCGACGAACTGCAGCAGGCCCTCACCGCCGGGGCGGACCGGGTCATGCTGGACAATTTCAGCCTGCAGGACATGCGCGATGCGGTCGCGGTCGTAGCCGGGCGGCTGGAGCTGGAGGCGTCCGGCAATATCACCGAAGCCAACCTGCGCAGCGTGGCGGAGACCGGCGTGGACTTTATCTCCATTGGCGCCCTGACCAAGGATACCCGGGCGCTGGATCTGTCCATGCGCCTGCTGGACTGAGGGCTTCCCGCAGACTAAACCAGAGGTTCGGCGCTGACCACCACACCGTTGTTGTCGGCATAGATGTAATTCCCGGGTGCGATACGTGCGCCGCCGAACTGCAGGCAAATGTCGCGCTGACCCTCTCCGCGCTTTTCCGTCTTCAACGGCGTTGCGCCCAGGGCCTTTACACCTAGCGCCGTGGTCGCGATTTCGTCCACGTCACGCACCGCGCCGTTGATCACCAGACCAGACCAGCCATTGCGCGCCGCTTCCTCCGCCAGCATGTCGCCTAGCAGGGCCCGGCGCAGCGATCCGCCACCGTCCACCACCAGCACCCGGCCCGCGCCCGCTTCACCGACCGCCTGCTTGACCAGCGAATTGTCTTCGTGGCATTTGATCGTGACCGCCTGACCCGCAAAGCGCGGGTGTGCACCGAAATTGCGCCACTGCAGTTCTATGACCTGTGCATCGGGAGCGGCGTCGGTCAGGTCGGGCGTTGAAAACGTCTGCATGGCGGCCTCCTACAGCCAGTCGACGGGGTAATCCGCAAGCGCCTCGGGGCCCGCCATGATGGCCCCCGCATGCGCGCGACAGCGCGGGAGCACCTGCTCTGCGTAGAACCGGGTTGTGGCGATTTTGCGCTCATAGAAGGGATTTTCAGCGCCGCCATCCAGGCGCTCCTGTGCAATTAGGGCTGAGCGCGCCAGATGCCAACCACCGAACAGATAGCCGCACTGCATCATGTAATCGAAGGATGCACCCAGGGCCTGTTCCGGTGCCACCTGCAGCCCTTCCAGCAACCGGGCTGTCGTCTCCTCGACACCCGCCAGCGCCGCCGCCAGACGGTCCGCAATGACGGCCAGCGCCGGTTGCCCGGCGTCACGCAGCGCCGCCACCGTGGTCGCAATATCGGCCAGCGCATCGCGCATCGCCCCGCCCTGATCACGACCCAGTTTGCGGGATACCAGATCCGCCGCCTGAATGCCGTTGGTGCCCTCGTAGATGGAGGTGATCCGCACATCGCGCAGATACTGTGCGGCGCCGGTCTCCTCGATGTAGCCCATGCCGCCATGCACCTGCACACCCAGGGACGTCAGCTCCTGGCCCACTTCTGTCATCCAGCCCTTGATCACCGGGATCATCAGGTCGATGCGGAACTGGTGCTGCGCGCGGTCAGCCTCCGGGCCCCGGTGTGCCAGATCGAGGGTGACCGCCTCCGCGTACACCAGCGCGCGCATCGCCTCAATCAGCGCACGCATGGTCAGCAGCATGCGCCGGACATCGGGGTGCTCAATAATGGCCACGCCGCCCTGCACGCGCTCCCGCGCGTAGGCAACCGCCTTCTGGTAGGCACCCTCTGCAGCGCCCAGACCCTGTACACCCACTTTGAGACGGGCTTCGTTCATCATCGTGAACATGCAGGCCAGGCCGCGGTTTTCCTCACCGACCAGGTAGCCCAGGGCGCCTTCGTTATCGCCAAAGGCCATCACGCAGGTCGGACTGCCATGAATGCCCAGCTTATGCTCGGTGGACACCGGGTAGACATCGTTGCGCGCCCCCAGGCTGCCGTCTTCGTTCACCAGGAACTTGGGCACCAGGAACAGGGAGATGCCGCGGCTGCCCTCGGGGGCATCGGGCAACTTGGCCAACACCAGGTGAATGATGTTGTCGGTGGCATCGTGATCGCCCCAGGTGATGTAGATCTTCTGCCCGTGAATGCGGTAGTGGTCACCCTCTGGCACCGCACGGGTTTTCATGACGCCAAGGTCGGATCCGGCGCCGGACTCGGTCAGGTTCATGGTGCCGGCCCACTCACCGGAATGCATCTTGGGCAGGTAGCGCTGTTTCAGTGCTTCGCTGGCATGGGCGTGAATCGCAAGCGCCGCGCCCGAACTGAGCATGGGCGCCAGGCCGAAAGCCAGGTTGGCGCTGTTCCACATCTCGCAAGCCGCTGTCGCATAGAGTTCCGGCAGGCCCTGACCGCCGTAGACCGGGTCCGAGGAGATGCCCATCCAACCCCCGGCGCCCAGCTGTTGTAGGGCCTCGCCGTAACCCGGGCTCAGGGTGACGGCACCGTCGCTGCAGGTCGCAGGATGTTCGTCACCCACGCGCCGCAACGGCGCCAGCACATCGGCGGCGAGCCGGGCACCCTCGTCGAGCAGTGCCGTGCTCAGGTCCGGACCCACGCCGAGTTCCTCGAAGGCCGGCAGTGAACCCAGGGCTTGCCCCACGTCCAACACCTCGTCAATCAGAAACGTCATGTCCTCAATCGGGGCGCGGTAGCTGCTCATGATGATGGTGTCCTCGTCGGTCCGGGTGATGATCGGGGCCAAAACCGTCGCGCAGGGGCGCCCGGTGTGACTTGGCAATTTTAGCGAAAGGACTATAATTTTCACAATCTATCAATCGCATCCCCACCATTCCTTGGGTGAATATTGCATGTCGACCAAACTGAACCGTATCGACCTCAATCTGCTGGTCTATCTGGACGCCCTGCTGCGCGAACGCAACGTGACCCAGGCTGCTCACCAGTTAAACCTCTCGCAACCCGCCATGAGCAACGGCTTGCGCCGCCTGCGGGACCTGTTCGACGACCCCCTGCTGGTACGCACCTCCGATGGCATGACACCCACCGAACGCGCGCTGGAACTGGAGCCACAGGTGCGCGAAGTGCTGATGAATATTGAACAGGCGGTACAGCCACGCTCCGCCTTTGCGCCCGAGCAGGCGCAGCGGGTGTTCCGCATCATGGCCAGTGACTACGCGGAATCCACCCTGCTGCCGGCGGTGCTGGGCAAATTGCGACTGCAGGCACCGGGCCTGACCCTGGACATCATGACCCCCTCCGATGTCAGCTTCCTGGATGTGGAGCGCGGCAAGGTCGACATGGTGATCAACCGGTTCGATTCGATGCCGCAGTCCTTTCACCAGATCCACCTCTGGAATGACAGCTTTTCCTGCCTGCTGAGCCCGGAAAACCCGGTGCTTGACGACTTCACCCTGGAAAACTACCTGCAGGCCAAGCACATCTGGGTGAGCAAGACCGGCATGGGTGTCGGCGTCGGTGTCGACCCCGACGACGTGCAGCGGCTGGGCTGGGTAGACAGCGCACTCGCGAGGCTCGGGAAGAAGCGCCAGATTCGCGTGTTTACCCGCCACTACCAGGCGGCCATGACGCTGGCGGAGCAGAACGACCTGATTGTCACCCTGCCCACGCGGGCCGCCCTGCTCAAGCGCAACAATCCCCGGGTCCTGTTGCGGGAGCCGCCGCTGGATATCCCGCCGCTGGAGTTGAAAATGGCCTGGAGTCCGCTCCTGCAACACAATCCCGCCAACCGCTGGCTGCGCAAACTGATCGCCGATACAGCGCGGGAGATGGACAACCAGCCACCGTTACCCTGAGTGAGAAGGTCAGGCGTGCAGCCACACCAGATCATTCAGGAAGGGAATGACCGCGATAAAAACGATAAATTGGATAAATTGGATAAATTAAGCCTGCTCACCGTAGACTAGCACTTTTTCCGGTGGGCGCATGGCGCGCCCCGCAGTCAGAGGAATGAAGCCCCATGAGCGAGCGCATCACTGAAGGTGGCCTGCACATCGACGCAGGCCTGCACAGCCTTCTGGAGCAGGACATTGCCCCCGGCACCGGGGTCAGCCCGGAGCAGTTCTGGCAAGGCCTCGACGCCATCGTACGCGACCTTGCACCGCGCAATCGAGACCTGCTGGCGACCCGCGCCAGCCTGCAGGAACAGATTGACAGCTGGCACCGGGCCAACCCCGGGCCCGACTACGACCGTGCAGAGTACAAGGCCTTTCTGGAAGCCATTGGCTATCTGCTGCCGGAGCCCGCGAACTTCGCCATCAGCACCGAGAACGTCGACCCGGAGGTCGCCACCCTGGCGGGGCCCCAACTGGTCGTGCCGGTCATGAATGCGCGCTACGCGCTGAACGCGGCCAACGCCCGCTGGGGGAGCCTCTACGACGCCCTCTACGGCACGGATGTGATTCCCGAAGAGGGCGGCGCTGAGCGCGCCGGTGGCTACAATCCTGTGCGCGGCGAACGCGTGATCGCGTGGGCCAAGCACTTCCTTAACACCCATTGTCCGCTGTCGACAGGCGATCACAGCCAGGCGACGGCGTACACCGTGGTGAACGGTGCACTGCAGGTGGTGCTGAGCGGCGGCCAGATCAGTTCGCTGGCGACGCCGGCACAGTTTCGCGGCTACCAGGGCGAAGGCAATGCGCCCACCAGCATCCTGCTGCGGCACAACGGCCTGCACATCGAAATTCTCATCGACCCACTGAGCCCCATCGGTGCCAGCGACCCCGCTGGCGTCAAGGACGTGGTGCTGGAGGCGGCGCTGACCACCATCCAGGACTGCGAGGACTCCATCGCCGCGGTGGATGCGGCGGACAAGATCCTGGTCTATCGCAACTGGCTGGGCCTGATGCGCGGCGACCTCGAAGACGTGTTCCGCAAGGGCGAGCAGACTTTGACCCGCCGCCTCAACCCGGACCGCGTGTTCACCGCGCCGGATGGCAGTGAACGCGTGCTACCGGGCCGCAGCCTGATGTTTGTGCGCAATGTGGGGCACCTGATGACCAGCGACGCCATTCTCGACGCCACGGGCAGGGAGATCCCGGAGGGCATCATGGACGGCATGTTCACCGCCATGATTGCCCTGCATGACCTGCGTGGCACAGGCACCCTGCGCAACTCGCGCCAGGGCAGCATCTACATCGTCAAACCGAAAATGCACGGCCCGGACGAGGTCGACTTCACCTGCACCCTGTTTGATCGCATTGAAGACGCCCTGGGCCTCGCGCGCCACACCATCAAACTCGGCATCATGGACGAGGAGCGCCGCACCACCGTCAACCTGAAAGCCTGTATCGAACGGGCCCGCCAGCGCCTGGTCTTCATCAACACCGGCTTCCTTGACCGCACCGGCGACGAGATCCACACCAGCATGGAAGCCGGGGCCATGACGCCCAAGGGCGCCATGAAACAGGAGCCCTGGATCAACGCCTACGAAGACTGGAACGTGGACACAGGCCTCGCCTGCGGCTTGCAGGGCAAGGCGCAGATCGGCAAGGGCATGTGGGCGATGCCCGACCTCATGGCGGACATGCTGCAGGCCAAGGTCGCGCACCCCAGTGCCGGTGCGAGCACCGCCTGGGTGCCCTCCCCTACAGCGGCGACCCTGCATGCCACGCACTACCACAGCATTGACGTGGCACAGCGCCAGGAAGCGCTCAAATCACGCCCGCGGGCGTCGCTGGATGACATCCTGCGCATTCCCCTGAAGGGCGCCGCTGGCCTGAGCGCCGGGGACATCCAGCGGGAGCTGGACAACAATGCCCAGGGCATTCTCGGCTATGTCGTGCGCTGGATCGATCAGGGCGTGGGCTGCTCCAAGGTGCCCGACATCCACAACGTCGGGCTGATGGAAGATCGCGCGACCCTGCGTATTTCAAGCCAGCATATTGCCAACTGGCTGCGCCACGGCGTGTGCAGTGAAGCCCAGGTACGGGAGACCATGGAGCGTATGGCAGCGGTGGTCGACCAGCAGAATGCCGGCGACCCGGCCTATCGCAACATGGCGCCAAACTTCGCTGACAGTGTTGCCTTCCAGGCGGCACTGGAACTGGTGCTGGAGGGCTGTGCACAGCCCAGCGGCTACACCGAGCCGGTACTGCACGCGCGCCGCCGCGAGGCGAAGGCCAGGTACGGCGGCTGACGCGTTGCAGCGCCGGGCCGGTCGCTAGCCGACAGCCTGCGACTCAGCCGCGCAACGCCGTCAGCGGGGGGATAAACTCGTAGCCCAGCGCTTCCGCGACCGCCGCGTGCGTCACCTGTCCGGCGTGCACATTCAGGCCGTTGCGCAGGTGCTCGTCCTTCTCCAGCGCGGCGCGCACGCCATGGCGCGCCAGTTGCACCGCGTAGGGCAATGTCGCATTGGTCAGCGCCATGGTGGAGGTCCTGGCCACACCGCCGGGCATGTTCGCCACACAGTAGTGCACAACACCATCGATCACGTAGGTCGGCTCCTGATGTGTGGTGGGCCGGCTGGTCTCAAAACAGCCTCCCTGATCGATGGCCACATCGACCATGACCGCGCCCTTCTTCATTCTCGCCACCAGATCGCGGCTGATCAGCTTGGGCGCTGATGCGCCCGGAATCAGTACCGCACCCACCACCAAATCGGCCTGCAGGGCATAGCGCTCAAGTGCTTCCTTGGTCGAGTACACCGTCTTCAGGCGCCCACCGAACAGCATATCCAGCTCCTTGAGGCGGTTCAGGTCACGATCCAGCAACGTGACATCCGCCCCCAGACCCATCGCCATCCTCGCTGCGTTGATGCCAACCACCCCGCCACCGATGATGAGCACCTGCGCAGGTTCAACGCCCGGCACACCACCCAGTAAAACGCCGTTACCGCCCTGGGCCTTTTCCAGGTTGTGCGCACCGGCCTGAATGGCCATGCGGCCCGCCACTTCGCTCATCGGCGCCAGCAGGGGCAGCCCGCGCCCCGCGGAGGTTACGGTTTCATAGGCAATACACGTCGCGCCGGAGGCCAACAAGGCCTTGGCCTGATCCGGGTCGGGGGCCAGATGCAGATAGGTGAACAACAGCTGGCCAGGGCGCAACATCCGGCACTCGACGGGCTGCGGCTCCTTGACCTTGATGATCATTTCCGCCTCGGCAAAGATCGCCTCCGCACTGGCGACGATCTCTGCCCCCGCATCGCGATACTGGGCATCGTCGAAGCCGATGGGCTCAGCGCCGTCCTGTTCCACCAGAACACGGTGCCCATCGTGCACCAGTTCGCGCACTCCCGCCGGAGTGAGACCAATACGGTACTCGTGGTTCTTGATTTCCTTCGGTACGCCAATCAGCATGTGTGCGCTCTCCAGCGACAGGTTCATGTGACCGGCATGCTAAGGTGGAAAAAAACACTTTTCTCATGTATTTTCGCCAAATCAGCAGTTATTTCCACTGTATTTTTATATATCTTTAGGCGTATCGACCAATATAGAACCGCCGGTAGTCAGCCGATCAGCTGCATATAACCACAGTAGCGAGTGAGCACAATGAAAGCACGGCTTCAGAACCTCAACCGCACCGACCGGCGCCTGCTGCGGCTGCTGCAACAGGATGCACGCACCAGCTACGCAGAGCTCGCTCGCCAGGTTGGCCTGAGCACCACACCCTGCAAGGAGCGCATCAAACGGCTGGAGCGCGAGGGCATCATCCGTGGCTACCAGGCCATCCTGGACCCGGAACAGCTCGATGCAGGGCTGGTTGTGTTTGTGCAGATCCGCCTGAGCCGCAGCTCACAGGATATTTTCGAGGAATTCAAACGCAGCGCCTTCGAACTACCCGAAGTTCAGGAGTGCTACCTCGTCTCCGGCAATTTCGACTACCTGATCAAGGCGCGCGTTGCTGACATGAATGCGTATCGCGCGTTCCTGGGCGAAACACTGCTTACCCTGCCCGGGGTGCAGGAATCGACCAGCTACGTGGTGATGGAGCAGGTGAAAGAAACCCTGGCGCTGCACATCCCCTGACAGCGGCCCGCTCAGTCGAGGTCGTGATCGATATCCTTGTACTGCAGGTTGGTGAGCTGCTCGGACAGGAGGCCAATGAAAAACACCACCAGACCCGCCAACAGCAACAGCGAGCTCATATTGCTGAAGCGCAATAAACCGCTGCCAAACGCGCCCAGCAGATAATTGGCCATGCCCAGGCCGGCCAGCAGCACCGACAGCGGAAAGTAGACTTTCAGCGGGGAATAGAGCGTACCAATCTTGAAGATGATGAGGAAAAAACGCACCCCGTCGCGCAGCGGACTGATATGGCTTTTGCCGACGCGCTGCTCTACCGCAATAGGTACAAAGCCGACGGAGTAACCGGCCCGAAAGAAGGCCATGGTCGAGGTCGTGGGGTAGCTGAAGCCGTTGGGCAGCAGATACAGGAAGCTGAGAAACTTGCGCCGGTTTACCGCACGAAACCCCGAGGTGAGGTCATCAATGCGACGGTTTACCATCCAGCTTGCCAGGCGGTTGTACAGTGTGTTGGCACTCCAGCGCGCAATACTGGCCTGGGATGACCGGCCCGAACGCGCACCCACCACCATGTCATAGCCCTCCGCCATGGTGGCGAGCAGGCTGGCGATGTCCGCCGGGTCGTGCTGGCCGTCGCCGTCCAGGAAGACCAGCACATCCCCCGTCGCCGCTCGCGCACCTGACTTCACCGCGGCGCCGTTGCCCTTGGGGTAGGGGTGGGATACGACCGTGGCGCCGGCACTGCGGGCGACCGCAGCCGTGTCATCCTCCGAGCCGTCGTTGACGACGATCAGTTCGGCATCGGGGTACAGGCTACGGAGGCGCGGTAGCAGCGGTGCCAGCCCCTGTTGCTCATTCCTGGCGGGTATCACAATGGAAATTCGCAACTAGTCTGCCTCCAGGTAGAGCGCGAGGGTTTCTTGATCTGAGACGGTTAACGCCCCCGCCGCCTGCAGCGTCAACAGCTGTCGCTGCAACGCTTCAGCCTCACTCACTTTACCCAATGCCGTACTGAAATGCAGCTGCATTAACAGGCCGCGTGGCGTACCCGGCGCCTGCGCAAGAAACTGCGCAGTGTATTCATAGGCATTGGCATAACGTCCGAGGGCATTTTCCAGCACTGCGAGCAGGGCGTAGATATTCGCCGACGCCGTGGCACCGGCCTCCGGGCGCAGATACACGCTCGCAAAGGCGTCCGCGATTGCAAGGCGGTCCAACTGCACACACTGCTCGTTCTGCAGCATCTGCACCAGCACATGCAGGGTGGCCACGGAACTCAGTGGGCGGGGCGCATCCAGAGCACTGGCGATGGTCCCCGCTGACGCCGGCAACGGCCGACCGGCCATGCAGCTGAGCGCGAGATTGCGCAGGTAATGATCGCCGTCCCGCTCCGGGGAGTGTGCATGGGCCTGGGCGGAATACGCCAGCGCCCGCTCGAGGCTGCCCGCTTGCGCATACATCACCGCCATATCGGCATTGGCGCGAAAAGACGCCGGGTGGGCATTTATCTGGTTGAAGCGCAGCAGATAACTGTTTGCCCAGATTTCCACCTGGGAGCTGGTATTGAAAGTCAACGCCACCAGCGCGAGTCCAAAACAGGCCCCTACCGGCGCCGCCACTTTGGGCCAACGCTGCGACAGCTCCGCCAGCAGCAGGGCCAGCAGCAGGAACAGCGCAATACCCGGAAAGTAGTTCCGATGCTCGAAATACAGCTCCAGCGGCAGTACGGTGGACTCGATACTGTGCCCGACGAGAAAAAGCAGCAGGCAGAACGCCACGCGCCGACCCAACGCGAAGCCAGAGACTGCCGCTGCGAGCAACAGCGCCGCACACCAGGCCAGCAGTGCGTGGAGCGTTGCGATGGGGTGCATCAGTGAGCGCGACAGCTCGACATCGTCATGGTACAGCCCCATGCGGGCGGCTTCAGGCCAGACCAGCTGGCCGAGATAATCCCAGAGAATCCGGCTCTGGGTCATCACCCTCTCCACCAGGGTAAATTCCCGCAGCGCGTAGTGCCCGAGAAAACGCCCGGGTGCCAGAGCAAACACGGCGAGAACGAACACGCCGCCCAACACCAGGGCACCCAGCACCAGGTACAGCATCCCCTTGTCGACACGACCAGCCCGACGACAGCCATACCAGAGCAACTCCAGCAGCAGCAGTACGGGCAGCACGACCACACCGTTTTCCTTGGCGAATACCGCAAGGGCGGCGCAGAGCAGCACCAGCGCTAAGCGCAGGCTTCCCCCCTCGCCTGCGCTGTAGCGCTCGCGCCAGTAGGTATAGGCAATGAGCGCGAGCAGCATAAAGGTGCAGGCCAGCATGGCCATACGCTGCACCGCATACAGCACCGTGCTTACCCACAGCGGCGATACCAGCCACAGCCCGGCCGCCAGCAAGGCCACCGCCACGAGCTGCGAGTAACCGGCAGCGCGCAACAGGCGATGGATGAGCCAGGCCAGCAAGAGCCCATTGAGCAGATGCAGGGCAATATTGATGGCCTTGCTCCAGCGCAAATCATCGCCAACCAGTGCCCGTTCGGCGACGAAGGTCGCCATGGTAACCGGGCGCCCCAGCGGCCCGGAACCATCTCCGAATACCTGCTCCACACGTTGCCGCGAATCCACGTCGGTCTCCAGCAGAGTCACGCTGGTGCGGTCATCCAGCAAGGCCGGTCCGTGAACCCCCGGTGCATAGAGCCAGGCTGTTGCGGCAAGCAGCAGGCCAAAGGTCGCGAACAGGCAAAGCCTTGCCACGTATTCAGACATCAGTGGTCTGCCCCGGTAACGACCTGGCGCTGCAACGGCAGCTGGCGGCGACGGCTGTCGTAGTGCATCCACTCGCCTATCGAGCGCAAAACACCTTCGGCATCGCCAACATCGCTATAGCGGGCGATCAGGTAGGGGTAGTAGGCAAGCTGACCGGGCGAGCGAGCCAGCGCCGCTTCCAGAGCAGCAAGCAGCTCCTGCGGGGGCGCACCACGCGCCTGCAGGTAGGTGTAACGCAGGCTGTCAATATCCGTCGGGGGAAGCGAGTAGCGCCCCAACGCGGCGAACAGCCGCTCCACCTCCTCGTCCTCCGTGGCACACTTGCCATCGCCCATACACTCCGCCAGCACCTGTAGCGCATTTCTGTCGGAGGCTTTCAGTACACGACCCGGGAGGGCGACGTGTATCGCTGACAGCCAGTCGGTTTGCGCGCGCAGCTCGGGAAAGAAGAGACTGTCCAGATAATACAGCATCACCAGCGCACCAAGATCCGCAGGATCCCGCTGATGCATCAGTTCCATGTAGTGTCGGCCGACCGCCAGACTCGCCTTTGCATCCGCTTCGGAGAGCCCCAGCTCGTCCCGCAGGCGATACTGGCGCAGCAGCGCATTACCGTAGAAGTAATTGGAGCGCACAGATTCTGGATGACGGGCCAGGTTGGTACGCGACAGTGTCAGATCATCGGACCAGGTATTGCCCCGTAAACCCAGCAGAAGGGCAAACACGACCAGCAGGGCCACCAGCGCCGGCACACGACGCGGCGAGGGCAGGCGACCGAGCAAATTGGCAAAGCCAGCGCCCAGCAACAGACAAACACCGATGCTGGGCAAATAATTGCGATGTTCGTAGACCATTTCCAGCGCGAGAAAGCTCGATTCCATGCTGTGGCCCACGAGGTACAGCAGAATCGCCAGCAGAAGCAGAGGCCAGCGCTCCCGCCGCCAGACAGCGACGCCAAGCGCCGACACCCAGCCCACCACAGCAACCAGCGTGGACACAGGCTGCAGCCACCCGGTCGAAAGCGCTATGTCATCGTGCTGGAAGCCCATACTCAGGATATTGGGCCAGACAATCCAGCTGATGTACTGCCACAGCACCCGCCCCTGGGTCAGCAACCGTTCCTCGAGGGAGAAGTTGCGCTGCGCATAGCCCCCGAGGAACGTCTCGGGGGCCAGCCAGAAAATCAGCGCAATCAATACAAGCGGCGAGAGCAAGAGCACCCAGCCGGCGGCCGCCAGCAGCGACCGCTGCCGACCGGCCCAGCGACCGCGGTACACCGCCACTTCCACCGCGGGCAGCAACCACAGCAGCAGCGCGCCGTTTTCCTTGCTGAGCACGGCAAACACCGTGACCAGCAGCAGCCACAGCGCCGCCGCAACCACCTCCTGCGGGCTCGCCCCGCACCAGGCCCAGCGGGAGCGCCAGCGCACAAACAGCAACAGCCCCAGCACCGTGAATAGCGTGGACAGCTGCGCCATGCGCTGCACTGCGTACAACACCGTGGACACATGCAGGGGGTGCAACAGCCAGAACCCCATGGCAAGCGCCGCCACCCACCCGGGATGACAGTGCAGTTTGTCCTGGGCCACCAGCTCCGCAAGCAGCGCACGAAACAGTAAAAACAGCAGGCCACCGATGACGAGGTGAATCAGGATGTTGCCCAGTTTGAGCGAGCGGGCACTGAAGCCGCCTTCAAGGGCGTGCTGCAGGGCGAACGTGATCATGGACAGGGGGCGACTCAGCGGGCCGGCATTGGAACTGAGGGCGGCGGTACGCCACTCGTCGAAACGCTCCCCGGAAATCTGCACCAGCTCATTGCCGCTGAGGGCGGGGGTGTCGTCGAAGAGGAAGTCGTCGCCGGCGTTGTAGGCGTAAATGACTGCCACGACACTCAGTAGGATCACCACCAACCAGCGGGGTCGGGCATTTCTCACAATGACTGCCAAAGGGCTGGGTGGCACAGGGTACTCTCTAAATGCAGGGGATCCGCAGTGTACAATGCCTTACTGCACCGACAAAAACTGTGGGCGAAAAAAAGCCCGGCGATGCCGGGCTTTTGGTACTCAGCTAAACACTAGCCGCGGCAGTTGGCCGGGAGGTACTTGGGCAGGATACCACCGGTTTGGGGCTTGCACTTCCAATCAATGCTACGGTCTGAACGCGTGGTGCCAGAGAGCAAAAACTCGAGAGCAGTACCACTGCCACCGCCAGGAATCGTTGCAGAGGTTACGCGCGCTGTCAGCAACGGGCCACTCGTTGAGTCGTACAAAATTGAGGCCACGATCTCTTTGTCAGGGTTGGAATTGATTCCTGCCACGCTGGCATTTAGCGGAAGATACCCATTAGCCGAATAATACTCAGCAATCGTCGTCTTCGCCTCAGCCAGAGTCGCCAGCGGCTCGGACATCTTCGCCCGCACGGTGTAATCCTGATAAGCCGGCAGCGCGATGGCAGCCAGGATGCCCACGATCGCGATTACGATCATCAGTTCGATCAGGGTAAAACCCTTTTGTACGTTCTGCATTTTCATGTTCCTTACTCCTGTCCCCTGCGGGGTGTTTGGTCCGCACGCTTGCTCGAAGAGCACGTTGCGCTGGAGAATAAGCATGAAGCGTGCCACCTTAATAGAAGCCACAAGAAAAATATATTTATCTTTTTAAAACAACAGCTTAAGAGATATGATCGACAAACCGCAGCCACCTGCCCGCCACATCCCTGCCCAATTTGGGTCACAGAGCGACCCGATGTGACACTTTTTGTCAGCTCCGCGGTGACAGAGTTTGTCGCAACGCACGCCATTGCGCGGCAAATTTGGGCAAAAATCCATATAAAATCATGCTTTTACGACCGCTTCAGGGTATTAGCATGAACTTTCTCTGGGTATACTTGGGCTGAGTATTGACAAAATAATGCGACCCCCAGGGATGCAGGCAGGATGAACGAAAGAGCAATCGGGCAGTTGAGTGGCCTCGCGGGGCGCCTTGTGGTGGAGGGCCTGCTGAGCGCCGAGGCTGCCAAGGAAGCGCAGCGCGAGGCGACCTACCAGCGGGTTCCCCTGGTCAAATACCTCGTTGACAAGCTTAGCCTCGACAGCCACCGCATCGCGGAGATCGCCTCCAACGAATTTGGGGTGCCGCTGTTCGACATCAGCGCCTTCAACCTGGCCACCCTGCCCAGCGGCCTGGTGGATACCAACCTCGTTACCAAGCACCATGCCCTGCCCCTGTTCCGCCGCGGCAATCGCCTGTTCATCGCCGTCTCGGACCCCACCAACCTGGCTGCATTGGACGAAATCAAGTTCCACACCGGTGTCAACACCGATGCCATCCTCGTCGAGGAGCGCAGCCTGAACGCGGTGATCACGGACTGGATGGAGTCCCAGGACAACCTCACTGAAGGGCTGGGTGACCTCGAATCCGAAGACTTTGATAATATCGACATCTCCACCGGTGATGACAACAGCAAAGAGGACGCGGGCTCGGACGGTGTCGACGAGACACCCATCGTACGTTTCATCAACAAGGTGCTGGTGGACGCCATCAAGCAGGGCGCATCGGACATTCACTTCGAACCCTACGAGAAGAACTACCGGGTGCGTTTCCGCACCGACGGCATTCTGCGCGAGGTGGTCAAGCCGCCCAAGAACCTCTCGGCACGGATGGCCGCGCGTCTGAAAATCATGTCGCAGATGGATATCTCCGAGCGGCGGGTACCGCAGGACGGGCGCATCCAGATGAAGCTGTCCCGCAACCGGGCCATCGACTTCCGGGTCAACACCCTGCCCACCCTGTTCGGCGAGAAAGTGGTGCTGCGTATCCTGGATCCCAGCAGCGCGCAGATGGGTATCGATGCACTGGGCTACGAGGAAGACCAGAAGAAGATGTACCTGGATGCGCTGAGCAAACCCCAGGGCATGATTCTGGTCACCGGTCCCACCGGTTCGGGTAAAACGGTGTCGCTGTATACCGGTATCAACCTGCTGAACCAGCCGGAGCGGAATATTTCCACCGCGGAGGACCCGGTGGAAATCAATATGGAAGGTGTCAACCAGGTGCACGTGAACCCCAAGGTGGGGCTCAATTTCGCCGAGGCCCTGCGCTCCTTCCTGCGTCAGGACCCGGACGTGATCATGGTCGGTGAGATCCGCGACCTGGAAACCGCGGAAATCGCCATCAAGGCCGCCCAGACCGGTCACCTTGTACTATCCACCCTGCACACCAACAGCGCCGCGGAGACCGTCACGCGACTGCTGAACATGGGCGTACCCTCGTTCAACCTCGCCACATCGGTCAACCTGATTATCGCCCAGCGACTGGCGCGGCGCCTCTGCAAGGAATGCAGCGAACCCGCCGAACTGCCCACCGAGGTGCTGCTGAAAGCAGGCTTCAGCGAGGAACAGCTGGCCAACGCCGATATCCGGCGCGCCGTGGGTTGCGACCTCTGCAAGGACGGCTACAAGGGCCGGGTCGGTATCTACGAGGTGGTGCGTATCACCCCGACCATCGCCCAGCTGATTCTGTCCCAGGGCAACGCCATGGAAATTCACAAGCAGGCGCGGGCGGAGGGCTTCCCGGATTTGCACCAGTCCGCGCTGCTGAAGGTACTCAAGGGTATGACCAGCCTGGAAGAAGTGAACCGGGTGACCACGGACTAGACACTGCGTAACCACGTGCTAAACGGACGAGACTATGGCTACCAACGCGGCAAAAAACGTATTTGTGTGGAACGGCGTCGACCGCAATGGGCGCGCGACACAGGGTGAGATCACCGCACAGAGTTCGGGCGTTGCCCGCGCGCAGCTGCGCACCCAGGGCATCAAGCCGAAAACGGTCAAGAAGAAGGCGAAGCCCCTGTTCGGTGGCGGCGGCAAGCCGATCAAGCCCGCGGATATCGCCATTTTCACACGCCAGCTGGCCACGATGATGAAAGCCGGGGTGCCGCTGGTACAGAGCTTCGACATCGTTGCAGAAGGTCTGGAAAAGCCGCGCATGCGCGAGCTGGTGGTCAGTATCAAGAACGACGTTGCCTCCGGTTCCGGCCTGGCGCCGTCGCTGGCAAAGTACCCGCGTCAGTTCGACGACCTGTTCTGCAGCCTGGTCGCCTCGGGCGAGGCCTCGGGTACGCTGGAGGTCATGCTGAGCCGGGTCGCCACCTACAAGGAAAAAACCGAGCAGCTGAAAGCCAAGATTAAAAAGGCCATGACCTACCCCACTGCGGTGGTGATTGTAGCCATCGTCGTGACCGCCATTCTGCTGATCAAGGTGGTGCCGCAGTTTGCCGATACCTTCCGCAGCTTCGGCTCCGACCTGCCGGCGTTCACCCTGATGGTGGTGGGGCTCTCGAATTTCATGCAGGAATGGTGGTTTATCATCCTCATTGGCATGATTGCCGTCGGCTACGGCATGAAGGAGGCCAAACACCGTTCGGTAGCGTTTGCCGAGGCACTGGATCGACTCGCCCTGCGCCTGCCGGTCGTGGGAGGCATTGTGCACGATGCGATTGTGGCCCGCTTCTCCCGCACCCTGGCGACGACCTTCGCTGCCGGTGTGCCACTGGTGGACGCCCTGAACTCCACCGCCGGCGCTGCGGGCAACTCGGTGTACAGCAAGGCAATCATGCAGATTCGCGACGACGTTACCACCGGCACCACGCTGTACCAGGCGATTCGCGCCACCGGCCTGTTCCCGAACATGCTGCTGCAGATGGTCTCTATCGGTGAGGAATCCGGCGCGCTGGACGACATGCTGGACAAGGTCGCCCAGCACTACGAGGAAGCCGTGGACAACGCGGTAGACAGCCTCAGCTCACTGATGGAGCCCATTATCATGTCTGTGCTCGGCGTGCTGGTCGGCGGCCTGATGATCGCCATGTACCTGCCGATCTTCATGCTGGGTTCGGTAATCTAGGCCAGCGCGGGTGCTGGACGTATTCCTGGCGCAGCCCGGGTGGCTGGCAAGCTGCCTGTTGCTGCTGGGTCTGGTCGTCGGCAGTTTCCTCAATGTGGTGGTGTACCGGCTGCCGCTGATGATGCAGGCGCAGTGGCGCAGGGAGTGTTGCGAACTCCTGGCGCACCCCGTGGCGGAAGCAGCGCCGCTGAGCCTGGCCGCACCCAACTCCCACTGCCCCCACTGCAAGGCACCGGTGCGCCCCTGGCAGAACATCCCGGTGATCAGTTACCTGCTGCTCCGGGGCCGCTGTGCCGGATGCCGCGCGCGCATTTCCCCGCGCTACCCCGTGGTGGAAGCCGCCACCGGACTCGTCACACTCTGGCTGGGAGTGCATTACGGCCCCGGCTGGCAGCTGGCCGGCGCCGTGCTGCTGACCTGGGCACTCATCACCCTCACTCTGATAGACTTTGATACCCAGCTGCTGCCCGACGACATTACCCTGCCCCTGCTGTGGCTGGGACTGGCGTTCAACCTGAGTGGCACGTTCGTGCCCATTACCGACGCCGTGCTCGGCGCCATCGCGGGCTATGGCATCCTGTGGAGCGTGTACTGGCTGTTCAAGCTGGCGACCGGCAAGGAGGGTATGGGCTACGGGGATTTCAAGCTGCTGGCAGCGCTGGGGGCCTGGCTGGGCTGGCAGGCACTGCCGCTGGTGGTCCTGCTTTCCTCGCTGGTGGGCGCCATGGTCGGTATTCTCCTGATCGTCATCGCGCGCCGTGGCCGTGATATTCCCATGCCCTTCGGACCCTACCTGGCGGCCGCCGGGTGGCTGGCCCTGATCTGGGGTGAGCCCATCCTCCAAGCCTGGCTGGGCGCGAACGGCTTGCCCGCCTGACAGGGCCAGTTAGACGATAGGGGAGAGAATGAGCCTGATCATCGGCATTACCGGCGGCATCGGCAGCGGCAAGACCGCCGTCACGGACCGCTTCGTCCGTCACGGCATCACCGTGGTTGATGCGGATCTGGCGGCACGCATCGTCGTAGAGCCCGGCACACCGGCGCTGGCCGCGATTGCCCGGCGCTTCGGCCCCGAGGTGCTGCAGGGTGACGGCAGCCTGGACCGCGCTGCCCTGCGGCGTATCGTGTTTGCCGACCCGGCACAGCGCAAGTGGCTGGAGCAGCTGACCCACCCACTTATCGGTGAGGAGATCCAGCGCCAGTTGGCCGCCTCGCGCAGCCCTTACACCCTGCTCAGTTCCCCCCTGCTGCTGGAATCCGCTACCCAGCGCGAGCTCGCCGCGCTGGTGGTTGTTGTGGATGTCCCGGAGGAGATGCAACTGGCGCGCACGGTGCAGCGAGACAACAACGACGAGGATCAGGTAAAGCGCATCATGGCCGCGCAGCTGCCGCGACAGCAGCGCCTGGCACGGGCAGACATTGTGATTGACAACAGCGGTTCACTGGAGGCGTTGGATGCGGTGGTCGCCGAGTTGCACAAAGAGTTTCTGCAGCGCGCGGAAGAGGCGCGCCGACACTGACCCGGTCACGTCACGCTAATCCGCCTGTTCCCCCAGCCGCCGGCGAACGGCGCTAACGATAGGCACATTGGCGGCTGGAAACTCGTAGCGGCCCAGCTCCTCCGCCGTCACCCAGCGCAACGGCTGTCCCTCCAGCCCACGCGCATTGCCCTCCAGCTCCGTGACCAGGTGCACATCCAGCAGCACCGCCTTGTCGCCGTAGTTGAAGGGGACCAGCAGCAGCGGCTGTGAGGTCGCAAATCCGATGCCGAGTTCCTCGCGCAACTCCCGCGCCAGAGCCCGCTCCACAGACTCGCCGGGTTCAACCTTGCCACCGGGAAACTCCCACAGCCCACCCTGGTGCGCAGCACTGGCGCGGCGACTGATCAGTACCCTGCGCTGTTCATCCAGCACCACGCCAACCGCAACATGCACTGCGGCCATTCAGGTACGGTACTCCGCATTGATGCGCACGTAGTCATAGGAAAAGTCCGTGGTCCACACGGTCACCGCGGCGGGCCCGCGCTGCAGCTCGATACGAATGGTGATGTCGTCCTGTGCCATCGCAGCGGCACCCTGCTGCTCGGTGTAACTGGACGCACGGCAACCCTGCTCGGCGATCAGCACATCGTTCAGGTACACGGCGATGCGCGTGACATCGAGGTCCACCAGCCCCGCGCGGCCGATCGCCGCCAGCAGACGCCCCCAGTTCGGATCGGAGGCGAACAGCGCCGTCTTCACCAGCGGTGAATGGGCGATGGTAAAGGCCACGTCGAGACACTCCTGCTCCTGCGCGCCACCATTGACCTGCACCGTGACAAACTTGCTGGCCCCCTCGCCGTCGCGCACCAGGCCTTGCGCGAGGTTAACGCAGGCTTCCTGCAGGGCGTTGCGCAACGCGTCGTAGAGAGGATCGTCCGCGGACTGCAACAGCGCATTGCCCGCTGCGCCGGTTGCCACCAGCATGCAGGCGTCGTTGGTCGAGGTATCCCCGTCCACCGTAATGCGGTTGAACGAAAGCTCAACCGCCTCAGCGAGCAGGGCCTGCAGGACTGTGGGACTGACCGCGACATCTGTCGCCAGATAGGCCAGCATCGTCGCCATGTTGGGCCGCAGCATGCCGGCGCCCTTGGCAATGCCGGTCAGCACATGGCTGTGCCCATTGCAGCTGAACTGCACAGAGCAGGCCTTGGGCCGGGTATCCGTCGTCATGATGCCGTGGGCGGCATCCAGCCAGCCGTCCACCTGTAACGCCGCCAGCGCCTGCGGCAGCACGTCGATAATTTTCTGCACCGGCAGCGGCTCCCCGATGACGCCGGTGGAGAACGGCAGCACGGTCTCGGGCTGTCTCTTATACACATCTCCGAGCCCACGA
>CAJXUQ010000025.1 GCA_913061145.1 uncultured Haliea sp.
GCCGAATTGACTATTAACTTTTAAAGAACTGTCCATTTGAGGTTGACACGTTCCGTGGCAGCGCTGGCAGTGACAGAGGTAAAAGCTGTCGAAATCCCCATGCACCACGAACTTCGCGGCGCCACAGAGGCAAGATCCGGCGTGCTCAGTCATCGTCATTCCCGAGTGACAGCGTCATGACAATTTCCCCGTCATCCACCTCGCCCGTGGGCCTGAAGCCCAGGGAGCGGTAGAACTGTTCGGGGCTTCCCTCACCCGGTACATAGGAAATCCCCAACGCCCTGAACAGACCCCTGCGTCGCACATGCTCGATGATCAGGCGCATCGCGGCCCGCCCGATACCCTTGTGCTGGTGCCTCGCATCGACCATGAATCGCCACACCTCCACCTTCGGGTCCTCAACTATCGGAACCACCCGAGACTGGTCCGAAAGCATCACGAAACCCACAGGCTCCTCTTCGCAATAAATCGCCCGATACCACGCCTCCGGCGAGAACAAGGCCTGCCCCAGCGACCAGGCATTCGGTGCGACAAACCGGTTCTGATCGTCAGCTACTGCGAGCTGCATCACGGCCCGGACCGTTTCCGCCGTAATCTCCCGGAGAGAAACCTGATTCTGTGTACTCAACACCCGCCACCTGCTGCTGATATGGAAATGACATCCGGGGGCGCATCGGTCGAACTCCCGCAACGTCGCGCTGGCGAATGGCTGAATCAGCCGTCGCCCACATCATAGTGCGACCTTAGCACCTGATGGCGATGTCTGAAAATGAAGCGATAAACCGGTGCCAAAACCCGGCCCAGGAACGGCAATCTGGGCTGGAACTCCACTGTGTCCGTGACTCTGCAGAATGCGCCACTCCGGGTGATTTCCCGCTGGTGCCGCCACACCGCGTTGGCGAAAGAGCTCGATGCCTCTAAAAAGCCCTGCTGCGGGTGGATGCGCTGGAAAAAGAACGTGTGACGATCGACGGGCAGCACTCCGAACAGGAGTATCCAGCTGGAGAAAAGCACTCTGCCGGTGGGCCACTCGGCGATGGGCTTGTCGGCCCACGCCCGTGGGACGGTCATGCGGATGAGCGGACCCAACTCCCGGTTCACAGCATCCATGGTGAACAGCCGGGAAATATCTTCGGAGCTGATTCTGAGGTTGCTCGATATGTCGAATTTCACAGGGAGTCTCCGGGACGCTTGCCAAACCAGGAAGCGCCGCATCATTACGGCATCGATATGCGTTCGCTGCTCATAGTCTGAAAAAGGTGAGCGCTTCACACGCGCTGTCGCTCACGCTTCCATACCTAAGCCTGCCGGTCCTTCTGTTTGCCCGACTGAGGTGGGTAACGCCACCACGCCCATGCCACCGCGAGGCCGAAGGCAGTATAGATAATCGCAAAAACCCACAAAGGCGCCTCGTAATACAGCACGCTTTGCAGCCAATGCTCGATAAAGCTGCCCGTGTAGCCCGCGCCGCCCGCCTGGACGCGAAGCCATGACTCCAGAACAGTGAGCGGGCAGTACTGTCCAAGCCAGGCCTGTAGAGCGACCACCGCGATAGCAACAAGATGGGCCAGGCGCCACCCGAACTGATTTACCCAGGCCCACCCTGCCCGGTTGCCGATGATGACCACCGGGAGCCCCAACACGACGAAGAGTACAATGCCGAAGTGCAGGAGAAGAACGGCATCGGCAAGTGCTTGATAGGTCAAGAGCGTATCTCCCTTTGAGGCCTTACAGCGGACTTTGAGGTGAGCTGGCAAGAGCCAAAAAGCGCCGTGATTCGACGGTCCATCAAAGTGGTGCTAGTTCACTGCCAGCCTGTCCTGTTGCCAGACGCTCACATTTCTTGCCCTGTGGCGCAGAAGACACTGGCCTCCGTCACGACAAGCTGAGCCAGAATTATGCGCTTATCCGGCTTTCCCGACGGCACTCAACTTTCCTCTGGCAGCGACAGCGATTCTGGATCGATGGTCTGCGGGTCACCAGCAATCTCCGCGCGACGCTCTGCCTGTGTCTTGATACAGCTGTCCACCTTGTCACTGAGGTTCGTCGCTGCTTTCATTCCCGACAGAAAATAGTCCTGTAACTTCAGCTCGCCGCTCTCGCCGACCTCCCGTAGCGATAACCTACCCAGATTGTTGCCACTGGCTTTGCTTGTTAGCTCATTAAGCCAATTTATTATAATTTTACTGCTCTCATCACCAACAACACTCATGCTGGGATGATTTCTGTTAGGTAGATCTTTAACCGTGGTCGCGGCAGAGCTCATGTGCTCAAATTGGTCGTAAGGTGCAACTGGATCGCTGGATGAAGCAAATAGTAACAGCGGTGTACTCGAAGTAGAGATAACTCTATGAATGTCAGTATCTATAACCTTTAAATTTGCTTCACTCAATGCACGAAGGCTCCCACTTATAATTTTGTCGTCACTTAAAATTGACGTTAAGTAGGGGTGGTTAGCTTTAGTGTAGCGAAGAACTGCTTCATCAAAACGTAACATTGGAGCTTGAAGAATAATGCCATCAACATCAGGTCTCATTTTTGACAAGTAAGCTGCAGTTACTGCACCCATAGAATTGCCCAGCAAGAACAACTTTTCTTCTGGATCATGTTTAGAGGATATCAATTCGTCAATAATATGCCTGTCCCCAACGCCGTACGCCTTTTCACCATCAGATTCCCCATGACCAAGGAGATCCGGCACTAATACATCGAAGCCCAGGAACCTGAAATACAGAGCCGTATTTAGCATAAATTCCTTGGAAGCCCGAAAACCATGAAATAATACTACTGTTCCATTCAATTCAATCGGGACGGAATCTCTGTTCAAATTCAGTGTTACTTTTGTAGAGGATTCACCCAATTTTGTTTCGGTCTCATATTTGAGGCGTCTGGCATTAATTTTCCCTCCGGACAGATAGCTGATACACAGCTCTATTTTTGGAGAGCAATATCGACCTTCGTCAAAGCCAAGCAGAGCGATTTCTTCTTCAGAAGCAATATTTCCGTAATCGAAGCTATCTGCGTGCTGGATGTATTCAGTGACCAATGATGCGCAACCGCTTAATCCAATAGCAACCATTAGAACAAACTGTAACTTGAATACGTTCATCCGCTGTAATTCGATGGACCTCTGAGAGCTAACGCCGCTATCACCGGAAACCAAAGCGGAGTGTTGCTTTATTGTTAGACCACTAGCGAAAGTTGCGCAAAAACACGTGGATTTTCTTTTCCGGAGCATCGCTTTGTTACGCGCATTTTTGCCACTCAAACTCCATTTGTCTTGCTGTCTTTTCAGCTAGCTCTTTACCACCAAGTCGTGATACCAGGTGAAGGCTCATATCAATACCCGCCGAAATACCTCCCGAGGTTATAAACTTGCCCTGATCTACCCACCGCTGCTTTTCAACAACTGTGATATCCGGATAAGATTCTCGCAGCTCTTCAATATCCTCCCAGTGCGTTGTGACGTTTAAATTTACCAGTAATCCAGCCTGTGCAAGTAAAAAAGCCCCCGTACATACGGAAGCGACAACAGTGGCATTCCTGGAAATGCTAGACACCCAGTTAATAACGCGGGGCTTAGCTAGCTCCGCCGTGTGAATGCCACCCACTACGACCAAAAGATCAATCTTGGGATGATCTTCAAAGCCATAGTGAGGATTGACGCTATAGCCGCCTCTAGCATTAACAGCCCGAACTTCTTCCGCCACTAGAAAAACATTAAACATTCCCTCAGTGCCTGACAATCTATTCGCGGTTGAAAACACTTCGAAAGGCCCTGAAAAATCAAGAACTTCGGCGTTTTCGTAAATATATATTCCTACATTCAAGGTGCGACACTCCGGAGACCATAACGTTCGAATCAAGCGGGCGACAGGTTAGAGCGCAGCTCCCGCACCGCCGACTGCCTTAAGCATGTGGTGCTTGACGATGCCGTGTGGATAGCCAGTTCGCTCGTAGACCACTCGGTAGCCGAGCTTCCTGTAGAAGTCCGGCGCCTGAAAGCTGAATGTCTCAAGGTAGAATGACTTACAGCCCTTCCCCACCGCGTGCCGCTCGAATTCGCGCACGACTCGCTCTCCAACCCCGGAGCCACGAAGACTCTCGTCCACCCAAAGCTGTTGCAGTTCACACAGCTCACCCCAGCGGCGGCCAACTGCACCTCCAACCACCTTGCCGGCTCCATCGTGGACCAAACAAGACAGCGTCTGAACTTCATGCAACGGAGCGGCTCGCTCGTTGAATTCTTCTAGCCCAATATCGACGATCTCGGCCTCAGCAGGAACACCGTCCTGGGCTATGACATGAAACTGTGGCATGACCTTCCCTGTGCGGCAGAGCGCCGCAAACCGCGACAAGCGTTAACGAGCCAGGCGGCGACAGCCGCGTACTGCGTTGTCTTGTTACGCAGCGTCAAGACTCACCTTTTGGACACGGTTGAGTTTGACGCCCTTCTTAGCTTCGAAGAAGTCATAGGCGCCTTGCATCGATAACCAGCGTTCGGGGCTACGGCCCAAAGCCTTTGAAAGGCGTAGCGCCATCTCCGGACTAACACCGCTTTGTTTTTTCAGGACACGATTAAGCTTGGACGGAGCCACATCCAGCTGCTCCGCGAGAAAACGACAGCTAAGCCCGAACGGTTCCATGTAGGTGGCCTGGATAAACTCACCTGGATGTGGGGGGTTGTGGATAGGCATTAATGATAATCCTCGTAAGTGACGATATAGACATTGCCGTCAATAAACTCAAAAGTAATTCGCCAGTTACCGCTTACAGAAATAGACCAGGTGCCTTTTCGTAAAACTTCTTGATCCCCTTGTGCTTGAAGGACTTGATCATTCGTGGAATGTAGCGCGTTGCGCAACACTGTTCAAGCCGCAAGGCGTAGCGCTCAGGCGCGGTTAACTTTGGGCGCTTTATGCGCTGTCGCTTCGCTCCCATTTGCGCGCATAAAGCGCACAAAGTTGGCCCTCGGTCTGCAGCGCATTGTTATGTGTGTACTTGATTCTCGGTATAAGCAACCTTTTTTCCCAGGAACGATTCATAGAATCTACGATGCGATTCATAAGAAAATGAGTCCGATCTTAATTTATAATCCTTAATCCAATCTATTAGCATATTTAAGTTGGCATCTTGCGCTTCTTTAGACGCGTATTTATGCGGCTCCCATGGACGACTCTTGGCATTGGCGATGCATTGCTCAACAGTAAGATCCATAAATACAACTTCTGATGCCTCATGCTTCAGGAGTTCCAATAAATCGGTATAGCACCCCTCAACCACCCAACTATCATGCTCGGCTATGAAGTCATTAATTTTTTCCTTGGATTTTTCTATAGGCATTCTTTTGGGTGGAGATGTCGAAAGCCATGCCAAGACATCCAAATCTAAGTGAGCCAAACCGAGTTCCCGTGCAAGCTGCTTAGAAAATGTGGACTTACCAGAGCCAGAGTTTCCAAAAACCAGAATTTTACTCATGATGCCCCCGAAGCTTTAATGGCACATACCGCTCGAATTAACTGGCGCCGGCTTTGTCCCCGCCCGAGTTGAACTCATTGCTAGCAATCAACTCCTTGATCATTAACTCCGCAGAACCAGGGCATATACCTGAGAACTCAGATGTATCTTCTATTACTTGCGGTGTTTCGGAGCGCGGAATGGGCCTGTATCCCTGATACCCAAAGAATCGGCCCGCTGTTTCGGTCAATAAAAACAGCCTCGTCACACGCTTTCTTCTCGCCCAATCCTCCAATGAAGCGATCAGGTCTCGTCCAATCCCGCTCCCCCGGAACTGCTGCTTAACAGCAAGCGACCGAACTAAGGCATATTCCCCATACACCTCTATACCAACCACTGCGGAAAGCGCTCCATCTGTTTTAATCCCAAAAAACTGAATTTGGTCATTCCCTGGGATATCGACTACGGGAAGCCCGCAGGATTCCAGGAGTTCTTTCACTTCAATACTGAAGTTTATCTCTTGCATTAGGCTACGCGCTCGATTGCTAACGCCTACAACAAAGACCGGCGTTACGGCGGTCCCAATTGCTTGCACTTGTTAAGGCTGCCATTGGATATCAACCTTTCGATTATGATTGGCACAGTCACGTAAATACAGGTTGATCAAGCTCTGATAGGGGACGCCGGATTCTTCTGCCATACCCTTAAAGTACTCAATGACATCTTCGCTCAGGCGAATTGTTACAGACTTCTTGAGCTTAGACGCGTAGGGGTTTTTGCGCGATTTCATATTCGAAAAATCGTATTCTTTCTTCATAAGGGATCACCTTCGTAGTACTGCCGCTCTGAGCTAGTTGCTTTGCGGGCAGAGATGATTCGCAGTTCCTCTTCATCCCCGTCGCCTTCACAATGCACTACAACAAGAATACGAGACTGGTTGCTTAGGCCGAGCAGCAGAAATCGCTCCTCTTCAGAAGAATCATCATCGTAAAATTGGAGTGCAAATTCATCATAGAACACGGATTGCGCCTCTTCGAAGGAGACTCCGTATTTCTTGAGATTGGATCTCGCCTTGGCTGGGTCCCAGCTAAACTTGATCGTACATACATTGTATGCACGAAGAGCGGTGTGTCAAGGCGCCCTAACGCCTCAAGCAGAAGCTCCAGCTTCGCTGGCGTCCTGCTGGCTTGACTTGTTAGAGGCCCGTTGCTCCAAACGCTCAGCTAGCCATACTTTAATTATGGACTGCCTCGTAACACCCAGACGCCCTGCCTCTCGATCAAGAGACTCAATCATCCAGGCCGGAAAATCGACGTTTACACGGCGCTGCTCTTGGTTCGGCCTCTTGATCTTACTAAGGTCCAGGTCTCCGGTAATGTCTTTCCCTTCATCAAATTTTTTGTCAAAGCTCTTAGCTTTCATAAAGTGATACCTCCTCACTGCGTGAGCGCCGAACTGAAATGATCCGTATTCTGGTCTCTCTGTAAGTAATGACAGCCGACCAATGCTTTGTATTGATTCTGCCTATAACGAGGAACCTGGGCTCATCATCGGTTCGGGCAGGAATCTCGAGCAGGTCAGGATCCAACCAAAGGAGCTGCGCATCGATGAAGTCGATGCCATACCTCGCGAGGTTAGTGGCACTCTTGCGTTCATCAAACTCGAACTCATTCATGGTATAGAAAGTATACCTTTTTTAAGCTTGGCGCAATGGTAGAGATGGGGGGGGCTCTAACGCCACACTATAGGGCGGCTACGCAGTAGCCGTCCCAGCCAGCGTGCTGGCGATATGAGTGCTTTGTTAGGCATTATTCTTCATCATCTTCTGAACCGATTTCTTGCTCTAAATTCAAAGTAGAAAGGGCTAGCTGCAAATTATCTACATCGAATATCCATTGAGTTCCATCTGCAAACCTAACTCGAGCAACATAAGTCACACTAGTTAGTAGTTTGCTAATATCGTTATCATATGCTCGCCACTCTCCCTCTATATTTGCATTCCCGATAGAAAAATCTTTAACCTCTGAGTTAGACAAGTTCTTCATATGTTGTCCAAAGGCATCATATAGAGACGTTCTAGTTTCTATTGCAACTATCTGAGAGTTTACTTTAATAGCTGTTTTTCCTTTAAACCTAAAGCCTCTATCCGCATATATGATGCTTGTAGAGTGAGAATCAATATTTACAGGTGATGAAGGTTCATTAAACAAAATGCTTTCTCGGACTAGACTAGAACCTTCGTTGATTTTCACGCCGGAAATAGAGAATGAGAACGGTCCATCAGATTGGCGACTTATTTCATACTCGGCAGCAAAAGTACCGATTGATAGAAACGTGAATATACATGCAGTAACAAATCTTGTGACTTTCATTAAATTTCCTTTTTAGGTCATGGTTGATAGTTTGGGTAAGTCATATGCCTAACGCTTTAAGCACGGGCGGGGAAACCGCGCAGCGGTTTTGACGTCCGCGTGCCTTAACTTGTTAAGCGGCGTTACCCTACAGACCTGCTTCATTCGCCCAGTGCTCCTCAGTGATTATCGCTATCGGAACACCATTATCCCGGTAATGCATGGCCTTCTCGATTTTTCTACCAAATGCTTCATGGGCCCAGCTGTCAGTTACATAGGTACCTAGCACCAAGTAATTTAGGGATTTCGTGACGCCTTTCGCGTTTAGTGCGCCCAAAGATTCAATTACTGCCTGACAGGCCCGGCGAGTGCCGTAAGCGCACGTACCAGTAAAGAGAAAACTCGTTGCATCAAAGCTGATCGCTGGCAGCGGGTAGTTAACCGGTAACGAAGAGGTCTTGGCCAATTCACCAATTACTGATCGATCGCCCGCTATAGATTGAAGCAAACGCAAAAGCTCTGATGACTCATCGGCGTCCAAAACGCCATCTTCGAGCATAACGGCTACTTTATCGAGAAGGTTACAGATAACTGGGTTCTCTGACGCTTGACGATTCTGAACCAGCCAAGACATCAAGAACTCGGCTTCCGCTTGATCGATTTTCTGATCCGCAGCTAAGCCTTTGCTCAGACCAATAAGCGTATCCACCTGGCGATCCTGAATACCCTTCCTATTGAAGCGAGTAAAAATATCCATCATGGCTCCTCAGGTTGCCATCGACGCTTAACAGCTTATTAGAAAGACTGGACCGTATAACACCCCGCCTGCTAACTCCAGCACGCCGTGCGGCGCCGGTAGTGACATCGCTCATAAATTCAACAACTTGGCATACCTGCCTCACTGACCTCGCCTGTTAGGCGGACCATTTGGAAGTTAGCAAGACATCATATCCGCCCGATCACGCCAAGAAATATTCATTAATATTCAGAGCGTTACAGAGAATCACCTCACCCACCTCACGCCCTTCCGGTGAAAAGCCCCTTGCAATCCGCCCTCATACAACTACTGTATATACATACAGTTTTAGACCGTAATACCCATGGATGACATCAGACCAGCCATCTCTGCCAACCCGCCCAGGCTACTCGACCAGGTCCGCCGTCACATGCGGGATGCCGGTTATGCCTGGAAGACCGAAAAGACCTACATCCACTGCATCAGGCGCTATATCCTGTTCCCCATCAAATGCCACACCTTCCGGCACAGCTTCGCTACGCGTCTGCTCCAGCAGGGCTACGACTTGCGCACCATCCAGAAGTTGCTGGGTCACAGTGACGTCCGTACCACAGAGATCTACACCCATGTGATTCGGCGAGGCGCCATGGGCGTGGTCAGCCCTCTGGATGGTCCGTAACTCATGCCCTACGCCGAACTCCATACCCTCACCTGCTACAGTTTCCTGCGCGGGGCATCGCACCCGCAGGAGCTGGTTGAGCGCGCGGCAGAACTGGGGTATCGGGCCATAGCCATCACTGATGAATGCTCGCTCGCGGGGGTAGTAAAGGCTCACATCGCTGCCAGGCAGGCGGGTATCCAGCTCATTATCGGCAGTGAACTGAACCTGGTGGAGGGGCTGCAGCTGGTAGCGCTGGCACCTTCCCGTGCGGCCTACAGTGAGCTGTCCGGCCTGATCAGCCTGGCCCGGCGGCGAAGCCCGAAAGGCGAGTACCGGGTGGCGCTGCGGGATGTCATTTTTCACCTCAAGCGCTGCCTGATCATCTGGAAGCCTACAGGCACGGCCGTGGACGATACAGGCAGCAACCCGTCGACGGCGGAGCTCGGCTACGGGCAGCAGCTGGCGCGGCTGTGCCGGGGGCGGGTCTGGCTCGGAGTCACCCACGTGCTGGGCAACGACGAGATTGCCCGCTATGGCCGCCTGCACGCGTTGGCTCACACGCTGAACCTGCCGATGGTTGCCTGCGGCGCGGTGCGGATGCACGTAGCGTCGCGCAAGCCGCTGCACGATGTGTTCACAGCGCTGTACCACAACACCAGCGTGGCACAGCTGGGGCGACGGCGGCTGGCCAATAGCCAGCAGCACCTGCGTCGTCCGCAACAACTGGCCAAGCTGTACCCGCCCGCCCTGCTCGCCGCCACGCTGGATATCGCCGGCCGCTGCCAGTTCAGCCTGGACGAGCTGCGCTATGAGTATCCGGAGGAAGTGGTGCCACCCGGGCAGAGTGCGGGCAGCTACCTGCGCCAGCTGGTCGAGGCGGGTTGCACGGTGCGCTGGCCCAGAGGGGTACCCACGGACATACAGCAGCGCATCGACTACGAATTGCAGCTTATTGATGAGCTGTCCTACGAGTACTACTTCCTCACCGTGTACGACATTGTGCGCTTCGCCCGGGAACGCGGCATTCTGTGCCAGGGGCGCGGCTCGGCAGCCAACTCGGTGGTGTGCTACTGCCTGTTCATTACCGAGGTATCGCCAGAGGCGGTGTCACTGCTGTTTGAGCGCTTCATTTCTCGCGAACGGGATGAGCCACCGGATATCGACGTCGATTTCGAACACGAGCGCCGTGAGGAGGTTATCCAGTACATCTACAGCAAGTACGGCAGGCGCCGTGCAGCACTCGCCGCTACGGTCATCACCTATCGCGCACGCAGCGCGGTGCGCGATGTGGGCAAGGCACTGGGCCTGGATGCGGTGTTCGTTGAGGACCTGGCAAAGTCCCTCGCCTGGTGGGACCGCAGCGCCGACCTGCACAAGCGCTTCCAGGAGCAGGGCGTTGCCAGTCACGGCGAGGTGGCGACGCTGTTCCAGTCGCTGGTGCAGCAGATCCTCGGCTTCCCACGCCACCTGTCACAGCACGTGGGCGGCTTTGTGATCAGTCGAGGGCCCATCTCCCAGATGGTGCCGGTGGAAAACGCCAGTATGGCGGAGCGCACGGTCATCCAGTGGGACAAAGAGGACATTGAATCACTCGGGCTGTTGAAGGTGGATATCCTCGCCCTGGGCATGCTCTCGGCGATTCGCAAAAGCCTGGCGCTGGTCGCACGCGATCACCCCCACATCCGTGGGGTCGCCGATATACCACGCGACGATGCAGCCACCTGGCGCATGTTGCAGCAGGCGGATTCCATCGGCGTGTTCCAGATAGAATCCCGCGCCCAGATGACCATGCTGCCGCGGCTCAAGCCGGCGAGCTTTTACGACCTGGTGATCCAGATCGCCATCGTGCGCCCAGGCCCCATCCAGGGCGACATGGTGCACCCCTATTTGCGCAGGCGGCAGGGTCTGGAAGCGGTCACTTACCCCAGTGAAGCCATTCGCGCTGTGCTGGACCGCACACTGGGGGTTCCCATCTTCCAGGAACAGGTGATTCGGCTGGCAATGGTCGCCGCCGGCTTCTCAGGTGGCGAGGCCGACCAGCTGCGCCGTGCCATCACCAACTGGGGCAAGAACAGCCAGTTGCTCACCTTCGAGCACAAGCTGGTGCAGGGCATGATTGCCCGCGGTTACGCGCAGGATTTTGCTCACCGTCTGTTTGAGCAGATCAAGGGCTTTGGCGGCTATGGCTTTCCGGAATCGCACTCGGCGAGCTTTGCCCTGCTGGCGTGGGTGTCGGCCTGGCTCAAATGCCACCACCCCGCTGCGTTTTATGTCGGCCTGCTGAACAGCCAGCCGATGGGGTTCTACTCCCCCTCCCAGCTGGTGCAGGATGCCCGCCGCCACGGGGTGACGGTGTTGCCCGCCGATGTAAACCACAGCAGCTGGGATCACCGCCTGCTGGACAGCGATGGCAGCAGCCAACCGGCCATACGGCTGGGGCTGCGGCTGGTCAAGGGTCTGAGCCATGATGCTGCCCAGCGCGTAATGGAGGCGCGCCGACCGGCGCCGTTTCAGCAGGTGAGCCAGCTGCGACAGCGGGCCGCGCTGACGCGCGGGGACATGGAGGCACTGGCGGATGCCGATGCGCTGGCCTCGCTCAGCGGCAACCGCCACCAGTCGCAGTGGCAGATCATGGCGCTGGAGCAGCCCCGGCCCTTGCTGCAGGAGGAGCAGCGGCAGCCGGGCACCTGGTTCAATGACGGTGTGCAGCTGGCCGCGCCAGGGGTGGCGGAAGAGGTACTGGCGGACTACCGCGCCACCGGCCTCACCCTGCGCGCCCACCCCCTGGCGCTGTTGCGGCAGCAGCCGCCCTTTGATCGCTGCAGCCGTTATGCGGACCTGGGCCGCATCAGTCACCGGGGGTTTGTGCGGATTGCCGGCCTGGTCACCTGCCGCCAGCGTCCAGGCACTGCCTCTGGTGTGTTGTTCCTGACGCTGGAGGATGAAACCGGTAACAGCAATATCGTGGTGTGGCCGCGCACCCAGGCGCATTTTCGCGCGGCGCTGATGAACGGCAGGCTGCTACTGGTAAAAGGCACGCTGGAACACCGGGACGGTGTCACCCACATCATCGCCGGTGCGCTGGAGGACCACAGCAGTGCGCTGGCGTCGCTGCCCACACAATCCCGTGACTTCCATTGAGCCGCGCGCTGCACAAAGGCTGGCAGCGCACCTGCGGGACGCTAGAAACTGGAGCCGGGTTGGGTGAGGAACTCCCGCTCCTCGGCCGTGGACTCGCGGCCCAGAATGGCATTGCGGTGCGGGTAGCGACCGAAACGGTCGATGATCTCCTTGTGCCGCAGCTCGAAGTGGTGGTTGTTCGCCGGCGCCCAGGCCTTGAACAGTGGCTCTGCGGCCTCGTGGATCAGCCGTGATTCGCTGTGCATGTAGGGCATGAGGAGAAAACTGCGCTGGTCCGGCTCGAGCAGTGCCAGTGCGCCGCCGGCCACTGCCTCCTGCGCCAGGCCCAGCGCGAGCGGATCCTGCGCAAAGGCACCCGGTGTATTGCGAAAGATATTGCGGGAGAACTGGTCCAGCACAATCACCTCGGCAAGGCGCCCAGCTGCACTGGCCCGCCAGGGCGCCAGCTCACAGCGCGCGGCCTGCTCCAGTGTCGGCAGAAAACGTTCGCCGATGCGGGTGTCCAGCGCGGCATCCACCGCCCACCACTGACGCGGCTCCAGCTCCTGAAACCAGAACGCGAGGATATCCTCAGGCGTTACCATACCGGCCTCCCCGTGCCTACCTGCCCCTGCCCCACACTACCAGGCAAAACAACTGCCCTGCATGCCCATGGCGCCGAATCGCCAGACCCGCGTCGCCGGCCCCGGCGCCACCCCGGCACACACCAGCAGCGGCAACAGATGCTCTTCCCGCGGGTGGCAGAAACGGGCGTGGGGTGCACTGTCCCACTGCAGCAGGCGCGCCTCGCGCTCCGCATCGTCCAGCGGGGCCTCGGCCAGTGTGTCGACCAGCCAGTCTTCAAAGGCACGGTTGCGGGTGTAGAGCGCCGGCTCCCTCTGGCCGAAGAAGGCCTGCACGTTGTGAAATGACGAGCCTGAACCAATCAGCAGCACGCCTTCGCCGTCCAGCGCCGCCAGCGCTCGCCCCATGCGCAAATGCGCTTCCGGGTCCATCGACGCCAGCAGGGAGAGCTGAATGCAGGGAATATCGGCCTCCGGGTAGAGGATTTTCAGCGGCACGAACAGGCCGTGATCAAAACCACGGCTGGCATCCCCTCGCGCCACCAGCCCCGCCCCTTGCAGCGCGGCCAGAACCTCCTGCGCCAGCGCCGGATGCCCGGGGGCCGGGTACTCAATGGCGTAGGATTCCGGTGGAAAGCCGTAGTAGTCGTAGAACAGGTCGGGGGCAGCGGCTGTCGTCACCGCAGGCTGCGCGGCTTCCCAGTGCGCACTTGCAACAATGATCGCGCGCGGGCGCGGCAACTCGCGGGCAATGCGCTGCAGGGTAAGCACAAGCTCTGCGTGCCCGGGGTCGCCGAGTAAGGGCAGCGGCCCTCCACCGTGGGAAATGAACAGGCGCGTCAACACCCCATCATTCCCCCTCACCGCGGCAACCAGGCAATTGCCGAGTGACCTGGTGCAACGCTTGAACTGTATGCGGCCATGGCCCGCGACCTCGCTCGTCAGCAGGTTTTTCGTGTTCGATTGTGACAAGCGCACCGGCCGCTGTCATGCGTGCGCGGGGTAAACGGTGCATTTGGCCGACAAACCGTATTGTGGCCATAAATGACCCTTCCGAACCCCCCGTGTTTTGGCATACTGCCGCGCATTGAATTTCAAATCCTCACAGGAGAGCACCGGCATGCACTGTATGCCAACCGCATTCGCGCGCGCCCTCACCGCCTCGCCGCTGGAGGACATCAGGAGCCTGCTGGATGTGGGCCTGGTGATGAAAGGCGGCAACATCCACAAACATCAACTGCGCTAACAACAGGAGCTCAACGTGACCGGTGCCAGCCAGCAGCAAATGCCCCCCTTCAAGCCTGCCGACGTACTCAATGCCCATATCATGGGCGACGAGCGCAGCATGTACGCGCTGTTCGATTATCTGCGGGCCAACGACCCCGTGGCCCGTGTGGAACACCCCGACTATCTTCCCTTCTGGTCGCTGTCGCGCTATGACGACATCAAGCGCATCGGCAGCGAGAACGACCGCTTTCTCAGCGCACCGCGCACGGTACTGATTCCCACGGCTTTTGAAGAAGCACTGCTGGAACGCTTCGGCACCCGCAACGGCCTGGAAACACTGATTCACATGGATCGGCCCAAGCACCTGAAGCTGCGCAAGGTCACCCGGGAGTGGTTCCTGCCCCGCAGCATCGAATCACTGCGTGCCGAAGTGCAAGCGCTGTCGAAAGAGTTTGTCGACAAGATGCAGGAGATGGGCAGCGAATGCGACTTCGTCCGCGACATCGCCCTGCTGTTCCCGCTGCGCATTATCCTCTCCATTCTCGGCCTGCCGCGCGAATCCGAGGCCACCATGCTCAAACTGACGCAGGAAATGTTCGGCAGCCAGGACCCGTCCCTGCAGCGCGCTGACAGCCAGACCGCGGGGCTGGACGTGCTGAACGATTTCGGCGCCTATTTCAGCGAGGTCATCGAGGACCGCAAGAAGAACCCCCGAGACGACCTGGCGACGGTGCTCGCCAACGCCCAGGTGGATGGCGAACCGATGAACGTGCTCGATCAGGCCAGCTATTTCATCATCACCGCAACCGCCGGGCACGACACCACCTCCGCGGCAATCGGCGGCGGCATGAAGGCGCTGCTGGAACATCCCGACCAGCTTGCGCTCTGGCGCGAACGACCTGAGCTCGATATCGGCGCCGCCAAGGAGATTATCCGCTGGGTATCACCGGTGCGGCACATGGTGCGCACCGCGACCGAGTCGCTGGAGTTGCACGGCAAGCAGATCAACGCCGGCGATAACATCGCCCTCTGGTATCCGGCCGCGAACCGCGACCCGGAAGCCTTTGCCCACCCGAACCGGCTCGACCTGTTGCGCGACCCCAAGCAGCAACTCGCCTTCGGCTACGGCTCCCACATGTGCCTGGGGCAGCACCTGGCCGCACTGGAAGTGAGCTGTTTCTTCCGGGAGTTACTGCCGCGACTGAAAGACATGCAGTTCAACGGCGAACCCGAGTGGGTCAAGGCCATTTTCGTCGGCGGCCTCAAGTCCATGCCGGTGCGCTATAGCCTGCGCTGATCCGACGGGCCGGCATGGCCCGCCTCAGCTCTGCTCCGGTGCCCTCGCGGGTGCCGGATACCAGTCTTCCGGGGCCACCACCTTGGGCACTTCCGGGTCCCGCTCGTAGTGTGGCGACATGATCTGCACCCCGTGCTCGTTGAACACGTCCTGGATGTTCGCGTGCAAGTCGCTGTAGGTTTGCAGCATGCGCGTGGCATCCCGGCAGTACGCATTGAGCTGGTAGATGACGGTGAAATCGCCCATCTGCGTTTGCAGCACGAAGGGCGCGGGGTCGGCTTCGAGTCCGCCGGTGCGCGCCGCCGCCATCAGTAACATGGCCTCCACCTGCCGCCAGGGTGCGTCGTAACCGATGCCGACATCGGTGTGCAGGATAACGCCCTTCTCGCGGGCAAAACTGCTGTAGTTGACCACGGTGGAGCCAAGCACTTCAGAGTTGGGAATGTTCACGTCCTCGTTCTTGGGGGACCGCAACTGCGTGCTCAGCGCCCGCACGTTCACCACTTCGCCCATGTGGTCACCGATACGCACCCGGTCGCCTTCGCGAAATGCGCCGCGATAGGTCAGGCTGTAGCCAGCAATCATGTTGGCGATAAACGACGACGAGCCGATGGAGAACACCACACCAAGAAATATACTCACGCCCTTGAAGGCCTCGGAGTCCGAGCCGGGAATGTAGGGGTAGGCCACCACCAGCGCAAAGGCGATAACCAGAATGCGCATGATGCGATACGTGGGCATGGCCCAGTCGCGATCGAAATTCTCGAGGCGAATGCGGCCCCGATCAACGCGCTCGAAGAACACCTTGGTGGCGCGCAGCACGGCACGAACCACGATAACCAGGAGCACCAGGAAAACGAGGTCCGGTAGCGACTGCAGCAGCCCTGTACCCATTTTCTGCAGCGGGTTGAGAATAAGATGGAACAGATTGCTGGCGAAGGGGCGCGTCCACGGATACAACCCCAGCGACGCATTCAGCCAGCCGAGTACGATGGCCACCAGCGCCAGCGCGCGCGTACCGCGCACCACGCCACCCAGCCAGCTCCAGAGCTGTGCCGCGTCGATAATCCGGTGCGACGCGCGCTCAATGTCCTGGATACGCTTCTTGACGGCCTTTTCAATCAGGCGGTTGAACCAGCCGAACAGTGCTTTGACGGCGTACAGCAATACACCGGCAGCCAGCGTGATGACCAGTAGCAGGCCGGTGCTGGCCAGCAGCCGCGGGTGACTGCGCTCTTCGCGGTAACGGACGACGGCATTCGCAATCCGGTTCATGCTGGCCTCAGCCAGCACGCCCAGTGGGGCCTGCTCGAGTGCGGCATCGGCCGGGTACAGCGTTGCAATACGCTGGCCTGCGATGCGGATGACCACCCTGTCTCCGCCGCTCACCACCTCGCCTGCATGGGCGTCCAGCGTCGGATCATCCGCCAGATTGATTATCGCCTCACGGATACTCGCTGCCCGGTCAGACGCCGGTGCCGCGGAGATGCCCCGCACACGGAACAGGGTTTCACCATCCAGCACCACAGACGCGGTCATGACGCCATCGTCACGCGCGGCCTCATGCAAGAACACCTCGGACGAATAAGCGGCCCCACTGCTACCGGCATCGGCATCGGCCCAGGCCGTAGTGGTGGACAGCATAGACATCAGGAAAAACAGCAAAACACGCATACCGGCACCCGCGACAGATAGACACCCGCACAGGGCGGGTAGATACCCCTGGCTTTATAACCCGGAGTTGCGGCGAGCACCAGAGTCAAACAGGCGCGCGCAACTACTCCGCCAGACGGGTAGCGCCGCCGAGGTCGGTATCCGGCAACAATGCGACGAACTCTCCCCGCACGGGACTCACGCCGGGTTGCGCCCCTTGTTGGCCGCGATGCGCATGCGCAGCGCGTTGAGCTTGATAAAGCCCTCCGCGTCTTTCTGGTTGTAGGCACCGGCGTCGTCTTCAAAGGTGGCAATGCTGGCGTCGAACAGACTGTCCGCCGACTGACGCCCAGCGAGGATCACGTTGCCCTTGTAGAGCTTGAGGCGCACCTTGCCGTTCACAACGGCCTGGGTCTGGTCGATCGCGGCCTGCAGCATGCGCCGCTCGGGGGACCACCAGTAGCCGTTGTAGATCATTTCGGCATAACGTGGCATCAGGTCGTCCTTGAGATGCGCGACCTCGCGGTCCAGCGTCAGGGACTCGATGGCACGGTGCGCCTTGAGAATGATGGTGCCGCCGGGCGTTTCGTAGCAGCCGCGGGACTTCATGCCCACGTAGCGGTTTTCCACCAGGTCCAGGCGACCGATCCCGTTCGCGCCGCCGACAACATTCAGGCGCTCCAGCACCGTCGCCGGGCTCAGGCGCTCGCCGTCGATGGCCACAATATCGCCGCCCTCAAAATCCAGCTCGATATAGGTGGGGGTATCCGGCGCCGCTTCCGGGCTCACGCTCCAGCGCCACATGTCCTCTTCCGCTTCGGACCAGGGGTCTTCCAGAATGCCGCCCTCGTAGGAGATATGCAGTAGGTTGGCGTCCATTGAGTAGGGCGACTTCTTTTTGCTCTTGCTGTAATCCACCGGGATATTTCGCTCTTCGCAATAGGCCATGAGCGTTTCGCGGGAGGTGAGATCCCACTCCCGCCAGGGCGCAATCACCTTGATGCCGGGCTTCAGCGCGTAGGCACCCAGTTCAAAGCGCACCTGGTCATTGCCCTTGCCGGTGGCGCCGTGGGAAATGGCATCGGCGCCGGTCTCATTGGCAATCTCGATCAACCGCTTGGCGATCAGGGGGCGCGCGATGGAAGTGCCGAGCAGGTACTCACCTTCGTAGACGGTATTGGCGCGGAACATGGGAAACACAAAATCACGCACGAACTCTTCACGCAGGTCGTCGATGTAGATTTCCTTGACCCCCAGGGCCTCGGCCTTGGCACGGGCGGGGGCGACTTCCTCGCCCTGACCGATATCGGCGGTGAACGTGACCACCTCACAACCGTAGTGATCCTGCAGCCAGCGCACGATCACCGAAGTGTCGAGGCCGCCGGAATAGGCCAGAACCACCTTTTTCACATCTGACATAAACTGCTCCGCTTTGAGGCGCCAAAACGCCTATTTTACGCGTGGCAGGGCGGGATTCCCAGCCCGTATTCCCGTGGCCTGCCCTTTACGTTACCATCTCCGCTGACATTTCCTGCCGTGGTTTGCCGTGACTGAACTCTCTCTTCTCCGCCCCGATGACTGGCACGTCCACCTGCGCGACGACAGCGCCCTGGCGCATACCTGTGCCGACATGGCACGCTATTTCGGCCGCGCTATCGTGATGCCCAACCTCACCCCGCCGGTGACCACGGTGGCCGCCGCCAGCGCTTATCGGGAGCGCATCCTCGCCGCCATGGCCGACCTGCCGCGCCGCTTCGAGCCGCTGATGACCCTCTACCTGACCGATGCCACGGACGCTGGGGAAATTCGCCGCGCCGCAGACAGCGACTTCGTACACGCGGTAAAACTGTACCCCGCCGGTGCCACCACCAACTCGGAGGCCGGCGTCGCTGAACTGGACGCCCTGTACCCGACGCTGGAAGCCATGCAGGACGCAGACCTGCCACTGCTTATCCACGGCGAGGTCACCGACCACAGCGTGGATATCTTCGATCGGGAAAAGGTGTTCATCGAGCGTCACCTGGCGCCGATTGTGCAGCGCTTCCCAGGCCTGCGCGTGGTACTGGAACACATCACCACCGCCGATGCAGTCGACTTTGTCAGCTCGGCACCGGGCAATGTCGCGGCAACCATCACCGCGCACCATCTGCTGCTCAACCGCAACGACATGCTGGTGGGCGGCATTCGCCCGCACTACTACTGCCTGCCGGTGCTGAAACGCAACACGCACCAGGAAGCCCTGTTGCGCGCCGCCACCTCCGGCAGCCCACGCTTCTTTCTCGGCACCGACTCGGCGCCCCACGCCACCGGGCGCAAAGAAACCGCCTGTGGCTGCGCCGGCTGCTATACGGCGCACGCCGCCCTGGAACTGTATGCCGAGGCCTTCGACGCCGCCGGCGCGCTGGACCGGCTAGAGGGATTTGCCAGCCACTTCGGCGCGGACTTCTACCGCCTGCCCCGCAACACGGACCGCATCACCCTGCGCAAGGCCGCCTGGACCGTACCCACCCAGCTTCCCCTCGCCGACACCCACCTGACCCCACTACGCGCAGGCGAATCGGTACAGTGGCAGGTGTGCAGCGAGGCCACAGGCCGTTGAGCGACGAGGGAGAACATCGCATTTGCGACCGTTTCCGCGGCTTTCTACCGGTGGTGGTGGATGTGGAGACCGGCGGCTTCGTCGCCGCGACCGATGCCGTGCTGGAAATCGCCGCAACCATTGTACGCATGGATGAGGACGGCAACCTCGGGGTACACCGCACCTGGAGCTTCAACGTAAAACCCTTTGAAGGCGCCAACATCGAACAGGCCGCACTGGACTTCACCGGCATCGACCCCTGGCACCCGTTTCGCGAGGCCATGAGCGAAGAGGACGCCTTCGGTGAATTGTTCCGCATTGTGCGCAAGGAGATTCGCGACCAGGGCTGCAACCGCGCCATCCTGGTCGGTCACAACGCACACTTCGACGCCGGGTTCGTCAATGCGGCCGTAGAGCGCTGCAGCATCAAGCGCAATCCGTTTCACCCCTTCTCGTTTTTCGACACCGCCACCCTGGCGGGCCTCGCCTACGGCCAGACCGTGCTGGCCAAGGCCTGCAAGGAAGCCGGCATCGCCTTCGACAACGCCGAGGCGCACTCCGCGGCCTACGATGCGGAGCGCACCGCCGACCTGTTCTGCGAGATCGTCAATCGCTGGAAAGACTGCGGCGGCTGGATGCCCAGCTACAGCTGAGCCTGCGTCGCACGCCCTGCAACACCCCTCACCGGCACGCCACACCGGGCACTACCCACCCCCACGCATCGCAAAGCCACCTCGCGGCGTGACACTGCACTGGCATGACGCAGGTCAATAGCCGACCGCCCTGCCTGATCTATAGTGACAGTCGCTGCTACACGGTGCGGCTGACCCCGCAGGGAGAACGGTTTCTCATGACCCAGACACCAGGCAACTCAACGCTGACCATCGATGGCAACGAGGCCGCGGCGCGCATCGCGCACCTGACCAACGAAGTCATCGCCATTTATCCCATCACGCCGGCGTCAACCATGGGCGAATGGGCAGACGAGTGGTCCGCAGGCGGGCGCAAAAATCTCTGGGGCTGTGTGCCCCGCGTGATCGAGATGCAGAGCGAGGCCGGTGCCGCCGGCGCCATTCACGGCGCGCTGCAGGCGGGCGCGCTGACCACCACATTCACCGCCTCCCAGGGCCTGCTGCTGATGCTGCCCAACATGTACAAGATTGCCGGTGAGCTGAGCCCCACGGTCTTTCACATCGCAGCGCGCTCGGTGGCCAGTCAGGCGCTGTCCATCTTCGGCGACCACAGCGATGTGATGGCGGCAAGGGCCACCGGCTTCGCCATGCTCGCGGCCAATAATCCACAGGAAGTCATGGACTTCGCCGTTATCGCCCAGGCGGCGACCCTGCGCGGGCGCATTCCCCTGCTGCACTTCTTCGACGGTTTCCGCACCTCCCACGAGATCGCCAAAATCATCGGCGTGGGTGACGACGTGGTACGCGCCATGATCGATGACGAGATGGTGACCGCGCATCGCCAGCGGGCACTGTCTCCGGCCCACCCGGTACTGCGCGGTAGCGCGCAAAACCCCGATGTGTTCTTCCAGGCACGGGAATCGGTGAATCCACGCTACCAGGCGTTCCCCGGCATTGTGCAGGGTGCGATGGATGAGTTTGCGCAGCTCACCGGGCGCCAGTATCGCCTGTTCGACTACGTCGGCCACCCACAGGCCGAGCGGGTGCTCGTGCTGATGGGCTCGGGCGCCGATACCGTGGAAGAAACCGTCGAGTTCCTGGTTGCCCGGGGTGAACCCGTCGGCGTGCTGAAGGTGCGCCTGTTCCGGCCCTTCGATGCCACAGCGTTGTTGTCCAGCCTGCCTCACAGCACACGCGCTATCGCCGTGCTGGATCGGTGCAAGGAGCCCGGTGCCGACGGTGAACCCCTGTACAAGGACGTGCTGACAGCACTGGCCCAGGACGCCTTCTCAGAGCGCAGGTTCCCGCAGATACCGCGGGTGATCGGCGGGCGCTTCGGCCTGTCTTCCAAGGAATTCACACCGGGCATGGTAAAGGCCGTGTTTGATGAACTGGACAGCCCGGCACCGCGCAACGCATTCACCATCGGGATCCACGACGATCTCAGTCACAGCAGCCTGGCCTGGGATGGCGCATTCCGCACCGATGCCCACACCCACAGCGTGCAGGCGCTCTTCTACGGCCTTGGCAGTGACGGCACAGTCAGCGCCAACAAAAACAGTATCAAGATCATCGGCGAGCAGACCGACCTGCACGCACAGGGCTATTTTGTCTACGACTCAAAGAAGTCCGGTGCCACCACCGTGTCTCACCTGCGCTTCGGGCCCAACCCGGTGCGCGCCCGCTACCTGATTGAGGACAATTCGGCGAATTTCATCGCCTGCCACCAGCCCGCCTTTCTGCACACAACCGACATGCTGCGACGGGCCGCACAGGGGGCCACCTTCCTGGTCAATTCACCGCTGCCAGCGGAGCGTTTGTGGGACAGTCTGTCGCCGACGCTGCAGCAACAGATCGTCGACAAGGACATCGCGCTGCACTGCATCGACGCCTACCAGGTGGCCGCCGATACCGGCATGGGCAAACGCATCAACACCATCATGCAGGTCTGCTTTTTTGCCATCTCCGGGATTCTGCCCGCGGAGCAGGCCATTGCGGCGATCAAGTCGGCCGTGGAGAAAAGCTACGGCCGACGCGGCCGGCGCATTGTCGAGCGTAATTTCAGGGCCATTGACGCGGCGCTGGCAGGCCTGCACGCCGTCGCGCCCGGCCCGGTCAGGCGCGCCGTGGCCGACCCGGTGGCCGCCAGGGAAGACGACGGCGAGTTCGTGTCCCGGCTCACACGTCGCATCATGGCGGGCGACGGTGACCTGATACCGGTCAGCGCATTGCCCGAGGACGGCAGTTTCCCGCTGGGCACCGCAGCACTGGAGAAACGCAACCTCGCACTGGAGATTCCCGTGTGGGAAGCCGACCTGTGCACTCAGTGCGGCAAGTGCGCATTCGTTTGCCCGCACAGCGTGATCCGCAGCAAGGTCTTTGCAGAGCAGTACCAGGACGCCGCCCCTACCACATTCAAGTCTGCGCCCACGCGCAACAAGGACTACCCCGCCGGCTTGCTGATGAGCTATCAGGTGTCACCTGAGGACTGCACCGGCTGTACCCTCTGTGTGGACATCTGCCCGATTCGCGACAAAAGCAACGCCAGCCGCAAGGCGCTCAACATGGCACCCATCGATCCCCTGCGTGAGGACGAGAAGGCCAACTGGGCGTTCTTCCTGCAACTGCCGGAATATCCGCGCGCACAGCTCAAGATCAACACCCTGCCCGGCGCCATGGTCACGCAGCCGCTGTTCGAGTTCTCCGGTGCCTGCGTCGGCTGCGGGGAAACACCCTACCTGCGCCTCGCGAGCCAGCTCTTTGGTGATCGCATGGTGGTGGCCAACGCCACGGGCTGCTCCTCCATTTATGGCGGTAACCTCCCCACCACGCCGTGGGCAGTGAATGCGCAGGGACGAGGCCCCGCCTGGAACAACTCCCTGTTCGAGGACAACGCGGAATTCGGGCTGGGACTGCGCATCGCCATCGACCAGCAGGTGCAGGAGGCGCGTGCCCTGCTGACCGGTCTCGCCGCCGCCCTGCCGTCCGGCCTCGCCACGGCGCTGCTGGAGGCCGATGAGTCCGACGAAGCCGGTATCCACGAGCAGCGTGAACGGGTTGTCGCCCTGAACGCCGCACTGCAGGAGATGCAAACGCCAGAGGCACGGCGCCTGCTGACACTGAGTGAAAACCTGTGCCGCAAATCGGTGTGGTGCATCGGCGGCGATGGCTGGGCCTACGATATCGGCTACGGCGGTCTGGACCACGTGCTGGCCTCCGGCGAGAACCTCAACATCCTGGTACTGGACACCGAGGTGTACTCCAATACCGGCGGCCAGACGTCCAAGGCCACCCCCCGCGGGGCGGTGGCGAAATTCTCCGCCGGCGGCCGCGCCATCGCCAAGAAGGACCTTGCCCTGCTGGCCATGGAGTATCCCAATGTCTACGTGGCGCACATTGCCTACGGCGCCAAGGACACGCAGACGCTGAAGGCGTTTCTTGAGGCCGAAGCACACGACGGACCCTCGCTGATCATCGCCTACAGTCCCTGCATCGCCCACGGGGTGGACCTCAGCCACAATCACCAGCAGCAAACGCTGGCGGTGAAAACCGGGCACTGGCCGCTGTTTCGTTTCGACCCTGCGCGGATTGAGCGCCAGCAGAATCCCCTGCAGCTCGATTCGCCGGCACCCAGCCTGCCCTATCGCGACTTCACCGCCTCCGAGACCCGTTTCAGCATGCTCTGGCACACGCACCCCGAGGCCGCCGAGGCGTTTCTGGAACAGGCCCAGCGCGAGGTCAACCTGCGCTACCGGCATTACCAGCAACTTGCCGGTCTGGACTGGAGCGAGGCCGCCACGCTGAGCGCCCCACGCGCGCAACTGCGCAAGGTCGATCCGCAGCCCGCCACCGACCAGCCCAAGGAGTGAACACCATGGCTGACCTGAGCACACAGTATCTGGGCCTCACCCTGAACAATCCGCTGGTGGCGTCGTCCTCACCGTTGACCGGCTCCGTGGACAGCGCGCTGCGCTTGCAGGAGGCAGGCATTGCCGCGCTGGTCATGCCGTCCCTGTTCGAAGAGAAGATTCTGCAGGAGCACGCGCTGCTCGATCGATTCCTGGACGAACAATCTCTGGGGCATGGCGAAGCACAGAGTTTTCGCCCCCTGCCGCAGGGCTTTCGCTCCACCGAGGAACAGTATGCCGACCAGCTGCACGCGCTGAAGCAGGCTCTGGAGATTCCGGTCATCGCCAGTCTCAACGGCATCACCACCGGCGGTTGGCTGGAATGCGCGCAGCAGCTCGTGGCGGCGGGCGCAGATGCGCTGGAGTTGAACGCATGGCACATCCCCCACAACCCGGAGGACAGCGCTGCCGTGGTCGAGCAACGCTATATCGACATTACCCGGGCAGTAGCGGCGCAGGTGCAGGTTCCGGTGACGGTGAAGCTCGGCACACAGTTCAGCGCACCGCTGCATCTGGTGCGTGCACTGGGCGCTGCCGGCGCTCGCGGTGTGAGCCTGTTCAACCGCTTCTACCAGCCGGAGATAGACCTCGATACCCTGGACATCCGTCCCCGACTGGAACTCTCTTCCCCCGCCGAGGCGCGCCTGCGGATACGCTGGGCGGCGCTCCTGCACGGTCACAGCGACTGCCAGATTGCCGTGACCGGCGGTTTTCATGGCACCACGGAAACCGTGCAGGCCCTGCTGGCTGGCGCCGATGTGGTGCAACTCTGCAGCGTGCTGTTGCAGCAGGGCCCCGAAGCCGCACGCACAGTGCTACAGGCCCTCTCCCTGTGGCTGGAGACGCACGACTACGCCTCCGTGAACCAGCTGCGCGGCAGCCTCAGTGCCCGGCATGCACCGTCCACAGGCGACTACAGCCGCGGCAATTACATCGACGTACTCGACCGCTACACGCCGCCGGACAGCGTACGTTTCTAGCGGGCACCGGCGGCATCAGAAACGGTAGGTCACACGCGCCACCACAGTGCGCTCTTCACCCGGGAAGCAGTCGCCGCGCGCCAGGCAGGTACCGTAGTACTCCTCCTGCAACAGGTTGCGCAGGTTCAGGGACACCGACGCGCGGGCAAATTCGTAGGCCAGCATCGCATCCACCAGCGTGTAGCCGTCGGTCCTGACCACCACGGGGGTGGGTGCGAACGCGTTGGCGGCAAGGAATGCCGTGCCACTGCTCTCATTACCGCCCGCCATGCGCAGGCCGGCACCGACACTGAACCCGCTCAGGGCGCCGACAGCCGGGCGCCAGGTGGCCCAGACCGAACCCTGCTCCTCCGGTATGCTGGGGAATCGCGCTCCGTCAGGGCTTTCGGTGTCCAGCACGCTGTAGCTCAGATCCAGATACACATCACCGACCACCGTCTGCGCCTGCACCTCAAAACCGGTGATGGTGGCAACCCCCTCCTGCTGGGTACTGGCATTGGGCAGGGCGGCGGGATTGGGCAGGTTCGACTGCTCGATGTCGAAATAGGCCGCAGTCAGGTAGCTGCGGGTTCCCGGCGGCTGGAACTTGATGCCGAGCTCCGTCTGCTCGCCTTCCTGAGGCTGCAGGGGCGCGTTGGTCAACGCGTCGGTACCCACCACAGGCTGGAAGGATTCCGCATAGCTGATATAGGGGTTCAGCCCCAGTGCCGTCTTGTACAGTGCACCCACCGCATAGGAGGTGGCATCGTCGCGCTGGGTGACGGCGCCATTACCGGTATCGACATCGTCGTAGCGCAGCCCCGCGGTAAACACCCAGTTGCCCACGCTGGATTGCGTGTTCAGGTAATAGCCGATGGCCTCGATGTCGCTGCTTCGCCGGCTGCGCGCCGCGTCCAGCTCAGAGGCTGAAGGCAGCGGGTCAGCACCGTAGACGGGGCGCAGCACATTAAACGTCGTTGGTCGGGAGAGAAACGCGGCCTCCTGCAGCGTGCTCACATCCTGGTAGTTCACACCCACCAGCACCTCGTGGTCGACAGGGCCGGTCTGCAGGTTCAGACGCGCGCGTGCATCCAGCGCGAACTGCTCGGAAGACGCGGGGGCATCGTACCAGCTGCGCTGCAGCGCCGTGCCGTCCGGCCCCGTGCGCGGATTGCCCGCGCCCAGGAACGCCACCCAGGTCTGCCGGTAGTCTGCCTCGTTATCCCGATAGCGGGCAGTGCCCTCCAGGGCCAGCCAGTCGTTCACGCGTTGCTCGCCAAACAGCGTTACCGACAGCGACTCGGTGTCGTAGCGGTTGAACCCCGGCTCGCCGACATAACGCGAGGCCGGCACCTCTTCACCGCCACTGCCCGCGCAGATGTTCGGCTCCGAGATGCTCACGTTGCCACTTGCGCAGCCGCTGACCGACAGCGGCAGGAACTGGTGCGCCGTGTCACCCTCGCGCTCGGTGTAGTTCAGCAGCAGGCTGTAGCGCGCGCGGTCAGTCTCGTAGGTGATGGACGGCGCCAGCACCAGGGCGTCGTCATCCACCACATCGAGCTGGGTGCCGCTGTCGCGGTAGACAGCCACCAGGCGTCCGTTCCAGTCACCGCTCTCGCTGAGGCGCACGCCGATGTCGGCGGCGCCCTGTAGCCGGTCATGGTTGCCATAGTCCAGCACCAGTTCCCGCTCTGCCGCATCCCGGCCGGCACGCTTGCTCACCGTGTTGAGGACGCCGCCGGGTGAGCCCTGCCCGTACAGCACGGACGCCGGCCCTTTCAGCACCTCCACCTGCTCCAGGGTGTAGATATCGGAGCGGGCGTTGTTGTAGTTGCCAAACAGCACCTGGATGTTATCCAGGTACTCTGGCACATCGAGGCCGCGCACACGCGGGAAATCTCCCCGGGTGGAGAAACCGAACGTATCGCCCACCACGCCCGCGGTATAGTTGAGGGTATCGTCAAGCGTCAGCGCACCGCGCTCGAGAAACTCCTCCGCGGGAATGACGGCGACCGAGCGCGCGGTTTCCAGAATGGGAATGTTCGACTTGGTGGCCCCAAAAGTCGACAGTTTACCGGTGACAACCACGGTCTCCAGCGCTGGCTCGCTGTCGGCGAGCGCGGCAGGCGCGGCGAATGAGAGGATTCCGCTGGTGGCGAGGACGAGGGTATTGTGTGGGCGAAGCATAGGGGGATACCTTAGTTGATAATGCGAATGATTCGCATTACATCATAAGGCCTACTCCGCCTGCAAGCGGCAGACGCGATATTCTCACTGTTCGCCCGGACGGGGCAGGCGCCTCACGGCGCCACGCTGATACCTCGCTCGGAAAACCAGCGCTCGTCCAGCACCCAGCGCACCGCATTAACCTGCGGATGGGTCTGCACCAGCTCCGCCGCCCGCGACTGCACCGCCACCAGCCTGTCCTGGGCCGCCATCATGTCCGGGTGCTGCACATCCTTGCCCTGCAGAGCGGGAAAGGCGCTGTGCAGAAAGCGCATGACCGGCACCTGCGCCGAGCGCGGGCTGCTGACAAACGCCACTCCGTTGTTAATGTCCCGGACGGTAAACTGATAGGGGTAGGCCGCCAACTCCGGGTCTGCGGCGAGCCACGCATTAATCTCGGCCACGCGCCCGTCACGGTTCAGCAACCAGGCCACCGCGACGGCGGCCAGCAGGGCAAGCAGTAACATCACATAGCGGCGGGTGAAGGTATCCATCAGGCTGATTCCGCTGCCGTCACGGCCGTCGGCCCGTCACACCGGTAATGGCTGATCTGCACTTCCTCACCGTAATCCCCGAAATCCCCGAGGGCACGCAACCCGCGAAACTCCTGCCACGGGATGCTGCGATAGCAGGGCGGTGAGGCTGTCGACAGCAGGCCGGGCAGCGGCTCGATCAGTGCGTGATAGCCCGGGTTGAGGAAGTAGGCGATGCTCAGCCGCGACTCACCCTCACTGGCACGCACCCGGTGCAGCGGCGCCCGGTACCGGTCGTTGGCTGCCACCTGCAGCATGTCGCCGATATTGATCGTCAGCGCGTCCGCGACTGGCGCCACATCCACCCAGGCACCGTTCTGCTGCATCTGCAGCCCGGCCACACTGTCCTGCAGGAGCACGGTCAACACACCGGCGTCCGTGTGCGGACTGATGCCGAGCGGACCCGGAGGGACGCCCTGCCCGGCCAGCAGGTCGTGGACCGGGTAATGGTTCAGGCGCAGAAAGCTGCTGTGGTCCGGCGCAAGCTGCTGCAATATGCTGTCTGGGGCCTGACCCAACCCTTCACAGAGCAGGGCCGTGAGGCGCAGTGCCAGTGAGTGACACTCCGCCGCGAAAACCGTCAGCGCAGGACGCAGGCCGGGCATCTCCGCCGGCCAGGGCGTGTCTTCACCTGGCGCGAAATCGAAAATCTCCTTGCGATCACGCAGGTTTTTGGTGAGCTCCCGGTCGTAATAACCGAACGGATTCTCCAACGTGCGTGAGACAGCGCGCTTTACCGCGGGGTCACAGGCGAAAAAGGCCGCCGCACTGGCCAGGGTATCGGCCATCCTCGCAGCGTCCAGGCCGCTATTGACCACCTGGAAGAATCCCGGGTCTGCGGCGGCCTGCGCCAGCTGGGCGACAACCGTGGCGCGCGGGGCGGCGAGGTCAATCACGGGGACATCGGTCAAAGGCATCGCAGGCGTGGCTCCCGAATAGCGGCTGGGTACACCGGCATTATGCCCCAGAACCGGACGCGGGATCGTGTAAAAGCGCGGCCGCACCGACCGCTAGAAGCGATAGGCGGCGGTCAAGCGCACAGTGCGCGGCTCCAGCACGTGGTAATGCTGGTCCTCGACGCCACCCTCTGCCTCCCCGGGCAGTCGTGAGGCGTAGAAATAATCGATGTCGTGGTCATCGCTATCCAGCAGGTTCAGCACATCGGCGCGCAGGGTCCAGTCACCCAGGTGTCGACCCAGCCCGAGATTGACCGAGAAGGTGGCATCGGATGTGGCACTCGCATCCTCCACCAGCGGACGCTCGCCGAAGTAGCGCAGGCGCAGGCTGCCGAACCAGTCCTCACCATCGTCCAGGCTGATGCCCGCCTGTGCAACATGCTCGACAGCGCCGGGAATGGCCCGTTCTCCGCGTGGCGCGTCTGCGAAACGCGCATCGGTCCAGGCGTATTCAAGGTCCAGCGTCCAGGCCTCTGAGAGAGCATAATAGGCAGTGATTTCCACCCCGTTGCGCTCGGAACGCCCGCTGGCTTCGGTGTTGCCTGCGTCTCCCACGAACAGCAATTCACTGTCCAACTCCAGGTACCAGACCGCCAGCGAGGTGTTCAGGCGCTCGCGCCAGAAACCTCGCACACCGGCTTCGTAGCCCAGCGAGCGCACCAGCGGGTCAACCGCATCAATGACCGCGCCATCGGCGGGATCGATGCGGACGGTGGTGCCTCGGGCATCATTGGAGTGAAAGCCCTGTCCGGCGGATACATAGGTCTCCCAGTCGTCGCTCAGGCTATAAATCAGACTGCCCTTGAGTGACCAGAGGTCATCGGTGGCGCGACCGCCATTCGCCGAGAGGTCGACGCCGTTGATGTTGCGGTCGATGGCGCTGCTGACGTCAAAGTCGAAGTGATCATAACGCAGCCCGACGACGGAGCGCAGGCGCGGGGTCCACTGCAGCTTTTGCTCCCAGAACAAGCCAATGCTGGACTCCTCCACGGCATCGCTGCGCACCGGCCCGGTGCGCTGTCGCGCAACGCTGCGATAGAGGCCCACCTCATCGATGTCATCCACGCGCAGTTCGACGCCGAAAGTTTGCGTCATGGGCAGCCCGGCAAGCGTGGTCACAAGGTTGTAGCGCAGGCGACCGCCGTACAGCAGACGCTCGTCGACCTGTTCAAACTGGTCGCCGCGCTCCGGGTCATCGAGGAAATAGGTAAAGTTTGACCACAGGTTCAGGTCGTAACGCACCAGCCACGCCTCAGCCTGCCAGACATCACTGCGCCAGGCCGCGCTCAGGCTGTAGCGGCTGGATTCACCGCCGACAGTGTCGTCGATGACACCCAGGTCATCAATGATGCCCTGGGTGACAGCCCGGGCCGGAATCTGGTCGGCACTGTTCCAGCTGTTGTCATAGGCCATCGCCGTCAGGCTCAGGCTGCCGCCGGCCAGCTCGCGCGAATGCTTCAGTAATAGATTCACACGCGACAGGTCCTCTTCCACGCCGCGCCAGGGGCCATCGTAGCGATTGCCCTCCAGGGCATACAGCCAGTCACCACCGGCGGCGCGCTGGCTGTCCACCAGTACCAGCCGCTGGTAGCCGTCCTCGCCCCAGGTGATTTCCGCAAGGCCATCGTCCACCCGGTCCACCGTCCGCATTTCAGCACTGCCGGCACCACTGAAGTCGCCGACGTCCGCGTAATAGGGGCCTTTTTTATAGGCAATCGTGGCGAGCGCCTCGGGAATCACCGGGTTCAGATCCGTATAACCCTGGCCGTGACCGTGGGAACGCAGGTTCAACGGCATGCCGTCGATGAAGGTGGCAAAGTCAGTGCCATGGTCAAGATTGAAACCCCGCAGGAAATACTGGTTCGCCTTGCCCGTGCCGCTGTGTTGCGTGACCACCATGCCGGGCACCAGTTCCAGCACCTCGCCCGTGCGCAGCAGCGGCCGCAGGGCGATCTCCCGGCGGCCGATGACGCCTTCCGACGCCGTTATCGCCTCACCCACCAGGCTGACGCGCCGCCCCTCCACGGTCACGGTCTCCAGTGTCTGCCCCGCAGCAGCCGGACTGAGGCCCACCAGCAGCGCCGGCAGCGCGCCCGCCCGCACAGCGCTCCCGGCCAGCCCCCGCCATCCTGTTGATTCCGTCACGTTCCCGATCACGCTACACTCCTCCCTGTTTCAGTGGCATTGTGTAACACACCCCACCAACACCGATAACAGGTCGGTTTTCATGACCGAACAGAAACACAGCCTGCTGCGTCACCTTGGCATTCGCCCGCGTCGCGCACCCCACCTTGGGGAGCGCGAACTGGCCGTGATGAGCCTGTTGTGGCGCGGAAAAAGCCTGTCGGCAACGCAGCTTCTGGATGCCATGCCAGCCGCGGACATCGGGCTGAGCACCGTGCAAAGCACCCTGGAGCGGCTGTACCGCAAGGGTTTGGTGAGCCGTAGGAAGGAGGCGCGTGCCTTCGTTTACCGCCACACCATCGACCGCGAGGAACTGATCCGTATTCTCCTGCGCGACATCACGCAGGATATCGCCGGTGGCGACCTGCTACCCGTGATAGCCGGCTTTGCCCGCTATGTTGCCGACGACGACGCCGCGACCGCATCGGCGATTGCGGCACTGCGTGGCGGCGACGGAAACGCTGCAGATGATGACTGAACTGCTGCCCCCGGTGGCGGACGCGGTGCTGATCTGGTGCGGCGTGTTTGCGCTCTCATCGATCACGCACGCCCTGCTCTACCCCCCGCTGCAACGGCGTAGTGCAGCAGTCTCCGCCGCCAACGCGGCGGACCTGCGCCTGCTGTGGGGGCTGCTGCCACCGATTGCGGCAAGCGTAGTGACCTGGCTGGTGCTTAATCCGGCACTTTCGGCGCCACTGATACCCGTACACTGCCACGGCCTGAACTGCGCGCCGCATCCACCACTGTCGGAGGCACACCCTGCCCTGCGCGTCGGCGTGGCGGCGGTGACCGGCGGGCTTGCCCTGGTCCTGTGTGCCGCTGTAGCGCTGCTGGCGTGGCGTGTGCAGCGGCGCTTGAGAACACTGTTTTCCCTGTCACGGGCCGCCGCCACGCAACGCTTCCAGGTGATCGACGGGCCGACGCCCGCAGCCTGGTGCGTCGGATGGTGGCGACCACAGGTGTACGTCTCCCGCAGCATGCTGGACGCCCTTTCTGCCCGGGAGCTGCGAGTTGTGCTGGCACATGAATACGCACACCAAAGGCGCAGGGATAACCTGCGCCGCGCAGGCCTTGCCATCGCCACCGTACTCTGGCCCAAAAACCGCCGGCAGCAGCTGCTCAGCGACTACCACACGGCCACCGAGATGGCCTGCGACTGGGCCGCAGTCGATGTCAGTGGCGATGCCGATCTCGTGGCAAGGGTTATTGCCCGACTGGAGGGACTGCCGGCCTCGGCAGCCAGCGAGGGCGGCGCCACAGGCTCCGTTAGCGCGGCGCGATCACGTATCAAGGCGCTCCTGACAGCTCCCCGAAACACAGCATCCCCTCAAGTACTACTCGCCATCGCCGGACTGTGGCTGCTGCAAATCTGGGCAGGCACAGCGCTGGCGCACGCCTGCATTGAGCTTCTGTCGTAATTCACTAGCTTCACAAAAGCATCATCCCCGCTTCACGGCGCGTTCATATCCAACCCCTAAATTGCTGGTTGCCGGCACAGGGGCTGCACGAAAAATACACCAGCCTGACGCCGCGCCTCACACCAACGTTTTAATGAACTGGGGAAGGGTATGTATCAACCGAATTTTTCTCGTCGTCCGAGTGTGCTTCTCGTGCGCCTGGCGCTGACCGGCGGCCTCTCATTCACTGCCGCCGCAGGCGCGCAAGGTGACAACAACTCGCTGGAAGAAATCACCGTCGTTGCTCGCAGCCAGTACTACGGGAACAACATGGTGACAGACAGCATGAAAATGCAGCAGTCTCCAATGACCAGTGTAAACGCGCTTATCGACAACCTTCCTGGTGTTTCAATTCAGGAAGGCGACGCCTACGGCTTTGACGACTGGTCTACTACCATTGCAGTACGCGGCTTCCAAAACAGCCTTGACGAACAACAGATCGGCACAACGCTGGATGGCATCCCCAATGGAGGCAGTAGCTACGGTGGTGGCGCGAAGGCTAACCGCTATCTGGATACCGCCAACCTGCGCACCGTGACTGTTTCCCAGGGCACAGCAGACATCGCCTCACGCGCACTCGATGCGCTGGGCGGCACCATTGATTTTGTATCAGACGACCCCGAGGAAGAGGCGCGTGTCCGTTTTCAGGGCTCCGCCGGCGAGTATGACGCTGAACGCTACTACGCGCGTGTAGACACCGGTCGTCTCAGGAATGGCCTTCGTGCATGGTTCTCTGCCTCTCACCAAAGTGCCAGTGACTGGGTCAATGGAGCAGCAGAGAACGAACGGGATCACCTGGCTGGCAAGATGATTATCGAGCTGGGAAACACTGATATCACCGCTTATGCGTCTTACGATGATACGCACGAGGACAACTATCAGCGCCTGTTTAGCCCCGATGAATTCATCAGTAATCCCGAATGGGATCGACTCACAGACATCTGGACCGGTGTTCCCTACGTAGACCAGGTCTACCGGCGGGGGTGGTCTACACTGCGCGAAAATATGCTGGCCTATATCAAGGCCAACATGGAAATCAGCAGCGGCCTGCGCCTGGCATTCGGCGGCTACTACCATGACAACGAAGGTCGCGGCGACTGGATTCCTCCCTACCTGGTGGATGTGGTCAACGATGGCGCCGGTCCCCAATCAGAAGTACTGGGCAATGCCCGCATCAATGGCGGCAGTGCGCTGGGACGCATCTTCTTCGTCGACGGCGCCGGCAACGCCCTGAGCCCGCGTCCGGGGTGCACATCCTCCATTACCTTCCCCTACGGTGGCGCAGGATCCGAGTACGATCCCGCCTGTTACGCCGCCGGCGCCATTCCGGTGCAATCCTATCGCCACACCAACTACAAGAAGGAGCGGTACGGTTTCATGCTCGACGGCGACTGGACTTTGGACCTCGGTGGCCTCGACAACACGCTACGCGCCGGTCTCTGGTATGAAGATCAGCAGCGCGATGAAACCCGCACATGGCAGAAGCTTACCGATGCGCGTGTGGGTATCGAGTTCGACAACCAGCCCTACTGGACGCAGTACGATCGCACTTATCCGCAGGAGGTCCTGAAATGGTACGCGGAAGACAGCGTGCAAATCGCATCGCTGCAACTCACCCTGGGCATCAAGCAGTTCCTGGTTGACCTGGAGCGCCGGGACAACTTTGGCGAGACCACAGATGTCAAAGTGGACTCTGATTCGGATATCCTGTTTTCAGGCGGCGTGCTCTGGGAAACGCCCTTAGAGGGACTCGAAGTGTTCGCCGGCTATGCCGAGAATTTCAAGGCCATATACGACGAAATCCTGGAGCGTCCCGAGTCTGACCTCGACGCCCTTGAGCCCGAAACCGCGGAGAACCTGGAGGCCGGCCTGCGCTACCGCAATGGGCCTTTGCTGCTTAGTGCCACGGCATTCCAGATCGACTTCGAGAACCGCATTATTTTTCTTAGCCCGGAAAGCGCTGCGGGGCCGGACTATCTGATTGGCACCAACGGCACCTACTTCAATGCCGGCGGCATTGAATCGGACGGCCTTGAGCTCACAGCCGACTTCCAGATCAGCGACAGCCTTTCCCTGTACGGCGCCTTCACCCTGAACGATGCCAGCTACGTCGGCACAGGGGACGCCGCGGTTGACGCAGGCCTGGGCATTCAGCCAGGGAACGATGTGGTCGGCATCCCCGACCAGCAATTGGTGTTGTCGCTGGACTGGACCGGCAACAGACTGGCTGCAGGCATCAGTGGGAAGCACACGGGTGAACGCCCCATACGCCTCGACAACAGCTGGGTTGCTGATAGTTACACGACTGTTGACGCCTATCTCACGCTGAATGGTGGGGGCAACTGGAGCGTTACGCTGCTGATCAATAATGCCTTTGATGAGGACTACCTCGGCGGCATCGCCGGTGAGGGAGCATGGATAGGGGCCCCACGTACTGTATCCGCCTCATTGACCGTAGACCTTTAAGACCCCAGAAAGCGTGCTTGCCGGCCTTCGGGTCGGCTTTTTTTATTGACGCAAGGAGATACCCATGAAGCGCCTGCCACTCACTCGACGTCAGATGCTGTCGGGGCTTTCCGCCAGCCTGCTGCTACCCGCAGGTCTGCGTGTACCCGTGGTGTCGGCCGACCCAGGGAACCCCTTCCGGCATGGCGTTGCAAGCGGCGACCCGGAAAACAACTCTGTTGTGCTCTGGACACGCCTGACCACCACGATACAGCCTGCCGAATGTCGGTGGGAACTGGCACAAACTCCTGAGTTCGACAGCATACTGCGGAGCGGAACCGTCGCCACCGGGCCGCACCGCGACTACACCGTGAAAGTGGTTGTCAGTGACCTGGCCCCCGGGGCCCTCTACTACTACCGCTTTCATTTCAACCAGCATTCATCACCGACAGGCCGTACGCGCACCCTGGCCAGCGGCGCACTGGACGCGCTGGGACTCGCGGTCGCCTCCTGCTCCAACCTCCCGTTTGGCTATTTCAACGCCTATGAAGCGATAGCACGGGATGACTCAATCGACTTCGTTCTGCACCTTGGCGACTATCTGTACGAATATGGGCCAGACGGCTACGGCGGGGGAATCGGTGCACAGCTGGGCCGCCAGCATGTGCCTCCACGCGAGATGGTCTCTCTTGAGGACTACCGGTTGCGGCACGCGCAGTACAAGGCTGACTCGCAGTCGCAGGTCATGCACGCCGCGCACCCACTGATTCCGCTCTGGGACGATCACGAATCCACCAATAATCCCTGGCGAGATGGAGCCGAGAACCACCAGCCTGCTACGGAAGGACGGTGGGACAGGCGGCGCCAAGTGTCGCTGCAGGCCTGGTATGAATGGATGCCCGTGCGAGATCCCGGCCCAGATGACGACCCCGCAGCCTACTGGCGGCACTTCCGCTTCGGCAACCTGGCGTCGCTGGTGACCCTGGAGACACGGCATACGGGCCGCTCGCAACAGGTCGACTACGACATCGAGACTCTGGGGGAGATGACACCGGCCGCTGCTGAGCGATTCCTCAGTGAGATTGTGGGCGTACCCGGTCGGGACATGTTGTCCGCGGAGATGCAAGCCTTCGCCGCGGGGGCACTGGCCGAATCGGTAGCGGCTGGGCGCCCATGGCGCCTGATCGGCAACCAGATCCCCATGGCAAGGATGGCCTCACCAAGGCTCTCGGACAGTGATATGGCCTACCTCGAGGCTCGAGTATCAAGTGATAGCCTGCAGCGCGCGAGGTACTTCCAGCGGCTGGGCGAACTCGGCCTACCACTTTACCTGGACCCCTGGGACGGTTACCCGAGGGCGCGAGAGGCGTTTTACCAAAGCTGTCGCTATGCAGGTGCCAGCGATCTGGTAGTGCTGACCGGAGACAGTCACAGCTTCTGGCAAAATACACTTCACAATGACGAGGGGCACCCGATGGGCGTAGAACTCAAGACCACGGGCATCACCTCACCCGGCGACTTTCTGGAGTTTGGTACAGAGGGGGCCCGCCTGATGGACAGTCGCCTGATTACCAGCAACCCAGAGGTTCAGTGGACTGACGGTATCAGCAACGGTTACCTCCGCGTGCGTGTTACTGAAGAGCAACTTCGGGCCGACTTCGTCGGCGTGGACAACATTTTGAGCCGAGACTACAGGACTCAGACCCTGCGCAGCGTGGCAGTGATCCACGATGGTCCGTATCTGCACTATGCTGTTCCCGCAGAAGGCTAAGACTGAGCTAAGGTTTTATCCGTATAGTTGCGACAACAACAACGGAGACTTCTGCCATGAAACTGTTCCGATCCTGCACCGCTCTTTTGTGCACCCTTGCACTCTCTGTCACCGCCCTGCCGAGCCTTGGCTCGGTTGAGGCGGAAGTGGCTGCACTGCGCACACAGTGGGAGTATGTGAATTTCGAGCTGGCCGCACAGGAGCAGGAAGCGGCCTATGGCGAGTTGCTGGAGCGCTGCGACACGCTGCTGGCGGCCCAGCCCGATGACGCGCAGGCCCTCACCTGGTGTGGCATCGTGCGCTCATCTTTCGCCGGTGTTGTCGGTGGTCTGGACGCACTGGGCTACGCCAAGGCCGCGCGAGACGACTTTGAGCGCGCGGTGGCTATTGAGCCGACGGTGAGTGAAGGCGCTGCGCTGGTCAGCCTGGGCACGCTGTACGCCCGGGTGCCCGGCTGGCCGGTGGGTTTTGGCAACAGCAAAAAGGCCCTGAAGTACCTGGAAGCCGGCCTTGAGGCCAACCCCGAGGGCATCGACAGCAATTTCTTCCTCGCCGAATTCCTCGTCAGCGAGGGCGAAACCGAGCGCGCGAAGGCGCACCTGCAGCGGGTGTTGAACGCAGCGCCACGCCCCGGCAGAGACGCGGCCGACGCCACCCGCAAAGCCGAGGCTGAAGCCCTGCTCAGCAAGCTGTCCGCGGACTGACAGGAGCCGGCGGCGCTCAACCCTCGCCGCTGATATCGCTCAGGATCAGGTCGAGCTGATCCATCAACGCCTCGATATCGCCGGCGTTGAGCAGCGCGTATTTGAGCGACTCCTCCAGCGGCAGCAGCTGGGCGAGGGTATAACCGACCTGCCAGGCGTCTTCGAAGTCGATCTCCAGGCCCATCCGGCGCACATGCGGATGTTGCTTCAGGTTCTCCAGAATTTCGCTCAGGGACAGCCAGGCTTCATCAAGTGCCGCCGGCTCCGGCATGGGCTCAAACACGACGTTACCCAGCACCAGGCCATTGGCGGCCACCCGCGTGCCACTGAGGTGGAAGCGCTCCCGCCCCTCAATCGTCACCCCGAGCAAGCCGTTGGGCAGCTGGTCGAAGTCAACGATACGGGCCAGCGTACCGAGGTCGCCCAACTGCTGGCGGGACCCCTTGGGCGCCACCTCCTCGCCGCGGCGCAGCCAGACCACACCAAAGCCGGTCCCGCTCTTCATACAGTCGCGAATCAGGTCCAGATAGCGCTGCTCGAAAATCTGCAGGGGCATTTTGCCGTAGGGCAATAACACCGCGGAGAGCGGAAAGAGGGGCAGTTCTGTTGCGGACATCAGGAACTCCTGTTCAGTCAGGGCGGCTGAGGATTTCCAGCTGCTCCAGGTTGGCCAGCGCGGCCGCACGGCTGTCACCACACACCGCGATGTCGGCCTGAAAAGCGCTGCATACGGCCGGCCGCCGCGGGTCCCCGAACAACGCGCAGAGACGCCCCGGCGTGAGATGGGCACAGGTCACACCCGCAGGCTTGCCCTGCGGCATGCCAAAAAACGGGGTGACGATGGAGGGCGCCACACAACAGGCGCCGCAGCCAGCCCGGCACTGCATCAGCCGCCCCCCGGCACCAGCGCTGTGTCGGCCTCGGGGCCCAGCGGGCGCATCAGCAGAATCAGTTTCGGCAGCAGTAGCAGTGCGCCAATCACCGCGACAGTCATGGCCAGCACCGTCAGCAGCCCGAAATAGATGCTCGGGTTGAAATTGGACAGCGTCAACATTGAGAAGCCGATCACCACGGTGACCGTGGTGTAGTACATGGCACGGCCAATGCTTCGGTGGCACCGGTACATGGCTGCCAGGTAGTTACGATCAAGCGGGAACTCGCGCTGGAACCTGTGTACATAGTGGATGCAGTCGTCAACGCCGATGCCCACCACGATCGCGGCGATGGTAATGGTCATGATATCCAGCGGAATGCCAGCGAGCCCCATGACACCGAGTACCATACCGGCCGCCACAATGTTGGGCGCCAGGGCGATAAAGGCGAGGGACAGGGAGCGGAACAGCAGCAGGAACATCAGCATGATGGCAACAAAGACCGCACCCAGCGTGAGAATCTGGGACTTGAACAGGCTCTGTAACACGTTGTTGTAGAGCACCAGCATGCCGGTGAAGCGGATGCGCTCCGGCGCCATGCCGGTCACCTCCACCAGCTCGCTGTGCAGGCGCGACAGGAAGGCATCCCGACGCAGTTCCTCACTGGTTTCCTTCACCCGTACCGTAATCCGCGCCTGCTCCTTGGATTCAGAAAAGTAGGGGGCAACCATCAGTTCGGCAACATCCGCTGGCAGGCTTTTCTGCACCAGCGCCAGCTCCACACTGCCGATATCCTCTCCCAGCAGGTCCTTGACCACCGCGAAGGTGGTGGACAGGGAAAGCACCTTGCCCGCCTCCTCCTGACGGGCGACATGCTGGTGCGCGGCATCCAGCACACGCATGCCTTCGAGGCTGAACCAGTAGCTGGGGGTGAAGCTTTCGCCGCCACCGCTGAACTCATCGAAGCCGCCGCCAAACTCATCGCCCCACTCGTCCGCGCCCGGGTCGCCGGCCACCTCGAAATCTGCCATATCGTCTTCGAGGAACGGATCGTCATCCGCGGGCGGCTCGGGAGCCGGCTGCATATCCTCCAGGCCGGGCAGCGGGGCGCCCGCTTCCGGACCGGAAAAAATGATATCCAGCGGAATGGTGCCACCGAGCCGGGAGTCCAGCAGCTCCATACCCTGGTAGATCTCGGTGGTCTCCTTGAAATAATCGATGAAGCGGTTCTCCACCTGCAGGCGGGAGATGCCGAGGGCGGTCAGGCCGATCACCACCGCAGTGGCCACCAGGATGGTCCTGCCAAAGTGCTCCGTGGCCCGGGCAAAGTGCAGGGTCAGGGGCTCGCCCTCCTGACGGAAACGGAACGGGCGCCCCTTGGGCCACACTTCGATCAGGCAGGGCACCATAACGAAAGCCAGGAACAGGGCCACCAGAATGCCCACTGTCATCATCCAGCCGAAGTCGATCACCGGCTGGATGCCGGACACCACCAGCGACATGAACGCCACGATGGTGGTGATACCCGTGTAGACGCAGGGCACCGCCATCAGGGCCACGGTCTGCAGCACGCGATCGTGCAGATCCCCCTCCGGGTCCTCCGCGTGCAACTCCCGATAGCGCACCACCAGGTGTATCGCAATCGCCAGGCTGATGATGAGCAACACGGCGACGAAGTTCGACGAGATAACCGTCATGCGCCAGTCCAGCCAACCCAGCAGGCCCAGCATCACGGTCACTGATGCGATACAGGTTGCCAGCGGAATCACGGTCCAGCGGACGCGGCGGAAAATGAGCGCCAGCACCACCAGCATCACCCCGAGTATCGCGCTGCCGAACAGCACCAGGTCGCTGCGCACAAAACTAACCATGTCCGCGGTGATCATCGGCACCCCGCCGACGAAAATCCGGGCATGCTGCCGATACCCGTCGGCGATCGTGCGCACCGACTGCACCAGCTCGCTCTGCTGCTCAAGGGCTTGCGCCGTATGCGCCTTGAAATCAACTTCAACGGCGTGCAGGGCCTCCTGCTCGGCAGCGCTCAGGGTGCCCGCCTCCGCCTTGGCACGCAGGGCGTCACGCTGCTGCAACAGGTCAAAGTACCGCGTGTCGCGCTGCAGGTTGACCTGCACCGCAGTCAGGTCCCCGGCGCGACTGGCCAGCAACTCGGCGTAAATGGGGCTGGTGGTGAACTCCTCCAGCGCCATCGCGCGGTCCACATCCGGGTCGTTGAGGCTGGGCAGGGGGTCACCCGAGGTGATGTCCGAGAGGCTGACCGGCGGACTCTCCAGCAGGGGCACATCCCACACCGTCACCACCGAGGACACGCGCGGCAGTGCCCGCAACTCGTCCGCCATCCGCCGCAGCGGGTCCAGCGAAGCGTCGCTGAGCAGCGGTGCCTCCGGTTGCCAGGTCAGCAGCAGGAAGTCTTCCGCCCCGTACTCGGCGGAGACCTCGCGAAAGAAATCCAGTGCCGGATCGCCCTGCAACATCAAAGAATCGGCGGAGGCATCGAGCTTGATTTTGCCCAGCTGGGAAGCGCTGAGCGCCAGCAGCAGTGCCACCAGGCCCAGGGAGAGCCAGGGTCTGCGCAGAACCAGCGCGTCGTAGGCGTGAAGCAGAGGGTGTGAGCGCATCAGGAGGTTGCCGCCTTTAATTCGTCGAGGAGAAGCTGGTGGATGCCACCGAAGCCGCCGTTACTCATGATCACCACCCGGTCACCCGGTCGCGTGTCCCGGGCCACCCGCCTGGCCAGTTCGCCCACATCACTGGACACCGCAGCGGGCACGGGACTTTCGGCAGCGAGGGCGTCAAGCGACCAGTCCATGCCCGGGGGCTGAAACCAGTACACGGCATCGGCATCGCGGGTGCATGCGACCAGGGCGTCCCTGTGTTGACCGATACGCATGGTATTCGAGCGCGGTTCAACCACGGCAATCACGCGCCCGGTGGCGCTGGCCCGCACCCCCTGCAGCGTGGTCGCAATCGCCGTGGGGTGGTGGGCAAAATCGTCGTAGACCATCACGCCACCCACGTCGCCGAGCAGTTCCAGCCGGCGTTTCACGCCGCGAAATGCGGCTACTGCCCGCGCGCCCTGCTGCAGCGGCACACCAACATGACGCGCCGCCGCCAGCGCCGCCAGCACGTTCTCGACATTGTGTCGCCCAAGGAACCCCCAGGCGATTTCCTCTGTCGCCCCGGACGGGTCGCGCACCGAGAAACGGGATCCATCGGCCGCCAGCAGCGTCGCCGCCCAGTCCGGCGATCCGCTCAGGGCAAACGCCTGGGTCGGCGTCCAACACCCCATTGCCAGGGTCTCATCGACCGCGCCCACACCCTGCGGGTGAATCACCAACCCCTCACCCGGCACACAGCGCAGCAGGTGATGGAACTGGCGCTGAATAGCCGCGAGGTCGGGGAAGATATCGGCGTGGTCGTACTCGAGATTGTTGATGGTCAGCGTGCGAGGCCGGTAGTGAACGAACTTGGAGCGCTTGTCGAAGAACGCGGTGTCGTATTCATCCGCCTCTACCACAAAGAAATTGCCGGCAGTGCCGCGCGCCGACTGGCCGAAGTTTGCCGGTACGCCGCCGATGAGAAAGCCCGGGGCCAGGCCGGCGTCTTCGAGAATCCAGGCCAGCAGGCTGCTGGTGGTGGTTTTGCCGTGGGTGCCGGATACCGCCAGCACCCATTTGCCCCGCAGCACGTGCTCCGCCAGCCACTGCGGCCCCGAGGTGTAGGGCAGACCTGCGTTTAGCAGGTACTCGACCGCAGGGTTGCCGCGGCGCATCGCATTCCCGACGACAACGGTGTCGGGCGCCGGTTGCAGGTGCTCGGGGGCGTAGCCCTCCATGAGCTCAATGCCCGCGGCCTGCAATTGTGTGCTCATGGGCGGATACACGTTGGCATCGGAACCGGTGACCCGATAGCCGAGCTCCCGCGCCAACAAGGCGATCCCACCCATGAACGTGCCGCAAATACCCAGAATATGAATGTGCCCGCTCAAGCGCCGCTCCCGTTTCTAAAGCGGCGCAGTTTAGCACGCAGCCGGCAGCCGCAGCAGTCATCGTCAGGAACTGTCACAGCCACGGTCTACAAGCGCGCCAGTTTCCCGTATCATCGCGACCTGACCAGAATGATACTTCCCGCGCCAGAGGCGCCGGGTTCACTACGGACGCACTATGCCTGTCAAAAATGCCTTCTACGCCCAGTCTGGTGGTGTTACCGCCGTTATCAATGCCTCCGCCTGTGGCGTTATCGAAACCGCGCGGGCAAACCGCAAACAGATGGGCAAGGTGTATGCTGGCCGCAACGGCATTATCGGCGCACTGCGCGAAGACCTGATCGACACCAGCAAGGAGACGCCAGCAGCCATTCGCGGCCTGCTTAGCACCCCCGCCGGCGCCTTCGGCTCCTGTCGACACAAGCTCAAGAGCCTGGAAGAAAACCGCGCCGAGTACGAGCGCCTGATCGAGGTGTTCCGTGCACACAACATCGGCTACTTCTTCTATAACGGCGGCGGTGATTCCGCCGATACCTGTCTCAAGGTATCGCAGCTCAGCCAGTCCATGGGCTATCCGCTGCAGGCGATTCACATTCCCAAGACCATCGACAACGACCTGCCCCTGACCGATACCTGTCCCGGGTTTGGCTCGGTAGCCAAATACGTCGCCGTATCCACGCGGGAAGCGGCGCTGGACGTGGCGTCCATGTGTGCAACCTCGACCAAGGTGTTCATTCTGGAGGTTATGGGCCGCCACGCGGGCTGGATCGCCGCCGCCGCGGGCCTGGCCGCGGAGCAGGAAGGCGATGCACCGCACATCATCCTGTTCCCGGAGGTGGCGTTCGACCGTGCCAGGTTCCTCGCGCGGGTGCAGCGCACCGTCAAGCGCTGGGGGCACTGCGTTATCGTCGCCTCGGAGGGCACGCAGGACCGAGAGGGCCGTTTCCTCGCCGAATCGGGGCTCACCGACGCCTTCGGCCACAGCCAGCTGGGTGGACTGGCGCCCTCCCTCGCTGACATGATCAAACAGGAACTCGGCTACAAGTACCACTGGGCGGTTGCCGACTACCTGCAGCGCTCTGCTCGCCACATCGCCTCACAAACCGATCTCGACCAGGCTTACGCCGTCGGACGGGCCGCCGTTGAAATGGCCCTGCAGGGCCGCAACGCTGTCATGCCCGCCATCGTGCGCGGCAAGGGAAAGAAGTACAGCTGGCACATTGGCGAAGCCCCCTTGGAGGCGGTCGCCAATCGGGAAAAGAAAATGCCCCGGAGCTACATCAGCCGCGACGGCTTCGGCATTACCGAGGAAGCGCGAGCCTACCTCGCGCCCCTGATCGCCGGCGAAGCCTACCCGGACTACCGCAACGGCTTGCCGCGCTACGTGCGGCTGCGCCTGACGCCGGTGCCACGCAAGCTAAAGTCGGCGTTCAAGGTTTAGACACAGCCTGCTATACTCCGCAGCCCAATTAGCAACCACTTACCACAGGAAAGCCCATGAGCCTGCACCTCGTGCCCGCCGGGAAGAACATTCCCGATGAAATCAACGTCATCATCGAAGTCCCCGCACATTCAGACCCGGTCAAATACGAGGTTGACCACGACAGTGGCGCCATCATGGTAGACCGCTTCATGACCGCGGCAATGTTCTACCCCTGCAACTACGGCTACATCCCGAACACGCTGGCAGACGATGGTGACCCGCTGGACGTCCTGGTCCACACGCCGCACACCGTGATCAGTGGCTGCGTGATCCCCTGCCGCCCCGTGGGCATCCTGCATATGTCCGACGAAGCCGGCGGCGACGCCAAGCTGATCGCGGTGCCGACCGACAAACTCAGCAAGGCCTACAAGGACATCAAGGAAGCGACCGATCTGCCCCCGCTGCTGATCCAGCAAATCCAGCATTTCTTCGAGCACTACAAGGATCTGGAACAGGGCAAATGGGTGAAGATCGAAGGCTGGGGCACCGCCGACGAAGCGCGCAAGGCGATCGTCGATGCCGTGCGCAACTTCGACGAGACCAGCCAGATCGACCGCTGATCCCATTGCGATCACCGGGGCCGGCCCCGTGCCGCGCCCCGGCTTCCCTACCGCTCACCCGGCACACCGGGTTCACTCACACCAGTTGTCCGCGACGGCGACATAGCGCGCCAACAGCGCCGGCAGTTCCGCTTCGACCTCATCACGCAAGGCCAGCGGCTCCGCTGCGCAATCCCAGCACTCACACAGAGTCTCGGCGGTAATGCACCCTGCCAGCTCACGGGACAGCGGCGCAAAACTCAGGTGCCAGCGTTCCGGCGCCACCCCCCCGCGGTCCTGCGCGTAGGGACGGAAGAAACCCTCCGAAGCATGCGTGGCCATACGTTCATCCAGCCAGCGATGCAGCGCATCAAATGGACCACCGGGTGCCACCTCTGCTGGCGTCAGCTGCACGCTGTACCCGGCCGGCACGGCCCTCGCATCGTACACATCGAGATCCGTACCCCAGTGATGACGCGAGGTGCCCGGCAGGGCGGAGAAGCGCAGGATGGCGTGCAGACGCGCCGTCGCCGACAGGCTGCGAATATCCAGCGGGGCGCCCGCCTCATCGTGGACCGCGCGTTCCCCACGGGCCTTGCCATTCCAGATCAGGCACTGGCGCGCGTAGGAGCGGTAGCTGCTGGCAATAGCGAGTTCAAAACCGGCTGCGCGGGCCGCGACCCGCAGGCGCTGGAAAGCGGCCGCCGCGTCAGGCTGCAACCGGTGTCCGCTGTCGACCTCTACCAGATGGCTGTCGTCGCGACCGGTAAGCTGCGCAACGCTCAGCATGGCGGCGACCCCGGTGGATCCAGCGAAAACGGCAGCGGGCGTGCCAGCGCCAGCCCCCGGGGGGATACATCCGCCTGCCAGGCCAACACCTCCACGCCCGCAGCCATGGCGTCCCGCAGAGCGTCGCGGTAGCCCGGATCGATCGTGCCGGCGCTACTAACACGCACAACACCACCGTGCAACACGCAGAACAGCAGCACGCTGCGGGTACGCGCGTCGAGCACCTCGCGCAGGGCATCAAGGTGCTTGCGGCCGCGCTCGCTGACGGCATCGGGAAACAGACCCTGCCCACCCTCGACACACAGGGTCACTGCTTTCACTTCCACGAAGACGCGCCCCGGGGGGCCGCTGAGCAACAGGTCGGCGCGGCTGCCACCGGCGTAGGGCACTTCCGCCGCAATGTCCGGGTAGCCCTCGAAGCCGGGCACAACCCCAGCCTCCAGGGCCGCCCTCACCACCCGGTTGGCCAGCGCAGAGTGAATACAGGCCAGTCCACGTGACGTCTCCACCAGTTCCCAGGTGTGCGGGTACTTGCGCTTGCCATTAGCCGATTGCGACAGCCAGACCCGTGCACCAGGCTCCGCACAACCAGTCATGGCGCCGGTGTTCGGGCAGTGCACGGTCAGGACCTCACCCGAGGGCAGTTCAACGTCCGCCAGAAAGCGTTTGTAGCGCCGCAGCAGGCGGCCCTGCAGCAACGGCGGAAACTGCACTAGCCGAGTACCCGGGACAGGCGGCTGACCGCCTCTTCAAGACGCTCCATGCTGGTGGCGTAGGAGAACCGGATATGCTCCCGCGCCCGGACGTGGCCAAAATCGGCGCCCGGCGTCAGCGCGATACCGTGTTCTTCCAGCAGACGCCAGCAGAACGCTTCGCTGTCGTCGGTAAACCGTGCGGCATCGGCGTAAATATAGAAGGCGCCGTCAGGCCGGCAGGGCACGGTGAGCCCCAGGTTCTCCAGCGCCGGCAACAGGAAGTCGCGGCGCTGCCGGAAGATATCCCGCCGCGCTTCGAGAATTTCGCGGGTACCCGGCTGAAAACAGGCCAGCGCCGCGTGCTGGGCCATGGTGGACATGGAGATGAACAGGTTCTGGGCCAGCTTCTCCCTGTCTCTTATACACATCTGACGCTGCCGAC
>CAJXUQ010000026.1 GCA_913061145.1 uncultured Haliea sp.
CGCTCTTCGCTACCGGAAAGTACACCTTCGAACTCAACGACACGGTCATCAACTACACGCAACTCGCGGACACGGACAGGGACGACCTGACGGGCTACGCCGTCTTCGAGAGCTTCGACGCCGCGAACGGCATGTACAGGGTCTGCTACACGGACGATCAGGATGTGCGGTCCGCGAGCACGGCGGTGGACATCTGCGCAAACGGTGGGCGCGGTAACCTGTCAGAGCCCACGCGGCTGCGTTTCTTTATCCAGGAGTAGTGACCGCCACCGGGCATTCAACAGCGGCCTTCCTGGATTTCTTTTGACTTGCTTGGATGGGTGTTTGGTGGAGGCGGCGGGAGTTGAACCCGCGTCCGCCAGTACTCTGCCTTCGGCTCTACATGCTTAGTTTCCGTTAATTAATTTAGCCTCATACAGCCCAACGGGCAGGACGTAATTGGCGAGCCTGAATAAGTTTTAGCAGTTCCACCTCAGGCGGGCTTCACAGCGATCCAGTTCTATATGACAGTCAGTAGTGCGGTACTGGCACCTTACTAAAGACCGCTAGGGCCGAAGCCACTAGTTGGTGCTTTCACGGGCTGCTTACGCAGCCAGTTGGGCACCGTAGTTGTCATCGTTGGCAACTAATAGTTTGCAGCTTTGGATTTACGTGATTCGCTACCATCACGGCATGCACCTCAGGGTTCGTTACCGTCGTCGAATCCGTATCGCCCCCAGTGTGACTCGCAATTGTACCTCAATTGCACAATGTTAGACTGTGAAATCTGCAATAGTTCCCTTGAGGTCACTTTCCCGCCCGTGGGCACGTGGCCTGCCCTATCTCTCAAATAAGGAGCCTGACATGTCCGTACGTTACGCGCATGCCGACCTTCATGCTTTCAGCCAGCGTCTGTTCGAGGCCGTGGGCTTGCCCGCTGAACGTGCCGCTGTGATGGCCGAGGTGCTGCTGGAGGCCGACCTGATGGGCTTTACCACCCACGGTATGCAGCGCGTGGCGCACAATGTGCGCTGGCTGATGGAGGGCGCAAGCCGCTGTAATGGCGAGCCTGTGGTGCTGGTGGACAAGGGCGCGCTGTTCAACTGGGACGCCGCCTTTCTGCCCGGCCCCTGGGTCGTCAGTCAGGCGGTTGATACCGCGCTGGCCCGCGTTCCGGAGTACGGCGTGGTCACAGCCACGTTGCGCCGCAGCCAGCACATTGCCTGCCTGGCAGCCTATCTGCCCCGGGTGATTGAGGCCGGTTATCTCGGGATCCTGACCTGCTCGACGCCCGCGGAGCACACGGTGAGTCCCTTTGGCGGCCTCACGCCGGTATTTTCCGCCAACCCGCTGGCCATGGGTGCTCCGGGGAAGGAGTACCCACTGCTGTTCGATATCAGCATGTCCATCACCGCAGGCGGCTACGTGGCGCGCGCGGCGCGTGAGGGCGAGCGGCTGCCCGAACCCTGCCTGAAGGACGCGGAGGGCGTCATCACGGATGACCCGTCCGCGCTAGCTGGACCGCCCCGGGGCAGCATCATGCCCATCGGTGGTGCCCAGCATGGTTACAAGGGCTCCGCGCTGTCGGCCGCAACCGAAGTGCTGAGCATGGCGCTGGGCAACTATGGCCGGGCCGATGCGGAAGCAGCGGGGGACGGCGAAGCCAATTCTGTGTTCCTACAGATTATCGATCCTGCGGCCTTTGGCTCGCTCGCCGTGTTCAGGGAGCAGCTGCATGCACTGCAGTATCTGGTCACCGCAAGCGAAGTATCCGAGGGGGCACCGCCGGCACGGTTTCCCGGGCAGAGAGCGTGGCAGCAGCGCCGTGAGCAACTGGCGGGTGGCGTGGCGCTGTACCCCAGCATCATGAAGGATCTGGCGCCGCTGGCGCGCCAGCTGCAAGTGCCGCAGCCTGCGCCGCTGGGCTGATATTCAGGGGTTCAGCGGCGGCAGGGCATGCGCCGCCGGTTTGTGGCTGGCCTTGAGGTAGCGTTGCCGAGCGGCCTGCAGTTTTTTCTCCAGTGTGCTGCCGACCGGCGCTTCTTCTCCCCGGCCAAACAGCGCAATACGCCAGCTGTCGAGTGCGCGGGTGAGGGCTTCGTCGCCGTAGCGTTGCGCGAATTCCCGGCTGTCCATGGTCGGGGTCAGGTGCGCGCTCCAGGCCAGCAGGGCGCGGTAGGCCGCAGCGCGGTCGTGGGCCCGTAACCGCTGCTGCAATACCTTGAAGGCATGTGCTTCGCTGTTAAGGTGACGCTGCCGGTAGGCTTGCCAGCGCGGGCGCAGCGTCTGCTGCCAGCTGCGCCAGCATGCCCAGGCGAGCAGGAAGGCCGCTGCGACGGCGCCCAGCAGTTGCCAGCGCAAGGCGTTGCCACGGGTATCGGCTGCGTCTTCCTGCACGGGCGCTGCACCGCTGACGCGCAGCGTCACACCGTCGGCGGTGACCTGTTCCACCCTGCCGGTGTCGGTATTCCAGTAGCTCAGGGTCACCGGCGGCACGTTGAACTCGCCACCCGCCTCAAACACCAGTGTGAGCTTTTCACTGCGTGTCGCGGGCGGTCCGTCCGCCGTGGTGGGTCGGTCGGCGTAGACCGAGGCGGCCTCAAAGTCCAGCTCGGGCGCGAGTGGCGGCAGGAAGATCGCGGGCAGTCCCTCCAGCTCGGCCCGGTATACCAGCGTAACGGCGTCGCCCGGTTGCAAACTGCCTGTATCGCCACCGACTTCCAGGGTCAGGCGCAGCGCGTTGCCGGCCAGGTAGGGGGTCAGTGATTCTGCGCCCGGCGGCACCACCGCGCTGAAACGAATCTCGGGAAGCGCCACCTGCAGGCGTGTGGGCGCGCTGCCTGGGTTGGCATAGCTGACCCCGAGTTCAGCTTCGTCGATGCGATACTGTGCGGCCTGCAGCGGATAAATGCGGAAGCTGCGTACGATCCCTGACCAGGTTTCGCCGTTGATCGCGCGACTGGTGGGGAAGGAGCTGTCCGGGGGGCGCTGTGTGATCGCGTTGGCCAGCTCAAAGTCGGGGTAGTTGGGGGGCTGTGCAAACCAGGTGGGTACGAGTACCGTAACCTGCAGCTCCAGAGGTTCACCCACCCTGACCTGTTGCGGCGTTATGCTCACTTCCACCACGGGCTGCACCTGGGCCAGGCTGTGTGCGCTCAGCAGCACAAGCAGGCACAGGGCGAACCAGCGCTTCATGGCGCCTCCTCCCGGCTTTGTTCCAGCGCGAAGCGCGTGCGCAGGAATTCGGCGGTGTCGGTATCCACCGAGCGCATCCACTTCTCGGCGGACTCAAGGCCAATGGTGCTCTCCCGCGTGATTTCCATTTCTCGACCGCGCTCGTCCTCGTTGTCGAACACGTAGTCATCCGCGCTGAGTTCGGATTCGTCTTCGGTATCACTGTCCTCGCGCAGCTGCTCGATGTACTCGGTGATATGCCGTGCCAGGTCCAGGTTTTCCGCGGCCTGCTGCCAGCCCGGCTCGGCGGCGACGGCCAGCTCGAAGGCACGGATGGCGTTGCGATAGTCGCGTGCCTTGATCAGGGCGTTGCCCCGGTTGTAGAAGCCCACGGCGTCCGGAATGCGGGCGAACAGGTCGGCAGATTGCTCGTACTGGCCCGCATAGTAGGCCGCGGTGGCTTTCTGTGCCGGGTCCTCGAAGCGAGCCACGGCCGTTTCCCAGTCGCGCTGGTTCATTGCGCGCTGGCCCTGCTGGTCGCGGGTTAGCCACAGATCGGCAAGGGTGGCCTCCCGGCTCGCCAGCCACACCAGTGCCAGCAGGGCTGCGAGAGTTACCGCGGCAAACTGCAGCGGCGCGTGCTGCCAGGGTGACCTCTGATTCCGGCGCTTCATCGCAGCACCCAGCCCCGGCGGAAGCCGTAGAGCACCAGCAACAGTGCGGGCCAGAGCAGCAGCCAGCCCTCGTCGTGCCACTCGGCGTCCGGGTCATCCGCCTGCAGCAGATTCGATTCAATCAGTCGCAGCAGCTTGCGTATATCCGCATCGCCTGCTTCGCTGCGCACCAGGGTGACGTCGGTTTCGTTCGCCACGCGGCGCAGCAGGTCGGTGTCAATCGCCGTTTGCAGGGGGGCGCCGCCAGGGCCAACCACGGGCTTGCCATCGGGTAACAGTGCGACACCGCCGGCATCGGTGCCCACCACTAGTGCCGCCACCGCCGGGGCCGAGGCATTGACACTGAACGCGGCGAGCGCGGGGATGTCGGCGCTGTCGAAACCGTCGGTGATGAACAACAGCGTGCCGATGCTGGCGCTCTCGCCCAGCAGGTCCAGTGCCAGCGGCAGTGCGGCTGCACTGTTATTGCCGCCGTGCGGCATGATGGCCGGGTCCAGGCTCTCGAGAAATCCGGCGAGAACCGCGCTGTCGGTGGTCGGGGGGACCACGATGTGCGCAGAGCCCGAGTAGGCTATCAACGCGGTGCGCGCCCCGGTGCGTGCGGCGACCAGGTCCAGTGCCTTGAAGCGCGCCCGGTCCAGGCGGGTGGGTGCGAGGTCGTTGCTGCGCATGGAGTCGGTGACCTCCATTGCGATCACCAGCGGTGCCGTTTCCTCAAACCACGGCGCCACCTGCTGGCGCCAGGCGGGGCCGGCGGCGGCCAGTGCCAGGGCCAGCAGGGCGATGGTGAAGCTGTCCAACGCGCTGAAACCTGTGCGCGTGTCGTGCTGTATGGTCAGCGCGCGGCGCAGGTGTGGAGCAACCAGGTTGCCCAGTGGGCTCTCGGGGCTGCGCTGGGTGCGCAGCAACCACCAGATGCCGAGAACCGCGGGCAGGGCAAGCAGCCAGAGCGGGCGCAGAAAATGCAGCTGTTCCATCATGCGCTGCTCCTTTGCCGACCGAACCGCATGCCCGCCAGTGTCGCGAGCCCGATCAGCAACGCAGCACCCGCGGGCCATACCACCAGCGATTGCCGCGGGCGCCAGGACTCGGTGTTCACCTCGGCGGCAGTCGCCTCATCGATGCGCTGGTAGACAGCGGCGAGCGCAGTCTCATCCTCGGCATTGAAAAACTCGCCGCCGGTGCGCCCGGCAATATCGGCCAGCAGGCTGAAGTCGACCCGGTCTTCCCCCGTGGCCTGCGGGTCGCCAATGCCGATGGTGTAGATTTCCACGCCATTGCGCGCGGCAATGGCCGCGGCATTGATCGGCGTCATGCGGCTGGCCGTGTCGTTGCCGTCGGTGAGCAGAATCAGAATGCGTTCCTCGATGCTGCTCGATTCAAAGGCGTGAATGGACAGGCCGATGGCATCGCCCAGCGCCGTTTGCGGCCCCGCCATGGCGACGGCCATCAGGTCGACCAGGGTGCTTGCAGTGGCGAGGTCACGGGTGAAAGGCAGCTGCATATAGGCTTTGTCGCCAAATACGATCAGCCCCACGCGGTCGGACTCGCGCTCGGCGATGAAGGCCTTCACTACCTGTTGTACGGCTTGGTGACGGGAAATGGGCTGGCCGTCGCGCCCGGGGAAATCCCGGTAATCCATGGAGCCGGAGAGGTCGATGGCGAGCATGATGTCGCGTGCGACCTCGGTGCGTACAATGGGTTCTCCTACCCAGTTGGGCCGCATCAGCGCGACAACCAGCAATAGCCAAATCAGCCAGAGGAGAACGGCCTGCGTGCGGCGTCGGCGATGCACCACGGCGCCGGTGCCCGGCTCCACGCCGGACGCGGCCACGATGTCGGCAAAAAAAGGTACGCGCAGGGCACTGGCGCGCTCCCGGTGCGGCGGCAACCCCCACCACAGCAGCAGCGGCAGGGGCAGGGCGAGCACAGCCCAGGCAAAGGCAAACTCAAGCACGGTGCACCTGTACCCAGCGCCGGGCCGCGGCCAGTAACTGTGGGTCGTTCACGGGCGCGAGATAGGCTGCGCGGGCGAGAGAGGGCGCTGCGGCCGTAACCACGGGGTCGTTGCCGCTGCTGGTGCACAGGAACGCGGCCCAGGCGTCGCCCTGCAGGGCGGCAACGTCCCGGCGTGGATAGGCGCCCAGCGCCGTGCGCTTGAGCAGCACGGCGATAGCCTGGCTCGCAGCCGGTTCCTGCTGCGCCAGCGCATCCAGCGCGCGCAGCGCCTCCCGTCGATAGCGGTTGCGCCGGTAGGCGGCGACACGGTGCCCGAGCGTGATCAGCATCAGCGCCAGGAGCCAGCCTCCCAGCACCCACCAGCCGCTGGTGGCGGGTGCCATCGACACCGGTTCCGGCGTCACCATGGGGTGCAGCAGGTCGATCAGTTGTGAGAGCGAAAGCCCGTCGTAGCGGCTCATGCGCGGGGTCGTCCGGGGCGCGCCTGGCCCAGTAGCTGCCGGATCTGCGGCAGGGTGTCCTGCGCCGCGTTTAGGGGCAACACGGACAGGTTGATCTCGCGTTGCCAGTTCCTGATGGTCTGCAGTCGCTGGCGGGTAAAGCCGCCCACGGCTTCCAGAGTGCTGCTGTGGCTGAGATCGATTTCCGCCTGCAGGTGGCCGTCGCCGAGCACCGTGGGTTCGCCGCGGGTCAGGCCCTGCTCTGCCAGCGGGTCGTGGACCAGCATCAAGAGGACATCGTTGTGCGCGGCGATGGTGGACAGGCGTTTGCGCGTGATTTCATTGGCCCCGGCAAAGTCGCTGAGGATGATGACCAGGTGGTCGTGCCGTGCCAGGCGCGCCACCGGCCGCAGCACGTCGTTCAGGCGGTCAGCACCTTCGTCGACCCGCTTTGCCGCGTGTAGCGCGCCATTGAAGTTGGCCATGGTCTGCAGCAGGGTAAACAGGGTTCGCCGGCTGCGGCGCGGGGCAAATTCCACTTGGGTGCTGTCGTCGAACACAATGCCGCCGACGCGATCTCCCGCGCCGAGCACGCCAAAGGCGGCGATGGCTGCGGCCTCTGCCGCAGTGACGGACTTCATGTTCAGGGTGGAGCCAAAGAACATCGACATGCGCTGGTCAACGACCAGCAGCGCTGGTCGGTCGCGCTCCTCCGTGTAGACCCGCACGTGGGGAGTGCCGGTGCGCGCGGTGGCTTTCCAGTCGATCGAGCGAACGTCGTCGCCGGGCAGGTAGTCGCGCATTTCCTCAAAGTTGAGCCCCCGGCCGCGCAGGCGGGAGGCATGTTGGCCGTTGAGCACACTGCGTGCAGGCTGGCGCGGCAGGAAGCTGAGTTGTTCGGCAGCCCCCTGCAGGTTGCGCAGGTGTTCGAGTGAGACGTGGATACGGGGGTCGTCGTGCATGGCGCGGCGCCGCTAGGGCAGTGCCACCTCAGCCAACAGTGCGTCGATGACCTTGTCGGCGTTCATGCCTTCGCCGTGGGCCTCGTAGGACAGCATCAGCCGGTGTCGCAGGCAATCGTGGACAATGGCGCGCACATCCTCGGGGTCGACATAGTCCCGCCCCTGCAGCCAGGCGTGGGTGCGACCGCACTTGTCCAGTGCGATAGATGCCCGTGGGCTGCCGCCCACCTCAATCCAGCGGGCAACGTCGGCCGAGTACTTTTCCGGCGTGCGGGTGGCATATACCAGATCGGCCATGTAGCGCTTCATGGGCTCCGACACATGCACCTGGGCGATTTCCCGCCGTGCATCAAATACCGCCTGCTGCGGGATTCGCGCGGGTTTTTCGGGTTTTTCGCCGGCGTCATCCGGGCGCGCCTGCGCCTGCCGTTCCTCTGAACGCACCAGGTCGACAATGCGCATTTCATCCTCGACGGGCGGGTAAACAATGTTCACGTGCATCAGGAAGCGGTCCATCTGTGCTTCGGGCAGGGGATAGGTGCCTTCCTGTTCAACCGGGTTCTGGGTTGCCATCACCATGAACAGTGGCGGCATGCGGTGCGTCTTGCCAGCGACCGTGACCTGGCGCTCTTCCATGGCCTCGAGCATGGCGGCCTGGACCTTGGCGGGTGCACGGTTGATTTCATCGCCGAGCACGATATTGGCGAAGATGGGGCCGGGCTCGAAGCGGAAGTCGCCCCGGCTGCCATCCTGGTAATACACCTCGGTGCCGGTGACGTCCGATGGCAGCAGGTCAGGTGTGAACTGAATGCGGCTGAAGTCCGCTTCCAGATGGTCTGCCAGCGCCTTGATGGCGCGTGTTTTCGCCAGACCGGGCAGGCCCTCGACCAGCAGATTGCCATTGGCCAGCAGACCGATCAGTAGCCGCTCGATGACCGCCTCCTGGCCAACGATGGATTGTTGCATGCGCGTGCGCAGTTCATTGATACGTTCTTTCGACATGCCAGGCGACCCGAGTGCAGTAGAAGGACTCGCTCATGTTGCCAGCCTCGACGAGGCTGAACAATGCTTTCCGACCGGTGTGAGGGGGAGTTACTGCTTGACGTTGTCGCGGATGATGCGCTGTTTTTGACGGTTCCAGTCGCGCTCTTTTTCCGTATCGCGTTTGTCATGGCCCTTCTTGCCTTCGGCCAGCGCGATTCGGGCTTTCACCAGATGCCCTTTCCAGTAGAGCTGGGTGCACACGCAGGTCAGTCCTTTCTGGCTGGTCGCGGCAAGGATCTTCGCCAGTTCCTTACGGTGCAGCAGTAAGCGGCGGGTACGGGTGGGATCGCTGACATAGTGCGTGGACACGGTCTCCAGCGGCGTGATCTGGGTGCCCAGCAGCCAGGCCTCACCGTCCTTCATCAACACATAGGAGTCGGTGAGTTGGCATTTGCCCCTGCGCAGGCTCTTGACTTCCCAGCCCTGCAACTCAACGCCCGCCTCGTAGCTGTCGAGCAGGTGATAGTCGAAGGTCGCACGCTTGTTGCGTGCGATCACATTGTCGTTTTTTGCTGGCTTCTTGTTACCCATGGCGCGCATTATACGGACAAGCCTGCACACTGGAACGTGAATTTGGCTCTTTTCATCACCTGCGCTGTGGGGCAGTCTAAGCCCATGATTAGAAGGAAGTTTTCCCGGTGAATTCGACTGCGGGAAATCCGCTGGGGGAGTGGCGCTCACGGATGACGTTTGTGCTGTCACTGGCCTGCGCCACGGTCGGCATGGGCAGTGTCTGGCGGTTCTCCTACCTGAGCGGGGAGTATGGTGGTGGCCCGTTCGTGGTCGCGTATGTCATTTTTCTACTGCTGTTGGGCGTACCTTTGCTCATTGCCGAGCTTGTGCTTGGGCGGCAGGGTATGGGCAGCGTGGTGGAGTCGGTCAATCGCGCTGTTGAGCGCTCCCGGCTGCGGCGGGCCTGGCTGGCGCTACCCTGGTTGGCCTGTGTAACCGGTGTTCTGCTGCTTGCCCTGTACGCCGTCGTCGCGGGTTGGGCACTGGTGTACGCGGGCGCGATGTATACCGGGAGTTTCAATGCTGCGAGCATGTTCAATACCGCGCAGTATTTCGAGGCACTGGTGGAGGATGGTGATCGTATGCTGCTGGGCCAGACGCTGTTCCTGGCCAGCGCGGTGGTCGTGGTCGGCGCGGGTGTGCGCCGCGGCATTGGCCTGTTTGCCTGGCTGGTGGTGCCTACGCTGCTCGCAGGGCTGGTTCTCCTGGTGCAATACAGCCTGGCAAACGGCAATGCGTCGGCCGCGGGCAAATTCCTGTTTTCGGTACAATGGCTGGATTTCAACCGTGACGCGGTGTTGATGGCGCTGGGCCAGGCCTTCTTCACCCTGGGTGTAGGCGTGGGAACGGGTATCAGTTATGGCAGTTACGCGCCCGTTCGCGCGCCCATCGGTCGCTCGGTGCTCGCGGTGGCATTGTTCGACACGCTGGTGGCCATTGCGATGGGCCTGGCGATATTTCCGCTGGTGTTCGCCAGCCATCTGCTTCCCTCGATGGGCCCTGGCCTGATGTTCATCAGTATGCCCTACGCCTTTGGCAACATGCTGAATGGCGAGGTGTTTGGTGCGCTGTTCTTTGCGCTGGTGGCGCTGGTGGCCCTGGGGTCTGCCATCGCCATACTCGAGCCGGTGACCGGGGCCATCAAGCAGCGCTTCGGCCTGCGCCGGGTCACCGCGGCGGTCATAGTCGGCGCCGTCGTTTGGGCGCTGGCCTATGCAGCAGCCGCGACGCTGGCCCCGGACAGCCGCGGTAGGGCGCCGGACCTGTTTCGGCTCATGGACCAGCTCGCCGGCGGTGTGTTGCTGCCTCTGGTGGCTCTGGGCACCGCCCTGCTGGTGGGTTGGCGGCTGGGACGCCCCCTGCTGCGGGCACAGCTGTACCGCGAAAGCACACAGTTTTTTTCGCTGTGGTACTTCCTGTTAAGGTATATTGCGCCGCTGGGCATCGTGCTGGTCATGGCAAGTGCCCTGGTAACGGAGTAAACCCGAGGTGGCGCCGGTCGCCACCCCCGACAGAGATCGCGATGACCCGAATCTACCGCCACGCCCTGTTGCCTTATGAAGATCGGCAGCTGTTTGACCTGGTGAATGACATCGAGGCCTACCCGGAGTTCATGGACGGCTGCGTTGGCTCCCGGGTGCTGCGCCGTGAGGCGGATATCGTTGAAGCGCGCCTGGATCTGTCGCGAGGCGGCATCAAGCAGAGTTTCAGTACGCGTAACCATCTGCAGGCCCCGCAATCGATCACCCTGGAATTGCTGGACGGCCCTTTCGACTACTTCCAGGGCAACTGGGAGTTTCGCGGCCTTGGCAGCAGTGCCTGCAAGGTGACCCTGGACCTCGAGTTCAGTACCAGCAGCCTGCTGGTGGGTGCAGCAGTCAGTCGCCTGTTCGACAGCGTCACCAACAGCCTGGTCGACGCCATTGGTCGCCGCGCGCGGCAGCTTTACGGTTAGGATGCGATGAGCGAGACGAGCGAGACAGACATGATTCAGGTCGAAGTGGCCTATGCGCTACCGGACCGACAGGCAATTATCCCGGTCAACGTGGCAGCGGGTACCACGGCGCTGGAGGCTGCCCGGCGTTCCGGGGTCGCGCAGCGTTTTGAAGGACTCAACCTGGAGGATTCGCGACTGGGTATTTTCGGCAAGCTGGTAGCGCCTGACCAGGTGCTGCAGGCGGGTGACCGGGTTGAAATTTACCGGCCACTCAAGGCCGACCCGAAAGAAGTACGCAAGGCGCGAGCAGCCCGTGTGAAGGAGCGTCGCCAGGAAAGCGACGGCTGAGAAGTCGTTATTGGGAGGGCTCGCTCTCGGGTGCTGGCGTTGACGCCGCCCAGGCAGGCAGATAGTCCCCGCTCACACCCGTGAGCGCATCGCCGTCGAAGTGCACGCTGACGGAGGCTTCCCGGATCACATCGTTGCCGTTTCGCAACAGGTAGGGATAGTCCCAGCGGTCGGCATTGAAGCTGTCTTCCACAAGCGGAGTGCCGAGAATGAAGCGCACCTGGCGCTGGCTCATGCCGGGCTGCAGCTGATCGATCATGTCCTGGGTGACAATGTTCCCCTGCTCAACGTCGATACGGTAGACACCGGGGAACCCGAAGTTGCCGCAGGCAGTGAGCGAGGCCAGTGCCAGTGCCAGGAAAATACTGCGCATGGGCTTTAACTTCCACTTGTCATGATGGGGTGGCATCATACCCGTCCAGACCTGTACAGAGAACCCCCGATCCCATGCCGACTGACAATCAGGAATTGCGCAATGCGGGCCTCAAGGTCACGCTGCCGCGCGTCAAGATTCTGCAGATTCTGGAATCGACCAGCGAGACCAGCGAGCACCTCAGCGCCGAGGATGTCTACCAGAAGCTGCGCGATGCCGGTGAAGACGTGGGGCTGGCGACCGTGTATCGCGTGCTGACCCAGTTCGAGAGCGCAGGGCTGGTGAACCGTCACAATTTTGAAACCGGCCATTCGGTGTTTGAACTGGACACCGGTGAGCACCATGACCACATGGTCTGCATGACCACCGGCGATGTGATCGAATTCACCGACCCGGTGATTGAACGCCGCCAGCAGGAAATCGCCGCCGAACACGGATTCGAGCTCGTTGATCACTCCCTGGTGCTCTACGTGCGAGAGAAACGCCGCTAACCCTCTCCCTGCGCGGCTTTTGTCGCGCTTTTTGCATGACATTTCCTCGGCGTGACGTGGAATTAATAAAAATACACTTGTGTGTAGTTTTATGCGAACGTATATTCTTGCGTCAGCCTATTGGCAGAGGAGGCAAGTATGCAGGCCGTCAGCGAAACCCAAGAGCCCATTGAGGCCCTGTTCAATCCGGCATCGCCGGAGTATCTGGAAAATGCGCCGGAGCAGTACCTGGCGCTGGCGCGGCGTGGCCGCCTCGTGTGGTACGCGCCCTGGCAGGCGTGGATCATGACCCGCATGCCCGACATCATGGAGTGCTGGCGCAACGAATACCTGTCCTCCGACTTCTATGATTGGGAATTTGCACCGCCGCGTCCGCCGGAGGACCAGTGGAGTAATTACGAGCGCGCGATGATCGGCCATAGCCTGCTCGCTGACCACGACCACCATCGCCTTGTGCGTCGCGTGGTGTCGCCTGCCTTCTCCCGCAACGTGGTCGACGAGATCCAGCGCCGCATCAAGCCCGATGTTGAACGGTTGATCGGCGAACTCGCAGATCTGGAAAGCTTTGACTACATCGAGAAAGTGGCCAACCACATTCCGTTCATCTCCATCAGTCGCATGGTCGGGCTGCCGGAGAAATACTGGCCCGAAATCAAGCAGGTGGTGCTGACCTTCACCGAGGCATGGAACCCCACGCTGAGTGACGAGCGCCGCGAAGCGGCTCGCCAGGACAGCAACCGCGCCATCGAGATCCTGCAGCGGGTGATTGCCGAGCGTCGCGCCAACCCCGGCGATGACGACTTCCTGAGTGTGCTGCTGAAGATTGAGGCGGAAAACGAGAATTTCGGTGAGTGGGACATCATCACTCTGATCCTCGCGCTGATTGGCGCGGGTGCGGATACCACGCTGGTCGCCCAGCAGTGGACGCTGTACTCGCTGCTCAAGCACCGCGATCAGATTCCCGCTGCGCTGGAATCGCCGGATGCATTCTCTAACACTTTCAGCGAAGTGATGCGCTGGTCCATCTCGTCGAAGATGGGCTTTGCCCGCTACGCGCCGGCGGACATGGAAATCCTCGGCCAGAAAGTGACCAAAGGGCAGATGGTGCTGATGATGCCGCACCTCAAGGATCACGATCCCGAGTATTACACTGATCCGGAGCGCTTCGACGTCAAGCGCGAGTTCAACCCCGATGTGCTGTTCGGCTACGGGCCGCGCTACTGCATCGGCGCCGCCATGGCCAAGCGTCAGCTGTACCTGACCATGGTCGAGCTGTTCAAGCAGTTCCCGGATCTGGAACTGGATGGAGAGCCGGAGAAAGACAATTCTGACCACAACGCGGTGGTGTTTCGCGAGCTGCGCGTACGCACCAATATCCGCAAATAAGAGAGGAAATGACGATGAGCAAACGTTACGAAAAGCCCATTCCGTTTGGCTGGTATGCGATTGATTACAGCGACGGCCTGAAACCTGGCGATGTCCGTCCGGTGGAGTATTTTGGTCGCGAACTGGTGCTGTTCCGCACCGAATCCGGCACGGCCTCACTGCTGAGTGCGCACTGCCCGCACCTGGGTGCGCACCTGGGCTATGGCGGCATCGTCAACGGTGAATCCATCAGCTGTCCCTTCCACGCCTGGGAGTTCAATAACGAGGGTTACTGCACGTCTGTTCCCTATGCCAAGCGCATACCGCCGAAAGTGGAGGGCAAGCAGTGTGTGCCCAGCTACCCGGTTATTGAGCGCAACCAGATGATCTGGGCCTGGTACCACCCTGAAGGCGCGGCGCCGATGTTCGATATTGACGAGATCCCTGAGCTGGCCTCCGGTGAGTGGACGCCCCTGGACACCTATGACTGGAAGATCAACACGATCATCCAGGAAACCGGCGAGAACGCCGCAGACCTCGCGCACTTCATCACCGTCCACGGCAGCCCGGCAATGCCCCAGGGCACGGTCGAGATGGATGGCCCGCGTCGCGTGACCGAGTTCGACTCGCGTGCGCACGCGATTGACGAGCAGGGCAACGTGGACCTGAGCGGCGAAAACCACGATGCGATCCACCTGCGCTCCGAGGGCGTCGGCCCCGGTTTTACCTTCCAGCGTTTTTCCCGCATGTTCGATGTGGTGATGATGGGCACGGTGACGCCGATTGACGACCAGAACGTCCACCTGCGTTTCAATTTCTCGGTGCCGCGCAAACAGTCAGAAGACAACGCCATGATGGCCACCGGTACCGTGCACGAGATCGTGCGCCAGGTAGAGCAGGATATCCCGATCTGGGAGCACAAGGTCTATCTGGATGATCCGGCGCTGTGCGACGGAGATGGCCCCATTGCCAAGTATCGCAAGTGGTTCCAGCAGTTTTATGCCTGAGCCCCTCCGGGCTCGGGAAAGCAAGGTTACAGAGAGCACCCATAACAGAGGATAAAGCGTATGAACGAAAAACTAGCCACAACGCCGGGCGATCACTACAACTGGCCGATGTTGAAAATCCGCTACCTGACGGATCCGGCCAAGCTGGCGGCGGTGCTGCCCCCCGGTTTCGAGCCCGGCAGCCGCCCGGAAGTGACCCTGACTGTGTACAACGTGCCGGTAAACGGTGAGCCGGAGCAGGGCCTGCTGACGACGGTGCTGTGTAACTACAAAGGCCAGGAAGGCCAGTTTGCACTCGGCTACGGCATCGACAAGGAAGCGGAAATCTTCATCAGCCAGGAAAAGTTTGGCCAGCCCAAATACCCGGCGGAGATCAAGTACTACCGTCTCGGCGAGGAAGTCGGTGCCCGCGTTACGCACCAGAACTACACGTTCCTGGAGTTTTACGGCAAGGTGACCGACACGCTGGACAACGGCCCCAAGTTCGACGAGCACGAGTTCTGGGTGAAGTACTCCCGTGCAGCGTCCTACGTGAAAACCGGCTTCGATTTTCCGCCGCATGTGGTCAATGTCGTCTCCAACTACGGTACAGCGCAGAAACTCAAGGTTGAAGGTGAGCTGATTCTGCGTGACAGCCCCTGGGATCCGCTGACTGAGCGTCTGCCGCCCGTCTCCAAGCCAGAAACCTTCCTGTGGACGCCCGAGTTCCTGGGCCGCAGTGTGGATCTGGGTGATCCGCTGGATGCCGACGCGTTTGAGCCCTGGGCCAACACCATCGGCAATTCCCGCTGGCGTGGCGTTAATGGTGGCCCGCTGAAGGGCTGAGAACGCCTTCGGTTTACTCCTGGCCGCTGGCGTTTGCCCGCGGCCTTTGACGTTTTATAACAGAGGATTTCCCCACTATGCAGGATTTCAATAACAAGGTTGTGGTCATTACCGGTGGAGCAAGTGGTATTGGCAAGGCCCTCGGCCGAGCGTTTCTGGCCGCGGGCGCAAAAGTGGTGCTTTCGGATGTGGAGCGCGCCGCGCTGGAAGCGACCCGCGATGAACTGGCGGCCAACGGTGGCACGGTGCGCGCCATCGTTACTGATGTGTCCAAGCCCGAATCTGTCAATGCGCTGGCAGATGCGGTGTTCGATGAGTTCGGTCACTGCCATGTGCTGTGCAACAACGCCGGTGTAAGCGTTACCAACACCAATGTCTGGGATACCACGCCGAACGACTGGCAGTGGGTTCTGGGCGTTAACCTGCGCGGTATCGCGCACGGTGTGCAGGCCTTTGTGCCGCGCATGCTGGCATCGGGTGAAGAAGGCGTCGTCATGAACACCTCATCAGGTGATGGCGGCATTTCGCCGCTGGCGGATCAATCGGTGTACGCCTCCAGCAAGGCGGGGGTGTCCATCATGACGGAGTGCCTGAATGCCCAGCTGGTGGGCCAGGAAACCAAGCTGCGCGCCTGCATCTTCTATCCTTCAGGTGGCATCCTGCCTACCGGCATCTGGACCACACGGCGCAATCGCCCGGAGGAACTGGCGCGTGAGAAGCCGGTGCCAGAGGGCGGTGAAATGACCTTCGACGAGTTCATGCAGGGTATGAAGGAGATTGGCGTTGATCTGCCGGTGCAGGACCTGGACGAGCTCGCCGAGTTTGCACTCGACGGTCTGCGCAAGCAGGACTTCGTGATCATGATTGGTCGCGAGACCATGGAGGCGACCCTGGTGGAACGCGCACGCAAGCTGGCGCGTGGCGAATGCCCCATCAGCCACGGCTTGCACGGTTAGGTCTGTGCGAAGGGCCGGTGTGCATTGCGCGCTCCGGCCTTTTTACAGGCAGCGCCTACCCCTGGGCAGCGCCGCTAACTCTCAACCGGGCGCGCTCGCGCACCAGGCCGCGGCAGAGAAAGTCTATCAGCTCGTCATAACGCTGCCCCGCATCATAGTCGGGGTTGTGCAGGTGGTTGAGAATCACCGTATCTATCATACCAACGGTCATTTCCGCGCAGAATTCCGCCGACAGGCTGTCCTTGAGGTCGCCCGTGCTGGCGCTGTACAGGCGCAGGAAGTTCTCATTCATCACTGACAACAAGGTCGCGCCGCTGGCGAGGCTGTTGCCAATACTGGCGATGGAATAGCGCGCCAGTTCATGTTCCAGATCGGAGGCCTGGCAGAGCTGCTGCTTTTGCATCCCCAGCACGTGCGAGATGCGTTCGTCCAGATGGTCGAAGCGCTCCAGGGCCTCGTCTACCGAGCCCCTGACCAGTTCCAGCGTGCGACTGACGCAGATATCAAAGAGCAGGTCGTGGCGCGTGCCGTAGTAGTTATAAAAGGTTTTACGGGAAATGCCGGCACGCTCGCAAATGGCGTCAATGGTCATATCCGCGATGCCGCTCTGGCCGATCAGTGTGAGCGCTTCCTCAATGATGCGCGAGCGCTGCGCCTGCTTCTTGCGCTCTCGGAGACTCTTGCGGGGTGGTGGGTTGCTCAAAATAGGTGTCTTTTTGTGGCGGCAGGAGACTGTCTATGACCGTCCACCATACACCAGAAGCCGCGCCCGCTGCCAGTCTCAGGCGCCCTCTGCGTCACGCAGCATCTCCCGGGCGTGGGCCAGTGACTGCTCGGTGAGCTTGACGCCGCCCAGCATGCGGGCGATTTCCTGCGCCCGCTGGTCGTCTTCCAGTGCGGTCATGCGTGTCCACGCGGCGGTTTTGTCCGACGTCTTGCTGACCAGCAGGTGCCGGTGCCCCTGCGAGGCCACCTGGGGCAGGTGAGTGACGCAGAGCACCTGCGCCTCGGCTGCCAGCCCGCGTAGCAGGCGGCCCACCACCTCGGCCACGGCGCCGCCGATGCCGACGTCCACCTCGTCAAAAACCATGCTGGGTAGGGTACCGCTCTTGGCGGTGACCACCTGAATGGCGAGGCTGATGCGCGACAGCTCACCGCCGGAAGCGATTTTGCCCAGGGGCTGTGGCGCTGAGCCGGGATTGGTGCTGATCAGGAATTCGATATCTTCCGCGCCGTGCGGGTGGGGTGCGCGCGTCTCGCGTGGGGTCAGGGCAATGTCAAAACGGCAATCCGCCATGGCCAGCGTGTGCAGCACCTCGGTGGCCCGGGCGACCAGATCCCCGGCTGCCTTGGCGCGCTCTTTGCTGAGCCGAGTTGCGTCCTTGCGGTAGCTTTCCGCGAGGGCATCCAGCTCGCGTTGCAGTTCTTCTATACGCTGGCCGCCCTGGGCAAGACCGGCGAGCTCCTCCTGTAGACCCGCCTGAAGCTCGAGCAGCTGCGGCGGCTTGATGCGGTGCTTGCGCGCTACGTCGTGCAGTTGCTCCAGGCGTTTCTCAACCTCAGCCAGCCGCTCCGGGTCGATTTCGATGGAGTCGATGTAGCGCTGTATTTCACGGCGCGCCTCCTCCAACTGTATCGCTGCGGAATCCAGCAGGCTGCGCGCGTTGTCGGCAGTCTTGCTGCCGCTGGCGACGCGCATCAGCTGCAGGGCATGGCGGGCGCTGCCGGCCTGCTCTTCGCAGATCTCCAGTGCCTGGTGCGCGCCCTGGAGAATATCTTCGGCATTGGCCAGAAGGCTCTGGTCGCGCTCCAGTTCCTCCAGTTCACCCTCGCGCAGGCCCAATTGCTCCAGTTCATCTACCTGGTAGGCGAGCAGTTGTGCCCGTGCGGTGGCCTCGTCCCGATTGCCGGTGAGCATGGCCAGCTCGCGCTGGCCTCGCAGCCAGTCCGATGCAGCCTGCTCGACGCGGCGCGCCAGCGCCTGCTGGCCGGCGAAGGCGTCAAGCATGGCCCGCTGTACCGGTTTGCGCAGCAGCGACTGGTGTGCGTGCTGGCTGTGGATATCGATCAGCAATTCACCCAGCTCGGCGCAGTCCTGTAGCGTGGAGGCGCTGCCGTTAATGTAGGCGCGCGAGCGCCCCTCGGCCGTTACCACCCGGCGCAACAGGCATTCGTCACCGTGGTCCAGGTCGCGAGCCCGCAGCCAGGCGGTGGCGGCGGCGTTGTCGGCGATAGCAAAGGTGGCGGTAACCTCGGCGCGCTCGCTGCCGCTGCGCACCGCCTTGGGGTCTGCCCGGTCGCCCAGACACAGGCCCAGCGCATCCAGCATGATGGACTTGCCGGCGCCGGTTTCGCCGGTGATGACGGTCATGCCGTCATGGAATTCCATGTCGAGCGTGTCGACGATGGTGTAATCGCTGATGTGAATATGGGTGAGCATGGTGAACCGCTTGGGTATTTGGTCTGTTATACCGCAGATCCCCCGCGGCATAAACATCCGCAGCGCTCATCGCTTTGTATTCCGCGGGGGCTGTGATACAACCGGGGCAGCAGTCACACAGGGTGGAGTATGAGCTCAGCGGATTTATCGGAACGGGCACGGACCATTCTCAAGGCGCTGATTGAGCGTCACATTCGCGACGGGCAGCCGGTCGGGTCGCGCAGCCTGCTGGAAGAGGCCGGCTTGTCGGTGAGTGCGGCCACAGTGCGCAATGTGATGTCTGACCTCGAAGAGCGAGGCTTGCTGCACTCGCCGCATACCTCGGCGGGGCGTGTGCCCACCGCCCAGGGGTACCGATTGTTTGTGGATCGCCTGCTGCAGGTGCAGCCATTGGACGAACGGGCGGTGAGCGCCCTGCGCGAACAGCTGCATCCGGACAAATCCACGACAGAGCTGGTGCAGTCGGCGTCGTCACTATTGTCAGCCATTACCGCCCAGGCTGGCCTGGTGACGGTGCCCCGTCCAGAGACCCATCAGCTGCGCCAGGTTGAATTCCTGCCGCTGTCCGGGGACCGGGTACTGGTGATTCTGGTGGTCAATGAGCGCGAGGTGCAGAACCGCATTATCCACACCCAGCGCGCCTTCACCGAGGCCGAGTTGCGGGATGCCGCCGCACTGGTCAATCAGCGCTTTGCCGGCCGGCCCCTGAATGAGGTGCAGAGCCGTATTCTGGCCGAGATGGAGGATGCCCGCAGCCGTATCGACAGTTATCTGCAGGCGGCGCTGGATCTGGCCAGCAAGGCGCTGGACCAGGAGGCCCCAGAAGACGAATACCTCATGGCCGGCGAGTCGCGTTTGCTGGGCCACGTCAGCCCGGAAGATGTAGGGCGCCTGCGTGAGTTGTTCGACGCCTTTGAGCGCAAGAAAGATCTACTGCATTTGCTGGAGCGCTGCACCCGCGCCAACGGGGTGCAGATCTTTATCGGCAATGAGGCGGGCTTTGAGGTCTTCGGCGACTACAGCGTGATTACCGCCCCTTACACAGACGGTGCCCGTACGCTGGGCGTGCTCGGGGTGATCGGGCCCACGCGGATGCCCTACGAACGGGTGATACCGGTCGTGGACATCACCGCGCGTATGCTGAGCTCCGCACTGTCCAACTGAGCAGGGCCGCCAGAGTTCGGCGGCCTTGAAATTTACCCCGGTCGTCCCAACATCTTCCCCAACCACAGCGGGGCGGTGCAGCGGCGCCGTGCCTGTGTCATTCACAAGTGCCAGTGATGGAGTCCAGACGTGGCTGATAACGAGCAAAACACACCCGAATCCGAGCCCGGTGAGGGCGGTAACCAGCGGCAGGCCGCGGAAGCGGCCGCCTATGCGGACACGGCCGCATCCACGCAGCCTGAGGGAGCGGAAGGCAGCGAGGAGCAGACACCGGAAGCGCTGATGGCAGCGCTGGAGGACGATCTCAATGCCGCTCGGGATGCGGCCCTGCGGGCCCAGGCGGATGCCCAGAATATCAAGCGCCGCGCCGAACAGGACGTGGAAAAGGCGCGCAAGTTCGCCCTGGAATCGTTTTGCAAGGAACTCCTGCCCGTGGTCGACAACATGGAGCGCGCATTGGCGGTAACAGCGGGTCACGACGAGTCGGTGAAACCCATCATCGATGGCCTGGAGCTGACGCTGAAAAGCTTCGTGGATGCCCTGCGCAAGTTTCACATTGAGCCGATTGACCCGGAAGGGCAGCCGTTTGACCCGCAGCTGCACCAGGCCATGAGCCTGGTTGAAAACGCGGAAGTGGAGCCGAATACGGTCATCGCGGTCATGCAGAAGGGCTACACGCTGAATTCGCGCCTGGTGCGCCCGGCGATGGTCATGGTCAGCAAAGCGCCAACCGGTGAGTAAAAACCGTTTCGGCCCCTTGAAATTGCCGACCCAGCGCCAATATAGACAACAAGTGAATACTGCAGCCGGCTGAGCCGGCGCAAATGAGGAGATGAACACATGGGCAAGATTATCGGTATCGACCTGGGTACCACCAACTCCTGCGTCGCGGTGCTCGAAGGGGGCAAGGCGCGCGTTATCGAGAATTCCGAGGGCGATCGCACAACGCCGTCGATTGTGGCGTACACCCAGGATGGCGAAATTCTGGTGGGGCAGAGCGCAAAACGCCAGTCCGTCACCAACCCGAACAACACCCTGTACGCGGTGAAGCGCCTGATTGGACGCAAGTTCAAGGATGACGTTGTGCAAAAGGACATCAAAATGGTGCCCTACAAAATCGTCGAGGCCGACAACGGCGATGCCTGGGTGCAGGCCAAGGACGAAAAAATGGCACCGCCCCAGGTATCCGCTGAAGTGCTGCGCAAAATGAAGCGCACCGCGGAAGAGTATCTGGGCGAGACGGTGACCGAGGCGGTCATTACCGTGCCCGCCTACTTTAACGACTCCCAGCGTCAGGCCACCAAGGACGCTGGTCGTATTGCCGGCCTCGAGGTGAAGCGCATCATCAACGAGCCGACGGCGGCTGCGCTGGCCTATGGTATGGACAAGGCGAAGGGCGACCGCACGATTGCGGTATACGACCTGGGTGGCGGTACATTCGATATCTCCATCATTGAGATCGCCGAGGTGGATGGCGAGCACCAGTTTGAAGTGCTGTCGACCAATGGCGACACGTTCTTGGGCGGTGAGGACTTTGACCTGCGGCTGATCGAATACCTGGCGGCGGAGTTCAAGAAGGAGAGCGGCATCGACCTGCACAACGATCCGCTTGCGCTGCAGCGTCTCAAGGAAGCGGCAGAGAAGGCGAAGATCGAATTGTCGTCCAGCCAGCAGACCGAAGTGAACCTGCCCTATATCACCGCTGATGCAACGGGTCCCAAGCACCTGGTCGTGAAGCTGTCACGCTCCAAGCTGGAATCTCTGGTGGAGGAGCTGGTCAAGCGCTCCATGGAGCCGGTCAAGATGGCACTCCAGGATGCAGGTCTGAGCCCCAGTGAAATCAACGATGTGATCCTGGTGGGCGGCCAGACCCGCATGCCGATGGTACAGAAGGCCGTGGCGGATTTCTTCGGCAAGGAGCCGCGCAAGGACGTCAACCCTGACGAGGCGGTTGCCATGGGTGCGGCTATTCAGGGTGCGGTGCTCTCCGGCGACGTCAAGGACGTGCTGCTGCTGGACGTCACCCCGCTGACGCTGGGCATTGAGACCATGGGTGGTGTTGCGACACCCCTGATTGAGAAGAACACCACGATTCCGACCAAGAAATCGCAGGTGTTTTCAACGGCGGACGACAACCAGACGGCTGTGACCATCCACGTGGTCCAGGGTGAGCGCAAGCAGGCTTCGCAGAACAAGTCGCTGGGCCGCTTTGACCTGGCGGACATTCCGCCGGCGCCGCGCGGCATGCCACAGATCGAAGTGACTTTCGACCTGGATGCCAACGGCATCCTGAATGTGTCCGCGAAGGACAAGGCTACGGGCAAGGAGCAGTCGATCCGCATCACGGCTTCTGGTGGCCTGAGCGAGGAGGACATCGAGAGGATGGTGGCGGATGCCGAGGCCAATGCGGATGCCGATGCGCGGTTCGAGGAGCTGATCGCGGCACGCAACAGCTGTGACGGCTTGGTGCACGCTGCGCGCAAGACGCTGGAAGAGGCGGGAGATAACGCCACTGCCGATGAGAAGGCAGCGATTGAGGCGGCGATCAGCGAGGCCGAGGAAGCGCTCAAGGCGAACGAGAAAGACGCCATTGAAGCGGCAGCGGCCAAGCTGACCGAGGCAACCGGTCCTGTGGCCCAGAAGATGTACCAGGCGCAGGCAGAGGCGGCGCAGGGTGCTGAAGCAGGGGGCACGGAGCAGTCCGCGGCGGGCGATGACGCGGTTGACGCTGAGTTCGAAGAAGTGAAGGACGACAAGAAGTAGGCGTTAGCGCTTCCTGTCACCGGGGCGCAGGGCGCCCCGTCGGTAAACTTGACCACGCGGGACCTGAGAGCCCGCGTCGTCATTTGCGAGAATGCGGTTTAACGTCAGGCTGACTATGTCAAAACGCGATTATTACGAAGTGCTCGGGGTCGAGAAAGCGGCCGACGAGAAGGACATCAAAAAGGCCTATCGACGGGTCGCCATGAAGTATCACCCGGATCGTAACCCTGACGACCCGGATGCTGATGAGAAATTCAAGGAGGCGACCGAGGCCTACGACGTTCTGATGAACGCAGAGAAGCGCGCGGCCTACGACCGCTTTGGCCACTCGGGGGTCGACCCCAGCATGGGTGGGGGCGGTTTTGGCGCAGGTGGCGGTAGTTTCAGCGATATCTTCGGGGATGTGTTCGGCGACATTTTTGGCGGCGGCGGAGGTCGTGGACGCGGAGGGCCACAACGCGGTTCAGACCTGCGCTACACGCTGGATATTTCGCTGGAAGACGCCGTAAAGGGTACTACCGTGGAAATCAAGGTGCCCACACTGGCCACCTGTGACGAGTGCGACGGCTCCGGTGCACGAAAAGGCAGCTCACCGGTGAATTGCACCACCTGTGGCGGCATCGGCCAGGTGCGCATGCAGCAGGGCTTCTTCCAGGTGCAGCAGACCTGCCCGACGTGCCGCGGCCGCGGCAAGATGATTTCCGACCCCTGTGGCAAGTGCCACGGTCAGGGGCGCGTAGAGAAACGCAAGACGCTGTCTGTGAAAGTGCCCCCGGGTGTGGATACCGGCGACCGTATTCGCCTGTCCGGTGAGGGCGAGGCCGGCCCCGACGGTGGGCCGCCCGGCGATCTTTTTGTGCAGATGTCAGTGCGACAACACCCGATTTTTGAGCGCGACGGCAAGAATCTGTACTGCGAAGTGCCCATTACCTTCGTGGATGCTGCCCTGGGTGGGGAGCTGGAAGTGCCTACACTGGACGGTCGGGTAAAGCTGAAAATTCCCGCCGAAACCCAGACCGGCAAGCTGTTCCGACTGCGCGGCAAGGGTGTTAAACCGGTGCGTGGTGGTGCGGTTGGCGACCTCCTGTGCCGTGCCGTGGTGGAAACCCCGGTCAACCTGAACAAGAAACAGAAGGAGCTGCTGCGGGAGTTCCAGGATAGCCTCGGCCAGGGCGGTGACGCACAGTCGCCGCGCCAGACCAGCTGGTTCGAGGGTGTGAAGGCCTTTTTCGACGATATGAAGCCATGACGATACGAGTGGGAATCACCGGTGCGGGTGGGCGTATGGGTCGCACCCTGATCGAAACCATCGCCCAACAACCGGGACTGCAGCTGGCCGCTGCAGTAGAGCAGCCGGACAGCAGCCTGATCGGTGCAGACGCCGGTGAACTGGCCGGCCTCGGCAAGCTGGGTGTGCCGGTCTCTTCCGTACTTGCCGATGTGCTAGAGAACATCGACGTACTGATCGACTTTACGGTGCCTGCGGCCACGCTGGCCAATCTGGAGACCTGTGCCCGGGCGGGTAAGGCCATGGTGATCGGCACCACGGGTTTCACGGCGGATCAGGATCAGCTGATCAAACAGGCTGCGGGTAAAATTGCGGTCTGCAAGGCCTCCAACTTCAGCACCGGCGTGAACCTGTGCTTCAAGCTGCTGGATATGGCTGCGCGTGTTCTGGGTGATGATGTCGATATTGAGATCGTTGAGGCGCACCATCGGCACAAAATCGATGCACCTTCGGGCACGGCTCTGTCTATGGGCGGGGTTGTGGCCAATGCCCTGGGTCGGGATCTTGCGGAAGTGGCGGTGTATGGCCGGGAGGGTCAGACGGGTGCGCGCAAGCGCGACACGATTGGCTTTGCCACCGTGCGCGCCGGCGATATTGTGGGGGACCACACCGTGATATTTGCCGCCGACGGTGAACGGGTGGAGATTACCCACAAGGCTTCCAGCCGCATGTCATTTGCCCGCGGCGCGGTGCGCGCGGCGGGATGGCTGGTGGGCCGGGAGCCGCGGCTGTATGACATGCAGGACGTTTTGGGGTTATAAGCCGGCCCCCTCACCCTATGCGCTAGAGGAAAGCTTGTGACAGAGTGTATTGTCAACATCGATGAGAGCAACGCAGCGGCCCTGCTGATTGAGGAATCCCATCGGCGGCCGGTGGTCGTTGACTTCTGGGCCGACTGGTGCGGACCCTGCAAGAGCCTGATGCCGGTGCTGGAAAAGCTGGCCAATGAGTACGCGGGCGCGTTCCTGCTGGCCAAGGTGAATGCCGACGAGCAGCCCATGATCTCCCAGCAATTCGGGGTGCGCAGTCTGCCGACCGTGATGGTGATGCAGGGCGGTCAACCGGTGGACGGATTCGTCGGTGCGCAGTCCGAGGCGCAGGTGCGGGAACTGCTGGAAAAGTACCTGCCCAAGCCATGGGACGGCCTGCTGGAGCAGGGTCAGGCGTTCATGGCCCAGGGCGACTTCAGCTCTGCCCTGGGTCCGCTGCGGCAGGCCTTCGAGGATTCCGGGCAGCGCCATGACATTACCCTTGCATACGCCCATGCCCTGCTTGAGTGCAACCGGCTGGACGATGCACAGGCGGTGCTCGACACCGTGCGCATGGCCGATCAGGACCCCGCGTGGGAGCAGTTGGTTGCCCAGTTGAAGCTCAAGCGTGAGGCCGCGGTAACACCCGAGATGGCAGCGCTTGAGGAGCGCCTGGAGGCGGAACCGGGCAACCATGACGTGCGCCACCAGTTGGCGGTGCAGTACACCAATGCCGGTTACTTCCGCGAGGCGCTGGAACACTTGATCACCATCCTGCGGCAGGACCTCAACCATGCCGACGGGGCGACCAAAAAGGCGCTGATCGATACGATCGCAAGCCTGGGCAAGAGCGACCCCCTGGCTGCGGAGTATCAACGCAAGCTCTATAGCCTGCTGTACTGAGCCGCCTCCCGCGGGCAGCGGGCGGGCTCCGGTGCTTGTGTTGCGGTGCGGTAATCGTTAAGGTACATGCCCTGGCGATGAAAAACATACTCCAAGGTCAAACCCGCTATGGCGCGTACCCGTAATACGGCCCCGATGCAGCGTCTGCGCCACTTGCGCAGCAGCGTCATTGCGGTTGCGTTGCCAGGCTTGCTCGCCTGCTCGGAGCCGCCAGCACCAGCGGAGGTGCCAGTGGCCGGCAGTGCCGAGCTTGAGGCCCACTCTGCCGAGTTTCGCCGGGATATCATCGAGGTGGTGCCGGGTATTCATGTCGCCATCGGGTACGCGCTGGCCAACGTCATTCTGATTGAAGGCGATGACGGCGTCATCATTGTCGATACCACGGAATCCCTGCAGGCCGCGCGTGCGGTAAAAGCCGAATTTGACCGGATCACCGACAAGCCGGTGAGCGCGATTATCTACACCCATAATCACACCGATCATATTTTTGGCGCCGAGGCGTTTGCCGAGGGGCGCGATGTCCCTGTCTATGCCCACAGGACCACCTGGACTCATATCGAGCGCATCATGAATGTGTTGCGACCGGTCATTGAGACCCGCTCCTTCCATATGTTCGGGAACTATCTGGCGGCGGGTGGAGAACGCATCGTCAACGACGGTATCGGTCCGGCACTGGCGCACAGTACAAGCGGTGAGGGTGATATTTATGGGTTGCTGCCGCCTACCCACACGGTTGATGAGCAATTGGAGATCACTATCGCGGGCCGTCGTCTGGTACTGATGCACGCCCCCGGCGAGACCGACGACCAGTTACTGATCTGGCTCCCCGAGGAGCGTGTGCTGCTGCCCGGCGATAACGTCTACAAGGCCTTTCCCAATCTCTACACGATTCGCGGTACGCGCTACCGCGATGTCATGCAGTGGGCCGACAGCGTACGCCTCATGCGTTCACTGGGGGCGGAGCACCTGGTCCCCAGTCATACCCGTCCCGTGTCCGGTGCCGCAGAGATCGATGAGATCCTCAAGGTTTATGGCGATGCTATCCAGTTTGTGCATGACCAGACCGTGCGCGGCATGAATCAGGGGCTGGAGGCGGACGCGCTTGCGCGGCGGGTTGAACTGCCTGCCGAATTGGCGGCGCACCCCTGGCTGCAACCGTTTTATGGCACCGTAGCCTGGTCGGTGCGGGCGATCTACAACGGCTACCTGGGTTGGTACCAGGGCGATAGCAGCACACTCTTTCCCACACCGGCGGGTACGCGCGCGCAGCGCCTGCTGGCGCTTGCCGGTGGGGCGTCTGCGGTGCTGGCCGAAGCCCAGGCGCAGCTGTCGGTTGATCCGCAGTGGGCGGCAGAGCTCGCCGATCTGGTGCTGGAGGGCAGTCCGGATTCTGTACCGGTTGCCGCTGAGCTGAAGGCGCGTGCGCTGCGTATGCTGGCAGTGAACACACCCAACCCCAACGCCCGCAACTGGTATCTCACCGACGCGTTGGAGCTCGAGGGGCGCATCACGACCGGGCCTTCGCCCATCAGTGCGGAGCGTGTCGCGTTCGCCGGCGCTTTCCCGGTGGCGGGGGTGCTGCGCAGCATGGCGGTAAACCTGGATCCGGAGCGCAGTGCAGGCGTGGATGAGCGCGTCGTATTTGTTTTCCCTGATCAGGACGCTCGCTATGCCGTGCACGTGCGTCACCAGATTGCGGTCATTGAGCCGCTGGAGGCAGTACCCGAAGACGAGAGTCTGGTGGTGACAGTGGCAGCCACGGAGTGGTTGGGGTTGCTGGCCGGTCAGCGGAGTTTTCCGGTCGCGTTGGCCGACGGCACGATCAAGGTGTCCGGCGGACTGGCGGACACTGCCCGTTTAGTGCGTTTTCTGGCGCTGTTTCGCCAGGAGTAAATTTATCGAGACCCACCGGGTCTCTCTAGATCAAACAAGAGGTAGCCACGTGGATACAAGTTTTGCTCCCGAAGATCTCGCGTTTCGCGATGAAGTGCGTGCGTTTTTTGCAGAAGCCTATGACAGCGAACTGCAGGCGCGGCTGAACAACCTGGAAACGTTTAAGGAAGCGGTAATTGACTGGCAGAAACGCCTGTACAAGAAAGGCTGGATTGCCCCGGGTTGGCCCAAGGAGTATGGCGGTACGGGTTGGAACGCCACACAGAAATTCATTTATGAAACTGAGCGCAGCGCTGCGGGCATCCGCGACGTGATTCCCTTTGGCCTCAACATGGTTGGCCCGGTGATCTATGCCTTCGGCAACGAGGAGCAGAAGGCGCGCTTCCTCCCCGGTATCCTGCAAAGCGACGACTGGTGGTGCCAGGGGTACTCAGAACCGGGTGCTGGCTCCGACCTCGCCTCGCTGAAAACACGTGCGGTTCGTGAAGGCGACGAGTACGTGGTCACCGGCGCCAAGATCTGGACCAGCTACGCACAGTATGCCGACTGGATATTCTGCCTGGTGCGCACCAGCAATGAGGGCAAGAAGCAGAATGGCATCAGCTTCCTGCTGATCGACATGAAGTCGCCGGGCATCAAGGTCAACCCCATCGTATCCATTGATAACCACCACAGCCTGAACGAGGTGGAGTTCAACGAGGTCCGGGTGCCCGTTGCCAACCTGATTGGCGAGCAGGATAAGGGCTGGACCTACGCAAAGGCGCTGCTTGCCCACGAGCGCACGGCCATCGCAGGCGTTGCCGACAGCAAGCGCAGCCTGGCCGAGACCCGCGCTTTTGCCGAGCGTGAAGTGAATGGCGGCAAATCCCTGTTGAGCGATCCGCTGTTTCAGAAGCGGCTGTCCGACATTGAAATTGAGCTGATGGCGCTGGAATTCACCGAACTGCGCGTGCTGGCCACTGTGGCGGCCGGCGGTGCGCCGGGCGCGGAATCCTCAATGCTGAAAATCAAGGGCACCGAAATGCAGCAGGCAGTGCAGGAGCTGCGTATGGAGGTGGCGGCCTACTACCAGGGCGTGCTGCCCAACGATCTCACCCCGGAGCAACTGGGACATGACTTCGGCTCCCAGGCTCGCCAGACCTATATGTATGGTCGCGCGTCAACCATCTACGGCGGGTCCAACGAAGTGCAAAAGAACATCATCGCCAAGGCCGTACTCGGCCTTTAACCCCGGATTGTTGGAGAGGACAGAGCAATGAATTTCGAGTTTACAGAAGAACAGGGCATGCTCCGGGACAGCGTGGCGCGCTTTGTGCAGGATAGCTATGACTTTGATACGCGCTGCAAAATAGCCGCCAGCGATGAGGGCATGAGCCGCGAAAACTGGCAGACCTTTGCCGAGCTGGGCTGGCTGTCGGTGCCCTTCGCCGAAGCCCACGGCGGGTTTGGCGGTGGGCCGGTGGACACCATGGTGATGATGGAGGAGTTCGGCAAGGGCATTGTACTGGAACCCTACCTGGCTACCGTGCTCCTGTTCGGTGGCCTTTTGCAGCGCGGTGGCAGCGTGGAACAACAGGCAGAGCTGATCCCGCGCATCATTGAAGGTAGCTGCCTGGGCGCATTCGCCTATCTGGAACGCCAGAGCCGCCACGCGATCACGGACATCAAGACCACGGCAGCCGTTCAGGGTGACCAGCTGGTGCTCAACGGTGAGAAAGTTGTGGTGTTCAACGGCGCCAGCGCTGACCAGCTTATCGTTGCTGCTCGCAGCAGCGGGGAGCAGAGCGACGAAGACGGCATTACCCTGGTGCTGGTGCCCGCAGATGCTGCAGGCGTGGAGCGCACGGCTTACCGGATGATGGACGGGCAGGTGGTGGCCAATATCACCTTCACGGACGTACGCGTGCCGGTGGCGGATATCGTTGGTGAAGCGGGCGAAGGGTATGCCGTGATGAGTCCGGTTATCACCCGGGCCAATGTGGCGCTGGCTGCCGAAGCGTTGGGTATTATGGGGCAGTTGAACGCCAAGACGCTGGAGTACACCAAAACGCGCAAGCAGTTCGACGTTCCTATCGGCAGTTTTCAGGCCCTCCAGCATCGCATGGTGGATACCTTTATGGCCTACGAGCAGGTCAAGTCGCTGCTATACCGCGCAGTTTGCGAGCTCGATGGAGAGGGTGACGCTACCGCAGCCTGTGTACACGCACTGAAGGTGCTGGTCGATCGCAACGGCAAGAAAATATTTGGTGAGGCGATACAGTTGCACGGCGGCATGGGGATCACCGATGAGCTGGATATTGGTCACTACGCCAAGCGCTTGATGATGATCAACACCACCTTTGGCAACGGCGACTATCATCAGGCAAAGTTCAACGAACTGCGCTACAGTGCCTGAAGCAAAATAGAACGGTGCCTGCGGCGCCGCACGCTATGAGTGCGGTGTGCGCGCGGCAGCCGTTTCGATCATGAACCGGGAGAACACATCATGAAACTGGGTATATTGCTGGGGTACTCTGGCAAACAGATCAACATCCCGCTGGACCTGATTCACCGTGCGGAAGCCATGGGTTACGACTCCGTATGGACCGCCGAGGCCTATGGCAACGACGCCGTCACAGCCGCTACCTGGGTGTTGGCACAGACCAGCAAGATCCGTGTGGGCACTGCCATCATGCAGATGCCGGCAAGAACGCCTGCCATGTGCGCGATGACGGCCATGTCGCTCGACCAGTTGTCGGGTGGTCGCTTTATCGTCGGCCTGGGCGCTTCCGGTCCGCAGGTGGTGGAAGGCTGGCACGGCGTACCTTACGGCAAGCCGGTGACCCGCACCCGTGAGTACATCCAGATCATGCGCAAGATCATGGCACGTGAAGGCCCCGTGGAGTTCGACGGCGATATGTATCAGCTGCCCAACACGGGCCCCGGCACAACGGGCTTGGGTAAGCCCCTGAAATCGATTCTTGAGGGCAATCCCAACATCCCCATCTACACGGCATCGATTACACCGGCAGGCCTGCGCTGTGCGGGCGAAGTGGCGGACGGTGTGTTCCCGGTATGGATGGACCCCGACAAGTTCAGCATCCTTGGTGACCACATCCAGAAGGGTTTTGACACCGCGGGCAACGGCAAGAGCCTTGCCGACTTCGATATCGCGCCATTTGTCTCGGTGGCGGTGAACGATGACCTCAAGGCCGCCTATGATTCGCTGCGTCCCTGGCTTGCGCTATACATCGGTGGCATGGGGGCGAAGGGCAAGAACTTCTACAACGACTACGCCACTCGCGCCGGTTACGGTGAGGTGGCCGAACGTATTCAGGATCTCTATCTTTCGGGCAAGAAGGCCGAGGCAGAGGCATTGGTGCCAGACCAGTTGCTCGATGAGGTCGCTCTGGTCGGGCCCCGGGAGCGCATTGTGGAACGCCTGTCGAGCTGGAAGGCTGCGGCGTCCCGCGGCGAAGTGGGCACCATGCTGCTGGGTGTGCACGACCCGGACGTGCTGGAGTTTTTCGCCAAGGAGCTGCTGTAGTGCAGGTGAACGGCGGCGTTGTCATCGTTACGGGCGGTGGCAACGGCATCGGCAAGGCGCTCTGCACACGCTTCCATCGCGAAGGCGCACGGAAGGTGGTGGTCGCAGACCTCCACGCAGCTGATGCCGAGGCCGTCGCAGCGCTGGTGGACGGCGATGCCTATCCATTGGATGTGCGCGATGAAGCCGCGTTGAAGTCCATGGTTGATGAGGTCACGGACAAATACGGTCATATCGACCTGTTCTGCAGTAATGCAGGCATCATCGCCGGTGACGGTGAGCCCTGGTGGGCGACCTCGGCGCCGAACGAGACCTGGCAAGCGATGTGGGAAATACACGTTATGGCCCATGTGTACGCCGCTCGCGCCTGCCTGCCCGGGATGTTGGCCCGCGGGCAGGGCTACCTGCTGAATACCGTGTCAGCTGCCGGCTTGCTGAACCAGGTGGGCGACGCAGCCTATTCGACGACCAAACACGCGGCAATTGGATTTGCCGAGGCCCTTGCAATCACCCACGGCGACGATGGCATCAAGGTGTCTGCGCTCTGCCCACAGGCCGTGGCCACACAGATGATCGGCAGCGTGGAGGAGGGCGGTACCGCAGGTGTCGACGGCATTCTGACGCCTGATGAAGTGGCAGAAGCGGTTGTAGAGGGGCTGGCTGCAGAGCGCTTCCTGATTCTTCCTCATCCCCAGGTGGCCGACTACCGGGCTCACAAGGCAGCCGATTACGACCGTTGGCTGGGCGGTATGCGCAAGCTGCGCCGGCGCTTCGGTAACCCTAACCTGTAGGTGGCGACAGCGAAATGCAGCGGAAAGAGCAACAGGCACGGTTCGCGCGCACCATCCTGAATGGCTTTGAAGCCTACTTTGCCGAGTTCCAGAATATCACCCTCGCAGCGCGTTCGCGCTTCGAAGCCCAGGATTGGCTGGGCATGCATGCCGCCTCCATTCGACGCATAGACCTCTACAAGGAAGCCACCACCCGGGTGCTGGAATACGTCGAGTTGATTGCCGGTGAGCAGCTCCACTCACTCCAGTTCTGGCAGGAAGCGCGTCTGGTATACGCCGATCTGGTGCGTGGGCATAACAATTTCGAGATTGCCGAGACGTTTTTCAATTCGGTGTACTGCGGCGTCTTCAAACACCGCAAGATCCGCGACGAGTATGCCTTCGTTTTTTCGCCTCAGGGGGATATGCCTGCGCCGGACGTGAGCAAGGTGTACCGGAGCTACCCGTTTGGCGATGATCTCAAGGGGATGCTGCATACGCTCCTGGAAGACTACAGCTTCAGGCTGCCGTGGGAAGACCTCGAGCGGGATATCAACAACCTGGCGGAGGCGATCAACGGCTCCTTGTCAGGGCGCCTGGATCTCTCCCGGGAAGGCGTCGAGCTGCAGACGCTTGAACCCCATTTCTTCCGTAACAAAGGTGCCTACATCGTCGGAAGAATTGTATCCGGGCCGGATTCGATGCCCATCGTCATCCCCATTCTCCACTCCGGTAATGGCGAGGTCTATGTCGACACCATCCTGTTTGGTGCGGACAAAATGAGCGTTGTATTCAGCTTTACACGTGCCTATTTTATGGTCGACGCCAGCATCCCCTCGCAGTATGTGCTGTTCCTGCAGCAGCTGATGCCGGCCAAGCCGATCTCCGAACTCTACAGTTCCATGGGCTACAACAAGCACGGCAAGACCTACTACTATCGCTGTGCCTATCGGCATATGCAGAAGACCACCGACCAGTTCATCATTGCGCCCGGCATCAAGGGGATGGTGATGAGTGTGTTTACCCTGCCGTCCTACGACTTTGTGTTCAAGATCATCAAGGACCGATTTACGCCCCCCAAGGAAATGACGCGTGAACAGGTGAAGGAAAAATACCGGCTAGTGAAGCGCTGGGACCGCGCTGGCCGCATGGCGGATACTCAGGAGTTCACCAACCTCGCCTTTGCGCGGGAACGCTTCTCCGACGAGCTGATGAAGGAGCTGCACAAAGTCGCACCGTCCATGATCGAGGAACATGGCAAGGCACTGGTGATCCGGCACGTTTACGTTGAACGTCGCATGACGCCCTTGAATCTGTACCTGCAGAACGCGACCGATGAGCAGGTGGTGGCCGTGATGGACGAGTACGGCAATGCCATCAAGCAGCTGGCAGCCGCGAATATCTTCCCCGGTGATATGTTGCTGAAGAACTTTGGTGTCACCCGCCATGGGCGCGTGGTGTTTTATGACTACGACGAGATTGTGCCCTTGATGGACTGCAATTTCCGCGAGATCCCCACGCCCCGCAGCGAAGCTGAGGAACTGGCCAGCCAGCCCTGGTACAACGTGGGACCCAACGATATCTTTCCTGAGGAGTTTCGCCTGTTCTTTTCCGGCAACCAGCGTGCGCGCCGGGTGTTCGATGAAATGCACAGTGATATCTATGAGGCAAGCTTCTGGCGAGGCCTGCAGGAGCGCATCCGCGAGGGCCATGTCGAGGACTTCTTTCCCTACCGGCGCAAGCTGCGCTTTAACCGCAATCCCGAACAACAGGCAAGCATCGCATAATGGCTACACTGTATTTATTCCGGCACGGGCAGGCGTCTTTCGGTGCCGACGATTACGACAAACTCTCCCCATTGGGCAGTCGCCAGGCGGAGGTGCTGGGCCACTATCTGCGGGATCAGGGTATTCAGCTGGACGCCGCCTACAGCGGTGCGCTGCTGCGCCAACGCGAGACCACAGCCCTGGCGCTGTCCAGCCAGCCGGTCGATGTGCCGCATCATATCGACCCCCGGTTTGATGAGGTCCGCAATGATGAGCAGATCCGGTATCTGGTGCCGGTTGTGGCCAGGGCAAACCCGGCTATTCAGGCGCTGGTAGACAAGGGCTTGTCGTCCAGCAAGGACTACCAGAAGGTGATCGAGGCGGTATTCACCCACTGGACCTCACCGGAATGCGACGAACCGCGCATTCAGAGCTGGGCTGACTATTCGGGCGCAGTCAGCGCTGCATTGAAAGCGGTGATGGCCGCCCAGGGCGCGGGGAAAACAGTCGGCATCTTCACCTCCGGTGGCACGATAGCGACCATCGTCAGTCAGGTTCTGGGTCTGTCTGGCGAACATGCCTATAAATTCTACGAGCCCATCTTCAACTGCTCAGTCACGCAACTGTTCTACAGCGGGGACAAGGTGTCCCTGTCGTATTTCAACGACAGGTCCTTCCTGCAGGTGCTGGGCACGCAGCAGGGCGAGCATCTCGTCACGTATCGCTGACTGGCCGCTTGCGCCGCAGCAGTGATTCCTGTGCGGTTGACGCCACCAGCTCCCCCTGACGGTTGTAGAAGCTCCCTCGGCTCAAGCCGCGGCCGCCGTGCGCGGTGGGGCTGTCAATCGCGTAGAGCAGATACTCGTCAACCCGCAGCGGACGATGTATCCACAATGCGTGGTCCAGGCTGGCGGTTTGCATCTGTGGGTCCATGACTGTCACCGGATGCGGCAGGAGGGCAGCGCCCAGCAAAGCGAAATCCGAGATGAAGGCGAGGATCGTCTGGTGTCGAACCGGGTCGTCGCCGATGACCTGCTCCGGATCCAGTACCCGGAACCAGGTGTATTGCTCTGGCTCTTGCGGTTGTGGGTTCAGATAATCCCGTCGCTTCACGGGGCGTCGTTCGAGGGCCTGCATCATCGGCGGTCCAAAGCGCTCCGGATGGCGCTTGGCCATCTGGCTCCAGAACTCGAAATCGGTTTCCAGCTCTTCGGGCGGCGTGACGCTGGGCATGTCGAACTGGTGGCTGAATCCTTCTTCTTCGGCCTGGAACGATACCGACGTACTGAAAATAGGGATGCCATCCTGTTTCGCAGTCACCCGCCGCGTGGTGAAGCTGCCGCCGTCGCGCAGCGGGTCGACCTCGTACACAATCTGTTTTTTCGGGTTTCCCGGGCGCAGGAAATAGGCGTGCATGGAATGCGCCTTCCGGTCGACGTCTACGGTCCTGCTCGCTGCGTTCAGGGACTGTGCCAGCACCTGCCCGCCGAAAACGCGGGGCGGGTAGCTCGGGCTGTTTCCGATGAACAGGTACTTGTCGATGCGCTCGACTTCGAGCAGGGTCAGTAGCTTCTGCAGTTTATCTGCCACGAATATGCCTCTTTGAGTGGGCTCAGGCCTGGCCTTTGCGGGGCGCGAGTCCGTTGAAAAACAGGTCGAAGTAGTCGATGGCGACCGCGTCGAGATCGTCCACACGGCGCCACAGTTTGATGTCCATGGAAGCGTTGATGGCGCCCGTGATCAGTTGTTGTGCGATGAAGGGATCAATGTCCCGTATGCTGCCATCGCTTATCCCCTCGCGGATAAAGTCGCCGAAGCGCCGATTGGAGGCCTCTGTACGTGCCAGGATCTGTTTACGGCGTGGAATCGGCAGTGCAGTGATGGTGCTGTAGCGGATCAGCGGGCCGCGGTCAGAGTTCTGCGCGTGAAAGATCTTCCGGCACACCTGATCAATCTTGTGCAGCCCATTACCCTGTAGCTGTACTGCCTGGGCATGGATTTCTTCGTTAATATCCAGCGAATAGGTGTAACAGTTGAACAGCAGGTCCTCTTTATTGCGGATATGGTAGTAGAAGGCGCCTTTGGATACGTTCAGTTGCTCCGCGATTTCATCCAGCGAGGTACCCGTAAAACCTTTCTTGTTGAAGAACCAGGTGCCTGTTTTGTAGAACGCCTGCTGTTTCTGCCTGTTCTGTTCATCGCGGTCGAAGCCTTGTATGTAGGGTTCCGATGACGTGCTGATGGCCAGTGGTGCTGGCTGATAGATATCATCACCGCTGCGCAGCCCATGCGCAATAATGTCCCAGGCCTGTGCTGCCACCTGGGGTACTGAGTTTCTCGGCAGGCTGTGTAGCCAGAAAAATACCCAGTCCACCGAGCCAAGGATCGCCCGCGTTGCAGCCGAGGTTTCACAGGGCCTGATTTCGCCAGCGGTGATACCGTCGCGCAGGTAGCTACGTAGGTGCTTGAACATGTCGATGTAGCGGGACTCCACCTCATCCCGCTGTGCCCCCTGCAGGGAGGCGATTTCCAACAGTGCCGCGTAGTGGGGCCCCCTGTTTTCTTGCGCCGCCAGCCAGTTTTCGAATTGCAGAAGGAAGAATTGACGCGCTCGCTCCAGCGGGCTCTCGCAGCGGCGCTCAATCTCGGCCATCGATTGCAGGTGATGATCCAGTGTTGCCAGGTAGCACTGGAAAATGAGCTCTTCCTTGGTTTTTACATAGTAGTAGAGGCTGGTTTTCGTGAGCCCGAGGGACTCGGCGATATCGCGCAGTGTGGTTGCCCGCGAGCCCTTCGAGTTGAACAGCCGTGCTGCCTGGGAAAGGATGGCCGCGCGCTTGGCATCGTGCTGTGCAGTTCGGTTGAACGGTGATCCCTGTCGTGGTCCCTCACTCAGTCTGGTCATGCAGCGCCTCTGCGGGTTTTGGAACTTCCGCCATCCGTACTCGATAGTCGACAATTCAAACTTTAAGTATTTTTTTTGTCGCTGTCTAGCGCGCGTCCTCTGCGTTTCTGCCCGAGGTGGTGTGCAGCCACTTCCGGGAGCGATAACGCCACATCAACATGCAGGATTTCAACAGGTAATCCAGCAGCATCACGGCAAAAACCCAATAGACGGACAAGCTGAGTTGCACGCAGAGCCAGGCGGGTAGCAGGCGACCGAATATAATTCCGATGAATGTCGCCAGCAGCGGGAAACGTGTGTCGCCAGCTCCCCGCAGCGCGCCGGCCAGCGCAAAATCAACCGCCATCATGGGCTGTGCAAGGCAAATGATATAGATGAAGCCGACCGTGAGGTCTATCACCTCGGTATCGTCAATCATGAAGGTAGCTAGATCTCGGGCATACCAGGCCATCAGCGCGGAGAGTGTGATCATCGCCAGAAGTGCCATACGCAGGGATCTCCAGCCGATGAGCATCGCCTGCGCCGGGCGGCCCGCTCCCAGTTGCTGTCCGACCAGAGTCGCCGTTGCGATCCCGAAACCGAAGCCGACGACGATTGGGAAGGCAACAAGGCTGATACCTATACCGTAGGCCGCGTAGGCACTGGTGCCGTAGTTGGCCACAATTGCAAAGAACGCGAGGAAGGCGATTTGTACAACACCTTGTTCAGTGACAGCAGGGAGGGCAATGCGCACCAGTTTGCGGGCTGCAGTCCAGTCAAAGCGCGCCTCTCCAACAGGTTGCAGGTTGAATCGGCCTTTCCACCACATCAACACGAAGGTTACGGTTACCAAAGCGCCCGCTATGCCTCCGCCCAGTGCAACGCCGGCTACACCCATGGTTGGCAGCGGGCCCACGCCAAATGCCAGCGCGTAACCAAAAATCACATTCATGAAGGTACTGCAGGCGAGAAAATACAGCGGCGTAATCACATCGCCTGTGGCACGCAACGAGGTGGACAACATCATGTTTGTTGCCGAAAAGAGGTTGAATAAACCCAGCCAAAAAATAAAGCTCGCGGCGAGTACGGTAGTCGCATTGTCCAAGCCAAAAATTCCAGCAATGGCGTAAGGCACCCAAAGCACAGGGACGGTCAATAGTCCCGCAACCAGCAGCGCCAATAGCAATGCTGTCCAGCTTGCCATCTCGGCCTCAGCGACCTGCTTCGCCCCCCAGTGTCTGGAAACGGTTGCTGTTGTCGCTACCGATAGCCCCATGAGGATAGCCTGCACAAGAAAGAACACCCGGTGGCCGGTGGTTACCGCGGCGACCGCAGATGTACCAAGCCCTGCGGCGATCTTGATATGCAGAAAGCCCACGGTGGTGAATAGCAGGTTGGAGATAATCGTGGGCCAGGCCAACTGCCATACCCGTGCACTGCTCGACTCCCTGGCCTCCATCAACCGGCTCGTGTCACCCATCAAGCTCCCCCGGTCTCATAGGCGAGGCGACGGCATTCCGCGTGCCGGAAGCAGTCTGTGAGGTGATCGTTGACCATGCCGATGGCCTGCATGTAAGCGTAGATGATCGTCGACCCTACGAAGCTGAATCCGCGATTCTTCAGATCCTTGCTGATCCTGTCCGAAAGCGGAGTACGTCCCGGCACCTCAGCCATACTTGCCCAATGATTGGTGATCGGAACATTGTCGACATACTGCCAGAGGTAGTTGGAAAATGAGCCAGCGGCTGCCTGGATATTCAAAAATGCCTGGGCGTTTTTACGCGCGCTAAATACCTTCAGCCGATTGCGCACAATGCCCGGATCCAGCAGAGCACGCTCTAACTGCGCATCGGACAAGAGTGCCACTTTCTCGGGGTCCAGACCTGCGAGCGTGCGGTGATAGCCGTCTCGCTTGCGCAGTACGGTAATCCAGGAAAGGCCCGCCTGTGCCCCCTCCAGCACCAGAAACTCGAACAGCGTAGGGTCGTGGCGTACTGGTACGCCCCACTCCTGATCATGATAGGCCAGGTAAAGGGGGTCGGTTCCGCACCAACCGCAGCGCTTCATTGTGCTCATTCCTCTACTGTCCCAGCAAAAGCCCTCAGTATCAGACTGTCCCGGTATCCTGTCTAGCATCAATGCCTTCGTGTGATCTGGCGCCGTATCCCGGTGTGTGCCAGAATTCATCCCCATGACAGATACCATACGCTACGAGTGCACCGGGCACATCGCCCGCCTGACACTGAACAATCCCGCTCAGCACAATGCCCTGGGGCAAGAGCAGCTGAGCGCCATTCAATCTGCCTTGGTGGCTGTGCAGGGCGACGAGCAGGTCCGGGTTCTGGTCATTACCGGTGAAGGCGACAAGACATTCTGTGCCGGGGCGTCCCTGCAACAGCTGGGCAGCGGGAATTTATCCGGCGACACCTTTCAGGAAACGACAGACCTCATCGCCGATCTTCCTATACCGACCATCTGTGCTATCAGCGGCAACGTGTATGGCGGTGGCGCAGAATTGGCGCTCAGTTGTGACTTTCGTGTCGGTATTGCTGGCAGTAAATTAAGGGTTCCCGCGGCAGCCATAGGCCTTTGTTATCCCGTCAGTGGCGTAAACCGCTTTGTGGAGCGTTTGGGCGTGAGCGCTGCAAAGCGCATGCTCCTGGCGGCAGAGGAAATGCCCGCGCAGACGCTGCTGGAAATTGGTTTCCTTGATTACCTGGTGCAGCCTGCGGCTCTCAAAGACACCGTCGACAAGCTCGCAGCCAGTATCGCAGCGCTCGCTCCGCTTTCAGTGAGAGCCATGAAGAAGATCATCCAGCAATCAGCTGCAGGCACGCTCGACCGGGCGTTCGCCCAGGGGCTGGCGGCTGAGTGCCTGGAGTCACAGGACCTGCAGGAGGGGTTCAGGGCGCGTCAGGAAAAGCGTGAGCCCAGGTTTCAGGGCCGCTGATCCTTTTTCTTCGGCTTCTCAGCGAGCAAGAACTGTCCTAGCACAGACTTGCGGTCTGAGCCAATCCTGAGGGCGCCGCGCGCAGCCAATGCAACGTCAGCCACGATGGCAAAACCAGCAAACTCCGCCGCCTCAAAACTCAGGCCTGCCGGTATGCCCACGCCGTTGTCCTGAATTTCGAGCTGCACTTCGTTGACCGATGGCATCGTTAAAGCGATACGCAGGTAGCAAGGCCCCTGTGACGCTGCAAAGCTGTGGCGCAAGCTGTTTTCGAACAGCTCACCAATGATTACTGCAATAGGTATCGCCTGTGAAGCTGGAAGTAGTTCATTCGTGGCATCGTTGATTGCGGTCAGTCGCTGGTTCAACTCGGGATGCCGCTCTGCAGCCAGTGTGAAGAGCTTTGAAACGAAGGCATGGGGATCAAGGTAGAGCTGCTCTCCTCGGTAGTAAAGTGCATCCTGAACCAGATCCAGCACCCGCAGCCTGTACTCAATACCAGACTGAAGTGCAGACACGTCGCCGTGCGCGTACTCAGCGCTGCGTCGGATACAGACATTTGCCCAGGCCAGCAACTCCTTGTTGTAGCGATGCATTGAGTCTGCGAGTACACGCTGGAAGTCCATCTGGTCCTGGACCTCGTCAGCGAACTGATCGGCTATTCTCTGCATCTCATCCGCTTGCTTCTCTGCCTGCTCCTTTAGCATCCGTTCCCGGTATAACCTGAGCATCAGATAGACGATAGCCAGCACGAACAGGCCGTAGAGCGTATATGCCCACCATGTTCGCCACGGCGCGGGTTTTACAGTGACGCCGATCGATACGCCCTCCGGGTTCCATACCCCCGAGGCATTCAGCGCTTGGGCCTTGAACACGTAACTGCCGGCGGGCAAATTTGTGTATGTGGCGAAACCGCGGTTACCGATGTCTACCCAGTCGTCATCAAAGCCCTCCAGCTTGTGACGATACCTGGTGGTATCCACGTTGGTAAGGTCTCTTGTACTGAAATTCAGGGTCAGAAACCGATCTTTGTGGGTTAGGGTGATGGTTTCGGTGGCACCGCGAGGCCTGTTAAGCCGAACACTCTTATTTCCGACGTCGATTCGATGGAGGTGAACTTCCGCCTCTTCTGGTGCCGGGGGAATATCATCTGGGTGAAATCTATAAAATCCATCTTCGCCGCCAAAATACAGAAAACCTTGGCTATCCTTAAACGAGCTGTTCAATTCGAAGCCGATACTGGAGACACCATACTGTTCGCCATAATGAACAATGGTGCCATCGGGTCTCCTGCGGGATATACCTCGGTCGGTAGAGAACCAGATTTCATCCCCGATTCCGCTTTGAATTGAGTAAATGGCTGAATTCAGGACTGGCATTTCAGCTGAATCCTTCTCGATCCAAGGGTTTATCGCTGATCTGGAAGAGCTTTTCCGATATTTGAAGAGCCCATCATGCATTGAACCAAACCATAAAAAGTTATGGGTTTCTCCAACAGTCCAAATGGTCGGCTCACTCGCCAGATCAGGTTTTGGGGCAGAAAAATTGACGCGTCGCAGATCTTTGATAGATAGGTCAAGAATGCGCAAGCCGGCCTCAGTCCCTAGCCAGATCGTGCCATCCCTGGACTGAAAGATGAATAAAATCTGATTGATTCCTGAAGGTTCACCACTTTCGACTTCAACATGTATCGCGCTTGCCTCTTCTGCGTTCAGTATCGCGACACCGCGTCCATATGTTCCGATTAGCTGTAAGCCTTCATTTGTCTTTAGGAAGCTGCTAATGGAGTCAGACTTTAGTCCTTGTAAAATTGACTTATTCCAATTCTCCGAGCTTAGAGCAGGTCCCTGTAGTATCTCAAACCCACGATTTCGATATCCAACGTAAAGCTCATCGCCGGTTCCATACACCGACATTATGCCTTTCATCTTCAAACTGGTGTGATCTGTTTGGTTGTGCGAACTGACGACGTCATTGTTCGAGATGTCTACCAAAGAAACTCCGTTGTACGAAGCAACTAGCATGATGCTATCGGTGATCTGTGCAAACCCAATTATCGATTCAAAGTTATCGTGCACATTCTTGTCGAAAAGATGAAATGGCGACTCTATGAGACGGAATAGACCTTTGTAAGTTCCAATCCAAAACGCGTTGCTTTCAGAGTTACCTACGCTAACGGACGTGACGTCGCTGAGAAATGATTGAGAGTCTTTGCGTGGTTGCGCGTAGCAGCTATTGTATTTCAAATTGCATAGAAAGAGCCCCTGATCACTGCCAATAACGGCCGTTTGGGAGGATTTGGTAAGCTTTATGTCATGAACAATTGCGTTAGCAAGGTCTCCCGAGCCAGGCCCAACATGGTTCGGTATGCGGCAGCGACCGGTATCTCTGTTAAAAATAAATATTCCTTGTCCACCTGTTCCAATGAGAAGCTCCCCGTCTGAACCTTTGGCTACTTCGTTAATCGTCGAAGAAATCTGACACACGGCGGTAACATTGAATGTGTTCCGAGTTCGATCTTCCTTTGAAATCTCAAAAATCGCCCCGGTATCGTACGCGGATTCAACTCGCTAGTGCAACGGGGGGGGTGATTCCAAAAAATACCTGAT
>CAJXUQ010000027.1 GCA_913061145.1 uncultured Haliea sp.
GCCGAATTGACTATTAACTTTTAAAGAACTGTCCATTTGAGGTTGACACGTTCCGCAACCTTCTTCAATGTGGGCGCCCTGCCCGACCTGCTCGATTTCGTCGGCCCTGTGAGCACCATTTTCGTCAGGCAGCCGCAAGTGCGCTGGACCGAGGGCAATTTCCAGTTCGCACTGGAGAACCCCGCCACGCGTATTGATGAACTCAGCGATACCGGGGTCAACCGGCGCCTGGATAATGCGGAAACCATTCCGGACCTGATCGCGCGCTACAACGGCACCGCCGGTGACCTCAGCTGGACACTCGCAGCCATGGGCCGCCAGCTCGGCTACGAGAGCCGCCTGAACAGTGGCGAAAAACTGGCCAGCGACGACACCTGGGGTTACGGCCTCAGTCTTGCGGGCAAATGGCAGCTGGCAAACGGCGATATGCGCTTCATGCTCAACCAGGGCTCTGCACTGGGCCGCTACATGGGTCTGAACACATTCGACGACGGCTACATCGACAGTAACGGCGACATTGACACCATTGCGCAGTGGGGTGCCATGCTCGCCTACCAGCACGCCTGGAGCTCACAGTGGCGCAGCACCTTCGCACTGTCGGCCTCTGCAGCCGACAATCCCTCGATCGGTGAATACGCCTCTGCCGGCCAGCTGGCAAAGCGCTATGAATCCGCCCACGCCAACCTGAACTGGTTGCCACATCCCGGCCTGCAGCTGGGTGGGGAACTGATTTACGCGCGCAAGGAACTGGAGGATGGTCGCTCGGGTGATCTGAGCCGCCTGCAGTTTGCCATGAAGTACGCCTTCTGATGGCGCTATCGACCAAGGTCCAACAGCGACGCAGCGATACCCGGTGCTATAGTCCGACCGCCTGCGACGATAACAACAGCAATGGAGAGTCCCCATGTCACGTTTAACCGAGGCCCAGGCGCTGGCCTATTGGCGCCGCAATCTTGCCCTGATGTTCAAACTTCTGGTGGTCTGGTTCGTGGTGAGTTTCGGCTGCGGCATCCTGTTTGTCGATGTGCTCAATCAGATCCAGATCGGTGGTTACAAGCTCGGCTTCTGGTTCGCCCAGCAGGGCTCCATCTACGTGTTCGTACTGTTGATTTTTTACTACACACGCAAGATGGGCAAGCTCGACCGCGAATTCAATGTAGAAGAAGACTAGGGGCCGCCTCATGGAACTGCAAACTCTGACTTACCTCGTGGTTGGCGCCAGCTTCGCGCTGTACATCGGCATTGCGATCTGGTCGCGCGCCGGCTCCACCAAGGACTTTTATGTCGCCGGTGGCGGTGTGCATCCCGTCGCCAACGGTATGGCGACGGCGGCAGACTGGATGTCCGCTGCCTCATTCATCTCCATGGCCGGCATGATCGCCTTCATGGGCTACGGTGGCTCCGTGTTCCTGATGGGCTGGACCGGCGGCTTCGTTATTCTCGCCATGTTTCTGGCACCCTACCTGCGCAAGTATGGCAAGTTCACGGTACCCGAATTCATCGGCGACCGTTTTTACTCGAAAGCAGCGCGCGCGGTGGCGGTGGTGTGTCTGATCATCTGCTCCGTTACCTATGTGATTGGCCAGATGAAGGGCATCGGCGTCGCCTTCTCACGCTTCCTCGAAGTTGACTACGGCACCGGGTTGCTGGTGGGCATGTGCATTGTGTTCTTCTACGCGGTGCTGGGGGGCATGAAAGGCATCACCTACACGCAGATTGCACAGTACTGCGTGCTGATCATGGCCTATACCATTCCCGCCATATTCATCAGCCTGAACCTGACCGGAAATCCCTTCCCGCAGTTGGGCCTGGGCAGCACACTGACCGGCACCGACACCTATCTCCTCGACAAGCTTGACCAGATGGTGATGGAGCTGGGTTTCAACGAGTACACCACGGAATACCGGCTGAGTGGCCTGAACATGTTCGCGTACACGGCGTCACTGATGATTGGTACAGCGGGCTTGCCCCACGTCATCATCCGCTTCTTTACCGTACCGAAAGTACGCGACGCACGCAGCTCTGCCGGCTGGGCACTGTTGTTCATTGCCATCCTTTACACCACAGCACCCGCCGTTGCCGGCATGGCCCGCCTGAACCTGATGCAGACCATCGAACCCACGCCCGGTGAATACCTGGTGTATGACGAGCGCCCTGACTGGTTCCGCAACTGGGAAACCACCGGTCTGCTGGCCTTCGAGGACAAGAACCAGGATGGCCGCATCCAGTACAGCGCCGACCCGGCGGTCAACGAGATGGTGACAGTAGACAATGACATCATGGTACTGGCCAACCCGGAAATCGCACAGCTGCCCAACTGGGTGATCGCGCTGGTGGCAGCCGGCGGCCTCGCTGCCGCCCTGTCCACCGCAGCCGGCCTGTTGCTGGCCATTGCCTCGGCCATCTCCCATGATTTGCTGAAAGGGATGATTGCACCGGGCATTTCCGAACGCGCCGAGCTGCGCGCCAGCCGGGTCGCCATGGCCGCCGCAATCGCTGGCGCCGGCTATCTGGGCTTCAATCCGCCCGGGTTTGCCGCCGGCACCGTGGCGCTGGCATTCGGGCTCGCCGCCTCCTCCATCTTCCCCGCCTTGATGATGGGCATCTTCTCCAAACGCACCACCAAAGAAGGCGCGATTGCCGGCATGGTCGCAGGAATCGGGGTGACCCTGTTCTACGTGTTCCAGCACAAGGGTATTATGTTCATTGCTTCGACCGCGTTCCTCGGTGACATGCCGGCCAACTGGTTCCTGGGGATTGAACCCAATGCCTTCGGCGCGGTAGGTGCGATCGTCAACTTCGCCGTAGCCATGCTGGTCAGCCGCGTCACCAGCGCGCCGCCAGAGTCAGTACAGGAACTCGTGGAGCACATCCGCGTGCCGGCTGGCGCCAGCGCGGCACACGACCACTGAAACCGGGAGAAAAGCCGATGTTCAGCAACCGACACGTCATCATCGCACTACTGGTGGCACCGCTGCTGTCCATCGGCGCGTGGTTTGCCGTGGGTCAATTGGTCGGAGAGCAGCCTCACCTGGCTGAAGCAGGTCGCGACTACCCACTCATTGCCAAGAGCAACTGTCGCTACGACAGCGGCCGCTGTGCCCTGACCAATGGCAACCTGGAGCTTGAAATCGACGTACAGGCGCAGAGCTCTGGCTGGCAACTGCGGCTGCAGGCGTCACACCCGCTTGAAGGGGCTGTCGTGGCCATTGAAGAAGCCGGCGCTACTGCGGCTCCGCGAGCCATGCACCCGGATGAATCAAGCCCCCAACGCTGGGTGCTGAACCTGCCTGCACTCCCCACCGAGGGGGCGAGACTGCAACTGGTGGCCGCCGCAGGCGGCAGCCGCTACTTCGCAGACACGGGTTCGGATTTTCTGCAGCGCTTCCGCACCCCGGGGCCCTGACTGTGGCCGCAGGCGATGACGCACCCACCGTGCCACGAACGCCCGTGGATCTGGCACCGATCGCGGATTTTCTCGCCAGCACGCTGCCCTTCGACCGGCTTTCACCCGCAGAGCTCGGTGACCTGCTGACGTCGGTTGCCATCAGCTATCACACCCGCGGCGAATCGTTTGATGCCGGCTCCGAGCCACGCGGCTTGCGCATACTGCGCAGCGGTGCCGTCGACCTGCGCGATACAGACAACATCCTGCTGGATCGTCTGGGCGAAGGCGAGAGCTTTCACATTGGCGGCCTGAACGCCGAACGCGGCGAGGTGCGCGCCTGCGTGATTGAGGATGCGCTGGTGTATTTTCTCCCGGACAGCGCCTACCAGGCACTGCGCCAGGCACATCGGGATATCGATCGGCATTTCAGCAGCCAGCGCAGCCGCCGACTGCGGCGCGCCGCGCGCTATCAACCATCCCCGAACGCCCTGCTGCAGAGCATCCGCGACTACATGAGCACGGATCTGCTCACCGTCCGCGGCACCGACAGCCTGCAGGCTGTTGCCCATGCCATGACGCAAAGGCGCGTCTCCTCGGCGCTGGTACTCGATGACAACCGCTTGCAGGGCATTATTACCGACCGTGATCTGCGGGCCCGGGCGTTGACAGCGGCACTGCCTGCCGACACACCCATTGCCAGTATCATGACAACACAGCTGGAAACAGTGGAAGCGGACTGCACCCTGTTTGATGCAACGTTGCTGATGACCCAGCGTGGCTATCACCACCTGCCCGTCATGGAAGCGGACCGACTCGCGGGCATGATCACCACATCAGACCTGATACTCGCGCGCCAGAACGACCCGGTGTACCTCGTGCAACATATCTCAAGGCAGGATAGCGCCGAGGGTATCAAGGCCGTGCTGGAGGGCATGCCGGCGCTGGTGGTTCAGTGGAGCCAGTCTGGCATGCACGCACATCAGGTCAGCCGCGTCCTGACAGCCATATCGGATGCCGTAACCGTGCGCCTGATTCAGCTGGCAGAAGCCGAACTGGGGCCTGCCCCCGCGGGGTGGTGCTGGGTCGGATTCGGTTCCCAGGCGCGTGCCGAGCAGCTGTTTGGCGCCGATCAGGACAACGGCATGATTCTCGCCGATGATACGCAGCCTGAACACGCGGGCTGGTTTACCGACCTGGCGCGGCGCGTCTGCGACGGCCTGCAACTCTGCGGCTACCCTTACTGCCGCGGCGAAATCATGGCAACCACGGACAGCTGGCGGCAACCGCTGCACCGCTGGCAGGATACTGTGCGCGGCTGGACCATCACCCCCTCTCCGGCGGCGGTGATGCGTGTCAGCATCTTCTTCGACCTGCGGCCCATCTACGGCGAGGAGAGTCTGTGCGAAGCTCTTCAGGAGGTGATGCTGCAGGAGGCGTCGCGCAACTCCATTTTTCTTGCCGCGCTGGCCGCAAATGCTCTGGAGAGCCGGCCACCGCTGGGAATGTTCCGCCGTTTTGTGGTGGAGCGCAATGGCGAGCACCGCGACGCGGTGGATGTCAAGAAACGCGGGGTGTTGCCGATCACCGAGATCGTCCGCCTGCACGCGCTGGCTCACCGCATACCGGCTGTCAACACAGAAGAGCGCTTACGGGCTCTGGCGCGGGAGAAGAAAATGACCATGGGCGACAGCCGCAACCTGGCCGATGCCCTGCACTGCATTCAACAACACCGCCTGCAGCACCAGTGCCAGCAGATCATGGCGGGGGAAACACCGGACAACTTCCTTAAACCACACGAGCTGCCGACATTGGCGCGCGAGCAACTGCGCGATGCCTTCACCCTGATCGACGAGTCACAGGCCGCCGTGCGCCAAACCTACCGGGCGGGTATGGGCTGATGTGGCTGCGGCTGCGCCGCTCACGCCGGCGGCAGGCGGCGGGGACGCCGTTGGCGGCATGCTGGCAACACCCCACGCCAGCCGGCCGGACCGCCTGCAGAGAAGCACCGTTTCTGGTTTGTGACGGTGAGATGTCCTCCCTTGATCCCGCGACAGGTGCGCTGCTGAGCCTCGGCTGGGTTGCCATCGAGCACGGCGCCATTCAGCTCGCCAGTGCGCGCCACTACCTGATTGCCGGAGAGCAGGCTGTTGGCCAGAGTGCCACCATTCACCATATCCACGACCGGGAACTGGCCCAGGGCGCGCCCATCTCAACGGTCATGGAAGCGTTCCTGCAGGCGGCGGCCGGCCGCGTGCTCGTGTTTCACCACGCCGCACTCGATATCGCCTTTCTGGATCGACAGTGTCAACGCCTGTACGGAGCGCCACTGCTGCTACCGACAATCGATACACTGCGCCTTGAGCAGAAACAGCGGGAACGCCGTAACCAGGCCTGTGCACCGGGCGCGTTAACCCTGGCGGGCTGCCGCGCGCACTATGGCCTGCCTGTGCACGCTGCGCATAATGCACTGCTGGACGCCATTGCGACCGCAGAGCTGTTGCTGGCGCAGATTGCACACCGCGGACGCAACACGACCCTGCACCTGCGCGACCTGCGCTGAGTCACCCGATCAGCTGACCGGGTGCGCGCGGTTGGCGACCAGATGATCAACCACAGAAGGGTCGGCCAGCGTGCTCGTATCGCCGAGACTGCCGACCTCATTTTCCGCAATCTTGCGCAGAATCCGTCGCATGATCTTGCCCGATCGGGTTTTTGGCAGACCCGGCGCCCACTGGATCACGTCCGGCTTGGCGATCGGGCCGATCTCGCTGGCACAGAGTTGCACCAGCGCCTTGCGCAGTTCTTCGCTGGGCTCGACGCCGTCCATCGGCGTTACGAAGCAGTAAATGCCCTGTCCCTTGATATCGTGGGGGTAGCCGACGACCGCCGCCTCCGCGATATCCTCATGCAACACCAGCGCGCTCTCAACCTCGGCGGTACCCATGCGATGCCCAGACACGTTGAGCACATCATCGACACGACCCGTAATCCAGTAGTAACCGTCTTCGTCGCGAGTGGCGCCATCGCCAGTAAAATAGTAGCCGGGGTAGTTGCGGAAGTAGGTGTCTACCATGCGCTGGTGATCACCGTAAATTGTGCGAATCTGACTCGGCCAGGACGCCTTTATGACCAGGTAGCCGGACCCCGCGCCGTCAATTTCGCTACCGTCCTCATTGAGCAGGGCGAGTTGCACACCGAAGAACGGCATACTCGCAGAACCCGGCTTGAGGTCCGTTGCACCCGGCAGTGGCGTGATCATCTGCGCGCCCGTCTCCGTCTGCCACCAGGTGTCGACAATTGGACAGCGGGAATCACCGACGACCCGGTAGTACCATTCCCAGGCTTCGGGATTGATGGGTTCACCGACCGACCCCAGCAAACGCAGACTCGCGCGGGAGCTGCGCTTGACGGGCTCATCACCGTGGGCGTGCAGCGATCGGATGGCCGTCGGCGCCGTGTAGAACGTGTTGACCTGGTGCTTGTCGATCACCTCCCAGCAGCGGCCTGAATCGGGCCAGGTGGGTACCCCCTCAAACATCAGGGTCGTGGCGCCGTTGGCCAGGGGACCGTAGAGGATGTAGGTGTGTCCTGTTACCCAGCCAACGTCTGCTGTACACCAGAAAATCTCACCCTCGCGGTAATCGAAGGTGTATTTGAACGTCATCGCGGCCTGCAGCAGATAGCCCCCGGTGGTGTGCAGAACCCCCTTCGGCTTGCCGGTTGAGCCCGAGGTATACAGGATAAACAGCGGGTCTTCCGCCTCCATGCTCTCCGGCTCGCACTGTGCGGAAGCCGCGGCTGTCGCTTCGTTGTAGCAGACGTCCCTGCCCTGCTTCCAGGCCACGTCGGCGCCAGTCACCCGTGCGACTATGCAGGTGTGCACATTGGGGCAGGACTCCAGCGCCGTGTCGACGTTACTCTTCAGGGCGATGGTCTTGCCACCGCGCCGACCTTCATCCGCCGTAATGACCGTCTGGCAGTCGGCGTCCTGGATGCGATCTACGATGGCTGTGGGTGAGAACCCGCCGAAGACCACCGAGTGGATGGCGCCAATGCGGGTACAGGCCAGCATTGCGTAGGCTGCCTCCGGCACCATGGGCATGTAGATGCACACCCGGTCCCCCTTGCCCACGCCGCGTGCGCGCAACACGTTGGCCAGGCGGCACACCTGCTCGTGCAACTCACGGTAGGTGACATGCTGGCTCTGCGTCGGGTCATCGCCCTCCCAGAGCAGCGCGGTCTGGTCTGCGCGGGTGTCGAGGTGGCGGTCTATGCAGTTGACGCTAACGTTCAGCCGGCCGCCCGCAAACCAGCTGGCACGCCCCTCGTGAAAATCGTAGTCGACAACCGTGTGCCACGGTTGGTCCCACTTCAGGAATTCGGTGGCTTTCTCGCCCCAGAATCCCGCGGGATCGTCAACGGAACGCTGGTACATCTGACGATAGCGCTCGGACGTGATGTGCGCATCACGGAAATTCTCGGGAACCTTGTGTATGGGGAAATGGGACATGTTATTGCTTCCGCCGGTGGTGACTTTGGAGTCGATGATACTGCTTCCCGGAAGGGGCGCAACTCGACCAAGGTCTATGTCCGATGCACTAGCCCAGCCACGTCCAGCGCTCCGCCGCGACATCACCGCGCGCTCGCCCCTCGTCAGCCAGCTTGATCAGATGGGCGGACAGCGAAAGTTTGGCCCAATCATGACGCGCGGGATCGACGTCGTCGTACACCACCTTGACCAGCGCATTGAGGTCCGCCTGTCCCAGCGAGGAGAGCCCCGCCACCACCTTGCGCTCGCGTGCCAGACGATGCTCAACCAGACCCGCCACTTCCTCGCGGGGGGTGTGAATCAGGTCGCCATGGCCGGGCGCGATACTCTGCAGGGGGTAATCCAGCAACAGCTGCAGGGAGTCAATATAAGCCTTCATGTCGCCGCCGGGCGGCACTATCACGACGGTTGACCCGTTCATGATGTGGTCGCCAGCGAACAACATACCGTCGTCTTCCAGCAGAAAGCAGTAATGATTGTTCACGTGGCCCGGCGTATGCAGGGCCCGCAGTGTGAATTCCGGGGCCGACAACACCCAATCGTGACTGAGCAGGGTTGTCGGTGAAAAGGTATCGTCCTGGAACCGGTCGTCGGCAGGCATTGCGCCGATCACCTCAGCGCCGGTGGCCGCTGCCACGCCCTGCCATGCCGGTGAGTGGTCGGGGTGGGTATGGGTGCAGATAATCCAGCGAATCCGCCCGGCGCCAGCTGCAAGGATGGCCTCGATGTGCTCCGGGATAGCGGGGCCGGGGTCGACCACCGCGACCTGCTCCTCACCGAGCAGATAGGTGTTGGTACCCGGGCCCGTCATCATGCCCGGATTGGGCGCCACCAGGCGGCGCACGCGGTCGTTAAGGCGAAACGGCACGCCATGTTCAAACATCGGATTACACCATATTCTCAATGGGAACCAGCGGATTCACATCGGCGTCGTAGTCAACGCCATCCACCTCAAAACCGAACAGTTGCAGGAACTCGCGACGGTAACCCTGAAAGTCCGACAACTGATGCAGGTTATCGGTATCGATCTGTTGCCAGAGCGCCGCCACTTCAGCCTGCACTTCCGGATCCAGTTCCTTGCCATCAGCCCGCAGGCGACCCTGGTCGTCCAGTTCAGGCGTCGGGTTGTACAGCGAGTTGCGGAACAGGCCATCCACCTGCTCGATACAGCCCTCGTGTGTCCCCCGGGCCTTCATGACCTTGAACAGAATCGCCAGGTAAATCGGCATGGCGGGAATGGCCGCACTGGCCTGGGTAACCACCGCTTTCAAAACCGAAACACGCGCGTCGCCGCCCTGCGCGGCCAGGCGCTGACGAATCCCCACGACGCGCCGATCCAGATCCTGCTTGGCGGCACCGATTGTGCCGTGCCAGTAGATATCCCAGGTCATTTTCTCGCCGATATAGGTGTATGCCGTGGTTTTCGCGCCCTCGGCCAGCACGCCAGCGTCATCCAGCGCTTCGATCCACATTTGCCAGTCTTCGCCTCCCATCACCGCTACCGTATTGTCGATTTCTTCCTGCGTGGCGGGTTCGAGGTGAAAATCCTGCACTTCCTGCTTGTCGGTGTTGACGCCCTTCTGCACGGTAGGCTTGCCGATGGGCTTCAGGGTGGAATTGTGTACCACGCCGGTGACCGGATGCTGCCGGCGGGGAGACGCCAGGCTGTAGACCACCAGGTCTACCTGCCCCAGATCCTCGCGTATCGTGGCGATGGCCTTCTGCTTGACCTCATCGCTGAACGCATCGCCATTGATACTTCTGGCGTAGAGCCCCTCCGCCTCGGCAGCCCTGTGAAACGCTGCACTGTTGTACCAGCCCGCCGTACCCGGCTTGGACTCGGTGCCTTCTTTCTCAAAGAAAATACCGAGGGTCGCCGCGCCGGCGCCAAACGCCGCTGTGATCCTGGAAGCCAGCCCGTAGCCGGTAGAAGCGCCTATGACCAGCACCCGCTTGGGGCCGTTGTCGACAGGGCCCTGCCGCTTCACGTAGTCAATCTGGTTGCGCACGTTGGTGGCGCAGCCAACGGGGTGGGTTGTGGTGCAAAGGAAACCGCGCACGCGGGGCTTTATGATCATGATCGGTTGTTTCCCTGATTTTGTTCAGTCGAGTGCGCCGCCTGCGGGCGCTGCCGCGAGTGTATCACAGGCAACACCGCCTCAAAGTCGCTTCCACCAGTCACAGAATGGTCACCGAACTGTTACCTCAGCGCCATCATCACGTCACAAAGTCCTCGCATCCTGCAGCTGCATTCACTGCTGAACCGAACGGAGAATCCCATGCGTCGACTCAACCCCTGGCTGCTGGCCACCTGCCTGACTCTTCCTGCCATGCTTGCAGGCTGCGATGGCGACGATGGCCGCGACGGACTCGATGGCGCTGACGGTAGCCCGGGTGAACAGGGGCCCGCAGGGGAGAACGCCGCCAACAGCCGCATCGCGTTGAGCTTTCTGGGCCGCTATGAGACCGGGGAATTTGATGAGAGCGCCGCAGAAATTGTTGACTATGACCCGGCCACACGTCAGGCGTTTGTGGTCAACGCGCAATCCGGCAGGGTGGACATCCTCGACATCAGCGCACCCGATATGCCAGTGCTGGCGGGTACTCTCAACGTGGCGGCTGATATCGCCGGCGCCGTGACTGCGCTGGCTGATCCGGAAGCGCTCGGCGCGGCTAACAGTGTAGCGGTTGCCGGTAGCCTGCTGGCCGTGGCCGTGGAGGCCGACAGTAAACAGGACAACGGCTACGTCGCCCTGTACCAGACAGACGGCACTTTCCTTTCTGCCATCGAAGCTGGCGCGCTGCCCGACATGCTGACATTTACCCCCGACGGTAAAAATCTGCTGGTCGCCAACGAAGGCGAGCCCAATGGCGACTATAGTGTCGACCCCGAAGGCAGTATCACGCTGATCGATCTCACTGCCGGCGCAGGCAATCCCGTGAGTAGAACGCTGCGTTTCACCGACTTCAACACCGGTGGCAGCAAGACGCTGGGGGCAGGTGTGCGTATTTCCGCAAAGAGCGCGAGCGTTGCACAGGATATCGAACCCGAATTCATCACCGTAGCAGCTGACGGCAGCACGGCCTGGGTAGCGCTACAGGAAAACAATGCGTTGGCGGTTGTCGACGTGGCAGCAGGCGAAATCAGTGCGGTTATCGGCCTGGGTTACAAGGACCATGGCCTGACCGGCAATGGTCTGGACGCCAGCAATCGGGACGGCGGCACCAACATTCGTGAATGGCCTCTGCGAGGAACCTTCATGCCTGACAGCCTGAAGAGCTACACCGTCAATGGCATCACCTATGTCGTCAGTGCCAACGAGGGCGATGGCCGAGAATACCTGACCGATGCGGCCAACGAAGCCGAGTGCAGCGCACAGGGCGGTTTCGACTACGACGACGGCGATTGCTTTCACTATCTCGACGAGATCCGCGTCGGCGACATCCTGGATACGGGCGCGACTATAGAATTGGCAAATCTGGAGCGCTTTGCACCGGACCTGGACTCCCTCCTTGACAACGCCAACCTCGGTCGTATCAAGGTCATTACGAACCTCGGTGTACGAGACTGTCCCGCGGGCAGTCTGGAATCGAGCGGACAACCCACCGCTGGCTGCGTATATGAGCACTTGTACAGCTTTGGCGCGCGCTCTTTCAGCATCTGGGACAGCCGCAACGGTTCACTGGTGTTCGACAGCGGCGCCGACTTCGAAACTGTCACCGCGCAGCGTCTGGGTGACAGCTTTAATGCCAGCAACGACGACAATACCGGCGATGATCGCTCGGATGACAAGGGCCCGGAGCCAGAAGCTCTGGAAATCGCCAGCATCGACGGCAAGTTCTATGCGTTTGTCGGACTCGAGCGTGTGGGTGGGATCATGGTTTACGACATCAGCAACCCAGAGAACGCGACGTTTGTGCAATACGTCAACACGCGAGACTTCAGTCAGAATATCGAAAGCCTGGTTGACGGGGGCAACTTCTCTGCGGTGGGCGACCTGGGCCCCGAATCCATTCGCTTCGTGCCGGCAGAGCAGAGTCCCAATGGCGAGGCGCTGCTGATCGTCGGCAACGAGGTCAGCGGCACCACGGCCCTGTTTGCCGTTACCCTGGTGAGCGGGGAGTGAGCGTCACGCGACAGCTGATCCAGACGGTCTGGTAGGGTTCCAGCTGCAGTGACTGGTCAGGATCGGGATAACGTTCTCCGCTGATCAGGTCTTCCCATTCCGCCTGCTCGGGCAGACTCAGGTCGAGGAAGCTCAACAGGCGTGGCTCATCGGTGATATTACTGATACAGAATATCTGCTGCGCAGGCTCCTGACTGTGCCTCGAGAAGCCAAACAGGGCGCTGCCGAGTTGCAGGGTAAACTGAGCCGCATTGGGATGGAATGCCGGCTGTGCGCCGCGCAGGCGCAGCAGGGCTTCCAGTGCGAGCATCACCTGGCGGTGGGTGCTCGCTGGATCCGCAAGCTGCGCCTCCAGCTCTGACCACTGCCACTGATGCCGATTGATCGCGCGGTTATGTCCCGTGTGTTCCATGCGCTGATAATCATTGCGCGTGCCCAGAAGGCTGTGGATATACAACCCGGGGATGCCCTCCAGCGCGAACATGATGGCATGTGCGCAGACAAAGCGCGCAAAGGCCCAGCTATCCGGCCCGCGCACGGTGCCCTGCAACGCGTCATAGAGCGCGATGTTCACCTCGTAAGGGCGCTGCGCCCCGCCCTCCAACGCACGCCAGGACACCTGTCCACCAAAGCGCTGCAGAGCACCGAGCAGGGCAGCCAGCTCGTCGTCACTCAACAGGCCCTCAACGGGGCGCAGGCCGATGCCATCGTGAGAAGCGATAAAGTTGAAAAACGTCGTACCGCTGCGGGCTGGCGGCATTGCCATCAGCCACTGCCGCAGGTAAGTGCAATCGCCGGTCAAAAGCGTATTGATCAGCAGCGGCGGCAGTGAAAAATTGTAGACACAGTGGGCTTCGTTGGCGTTGCCAAAGTAGGACAGATTCTCCAGGTTGGGGATGTTGGTTTCCGTAATCAGGATGGCATCGTGTCTTGCATGCTCGATCAGTGTGCGCAGCAGGCGCACCACTTCATGTGTTTGCTCAAGATTGAGGCAGCTGGTCCCCGGGATTTTCCACAGGAAAGCGATGGCGTCGAGGCGAAAGATGCGCACACCGCGGTCCAGATACAGCCGCACGATGCGCACGAATTGCAGCAAGACTTCAGGGTTGCTGAAATCGAGATCGACCTGGTCGTGGCTGAAGGTGCACCAGACATGACGAGGGCCGCGCACGGTCTCCACCGTGCGCAGCAGCGGGGAGGTCCGGGGCCTCACCACCGCGGAGAGGTCCTGTGCGGGGTCCGCGGTGAAGAAGTAGTCGCGGCCCGGTGACTCGTCAAGCAGGAAATTTTCGAACCAGGCACTCCGGCTCGAGCAGTGGTTTATCACCAGATCCGCCATCAGGTCGCAGGACGCGGCGATCTCACCGATATCGTCCCAATCGCCCAGCGCCTCATTGACGCTGGAGTAGTCAAGCACGGCAAAGCCATCATCTGATGTCCAGGGATAGAACGGCAGAATGTGCACGCCGCTGATCACGCCCTTGGTATAGGCATCGAGAAACCGCTTCAGCGTGTGCAGGGGCTTCTCGCCAGGTGCCAGCAGACTGTCCCCGTAGGTAATGAGCAGGGCATCGCGCTCACTCCAGGTGTTCCTGCCTGGCGCCGGGGTGGCTACATCACGCTGCAGGCGCATCGCCTGTATCAGCTGGGGCACCAGCTCAGAGGTTGATGCTGCGGCCGGTGTATCCGCGTAGATCACCTCCAGATGCTGCTGTACGCGCGCCTGCAGCCATTCGAAGTCGGACTGTGCGGAACCCATCACCGCTGAGTGCCGTAGTCCTGCATGTCTGCGTCCACCGCCTCCTGCAGCCGCTCAAGGATATCCGGCACCGCACTGATCACACGGTTCCAGCTGGGAATGAAGGGCCGCTCCATGGGGTACTCGAGGAAGGCTTCACCGGCCTTCATAATATTCTCGGCAAACATTTCGACCGCCATTTCCTCCTTGTGGATGTCCAGACTCAAGCCATTCATCACCGCGTCATTGTGATAGGTCTCTACAAAATCGAGGGCGATGCGGTAATAGGTCGCTTTCAGTGAACGGAAGGTTTCGCTGTTGAAGGTGACCCCGCGGGTAGCAAGCTTGCGGAACAGCGCTTTGGCAATGTCGATCGACATGCGCGAAAGGCCGCGGGTCGCATCATCCTGCGACATCTCCTGATGCTTGTGATCATAGACGTCCGCAATGTCGACCTGGCAAAGCCGGTTGTTGGCATAGTTGCGATACACTTCCGACAGCACACCGATTTCCAGCCCCCAGTCACTGGGTATGCGAATATCGGTGAGCACATCGCGGCGGAAGGAGAACTCGCCAGCCAGCGGGTAGCGGAAGCTGTCCATGTAATCCAGGTACTCCATATCGCCCACGGTTTTTTTCAGGGCGCGCAGCAGCGGCGTCACCAGCAGACGGCTGACCCGCCCATTGATTCTGCCGTCCGCCACCCGCGCATAGTAGCCCTTGCAGAACTCGTAATTGAACTGCGGGTTGGATACGGGATAAATCAGGCGCGCCAGCAGCCCGCGCTCGTAGGTGAGAATGTCGCAATCGTGCAGCGCCACTGATTCGGCACGCCCGGAGGCCAGCGTGTAGCCCATGCAATACCACACGTTGCGACCCTTACCGGCCTCGCGCGGCGCCAGATCGCGTGCATCCAGCTCCGCATCCAGGGCGCGCAGACGCGGGCCGTCGTTCCAGAGCACACGATGGCGCTGGGGCAGGTCCGAGAAGAAGGCCAGGGCGGCCCGGTATTGCGCCTCGTCCGCCCGGTCGAGGCCGATCACGACTTCTGCCAGATAGGGCACATGCGCCAGCTCCTGCACGATATGCGGTAGCGCCGCACCCTCCAGCTCCGAATACAGGGAAGGCAGGATGAGTCCCAGTGGACGGGTCCGCGAAAAGCGCAGCAGCTCGGCTTCCAGTTCGGCCACGGAGCGGTGCGAGAGATTGTGCAAGGTGGTGATAATGCCGTTCTGGTAGAAATCGCCCATTCTGATCAGTCTCCTGCTATTGTGTATTGGTGCAGCCAGGCAAGCACACCCTCGCACCAGCCTGCCGGACCCAGCCCGGTGCTGTGCAGCACACCGTCCGTGCGTGCCAGCGGTGGAAAGTCGTGTGTCGGCGAGCGCACCAGCAGCGCGGTTTCTGCTGCCTCCAGCATCGGTACATCGTTGCCGCTGTCGCCGATGGCGAGGTCATGCAGCGGCCGCCCCGGCGCGTCATGCCGGTAGGCGCTGCGCAGGTAGCGCAATGCCTGCCCCTTGTCACAATCCCCTGCCACCGTCAGGAAACGTCCTCCCTGTTGGACACGCGCCCCTGCGGCTTCCAGCGCGTCTACAAACTGCGCGCGACGCCCGGGGGTACCCAGCCACTGCACCGGCTCACTGAATTCGCGCCGTGCCGCCAGCGCCGCCGCGTCAGCATCAAGGCCCGTCGCCGCCACGATGCCGTCGATGCCCAGGCGCTCAAAGCCGGCGAACTCACCCGCAAACTCTGCCGCCAGCGCATTCAGCAGGGCCAGCCAACGGTCCCGGGGGGGTGCGAAACGCACCTCCTGCCCGTCCCCGCAGGGTAGCGCCTCGGGCAGTGGTTCACGAAAGGTGCCCGAAGGCACAACGATCGCCGCGCCATTCTCAACGATCATGGGATACCTGAGGCCCAGCGCGCTTTGCAGGGGCAGCATTTCCGCACGGGTCTTGCTGCTCGCGAGGATCACCGGGATCTCGGCCTCACGCAGCTGGCGCAGCGCGTCTGCAGCGGCATCCCAGCGATAGCTGTGGTGGTCCAGCAAGGAGCCATCCAGATCGGTGAATACCAGCAGGCGCGGCTTCATCGGGGCACCATGGGACCTGCCCAGGCGTTTATGCTGCGGTCGCTGCCAAGTGTCCACACCAGGTCCATGCGCGGCGGCAGGCTCGCCAGACAATGCCGTGTAAGGCGCTCGTAGTGCTGCACGAAATGCGCCAGCGCGGCGTCGTCCATGAGGCCAACCGCATGTTCTGTGGCACCTATCCTGGCACGCAGCCGGTTTTCCTGCTCCGTTCGCCAGCGCAGCACGTCGTCAAACGAGGGTGCCTGCAGCATCAACCAGCGATCCGGCTGTGCGTGCAGCGTTGCATAGACGCCGGCCAGCTGTTGATTGACGTAGCCGCGCCAGACCGCCTGTGGATCCTCACGCTGTTCCAGTGCGTTACAGGGGGCCGCGAGCGCCGCCGGCAGTTCGGGCGAGACACCCAGGCACCATCCTTCGAGCAGCACAACGTCCAGCGGTGCGCGGATACGCGGCCACGCCACAGCGGGTTGTCGTTCGTCCTCGGCCTTGCTGAAGCGGGGAACCGCCACGTCACCGGAGACCCTCAAGGCCTGCAACGTGTGCAACAACAGCGGGATGTCGTGGGTGCCGGGAACCCCGCGAGTTGCCAACAGGGGATGCACGGAGAGCGCCAGCGCCTGCCGCTCAGCGCGCGTCAGGTAGAAATCGTCCAGCGACATGCACAGTGCAGAGAGCCCGGCTTCATGCACCAACCAGTCGCAGAGGTAGGCGACAAGCGTGGTCTTTCCTGCCCCCTGCGCACCATTTATGCCCACCAATAGCGTCGACTTTGCACTGCTGTGGTGCACCTCGGCCAGCTGCACCGCAACCGGGTCAAACCAGCGCCTGGCCTCGGCGAGGTAATCCGCAGGCAGGTTTTCTCTCGTGAGGAAAGCGGCACGCCAGTCCTGCTGGCCAGAATCCTGTATGTTGCCTGCCGTCACGCCTTCTCCTGTCGCGTTCGCATCCGCCTGCTGACAGTCCTAGCAGGCTCCGTGCCAACCGGCGCGGCGCGCTAGAACAGTAACCTGCGTATATCCCCCAGCAGCGTCACCAATTGCGTGCAGAACCGGCCGGCGTCACCGCCATTGATGACGCGATGATCGTAGGACAGTGATAGCGGCAGCAGCGTGCGTGGCTGGAACGCCTGGCCGTCCCACACCGGTTTCACCGCCGCGCGGGAAACGCCCAGGATCCCCACCTCCGGAGTGTTCACAATCGGGGAGAAGCCGTTGCCACCGATATTGCCGAGGCTGGAAATCGTGAAGCAGCCACCCTGCATCTCAGCAGGCTTGAGCTTGCGCTCTCGCGCCTTCTCCGCCAGCTCCACCACCTCATCCGCGAGTTCCCAGATGGACTTGCGATCCACATCGCGTATCACCGGTACCATAAGCCCTACCGGTGTATCCACCGCCATGCCGATGTGGACATAGTGCTTGTAGACCAGGCTCTCACCATCGGCTGTCACCGAAGCATTGAACTTCGGATTGTCGCGCAAAGCGGTGGCGCAGGCCTTGAGCAGGAAGGGCATCGGCGTAAGCCGCGTACCACGCTGCTCCGCCTCCCCCTTCATGCTCTTGCGAAACGCTTCCAGGTCCGTGATGTCGGCGTCGTCAAACTGCGTGACATGCGGCACATTCAACCAACTGCGCTGCATATTGGCGGCGGTGAGCTTATCGAGCTTGGTACGCGGTACGGTTTCGACAGCACCGAAGGCGCTGAAATCGACATCCGGGACGGTCGGCAAGCCGGCTCCGACGGCGGCGACCGGCGCCTTGCCACTCAGGGCGCGCTGCACAAATCCCTGCACATCCTCCTTGAGCACCCGCTCACGGGGCCCGGAGCCAGTCACCTTCGCCAGGTCGACGCCGAGTTCACGGGCCAGCTTGCGCACCGCGGGTCCTGCGTATACCAGCGTGTCATCACTGTCTCTGGCCGCGGGCTGGCTGGTGGCTGCCCCCGCTGTCGCGGGTGCTTGTGCCACAGAGTCATCAACCGGCGTCGACTCCGTACTGGCCGCGGGACTGTCGCCGCCGGCGCTGACCTCGACCGGCTCATCCCGGGCACTCTCCAGCAGCACCAGGGGGTCGCCCTCGCGCACGGCTGCACCCTCTTTGACCAGCATACGGATCACTTTGCCGGCGCGCGGGGATGGCACCTCCATGGAGGCCTTGTCGGACTCCAGCACCACCAGTGAGTCGCCCTCAGCGACCTCGTCCCCGGGCTTTACACAGAGTTCAATGACATCGACCGCATCGTCGGTGCCAATGTCGGGCACCTCGACAGTGATCTCGCTGGGCGCGCCGCCGCCCGATGACGCCTGCTCCGCAGCCACCGGCTCAACGTCGGCGTCCTGCACAGCCTCACCGGCGGGAGACCCACCCTCGGGCTCCGCTGTATCGGCGCTGGATTCGGGTTCTGGCTCGGCTTCAGCCTCAGCCTCGGTTTCCACAACAACAATCGGGTGCCCCTCGGAAAGCTCATCACCCACCTTCACCAGAACCTGCAGCACCTTACCGGCCAGCGTAGAGGGTATTTCCATGGAGGCCTTGTCCGATTCGAGCACCAGCAACCCCTGCTCCAGCTCGATCTGGTCGCCTGCTGCGACCAGCAGTTCGATCACCTCTGCGCCCTCTGCGCCGCCGATATCCGGTACCGTTATCTGTTGCTTAGCCATGCGCCTCGTTTCCTGTACCGTTAAAGGGTGGTGGGATCGACTTTGTCCGGGGAGATGCCCAGGGCCTGCATGGCCTCGACCACCACAGCCGCCTTCAGCGCCCCTTCATCCACCAGCGCCTTGAGGGCCGCCAGCACAACGAACTCCCGGCTCACCTCGAAAAACCGTCGCAGACGCTCACGGGTGTCACTGCGACCGTAGCCATCCGTACCCAACACCGCATAGCGACGGGGAATGAACTGGCGCAGCTGTTCTGCATGCGCTTTCATGTAGTCAGTCGCCGCAATGACAGGCCCGTCATGCCCCTCCAGCTGCTGGGTCAGGTAAGGCACGCGCGGCTCGTCCGCCGGGTGCAGCAGGTTCCAGCGCGCCACACTCTTGCCCTCGCGCTGCAGCTCGTTGATGCTCGTCAGGCTCCACACATCCGCTGCCACACCGTAGTCCTGCTCCAGCATGGCCGCAGCCGCCTCGACTTCCCGCAATATGGTGCCGGCGCCCATGAGTTGCACGCGCGGCCCCTTCTTGCGCGTCGAGCGCCGCAGGGCGTAGATGCCACGCACGATGCCTTCCTCCGCACCCTGGGGCATCTCGGGCTGCTGGTAGTTTTCGTTCATCGTGGTGATGTAGTAGAACTTGTTCTCCCCTTCCTGGTACATGCGACGCAAACCGTCCTGGATGATGACGGCCAGCTCATAGGCATAGGCGGGGTCGTAGCTGACGCAGTTGGGGATGGTGCTGGCCAGGATGTGGCTGTGGCCGTCCTGGTGTTGCAGTCCTTCCCCGTTGAGCGTGGTGCGACCCGCCGTGGCACCGATCAGAAACCCCCGCGCCTGGCTGTCGCCAGCCGCCCAGGCCAGATCGCCAATACGCTGGAAACCGAACATGGAGTAGAAGATGTAGAACGGCACCATCGGATAGCCGCTGGTGCTGTAGGAGGTCGCCGCCGCGATCCAGGCGGAGAAGGCACCGGCTTCGTTGATGCCCTCCTCCAGGATCTGTCCCTTCTGGTCTTCCTTGTAGAACATGATTTGCCCGGCGTCCTGCGGCGTGTAACGCTGGCCAACGGAAGAATAGATGCCCAGTTGGCGGAACATGCCTTCCATACCGAAGGTGCGGGCCTCATCGGGTACGATGGGCACCACGCGCTCGCCAATATGCTTGTCCTTGACCAGGGTTGAGAGCAGGCGCACGAACGCCATCGTGGTGGAGATTTCCCGCTTGCCGCTACCCTTGAGCTGGTTGTCGAAGGCACTGAGCGGCGGCGTCTCCAGCAGCTCAAGCTCCTTGCGCCGAGCAGGAATCAACCCACCCAGCTCTTCCCGCCGCTGCATCATGTAGCGCATTTCCGGGCTGTCCGGTGCTGGCCGGTAATACGGCACATCCTTGAGCTCGGAATCCGATATGGGAATGCCGAAGCGATCGCGGAATGCCTTCAGGCTGTCGAGATCGAGCTTCTTCAGCGAGTGGGTCTCGTTATTGGCTTCGCCCGACTCGCCCGTGCCGTAGCCTTTGACGGTCATCGCCAGAATCACTGTGGGACGTTCGTGCTGCGCGACCGCCTGGGCATAGGCCGCGTAAAGCTTGTAGGGGTCGTGGCCGCCACGGTTGAGGTACATGATGTCGTCGTCCGACAAGTCCTCGACCAGCTTCAGGGTCTCCGGGTACTTGCCGAAGAAATGCTCACGGGTGTAGGCGCCACCGTTGTACTTGTAGTTCTGCAGCTCACCATCGCAGACCTCGTCCATGCGCTGCTGCAGCAGGCCGCTGTCGTCTTTCTCCAGCAGCGGGTCCCACTTGCGCCCCCAAATCACCTTGAGCACGTCCCAGCCCGCACCGCGGAACACGCCCTCCAGTTCCTGAATGATCTTGCCGTTGCCGCGCACCGGACCATCCAGCCGCTGCAGATTGCAGTTGACCACGAAAATCAGATTGCCGAGGCGCTCCCGCCCGGCCATGGAAATGGCACCCAGTGACTCCGGCTCGTCGCACTCTCCATCGCCGAGGAAACACCACACGTTGCGATCGCCATGATCGACAAGCCCGCGGCTCTGCTGATACTTCATCACGTGGGCCTGGTAGATGGCCTGAATGGGCCCCAGCCCCATGGACACCGTGGGGAATTGCCAATAATCGGGCATCAGCCAGGGGTGTGGGTAGGAGGACAGGCCATTGCCATCGACTTCGCGGCGGAAGTTATCCAACTGCTCTTCGGTCAGCCGGCCTTCCAGGTAGGAGCGGGCATACATGCCGGGGGCACTGTGTCCCTGGTAGAACACAAGATCACCGGGATGCCCGTTCTCGTTGCCGCGGAAGAAATAGTTGAAGCCCACATCGTACAGGGTAGCGCTGGAGGAAAACGAGGAGATGTGACCACCCAGCCCCTCGTCGTTGTCGTTGGCGCGCATCACCATGGCCAGTGCGTTCCAGCGCACCAGAGACCGGATGCGACGTTCCATGAACAGGTCGCCGGGCATCAGCTTTTCATCGCGCGGTGCGATGGTATTCCGGAACGGTGTGGTAATCGCCGTCGGCAAACGCACGCCGGTCTCGGTGGCGTGCTTGGCAAGCTCGATAAGCAACTCAGCGGCGCGCTCCGGCCCACTGTATTTGCTGACCGCGTCCAGCGCGTCCATCCATTCCCGTGTTTCGATCGGGTCCTTGTCTTCGGTCATGCGGCTTAAACTCCTCAAGCGGGGTGGCTTGTGCGTACGCAGCTTTATTAGTTCTTAAATAGAACCTTATATGCACTCACAACACAGGGCTGAGTATAGCCGGTAACGTCAGAAATTACCTGCTTTTGCCTGCGCGCGCCTCACGTACGGGGTAGCACAGTACACCACACATACCCGCTGTGACAAACATACAGTTCTTTTATGGAACCTTATTCGACACTTTCATGCCACAGAGGCCGCGCAGACGGCAATGCTACTGGATGGTGTAGACCCCCATACGCGCCTTCACCGCCGCCGCCGACTCAACCGACTCACCATAACCACCCGGAACGGCTGCCGCTTTGCCCGGAGCAACCACCAGCAGGGACCGCCGCTGCTGCATGAACACCGCGTCGAAGTAGCGGCGCCAGTCATCGAGCGCCATGGATTGCACCGCCTCGGCGAGCTGCTGGCGGCTGTCAAATGCCGTTTCGCGCTTGGCGATCGACTGCCAGTAGAACTCCGCCCGCTCCCACAGGTTCTTGTCGGGGCGGAGGATCTCACCGACCAGGGAGTCGCGGTAGCGCAGGAACTGCGCCTCATCAAGACTGGCGTCGACGCCGTCCAGATAGCGATCCATCGCCTCGACAATGGCGGGCGCGGGCGTATTGGGCGACTGGATAAGCATCATCAACCCCGGCACGTCCAGCTGCGGCCAGGCAAAGGCGCTGACCACGTAGCCCAGCTGCTGCTCGGTGCGCAGCTGCTGGTAGAAACCCGTCTTGATAACGTGCGCGGTCAAAGCCGTTGCCGCCCTGTCGCTCCAGGTATCCCCCGCTGCCTGCAGGTACCATCCCACTACCGCGTCGTCATGGGGCACTTCCACCACATACTTCAGGGCAGTCCCGGGCTCCAGACGGGTCACCTGCAGCGGGGGCATTGCGAGGGGCTCACCGGGGGCCAGCAGCGTGTTCACACGCTCTGCCACAGCCTGCACCTTGTCCGCCGTGTAGTTGCCGTAGAGCAGGGTTTCCGCTGTTGCCTCACCCCAGAAATCCCGCACCCAGGCGTTCAGACCGGACAGGCTGATTGCCTCCAGTGCATCAATCAGCGGCTGTTCACCCCACTCATCATGCAACAACGCCTCGCGGGCATCGTCGATCACCTGGCTGCTGGGTCGCTTGGCCACGGCGTTCTTCAGGCCGCGCACCATGTCAGCGCGGATATTGTTGAAGCGCTGATCACTGAAACTGGCCTCATCGATCGCGACCAGCAGGCGATCCAGCAGACGCTGCTGTTTGTCGTCATAGCCGCTGATACGCAGGCTGATACCCTGCGCATGCTTGTAGACATCGAAATTCAGCCCTGCCAACAACGCAGGATAGGTAAACTCGTTGACGGCATCTTTCAACAGCGCGGTATACAACAAGGCCGCAGCCGCCTGCTCGGGAGTCTCTCCCACATGCGGCGAGCGGAAGTTGATGTACAGGGCCCCGCGAGGCACACCAAACTCCGTATCCTGACCGAACCAAACGGTCTGGCGCGCAGTTTCCAGGGTACGCTCCGGCGCCTGCGCAACCGGATCCTCGCTCACCAACGTGACATCTTCGGCAATAAACTCATTCGGGGCGGGCAAGGCCAATGCGGTATCACCCACCGGCGCAGTCCAGCGCGCAAGCAGCTCGGCGCTCACGGTCTGCACGCTGTAGGGTACCTCGTAGTGGGGGCTTACCCTGTCGACCGGAACCGAGGCATGGCTGATGGTCACCAGTGCGTTTTCCGGCACCACCGAGGCCAGCAGCTCCTCGATCAGCGCTGGCGCATATTCGCTCATCAGGCTGCCACCACGGAGGATGTCTTCGGGGGCGTAATCGTGCATACCGCTGGCCAGCGCACTGACATAGTTCACCGGGTTCGCCTGCTCGCGAAAACGGAACTGCAGGTCGGCCAGACGTGACTGCTCGTCGTACAACCACTGCTGCGGGCCTTCGGCACGCAGCAGGTCGAGGTAGGCGAACAGCAGTTGCAATACCCTGTCCTGCCCGGCGAGTCCCGCTTCCGTCAAGCCGATACTGATACTGAACAAGGCGCCGCCGCGCCAGCCGAGCCCCGAGCCTGCCGCCAGCGTCTCCGCCAGGCCCTCTGCCTTGAGCTGGGACAACAGACTGCCGGCCCCCTCGTGCCCGACCAGGTTGCCGAGGTAGGCAAGGGGGTTGCTGCGATAGTCAATGCGGTAGTCCGCTACCGGAAACGACACTTCCAGCTGGCGCAGGGTCGCCTGGGGCTGGACCTGCAGCAGCATGGGCAGGCTTTCCGGTGTGAAAAGTGGTTCGGGTATATCCGTCACGTCCACGTCACGGTTGGGGACAGCGCTGAACAGCGGCGTCACCAGTGCTTCCAGCTGTTCAAGCGACTCGGCACCAAACACCACCAGGCGCATCTTGTCAGCCGAGTAGTGCTGTTCGTAGAAACGCAGCAGATCTTCGCGGATCGGCTGTTCCGGCGTGTCCGCGAGGGTTTGCAGGCTGCCCACTGTGAACTGGCTGAAGGGATGCGCCGGGTTCATGACGTCCTGCAGCACATCCAGACCTCGCCGCGAGTCACTGCGCAGCCCCATCTGGTATTCCGCCTCGACCGCATTCATCTCGCGCTCGACATAGACAGCGTCAAAGCGTGGGGCGATGAAGAACTGGGCAAACCGGTCCAGCGCGCCGGGTAAATACGCTGCCTGGATATCAAAGAAATAATTGGTGTGCTCGAAGCTGGTGTAGGCGTTGTGGCTGCCACCGTGCTGGTCGATGTACTGCTGATAATCCCCCGCCTCCGGGTACTTGTCGGTGCCGAGGAACAGCATGTGTTCGAGGAAGTGCGCCAGGCCCTCGCGTCCGGGTGGGTTATCCCCGCTGCCTACCAGCACATCGAGGGCAGCGGCCGCCTTGGGTGCATCCGGGTCGGAAATGAGCAGCACCTCAAGCTGGTTGGGGAGTGTGAGGTAGCGGTAGGCATAGTCGTCATTGGGGCTCTTAACCGGCTGTGGCTGTGCCGGGGGAAGGCTGGCACAGGCAGCCAGCAGGGCGAGCACAGTAAACAGGGCCAGTGATCGATGCCACCGTCCAAACCGGGTTGCTTGCATGAACTTACTCCAGACTGCGTTGGTTATGGCCCTCTACAGGCGTGGGCCAGGCATTGATCACTGCCTTGATCAAGGTTGCCAGGGGAATGGCAAAGAAGACGCCCCATACTCCCCAGATACCGCCAAAAAACAACACGGCGAGAATAATGGCCACCGGATGCAGATTCACGGCCTCGGAGAACAGCAGGGGCACCAGAACATTGCCGTCCAGACCCTGGATGACAAAATAGACCGCCATCAGCCAGTAAAATTCACTCGTGAACCCCCATTGAAAGAAACCCACCAGCAGTACCGGCAATGTCACAAGCGCCGCACCCAGATAGGGGATGATCACCGACAGGCCAACGCACAGGGCCAACAGGGCCGCGTAATTGAGCTGCAGGAAGGTAAAGCACACATAGCTGACTGACCCGACGATCAGGATCTCCAGCACCTTCCCTCGCGCATAGTTAGCGACCTGGGTGTCCATCTCCGACCAGATACGACGCAGCAACGGGCGCTCGCTGGGCAGAAAGGTGGCCAGCCAGCTCAAAATCTGCTGCCGATCCTTGAGAAAAAAGAACACGAGGATGGGAATCAGGATCATGTAGACCAGCAAGGTCAAAATACTGGGGATGGTCGCCAGTGAACGTGTCACCACCTGCTGACCGAGACCACCCAGCTCTGCCTGCGCCAGCGCCACCATCTGGTTGATCTGCTGCTGGCTGACGACGTCTGGATAGCGACCGGGCAGCAGGGTCAACAGCTGCCGACCCTGCTCCAGCATACGCGGCATTTCCGAGGCCAGCGCCACCAGCTGACGCCAGACCAGCGGCAGCAGACCGAGCGTCACACCGAAGAAAATACCAACGAACAGCGTGTAGGCCACGCTTACGCCCACCCAGCCCGGCAAACCACGCTGCTCCAGACGTCCTGCAAGACCCTGCATCAGATAGGCGAGCACGATAGAAGCCACGACCGGCGCGAGAATGTCGCCAATCGTCATCAGCAGCGCCACCGCAACAACGAGCAGCACCAGCAAAAGCACCGACTCTTCTTCGAACAGGTAGCGCTTGTACCACTTATTGAAGATATCCAGCATGCTGCAGGTCCCTGTTGCCTAACGCTTTTTCAGCAGATAGGAGTAAATGCCATCGTGCTCGTCAGAGGCCAACAGCGCGTGGCCGGACTGCTCCGCGAATACCCGGAAATCGCGCAGTGAGCCGCGGTCAGTCGCCAGCACCCGCAAACACGCTCCGGGCTCCATCCCGTTGAGCGCCCGCTTTGCCAACAGCAGCGGCATGGGGCAATCAAGCCCCTGCGCATCGACCTCTACCACCGCGTCCTTTGCCTTCTGCATCATCCACCCGCCGGGTTTGTCCGCCGCGCAGTATATCCATTCATCCGATACACCCCAACAGCGCTGAACTTTTCTGTAAAACGATCATCACAGGGACTGTTACCGTGCTGGGCCGCCTGCGCGCCGTTCACGTACAATACAGGGATTGCCCTTGGCCCGCGCGGCTGTCATTACACGTGGTATGTAAAGAGCGTATGCTGCTCCGACGTTTCAGACCGACCCTGCTGCACGCCGCCCTGCTGGCGACACTGCTGCCCCTGACTACGGCATCGACACAGGCCGTGGAGGGGCTAAAGCTGCCCAATCTGGGTGAGTCCAGTACCAGCCTGTTCTCCGCCGAATACGAGTACCAGCTGGGCCGCACCTGGCTGAAGATTTTCCGCAGCCAGGCGGCCACCATGGACGATCCGCTGCTGTTCGATTATCTGGAAGACCTGATCTACCGTCTGGTCATACACAGTCAGCTGGAGGATCGACGCATCGACCTGGTGCTGGTCGACAACCCGACTATCAACGCGTTTGCCGTCCCCGGGGGCGTGATCGGCGTGCACAACGGCCTGCTGATGTATGCCCAGACAGAAGACGAACTGGCCTCGGTGTTGGCGCATGAAATCGCGCACCTGAGTCAACGTCACTTCTCGCGCCGTGTGGAGTTCCAGCGCAATCAGCAGCCACTGAACCTGGCTGCCATGCTGGCGGGCTTCGTGTTGCTGGCCACGGCCGGCGGCGATGCGGGCATGGCCGCGCTGTCTGCGGCCCAGGCGGCAGCCCAGGATTCGGCATTGCGTTACAGCCGCAGCAACGAGGCGGAAGCCGACCGTGTCGGCATGCAGACGCTGGTTGCGGCCGGCCTCGACCCGCATGCAACACCGGCCATGTTCGAGCGCATGCTGCAGGCCTCGCGCTACGCCAGCGGCAACCGCATCCCCGAGTTCCTGCGCACCCACCCCCTTTCGGAAAACCGCATTGCCGACACCCGCAACCGGGCGCGCCAGTACGCCAGCCCGGCGAACAGGGATGACCTGCAATACCAGTTGATGCGCGCCCGGGTCGCCAACCACCTCGCCGCAACACCGGAAGCCGCGATACAGCAGTTTCGCGGTGAGCTGGATGGCAACACGCGCTCACGCGAGGCATCCACCTACGGCCTGGTTCTGGCGCTGACGGAGGCGGGCCGGGTGGATCAGGCCGCACTGGAACTGGACAGCATCTGGTCCAGCAACCCGGAACGCCTTGAGTACAAGCTGGCCAATGCGGACATCCTCATGACGCGCGGCGAGCCGGGCAAGGCGGCAGAGCTGCTGGAGCATGAGCTGAAGCTGTCTCCCGGCAGCCACCCGCTGGCGATGGCGTATGCGCGGGCCCTGATGCAAGACCGCAAACCGCATATTTCGGAGGCTGTGCTGCTCGAGCAGAGCAAGGTGCGGCCCGAGGACCCCGCACTCTGGTATCTGCTGGCCGAGGTTCAGGGCCTGTCAGGAAATATTGTCGGCCTGCATCAATCTCGCGCCGAATATTTCATCCTTACGGGCAACCTGGGTGAGGCTGAGAAACAGTTGAGCTATGCACTGAAGCTGGTGGGCTCAAACCACGTCGCGGCTGCGCGCATCAACGAGCGCCTGAGCGATATCAACACATTGCGCGAACGAATGGATATCTGAATCAGGCGCGACCCAGCACGCTCTTGTTGAGATTGGCGGCAAAATCGAGCATGCGGCGCAACGGCACCATGGCTTGCTGCCCTACGACCGGGTCGACGAATACCTCGTTGCCGCCGCGTTCAAACACCTGATCCAGCGCTTCCAGTTCGTTCATTGCCATCCAGGGGCAATTGGCGCAGCTGCGACAGGTAGCGCCATTGCCCGCCGTCGGGGCGATAATGAATTCCTTGTCCGGTGCCTGCTGTTGCAGCTTGTAGAAGATGCCCTGGTCCGTGGCGACGATAAAACGGGGGTTCGGCATCTCCCTGGCGGCGCGGATGATCTGCGTGGTCGAACCGACCCGATCGGCCAGTTCGAGAACCGCCGCAGGCGACTCGGGGTGCACCAGCACCGCGGCGTCCGGATAGACCCGTTTCAGATCGGCTATCCCGCGGGCCTTGAATTCCTCATGCACAATACAGGCGCCGTCCCACATGAGGATGTCGGCACCGCTCTGGCGGCGCACATAGTCCCCAAGGTGTTTGTCCGGGGCCCAGATGATCTTCTTGCCCTGCGCCGCCAGGTGCTCGGCCACATCCAGGGCAATGCTCGAGGTTACTACCCAGTCCGCGCGCGCCTTTACCGCCGCCGAGGTATTGGCATACACCACCACCTCGCGGTCTGGATGCGCATCACAGAAGGCTGAAAATTCCTCGATCGGACAACCGAGATCCAGGGAGCAGGTCGCCTCAAGCGTGGGCATCAGCACACGCTTTTCGGGGGTGAGGATTTTCGCGGTTTCCCCCATAAAACGTACCCCGGCCACAATCAGCGTGGTCGCCGGGTGATCGTGCCCAAAGCGCGCCATTTCCAGAGAATCCGACACGCAGCCACCGGTCGCCTCGGCCAGCGCCTGAATCGCCGGGGCGGTGTAGTAATGCGCAACAATCACCGCATTTTCCGCGCGCAGACGCTCGCCAATGCGCGCGCACAGCTCGCGCTCCTGCTCGGGGCTCAGCTCGTGCCGCTGAGCATTATCCAGATGAACCTGAACCTGCTTGCGGATGGATTCCAGCTTGTCGGAGGCAATGCTCATGATCGGCCCGTCGTGCGAAAAGGCGGGGGATTCTAGCACAATTTAAGCGGATGTCGCCGCGTGCAAGGTCGGCACTGCGGACCTCTTCGCCGGAAAAAAATGTGAATGCGTCGGTGTTTGCGAAAAATTACTAGAATTTCTCTCACATACTACGTATAACCTCATGTTAAATATAGAATAAGAAGCGATATAACCACGCCGGTGGGGCGCGAGCCCGAAGGCGGCGATATAAGGATGATGCGGGGAGCCTGTGGATCTGCGAACGATTCTGGCGATTTCAGCCAACAAAACAGACCATCTGATCCTGGCAGACTGCCTGGACCGCGCCGAGCCCCGCCGATTCCGGTTGAGCAGCAGCACCTCCCTTGAGCGCCCGCTGGATACGCTGACAGACCCTGCGATAGAGGCCGTCATCCTCGCCGCAGGGCCCGAAACCGACTACCTGCTGCGCCTGGCACAGAAACACGTACCGTCCCTGCCCATCATTCTTCTGCGCGACAGTGTCCCGGACAGCGAGCAGTTACGCCAGCTGCGCGACAGTGGCGCGCAGGACTACCTGGTGCGCGGGCAACTGCAAGATCCCATGCTGCACCGGCTGCTCGACTACAGTATCGAGCTGAAACAGGCCCGCACCACCATCAGCGAGCTATCGAACCGCGACGCCCTCACCGGGACGCTCAACCGGGCGGGTTTTCGCGCTCACCTTGAACGCGCCATGCAGCGCTCGCAGCGCTATCGCTTCAAGACAGCGCTTCTCTACCTCAATGTCGATCAGTTCACCAACATCAATGATCACTACGGTGAACAGAATGGCGACGCGGTTATCCAGGCGTTAAGCCAGCGCATGCTGAGCAAGCTGCGCAGCAGTGACAGCATCGCTCGCCTCGGCGGCGATGAGTTTGCCGTAATACTTGAGGACGTGGGCACACCCGCCGACATGGCCCGCATCGCCGACAAGATGCTGCAGGCCATCGCGGCACCCTACTACCTCGAGGGCCAGCACGTAGCGATAGACGCAAGCATTGGCGGTGCGCTCTACCCGGACGATGCTTCCAGTATGAGCGAGCTCATGGACCACGCACGCAGTGCCATGCTGCAGGCCAAGGCGATCAGCGGCTGCCGTTTCGTGGCCTACAGCGATCACCTGCAATTTGATATGCAGGGCACCAGCACGCTCGCTGCCGAATTGCGCCTGGCGGCGCGGCACAACCAGTTCGAGCTGCATTATCAGCCGCGCATGAACCTTGAGCGCGGGCAGCTGGCGGGGCTGGAAGCCCTGCTGCGCTGGAATCATCCGCAACGCGGCCTGATCTGTCCCGGTGAATTCATCGCCGAATGTGAAGACATGGGCCTGATGAAAACCATCGGTTATCAGGTCATACAGCACGCCTGCTGCGCCCTCAATTGGCTGGGTGACCAGCAGATGCATGACGTTGTGGTGGCGGTCAATATTTCGTTCTCGCAGATTCAGGACGATCGGTTCATCACTGCGGTGAAAGACATTCTGCAGCGCACGGGTGCAAATCCCGCTCGCCTGGAATTCGAACTGACAGAAACCACCATCCTGAAAGATCCCTCTGCCATCAAGGCACGCATGCACGAACTGATGCAGATGGGCATCCGTTTTTCGCTGGACGACTTCGGCACCGGTTTCTCTCAACTCACCCACCTCACCGAGCTACCCATCTCCGCCATCAAGGTCGACGCAGCTTTCGTGAGGGACCTGCCTCATAACCCGCAGCAGGCGGCGGTGTGCAGCCTGATCATAGAAATGGCCCGACGCCTGGAAATCGAAGTAATCGCAGAGGGCGTTGAGAATCACGAGCAGGTCAGCTTCCTGCGCGGCCAGAATTGCGAGCAGGTTCAGGGCTTCTACTACAGCAAAGCCATTCCACTGCAGCAGCTGCCGCGCTTCGTACAGGAGCAGCGCTTCAAGCAGCGGGAGCGCATATCATCCTGACATTTTGTAACAGGGCCCGCGATACGCAGCCTTGCATCGGCGCCTTGGACAAAGAAGCCTATGCGGTAGCGACACGGAGTGGTAGCCTTGACCGATCTTCAGGTTGCCGCGCATAACGTACTGATGCCACAGTCCAGTTCACACCCGCTACGCGCAAAAATCCTGGTCTGTGATGATGACCAGATTGTGCGTTTATTGACACGGCAGTGCCTGGAAGCCGAGGACATGATTGTCATCGAGGCCAGCAGTGGCCCAGAGGCGCTGGAGCTGTTTTCGTCTGAACGGCCAGACTTGGTATTCCTGGATGTCGAAATGCCGGGCATGTCGGGGCTTGAAGTCTGCAAGCTTATTCGCGAGATGCCCCAGGGGGAGTCCATCCCCATCATGATCGTCACGGGCTCCGACGATCGGGACTCCATCGACCTGGGCTTTGACGCCGGCGCCACCCAGTACAAAACCAAGCCGGTAAACTGGTCCCTGCTGGGCAGGGATGTACAGTACATGCTGCGTGCCAGCCAGGCCTTCAACGCCCTGCGTCGCCAGGAAGACCGGTTGCGTTATCTGGCCTACTACGACCCGCTGACGAACCTGCCAAACCGCCGCAATTTCAATGAACAGCTGGTGCGCATTCTGAAGCGCAGCCAACGTCGCAAGTCCTACGCTGCACTGCTCTTTATCGACCTGGACAACTTCAAACGGATCAACGACTCCATCGGCCACGGCCGGGGTGACAGGCTGCTGGTAGAGATCGCCAAGCGCCTTACACTGGAGCTACGACAGGATGACGCCATCAACTTCTTCAGTGATGACGATGAAGACGACGATGCGAGCGGCGATGGCAGCGCGGAAATCGCCAGATTGGGGGGTGACGAGTTCACCGTCGTACTCTCCGACGTACCCGATACCCAGCATGTGGAGAGCATTGCGCGGCGCATTCTCGAAAGCCTGTCGCAGCCCATCGCACTGCAATCGCACAACCCGGTTGTTACGCCCAGTATCGGCATCGCCATTTACCCGACTGATGGGGAGGACCCCGACAGCCTGATCCGCAATGCCGATACCGCCATGTACGTGGCGAAGGCCGAGGGACGAGCCTGCTTCCGCTTCTACAACGAAGAGATGAACGCCAAGGCCGTAGAGCAGCTCAAGATGGAAGAAGAGCTGCGTCACGGGATGCAGGCGGGTGAACTCGAGCTGCGCTACCAGCCCCAGGTCGAAGTCGCCACGGGCAACGTCGTCAGCCTCGAGGCGCTGGTGCGCTGGAAGCACCCATTGCGCGGCATGGTATCGCCAGCGGAGTTCATCCCTGTTGCGGAGCGCACAGGGCAGATCATAGAGCTGGGGGAATGGGTCATGACCCAGGTCGCAAAAGACTGCCAGTACTGGGATAGCCTGGGACTGCCGGCCTTCCGCGTGAGCGTCAATATTTCCCCCCTGCAGTTTAACCAGAGCGGCCTGTCCCGGTTTGTACGCGGCTTTCTGGAGAAGTCGAAGATGCTGCCGCACAGGCTGGAGCTGGAGCTCACCGAAGGCGCCATCATGACAGATGCGGAGGCCAACATTGTCAAACTCAAGGAGTTGAAGGCCATTGGTCTGGACCTCGCGGTCGACGACTTTGGCACTGGCTACTCCTCGCTGAGCTACCTCAAGCGCTTTCCGATCGACACGCTGAAGATCGACCAGAGCTTTATCGCAGACCTCGGCAGCCCCGATGGCGCCGCCATCATTGATGCCATCCTGGCCTTGTCGCGCACCCTCAACCTGCGTGTGATCGCCGAGGGCATAGAAACGGCAGAACAGATGCGTTATCTCGTCGACAAGAAGTGCGACCTGCTGCAGGGCTACTATTTCTCCGTGCCGGTTTATCCGGAGGAAGTGCCCAACCTGCTGCGCCACAATTTTTCCGAGCAACTCGCCTCGGGACAGTAGATTGACAGCACAGATGCGCGTGTGCCTGAGGAAACTGCCACTGAGCCTGGCCGCGTTGCTGTGGCTCGCACTACCGGCCCACGCCGAAAACCCTGACGATGCGTCCCTGATGATTATGCTGCAGGGCGCTGACGTGACGGAACTGCGGCAATTGGTGGAAGGCGTCGGCGGCACGATAACCCACGACCTCCCCATCATCCAGGCGCTGGGAGCCGCAGTGACCACTGCCCAGCTGGAACAGATTCGCAACTCACCGCTGATTCTGCGACTGATTGACGACCTGTCGATGGACATGTCCGAGCCGCTTCCTCCACCAGACACAGGCCAGTGCAATCTGGGTGGCGCACTCGAGGCGCGCATCAGCGACAGCAGGCTGGAATGGGACATACATAACCTCGGCGGGGTGGCAGAGCGACTCACGCACGTGGAACTCTCCTGGCCCGAAACGCTCGGCCCGGAAGTGCAGATACTGTTGGGAGCGACGTCGCTCAAACTCCCGCCACCGGCTCAGGAGAGCGACGGCGCCTGGTACACGCGCGACGAGATTGCAGGGGGTGTTCCGGCACCCCTGCCAGGTGACATCGCAACATTTGCCATTGCATTCCCGCAGCAAGCCGACTCAGGGTCTGCAGGCTGGCAACAACACCATTTCAGTGTGGCACTGCAGTTCGGTGGGGCGTGCAAGCTCAAAATGATCCCGGGGTACACCGATTACTTTTCGGACACGTATTTCCCGAGCGTCTCAGGCGCAGCCGAACTACACCGCCACGGCATCACCGGCCGCGGCGTTACCGTTGCCGTACTCGACTCGGGACTCTGGGAGCACCCGGCACTGGCCAAAGATACCCGCGGCGAGAACCGCATTGCAGGCCGCTACGACGCAATCCGTGATGTCGCCGACCACCCCGTGCCTGATGCCAGCGGGCACGGCACACACATGAGCAGCGTTATCGCTCACAGTGAGCGAGTGCTCACAAATGGTCAACCCGACGGCAGCTATAAAGGTATTGCTCCGGATGCTCGGCTGGTCGCCATCAAAGCCTTCGATGAAGAAGGGCAAGGCGATTTTCTGGACATCGTCCGCGGCATTCAGTGGGCTGTCGACAATCGGGGGCGCCTTGATATCAAGGTGCTCAATCTTTCGTTCGCTGCCCGACCCCGCTGGCCTTATTTCCTCGACCCCATCAACCAGGCGCTGATGCGCGCCTGGGCCGCAGGGATCACCATTGTCGCGGCGGCCGGGAACGAAGGTCCCGCACCCATGACCATCGGCTCCCCCGGTAATCTCCCCTACATCATCACCGTTGGCGCCTACACAGACTCCTGGACGGTTGACGACCGTAATGACGATTACATCCCTGGATTCTCGTCGCGAGGCCCCACGCCCAGCGGCCATATCAAACCGGATATCGTCGCGCCGGGAGGCCATATAGCAGGCCTGGCAGAGCCGGGCAGCGCGCTGACACGGAAACACCCGAACTACATGATCAGCACCGGTGAGTTGGTCATGACCGGCACATCACAGGCCAGCGCACTGGTTTCCGGTATTGCCGCGTTATTGCTGCAACTGGAGCCTGGCCTGAGCCCTGATGACATCAAATGCAAACTGATGAGCAGCGCCGAACCTGCCATACACAAAAACGGCCGCCTCTATTACAGCCCTTTCCAGCAAGGCAGCGGCGCTGTCAGCGCAACTCGCGCCGTGACTCTGGGGATTTCAGGTTGCGGAAACGCAGGGCTGGATCTAGCCCGCGACATCAATGGAGAAATGCACTTTGAGGGGCCCGCTGTGGTTGACGATGCCGGGCAACCTACGCTGCCCGGCATCGAACGCATGCTGGCCCCCGATGCCACTGAGGATTCCCCATCCAGCGCTTTGCGATGGGGCGTGAAAGCACACATCGAACGAGAAGACGCTGTCCCACCAGAGGAAAACTTGCCGATAAACTGGCTGGAAATCTACTTTTCCGAGAAAGCCAAGATCGAGGAACTCTCGCGCAACGCGGACCTTGACACCGGTCACTAACCCTCGACATCGACCAACTACCCCATATGGGGCAAACCCGGAACAGCACCTTGCCGTAATTATTTTTCTGATTATTTTTCAACAATTTAGAGCCAATTACCTCAAGCCAACTATGAAACAGCGGACGTCTTCCGCCCTCCTTTAAGAAAACGCTGCCCCAAACAGGGTATGGAAACGTCTTCAACCCCCTCTGCCCCAACTCTATAACGTTCACAAGCATTACAAACCCGTGATGCAAAGTGCCTCTCAAGGATGAGATCAGGTTAAAGAAATTGGGTCACAAATGTGGCCGTATCACGCGATGAGGCAGAGGATTTTATGAGAAACCTACCAAGCATGCTGAAGAGAACCGCAGTAGCGACACTGCTCGTTGCGGCGACGCCCGTGCTGGCAGAGTCTGCACCTGAGAACCTTATGACCAGTTACTCTTCCGTACACAAAGTTTCACACGGGATTGCGAGCAACGTAAATTACGCATCGACGAGTGGGTACAAGTGGGCTCAACGATCAGACTCCCAACAGCCAACTTCAGAATCTTGGGCAGAAACGAGCGGCCACAACGCAAATTACAAGTGGGCCTCCAGTAATTCTCACGTACAGCCCTCGTCAGCTACCGAGCGAACCGCTTCGTCAGGCTTGGATTTTAAGTGGGGGGAATCGAGCGTCGCCAGTGAAACGGGCTATAAGTGGGGCTTCCGCAGCTACGCTGACCAAGCCGGCTACAAGTGGGGTTTCCGCAGCTACGCTGACCAGGCCGGCTACAAGTGGGGTTTCCGCAGCTACGCCGACCAAACCGGTTACAAGTGGGGTTTCCGCAGCCATGCTGAGCAAGCTGGTTACAAGTGGGGTTTCCGATAGCCTCAGAGCGCGTTAACATCAGAGGGAGGCTAAGCCTCCCTTTTTTTGCCTCTAAAATTCATTGCGCGACGTTCGGACATAAGCGAGTAGATTGATTACACTGGAGCCTTTGACAGACATCTGCACGCCTCAATATGATCCGCTGGCCACAACTACTTGTCGGACTTCTATCACTCGCCTTCACCGCCAAATCATTGGGGGTAAGCCCTGCATCCACCCCCAACATAGATTTTCAGCCATCAATTATCTCTTCATTGCTTACTCAGCAGATCGTTACTCAGTCGTTTCAGGATACGAGTGGCAACATGTGGTTTCTTACTCAGGAGGGGCTAAATCGTTATAACGGCCACGAAGTAGAAAACTACCGATATTCACTTACAAACCCGAATTCTATTTCCCATGACGCTGTAACAAATATCGTAGAGGACGAAGACGGTACAATTTGGGTCTCCACCCGTGGTGGAGGACTCAACCGATATAGCCAAATTGATAATGGGTTTGATCACTTTACCGCTGACGGCTTAGAAGAAAGCTCTCCTTTATCAAATGACATACTTACACTCTACATCGACAAAGCCGGCCGTATCTGGGTCGGCTACGACAACGGATTCAGCATCTTCACCCCCTCTGAGGAGACGTTCGCTCATTACACACACAGTATGATTGGCCTACCTTACCTTGGCGAGGTGAACAGCTTTACTCAAACATCAGACGGTACTGTATGGGCTGCATCTACATCTGCTGGGCTAATCAAAATTACAACGGACGGCGAACTTAAAGCCCAAGGTATTGTACCGAAAGAAAAAGGGGTAAACACTTCCACCGGCCGCGAACCGATCTACAAGGTATTCGCCGACACAGCCGGACAAATCTGGTCACTTACCCCATCCTCAGGCGTAATAAAGTATAACCCTATAGATAACACAGCGGAGCGATTCACCCACTCTAGCGAAGACCAGCGTTCAATCCTGTCTAATACGGCCGTTAGTGTGTATGAAGACCGATCAGGGAAAATTTGGATATGCACACTTGATGGTTTGAACCTGTACTCACCAGCAGAGAACGAATTTTATCGATTCAACACAAGCAATACAAACCTACCATCGGATCGAGTCACAAGCATTTTCCAGTCACAAGAGGGCCTGTATTGGGTCGGAACAATCTTTGGCTTAGCCACAGGATCGCAAAATCTTTTTTCCAAGTTCAATGCTGAAACATCGGGTTTGCCCAACGAATCAATCAACGCATTCGGGCAAACACAGGATGGCACCATCTGGATTGGAACTGATGATGGACTGATCCGGCTAGACGATAAACACTCCTCAACAAGAACTATCAATGAGCATACGATACCTGCAATCTCCAACTCTACCGTAATGAGCCTCCTGGGAGAGGGAGATACACTCTGGGTGGGAACATTCTCGGGCGGTCTAAATAAGTTTGACACCAAAGAAAATACTGTTAGGACTTTCCAACACTCGCGGCTTGACGACAAAACGATAGGCGCGAATGGGATCACTTCAATTATGAGGTCACGCAGCGGAAAACTATATATAGGAACCTACGGGGGTGGACTCAGTATAATGAATTCAGATGAGTCCGGATTCAGGCGGTTTACCTATGATCCAACCGACATCAGTAGCCTTAGTAATAATAATGTTCTAGCACTGTTTGAAGACTCACTAGGTTCTGTCTGGGTTGGCACAGAAAATGGCCTAAACAAAATTAGGTCTTTAGAGGAAGGGAAGTTTGATCGTCACTACACTAAACGCGGGAATACCGATAGCATTTCCAGCGATATGGTGTGGTCGTTCTATGAAGATGACAAACAAGATCTGTGGCTAGGAACTAAAGGCGGCGGACTCAACAGGTGGGGGAAGACTCCTCGCAGCATCGGCCGTGAGGAATTCGACCACTTTTCGGAAAATATTGCCTTACCCAGCTCAAATATTTACGGAATTCAAAGCGACTCCCTTGGAAATATTTGGTTGTCACATAACCGCGGGGTAACCAAATTCTCCCCAGAAAACAAGGAAGTTAGACAATTTGGAGTCAGAGATGGACTTCAAGATACTGAATTCAATATGGGGGCTTCATTTAAGTCTAGCTCGGGAATGATATACTTTGGCGGAAACCTCGGTTTCAACGTGATAGACCCGGAGGGGTTTGTTGACCGGGAGTCGCCCCCAAAAGTTAGCATCTCTGAAATCAGAGTGATGAATGAGCGCAGGACATTCGACCGGCCCTACAATAGTCTCGACAAGATTGAACTCACTCACAATGATAAAATATTTTCTGTAGAGTTCTTTGCTGCGGATTACTCAGACCCTAATTTGGTCCAGTATGCTTACAAACTCGACGGTATAAACGAGAACTGGGTCATCTCCAGTGATGCACGGCAAGCCTCGTTCACTACCCTGCCCCCCGGGTCCTACAAACTGCACCTTGCCGCAGCGAGCCCAGGCGGCAGTTGGAATTGGGATGGCAAGGCCATAGATGTTAATGTGTCTCCCCCTCCATGGCGAAGCGGCGTAGCATATCTGATATATGTGCTGGCTACAGTATCGGTAATCGCGTCCTACTTGATAAAGCAGCGCGAAAAATCCGAAATGGCGATAGCTAGGCAACGAGAACTGGAGGAGAAGGTCAGGGAACGAACACAAGATCTCCAGGAAGCAACAGTCGCTGCACAGGCCGCGAATAGGGCGAAATCAGAGTTCCTTGCCACGGTCAGTCATGAGATCAGGACGCCAATGCATGGAATGATCGGCATGACGGAACTACTCCTTCACACTAGACTAGACGAACAACAACGAAGATTTGCAACCGCCGCAAACAATAGTGGAGCCGCACTTCTATCATTGATTAACGATATCCTCGATTTTTCAAAGATCGAAGCCAAGAAAATCGAACTAGAGAACACTCCATTCAACGTCGTCGATCTCGTTGAAGACGTTTGCTACCTTCAAAGCGAACCCGCATCTAGAAAAGGGATTGAACTGGCCCACATAATTGATGCGGCTATAGACTTCGAAGTAATTGGCGACCCTGGGAAAGTGCGCCAGATCCTTATGAACCTAACCAACAATGCGATTAAGTTCACTGAATCTGGACACATCGAGGTTGTCGTCAATTTTCACCAACCTAGTGAAGAAGGCAAATCAGTACTGCATTTAGAGGTAAACGATACTGGTATAGGCATGGACAGCAGTACTGCCACACGTGTCTTTGAGCCATTCACGCAAGCAGATGCGAGCACTACAAGGCAGTATGGAGGAACTGGCCTTGGACTGACGATAACTAAGAGCTATGTTGAACTAATGGGAGGGAAAATCTATGTTAAGTCCCAAATCAAAACCGGAACTTCGGTACGGATCGACCTCCCTTTAGCCCCTGTAATCAAGCAAAATCATCTACCCAGTAGAGCGCCTATCACATCAAACCACACATTCCACATCGTGTCTGAGAGCAAGTCTACAAGAGCGATGCTGCATCAACAGTTGAAGCGCCTCGGTGTAACTAACATACGTGAGCTAACGGAGGTACGTGACCTATGCGAATTTGATGACAAAGACTTTTTTTTCATTGACTCGCAAGCTTTAGAGAACAACCGCGGGCGAGACGACTGGCCAAAAATTCGCGATCGGTCGGCTATCATCACGACTCTTGGCGAAATTTCAAAGCACCAAAAATTGAAAGCAAGCACCATTATCAGCAAGCCGACAATGATGGAGAGTATTACCAATACCTTGTCGGGGTGGATCCCCAGTGTCCGCGACGAAATATTTATAGAGAACACGCCTAGGCCAGAAACTCAGAAGCGCAACCTTAGGATCTTGGTTGCTGAAGACATTCCAACCAATCAGCGTATCGCTAGTGAAGTTATAAAGATGTGCGGCTACGACGTTGACATTGCAGAGAACGGCAAGCAGGCAGTTCATATGCAAAGTCTCAACCAATACGACCTCATCTTTATGGACTGCCAGATGCCAGTGATGGACGGTTTCGAGGCCACGATGAACATACGTACAGAGGAGCAGTCAACAGGCAGCCAACCCTGTAAAATTATTGCACTGACAGCAGGGACATCCTCGAGTGATAAGAAAGCCTTCTTCGAGGCCGGTATGGACGACTTCCTTGGCAAGCCATTCAAGGTGGATGACATAAGAAGAGTCTTAATAGAGCACTTTGGCCTTAACGCATACCCAGAGCATCAGGAACTTGGCCTCAAGGGCGCCGAAACAACTTCCGCTCCAGATGACGCTGATGATGCTGATGACATAGATGAGGCAGCGATTTCCGCTATCCTCCAGATTGAAGCACAAACAGGAAAAAAAATATTAAAGGAAGTCTATCAAGGGTTCTGCGCTCAGATGGACCAGAAGATATCGGAGTTCTATTCCGCATATTTGGCTGACGATAGAAAGCAGCTACAGTCGGTCTCGCATGCAATAAAATCGATGAGCGCGAACTTAGGTGCAACGAAAATCAAGTCCCTTTCAGGAAGTGTTGAGATTGCATTAAAGTCGGGAGGAGATGTCGATTTCGAGATAGCGCATCGATCGATTGACCGCGCATATACCAAGTTCACCCTGGAGTTCACATCTCGATATAGGGACGCGCTAAATAGCTAGAATCCTGTTGCGTCAAGAGCAATGGAGATCACCCATGCAGAAAAATCAAATAACACTGCATTTTCACATTTTTATTTTTTTGGGATTTATCTTATCAATCTCCCCACTAGCGGAAGAACGTCGATCTGCTCGATTGCCTCCTGAGTACACGCTGCAAACCCCATCATTGCTAAATCATCTATCTTCGACCACAGTATTATCGACGCTTTACGCTTCAGACGGATATTTATGGTTAGCTACTCTTGACGGCATAAGAAGAGTGGAACAACAAGGTGATCAGACATTTCATCACTATAGAAACTTCATCGGAGAAAGCGAGAGACTTAGGGCTCGAAAGATTTTGGAAATCTGGGACGGGGAACTACTAGCACTAACGCTAGAAAACAGATTGACATCACTTACTCGGGATTCATCAGAGTTTCAGTCGGCATATCGACTAAAGAATATTGGTGTAAGTATTGAAGAGGTTGTGGACGCATATTTCTCTGCATCCAATCATCTTTGGCTTGGCTATGCCAATGGCCATATAACCCTCATCGAATCCAATAACCAATACCAACAAATATTTAGCGAACTCGACGCTGGGGCTCCAACAGACATATTTGGATATGGCGACGGGCATGCACTAGTTTCATACCGTGAATTCAATTTGTAAGTGCAACTCTTGACGAGTTGGTTAGAGGGCAAGCTGC
>CAJXUQ010000028.1 GCA_913061145.1 uncultured Haliea sp.
GGTTCATCCAGTGTGGGCGCGTGGCCGCGGTTGGCGATCTCGGCGACCACCAGGTCAGGTTTGCGCGCGCGCATGGCGGCAAGCCCCGCCGCAGACAGAATGTCTGAATGCTCTCCGCGCAGCACCAGCAGCGGCAGAGCGGACAGGGCCCCGAACACCGGCCACAGGTCAGGGGGCACGGCGTTGTCGTCGGCGGCAGACAGCGGCGTTGAGATGGCAGGATCGTAGGCGAGTTCAAGTCCCCCACCCTGGGCCCGGGAGCGATAGAGTCCCCGGGCGAAGTGCAGCCAGTCCTCGGGCGAAAAGTCGGGAAAGGCAGCCCCGTTGATGGCACGGGTTTGCGCCACGGCAGCCGCCCAGTCCGCCACAGGCTCGGCCTTGCCGACATAGGCCTTGATGCGCGCCAGGCCCGCGGGATCGACTTCTGGACCGATATCATTGAGTACGATCGCGCTGACCCGCGCAGGCTGCATCGCCGCCATCATCATCGCCATCAGCCCACCCATGGAGGTGCCGACCAGAACAGCGCGCTGTATCGCCTGGCTGTCCAGCAAACGGAACATGTCCTGCACATAGGTCAGGGGCTGGTAGCGTGTCGGATCAGGGTCGTAGTCGGAGCGGCCGCGGCCACGCTGGTCGGCAACCAGCACACGGTAGCGTTGCGCCAGGTGTGGGGCGAGGCCGGCAAAATCTGCGGCGTTGCGGGTCAGGCCGTGCATGCACAGCGCCACAGGCGCGTCGCCGCCAGGGCCCGCGTAGTCGCGCACGTACAATGTCAAACCGTCGTCGCTGCGATACCAGAGGTCGTCAAATCCACTCACAGGCTCACTCCGCAAACTGCAGTCGCAATTCCCGCTTCAGTATCTTGCCATTGGGATTGCGCGGCAAGGCGTCGATGAATTTCAGGTCAGCGAGGCGCTGCTGCTTGCCCAGCCGCGCGTTGGCCCAGGCCAGCAGCTCGCCCTCGGCCACCGCAGCCCCCGGCGCGGGGACCACCAGCGCCAGCGGAGACTCACCCCAGCGCGCGCTCGGCACGCCGATGACCGCAACATCGCTGACACAGGGGTGTTGTACCAGCACCGCCTCGATATCCTGGGGGTATATATTCTGTCCACCGGAGAGAATCATGTCCTTCTTCCGGTCCACGATGTACAGGAAGCCCTCTGCGTCCACGTAGCCGATATCTCCGGAGCGCAACCACTGACGCCCATTTGCATCGATGTACTGCGCCTCGGCGTTGGCATCCTCCCGGCGCCAGTACCCGGGCATGCTGATGCGACCACGGGAGACAATCTCGCCGGACACGCCGTGCGGCAGCTCCCGGTTGTGCTCATCAACAATCCGCAGGTCTGTTCCGATCAGCGGCCGCCCCACCGACGCCCATCGGCCTTCCGCGTCCTCCGGGTCCAGGGTGGTAATGATGCCCTCGGTAAGCCCGTACAGTTCAATAATGCCGCAGGGAAAATGGGCAAAGATGTCGCGCTTCAGCCCTTCACGCAGCGGCGAACCACAACTCATCATGGCCTGCAGGCTGCTCACATCGCCGCCGTGCGCCTGCAGGTGTTCCACCACCCGCTGGAACTGGATGGGCACCATGGCGGTGTGCGTGATGCGCTCGCTGGCCGCCGTGGCGACGAACGCGGCAGGGTCAAAGCGCTCGTGCAACACCAGAGTGCCGCCGGCCAGAACCGTGCAGAGCATGGCCACCCAGGAAATATTCGAGTACAGGCCGATGGTCAGCAGGGTCCGCGCCGCACCGTGATAGCGCAAGGCAATAGCCAGGTCATAGGCCCAGTCGCGCCGGGTGCGCTGGGTATGCAGAATGCCCTTGGGCAACCCGGTCGTACCGGAGCTGTAAATGATGTTCAGGGGCGCATCAGGATCCAGCGCACGCACGACATCCGGCAAGGTATCAGGCTGCCCGGCACAGAATACGTCCAGGGACTCCCAGGCGTCCTCACCCGGACCACTGGTGACGGTGACGCGCAGGGCGTCGGGCAACTGCTGGAGCAGCGGTGTCAGCCGGTGCTGCTGGTCCGCCGAGACCACCAGCGCGCGAATGCCCGCATCCACCAGCATGGCGACCAGCGCCTCATCGCTGACCGAGAGGTTTATCGGCACGGATACGGCACCGGCTGCCAGGCTGCCAAACAGCACCTGCACCATCGGCAATCCGTTGGACATCACCACGCCCACGCGGTCGCCGGCGGCAATACCGCGACTTGCCAGGGCGTGTGCAAAGCGGTGATTGGACGCCGTGAACGCCCGCCAGTCGAGCGTGGTGTCGCCACAGATGACGGCCGCCCTGGGCGCCCGCCACTGACCGTGCAGAGCAAGAATTTCCGGCAACAAGGGCACCGGGGCCTCAAATCCAGTCACAGTGTCTATCCCTGTCATGCTGGCAAACGCCCCGGCCCAAGGCCGGGGCAGGGAGCTGGCTCTAGAAACGGTATTCCACTGTCGCCGTCAGCGTACGCGGGGGGGCATAGAACACGGTGGTGTTGTTTTCCAGGCCGAGGGTCGAGGGACAGCCACCTTCACCGAAACAGTACCCGGCTGTCTTGATTTCCTCGTCACCAAGGTTCTTGGCGTGCAGGCCCACCAGCCACTGTTCGTCACCGCTCATCCAGACCAGACTGGCGTTGATCACGTCGTAGGCGTCCTGATCGATCACGGGAACCGGCGCCTCGAACTGCGTCACATCGCCCTTGTAGGACCAGTTCAGGTTGGCGGTCAGGTCACCCGCAGCGAAATCCGTGGTGTAGGTGACGCCGAGGTACAGCATTTCCTCCGGCGTGTTCTGCACCGCGCGCTGATCGGCAACGTTCACGCCGTTCAGCAGCCACTCCTTGATCTCTGCATCGAGCAGGCTCATCGCCAGCTGCACGCTGAAGTGCTTGCTCAGCAATACGTTACCTTCCACCTCGATGCCAGAGATTTCCGCCTGGCCGGCATTGGTGACCGTACCGACAAAGCCGTCATTGATGCCGTCACCGTCGCTGTCTACGCCCACGGAGCCGGGAATCTGCATGTCCTGGTAGTCGCTGTAGAACACCGCAATGTTGGTGAGTGCGCGACCATCCAGCCAGGTAGTTTTCAGGCCCAGTTCCCATGAGTCCAGCGTTTCCGGGTCGAAGCCGCGCTCGACTTCAGGGGTGGCGAAGTTGGCGCCGCGCGGGTCGAAGCTGCCAGCCTTCCAACCCTGGCTGTAGCTGCCATAGACCGTGGTGTCATCATTGATGGTGTAGCTGAGGTTTATCCGCGGCGAGAAATCGGTGTAGGTTTTCTCAGCCTCGTAATCACTGGTTGTCGCCAGGAGCAGGGCGGTGTCATTGCCGAAGAACGGCGAGCCGAAGCCGAGGTAGGTACCGCGGAAAATGTCCGCGCTGCGCTTGTCTTCGGTGTAGCGGCCGCCTACCGACAGCGCCAGCGACTCAGTCAGGCGGTAGGTAACATCTGCAAACACCGACCAGGCCTCGGTATCCACGGTGCCGCCGGTGTAGGCGGTCACCGGGCCGATCTGGCCCAGCACCACGTCAAAGTCGTTGGAGGCCGTGGCGTCGAGGTAGTAGAAGCCGGCCACCGCATTCCAGCGATCGGCGTTGTACAGCATCTGGAATTCCTGGCTGAACTGTTCGTTGTCATAGACAACCGGTGCGTCAAAATCGATGACCTCCAGGCCGTCGAAGTCGATCACGGACTCCGTGTAATCCTCACGCCAGGCGCTGATCGAACGCAGCGTCGTCGTGTCGCTTAGGTTCCAGTCCACCGACAGCATGGCGCCTTCGCCATCGATCTCGTTGTTGCCGTTGATACCTGCAGTGGCGATGGAGTCCTGGGCGCCGGCAGTGGTGTCGTAGCGGTCAGACAGCACCGGTACACCGCTAACCGCACCGGGGAAAGGCCGGTAGCCCGCCACTGGATCGGTCTTGTCGTTCAGCTTGTCGTAGGCCAGACGCACCAGCCAGTTTTCGCTGGGCAACCACTCGGCACTGGCGCGCCAGGCAAACAGGTCCTTGTCGTAGTGCTCGTCGCCAGTGGTCAGGTTCTCCCCGTAGCCATCCCGGGTGAGCGAGGCAACCGTCGCTCCCACGCGGAATGTATCGGTCACCGGCGTTGACGCAGTGCCCACCAGGTCGAGCTGGCCATAGCTGCCATAGGAGGCCTTCAGGCGCACATCCGTTTCGTCGCTGAGGCGACGGGTCACATACTTGATCGCCCCGCCAACCGCATTGCGGCCATACAGCGTACCCTGCGGCCCGCGCAGTACCTCCACACGCTCCACATCGTAGATATCCAGCAACGCGCCCTGCGGCCGAGCGATGTAGACGTCGTCAAGGTACAGTGCCACGCCCTGCTCAAAGCCGGCGAGGGGGTCCTGCTGGCCGACGCCGCGAATGAAGGCCGTCAGCGTGGTACTGGTCGCCCGCGAGGGCTCCAGCGTGACACTGGGAATAATCTGCGCCAGTTCGCTGATATCGGAGGCGCCGCGCAGACGCAGGGCATCGCCGGAGAGGGCCGTAACCGCGATCGGGACATCCTGTAGATTCTCCGCGCGGCGACGGGCGGTGACGACCACCTCTTCCAGAGCCAGGGCAGGACCGTCCTGCGCCTGAACGGTGGACAGGGGCAGTGCGGAGGCCAGGGAAACGGCGAGCGCGACAGCGGAGCGCGGAGCAAATGCTTTCATGAGGTTCACCTTGATCGTTATCTTATCGTTTGTCTTGAGCCGGATGTCTGGCCGGTTCAACACTTGTTGAATTACGCGTGAAACATATTCAACGTTTGTTGAAATGTCAAGCGCGATCACCTCATTCCGTCACAGCGTCTGCATGCCGGGTGCGCTCCCGGGTGCACCAGAGCCCCAGCAACCCGTAGGCCAGGGAGAGCAGGATCGCGTAGCTCGCGGACACCGCCGGGTTGACCACCGCACCTGACAGGTTCAGCAGCAAATGCCCGCCGAGGCCAATCAGCGCAGCGCCCACCACCACCCACAGCGGTATGTGACGACGCACCAGCACACCGAACAGCACCGGCACCAGGGACGCGGCCGCCAGCCCGTAAACGCCTTTCTGCGCAAACAGCCCAATCAGGGGCGGCGGATTCCAGGCCAGCACAACGGCAAGCAGGCCCACGGCCACCAACACGTAGCGCGACAGGGCAAGCGCGTTGTAACGCTCCCCGTACAGTGGCTGCACGATGTCGTTGACGACCATCGCCGAAAGCGACACCAGTATTCCATCCAGTGTGCTCATACCCGCCGCGAGCAGCGTGAGGAAAATGAACACGAGGACATACTCACCCCACAGCGATGTACCGAACTCGAACAGCAGGTATTCACGCACCACCGTGTCCTGCTCGGGAATATCGAGCCCCGCCAGCCGCGCATAGAAGCCGATCATCAACATCAGTGTAAAGACGCTGCCGACGACCACGGTGGTGCCAATGAACTTGCCAATGTCGCGCTCACTGCGCAGATACAGCACTTTGGTCAGGATGTGGGGCTGCAGCATGAGGGCAAAGGTCACGACAAACCCGCTGACAAACACGGAAAAGAAGTCCGAGTAAAGGTCACTGCCCGCGTTGAAGGCGTCGGCATAGCCCGTTCCCACGGCGCGCAGCGCTGCCAGCGGTGCATCGCCAAAGTACTTCCAGCCCTGCACTACAAGGATCACGGTGATGGCCAGCATCATCACGCCCTGCAGCGTGTTGGTATAGGCGTGCGCATAGGTTCCGCCCATCAACACGTAAGCGAAAACAAACAGCAGCACGAGGACCAGCGCGGTTTTCTGTTCCACCGGGAACAAGCCGGTGAGCAGCAGGCTGCAACCCACCAGAATGAGCACCACAAAGGTAATCGACAGGAGATTGATGAAAGCGAAAAACAGGCTGAAACCGCGATGGTTATAGCGGTAGAAGATCCACTGGGGGATGGTCAGGGCGTTGTGACTTTCGCCGAGGCGCAAAAAGCCCCGGGTCAGCACCAGAAACGCGCTCAGAATTCCCAGCGAACCGGCAAGGCCGTAATGCAGATAGGCACTCAGGCCGTGGCTGTACACAAACCCCGGGTTGATCACGAAGGTGGCCGTGGAGGCGATGGACGCGGCGAGCGTGATCCCGATCAGGTAGGGGTTCATATCCTTGTTGCCAATGGAGAACCCGCGAATATCCCGGGTTCGGCGCATACCCACCCAGGACAGCCAGAACACCAGAATCACATAGGCGAGGGACATGGCGTACTTGAACAGTTCGGGTGTCATGGGCGCGGTCTCGCTGCATCGTATTATTGGAGTGCGCCCGATTCTGACGAAAGCCCGACCGCATTTCAACAAGCGTTGAAAAATATTCTATGCTATTGTCCCCGCGATTTAGGGCGGATTCCTGCATGACGAAATCCCGGCAAGCACCAAAACGAGAGCGGATTCTGGATGTCGCCGAGGAGCTGTTCGCCCTGCGCGGCTATGACGGCGTTACCCTGCGCCAGATTGCCAAGGACGCCGGCGTCGATGTCGCCCTCGCCAGCTACCATTTTGGCAAGAAGCTGGACCTCTTCAACGCGGTTTTCGAGCGCCGCGCCGCACATCTGAACAGCGCCCGACTGGATGCACTGAAAGCCTGCCAGGCCTCGGCCGGCGCCGCGGGCCCCAGCGTCGAACAGATTATCGAAGCCTTCCTGCGCCCCCTGGAACTGGCCCAGGAAACCGGTGACCCGGGCTGGCAGAACTACCTTGCACTGATCGCCTACATCAACAACTCTCCCTACTGGGGCCCACGCATGATGTCCAAGCTGTTCGACAGCCTGGTGAGTGCCTTCATAAGCGCCCTGCGCGACGCGCTGCCCGGCGCACGCGACGAAGACATCTACTGGTGCTACCACAACCTGTCCGGCGCCCTTACCCTGACACTGGCGCAGACCGGCCGCATCGACAAACTCTCCGGCGGCAAGTGCCGGTCAGCCGACTTCCAGGCCGCCTACGATCATATGATTCCCTTTGTCGCCGCGGGCTTTCGCGAGGTATGCGGACGCGCGAACGGGCGGTGACAGGGGGCCACCGGATGCCAGACGACACAGCGCCATAAACACAGCGAGGCCGGACCATGATGCAATGGCTTGAAACCGCGGTAGCCCTTTTCCCGGCCGGCGTGGTCGTGGCCCTGACGGCGGCGCTCATCGGTGCCGGCTACTGGCTCGCCAGGCGCCAGGATGCGGGCACGGAGACCCTGCTGTTCCAACTCGGTGTGTGGCTGACAGGCTCCGCCGGCATCATTGCCTGCGTGGTCGTGCTGCCGATCAGCGATGAGACCCAGGGACAGATTCTGGGCTTGCTGGGGGTTCTGCTCACCGCGGTGATTGCGCTCTCATCCACGACCTTCGTTGCCAACGCCATGGCGGGAATCATGTTGCAGACCACGCAACCCTTCCGCCCGGGCGACTACCTGCGGGTGGGTGAGCAGTTTGGCCGGGTCACCCGGCGCTCGCTGATCAACACCCAGTTGCAGACCGAAATGCGTGACATGACGACATTGCCGAACATGTTGCTGGTCGCGAATCCAATCACCGTTATGCACCGCGACGGCACCATCATCTCCGCAGAGGTGTCATTGGGCTACGACATACCCTACACCGACGTTCAGGACCTGTTGTTGCAGGCCGCGGAAAACGCCGGCCTCAGCGATCCCTTTGTCCTGCTGCTGGAGCTGCTGGATCACGCCGTGCTGTACCGGATATGCGGGTTCCTGACCGAAAGCAAGACGCCGCTCACCGCACGCTCCAATCTGCGCAAGAACATGCTGGAACAGTTGCACGGACACGGCATCGAGATCGTCTCGCCGAGTTTCGTCAACCAGCGCCGGCAGGACCCGGCCAGCAAGGTCATCCCCGCCACACCGGTGATGCATGCCGGCACATCCCGCCGCGCAGAGGCGGCACCCGAGGAGCGCATTTTCGACAAGGCGGAGGAAGCTGCCACACTGGAGCAGTTAAAGGACGAGCGCGGCGCCACCAAGGAAGCACTGGCCGCCGCCATCGACCGGCGCGAAGCCGCGGCAGACCAGCAGAAACCTGCGTTGGAGGAGGAAGTTCGTCAACTGGAGCTGCGCGATGCCTGGCTTCAGGAGCGCATTGAGCAGGAAGAGGAACCGAAGAGCAAAACCTCGTAGCCAGGCGCGCTACAAGTCCACCTCGCGCTGAAAGTCACGCTCGATACGTTGCTGCTGCTCAAAGCGGGATACACCGTTGAGACGCACGCTGTCGCGCATGCGCTGCTGGAACCGCTGCCGGCGGTAATCAGCCACCAGCCGCGGAAAGCGCTCCGCCTCCAATTCCCCGGCAATCAGTGCCTCGATGAACGCAATATCAATACCCACGCGATAGGCAATACGACTGGGACGGATCTTGTGGGCATGGAACTCCGCGACAATATGCAGCTGCCGTTCCCTGCTGTAGTGGCACTCCCGCGAGTACCCGTAGGGGGGCGACGGGGTGCGCGTGTCCACCGCGGGTGACTCGGTGGCGTGCCCCGGGCTGGCGTACCCCGGGCTGGCGTGCCCCGGGCTGGCGTGCCCCGGAACCGCAGCGAACGGCCGCGTGCTGTCAGTGTCTCTGCTCATGAGCGTGTTGTAACAGGCGCCCCGTACTTTGCCAAGCCCGGACAACAGCGCGCGGCCGTACTGTCCGGGTTGCGTCAGGCTGTGGTGGCCACAATAAACCCGTTGCTGCGGTTATCATTGTCTCCGGCGCCTTCTATACTTGAGTGTTAGGTCAGGCCGACTCGAGGATAAGAGCCATGAATGCACCACAGAGTATTGGATCCATAGAGGACATCGAACAGCGCATGCAGCAGGTCCTTGATGCGCAGCGCCAGGATTACCTGCGCGAGGGCGTGGTCTCTGCCGAGACGCGCATCGACCGCATCGACCGCGGCATTGACGTGCTGCTCAAGTACCAGGGCAAAGTGGTCGACGCGCTGAACACCGATTTCAGCTGCCGTGCGCGCGAGGTCAGCCTGCTGACCGACGTTGCCGCCTCGGTCACGCCCCTCAAGCATGCACGCAAACACCTGCGCAAATGGATGAAGCCGCAGCGACGGCCCACCATGTTTCCGCTTAACCTGCTCGGCGGGCGCTCCCGCATCGAGTACCAGCCACTGGGTGTCGTCGGTGTCATCTCACCCTGGAATTTCCCGGTCAACCTGACCTTTGGACCGCTGGCCGGCATACTTGCCGCAGGCAACCGCGCGTTGATCAAGCCCTCGGAGTTCACTCCCGCCACCAGTGAAGTGATGGCCGAGATGGTCGCCGAAGCCTGGGATGAAAAGGAAGTCGCGCTGTTCACCGGGGGGCCGGAGGTCGGCCAGGCTTTTTCCGGGCTGGCCTTCGACCATCTGCTGTTCACCGGCGCCACCTCGGTTGCGCGGCACATCATGACCGCCGCCGCACGCAACCTGGTACCGGTAACGCTGGAACTGGGTGGCAAGTCTCCCGTGATCATCTCCCGCAGTGCCGACATTGAGAAAAGCCTGGAACGGATCATGCTCGGTAAAACCCTGAATGCGGGACAGATCTGCCTGGCGCCGGATTACCTGATGGTGCCCGAGGAAAAACTGGACGAGGTTATCGCCGCCGCCCAGAAGGCGGTAAGCGCCATGTATCCCACCATTCTCGACAACCCGGAGTACACCGCGGTGGTCAACCAGCGCCACTATGAGCGTCTGACAGGCTACCTCCGGGAAGCCGAGGAGCGCGGTGTAAAGACGATTCCGATCAACCCGGCCGGCGAGAACTTTGCATCGGGTGAAGGCAGCCGCAAGATTCCACCCACACTGATTCCACAGCCGGCGGAAGACCTGAAAGTCATGCAGGAGGAACTGTTCGGCCCGCTGTTGCCGATTCGCACCTACAAGGACTTCAACGAAACCATCGACTACGTCAACGCGCATCCCAGGCCCCTGGCCGCCTATTACTTCGGGCAGGACAAGAGCGAGGAACGCGCGGTGCTGACGCGCACCACCTCCGGCGGTGCCTGCATCAACGACGTCATCATGCACATCATGCAGGAGGAACTGCCCTTCGGCGGCGTGGGTCCCAGCGGTATGGGTGCCTACCATGGCGAGGAGGGGTTCCGCACCTTCAGCCATGCCAAGTCGATCTATCGCCAGGCGGGCGTGAATGTGGGCAAACTTGGGGGCATGCTACCGCCCTATGGCAAAGCCACAGAGAAAACCATCAGTATGCAGGTCAAGAAGTAACGGGCGAGGCGGGATGAGGCGCCTGCAGCGGCTTCGTCATCTCGCCCTGATCAGCGCTATCCTGCTACCATGGGCGGCTATGACAGCCGCCGCTTCCCTTCCCATCGTGATCGCCCACCGCGGCGCCAGCGGCTATCTGCCGGAACATACCCTCCCGGCCAAGGCCATGGCCCACGCGATGGGTGCCGATTTCATCGAACAGGATGTCGTGCTGACCCGCGACGGCGTGCCCGTAGTGCTGCACGACATCCACCTGGACGCCACCACCGACGTCGCGGCGCGCTTTCCCGACCGGGCGCGGGCTGATGGGCGCTACTACGCGATTGACTTCAGCCTCGACGAGATCCGCAGCCTGCGCGCGCAGGAACGACTGGGCAGCGACGGGCAAGCGGTCTATCCGGGTCGCTTCCCGGCGCACACGGGGAATTTCCGGGTGCCGACACTGGCCGAGGAGATCGACCTTATCAGCGGCCTCGACCACAGTCGCCAGCGCCGCACCGGGCTCTACATTGAACTCAAGGGCCCCCGCTTTCATCGCAACGAGGGCCAGGATATTGCCCTGCGGGTGCTCGAGGTATTGCGCGAGAAAGGCTACGACCAACGCACGGGGCAGGTATTCCTGCAGTGCTTCGACGATGTCACGTTGCGCTATCTGCGACACGAGCTGCAAACGCCCCTGCCCCTGATCCAGCTCATTGCCGACCCGGGCTGGGGCGAGGACAGCGCCGTCGACTATGCGTTTCTGCAAACTGCCGCCGGGCTCGACGACGTCGCCCGCTATGCCGACGGCATCGGTCCGTGGCTGGAACAGATCTACCTGGGCCGCGATGCCAACGGCGAGCCGCTGCTCAGCGACCTGGTTGCGCTGGCCCATGCCCGTGGCCTGCAGGTGCACCCCTATACGTTCCGCGCCGATGCATTGCCCGAGGGGATCGACAGCTTTACCGCCCTTCTCGACCTGTTCTTCAATCAGGTGGGCGTGGACGGGGTCTTCACCGACTTCCCCGACCTCGCCCGTGAATTCTTGCAGGATCACCGCCAACACAGGAACCAACAGTGACACCCAAAGTGAATCGCCGCACCAAGATCGTGGCTACGATCGGCCCCGCCAGCGAGTCGGAGGACATGATCGCTCGCCTGATCCATGCCGGCGTCAACGTTTTTCGCCTGAATTTCAGCCATGGCTCGGCAATGCAGCACGCGCGGGTGGCAGAGCGCATTCGCAAGCAGGCCGCGCTGGCCGGACGCTATGTCGGCATTCTCGCCGACCTGCAGGGCCCCAAGATTCGCATCAGCACCTTCCGTGACGGTTCCGTCAAACTGGAAAACGGGGATCGCTTCCGGCTTGACCTTACCGTAGGCGAGGGCGAAGGCGACGCCAGCTGCGTGGGACTCGACTACCGAGAACTGACCCGCAGCGTATTCCACGGCGACACCCTGTTGCTGGACGACGGCCGCCTGCGGCTGCGGGTAGATGAAGTACTCGATAGCGCCGTGGAGTGCACTGTACTGGTCGGTGGTACGCTGGGCTCGCGCAAGGGTATCAACCGTCTTGGCGGTGGCCTGGCTGCGCCGGCACTGACGCCCAAGGACATTGCCGACATCGATAGCCTCGCCGAGGTCCGTCCGGATTTCGTCGCCGTGTCTTTCGTCTCCAGCGCCCAGGATATTTTCCAGACCCGCGAGTTGCTCCTCGCGCACCAGTTGACCTCCGCCATTATCGCCAAGATAGAGCGCGCCGAGGTGGTGTACGACGATGCCACGCTCAACGGTATCATCGATGCGTCCTTCGGCATCATGGTAGCGCGCGGTGATCTGGGCGTGGAGGTCGGTGATGCAGAGCTCATTGGCCTGCAGAAGACGCTGATCTCCCGGGCGCGCAAGATGGACCGGGTGGTGATCACGGCAACCCAGATGATGGAATCCATGATCAACAGCGCGATGCCTACACGCGCTGAAGTGTTCGACGTGGCCAATGCCGTGCTGGACGGCACCGATGCGGTTATGCTCTCGGCCGAGACCGCGGTGGGCAGCTTTCCGGTCGAGGTGGTCACCGCCATGGCCGAGGCGGCACTGGGTGCCGAGCGCCACCCGGTGGCCCGCACCTCGCGCTACCGCCTCGACAAGCAGTTCGCCAGCGCCCAGGAAGCCATCGCCATGTCCGCAATCTATGCGGCGAACCACTACAGCGCCGTGCGCGGCATTGCCTGCCTGACGGAGTCGGGGACCACGCCGCTGCAAATGTCGCGCCTGTCATCCGGTCTGCCGATTTTCGCACTCAGCCACCGCAGCGAAACCCTGCAGCGTCTCTGCCTCTGCCGTGGCGTTGTTCCGCTGTTCTTCGATGCCAGCGTATTCGACCCCGAGACCATTGAGGCCAGTGCAATCGAGTTTCTCTGCGACGAAGGCCAGCTGCACAAGGATGACGCCGTTCTCCTGACCAAGGGCTCTGTGATGGGCCGCCCGGGGTCGACCAACATCATGAAGATACTGTCGGTGCCGTGAACGGAGAGATCGCGGGATTGCGACTGGTAGCCGATGTGGGGGGTACCAACAGCCGGGTCGCCCTGTTCAACCCGGCTGACGGCAGCCTGCACGCGCTGCGCGACTACCGGAACGCAGACCACAGCGATTTCGGTGCCGTGCTGGAAACCTGGTTTCAGGACGCACGCGCGGCGTCGCCGGAGGCGGCCTGTATCGCCGTAGCGGCACCGCCGAGCGGCGATACCGCACGGATGAGCAATATCAACTGGGTTTTGCACGGCCCGCAGCTGGCGCGGCAGTTCGGTATCGGCAGGCTGCGACTGATCAACGACTTCCAGGCCAATGCCTTCGCCCTGCCGCAGCTGCGGCGGGAGGACTGCTACACCCTGCAGCTAGGCGACACGGCCGTGCCTCGCCGCCTCGCCGTACTGGGGCCGGGTACCGGCCTGGGCGGCGCTGTTCTGGAAATGCGCGCCTCCGGACCCCACGTCATTCCCTGCGAGCCCGGGCAGATGGATATCGCACCGCGTGACGCACTACAGGCAGCTCTGTGGGCGGTACTGCAGCGGCAGCACCCGCGCATATACGCAGAGCTGCTGCTGTCCGGTGCAGGGCTGCAGCGGCTCTACCGTGCGCTGGGGGTGGTCGAGGGCCGGGCTACGCACAACCTTGAGGCCGCCGGGATTACCACGGCCGGACTGGCCGGGAGCGACCCCCTGTGTGTGGCGGCGCTGGAGCAGTTCTGCGACCTGCTGGGGGCCGCCTGTGCCAACTTCCTGCTGGCGAACGGCTGCTATGAGGCCCTGTATCTGGCGGGTGGCATTTTACCCCGCATGCTGGCGTTCCTGCAGGACAGCCCCTTTCTGGCCCGCTTTCACGATACCGGGCCCCTGCAGGCGACGCTGCAGCGCACCGCGGTGAACGTCATCACCCACCGCCATCCCGGGCTTCTGGGGGCGGGGTATGCGCCGCTTGCCGATGCAGGCGACTAGCGGCTGCAAACACGTAATATTGCCCAAAATATTTCGCTGGCAGCGGATACCAGCTTTAAAACCCGGTGCTAAACTCTTGGGAGCTGAGCAATCAGTGGTATTTATGCGCGTGGTCGAAGTTCCCTTAAGTTCCTCGGTACGTTGAACATAAATAGTGACTAACCCCTGGAGCCCCGAACCGGGCTTTCCCATGTTATACAGGTAACACATATGTCTACAGAAACCGGCACCGTTAAGTGGTTCAACGAGACCAAGGGATTCGGCTTCATCGAGCGCGAAAACGGCCCCGACGTATTCGTACACTTCAGCGCAATCAAGGGCGATGGCTTCAAAACCCTCGCGGATGGCCAGAAGGTACAATTCACCGTCACCAACGGTCAGAAAGGCCCCCAGGCAGAGAACGTTACACCGATCTAAGCCAGGGTTTTCCAGACCACAAAAAAAGGAGCGCCTGGCGCTCCTTTTTTTGTGGGGCGGATCGCGCCGCCCTAGCCTTCCTGCAGCTGACGCTGCCGATCCAGTTCGGAATCCATGTACTGGATCCACTGGGAGGCGTACTTCGCTGAACGCTCATCGCGCCCGGCGGCCTTGAAGGCTTCACGGGCCTTCTCGTACTGCTTGTCGTTGAAGTAGGCCATGCCCAGCACCAGACGCGCTGTATCCGGCCGCTTGACGCCACCGCGGGCAAGGCCCTTGTTGATCGCATCAATGGCCTTCTTGAACTCGTCGCCATCCAGATAGATGTTGCCGAGGCGCGCATACAACTCGCCGTCCTCGGAGCGCGCTGCCGCTTCAGCCATCGCCGGGATCGCCTTGTCGATTTCCTGGGCCTGACGGTAGGCGTTACCGAGAATTTCGTAGTTGCGCGAGGTCGCCTCTATCGACTTGTTGCCCAGCCCTTTGTCGATCACCTTGGCCGCCTTGTAGGGCACCTCGGCATTCAGGTACAGGTAGGCCATGGTGACCTGCTCAGAACCCTTGTCGAGCATGTTCTGGACGTAGGCAGCCTCCATGGCAGCGAGCTGCTCGCTGTCACGCTTCTGCTCGCCATACATATGGGACAGCTGAACCCAGTACTGTTTGTCAGGGTAGTGCGTCAGCAGCTCTTCCAACACTCGCACAGCGTTGGTGACGTCGTTCTTGTCGAAGTACAGGAAGCGCGCCAGGTTATACCACTGCTCCTTTGGTATCTTGCCCTTGTCCTTGTACATGCTGATCGCTTTCTCAACATTGTTCAGGGATTTCGGGTAGTCGTTGAGCTGATAGTAACCCTGGGCCAGCAGGACATAGGCGTCCTCCGGCGGGTTATCGGTCATGGCAAACCACGCAAGCAGGGCGTTCACGCCCTGTTGCCACTGCTCCTGCACGAAGTACAGCTGGGCGATGGTATACCGGGTGTTGATTTCCATCGCCAGCGGAATGTCAGGCTGACGCACGACATTCTCATAGGCCTGCAGGGCCTTGTTGTAGTCTTCACGGGAATAATGAATGAAGGCATACAGGTTGTAGACGTTCGCCAACTCGTAGCTGTTCAACTCATTCTTGCCGCCAGCGCCGAGCATTTCGTCCAGCACACGGGCGGCTGTGCCGAGATCCTGTGCCTCTGCTGCGGCCTGCGCCTCGGAGAGTTTTTCATAGACCGCGTTGCGCAGCGCCGGGGTTCGACGTGTCTCACGCTGGTCACCGCCACCTTCCTGGGCAACGGCCGCTGCCAGGGGAGCAAGGCCAAAATCAGCAGCGGCCCGATCCAGCAGGACCGGGGTTGCGGCGAGGGGTAACGCCAGCATCGCAGAGCGCAGCCAGCGTGTGGGATCGTACAGTTTCATAACGCTCACTGTTCCAGCTCGTAGGTGAATTTGTTTTGGACGCCGGCGACCTCAATCGGTTCGCCATCGACCACCCGCGGCTTGTACTTGAACTTCTCCGCTGCCTTCACCGAGGCTGACTCGAATACCCCTGAAGGCTGGCAATCCACCGGCCGTGGATCGCGGATTGAACCGTTCCGGGTCACCGTATATTCCACGATGCAGTAGCCGCTGATGCCGCGGGTCTGGGCGCGACGCGGATAGACCGGCGCAACCTTCACGATCGGCAGGTATTCGCCGTCACCACTGGACATGCCGGTGGAGCTGATGGATACGTCCACACTGGCGCGTGGCGCGGTATTCACCACATTCATGTCCATGTCCATGTCGATATCCGGGGTATCCAGCTCTGGTGGCGGCTCCTCGGGATCCTCTACTTTCTCTGGCTTCTTCTGCGCCACATTCACTTCGATTTCAGTCTCGGGAACGACGATATCCGCAATCTTGCGATTCTCGATCTCTTCCTGCTGGTATTCCCGGCTGATCAGGCTCTGCATGACGAAAAACAGGCCGATCGCTACAGGGATCGCTACCAGTGCACCCACCAGTACCCTAACAAAGCTGCTGCCCATTTCGTTTACACCTCGTCGTCCGTTGAAATACAGGGCGGAGCCGTGAGCAGCGGACGAAGCTCGTCAACCAGCTGTTCAACCGCAAAGGCGGGCGTATCGCGATCCACCTGTACCACAATGTTCGCCTGAGGTGCCTCTTTCTTGGCACCCTCTGCCAGGCGCGCCGCGCGATCCAGGGACACGCGGTTCTTGTCGTAGTAGATATCCCCACGGTCGTCGACCGCGAAGATAATCGTGCCCCGCACACAGGCTTCCGTAGTTGTCGCCTGTGGCTTGAACAACTCCACACCCGGCTCCTTCACGAAGGAGGACGTCACGATGAAGAAGATGAGCATAATGAACACGACGTCCAACATGGGCGTCAGGTCGATATTGCCCTCGTCCGCCGCAGTCTTTCTGGCTGCGTTATCTCGAATGCTCATGGATCCTATTTCCCTTCGCTGGCCCAGTTGACCGCGCCAGCACCGGCTTCACGTGCAGCGTCCGCCACATCCACGACCGCTCCGGCCTTGGCACCTTTTTCGACCTTGATTGTGACCGCTTGTTCCGGGTCATTGGCGAGCAGGCGCTGGATATTCGCCCGCACCGCCCGGGCGTCAACCCGTCGGTTTTCCATCCAGATCTGGTTGTCGCTGCGAATGTTCACCAGAATACTGGTGGCGTCGCTGGGGTCCGACTTCGCGCTGTCCGGCCGGCTTACTTCAATGCCGGCTTCCTTGATAAACGAAGCGACAACGATGAAGAAGATCAGCATGATGAACACAACGTCCAGCATCGGCGTCAGGTCGATTTCTGCCCCTTCTTCTTCCTGCTGTTTTGCAAGTCTGCGCATCTGATTGTTACCTGTCAGCGCCCGATCAGTGATCGGACGTCAAGTTATCCTGTAGGAATTCCTGCTCCCGCGCAGCCACGCGGTTCAGATAGGTGTTCGCGAACAGCCCGGACAGTGCAGCCACCATGCCTGCCATGGTGGGGATCGTGGAACGCTCCACCCCGCCCGCCATGGACTTGGCGTCGCCACCACCCGTCACCGCCATCACGTTGAACACCTCGATCATGCCGGTCACCGTGCCCAGCAGACCCAGCAGCGGGCACAGTGCGACCATGGTGGTGATCACCGGGAGGTTGGCGTTGATGGCCTCGCGACTCTGGGACAACAGCCGGGCGCGGATCTGCTTGGCATTCCACGACTTGCGCTCGCCGCGCCCCTCCCAGGTGTTGATGATGGCGCGAGCTTCCTTGCGCCAGGCGAACGTGAAGTACCACAGCCGCTCGAAAATCAGCGTCCACATCACGAACACCAGGATGGCGATGAGCCAGAGCACATCCCCGCCCTTGTCCATAAAGGCGAGAACACCGTCAAAAATTCCTCCCGACATGGTCGAACCTCTGCTTATTTGCCGCTGGATTCAGAGTGCTCGGCTACAATCCCGGTCGCCTGCTCGTTCAACACGTGGATGATGCGCTGGGCGCGGCCATTCACGATGGTGTGCAGCAGTACAGTGGGGATGGCAACCAGCAGACCCAGTACGGTGGTGACCAGTGCGGAGGAGATACCGCCTGCCATCGCCTTGGGATCGCCCGCGCCGAAGATGGTGATCGCCTGGAAGGTGATGATCATACCTGTCACCGTACCGAGCAGACCCATCAGCGGTGCCACCGCGGCGATGATCTTCAGCAGGGTAAGGCCGGACTCCAGCTTCGGCGTTTCACGCATAACACCCTCGGACATCTTGAGCTCGAGTGTTTCTGCATCCATGCCCGGGTTGTCCTCGTGGATTTTCAGCACGCGACCCAGCGGGTTGTTGGTGTTGGCAGTTTTGTTCTTCAGCTGGCTGCTCACCTTGGCGCCGACCGCAGACAGCACGATCAGGCGGAAGATGGCCAGGATGAAGGCGAACACACCCACTGCAGTGATCGCGTAACCGACATAGCCACCCTGGTGCCAGCGCTCTTCCAGCGTCGGGCTGTCGATGATAGCCGCGAGGAAGGAACCGCCCGTGGGGCCGGTGGGATCGATGCCGAACTGGTGGATCCCGCTGTCTGCGTTGGCCAGCTCTTTCGCCCAGGCGCTGTAACGCCCGGCCGGCTGACGCGGCAGCACGCTCAGGTTGCCGTTGTTGAAGGCCAGGTAGTTGCCATCGGTGTCAATCACGTTGAACGCACCGATCCGCACCACTTCGCGGTCCGCGCGCTCGCCGGTTGCCGTGGCCACTTCGGTATTGAAGCGCACCACGTTGCCGGTTTCAGTGATTTCGCGCAGCATTTCGTACCACACGCGCTCGATTTCCTCGATGCGCGGCAGCTTGTCGGAACCGCTCATCTTGGCGATCAGCTCTTTCAGGAACACTTCACGGTCGGGGTACTGCGAGGATACGAGTGACACCTCGATGTTGGAGGACAGGTCGCCCGCCGCCGCAGTCAGGTGACCGAACAGCTCGGTCAGGGACCCCAGGCGCTCACGCAGCTGTTCCTGCTTGGCGGCGACCAGCAATTCGTTCTCTTCGAACTTGGCTTCCAGCGTGCTGGACAGCTGCTCCTGACGTGTACGTTCCGCTTTCGCGTCCTGCAGGGCCTTGGCCTGGTTCGCCTTGTCAGCGGCGAAACGACGCTCGCGCTCGGCATTTTCGCGGGCTTCCTGTGCCTGGCCCTGTTTGACCAGGCCCAGCAGCTCCTCGAGGCTGGCGGCGTCACGCGCAGGCGCATCCTGAGCCATGGCAACGCCGGATACTGCCAGCGCTCCGCCCAGCACCAGGGCGGAAAAAATCGTGTTAAGCGCTTTCATTATTGAGCCTCCGGTGCAGCAACGGGCATGTTAAGAAGTTCGATGGTCGCCTGGCGCTTGGCAATGCGGACGCCTTTGCGGATAGCGTTGGCATAGTCGCCAGAGTCCAGCGGCTCCCAGCTCCGGGTTTCGTTGTTCCAGACACCGCTCTCGGTACCGTCAGTGGTCTGGTAAACCAGGGCGAGGCGCCCGATGCGCAGGAAGTCCACATCGCGCGTGGTGCCATTGATGTCGATGGCGGCGCTGTAGCTGTCGAAACCGCGGCCATACTGCAGCTCGATGTTGTAGGCTTCCAGCACCTGGCGGAATTTCTCGGCAACCGTCAGGTCAGAGCGGTCCACATTGCTGCGCAGGAAGGCAATGCGCTCACGACGCTCTTCGAGGTTGAACGGCACATCCAGTTCGATGAACTGCTCAAGCCCGTCGATCATGCGAATGACCAGCGGGGTCATCTGGCGCTGGATCACCGTCACTTCATTGATCGACTCCTCAATGTCCGCAATGCGGGCCATCTGGTTGTCAATCTGGCGCTGCAGCCGCGCATTGTAGACCTTGAGGCCGTCCACCTGCTTCATGACTGACTTGTAGTCGGACAGGAGGTCGCGCGTCTCATCGGCCAGGCGGTCGATTTTCTGCTGCGACTTGCGCGCCGCCTCGTTGCGGGCTTCCCCCACCTCCAGAACGGAGTCGAGGGTATTGGCTTGCACTGCCGCTACGCCACCCGCGAGGGCGCCGGTCGCAACAAGCGCAGCGATCAATACGTTCTTCAATCGATGCATAGTCATGGGAATTGTGCTTCCTATTTCCGACAAGAGTGATTCAGTGCTGAGATAGCATGGTTCGTTACTATTCAGGTTGCTGTTACGTTTATAGTGAAAAATTAACTAACGGTAAACCGAGGCGGAGACTTTAAACCCAATACCCCGGTATTTTCAATCAATCAAGAGCGCGCCCGCAGGCATTTTTCTCAAACGTGTAGATCGGTGACAATCCAGGCGACGCAAAACGCCTAAAGTAACACTTGTTCGAGTCTACTAACTATCAGAGTGCGTGCTCCGGCGCTCAAAACAGACGAACGCATAGGCGTATGGGTTATCTTCCGACGCGGGCAGCTCTTCGCGCTGTATTTCCTGCCAGTCAGCCCGGTCGACGGGAGGAAACCAGGTATCACCCTCCACGTCCGCGTGCACTTCCGTAACATAAAGTCGCTGGGCCAGCGGCAATGCTGCGGCATAAATCGTCGCTCCGCCGATCACCACCAGCTCGTCCACACCCTCCGCGCGCGCCAGCTCACGCGCCAGTTCCAGGGCGGCCGGAACCGAATCGGTCACGGTCACACCCTCGACCTGCCAGCCAGGCGTGCCCGTGACGACGATATTCGGCCTGCCCGGCAAGGGCCGGCCGATGGATTCGAAGGTCTTGCGGCCCATGACCACTGGTTTGCCGAGGGTCGTGCGCCGGAAATGCCGGAGATCTTCGGGCAGGTGCCAGGGCAGGGCGTTATCGCGGCCAATCACGCCGTTGGCGGCCACCGCCACCATCAGTGCCACGCGTATGGCCACCGCTAAACCGCCACCGGTGCCGGAATATGCGGATGTGGGTCGTAGCCCACCAGGCGGAAATCCTCGAAGCGGTAGTCGTAAATAGTCGGTGGCCGGCGCAGGATCTCCAGCTGCGGCAGTGCACGCGGCTCACGCGCCAGCTGCTCACGCACCTGCTGCAGGTGATTGCTGTAGAGGTGCGAATCCCCGGTGGCGATAATGATTTCCCCGGGCACCAGATCACACTGCTGCGCCAGCATCATGGTCAGCAGGGCGAGGCTGGCCATGTTGTAGGGCAATCCCAGGAAGGAGTCGCTGGAGCGGATGTACAGTTGCGCCGACAGACGCCCCTCGGCGACATAGAACTGGTACAGGAGGTGGCAGGGCGGCAGCGCCATACGCCCGGCGCGGGCGTTGTCCTGCGGGCTCAGGGTTTCATCGGGCAGGAACTCCACATTCCAGCCGTGAAACAGAATACGCCGGCTGTCCGGGTTGTGCCGCAGGCACTGCAGCACGTAGTCGATCTGATTGATGGTGCCGCCGTCCCGGGTTGGCCAGGCGGTCCACTGGGCACCGTAAATCGGGCCGAGATCGCCACTCTCTGTTGCCCATTCATCCCAGATGCTGACACCGTTTTCCTTCAGCCACGCGATATTCGTATCACCGCGCAGAAACCACAGCAGCTCGTTGACGATGCTCTTCAGGTGCAGCTTCTTGGTCGTCAGCAGCGGAAACCCGTCCGCCAGGTTGTGCCGGAACTGGCGGCCGAACACGGACAAGGTCCCGGTGCCGGTGCGGTCGCCCTTGGCGACCCCGTTGTCGAGAATATCCTGCAGCAGCGCGTGGTACTGCTTCATGCGACTTTCCTCCCACTGCCCGCAGGCGTCTGACGGTGATAGGCCCACCACAACAGGAACAGGCCCAACGCAATCATCGGCAGGCAGAGCAATTGGCCGCGGGTCAGCCAGCCAAAGGCCTGGAAGCCGATGTGCGCGTCTGGCTGGCGAAAGAATTCCGCGACGAACCGCAGGCAGCCATAGCCGACCGCGAAGAGTCCGGAGGTTGCCCACATTGGCCGGGGCCGGGCACTGAACAGCAGCAGGATAACAAACAGCAACACCCCTTCCAGGGCAAACTGATACAGCTGCGACGGGTGCCGGGCCAGCTGCAGTGGGTCCGCCGGGAACACCATGGCCCAGGGCACGTCCGTCGGGCGACCCCAGAGCTCCTGGCCGATAAAATTACCGAGGCGGCCCAGCGCCAGGCCCATCGGGGTCAGCAGCGCGGCGAGATCCAGCACCGCACCGAATGCGAGGCCGCGACTGCGGGCGAACCAGGCGACCGCAATGATCACCCCGATCATCCCACCGTGAAAGGACATACCGCCCTGCCAGACCCGCAGCAACCACAGCGGATCCTGCATCAGGCGCTCACCGCCGTAGAACAGGGCGTAGCCAATCCGCCCGCCCAGAACCACCCCCAGGGCGCTGAAGAAAATCAGGTCGTCCACCTGCGCCCGGGACAGGGGCACGTCCGGACGCGCGCTGCGCCGCACGCCCAGCCACCACGCAAAGGCCAGGCCGGCGAGGTAGGCCAGCCCGTACCAGTGCACCTGGATCGGTCCCAGAGAAACGGCGACGGGGTCGATATCAGGGTAAGGCAACATGGCGTTGTTCCCGAGTAAAAAGATGCAGCGTATGACAACGGTCCAGCGCTGTCGCGCGCCGGGCGAGCGAGCGGGCATTATCCGGCACGCGCGCGCGATTCACAATTCTCACCGCGGATGGCACGATGGTCAGCCGGATTAGGGAAGACACGGCATGTGCCTGATTGCTTTTGGCTGGAAAGTCCTCACCGATACACCGCTGGTGCTCGCGGCCAATCGGGACGAATTCTACCGCCGGCCCACCGCCGCAGCCGAATTCTGGCAGGAGCACCCGGCAATGCTGGCAGGGCGCGATCTGGAGGCTGGCGGCACCTGGATGGGCGTAACGCGCAACGGACGCTTTGCCGCGGTCACCAACTTCCGCGACCCCGCGCAAACCGCACCGGCCGCACGCTCCCGCGGAGAACTCGCCGTCAATTTCCTCACGGGGGAAACCACGCCGGAGGACTATCTGCGCAGTCTGGCCGCTGCCGCGGACGACTACGCGGGGTTCAATCTGCTGGTCGGGACCGTGGGGGAACTCTGGTATTACAGCAATCGCCTGGGCGACGAGCCGGCATGGCCCCTGCCTCCCGGCATTTACGGCTTGAGCAATGAACGTCTGGACACGCCCTGGCCCAAGCTGTTGCGCGCCCGCTCACGGCTGTCGGCGCTGATTGACGCCGGCACCCTGGACCACGACGCCCTGCAGACCGCCGTCGCAGACCGCAGCCTCGCGCCCGGGCACGCCCTGCATCCGTCGGAGCACGGGGCGCGCATGGACCGCAGGCTTTCCGCGCAATTCATCGTCACCCCTGATTACGGTACCCGGGCCACCACGACACTGACGATACAGCGTGCGGGCAACGGCGCCGAGACCACTATCGCCTGGCGGGAAACCCGGTTTGACCACAGCGGCCAACAGGCCGGGCGCACTGACTACCGGTTCGTCGCGGCACTCAGCCCAGGGGGGCGTGGATAAACTGTTGCAGGCCATGCGCAGCCATGAAGGCCTGCAGACGCAACTGCACCGCCTCGGCGTGCTCCAGCAACATGATCTCCGCCAGCAGTTCGCGCGCCTCGGCGTGGGTCAGGCTGCGCAGGGACTTCTTGACCCGCGGCAAGGCCGTGGCATTCATGGACAGTACCTCGTAGCCCATGGCCATCAACAGCACGGCGGCCAGCGGGTCGCCGGCGAGTTCACCGCAGATGCTCACCGGCTTGCCCTCTGCGACACCGGCATCCGCGACCATACACAGCGCCTGCAGCACCGCCGGGTGATAGGCGTGATACAGGCCGGCGACGCGGGCGTTGTTGCGGTCGACAGCGAGCAGGTACTGCGTCAGGTCGTTACTGCCCACCGAGAGAAAATCGGCGCGCCGTGCCAGGGCCCGCGCCTGATACACGGCGGACGGCACCTCCACCATCACACCGATGGGCGGCAGGGCCACCTCGGTACCTTCCTGCACGATCTCCCGGTGACCGCGGTGGATCAGCGCCAGGGCCTCTTCGAATTCCGCGATATTGCTGATCATGGGCAACATGATGCGCAGGTTGCCGTAGCCGGCATTGGCCTTGAGCATGGCGCGCACCTGTGCCAGGAAAATCTCCGGGTGGTCCAGCGTGACGCGGATGCCACGCCAGCCCAGAAAGGGGTTGTCTTCGGCGATCGGGAAGTACGGCAGCGCCTTGTCACCGCCGATGTCCAGTGTGCGCATGGTGACCGGACGCGGGGCAAAGGCGGCAAGCTGCTCCCGGTAGATCTGCCGCTGCTCTTCCTCACTGGGGAAACGGTCCCGCAGCAGGAACGGCACTTCGGTGCGGTACAGGCCGACGCCCTCCGCGCCCTGCTCCAGTGAACGCGTCACATCGGCCATCAGCCCGGTGTTCACCCACAGCGGCAGGCGGTGACCGTCCAGAGTCTCGCAGGGCAGGTCGCGCAGGGACTCGAGATCGCGGGAGACGGCGCGGTCCTGGTCCACCACCTCCTGAAACCGCGCCCGCACCTCCGGCAGCGGGTTCAGGTGTACGATGCCGTTGTAGCCATCGACCACCAGCTCCCGGTCCTGCAGGCGGGTGTAGGGCAGGTCGACAGCGCCCATCACCGTGGGCACACCCATGGCCCGGGCGAGAATGGCGACATGCGAATTGCCTGAGCCGCGCACCGAAATCAGCCCGGCCAGCTGCTCCCGGGGCACCTCGCCCAGGGAGGATGCGGTCAGTTCTTCGCCCACCAGGATCGTCTGTGGCGGGTACACCACCTGCTCAGAGCGGGCCGCGTCTTGCAGGTAAGCAAGCACTCGCGTACCCAGATCCTTCACATCCACCGCACGCTCGCGCAGGTAGCTGTGCTCCATGCGCTCGAAATGGCGGATGTGGCGAATCATCACTTCGCTCAGGGCGCCCTGCGCCCATTGCCCGGCCTTGATCAGGCTCGCCACCTCGCCGCCGATGGCCGAGTCGTCGAGGATGCCGAGGTAGACGTCAAACAGAGCGTGATCCTCGGCGCTCATCTCCCCGCGCAGGTTATCGGAGACGCCCTGGATATCGGCGCGCACACTGGCCAGTGCCGCCTTGAACGCGCGCAGCTCCTGGCGCCGGTCGCTGGCGGTCTTGCGCGGTACCGCATACAGGTCGGCCACCGGCGAAACCACCACTGCGGTGCCGATCGCCACACCCGGCGCACCGGGTATGCCGTTGATCCGCGCCGGGGCCGCAGCGCCCCCGAGCAATTCCTCCTGCACCGCACCGGTAACCCGGGCGTGGGCAATGACCGCCGCCAACTGCGCGGACATGGTCACCAGGAAGGCTTCCTCGCTTTCGTCAAAACGGCGCCGTTTGGCCTGCTGAATGATCAACACGCCCAGTACATCGCGCTGGTGAATGATGGGCACACCCAGGAAGGCGTGGAACGGCTCTTCGCCGAGACCTTCCAGCAGCTGGAAGCTGGGGTGGCTCTCTGCGTCCTCGAGGTTGACCGGTTCTTCCCGCTGGGCGACGAGGCCGACCAGGCCCTCACCCGGCGCCAGGCTGGCCTCGCCCACCTGCAGTGGGTTCAAGCCTTCCGTGGCGCGAAACACAAAACGTCCGCTGGCCTCATCGCGCATGTAGACGCTGCAGACCTCGGTCCCCATGGCATCGCGGACCCGCTTGACGATGATCTGCAACGCATCATTGAGCCCCTCGGCGGCGTTCACCTCCTGCACAATGTTGCGGAGCGTCTCAAGCATCATGGCTGCCATCAGCTGTGCGCATCCGTGAGACGTGCGAGCGGCGGCGCCAGTTCCTTCAGTGCGCGGCGATAGACTTCACGCTTGAACGACACCACCTGGTTCAGGGGGTACCAGTAACTCACCCATTGCCAGTGGTCGAACTCGGGTTTCTGGTTCGCCGTGAGGCACACGGCCTCGTCGGCAGCACGCAGGTGCAGCAAAAACCATTTCTGTTTCTGGCCAATGCACACCGGGTTCTGATCCTTGCGCACAAAGCGCCGCGGCAGGCGGTAGCGCAGCCAGCCCCGGGTGGCTGCGACGACATTGACTGCTTCGGGGCCGAGGCCGACTTCTTCGTGCAACTCGCGGTACAGAGCTTCTTCAGGCGTTTCGCCGGGGTTGATACCCCCCTGGGGAAACTGCCAGGCATCGCGGCCGCCAATACGGCGCGCCCACAGAAGCTGGCCCGCGTCATTGGCCAGTATGATCCCGACGTTGGGCCTGAATCCCTCTGAATCGATCACCGGATACCATCCTTATTATGCGACCGACTATTGTTCCATACTTTCCGGTGTCTGAGAAATTTACTCTGCCGGCACAGCACGCTATTCTCGCGCCCTGCTTGGAGCGCGCCATGACACTTGCCATTTTCGACCTCGACAACACCCTCATCAAGGGTGACAGCGACCACCTCTGGGGTCAGTTCGTCTGTGAACAGGGCCTGGTGGACAGCAGCCGGTTCGCCGAGGACAACGAGCGCTTCTACCGCGATTACCAGGCCGGCACGCTGGATATCGAGGCCTACCTGCGCTTCGCGCTGGGTCCGCTACGCGGGCGCTCACCCGAGGAACTGGCGCCGCTGCACCGGCAATTCATGCGCGAGAAAATCGAGCCCATCATGCTGCCCCGCGCGCGCGCCCTGATCGCCAACCACCGCGAACAGGGGCACCACCTGCTGGTGATTACCGCGACCAACCATTTCATCACGCGGCCCATTGTGGACGCCCTGGGTATCAGCGATCTGCTGGCCTGTGAAGCCGAACTGGAGGAGGGACGCTACACCGGCGAGCCCACGGGTATTCCGTCCTATCACCAGGGCAAGGTGCTGCGCCTGCAGGCCTGGCTGGAAAGCAGGCAGCTGGACCTCGCAGGCAGCTGGTTCTACAGCGACTCCCACAATGACCTGCCGCTGCTGGAGTGCGTCGACTTCGCCGTCGCCGTGGACCCCGATGCGACCCTCAGGGCCCACGCGATAGCCGCCGGCTGGCCGGTTATATCGCTGCGGGACTGAGCCGCCGGCAGAACACCGACTTCAGGTATTCGGTTTCAGGGATCAGCGGGTGGACGGGATGATCCGGCCCCTGACCGCCCTGCTCCAGCACGCGCACGTCACACTCACTGCGCCGCGCCGCGCCCTGTATGGCCAGCAGCAGGTCTGCCCGTGACAGGTGCATGGAGCAGGAGGCGGACACCAGCACGCCGCCGGGGCTGAGCAGGCCCAGACCGAGCTCATTGATCCGCTGGTACGCCTTGATACCTTTCTTGATATCCCTGCGCCGCTGGATAAACGCCGGCGGATCAACAATCACCAGATCGAACTGCCGGCCCTCGTCGCGCAGGGCCTGCAGCACATCGGCGGCCTGCCCCTGGCGCACCGCCACCCTGCTTTCCAGGCCGTTGAGCCGGGCATTCGCCTCCACGCCGGCCAGGGCCGCCGCCGAACTGTCGACACAGAGCACGGCGCTGGCGCCGCAGGCCGCTGCCTGAATTCCCCAGCCACCTATGTAGCTGTAGACGTCCAGCACCCGCTGACCGGGTGCATAGTCCCGCAGGCGGGCCCGGGCCATGCGGTGATCGTAGAACCAGCCGGTCTTCTGCCCCTGCAACACCGGTGCCGCAAACGCCACACCGTTTTCCTGCAGAGGCAGCACCTCGGGCACCTCGCCGAATACCACCTCCACCCGGTCTGCAAGGCCCTGCTCGCGACGACTGCGACTGTCTGCCCGCAGCAGGATGCCGGCGGGCTGCAGCACACGGGCCAGCGCCTCAATGACTGCGGCCTCATGCTGCTCTATTCCTGCATTGTGGAACTGCATGACCAGGTAATCGCCGAAGCGGTCGACCACAAGGCCGGGGATGCCGTCACTGTCGCCGTAGATCAGGCGGTAGCACTGCCCGGGCAGCAACGCCTCACGACTGGCGAGCGCGCGCGCCACCAGGGCGGAGAGCCACTGGCTGGACAGCGCCTGCTCACGGCCGTGGGCGTACAGCCGGGCACATATCAGGGATTGCGGCTCCATGTAGGCAGAGCCAAGCAGGGCGCCGTTGGCGCGACGCACCTGCACCAGGTCACCCGCGGCAAAGGACTGCAACGGGCTGCGCTGGACATCGACTTCGTTGGAAAATACCCAGAGGTGCCCCGCGGCCAGGCGCCGGTCGGCCCCAGCGCGCAGGAACAGGTCGGTGTTCACTCGTCGGCGCAGTGGTTGGCGTAGTCCTCGGCACTCAGCAGTTTCTCGAGTTCACTGGTGTCATCGGGCTGCAGGCGGAAAAACCAGCCGTCGTTGTACGGGTCGGAGTTAACCGTCTCGGGCTCGTCTTCCAGTGCCTCGTTCACCGCGATGACTTCACCGCTGATGGGCGCATAGATATCCGATGCGGCCTTGACGGACTCCACGACGCCGGCCTCGTCGCCGGCCGCCAGTCGATCACCCACACCGGGCACTTCAACAAACACCACATCGCCCAGAGCCTCCTGCGCGTGGTCGGTGATACCGATCGTCACGGTGCCGTCCTCTTCCAGACGCGCCCATTCATGGCTGCTCGCGTACTTCAATTCACTCGGGGTCATGCTCATGGTGCGTCCTCTCGTACGGTGATCGGCGTCGGCCGACAGGGGAAACGCGCATTCTACCGGGAGACCTCTGAAAAACAATCTGTCCCCGTATCGGGTGCCGCCGACAGTGCGCTACTCGAGGGCGCCTGATTCCGTCAGCCCCATGGCCTGGCGCATCAGCTGGTGCTTCAGCGGTCCGGCGCGATCAACACCGCGCATGCCGGCATTGCGCAGCCAGCGCAGGGGCAGCGCAGGCTGCTCGAACAGGCGTTTGAACCCCTCCATCGCTGCCATCATCGCCAGGTTCTCGCCCTTGCGCCGACGCTGGTAGCGGCGCAATACCGCAATACTGCCCGGCTGCTCGCCGCGCTCCCGTGCACGCAAGACTTCTTCCGCCAGCACCGCCACATCCTGCAGACCGAGGTTGATACCCTGTCCCGCCAGCGGGTGAATGGTGTGCGCGGCATCGGCCACCAGCGCGGCGCCGGGCTGCACGTAGTCCACCGCGTGGCGTTGGCGCAGAGGGAACGCGAAGCGCCGCGAACAGCCCACTACCCGCCCGAGGCGCCCCTCGAAGGCGCGCTCCAGCGCGACGCAGAACTCCGCTGCCTGCAACGCCTGGATGCCCTCTACGCGGGAGGAGTCCAGCGACCAGACAATCGAGCAGTACTGTGCGTCGGGGGTGGACGGCAACGGCAGGAACGCCAGCGGACCGGTCGGCAGGAAGCGCTGCCAGGCGGTGGTCTGGTGCGATCGCTCGACCTGCACCGTCGCGACCACGGCGTGGTGGCCGTAATCCCACTCCCGGGTACGGAAGGCGAGCAGCTCCCGCAGGCGCGAATGCGCCCCATCCGCGGCCACCACGAGTTCAGGGCGCAACTGCGCACCCGAGGCCAGAGTCAGGGTCAGGGTACCATCGGCGGCGCGCTCGCAGCCGGCGAGGGATTCGGGGGCCAGCAGGCGGACATCGGGGCACGCCGCCAGCCTGCCCAGCAGCGCGCGCACCAGGGCGCGATTCTCCACAATGTAACCGAGCGCTGCAGCACCGACATCGGCGCTGTCGAAATCAATGGAGCCGGTGCCCTCGGCGTCCCAGACCGTCATGTGGTCGTAGGCACAGAGCCGGTAATCAGCCACCGCCTGCCATGCCCCGAGCTCATCGAGCAGGCGGCGGGAGCGGGGGTTCAGCGCGACCACGCGAGGATCGAAGCTCTCCAGTGCCAGGGCATCCGGCAATACCGCGCGCTCATCTCCCTGGGCCTCAATCACCACAATCTGCAGCCCGCGGCCAGAGAGCGCCGCCGCCAGCGCCGAACCGGCAATGCCAGCGCCAACAATGGCCACATCACAGGGCGGCAGCTCAGTCATGCGCGGCCTCCAGTGCCTGCAGGCCGGCGGCTTGTGCCACAAAGGCGCGCTTCAGCGGTGCCACCCAGTCCAGGCCGGACAGGGCGAGGTCGCGGGCCAGGGCCAGCATCGGGTCGTTGTGCATGAACAGCGCCGGCAAGCGGTCGCTGAACTCGATCGTGCGCCGCTGATCGGCCTGTTGCCGCGCACGGTACTGCTGCAGCAGGCTCAGAGCGCCGGGGCTCTGGCCGCGCGCCACACCCGCTGCCAGTACATCACAGAGCGCCCAGATGTCGCGCAAGGCCAGGTTGAATCCCTGGCCCGCTACCGGATGCAGGGCGTGGGCGGCATTGCCCATGACCGCGATACCGGCACGCACCTGCTCATCGCAGTGGCGCAGGGTGAGCGGGTAGGCGTGGCGCGCCCCCACCTGCTGCAGGCGCCCCAGCCGGTAGCCAAAACGCTGCTGCAGGGCGGCGAGAAACGCGTCCTGCGGGCACTCCAGTAGCTGCGCCGCGCGCTCCGGTGGCAAGGTCCAGACCAGCGCGCTGCGATGCTGGGCACCCGCCGCGGGCAGCAGTGGCAACAGGGCCAGCGGCCCTTCATCCGTGAAGCGCTCGAAGGCGCAACCGGCATGAGGCTCCGCGGTCGCGACATTGCAGATCAGGGCATGCTGGCGGTAGGACTTTTCCGCTGCGGCGACGCCCAGGCCTTCCCGCAGGCCGGAGTCGGCACCGTCGGCAACCACCAGCAGCGCCGTGGTCAGCGTGGCGGGGGCCTCCCCGTCCAGCGACAGCACCACACCCTCGGGCGTCGGCCTGGCTGCGGTCACACGCGCCGGATTCAGCAGCTCCACGCGCTGCTCGCTGCGCAGCGCATGCAACAGGGCCTGCCCCAACCATGCGTTCTCGACCACATGGCCCAGGGCACCCCAGCCATAGTCCGCCCCGCGCAGAATGCTGCTGCCAAAATGGCCCCGGCTGGAAACATGAATAGTGCTTATCGGACACAGCCAACGCTGCAACAGCGGCCACAGCCCCAGGGACCGGTAAATGCGCTCGGAACTGTAGCTCAGTGCCGTGGAGCGTGCGTCAAAGGCGGGGTGATAGTCCGGCGCTGCAGCAGCCGGCGGTGGCAGTGTAAAGCCCTCGACCAGCGTGATGCGTACCTGCTCGGGCAGCTTTCGGGCAAGGGCAAGGGCCAGGCTGATGCCCACCATGCCGCCGCCGGCGATGACGACATCCCGCGCGCTCATCGCCGCCCCGCCGCCATCAGTTCCTCAATCGCGTCCGGCTCTCGTGGCACCAGCCCGGTGAGCAGCTCACAGCCGTCCTCCGTGACCACGACATCGTCTTCGATGCGCACACCGATCCCGCGCCAGCGCGGTGCCACGTCGCTGTTGTCCGGCGCAATGTAGATACCGGGCTCAACCGTCAGCACCATCCCGGGTTCCAGCTGCCGCCAGGTGCCGGCCACGCGATAATCTCCCACGTCGTGCACATCCAGCCCGAGCCAGTGACCCGCCCGGTGCATATAGAAGGGGCGGTAGGCCCCCGCGGCCACCAGGTCGGCGACGTCGCCGGCGAGCAGCCCGAGGTCGCGCAGGCCGCGGGTAATCACCTCCACCGTGGCCTCGTGCGGCGCGTTCCAGTGATTGCCGGGGCGCACCGCGGCAATGGCGGCCTGCTGCGCTTCCAGCACGATGTTGTAGATCGCCCGCTGCTGCCGCGAGAAACGGCCGTCCACCGGGAATGTGCGCGTGACATCGGCGGCGTAGCCCTGGTATTCACAGCCCGCGTCGATCAGCACCAGCTCCCCTTTGCGCATCGCGCGCGCGTTCTGGGTGTAATGCAGAATGCAACTGTTCGGCCCGCTGCCGACGATGGACGGATAGGCCGGAAAACGGGCGCCGCCCTGCGCGAATTCATGCAGCAATTCGGCCTCCAGCTGGTACTCATACACGCCAGGCGCCGCACTGCACATGGCGCGGCGGTGGGCCCGGGCGGTGATCTCCCCCGCCCGGGCCATCAGGCGCAGTTCGGCGGCACTCTTTTTCAGGCGCAGGTCGTGCAGCATGTGGTCGAGGTCGGTGAATTCACCCGGTGGCACCGAGCCGCTGGCCTCTTTACTGCGGATCAGGTTGACCCAAGCCATGATGCGGCGGTCGAAGTCCGCGCTGCGCCCCATGGAGTAGTACACGCGCTCGCGGCCCTCGATCAAGCCGGGCAGAATGTCATCGATATCGCCAATCGGAAAGGCATCGTCAGCGGCGTAGTCACTGCAGGCGCCCTCAGGGCCCGCGCGATAGCCGTGCCAGAGCTCCAACGTCGGGTCCCGCTCGCGGCAGAACAACACGTATTCGCCATGTCCGCGGCCCGGAATCAGCACCAGCACCGCCTCCGGTTCCGGGAACCCGCACAGGTAGTGGAAATCGCTGTCCTGACGGAAGGGATATTCGGTATCGCGGCTGCGCAACTGCTCGCGCGCGGCGGGTATGATCGCGATACTGTTCGGCTCCATGAGGGCCATCAGCCGCTGGCGCCGCCGCGCGAATTCCTGTCGACTGATTTTCACGCCGTGATCCCCTCGCCACTGCGCTGCGCAGCGTTCCATTCAATGCAGCGCATCGGGCTTGCCCTTGAGCGCGCGCTCGCGATCCTCCTGGCGGGCGCGCGTGTCAAGAAACACGTTCACCGCGGCCACGCGCAGGTATTCGACCAGCGCGAAATAGGCATTCTCCGCGTCCTCATCGTCTTCATCCTCGTCCTCGGCGCTGGCCTGGGCCATGGCGGCGAAGTCGCGCAGTATTTCCGTGCTGTCACCGGGCAGTGTTTCACCCCCGGTGCCACTGGCGGCCACCGTCCGGGCGAAGCCGGTAAGAAAGCCCCGGCACCAGTCGGCCAGGGCTTCTGTGCGCACCGCGAGATCGTGACTTTCATCCGCCAACAGCGGCGTAAAATCGAACAGGTCCTCTCCCAGCGCCTCGCTGCACTGCGCATACAGCTGCATGACCTCATCCGCGAGGGCGCCGTGCAAATCGAGATCCAGGGCCTGGTTCAATGCATTGAGCCCCGCACCCGGTTCCGCGCTGTGGCCCGCGGCGAGCAGCCCGACCAGGCAGCCGTGCACCTCCGCTGGTGACAGGGACACGCCCTGCTCCAGCAACTGGTCGGCGACGTCGTCGAAGTCAAACAGCCCGGTATCACCGGGTAGCCTGTCGAACATCCAAGTTACTCCCTGTTGCGCCCGTTTTCGGCGTAAACCACCACCGCAGTTCCACCGGATACTACGAAAAGGTCGGCAGGCCATTGAAATTTAAAAACTTTTGCTGCGTTGACCTGTCACACAGCCGGCTCTATAGTAAGCGCTATATCCAGACAGCCCAAGTAGCACGTCATGGCAGATACCCAGCTCCAGACTCTGGAGACCAGAATCGATGAACTGATCGCCCTGTGCCGGGATCTTAACCGGGAAAATCAGCGCCTGAAACGCGAGAATGACGGCTGGCGCCTGGAGCGTGAGGACCTCATCAGTAAAAACAACCTGGCGCGTAACAAAGTCGAAGCAATGATCGCCCGCCTGCGGTCCATGGAGCAACGCCAGTGAGTACGGTCAACACCGTTTCGGTGCATATTCTGGACAAGGAATACCAGGTCGCCTGCCCCGAAGACCAGCAGGCTGAGCTTATCATCTCAGCCCGCTACCTCGACAAGCAGATGCGCGCGATACGTGACACCGGCAAGGTCATCGGCCTGGAGCGCATCGCGGTCATGGCGGCACTCAACATCAGCCACGAACTGCTCAAGGCCTCCGGACAGGGCACGGTGCCTGCGGTGGCGGATGAAGCGGTCGACACGACGGCAGTCGCCAGCCTGCAGCGCAAAGTGGATGAGGCACTCTACCAGCTGCGGCAGCTGGAAATCGGCTGATCGCAGCCAGCCCGACCTCCAGATCGTGTATACTGGCCGCTGGATCCCTGGCATGGGCGCCAGGCAGACAGTCCTCGAGCCGATAAGTCTATACCCGGAGGTTCCTCGTTGCTGTTGGTGTGCATGTCCGGCGCTGTCCGGAAAGCCTGATACAGTACAGGGCCCTCCTCCTTGAACCGTCGGGTTCAGGGCAACTCTGTCAACGTCATGCCGGGAATCCACCTCTCTCATGCCATCTGAACCGGACGCACGCGACGCCCTGCGGCGCCAGCTCCGCGAGCGACGCAAGGCACTCCCAGCCGAACAACAGGCCACAGCCGCACGCGCCGTTGCCGAGCACATCCACAAGCTGCCCGGCTGGGACGCTGCGCGGCATATCGGCCTGTACTGGCCCAACGATGGCGAACTCGGCACGCAGCCTCTGGCACAGGCCTGCCGGGCACAGGGCAAGCGAACCTATCTCCCGGTCCTGACGCAACAGCGAACGCTGGTCTTTCGCGAGTGGCTGGACAATCAGGCAATGCAGGCCAACCGTTACGGCATCCCCGAACCCGACAGCAGCCACCGCAGCCGCACCGCGGGGGAACTGGACGTGCTGGTTATGCCGCTGGTGGGTTGGCAGCGTGACGGCTACCGTCTGGGCATGGGTGGTGGCTTTTATGATCGGACCCTGGCGGACGCCCGGGGTCTATTGTGTGTGGGCCTGGCTTACGCATGCCAGCAGATTACCGGCTTGAACGGAGCAGCCTGGGACATCCCAGTACACTGGGTTTTGACGGAGTCGGGCCTGACAGCCTGCGACGTGCAGGAGAGGGCGCCTACTCGATGATAACGCCGGCCTGTAACTCGGAGGCGGGTGCGGCAACCGAATCGCTCGCGGACAGGGGCAACAACATGGTCACCAGCACGCCGATGCCGAAGGCGGCAGCAATCAACAGGAAGAAGTCTGGCTTATTCTTCACAACGACACTCTTTGTACACAGTTCTCGCAATCCAAGACGGCAGGCGGCTTCGCACCTGGCAAGCCACCCTACCGCACCCCCGGATGACGCCGACACAGACCGCCGGCGCCCTCCACTTTCCCAAGGCTCTTTTCGGCCCTGCACTGAATTTTTTTGGCAATTTTTCACACTATTTTTGAAGTCTAGCTCAGCGTTTATCGAAAGAAAACCCCGAAACTATTGAAATCTCGACATTTTCCTTATCAACGGGGCATTACTGCCCCATTTGGGGTTGGCCGAGGTACAACTGATAGGCGCGATTATCGGATTCATCCCACCACGGGTAACCTACCGCATCGAGCACGTCGCGAAACGCCCTGCGCTCCGCGCGCGGCACCTGCACACCGAGCAGGATGCGGCCATAGGCCGCGCCGTGGTTGCGGTAGTGGAACAGGGAGATGTTCCAGCGCTGCCCGAGGCCCGACAGGAACTTCAGCAGCGCACCCGGCCGCTCGGGGAATTCCACGCGAAACACCGCTTCATCCGTCAGGTCAGCGGGCGCTCTGCCGCCCACCATATGCCGGATATGCAACTTGGCCATCTCGTTGTTGGTCATGTCTTCTGTGGCGTAACCCTGCTCGCCGAGGTCCTGCAGCAGGTCGCTCAGGTCACTGCCGCCAGGAATCACAGAGAGGCCCAGGAACACCAGCGCAGACCCGGCATCGGAATAGCGGTAATTGAACTCGGTGATATTGCGCCGGCCGAGGGCACTGCAGAAGGTGCGGAAACTGCCGGGGCGCTCGGGAATCGTCACGCTGATCACCGCTTCGCGGTGCTCGCCCACCTCGGTGCGCTCGGAAATATAGCGCAGCCGGTCAAAGTTGGTGTTCGCCCCGCTGACAATCGCCAGCAGGTCCTGGTCGCGCACTCCCGTTGTTTCGACATATTTCTTCAGGCCAGCCAGCGCCAGCGCGCCCGCAGGCTCGGCAATGCCGCGGGTATCCTCGAAGATATCCTTGATAGCGGCGCAGATCTCGTCCGTGGTGGCGGTGATCACCTCATCGACCGTACTGCGGATAACGCGGAAGGTCTCCTTGCCGATCTGCGCCACGGCACAGCCGTCCGCGAACAGGCCGACTTCCGGCAGTACGGCGCGGCGGCCCTTGCGCAGTGCCAGTTGCAGGCAGGCGGCGTCCTCCGGCTCCACGCCGATCAACCGCGTTTCGGGCCAGACGTACTTGATATAGGCGGCGACGCCGGCAAGCAGGCCACCGCCGCCCACCGGCACGAAGATCGCGTCCAGCGGCCGCTGCAGCTGACGCACGATTTCCATGCCAACCGTGCCCTGCCCGGCAATCACATCCGGGTCGTCGAAGGGGTGCACGTACACCATGAATTTTTCCGCCACCAGCTTCTGCGCGTAGACCGATGCCTCGTCGAAGGTGTCTCCGTGCAGAACCACCCTCGCGCCCCGGTTGCGCACCGCATCGACTTTGATCTGTGGGGTGGTGCGCGGCATCACGATGGTGGCCTTGACGCCCATATGCTGCGCCGCCATGGCCAGGCCCTGGGCATGGTTGCCGGCAGACGCGGCCACCACGCCACAGGCGCGCTGTTCGGCGGACAGCTTCTGCATCTTGTTGTAGGCGCCACGCAGCTTGAAGGAAAACACGGGCTGCAAGTCCTCGCGCTTGAACAGCACGCGGTTGCCGAGGCGACGCGACATCAACATGGCTTCATCGACCGGGGTCTCGCGCGCGACGTCGTACACGCGAGCATCGAGAATGCGCTTGATATACGAGGAGGGCATATGCGTGATCCAGTAAAAAGCCAGCCCGCCATGGTAATGGAGCTGACGCGGATTTTCAGCACTGATTGCAGGCGCGGTGCGGGTTTTTTCGATATCCGCCGGACACGCCCCGTTATGCTTTATACTTTCTCTTTTGGCATGAAGCGGGCAGGCGAATATGACACAGGACGCGCTCAAGCAGGCGGTCGCACAGGCTGCGCTGGATTTCATCAAACCCCATCTGGAGCACGACACCGTGCTCGGCATCGGCACAGGCTCCACCGCCAACCTGTTCATCGACTTGCTCGCCGCACTGCGGGGTGACTTCCATACCACCGTCGCCAGCTCCGAGGCCTCTGCAGCCAGACTGCGCCAACACGGCATCCAGGTGAGCGACCTGAACAGCGTCAACCAGGTCGACTTCTATATTGATGGTGCGGACGAAGCCAATGCTGCGTTGCAACTGATCAAGGGCGGCGGTGCGGCGCTGACCCGTGAGAAAATTGTCGCCGCCGTGGCGCGCACCTTTATCTGCATTGCAGACGAAAGCAAGCGCGTGCACACCCTGGGTCAGTTCCCGCTGCCCGTGGAGGTTATCCCCATGGCCCGCAGCCACGTAGCGAGGGAGCTGGTGAAGCTGGGCGGCGACCCGGTCTACCGGGAGGGCGTGGTCACTGACAACGGCAACGTCATCCTCGACGTCCACAACTTCTCCATCCCGCAACCGCTGGCCATGGAGGCGAAAATCAACAATATCACCGGCGTGGTCACCAACGGCCTGTTCGCCCTGCGGCCGGCAGATGTTCTGCTGCTGGGCACAGCGCAGGGTGTGGAAACCCTGCGCGCCAGCTGAGTCCGCGCGCCTACAGGTCGAAAATCTTGCCCGGGTTCATAATGCCCTGGGGGTCAAAGACCTGTTTGATCTGTTTCATGATTGCGATTTCCGCCTCCGAACGGCTGTAGTGCAGGTAATCCTTCTTCAACAGGCCAACACCGTGCTCTGCTGACACACTGCCTTCGTGGCGCTGCACAATCTCAAACACCCAGCGGCTCACCTCTCCACAGCGCTGCTGGAACTCGGCCATGGGCAACTCATCCGGCTTGAGCACGTTCAGGTGCACATTGCCGTCGCCGATGTGCCCAAACCAGACGATCTCGAAGTCGGGATAGGCCCGGTTGACCACGGCTTCCACCTCTGCAAGGAAGTCGGGCACGCGCACGATCGTGGTGGCGATGTCGTTTTTGTAGGGCGTCCAGCGGGAGATGGTTTCCGAGATATCCTCACGCAGCCGCCACAGGGCCTGCGCCTGGGCCACGCTCTGGCTGACCACGCCATCCACCACCCAGCCCTGTTCCACACAGTGCTCAAACAGCGCCATGGCCTGATCGAGTTCCGCCTCGGTGTGCTGCTCGAACTCCAGCAGGGCATAAAACCCGCTGACGGTCTCGAATGGCCGCTGCAGACCCTGGTGCGCCACGACCTTCTGCAGCGCCAGTTCGGAGAAGAATTCGAAGGCCTGCAGATCCATGGCACCCTGCCAGGTTTCGAGCACCTGCATCACGGCGGCCATATCCGGCACTCCGAGCACCATCACCGTCAGGTTCTGCGGGGGCCGCGCCAGCTGCATGGTGGCCTCTACAACGATGCCCAGGGTGCCCTCGGCCCCGATGATCAGCTGGCGCAGGTCGTAACCGGCATTGTTCTTGACCAGGCCGCGATTCAGGTCGAGCAGTTCGCCACGACCGGTCACCACCTTCAGGCCCGCCACCCAGTCACGCGTCATGCCGTGGCGTATGACCTTGATACCACCGGCGTTGGTGGAAATGTTGCCGCCGATCTGGCTGGACCCGCTGGAGGCAAAATCCACCGGGTAGAACAACCCCTGCTCCGCAGCGAAAGCCTGCAGCTGGGCTGTCACCACACCGGCCCCGCAGCGCACCGTGCGGTCAACCGGGTTGAATTCGTCGATCCGGTTCAGGCGGTCGAGCGCGATGACCACCTCTCCCTGGCAAGCCACGGCCCCGGCACTGAGCCCGGTGCGACCACCGGAAGGCACCAGCGCCAGCTGCCGGGCCAGCGCGACCTCGACCAGGGCCTGCACCTCCTCGATGCTGCCGGGTAGCACGACGGCGGACGGCGCGGGGGTGTGCACCCGCGTCCAGTCGCGACCGTAGCGCTCGAGGGAGTCTGCGTCGGTCAGGACACGGGACTCGCCAACACAGGCTTGCAACGCCTGCAACACTTCCGGGCTGATGGTGGACACAGGGATACTCCGCAGTCGAGTTAGTCGAGGGACGCAAACAGGGCGCAGTATGGTAGCATACGCGCCCGCTTATTCCCGCCCACTACACACCGTTCAGGGAGCACCACCGCGTATGGCGCCAAAGTCGCTTGAAAAGAGCAAAATCCGCTTCCTGTTACTGGAGGGTGTCCACCCGTCCGCGGTCGATACCCTGCGCAATGCCGGCTATGACAATATAGAGCTGCATCAGAAGGCGCTGGCGCCCGCCGACCTGAAGAAGGCCATCGCAGACGCACACTTCGTCGGCATCCGCTCGCGCACGCAGCTCACCGAGGACGTGCTGGATGCGGCGCGCAAACTGGTCGCCATCGGCTGCTTCTGCATAGGCACCAACCAGGTTGACCTCCCGGCCGCCACACGCCGCGGTATCGCCGTGTTCAATGCCCCCTTCAGCAACACCCGCAGCGTGGCGGAGCTGGTGATCGCCGAGGCCATTCTGCTGTTGCGCGGTGTGGCGGCCCGCAATGCCGCTGCGCACCGCGGCGAATGGCAGAAAAGCGCCACCAACGCCTATGAAATCCGCGGCAAGCGGCTGGGCATCGTCGGCTACGGCAACATCGGCATGCAGCTCGGCGTGATCGCGGAGGGCCTGGGCATGCAGGTGCAGTTCTGTGACGTGGTGAGCAAGCTGCCCCTGGGAAACGCCCGTCAGCTGCCCTCCCTGGAGCAACTGCTGGCGCAATCGGATGTGGTCAGCCTGCACGTTCCGGAGACCCGCGGCACGCGCAACATGATAGGCGCCGCACAACTGGCACAGATGCCCAAAGGCAGCATCCTGCTGAACGCATCGCGGGGCACCGTGGTGGATATCGACGCCCTGGCCGCCAGCCTGGAATCCGGTCACCTGGGCGGTGCGGGTATCGATGTGTTCCCGGTTGAGCCACGCGCCAATGACGAGGAGTTCATCTCTCCGCTGCGGGCTTTCGACAACGTCATCCTCACCCCGCACATCGGCGGCAGCACCGTGGAGGCACAGGCCAATATCGGTGTTGAAGTGGCCGAAAAACTCGCCCGTTACAGCGATACCGGGGCCACCACGTCGTCCGTCAACTTCCCCGAGGTGTCCCTGCCGGAGCACGAGGGCAGCCATCGCCTGCTGCACATCCACCACAACGTCCCCGGGGTCATGAGCGCCATCAACCGGGTGTTTTCCGAGTACGACATCAACGTGTCGGCCCAGTTTCTGCAAACCAACGAGGCGGTGGGCTACGTGGTGATCGATGTCGACGCCGAATACTCGGACGTCGCGCTGGCAAAGCTGGCCAGCATAGACGGTACAATCCGCAGTCGCGTACTATTCTAGGCCACGCCCGCTGGCATACCGCGCTACCACGAGGGATTCGCCATCACTGTCGTAGCAAACCGCAAGAATGCGTTCCTCGCGCGCCTGGTCAACGACCATGGCGGCGCCCTGGAACGCTATCTCGCCCGCAAACTGGACAGCCCGGAGGACGCCGCCGAAGTCGCCCAGGAGGCCTTTTTGCGCCTGCACCGGCTGGAGTCGCCGGAAACCCTGGACAACGCCCGCGCCTTCCTGTTTCAGGTGGCGACCAACCTCGCCGTCGACCAGTTGCGGCGGCGCAAGCTGCATCTGCAGTTCATGCACGGCGAACGGCAGCAGCTGTCTCTTATACACATCTCCGAGCCCACGAGACAGGCAGAAATCTC
>CAJXUQ010000029.1 GCA_913061145.1 uncultured Haliea sp.
CTACACGTAAGGAGTCGTCGGCAGCGTCAGATGTGTATAAGAGACAGGTAGGAAACAGGGATGTTTCCTTCAAGCCCCCATGGATGGGTTCACGGCGTGTCCTGCTCGCCCCCCTCCGTCACGCCGCCCGCCACCGCACCCCGGTCCAGCCCCGGTCCAGCCCCATCCGCCTCACGGCGCCCGAGCCGTCACCACAGCCCGCATGGGTGCCGGATACCCCTCGATCGTGCGCGTGGCATCCTCGGGGTCGAGAAAGTCGGCCAGCGACTGGAAACGCATCCACTCGGTCTGCCGCTGTTCTTCCACGCGTGTGATCGAGACATCCACCAGCTTCACATCGCGGAACTTCAGTTTGCGCAGCCAGGACATCAGCGTGTCAGGGCTGGGCAGGAACCAGACATTGCCCATGCGTGCATAGCGTCCCTCCGGTACCAGGGTGGCGCCCAGTGGCCCGTCGATGACCAGTGTTTCCAGGATGAGCTGCCCGCCGGGACGCAGGCAGTCGCGCAGCGCCTGCACGTGGTCCATGGGCGAGCGTCGGTGATACAGCACACCCATGGAAAACACGCTGTCAAACGCCTGCAAGTTGGCGGGAACGTGTTGAATACCTAGTGGTAACACCCAGACGCCGGGGTGCTGCAGGTATTTCTGCAGTGCCCAGTACTGCACAACAAACAGCGGGGTAGGGTCGATGCCGATCACCTCCCGAGCACCGGCGCCCGCCATGCGCCAGCAGTGGTAGCCGCTGCCACAGCCGACGTCCAGTACACGGCGGCCATTCAGGTCATCAATGTGGTCCTGCAGTCGCGCCCATTTCCAGTCCGAGCGCCACTCGGTGTCGATTTCCACGCCGAAGAGGTTGAAGGGACCTTTGCGCCAGGGATGCAGGCGCTGCAGGGTCTCGCGCAGTGCCGCGCGCTGGCCCGCATTGAGGCCGGGCTCCAGGCTGGCCCCGACCTGCGAGCGGTCGAGATGTCGGGCGCTGGGGGTGAGGTCCGGAAGGTCCTCCAGGGCAGCGAGCCAGCGTGGCAGGTCACCGTAGCGTTCAGGCGCAAGACCGGCGGCAAGCTGTGTCGGCAGCTGCTCCGCCCAGACGGCCAGCTCGCCCCCCTGCCAGCGCTGGATGAGCGGGTCGTAGTCGATCATTTCAGCGCAATCAGCGAGGCGAAGTTGAAGCACTGGAACCAGACGTCGCAGCTGCTGAAGCCGGCTTTGCGGCAGCGGTCGCGGTGCTGCTGCAGGGTTTCGCGGCGCAGGTAGCCGTCCAGGGCATCGCGTTTCTGGGCAATTTCCAGGTCGCTGTAGCCATTGGCGCGCTTGAAATCGTGATGCAGGTCGATGTTGAGGGCATCCAGGCGCGGGTCTTCGAAGGTGACTTTCTCGGAGAGCACCATGATGCCGCCCGGGCGCAGCCCGGCGAAGATTTGCCCGATGACGGCGTCACGTTCTTCGCGGGCGATAAACTGCAGGGTAAAGTTCAGTACCACCACCGAGGCATCGGCGATCTGCACATCCTGCAGGTTGCTGCACACGAGATCGACCGGTACCTCGTGGCTGTCGGTATCGATGACGCTGCGGCAGCGCTCCAGCATGGCGGTTGAGTTGTCGACGCTGATGATCCGGCAGTCGGCGTGCTGCAGGTTCTGGCGCATGGCGAGGGTGGAGGCGCCGAGTGAGCAGCCGAGATCGTACAGACGGCTGCCCGGCGTGGCGAAACGCCCGGCCAGCAGGCCCGTCATGGCAATGATGGTGCTGTAGCCCGGCACTGAACGACGGATCATGTCGGGGAAGACCTGCGCCACGCGGTCGTCGAAGCGAAACGTGGTGGGTTCGGGCACGGGTTGCGCGTAAATATTGTCGCGTGGTTCGGACACGGGGATGGCTGCCTGGCGCTGCTGCAAGTGGCGGGATTTTATCATGGATGTACTTGCCGCCCGAATAGCGCACAATATCGCGCGCTGAAACGGTTGGAGCTGGAGCATGAAAGGTACGCACGAATATGCGGGGGATCCGCGCAACGAGACGATTCTGATTGATATCAACGGCACGATTTATCCGCGTGCTGAAGCACGGGTTTCGGTGTTCGACTCGGGATTTATCCTCGGCGACGGGGTCTGGGAGGGGCTGCGCGTTGAAGGCCATACGGTCCTCTTCCTGGAGCGTCATCTGGAGCGGCTGTTCGAGGGCATGAAGACCCTGGATTTTCAACCGGATTTCAGCCGCGAAGAACTGGCGGCGCGACTCTACGCAGTGCTCGCGGCCAACGGCATGAGCGACGGTGTGCACATCCGCCTGATGGTGTCGCGGGGCGTGAAGGCAACCCCCTACCAGGATCCGCGCATGACCATCACGCCGCCCACTGTGGTGATCATCCCCGAGTACAAGCAGGCGCTGCCCGAGGTGGTGGAAAAGGGCGTCAGACTGTACACGGTGTATGTGCGCCGCGGTTACTCGGACGTGCAGGACCCGACCCTGAATACCCACTCCAAGCTGAATTGCATCGCGGCCTGCATACAGGCGACTAAGGCCGGTGCCGATGAAGCGCTGATGCTGGACCCGCATGGCTTCGTCGCCACCTGCAACTCCACGCACTTTTTCATCGTGCGCCGGGGCGAGATCTGGACGTCAACGGGGGACTACTGCCTGGACGGTATCACCCGTGGCAAGGTGCTGGAGATGGGGCGTGAGCTCGGCCTCACGGTGCGCGAAACCAATTTCACGCTCACGGATGTCTACAATGCGGAGGAAGCCTTTGTGACGGGAACGTTTGCCGGCCTGGTGCCGGTGACGGAAGTCGATGGCCGCCAGATTGGCGAGCCCGGTGCAGGGCGCCCGATGATCCAGCGTCTGCAGGCACAGTACCGGGAAACTGTCGCCCGCTATATCGCCGGCCCCGGCCAGCAGCACCCGCGGGGCTAGTCGGATGGAGACACTACGACTGGCCATGTGGTCTGGCCCGCGCAACATCAGTACGGCATTGATGCGCGCATTCGAGAATCGGCCCGACTGCGCCGTGGTGGATGAGCCGTTCTATGGCTACTACCTCAAAGCCACCGGGCTGGACCATCCCGCCGGGGATGCGGTCATGGCCAGCATGAGCTGCGACTGGCGTGAAGTGGCGCGGCAATTGTGTGAAGAGCTGCCTGCGACGGCGGATCCGGGCGCCTGCACGCTGTTCTATCAGAAGCACATGACCCAGCACATCCTGCCGGCCATGAACATGGCGTGGACCGATCAGCTGGTGAACTGCTTCCTGATTCGCGAGCCGCGCAGGATCATTGCGTCCTATGCCCGGGTGCGACCGGAGTTCGCGCTGGAGGAGCTGGGTTTCCCGCAGCAATGGGATTTGTTCCAGCGGGTTGCCGACCGGCTGGGCACGGCGCCGCCGGTGGTTGACTCTGCCACCACACTGGCCGACCCGGAAGGTGTGCTGCGTGCGCTTTGCACACGCGTGGGCATTCCCTTCAGCAGCGCCATGCTGCAGTGGCCCGCGGGTCGCCGTGACAGCGACGGCGTTTGGGCGCCTCACTGGTACGCGGCGGTCGAGGCCTCAACCGGCTTTCAGGTCGTGAACGAACTGCCCCTGTCCGAGGTTGAACTGCCCCCGGCCTGCGAGGCAATGTGCGAACAGGCCGAGGCGATCTACGCGAAACTGATCCCGCATGCGCTGGGCCGCGAGGCCCGGGCCTAGCGGGAAGGGATGGTGCCTGCGTGCTGCTCCCAGTCGGCCAGTAGCGCGTCGATAACCTTCCTGCCCACCTGGTAGGCGTTTTCCAGAGCCGCGTCCAGGCCGGCATAGCTGTCATGCTGCTCCTCCAGCAGGTAGGCCGCGGCGGATTTCCCGGGCGGTGGCAGGGTGAAATTGGAGGCGGTGCGCAGCACCATGACCCGGTTCTTGTCGACCTTGCCGGCTGCGTGCAGGTAGGTCAGCGACTGAAACGTGCCGGTATCCTCCATGGCCGAGCTGACAAACTCACCCTGGCCATCGGTCCAGTACTTGACCCAATCATTGGCCCAGTCATTGAGCATTTCACCGTGCCAGAAGGTCATGGCGGCCAGTTGGTCACCCTTGATCACCCGCGGTGGCTGCTGGCCCACAGGATAGTCCACATAGGGGGCGCGCGCTTCCTTGAGCGTGGGGTGATCGGGCAGTTGCATGTCTTTGGTCAGCGCGTAGGCCCAGTTCACCAGGCCTGTGTTGAGCCGGAACACCTCGCCCAGGTTGTAGCTCTTGCGCGCTGTGTCATTCGGCCCCTGGCTGAACAGCGGAAAGTAGCCATGGCGCCAGGACTCGGGAATTTCCCGCGTATCGATTTCATGCGCGAGGTCGCCGTCGACCAGCCACTCTGCCCAGGCCACCGAGCCCAGTGACGCGTCCGCCGGGTCGAAGCCGGAAATGCCTGCAACCAGCCAGTAGGCCCGGCTCAGGTCGAAGCGCGGGTCCAGGCCCAGAGCCATCACACTGGCGGCGGCGTTGGCGGTGCCCATGCCGGTCACAATCCCCAGCACACCTGATTCCAGGTTCATGTGAATGTCGTGGTGCATGTGCGGTGCGGGAAACCGGGTGTCCAGCGGGACGCGCTCATACCAGCGCTGGAACTCGCCGGCCTTGTCTCCGGTGTCAGCGTCGGTTTCGAACATGGTCACAACGACCACTTTGACGGGAATGGGGCCGGTGCCGGCCTCTTCAGCCGCTGCCGGTCCCGCCAGCGCGGCGATGAACAGGGTCAGCAATGCGAATTTCATCATGGTGAATGGGTGTCCTCGTTGGAGCGAAAATTGGCGGCGCCGAACGGGCAGTTCGGGCGCCAGCCTGCCAGGGAAGCGGGCCGGGGAGGGAGCCGCCGGCCGCTTGCCCTGACGCGTTCAGAACACGCTGGACAGCGACAGCCCCCAGACGCGTGGCTCGTTGGTGAAGCCGGTCAGGTTATTGAAGTCGATGGCCCCCTGCACGTTTTCCTCATCGGTGATGTTGCGGCCAAACAGGGCGACTTCATAGCTGCCATCCCGAAGGCGCCAGCCAAGACGCAGTCCACCCTCAAACTGGCCATCGGTGACGAACTCCACCGCGTCGTACAGGAACAGCTGGGTGTCGCCCTGGTAGGACCAGTCAGTGAAGGCAAACACTTCCGACTCACGGCCCACGGGCATGCGCCAGGAGGCACTGAAGTTGAACGTGGTTTCCGGTGCCTGGGGGAAAGGATTGCCGTCTACAGCCACCAGCCCATTGGCATCAATGGGGTTGAGGACTGTGCAGGCACCGCTACCGCAGGGGGCTACGCGCAGGTTGCTGTCGTTGATTTCCGTGTCCGCATAGCCGGCGCCGAAGGTGAGCGACAGCGTGTCAGTCACCGCCCATTCCACGTCCAGTTCGCCGCCCATACCGGTGCCCTGATCGGCGTTCACCAGCTGGATGGCGTTGTTGCTGCCACCCACTGCCGTAAACTGGATATCGTCCACTTCATAATAGAAAAGCGCAGCGTTCAGGCGCATGCGACCTGCCAGATACTCTGCCTTGTAGCCGAGTTCGTAGGAGGTCACGGTCTCGGAGTCGGCGATGGAGGGCGCGGCACCAAAGGCGACGTCGCGGCCCTGGATGGTGGGCGCGCGGAAGCCGGTCCCCACTTTCGCCCAGTACAGCGATGCGTCATCCGCCGCAAAGGACAGTGCGAGGTCACCGGTTACCTGGTCGTCAGATACGCTCTCCTCAAAGCCGGGTGCGAAGAAGTCCTTCTCGTCATCGGTCCAGCGCAGGCCCGCAGTCAGCGTCCAGGCCTCGGTGAGTGCGTAGTCGGCCTGGCCAAAGACGGCAAAGGAGGTGTTCTCGTGCGTCACCGTCGTCGCCGGCACGAAAAACGGGCTGGTTTCGACGTCCAGATCGGAGTCGAAATAGAACAGTCCGGTTTGCCAGTTCAGCCGCTCACCGCTGTTGCTGGCCAGACGGAATTCCTGGGTGAACTGTTGTACATCCGCTGCATCCTGCGTTTGCGACGGGAAGGGAATGAAGCCTGGGCCCATGAAGGGCAGGAACGAGGCACCAAAGCCGCCATCGATGTCGCCAAGGCTGCGGCCTTTGGCGTCTTCTCCGGCGGTGATGGAGGTGAGCGTTACCGTATCGAAAGCGTATTCCAGCTTGAGGTTGAGGCCCGTATTCCGGTATTCCTGCGGGTTGTTGTCGCCCTCGTCAAAAAATACGGTGTCACGGATGTAGTTTTCATTCAGGCGGTTGCTGCCGGTGTCGAAAATATTCGCGCGAAACACCGCGGCCGTGCCGTCAAGATCCCGATGGTGCGCGCCCAGCAAAGCGCTCAGACGGTCGTTGGGTTCGAACAGCAGGAAACCTTTCGCGGCTTTCTCGATGAATCCGCCGAGCGCATCGCCCTCGCCGGTGAAGCCATTGTCGATCCAGTCCCCGCGGCTCTGGTAAAGCACGGCAATGCGGCCGGCGACCGTTTCTGTCAGGCCACCGCCGACGGCACCTTCAAAATTCAGAGTCTCCAGCTCACCGATATCCACCTTGGCGCGGCCCTCGAATTCCTGGGTCGGCTTGCGGGAGTCGAATTTGACGATGCCGGCCGTCGTGTTCCTGCCGAACAGTGAACCCTGGGGGCCACGCAGAACCTCTACCTGTTCGATGTCGAACAGCGGGAAGCTCTTCAGGACCACGTTTTCCTTCACGACGTCGTCCATGATGATGGAGACGGGCTGTGAGGCGGCGAGGTCGAAGTCGATATTGCCGAGGCCACGGATGTAGAAGCGCGGCGCTACCCGACCATTGGAGGATTCCACATACAGGCCGGGGACCCGGGCAGAAAGGCCCCGGATATCGGCACCGCCTTCAAAAATGGCGCTGAAGCGCTCCCCGGACAGAGTGGCAACGGAGAGAGGTACGTCGAGCAGGCTCTGCTCCCGCTTCTGTGCCGTCACAATGATTTCTTCCAGCTGCGCCATGGCCGGGGCGGTTGCAGTGGTGGCTGCGGCGATGGCTGCCGTGAGGACCAACCGGGATACGGTTATGCGCTTCATGAGTAGATCTCCTGAATGATCGGGATGGATTCGTTAGTTACTGGCTTGCAGAGCGCAAATGGGGTCTGGTGCCCGCGGGTGGCCTTGACGGCGCATAGGGCGAAATTTACGCTGTTGAGTTCCGGGCTGCAGCCCCGCGTGGGAAAAATACCAGTATTTGACCATGTTCAATCGCCCGCAACGCTGGCGACAGGCGTTGGAAACCTCGATTCTGGTCGGTACCCCGACGCGACGGGGAGGAGGAGTTCTGTCTTGAAGCTATTTTATGCGGTTTTTGTGCTGGGTGTACTGGTATCGTCCCCGAGCGCGCTTAGCACGCCTGCGCAGCAGGCAGATCTCATCGTGTATGGCGATTACGTGCTGACTATGGACCCCGCACAGCCGCGGCTGAATGACGCCGCTGTTGTCGTGCAAGGGGACGTCATCGTCGATATTGGCACCCGAGCGGACATCGAGCGCAACTGGCGTGCGCAAGCCACGATTGATGGCGCGGGGCGCGTGCTGATGCCGGGGCTGGTCAATGGCCACACTCACTCAGCGATGACACTGTTTCGGGGCATGGTCGATGATCTCGACCTGATGACCTGGCTCAACGTCTATGTATTTCCCATGGAAGGGCGTTTCGTTACGCCTGAATTCGTTCGGGTGGGTGCTGAACTGGCCTGCTGGGAGATGATTCGCGGCGGGACCACAACCTTTGTGGATATGTACTTCTACCCGGACGAGATCGCCGCCGTGGTCGAGCGCTGTGGCCTGCGCGCGGTGGTGGGCGCGCCGCACATCGATTTCCCCAGCCCCGGCTTCAAGGGCTGGGAGGATTCCTTCGCCGCCGCTGACGATTTTGTACGCCGCTGGCAGGGCAGGCATCCGCGCATCACACCGGCCTTCGCACCCCACGCGCCCTACACCGTGTCTCCGCAACACCTGCAGGCAACCGTTGCCAGGGCGGCAGCGCGCGGTGCGCCGATCAGCATGCACCTCGCGGAGGCGCCGGCAGAAAGTGAATACGTGCAGGAACAGTTCAGCACCAGTCCGGTGCAGCATGTTGCGGGCCTGGGAATGTACGATGCAGCCCTGATTGCTGCACACATGGTGCAGCTGGACGCCGCTGATATCGCGCTCACCGCTTCTGCGGGGATTGGCGCGATACACAACCCCACGTCGAATATGAAGCTGGGTGCGGGTATAGCGCCGGTCAGCGCCATGCTGGCTGCGGGAGTCAACGTGGGTCTGGGCACTGATGGCGCTGCCTCCAACAACGATCTTGACCTGTGGGAGGAGGTTCGGATGGCCGCGCTGCTGCATAAGGCGGCCAGCGGCGATCCGACAGCGTTGCCTGCAGGTCAGGCCCTGGCGATGGCGACCCGGCTGGGTGCGGCGGCCATTCGCAAAGGTGATGAGATCGGCCAGTTGAAGGTTGGCATGCAGGCAGACATGATTCAGCTGGATGTCACCCAGACCCGGCATCTGCCGCTCTATGATGTGGAGTCCCACCTCGTGTATGTACTGGACAGCAACGACGTGCAGACGACCGTTGTGGCGGGCCGGATACTGATGCGGGATCGCAAGGTGTTGACGATAGACGAGTCCAGCCTGCGTGCACAGGTCACAGCGGTCAGTGACCGCATCCGTGGAGCGCTGGCCAGCCAACAGGAGAACGCATCGTGAAAAAAGGTGTTGCCAGAGCAATGGCCTGCGCAGCAGCTGCCGCTGCCGTCAGTGCAGGTGCGGTCGGGCAGGTGCCGGATAAAACGGCCATTATCGAAACACTGGGGCTGGAGCCGCATATCGAAGGGGGCTACTTCGTGCGTACCTTCCAACCCGATCACCGGCCCAAGGTGGATACCCCGGCCGGACCCCGGTATACCATGACGGCAATACATTACCTGCTGACCGACGACTCACCCATCGGGCACTTCCACCGGAACCAGTCGGACATTGTGCACTTTTTCCATATGGGCTCCCCCGTACACTATTACCTGCTGTACCCGGACGGCCGTCTGGAGACCGCGGTGCTGGGTCCGGACCTGGCGGCGGGGCAGCGTCTGCAGCTCACAGTGTCGGGTGGCGTGTGGAAGGCATCGCATTTGCCGGAGGGGGCGTACGGCCTGATCAGTGAGGCCGTGGCGCCGGGCTTTGACTACGCCGACATGGCGCTGGCAGAGCGCGCTGCGCTGCTCGAGGCGTTTCCGCAGCACGCTGGCGTGGTGCGCCGTTTCACTCGCGACTAGCGTTCGCCTGCGCCCGACAGGTGCTGTTGTAGCGAGGCCATGATGCTGGCGAGTTCGGGCTTGTTGCCGCGAATCTCCTCGACGGTCAGGCCGTGCAACTCGTGCGGGAACACCAGCCAGTCGGCGGTTTCGTGGATATAGTAGTCGGGAACGCGATCGGTCTTGTTGTTGCCGGGCTTGTAGTAGGGGGTCGCGATGCGGATCTCGGGCGTGTTCTTCTTGCAGGCCCGATGCAGGTCGTGAATCACCTGGTCGATGGACAGTCCTGTATCGTGCACATCATCCACGATCAGCAGCGAGTCCTCTGACTCGAGCTGCCTGATGATGTAGCTCAGCCCATGCACTTTGACGTGCCGGTCGCGCTCGCCGATGCCGGTATAGGATGAGGTGCGTATTGCAATGTGATCCGCATTGACGCCGAGCACATCGAGCAGTTCCTGCACAGCGATGCCCACCGGCGCGCCGCCGCGCCAGACGCCGACAATGTAGTTGGGGCGATAGCCGCTTTCGAAGACCTGCCAGGCCAGCTTGAAAGAATCTTCCAGCAGTTGCTGGGCGCTGATGTAGTGCTTGTGCATGGTGTCGCTATTCCTGTTCATGTGGCTGCCGCGCAGCGCAAGGCTAGCATACACGTGAGCGGGCCGCGTGGAGTATGGTGCCGTCGGTGGCGATTGCGTACACTTTGGCTTCCCGCGCCCTGCGCGCACTCCCAGCGGAACCAGGCCACTTCATGAAACAGGCGAAACCGGCCAATGGCCTCCTCGAACGCGTTTTCGGCCTGACTGAGCACGGCACTTCGGTGCGCACAGAGGTCATCGCCGGAGCGACGACGTTCGTCACCATGGCCTATATCATTTTCGTGAATCCACAGATGATGGCCACCGCGGGCATGGATGCCCCCGCCGCCTTCGTTGCCACCTGCCTGGCATCGGCGCTGGCCTGCTATTTCATGGGTCTCTACGCCAACTGGCCGGTCGGGCTCGCACCCGGGATGGGGCTCAACGCGTTTTTCACCTATACGGTTGTGGCAGACATGGGCTACAGCTGGCAGGTCGCATTGGGGGCAGTATTCCTGGCCGGCGTGCTGTTTGTCATCATGAGCGTCACCCGGCTGCGCCGCTGGATGCTCGACAGCATACCGATGAACCTGCGTGTCGCCATGGGCGCTGGAGTGGGGCTGTTTGTGGGCTTTATCGGCCTGAAGAGCGGCGGCCTGATTGTGGCGAGCGAGGCAACCTTCCTCACACTGGGGGACTTCACACGCCCCGAACCCCTGCTGGCCGCTGCAGGGTTTCTGCTTATCGCCGTGCTCTCCGTGCGTCAGGTGCCCGGCGCCATTATCGCCGGTATTTTGGCGACCACCGGGGTGGGGCTGGTGTTCGGGCTGGTGGAGTACCAGGGTCTGGTCGCGGCACCGCCCAGTCTGGCGCCCGTGTTCATGCAACTGGATATCATGGGTGCCCTGGGCCTGGCCATGACCAGCGTGATCATCGCGTTTCTCTTTGTGAATCTGTTCGACACCGCAGGCACCCTGCTGGGTGTTGCCAGCCGGGCTGGCCTGGTGGATGCGCAGGGCAATATCAAACACATGGATCGCGCCCTGAAAGCCGACAGCACCTCCAGTGTTGTGGGTGCTTTTCTCGGCTGTGCGCCGGTTACCAGCTACGTGGAAAGCGCCACGGGTGTCGCTGCCGGCGGCCGCACGGGGCTGACAGCCGTGGTGGTCGGCACGCTGTTCCTGGCGGCCATTTTCTTTGCGCCCCTGGCCGGTATGGTACCGGCGTTCGCCACCGCCGGTGCGCTGGTTTACGTTGCCATGCTGATGCTGGGCAGCCTGGAGGGACTGCTGTGGGACGACCCCACGGAGCTATTGCCGGCACTCGTCACCGTGGTGATGATTCCGCTGTCGTTTTCCATCGCCAACGGGATTGCGGTGGGGTTCATCAGCTATGTTGTAATCAAACTGTTCGCCGGCCGCTTCCGCGATGTTTCGGTGGGGGCGTGGTTCCTCGCCGCCATTTTCATCGCCAAGTTCGCACTGATATAGGCCCGATAGACACGAGGGGGCAAGCATGAAGCCGCAGGGGTTTCCTGTCGATCCGGAGCATATCTGGGAGCATTTCTACCAGCTGACGCGAATTCCGCGGCCCTCCCGGGCGGAGGCCGCGGTCCGTGAATACGTGGTCGCGCAGGCCGAAGCGCACGACTGCCGCTGGCAGCTGGATGCAACGGGTAATCTGGTGGTCTACGTGCCGGCTTCCCCTGGACGCGAGCGGCACCCGACGGTGATCATCCAGAATCACCTGGATATGGTGACGGTGAAAACCGGTGACAAGCAACACGACTTCTACCGCGACCCGCTCACCCTGCAGGTGAACGATGGCTGGTTGCTGGCGGATCGCACCACGCTGGGCGCGGACAACGGTGTGGGCTGCGCCGCGGCGTTGGCGCTGCTGACCGACCCGGATGTGCAGCACCCGCCGCTGGAATTGCTGTTCACTGTCGATGAGGAGACCGGTCTCGGCGGTGCACTGGGTCTGGATGCGTCGTTGCTCAGTGGCCGTGTCATGTTGAACCTGGATACCGAGGATTGGCATGAGCTCTATGTGGGTTGTGCCGGTGGCGCCGGCTGGGTGTTTTCACGGGATTATCCGCTGCAGCCTGCAGCCGGCGGGGCGAGCTGCTGGACACTGGAACTCAAGGGTCTTGCTGGTGGACATTCGGGCATAGAGATACACCTGCAGCTGGGTAACGCGCTGAAACTGCTGGTTGAGGCCCTCGCGGATGTGGCGTCATGCCAGCTGGCGGCGGCCAGTGTGGGTGTCGCGCACAACGTGATTCCCCGGGAGGGCTGGATCCGTTTTGCCTGCGATACCGTCGATGCCGGGGTGCTGCAGCAGCGGCTGGAGGCCTTGCAGCGGCGCTGGCACAGCTATCTGCCGGCGGCCGACCATGGGCTGGAGTTGCTACTGCAACCGGCCGAGCCCGCTGCGGTGATGAGCGTCGAGCACAGTCGCCAGCTGCTGCAGGTCATCGCAGCGCTCCCCCATGGGGCGCAGGCCTACAGCCCGGCCCAACCGGCGGACCTGGTCGACCTCAGCATCAACCTGGCGCGCCTGCAGCTTGTCGAAGGGCGGTTGGAACTGGAGTCCAGTATCCGTTTCTTCAACCCAGAGCAGGCTGCCGGCCTGCGCCTGGCGGTGGAGAGCCTGGCGCAGCTGGCCGGTTTGCACACCCGGCGCATCGACGGCTACCCGGGGTGGCAGCCGGACTTTGCCAGCCCATTGCTGGCCCGCGCCAAGGCCCTGCACGAACGTTTGTTTGACAGTGTGCCTGCGGTGAAAGCCATTCATGCCGGTCTCGAGTGCGGTATTCTGAAGAGCAAGCTGCCGGACGCCGACATCCTGTCCTTTGGACCCACCATCCGTGGCGCGCATTCGCCGACCGAACGCCTGCGCATCGCTACCGTACCGCCTTTCTGGCGCTACCTCACCGCCCTGTTGGCGGAACTCTGACACAGGAGATTGTTGTCATGCTGGAATGTCTACCCCAGGTGCCGGAGGATTCCATCCTCGGACTGGCCGCCGCTTGTCGCGCAGACCCCAATCCGCTCAAGGTGGACTTGACCGTTGGCATTTACATGAACGAAGAGGGCCTGTGCCCGGTGTTCGATGCCATTCGCCAGGCGCAGGAGACACTGGTCAAGGAAGAGCGTACCAAGGCCTACATGCCGCCCGCCGGCGACCCCGGCTTCAACACTGGCATGCAGCAGCTACTGCTGGGAGCAGGCAGCCGGGCCCTGCTGGAAGGTCGGGTGAGCAGCCTGCAGACACCGGGTGGGTGTGGTGCGCTGCGCATTGGCGCCGAGATCATCAATGCCGCAGCGCCGGGTGCCAGGGTATGGGTGTCCGACCCCACCTGGCCGGTGCACATACCGCTGCTGGGCAGCGTTGGCCTCCAGTTTGCGACTTACCGCTACTACGATCCCGCCAGTCACGGGGTCAATTTCACCGCCATGGTGGAGGATCTCAAGGGCGCGCGGCAGGGTGACGTTGTGCTGCTGCACGGCTGCTGCCACAACCCTTGTGGTGCGGATCTCAACCTTGAACAATGGGCGCAGATTGCCTCGATGGCGGAATTGCAGGGTTTCCTGCCTTTCGTTGACATTGCCTATCAGGGGCTGGGGGACGGCCTCGAGGAGGACGCGGCAGGCCTGCGACTGCTGGTAGAGCGGCTGCCTGAAGTCCTGATTGCGGCCTCCTGTTCCAAGAATATGGGGCTCTATCGCGAGCGTACCGGAGCAACGGTCTTCGTCAGTGCTACGCCCGCCAGCGCCGAGGCCCTGCGCACCCAGGCACAGGTCGCGGCGCGTCGCATCTATTCCATGCCGCCGGCGCACGGTGCGCTGTTGGCCGCGCGGGTGTTGCAGGACGCGGCATTGAATGACAATTGGCGAGACGAGCTGCAGGCCATGTGTCGACGCATCAATGGCCTGCGCACGAGTCTGGTCAGCAAGCTGGAGCTGTGCACCGAGCGCGACTTCAGTTTTATTGAGCGTGAGAAAGGCATGTTTTCCTTCCTCGGCTTGAGCCCGGCGCAGGCGCTTGCGCTGCGTGAGCAATACAGTGTGTATATGCTGGATTCCTCGCGGATCAACATTGCGGGTATCAATGGCGCGAACATCGATTACCTGGCGGAATCGGTGGGCAAGGTGCTGCAGTCTGCCTGAGGAGGCCGTTGCCGCCGCCGCCAGAGGGTGTCAGGACTCCAGTTCCGCCCAGCGTTCGATCGCGGCGTCGAGGGCGTCCTGTACACCGCTGAGTTCCGCCAGCACGGCGTCCACAACGTCGCGACTCTGCTGGTAGAACGCGGGGTCTGCGGTGCGCGCTTCCAATGCAGCCTGCTGTTGCTCCAGTTCTTCGATCCGCGCGGGCAGGGCATCCAGTTCGCGCTGCTCCTTGTAAGACAGCTTGCGGCGTGAGGGGGTGCTGGCGGCGGGCGCTGCAGTCGCGGGCTCCGGTTTGCTCGCCGGCATCTGCTGGCCCCTGGTTTCAGGTTCCACCAGCTGGCCGCCGCGAGCTTCCCAGTCGCTGTAACCACCGGCCTGTTCTTCCACTGTCCCATCCCCGCGCAGGATCAGCAGCTGGGTCACCACATGGTCCATAAAGTCGCGGTCGTGGCTGACCAGAATCACCGTACCGTCGAAGGACAGCAGAATATCCTCCAGCAGCTCGAGGGTTTCGATGTCCAGATCGTTGGTGGGCTCGTCGAGCACCAGCAGATTGGCCGGCTTACTGAACAGGCGTGCCAGAATGGCGCGGTTCTGCTCGCCGCCTGACAGGGCCTTGACCGGCGTGCGTACACGCTCTGGACTGAACAGGAAGTCGCCGAGGTAGGAGATGGCGTGGCGACGCTTGCCGTTCAGCTCGATGAATTCCTGTCCGCCACAGACATTGTCGATCAGGTTTTTCTCGGGCTCCAGCTTGCCGCGCAACTGGTCGGAGTAGGCGATCTCCAGCTTGGTGCCCAGTGTTACGCGGCCTTCGTCAGGCTGCAGTTGCCCCAGGATCAGTTTCACCAGCGTTGACTTGCCCGCACCGTTCGGTCCGACAATGCCGACCCGGTCGCCGCGCTGAATAATGGTGGAAAAGTCGCGTATGACGGTTTTCCCGTCGAAGTGCTTGCTCACCCGGTCCAGCTCCGCCACGACCTTGCCCGAGCGGCTGGCTTCCTCGACCACAAAGTTGGCGCTGCCCACCCGCTCGCGACGCTGCTGGCGCTCACTGCGCATCTTCTCCAGCGCCCGCACGCGGCCCTCGTTGCGGGTTCGCCGCGCCTTGATGCCTTGGCGAATCCACACTTCCTCTTGCGCGAGTTTCTTGTCGAACAGTGCGTTGGCCCGTTCTTCGGCCTCCAGCTCCTGTTCACGGTGGGCGAGAAACCCCTGGTAGCTGCCCTCCCAGCTGGTGAGGTGGCCGCGATCCAGCTCGGCGATGCGTGTGGCAACACGCTGCAGGAAACGGCGGTCGTGGGTGATCAGCACGATCGCCCCGCGGTACTGCTGCAGCTGTGTCTCCAGCCACTGGATGGCGGGAATGTCGAGGTGGTTGGTGGGCTCGTCCAGCAGCAGAATGTCCGGGTCGGCCACCAGCGCGCGAGCCAGGGCGACGCGCCGACGCCAGCCGCCCGACAGCTCGCCCATTTTGGCGTCCTGCGGCAATTGCAGCTGGGTAATGGTGGTTTCCACCCGCTGCTGTAGGGTCCAGCCATCTGCCGCCTCCAGCGCCTGCTGCACCGTACTCAGGCGATCGAAGTCGATGTCGTCGCCCTCGTGCAGCAAGCGGTGATATTCCGCCAGCAGCTTGCCGGTGTCTGCCAGGCCCTCGGCGACCACATCGTACACGGTGCTGTTGTCGGCGTCCGGCAGCGTCTGCTCCAGCCGGGCGATGCGCACCCCCGGGCGTACCCAGCGCTCACCGGAATCGGCCTGCAGTTCGCCCGCCAGCACCCGCAGCAGGGTTGTCTTGCCCGCCCCGTTCCGCCCCAGCAAGCCCCAGCGTTCGCCTCGGCGAATGGTCAGGCTGACGTCGTCCAGCAGTACCTGGGTACCGTAGTGAAGCTGCAGGGATTCGAGTTTGAGCAGGGGCATGGAGGCGTTGTCAGTAAACCGGGGCCTGCATTCTACGGGCTGTGCCCGGCGGGGGCCAGCGGTGCGGCATCGCGGGCACCCCAGCTGGATCGATCGCGACGAGGGGACCGGTCTTCAGATCACCCAGCCGGAAGCGGCTAGAGCAGGTTTTCGCCCCCTTCGGGCAGACGCGAGGCCTGCGCCTGCCTTTCAATGTCACTGTCGGTATTTTTCAGGTCGCCCTCGGCGATATGTGTTCCAACGTTGTCTGGCGCGGTGGGGGTTGAGTCGGAGGGGAAGGTGACACCTGCTTCCCCCGAAGGCTCCTGCAGGTCGACCCGCAGGCCCGCGGGGAAAGTGATCTCCCGGACCTCGCCGGGCATCGAGATCCCAGCCTGCTCAAACGCGGTTTTGACCAGACGAATGGCGGCCGAACGGACCTTTTGCGCGTCATACGTCGCAGTGTTGACCCAATAGCTCAACCGGAGGTTCACCGTGGAAGCCGCCAGTTCGTCCACCAGCACCAGCGGTTCGGGTTCATCCAGTATGGCGGGATGCTGGCGCAACACGTCCAGTGCCGCGGTTTGTGCCGCGGCAATAGCGTCTTTGTACGCGATGCCTACAGTGAACTCCTGTCGCGTGCGTGGGTTTGCCGTAAAGTTGACGATTTCATTTTTGTAGATGATGGCGTTGGGGATCTGCACATGGTTCCCATCGCGGGTCATGATCAACGTGGCGCGGGTATTCACTTTTTGCACGAATCCCCGGTGGTTCTTCACCTCGATAAAGTCGCCGACGGCGAAGGGGCGCTGCATGCTGATCAGGATGCTGGCGAGAAAGTTCTCGGCGATGTCGCGAAAGGCGAAGCCTATCGCCAGCCCCAGTAGCCCCGTGCCGCCTACCACCGTGACCGCGAGACTGGTCAGGCCGGCAATACGCAGCACGATATACAGTCCGAGTATGAACACCAGCGCGGCGCTTGCCCGGGAGAGCATGTCGCGAAGCAGGCGCGTGCGTACCCGCCTGATCAGCAGGCGGCTTGAGGCTGTCGCTGCCAGGCCCGCCAGCAGCCAGGTGAAACCGAGCAAGGCCAGTGCCAGTAGCGCCAGCGGGAGCGCGCGGAAGGTGGCTGCCGCCATGGCTTGCAGCTGCGCATACGTCGGAGACAGATCCCAGGGCGATGACGTTGCCAGGGTGATATTGTTGACCACCGCGACCACGCCCTGCGCATTGCGTGCCAGCGTGCCGGCCCAGGCCTGATGTTCCGGTTTCTGTGCCTCGCCGGTGAGGAAGACAATGCCGTTGTCGACGCGCACCTGCACCGACGCGAACCAACCCGTCGCCCCGAGGATCGCCCGCAGGCGGTTGGCGATGGCATCGTCCGCGGTTACGCGCTCAACGGCAATTGAGTCGGCGACTGAGAGTTCGCTGGACGTTGTCGCAGCGCGCGGCTCCCCCGGTTCCGTATCCGCAGCGCCGGCGAACGCTGCAAGCAGGCATGGCAGCAGCACAAAGAGCAGAGATGTGCGCCGTAAGTGTTGCCGTGGCAGGTTAAAACTATCCATGAGCCTCGCACGCTTCTTTCAGGGCAGCCGGTCGGGCGGATGCAGTGTAAACCCAATCTGGGCACAAGTGCAGGTGTGCTGCACAGCTGCTGTCCGTGATTGAATTCCGCGGCGTCCGGCGGCATGCTGGCTGCCGGTATCGATACAGGATTTACGGATGTCAGCGCGGCCCCTATGGAAGCCCTCCCCGGAACGACGTGCGAAGGCACAGCTCACACAGTTTGCTGCGCAACTCGCGGCGCGCGGCGTTCTTCCCGAGAATGCGGACTACTTTGCCGTGCATGACTGGGCGCTTGCCCAGCCCGCGCAGTTCTGGCGTGCGGTGTGGGATTTCACCGGCGTGCTGGGAGAGCCCGGGACAGAGGTGCTGACGGACGGGGATCGGTTTCCCGGTGCTCACTGGTTTCCACAAGCACAGCTCAACTTCGCCGAGAACCTGTTGCGACGTCGGGATGATCACCCCGCGCTGGTGGGACTGCTGGAGAACGGGGAGCGGCAGGTCGTCAGCTACGCCCAGCTCTATCGACAGGTCGCGGCCCTTGTTGCCCGCCTGCGCGGCCTGGGTATCGGGCCTGGCGACCGGGTGGCTGGCCTGATGCCAAACGTGCCGGAGACCGTTGTCGCCATGCTTGCCACGACGGCCCTGGGGGCGACCTGGACCTCGTGTTCCCCGGATTTCGGTGCCAGCGGTGTCATTGACCGCTTTGGGCAGGTTGCACCCAGGGTGCTGTTCTGTGCTGACGGCTACTACTACAACGGCAAGGCCTGCGACTCACTGCAGCGCCTGGAGGGCATTCTGCAGGCCATCGACAGCATCGAGCAGCTGGTGGTCGTCCCGTTGCTGAGTGCCCGGCCCACCTTGCCGCAAGGGGTGCCTGCGGCCCTGTTTGGGGATTTTCTCGAGGACACCGCAGCCGCCATCGAGTTTGCCCGGCTGCCCTTCGATCACCCCGTGTATGTGATGTATTCATCCGGTACCACCGGTGCGCCCAAGTGTATCGTGCACGGTGCCGGCGGCAGTTTGCTGCAGCACCTGAAAGAGCATCGCCTCATGTGCGACATCGGGCCCGGGGATGTGTTCTTCTATTACACCACCTGCGGCTGGATGATGTGGAACTGGCTGGTGAGTGGGCTCGCCAGTGGTGCGACCCTGGTTCTGTACGACGGCTCACCGTTTGCCGGAGAAGGACGCCTGTTGCTCGATGCCATCGACGCTGAGGGTATCTCGGTGTTCGGTACCAGCGCCAAATTCATTGCTGGATTGGAGAAAGCCGGTATGCGGCCCGCGCAGACCCACCGCCTGGAAACGCTGAAAACGATTCTGTCCACGGGCTCGCCACTCCTGCACGAGAATTTCGAGTACGTGTACCGCGATTTCAAGCAGGATATCTGCCTCTCCAGTATTTCCGGCGGTACCGACATCCTTTCCTGCTTCGTGGGTGGGTCGCCGACCCTGCCCGTGTACGCGGGTGAAATTCAGGCACCGGGTCTGGGTATGGCGGTGGAGATCCGGGATGCTGACGGCAACCCCGTGCAGGAGCAAAAGGGGGAACTGGTGTGTGCCGCGCCGTTCCCCTCGTGCCCCCTGGGTTTCTGGAACGATGTCGACGGCGAACGATTCCGTGCTGCGTATTTCCAGCGCTTCCCGGGGGTGTGGGCGCAGGGTGATTACGGCGAGGTCACCGCCAACCGGGGTTTCATCATTCACGGTCGTTCCGATGCGGTACTGAACCCCGGGGGCGTGCGCATTGGCACCGCCGAGATCTACCGGCAGGTGGAGCAGTGCGATTCGGTGCTGGAGAGCGTGGTCATCGGTCAGCAGTGGCAGGACGATGTGCGGGTAGTGCTGTTTGTCGTTTTGCGCCCGGGGCTGACGCTGGACGCAGCTCTGGAGGCGGAGATCCGCCGACTTATCCGCAGCAACACGACCCCACGGCACGTGCCTGCCCGCATTGTCCAGGTGGCCGATATCCCGCGTACCCTCAGCGGCAAGATCGTCGAACTGGCGGTGAGAAACGTGGTGCACGGGCTCCCGGTCAGCAACACGGATGCGCTGGCGAACCCTGAAGCGCTGGCGCTGTTCCGGGATTTGCCCAGCTTGCAGTGCTGACGTTGAACAGGGGAGTGCCGCTGGCACGCCGCTCGCGGTTGAAATTCGGTTATCATTGCGCCCCCTGATGCAGGCAGGCAGGCCGAGGCAGCGCGATGGTACTTACGCAACAGACACACTACGACCGGCAGGTAGCCGGGTGGCTCATTCTCTGTGCCGCTGTGATTTTTGGCATGATCCTTCTGGGTGGCGTGACGCGTCTGACCAACTCTGGCCTGTCCATGGTCGAGTGGCGTCCGATCATGGGCATCATACCGCCGCTCACCGACGTGGCCTGGCAGGAGGTCTTTGACAAGTATCGCCAATCACCTGAGTACCTGAAAATCAACCGCGGCATGTCGCTGGACGCCTTCAAGACCATTTTCATGTTCGAGTACCTGCACCGGGTGCTCGGCCGCCTGATTGGCATACTCTTTTTCTTTCCATTGGTCTTTTTCGCGCTCACCGGGCGGGTGCGTGCTGGGTTGATGCCGCGCCTGTGGTTATTGTTCGTGCTCGGTGGCTGCCAGGGCCTGCTGGGCTGGTACATGGTGAAGAGCGGGCTGGTCGACAACCCGCATGTCAGCCAGTATCGACTGACCGCACACCTTGGACTGGCGTTTGTGATTTACGCCCTCATGTTCTGGGTGATACTGGATGTGCTGGCGGGGCGGCGACCCGCTGCCGGACAGCCACATGCGCTGGCGCCCTGGGGCGCGGTGTTGGCAATGCTGGTGTTCCTGATGATTCTGTCCGGTGGTCTGGTGGCGGGCACCAAGGCCGGGTTTGCCTACAGCACCTGGCCGCTGATGGGTACGTCGTTTCTGCCGCCGGGTCTGTACAGTGGTGAGCCGGCCTGGCTCGACGCCTTTGAAGACATCACCACCATCCAGTTCAATCACCGCATCTTCGCCTACCTGCTGTTTGTGTTGATCCACCTGTTTGCCTGGCACCTGTGGCGCTCGGGCCTCGGCGCGCGGGCGCGGCTGGCGGCGGGTCTGCTGCTTGCGGCACTGTGGTTGCAGGTCACCCTGGGCATCAGCACCTTGCTCCTGCACGTGCCGATCAGCCTGGCGGCGGCGCACCAGGGTGGCGCTGTGGTGCTGTTGTCGGCAACGCTGTACGCGGCGCATCTGCTGCGTCGCGGCGCCCCGGCCGCCTGAGGCGGCGCCGACCAGGTCGCTACCAGAAGCGCAGGACGGTGTCGTCTTCCCGGCGCCCGGGGCGCAGCCGCCGGTCCTCGTTTTGCGGGTCGAAGCGTACAGTGGCGCGGCGATCAGTATTACTGCGGCGGTCCAGCCTGCGCCGGTCCGGCCCCGCGTATTTCTTGTTGCCTTGCCGGTCAGCGCAAAACGCTGGCGACAGGTCTCGCGCCTCAAACAGCGTGGGTTTGTCTGACATCCAGTAGCCTCCTCAATCCCGGGGTCCTCGGGCCTTCCGGCCCCGGTAATTGCTACAGTGTGGACTCCTGCAGTGCTTCCTGCACGGATTTGGCGCGGTCTTTCTGTGATGTTGTGACCTGCGTCACATAGCAATTCACCCCCAACTGACTTATCCTCCCATCATTAATTACTAAAATATTCAGTAGCTTAGAAGGCATTGGTGATAATGTTTTAAAGGCTGCGAAGAAAGGGGTACGCGGAACCGATGACTGCCAGTATTGACGACCCACTGCTACAGAGCCTGCTGGCCCTGTGTCGATATCATGGTGCCGCGTCTACCGCCGAGTCCCTGGTCGGCGGCCTGCCGCTGGATGAGGGGCGCCTCACGCCGTCCCTGGTGCAGCGCGCAGCGAGCCGTGCGGGGCTGGTCAGTCGCATTGTTGAACGCAGCGCGCGGGCGGTCGAGCCCGCGCTGCTGCCGGCGATTGTGTTGCTGCGCGACCAGCGTGCCTGCGTGTTGATGGGCTGGAGTGCCGACGGCGCTGAGGCCACGGTGATCTACCCGGACCTGAACGAGGCAGCAGTCAGCGTGCCTTCCGGGGAATTGCTGGCGGACGAAATGGGCAGTGTGATTGTCTGCCGGCCGCGTTTCCGCTTCGACCAGCGCACACCGCGCACTGGCACGTCGGAGCGCGGCCACTGGTTCTGGGATGCCATCCGCGCCAACATGCCCATCTACCGCGATGTCCTGCTGGCGGCATTCTTTATCAACGTCTTCGCGCTTGCGCTGCCCATCTTTACCATGAACGTCTATGACCGTGTGGTGCCCAACTACGCGGTGGAGACACTCTGGATGCTGGCGATCGGTGTCGTGATCATCATGCTTGCGGATATCGTGCTGCGCACCATGCGCGGTTACTTTCTCGACCTGGCCAGTCGCCGGGTGGATGTCGAATTGTCCGGCAAGATCATGGAGCGGGTGCTCGGTTCCCGACTGGAGAACCGCGCTCTGTCCGTGGGTTCCTATGCGGTCAACCTGCGTTCCTTCGAGACGGTGCGCGATTTCATAACCTCTGCCTCGGTGACGACCCTGATCGACGTACCCTTCGCCCTGATCTTTGTCGCCGTGATCGGCTGGATCGCCTGGCCGGTGCTCATTCCCCTGCTCCTCGGGCTGCTCGTGGTCCTGGGTTACGCCCTCGCGACGCAGGGCAAGCTGCGAGAGCTGTCGGAAACCACCTACCGCGCCGGTGCCCAGCGCAACGCCACCCTGATCGAAAGCCTGGTCGGCCTGGATACCATCAAGGCGATGGGTGCCGAATCGCGCATGCAGCGCAAGTGGGAGGAGAGCACGGCTTTTCTCGCCCATGTGGGGGTGCAGCTGCGGCTGGTCTCGAATTCCACTATCAACGTGACCCTGTGGGGCAACCAGATGGTTACCCTGTTTGTGATCATCACCGGTGTCTACCTGATTTCTGCCGGGCAGCTGAGTATGGGCGGGCTCATTGCCTGCAGCATGTTGAGTGGCCGGGTGATGGCGCCTTTCGGTCAGGTTGCCGGGCTGGTCACCTCCTGGCACAACGCCGAGATTTCCCTGAAGTCCCTGGACGAGGTGATGGCCAAGCCGATGGAGCGGGCCGAGGGCGCGCAGTTCCTGTCGCGGGAGATGTTCCAGGGCGACATTGAATTCCGCAACGTGTCCTTCGCTTACCCCGGCGCCGAGATGGAATCGCTGAGCAATGTGTCGTTCCGCATCCGTCCCGGCGAGCACGTCGCCATTCTGGGGCGCGTTGGCTCAGGCAAGTCGACTTTGCAGAAGCTGGCCATGGGCCTCTACCAGCCAACGGCGGGTGCGGTGATGGTCGACGGTATCGACCTGCGCCAGCTGGACCCCAGTGAGCTGCGTTCGCGTGTGGGCTATGTGCCGCAGGACGTCACCCTGTTTTTCGGGAGCTTGCGCGACAACATTGCGCTGTCCCACCCCAACGTCAGTGACAGTGATCTGGTGCGGGCGGCGGAAATCGCCAGCCTCTCGGACTACATCAACCGTCACCCCAAGGGCTTCGACATGCAGATCAGCGAGCGGGGTGACTCGCTTTCCGGTGGGCAGCGCAAGTGCGTGGCGCTGGCGCGGGCCATGGTGCACGAGCCGCCGATTCTGTTGATGGACGAGCCGACCGGGTCCATGGACCACTCGACGGAGGTGGCGGTGAAGCAGCAGCTGTCAGCCTGCCTGAAGGGGCGGACCTGGCTGGTGGTGACGCACCGCAATTCCCTGCTGGAAATGGTGGACAGGATTCTGGTCATCGACAATGGCAAATTGGTGGCTGACGGGCCGCGGGACAGCGTGATTCAGGCCCTGCAACAGGGCAAGATAGGAGCGGCCCGATGAGCGAGGAGCAGGTGACGACAACCGGAGCGGTGGCCGAGGCCGCATCTGCGCGGCCGCGCCGCTACCTCGCGGACTTCGTTTTTGCGCCCTGGCTGCGCAATGCGGCGGATGCCACGGGGAACTGGGAGCAGGATGTTCACCGCGCCTATCTGGAGCAGCAGCCGTTGCGCGCGCGCAACCTGCTGTATGTAGTGGCGGTTATTGTCATCGCACTTGTGACCTGGGCGGCCTTTGCCGAGGTCGACGAGGTGACCCGAGGCGAGGGCAAGGTCATACCCTCGCAGCAGATCCAGGTCATGCAGTCACAGGACGGGGGGGTGGTCACCGAAATACATGCGCGGGCGGGTGACGTCGTCGAGGCGGGGCAGTTGCTGGTGCGGCTGGATCAAACCCGTTCCACCTCTAACCTGCGGGAAAACCAGGCCGAGTTTCGTGCCCTGTCCGTGCGCGCGGCGCGCCTCAGTGCCAATCTGGCGGGCACCGAATTCATACCGGAGCCCGAGTGGTCGCTGCAGGCCCCGGGTATCGTCGAGCAGGAACAGGCTCTGTATACCTCGCTGCAGGCGCAGCTGACCCTGCAGCGGCAGATTGCCGAGGAGCAGTTGGAGCAGCGGCAGCAGGAACTGGCGGAGGTGACGGCGCGGTCACGGCAGCTGGCGCGTTCGCTGGAGCTGAGCCGCCAGGAGTTGAGCGTTACCCGTCCGATGGTCGCTTCGGGTGCGGTCTCGCAGGTGGAGATTCTTCGCCTGGAGCGCGAGGTGAATCAGCTTAGCGGCGAGTACGATCAGTCCCGCGCCCAGCTCAAGCGCATTGATTCCGCTATCGCCGAAGCGCAGCGGCGCCTGAGTGAAGTGGAAGTGGAGTTTGAGAATACGGTGCGTGAGGAGCTGACCGATACGCTCGCGCGCATCAACGGCCTGCGTGAAGCGGGAGAGGGTCTCAGTGATCGCGTGCGTCAGACCGAGGTGCGCTCGCCGGTCAAGGGCACAGTCAACCGCCTGTACTTCAATACCATCGGCGGCGTGGTACTGCCGGGCAAGGAAGTCATTGAAATTGTCCCGCTGGACGACAGCCTGCTGGTGGAGGTGCGGATTCGTCCCAAGGATATCGCCTTCCTTGTGCCGGGGCAGGAGGCCCTGGTGAAACTGACGGCCTATGATTTCGTGGTGTATGGCGGCCTTGAGGGCGTGGTCGAACACATCGGGGCCGACACCATCATGGATGAAGAGGGCAATCCCTTTTATGAGGTGCACGTGCGCACCAAAGAGTCGGGATTCGGCGCAGACATGCCGATCATGCCCGGCATGACGGTGCAGGTGGACGTGCTCACCGGCAAGAAAACGATCCTCGCCTACCTGATGAAACCTGTGCTGCGCGCGAAACAGTACGCGCTGACGGAGCGCTGATGAAACACGTGTTTGTGACGCCGGCCAACACGCTGCGGCCCCGGTGGCGCGAGGCATTTCCGGATGCGCTGGTCGTGGCAGCAGTCGAGCAACTCGCCGTAGACGCGCCGGCTGCCGAGGTGGCCTGGCTGGAGGCAAGCCTGCTGGACGCGGCGGCGCGCAACGCCGCCCTGGCCGCCGCAAGTGCCGCGGGGTATCGCGTTGTGCTGATGACGGCGACGCCCGCGGAAGCCGATGCCTTTCAGGCACTCAACGCGGGTGCGGTAGGCTATTGCCACAGTGAGTCGGCACCGGAGCAGCTGCGCGAGGTCGGCCTGGTGGTGGCCCACGGAGGTCTGTGGATGCCCCCCGAACTGGTGCAGCGCCTGATGGCCCTGTCCCTGCGGGTACAGCCGCAAAGCACGGGTCCAGGGCCGGACCTGGGTGCGCTCACGCCACGGGAGCGGGATGTGGCGCTGCAGGTGGCGCAGGGCGCGAGTAACCGGGAAATCGCCGCGTCGCTGGCAATCACTGAGCGCACGGTCAAGGCGCACTTGTCGGCGGTGTTCGAGAAACTCGGCGCCAGGGACCGGGTGCAGCTGGCGCTGATGATGAGCCAGGGTGCGTTTTGATCGCAGGCGATTGAGCCATCCGTCACCGTTTATTGCCGCTGGTCAGAGCCTGCTGGTATTGCACATCCGCATCGGGATACTGAAACCTGATGTAATTGCCGGTATCAGGAGCAGTCACGGCGTGAGTAGAGTGACCACAGTGTTCAAGCACCCATCGGGGGGGTTCAGCCTCATCGAGATGATGGTCGTGCTGGTGATTCTGGCAATATCCCTGTTGCTGGCCGGCCCCGCCTTTACTGATCTCATCCGCGACAATCGCCTTGTATCCAGCGTCTACAGCGTTCGTGCCACCCTCAATCTTGCTCGATCTGAGGCGCTCGCGCGTCGCGATCGTGTGGTGGTATGCCCCAGTAACGTCACGGGCACGGGCTGCGTCGACAGCAGCAACTGGAGTGCCGGCTACATTGCGCTCATGGGCAGTGATGTGAGCGCCGCTGTCGATGCAGCCAATCCGGGGGGCACGCGGATTCACTGGGAGAATGAGACCAACCCCGCTGTCACGGTCAGTTTTGTTCCCAAGCTGGTGGTGTTCGATACCATCGGCTCTGCGCTGGGCAGCGCGGGAACCTTTGTGTTTTGTGATGAACGCGGCGCGAGCAAGGCTCGGGGATTGGTTCTGACCAACGCCGGGACGGTTGCCGCCAGCGTCGATAGCGACGCCAATGGCATAGTTGAAGACGGAGCGGGTAACGATGTTTCTTGCTAGAACGGGGTCGCGGCCAAGCCGGCAATCCGGCGTCACGCTGATTGAAGCGCTGGTGACCTTTGTCATCCTGTCTGTCGGACTGCTGGGCATTGTCAGCCTGCAGGCGGTCTCCAAAAGCGCCCAGCACCAGGGGATCCAGCGCAGCAAGGCAGTCATGCTGGCCAATGACCTGGTCGAGCGAATTCGTATCAACCCGGCGGGTCTGGCGACCTACACGGCGGGCGGCCTGACCACGCCCCTGGGCGGCGGTACCCTGAGTGCCCCCGGGACCGATTGCGCCACGGCGTCGTGCACCCCCGCCCAGCTTGCGGCTTACGACCTCTGGCTGTGGGAGCAGGGTATCGATGGCGCCACGGTCACCGTAACGGGCTCTGATGCCGTGGTTCGCAATGCGGCGGGCCTGATTGCACCACAGGCCTGCGTACGTTTCACCGCAGATCCCGGCATGGCGCGTACTGGCCTGGTCGAGGTGATTATTCAATGGCGCGGGCTGGGTGAGACTGAGGACGCTGTGGCCGCTGTCGGCGGGGAAGCCTGTGGTGGTGCCGCTGCAGGTGCGGACGATTACCGCAGGCAGCTGGTGGTGAGCACCTTTGTCATCGACGAGGCCGAATTATGACAGTGGGCAACACAGGCGCGTATCAGCAGCGCGGATTCTCATTGGTCGAGTTCATGGTCGCCATGACGCTGGGCTTGATCCTGATTGCGGGCGCGGTGTCGGTGTATCTGGGCACCAAGCGGTCGTATAACGAAGTCGAGCAGGTAGCCAGCCTGGCGGAGAACAGCCGCTTTGCGGTACAGGTGTTGAACGACGCCTTGCGCCATGCCGGTTTCTTCGGCGGTGCGCATCCGCGTGATATCGTGCCCGACGTCTCGCTGGGAACGGTAACCGGCGACTGCACGGGGGATGCCGCCTTTATAGAGGTGGGCAACTATCTGCTGGCCGGTGTGCCCTCGGCAGCCGGCGCCGCGTTTAACTGCGTGACCGACGCACTGCCGCCTGCCGCGGGCGCGCCACCGCGCGAGGTGTTGGTGGTCAAGCAGGTATTGCCGCGGCCGCTGTATGACCGCGATCCTGATGACGCGGCCGCCGCGGTAGACGGTGTGATCAGTTTTCCCACCGCGATGAGTGGGCAGGAAATCTACGTCATTGCCAACAGTGAACGCGGCATTCTGCTGGATGGTGCGGACACGGCGCCGGATGTGCGCGCGGGGAACCCCTTCGCACTGGCCGCCGCCTGGCCCTATCGGCTGCAGGTGTACTACATACGCAACCTGCCAACACCGACCTTGAGTCGGCGTGTGCTGGCCTGGGATGCCACGGCCGGCGCCATGGCCATGACCACGGAAGATCTGGTGCCCGGGGTTGAATCGCTGCGTTTCCGGTTTGGCGTGGATACCACCGGCAATGGCGAGGTCGATCGCTTTATGACCGTGGCAGAGATGACGGCGACACCGATGTGGGATACCGCAGAGGCGGTCGAAGTGTCGCTTCTGCTGCGTGCGCCCGCTGAAGACGGCAGCTATGTGGACGGGCGTACCTATACCATTGGCGGCGTAACGGTTACGCCCGGCGGTAACTGGCGCCGCCAGCTGATTCAGACGAACGTTTCGCTGCGCAACCCGAAACTCATGATTCGCGGAGGTTTGTGATGACTCGGCAACGCTCCCAGCGCGGTGTCGCGCTCGCGGTGTCCCTGCTTTTCCTGCTGGTGGTGACCATTGTCAGCATCACTGCAGCGACCAACAGTTCCATGGGGCTGCGTATGGCCGGCAATCTGCAGGACAACTTCGAATCCTTCCAGGCAGCGGAGGCCGGCGTTTATGGCGCCCTGGCCCTGGCGGGTACGGCGCAGGATCCCTTCCTGCGCGTGGATGACGATACGCCGTTCGCCGGCCTCAACGCCTCGACAGAGCACCCGCTGCGCCGCCTGCGCGATGGGGTCGGGTCCGTGGATGTGCGGGTTGCGGTGGTGGGTGTGGCGCGGGAATGTCCGCGTCCGCCGGGTGAAACCGGCGGCAGCAGTATTGGTGTGTTTGATTGTGACTATTACCGGGTGACCTCGGAACACGATGTGGCCGGCAAGGCGCGTTCGCGCGTTGAGCTGGGTGTGGTCAAGACGGTGGTAGGCGAAGCCGGATAGGCATTGATTGAGCCTGTGTGAAACAGGGGGCGGAACTATGAAGATGGCAACGGATATGTGGAACGCAGTTCGGATCACGGCAGCGGCAGCGGTGCTGCTGTCGGCGAGCACCTTCCCGGTGAGCGCGGATGACACCGAGATATACAAGGCCGAGTTCAGCGCCAGCACCGGGTCCCGACCCAAGGTGTTGGTGGTGTTTGATGATTCAGGCAGTATGTCGACCATGGTGGATCAACAGCGCCCGCCCTACGACCCCGAGGCGACCACCTACCAGCACACCTTTGTTTCGGCAGGCCGCCCCGGCAACTGGTCGGATCGCATCTACTGGTCTACCGATGGCAATGTGCCGCCCAAGCGCATCGGCGGTCAGCCCAACCCCAACTTTTTTCTAAAGAGCAAGAATCGCTGCGCGTCCTCCTACGACAGCCTGGCCCTGGATGGCCGGTTTACGGCAGATCGCGCCCGGCGCTGGGTGGATTCCCGCCTCGTGGAAACGGCAGGGTATTACCGCTGCGAAAACTCTGATGAGACTGCGCAGGGTGATGGTTGCTACAAGTTTGTGGATGTGGAGGTCACCACCGAGATTTGTCCGGACCCTGTTGTTGTCGAGGTGACGCGGGCTGAGTGGGAGGCCTGGCCGGGCGAAAAGACTCGGGATTGCCCCGACAAGCGTGTCAGTAGATGTGAAAGCGGGGCGGTTTCCTGGGATTATTTCATCGTCAGGCAGGATCCCTGCACCACCGAAACAGTGATTGAGTCCACCTGGACGCGCGTGCGCGATGCGGTCTGGGTGCCGCCCTCCACAGCGCTCAGCTTTGAGAGCTGGCAGCCTCTGACGGGCGGTGTGACCGAGCCGCCTCACGTGGAGTGCCTGAATGACGTGGCCTCCGGGATTACCAACAATGGCCCCGGCACTGGCCCGGGTTATCCCCAGGACGGTGTGCAGACCGGCGACGAGTATGGTCCGAATCCGGACCCCTCAATGAACTGGGGTACGGGCGCGTATACGTTCTATACCGGCCACTACCTGGATTGGTATTACGACGATTCACTCGAGGAGCCCCGCAGTCGCCTAAGTATTGCTCAGGATGTCGTCTCCACCATTATACGCACTAATCAGGGCATTGACTTTGGGTTGCTTGAGTTCAATTTCGATCAGGGCGGTCGCGTTATTCGCCGCATCATCGAAAACATGACGGCTGCTGACCGCAGCAATCTGATTGACATGGTGAACCAGATTGATCATGCAGGCAGTACGCCGCTCTGCGAGTCGATGTATGAAGCGTATCGGTATATCGCTGGCGATACTGTTTTGTATGGCAATAACCGGCTGACCGGCAGCGACAGTCGCGGCGTTTATGATGTGCATCCGCGCGATACACTGGCAGAAACCAATGGCACCTATAATTCCCCCGCTACGGACTGTGCCTTTACGTATGTGATTTTGGTGACAGATGGCTTCCCCCAGCGGGATACCGATGCCAATTCGCGTATTGAGACGCTGACCGGAAAGACCTGTAATCGGTATACGGATGCGGATGGCAACAACACAAAGAATTGCCTGCCGGAATTAGCCGAGTATATGGCCAATACCGACTTGGATAACGATACGACGAATGGCAACCAGTTCGGTATTACCTACACGATCGGGTTTACCACCGATCAAGATCTCCTACGTGACGCGGCAGACAAGGGCAAAGGTCAATACTATACCGCTAACAATGCGCAGGAACTGACAGCGGCCTTTCAGGGGGCCATTGTGAGTATTCTTGAAACGGACACCACCTTCACCTCCCCTGCCGTGGCCGTAGATACTTTTACCCGCACCCAGAGCCGCGATGAAATTTTCTACGCGATGTTCAAGCCGGGTGAAACGGTAGACTGGCAGGGCAACATCAAGAAGCTGAAACTGCGCATTGACGACGGTGACGCCGTGCTGGTGGATGGTAACGGTACACCTGCCATTGATGCCGCCACCGGTTTTATCAAGGACAGCGCGGTAACGTTCTGGGGCTCCACCGCAGATGGTGGTGGCGTGGAGAAAGGCGGGGTTGGCGCGCTGCTTGTGGCGCGGAGTGCCGGTTCGCGTTCGATCTATACGAACACAGGGTCGGGTAGTGCCTTGCAGGCGCTGGAGTCCGACAACATTACGGCGAGCGCCATGGGCGTTGCTGATGACGCCGAGCTGCACAACCTGTTTGGGGTAACCTCGGATGTGGCCCTGACGCGGCTGATCAACTGGGCGCGTGGCTTCGACGCCTATGACAAGGACGGTGATGGTGACAGCACGGATACCCGCAGCTGGATCATGGGCGATATCCTGCACAGCCAACCGCTGGTGTTGAACTACGGTGCTCGCAGCGGTTATACCCAGGCGGCTCCGGACATTCGCTTGTTGGTGGGTACCAACGCGGGCTTTGTGCACATGTTCGGCAATGACAACGGTCAGGAAGACTGGGCGTTTTTCCCCAAGGAGCTGGCATCCATTCTCCGTGCCCGCAGCCAGAACGCGCGCTCTTCGCAGAACATCTACGGCATGGACCTCACGCCAGTGGCCTACACACTGGATGTGAATGGTGACGGCACCCTGAATTCCGGCGCCGGCGACAAGGTCTGGGCGTACTTTGGCATGCGTCGGGGCGGCGATGGCTACTACGCGCTGGACATTTCTGACCCGGATAGTCCGTCCTTCCTGTGGCATATCGACGCGTCCACCACCGGCTTCACTGAAATGGGGCAGACCTGGTCGGAGCCGGTGGTAACGCGTATTCCGGGCTACACGGACGGCAGTGGCGTACCCAAGCCGGTGCTGGTGTTCGGTGCCGGGTACGATACGAACAAGGACAGTTCCGGGGTGGCAACGCCGGACAGTAAAGGCCGTGGTATCTTCATTGTTGACGCCCAGACCGGGGCGCTGGTGTGGAGCGTCACGCCGGCGGCCAACAGCGTGAAGAACCTGCGCGAGTCGGCGCTGCAGCATTCTGTGGCGGCACCGGTCACGGTGCTGGACGGCAACGGGGACAAACTCACCGATCGCATCTACTTTGCCGATACCGGTGGGAACATCTGGCGGGTGGACCTGCCGGGCAACACGTTGCCGACCGCGAGCCAGACCACCTGGCAGATCAACCAGCTGGCCAGTCTGGGCGGTGGAAATGCCGCGAATGACCGGCGCTTCTTTAACGCGCCGGATGTCGTGCGCATCCGCTTTGACGGCAATCCGATTGATGCGATCCTCATAGGCTCTGGTGATCGCACCAACCCGAATGCAACGGATGTCAATAATCGCTTCTACATGATCCGGGATCTGGCGATTGGTGCTTACTCCACTCCCAGGCCCAGCACTTCGGACTGTGCCGACGATGACATTGCCGACTTCCGCTGCTTCCTGCCGATCAATAATGCGGGCCTGTATAACATCACCAACAACCGTCTGGTAACGGGCACCGATGAGCAGCGTGCCACCGCGCTGGCGGCACTGAAGTCTGCGCTTGGTTGGCGTCTGGATCTGACGGGTGACGGTGAGAAGGCGCTGTCCAAGTCGATTACGCTGAACGGCAAGGTGTTTTTCACCACGTTTACACCGAGCAGTGTGCTGGACGACATCAACGTATGCGAACCCGTGTCGGGTGTTGGGCGTCTCTATGTGGTGGATCTGTACACGGGCGACCGGAACACGATTGCCCTGGGTGCCATTATTCCGGATACACCCTCGGTGCATTTCGGCGAGGATGGCCAGATACGCCTGCTGCTGCCACCAGGCACGCCGCAGGGTGATACCGACGGCGACGGCGAGCAGAATTGCGAGGCCGGTGTGTGTGATATCGGTGTGCCGCTCCGCGCACCCTATGGTGACTACTGGTTCGAGGAGGGCTACTGATGCCAGGGGTCGCATTGAGCGTTGCGCAGCGCAGCGGAGTGGCGAGGTGCAGTGCCACAGGAGGCTTCACACTGATGGAAGTCATGATTGTGGTGGTGATCGTTGGGATCCTGATGTCAGTCGCCCTGCCGGCCTATCAAGGCAGCTTGCAGAAAGGCCGGCGTAGCGATGCGATGTCGGCACTGCTCGACGCTTCCAATCGGCAGCAGCAATTCATGCTGGATCAGGGCCGCTACACCACCGACATGCAGGAGCTGGGTTATGCGGCCAGCCCCATGATTTCCGATGAGGGTCACTACAGTGTCAGTGCGGCAGCCTGCACCGGTGGCGTGATCGCCAACTGTTTTCAGCTCACTGCCACGCCAGTGAGCGGTTCACCGCAGGCCAGTGACACGCGCTGCACCACCTTTATTCTGGATTCATTTGGCACCCGCTCTGCAACGGGTACAACCGCCGCCGAGTGCTGGTAATGCGGAAACGAGTAGGAGAGAGATGATGAATATAGCAGGTCGTTGGAGCGCGCTCGCAGTGTTTTGTGCCTTATCTGTTTCCACAGCGCTGGTGTTTGCGCAGGCGAAGATGCCGCAGGGTGAGTTTGTCTGCCAGGTGAAAGATGCAGATGGCGAAACACGCTTCGTCGGTATACAGGCCTCTGATGTGAACAGAGCCAAGGCGATTGCCGAGGGTAAAGCGAAGTGGGCGGTGCCGGCGGGTCGCGAGGTGGTCGAGTGTATTAACCCGAACACGCAGACTTTCAGGCAGCGGGAAGCGCAAAAGCTGTATCGGGAAGACGTTCGCTAGTCGCGCAGTGCTCACTCGCTGTTTGTCCTGCCCCCGGCGTTGCTGTTCGATTCAGGGCGACGCCTTTTCAGTGCTCCGTTCCCTCCGCGTCCAGTGATAGCAGGGCGCGGAGTGTCGGCATTTACCTCTCTGGTCTGCGGTATCAGCGGCCCGCCATTATGAGCAGGGACGCTGGATTTAGCTTCGAGCGGGGCGCGGAGTGATTAGCTACGCGCTCTCCGGCGCGCTGATGATTCTGGCATCGCCGCTGGTCAATGCCTGGCCGCTGGTTGCTGTCGCGCTGGCACCTGCGATAGCCGGTTTCTGGCAGGATTCCGGGTTGTCGGCCAGTGCAGCACAGCCCCGTCGGTATTGGCGGATTGTTCTGGGCGGATACCTGGTTGGCCTCTGCTATGCCGCGTCTCACTTCTACTGGCTTATAGAGTTCAAGCCTGCGTGGCTGTTCCCGGTGCTGGCTGGTTTTGCACTGATGCCTACCATCCTTGGTCTCGCCGTGTCGCTTGCCGTTGGTGCGGGGCTGCGCGGTTTCGCACTGTTAGTGTGGACGACTCTAAGCTGGACGGCGATTGAAGTACTGGCCTCGGACCTTTGGCTTGGTTTGCCGTCCTATGCGCTGGGGTATTACCTGTGGCAGGCCCCGCTGTTGCTGCAAACTGCAGACGTGGCGGGGGTGTTCGGTATCAGCTTCTGCGTCATGGCAGTGAATGTACTGGCAGCGCAGTGTTGGCGGGCGCGCGGTGTCGGCAGGGTCTCCTGGTGGTTGCTGACGCTGTGCCTGAGTGCGTCAGTGTTGGGCTATGGTATGTGGCGCCAGGCGGCGGTCGAGGGCCTCATTGAAGCGGGGCCCAAAGTGCCGGTACGTGCCCTGCACACCGATGTTACGCTGGAAGAAAAACACGATGAAGCGAAAACCAGGCGCATGTTCGCCGAGTTCATCAGGGTCACCCGAGAAGCCGCAACCGGGTCTTCTGCTGCCGCGTTGACGGTGTGGCCGGAAACCAGCCTGCCACTGTGGCTGCGCTCTGCAGAGAATCTGGACATCCTGCAGGAGTTGTCGCTGGCTGCCGCGGACACACACACACCCATACTGGTTGGTGCCTATTCCATGACCCTCTCGGCCGCTGGGAAACCCCGGTTGTCCAATTCCGCTTTTCTGGTTCCCGTTGCCGGCGACATTACGGAGGAATATCACAAGGTGAAGCTCGTGCCCGGAGCCGAGCACAATCCACTGGAGGACTGGCTGCCGGAGCGCTGGCTAGAGCGGTGGCCGTCGCGCATGGCGCGGGGAGAGACCAGTCGGCCGCTTGACGGGGGCGCGCTGCAGCTTGGCGTCTTCATCTGCTGGGAGGCATTCTTCCCGCAGCATGTTCGTGCGCTGTCCCGTGCTGGTGCTGATCTGCTGGTTAACATGTCGAACGATGAGGCCGCTTTCGGTCCGCTGCGCCGCGCGTATTCCATTCCCCTGCCACACCTTGTCTTGCGAGCGATCGAAAACCGCAGGTTTGTTGTGCGTAGCGCCAACGTCGGTGCTTCGTTATTCATCGCACCCACTGGCGAGATCGTTGCCACTTCGCTGCCAGCCGCCACCGGGATAGTGCAGGCGCGGGTCACGCCGTTGCAGGAGCAGACCTATTTCACGGAGCACGGGTTTCAGATCGCTCGAGCCGCGCTTCTGTGCTGGCTTGCCTGGGCGTTGTGGTTGGTGGTCCGCTTGGGGCGTCGCCCCGATGTGCGTCCCTAGCGTCTTCCGCACGCAAAGACGGTCTCTCCGGGCCTGTTGGTTTTCCAGCATCTGAAGGCCTTTCCTGGCCGACCGCACCGGCCTCGGGAACACTGACAACGCCCATCCAAGCCTGCGTACGATCACTGTATTGATGCGAAAGGGCAGGATTCACCCAGTTCTGTGAACAGCATCACCTTTCCACGGCGGTTCTTGGCCTTTCGTACAATGCCGGCCATCGTCTGTTGTTTTACGATCAAGATGTTGGTCAATGCACGTGAATCGCGTGCCTACGGTTTCAGGAGAACACATCATGGCAAGTCAGCCGATTGCAACAGTCGTCTCGGTTTCAGGCACCGCCTACGCGCGCCGCCCGGACGGGGACTTGCGAGAACTCCAGCCGGGTGATGTCCTGCTGGAAGGGGAGACGGTGGTCACGCCGAATGGCGGTGCGGTGGAACTGCTGCTGGAAGATGGCAGCACGCTGGCGGTGGGCGAAGTCCCCGAGTTGCTGCTGACGCGCGATATCGTGGCTGAGCGTGCCGCGACCGCCGATGAGAGCGCCGTCGAGGACGAGACGATAGAGGCCTTGCTGGCGAACCTGGACGGCGACGGCGATATTCTGGACGGCCTCGAGGCTCCGGCTGCCGGTGCCGAGGGCGGCGGCGTCAGTGAAGGGCACGGTTTCGTGCGCTTGGCCCGCATTGTTGAAAACACGGAAGAGTTCCATTCGGTTGCCGCCTTCACGCCTGACGAGAGCGTGCTGTTTGCCGAAGAGCCGGCCCTGCTGACAGTCGATGCGGTTGATGATGCCGAAACGACGGAAGAGGGTGTGCCCGTAGTGATTTCCGTCAAGGACAATGATGTCTTTGTCGAAGGCTCCATCATTACCAACGTCAGTCAACCGGCCAACGGTGGCGTGATAGTGAACGCCGACGGCACGGTCACCTATATCCCAAACGAAGGGTTTGTCGGTACCGACACGTTTACTTACACGGCGACGACGCCGGATGGCAATAACGGTGATACCGCAACGGTGACGGTCGTAGTCACCGCTGGCGGTCCCTCGGCGCCACCTGCGCCCTCGGTGCTGTCGGTGAGTGATGTAACGGTGGTGGAAGGCGATGTGGCCGAGGTGGTCATCAGTCTTTCAAAGCCGAGCGATACACCGGTGACCGTGCAATTCCAGAGCAGTGACGGGTCGGCAACAGTGATCGGTGGTGACTACGACCCCCAGTCCGGGACCATCACCTTCGCGCCGGGGACCACAAGCGTCACCGTGTTGTACCAGACGAATGCGGATGACCTGCAGGAAGGTACCGAGCAATTCACCGTGAACCTGAGCAACGCCGCCGGAGCGACTATCGGTGATGCACAGGGTGTTGTGACCATTCTCGACGATTTTATCCCTGTCATTCGCATCAATGATGTGACCGTGACCGAAGGCCAGACGGCTAAATTGACCCTCAGCCTGTCAGGGCCCAGTGACCAGCCGGTGAGTGTACAGTTCGCGACGGCAGATGGCAGCGCGACGGTGGTTGGCGGTGATTATGATGCCGAGACAGGGACCATCACCTTTGCACCCGGCCAGACTACGGCAACGGTGCTTATCCAGACCAACGACGATAACCTGGAGGAGGCCACCGAGCGCTTCCTGGTGAATCTCAGCCTGTCTCTTATACACATCTGACGCTGCCGACGACTCCTTACGTGTAGA
>CAJXUQ010000030.1 GCA_913061145.1 uncultured Haliea sp.
CGAATTGACTATTAACTTTTAAAGAACTGTCCATTTGAGGTTGACACGTTCCGCATGACCCGTGCCCGTGCGCCCTCCCGCGTGCCCACGCCGTCGATGGCCGAATACTACCGTCAGCGGGCAGGTGCGGGCCTGATCATCACCGAGGCGACGCAGATCTCACAACAGGGCACGGGTACCCTCGCCACACCGGGGATTCACACGCCGGAGCAGATTGCGGGCTGGCGCGCGGTCACAGAGGCGGTGCATGGCGCTGGCGGCCGCATCGTCTGCCAGATATGGCACTGCGGGCGCGTGTCGCACAGTGTATTCCAGAAAGACGGCGCAGCACCCGTGGCGCCCTCCGCGGTACGGGGAACCATTCGCACCTTCACGGAAGAAGGCTTTGTGCCGACATCGCAGCCGCGCGCACTCACACTGGATGAAATCCCCGCCGTGGTGAACGACTTTCGCCAGGCCGCCCGCAATGCCCTGGACGCGGGCTTTGACGGCGTACAGATCCACGGCGCCAACGGTTATCTCATCGATCAGTTCCTGCGCGATGGGGTTAACCAGCGCGAGGATCGTTACGGTGGCAGTATCGAGAACCGTTGCCGGTTTTTGCTGGAGGTCACGGACGCCGTCATCGACGAGGTGGGCGCGGACCGCACCGCGGTGCGCCTGTCACCCTTCTCGACCACCTGGGATTGTCATGACAGCCAGCCGGCACCGCTGTTCCAGCATGCCATCGCGCAACTTGAGCCGCGCGGCCTGGCGTTTCTGGAAATTGTTGAGCGTGTCTATGAATCCTCCGTCAGCGGCAGTGCCGTAGAAGCACAGGAGGGTTTCGGCATTGATGACCTGCGGGCGGTCTATCGCGGCCCGCTGGTGCTGAATGGCGGCTACAACCGCGAACGCAGCGAAGCGGTGCTGGCGGCGGGCGGTGCGGCGGCGGTGTCCATTGCGCGGCCCTATATGTTCACGCCCGACCTGGTGGAGCGGTTTGCGATCGACGCGCCGCTCAATCCTCCGGGGGACGACGCCGCGGTCTACGGCGGCGGCGATGCGGGTTATATCGATTTTCCGACTCTGCAGGGCTGACGGCGGCCCTGTGGGCTCCGTCGCCACAGGGTGACCGTCGTTTGTGCTAGCGCGGTGCAGGGGAGCTGAATGGCAGCGGTGTTTGACGTGTTCTGGCGCTTTCTGCTGCTCGGCTGTGTCAGCTTTGGCGGGCCGGCGGCGCACATCGGCTATTTCCAGCAGGTTTTTGTCCAGCGTTTGCACTGGTTGAGCGCCGCTGACTACGCGCAGCTGGTCGCCCTGAGCCAGTTCCTGCCCGGGCCGGGGTCCAGCCAGGTCGGCTTTGCGCTGGGTCACCGGCGCGCCGGATTGCCGGGTGCACTGGCGGCATTTATCGGATTTACGCTGCCGTCCTTTTTGCTCATGCTGGGCGTGGCCCTGTTTGCAGCTCAGTTTGCCGAGGCCGGCTGGCTGGATGGCCTGGTGCGGGGCCTGAAGCTCCTGGCCGCGGTGGTGGTGGCAGAGGCGGTGCGCAGTATGGCGGGGATGTTCTGCCGTCACTGGCTGGGTGCCGCGCTCGCGGTTGCCACGGGTCTGTTGCTGCTGTGGAGTACGGCGGCGTGGTTACCGTATCTGGCGCTGCTGGCGGCTGCCCTGTTGGGGGCCGCAGTGCTGCCTGCGCAGGTCGATCCGGCGGCGCGGCCACCCGCAGCTGTGGGGCCGCGCTGGCCACCGCTGGTCGTGTTTTTCCTGCTGTTCGCGCTGCTGCCCGTGCTGGCCGATGTCAGCGCGGAGTGGCGGCTGTCCAGTCAGTTCTATCACAGCGGCAGCCTGGTGTTTGGCGGTGGCCACGTGGTGTTGCCCCTGCTGCAGCAGCAGGTGGGTGACGCGTTGGGCGAGGACCGTTTTCTGCTGGGGTATGCCGCGGCGCAGGCGGTGCCCGGGCCGATGTTTTCCCTGGCGGCATTCCTCGGAGCTGAACTGCTGCCTGCGAGGCCGGTATGGGGTGCCTTGTTGGCCACCCTGGCGATTTTCCTGCCGGGATTTCTGCTGGTGTTGGGTTTGCAGACGGCCTGGCGCGCGGTGGCGGCACGCCCGCGCGTGCTGGGCCTGGTCGCGGGGGTCAATGCGGCGGTGGTGGGTCTGCTTGCTGCCGCCTGGGTGAACCCGATTGCCGGCAGTGCCCTGCACGGCTGGCTGGATGTGCTGCTGGTCTCGGCGGGCTGGGCAGTGCTGCTGCGCTGGCGCCTGCCGATACTGGTGCTGGTGGCGGGGTTTGCCGGCATCGGCCTGCTGATGGGGGCCGCATGAGCTGCTGTCGCAGGCCGCGCTTTGGCACTGGCCCCATCCCGCGTTACACTGGCCGAACGTGGTTGTGAGCAGCGTTTGCTGTTGTCTTTAACTCTACAGGAAGCCCATTATGTCCAACGAAGGTTATCACGAACCCATTGCTGAACTGAGTGACGAGACCCGCGATATGCACCGCGCTATCGTGTCCCTGATGGAAGAGCTGGAGGCGGTGGATTGGTACAACCAGCGTATGGATGCCTGCAAGGATCCGGAGCTCAAGGCGATACTGCGACACAATCGCGATGAGGAAAAAGAGCACGCGGCCATGGTACTGGAGTGGATTCGCCGGCGTGACCCGGTGATGGATAAAGAGCTCAAGGACTATCTGTTTACCGACAAGACCATCGCGCACGAGTAAGCCGGCAGCGTCCCTGGCTGCCGGCGCGGCAGTCAGGGCATTGAAATGCCCATCAGCTGCCATTCACCCGTCTGGTCATCGTGTTCTGTGTAGCGGTATTTGACCTTCGCGCCATCGGGCGCGTTTTCGATCATGGCGTTCTTGGGCTCCTTGAACTGGATGCGGTTGCGGCGCTCAAGCTGGCACTTGCTGCCGGATTCAGCCCTTTGCGATGAATGGAACGCCACATAGACGTCGCGCCCCATCTGTTCGGCCTTTTTCTTGTCCACGGTCCCTTCCAGGATGCAATCCTGTGTCACTTCTGCGACGCTGACTGCGGAAAACAGGGGCAGGCTGGCGATGATCAGTGCCTTGCTGATGAACTTCATGGTGTACCTCCTTGCGGCGTTTCCCAACGCCATTGTTATAGTGGCAGGCAACTGTGCCGCAACCTGCGTGATCATGTACTTAGCTTAGAGCGAATACTGCCTGTTCATCTATCGCTGTCACCTCAATGTCACAATAAATTCACATTTGTAGTGTAGGCGGTATTGCGCAGACGCGGGGGTTTCAGGCAAACAGGCCGTGCAGGTACCAGCAGCGCTGGCGGCGGTCGTGGAAAAGCCAGTAATACTGACCGCCACGGCCCCGTGCAATGTAGTAGTCGCGGCTGACAGGCTGTTGCCACCAGAGGTCCTCGATGCGCTCGGGGCCCCCCACCAGCTGCAGTCGCCCTCCCCAGTACAGTTCGCCACCATTGCGGCGCGGCAGGGGCTGTGGTTCGGGCAGCAGCCAGAATGGCCGGTGTGCACCCGTGGGTGCTGTTGTGGGCACCTCGCCGGGGTCGGTGCTCACATGCAGGGCGCGTTCCGGCAGGTGTTCATCGCGACAGCCAATGGCGCATATCGCCTGCAGGCCCAGCCGGCTGCGCAGTCGGTCCAGCAGGGCATGCAGGGGTTCGCGCTGGTTGCGCGGACTGAACAGGTCGATGTCTGCGCTGTGCCCGGCGAGCAGTTCATGGCACTCCAATACCAGCCCTTCGATGCCGGTGCGCAACGTGAGGGTGTCCAGCTGCAGGCGGGTGAGCTGGTACCAGGTGCTCCAATCGCTGTGACGACTGCTGCTGCGCACTTGCAGGCTCCGGGACTGGCGGTCCACGGCCACCAGCCGCCAGTCGATGCACCCACTTTGCAGCTGTGTCTGGCGCAGGAAACCGCACAGTGCATGCAGTAACTGCTCCACGGCAGGCAGCAGTTCCGCCGTGTTTTTTACCTCATAGCCGAACCAGTACTGGTCGCTGAACTGCTGTGGCGGCTGATAATCCGGCTCAAGGTCGTTTTCCCGGCCGGTTACCTGACGCAGGTAGTGTACGAACGGCTGCCCGCAGCGGCGCGTGAGCGCTGCCTCGGGCAGGTCCAGTACGTCGGCGAAACGGCGCAGCCCGGCGCGTTCCAGTGCTGCGACAGCTTTCGGGAATTCGTCCAGCAGGCCCAGGGGCAGGTTGCCGATGCGTTCCTGCCAGGCCTCGGTGTGGCGCGTGTCACAGCCTTCCTCATGAAACGATAGCAGCCAGGCGGCCTTGGGTGTGGGCGCGAGTCCGGCCTCGACCTGGTAGCCGCGGGCCTGCAGGGCGCGCTGTACCTCCTGCAGCAGGTTGTTCAGGCCGCGGTGCAGGGTGAGGCAACTGCCAATTTCCAGTTGCAGGCAGTCGTCTCGCCAGGTGTACAGGCGCGGGCTGACACTGTAAGCCCAGCAGCATAACTGTTGCAGGCAGTCCTGCTCGAGGGCACGGTTGCGGGGCAAAAGCTGTACGGGCAGGTCCTGCGCCAGTGCGCGCACGCTGGCGGTTGTCATGCCGGCCCGCACACCCAGGCTGCTGGCGCAGTCGTTGGCGCGCAGCACACGCTGCTGCTCCAGCACCACGACGGGCTGTGTTTCGTCCAGTGTCTGGCACTGCAGTGGCAGCTGTGGAAAGCGCAGGCACAGCCAGAGGCTCACAGGACCTCCGGGCGCAGGTGCAGAAATGGGAGGGGCAGATACCCCAGACTAATACTGTACATATATACAGTATTGCGCAGCCCCCGGCCCCCTGTCCAGCCCGAAGTATGTTTGGCCTTGGCGGCCAATTCCGTCATCATGGCGCCCATTTCCTGCACCCGGCGGGTCGCGGGAGCCCCTTTTCACCACTATTGAGGTTGCAATGACACTACAGAAATACAAGCTTGCCGTGCTGCCCATGGCGCTTTCCACACTGTTGGTAGCCTGCTCGCGCGATGAAGCGCCTGAACAGGCTGCCGCGCCAGAGGTTGTTGACGTCGCCGCCGTGACACCGGACGCCGTGCCGGAAGCCGCCGAGACGGCAGCATTTCGCACCTACCTTGAGGAAAACTATGCGGTGGATATGGCGCGCCTGCCGTATACCGCCAGTTACCGGGGAATCAAGACCAACCACGACCAGTGGGATCCCGTATCCGAGGAGTTTCTCGATGAAACCCTGGCGATCAACGAGGCCCGGTTGCAGCAGCTGGCTGACTTCGACCGCGCAGCGCTGTCACCCGCGGAGCAGATCTCCTACGACCTTTACAGGCTTGACCTGGAACGGCGCATTGCCGCGGATCGCTTCCGTCACCACCAGTTCGTGATTGACCAGTACCGCGGCCCCCATACCGAGGCGGCGAGCAGGTTGGTGAATATTCATCGCGTGGGTGATCTGGCGGACGCAGAAGCCTATATCGGGCGCCTGAATAACATCGCAGTCTGGTTTGATCAGGTGATCGAGCAGATGGCCATCCGCACCGAGAAGCAGCTGCTGCTGGCCGACTGGCAGTATCCGCAGATCATTGAGGCGGCGCGCAACGTGATTCAGGGGGCGCCTTTTACCGATGAAGGGGGTGACTCCACGCTGTGGGCCGACTTCCAGGGCAAGGTCAATGCGCTGGACATCACCCCGGAGCAGCGCGCGCGCCTGCTGGCCGAGGCACGCAAGGCCCTGCTGGAGTCAGTGCAGCCGGCCTACGAGCGCCTGATTGCTGCGGTTGAAGCGCAATCCGCGCTGGCCAGCGGTGACGACGGGGTGTGGAAGTTCGATAACGGCGAAGCCTTCTACGCGGAACGCCTGCGCTGGTTTACCACGACTGACCTCAGCGCCGAGCAGGTGCACGCCATTGGCCTGCAGGAAGTTGCCCGCATTCATGGCGCCATGCGTGAGGTGATGCAGGCGGTGGCGTTCGATGGCGACCTGCGGGCGTTCTTCGAGTTCATGCGCAATGACCCGCAGTTCTACTACCCGAACACAGAAGAGGGGCGCGCGCAGTACCTGGCGCAGGCCGAGGCGGCGATTGATGCCATGTACAAGCGGCTACCGGAGCAGTTTGGCCTGCTGCCGCAGGCGGATCTGGTGGTCAAGCGTGTGGAGGCCTTTCGCGAACGCTCGGCAGGCAAGGCTTTCTACAATGGGCCACCGACGGATGGCTCGCGCCCCGGCATCTATTACGCCAACCTGTATGACATGAACAGCATGCCGATCTACCAGCTGGAGGCCCTGGCCTATCACGAAGGCGTGCCGGGCCACCACATGCAGCGCGCCCTGTCGGCTGAGCGGGAAAACCTGCCGGAATTCCAGCGCTATGCCAGCTTTACCGCCTTCACGGAAGGCTGGGCGCTGTACACTGAGGAACTGGCCAGCGACATGGACATGTATTCGGATGCCTATTCCGAGTTTGGTCATCTGGCCATGGAGCTCTGGCGCGCCTGCCGGCTGGTCGTGGACACCGGCCTGCACAGCAAGCGCTGGACGCGGGAAGAGGCCATTGAGTATCTCGTTGAGAACACGCCGAATTCGCGTTACGACTCCACCAAGGCGATTGAGCGTTACATCGCCATGCCGGGCCAGGCCACGGCGTATATGATTGGCAAGCTGCGGATTCTGGAGCTACGGGAGAAAGCCCGTGCGGCGCTGGGTGAGCAGTTTGATATCCGCGCGTTTCATGACGAGATGCTCAGGCATGGTCCGGTATCCCTGTCCATTCTGGAGCAGAACATAGAGCGCCTGGTGGCCGATACGCTGGCGGCAAAGGCCTGACACAGGCACCCTGTCCGCCGGCGTCGCTCAGACGCCGGCGTTCTCCAGCAGCCAGGTGATGATGACCTTGATCAGGAAGCCAAAGATTCCCATCGCCAGCCCCACGTACAGCATGATGGTGCCGAACCTGCCGGCATTACTGCGTTTCGCCAGATCCCAGACGATGAAAACCATGAATGCGATGAGCGCGCCAACGCCCAGAGTGACGCCGTAGTCGCTTAACCACTGGTCCACGCCGGGCTACTCGCTGTTTACAGCAGGCAAGCGTTCAGCGGCGCTGTTCAAGCGGCTGTGTCGACGCTGGCGTGCAAGTGCATGTTGCTGTTCAGAGAGTTGCTCACCAGGCAGTTGGCTTCCGCTTTTTCCAGCAGTTGTTTGGCCCGTTCGGCGTCGGTGCCCGCAGGCACGGTGAGCTGTGCGGTGACGGTAATGTCGGTAAAGCGTGTGACGCGGTCAACGCGGTCCAGCGTGCCTTCGGCGCTGCACTGCAGTGCCACCCAGTCCAGCTTGGACGCGCGGGCAATGGCGCGGAACGTGAAAATAAAGCAGTCGGTCACGGCTCCAACCAGCAAGGCCTCCGGAGACCAGTTGCCACCGGGCCCGCCAAACTCCTTGGGTGGTGCGGTGTCCAGCGCCGGGACGTCCTCGCCGGACAGTGTGACGCTGCCTTCAGCTGTGGCTGTAGCGGCAACCCGGTAGTGGTGAGGAAATTCCTGCATGCGCGTTCTCCGTGACAAGGCTGTACAAAGATGACTTCCCGAGGGCAGTTCATCCACAGGCCCCTATGCTAGCGGTCAGCCAGTCGGGAAACAATTGACCTGCCTCAACCGGCACTCATTGCGCTGCTGCCCGCCACGGTGGCGGGCCAGGCCGGCAGTTCCCACAGCTGTGGCTGGTGCGGCAGTTCGTCGCTGGGTGACAGGTTCACATCCACCTGCTGCTGGCCGCCGCGCTGTTTGAGGATATGCACCTTGCGGTATTCGCGCATTTGCAGGCGCAGGCCCACGGGCGAGCTTTCCGCAGCGGCCTGCTGTGAACGAAACAGTACACACAGGGTGTCGCTGTCCGCTGCGGCCAGTTGCAGTTTGCGCAGCTCGCTGTAGCGGTACTGGCTGTTGCCCAGCCAGCTGAAAACAGCGCTGCAGGTGCTGCTGCGCAAGGCCTGTTCAATGCTCCAGAGCAGGTCCTCGCGGCTGCGGGGGTGCACCAGCAGCACCTGCTGTGTGTCAATACCGCGGGCGGCCAGCAGGGGCGCATAGGGCGTCCAGGGGGGGGCGATAAACGCCTGCCAGCGCCCCTGCGCGCTGAGCCGCTCCATGGCGGGCAGGAACAGGCCCATGGCCCCCATGCCGGAGCTGTCGCTAAGCACTTCGACGGCAGTGGCTTCCGGCCACCCGCCCTGCAGCAGTGCAGCATCCAGCGCCCGGTAGCCTGTTTCCAGGCCACCGCTGTGGGCATCGCTGTTGGCTGAGTGTGGTAGCCCGCCGAAGTGACCGCTGCGTCCGCGCCAGGTATCGCGGCGGAGAATAACCTGTTCCAGTGCTTCGTTCATGATGGCTTGCCTCCGAAGATTCTCATACTGTATGCATGTACAGTAGTTGCCCTCCGAAGGGAATGCAAGTGAATCTGCTGGCTGGTGACAGAGGGGTAGCCTGAACCTGCCTGTCTGGGCGACAGGTCGACACGTTGTACTACTGTCTTCGCCAGACGGATGGCGACAGGCCAAACCAGCGGCGGAAGGCGCGGCCGAAATTGGCCTGTTCCCGGTAGCCCAGAATGTCTGCCACATCGGCCACGCTGTAGCGCGCATCGCGCAGCAGTTCTGCGGCGCAGTTCTGGCGCAGCTGTTCCAGAATGTCGCGATAGCTCGCCCCGTCCTGTTGCAGGTGGCGGATCAGGGTGCGTGGCGTGAGGTGCAGGTGGTCTGCCAGCTGCGCCAGTGTCGGCGGCGGGGCAGGCTGCAGGCGACTGGCCTCGAAGTGGCTGCGCAGCAGCATCTGTACCCGCTGTGACGCACCCATCTGGCTGGACCTGCCCGCCAGGGTATCCTGGCAGCGCGCGAGGTTACTGCGGTATACCGCTTCGTCGTACAGGGGCGAGGGCAGGGGCAACCACGTGGCGGGTACCGACAACGAGGCGACTGGCGCAGCAAACTGCACCCGGGCCGCATAACAGGCCGCCAGCGCCTGTGGATCCCGTGGCGCTGCACCGCTGAACGCCAGTATCACGTTGTCCCCCACCGGGTGACCGAGGATGGCGCTGAGCAATGATTCCAGCACTTTGAACACAATGGCCTCGATCCAGTGGGCAAACAGCGGGTCACCGGTTTCATCCTGCATCGTGAGTAAAAAGCGGTCTACCTGTGTTGCGGTGGTCACTGTCACCGTGGTGATGCGCACCGCGGTGTAGCGCGCCATGACATCCAGCGCCGCGCCCAGCGTCGGCGCGCTCAACGCAGCGAAGCCCAGTGGCCCGTGTGCCGCCATGCTGAACTGTTCGCCGAGCTCGGCAGGCCAGGCAGGTTGCGCCTGCTGGCGGGCGAAGTTGCGAAACAGGCGCGCCAGCAGGCGCCAGTCGATGTAGTCCTCACGTGCCAGCTGCGCTGCATTCAGGCCAGTGCCCTCCAGCAGCAGCGGCAGCGGGCAGCGGTCCGAGTGCAGCAGCAGGCGAGCGTAGGTGGCAGATACGTCCAGCGTGCGGGTCACAGGGCACCAGATGTCATTAAATGACTAATGATATGTCATTTAATGAAAGTCTGCCCGGGCCGCTCCCGTACTACACTGCGTGCAAATAACAGTAAGGATAGAGCAATGAGCGTCACCTACCGGCTGCAACACCCCGAGCAGGGGTTGATTGAATACACCGACCACAAGCGCTACCTGTGGATGTCGTCCCTCTTCATGCCGCTGTTCCCCCTGTTGGGCGTCGGCCTGTATTTTTACTGGGGCTCCGAATGGCTGCTGCTGGTGCCGCTGCTGTTCTCCTATCTGGTGATTCCCGTGCTGGATTACGCCCTCGGTTCCGACACCAACAACCCGCCCGAGGAGATCGTGCCGCAGCTGGAGGACGATCGCTATTACCGGCTGCTCACTTGGTTCACAGTGCCCATGCACTTTGTGGTACTCATCGTCATTGCCTGGTTCGTGGGCACCCAGCCACTCAGTGCCTGGTCAGTGATTGTCATGGCAATCACCGCCGGCAGTTACAGTGGCCTCGGCATCAACACTGCCCATGAGCTGGGGCACAAGAAGCCGGAACTGGAGCGGCTGCTGGCCAAGATCGTGCTGGCGGTGCCGGCCTATGGCCACTTCTGCATTGAGCACAACCGCGGCCACCACCGCGATGTGGCGACGCCTGAGGATCCTGCCAGCGCTCGCATGGGCGAATCCATCTACCGGTTTGTCTGGCGCGAGATCCCCGGTGCTTTCCGGCGCGGCTGGGCGGTTGAAAGCGAGCGCCTGCAACGCCTTGGCAAAAGCCCCTGGAGCCTGCACAACGATATCCTGCAGTCCTTCGCCATCAGCCTGCTGCTGCAGGGTGGACTGTTACTGGCCTTCGGCTGGGTGATGGTGCCGTTCCTGGCTGTACACAATGTCTGGGCCTGGTTTCAGCTGACCAGCGCCAACTACATCGAACACTATGGCCTGTTGCGCCAGCGCGAGGCCAATGGCCGCTACGAGCGCTGCCAGCCGCACCACAGCTGGAACGCGAATTATATCTTCAGCAATATCGTGCTGTTTCACCTCGAGCGCCACTCCGATCATCACGCGAATCCCACCCGGCGCTACCAGAGTCTGCGCAATTTCGCTGACATTCCCGAGTTGCCCAACGGCTATTACGGCATGTATCTGCTCGCCTACATTCCGTGGCTCTGGTACCGGGTCATGGACCCTCGCCTGTTGGCCCTGCCGCATATCCGCGGCGACCTGAGCAAGGTCAATATCGACCCTCGCCACCGGGCGGCTATCGAAGCCCGTTACGGCGATGCCTCCGCGGCGGTGGACGTAGCCTCCGCGGGCTGAGCCTCCTCCAGCACATTGACCGTGCGGTCAGCCAGCCCGATGCCGGCCTGGTTCATGGTGAGGTAGGTGTGCGTCGCCCCGGCGTCGGTGATGCGCTCGACGTGATCTTCGTGCAGCGCGTGGGAGATGATCGGCCCGGTGAATCCCTTGGCGCGCAGGCTGCGCGCCGCTACCACCTTGGAGCCGATGTCATCCATGGCCAGTACCGCGGCCTTGATCTGACTGATATCCACACCGCGCCAGAAGTTGCTGTCCTCGGCATCGGCAAACACCACGTTGCGGCCGGCCTCCGCGTGAGCCCGTGCCTTGTAGGTATCGCCATCCAGCCCGGCGGGTTGCAGCCCCTGTTTTTTCAGCTGATCGTAGGCGGCGGTGCCGGTGCGGCCCATGCCGAAAATCAACACGTCCGCATCCCCCAGGCTGGTGGGCTGCTCGTCGGGGTGTATGGTGATGCGCTCAAAGGGCTGCAGACGGGGTTCCAGGCGCGCGTAAAGGCGATGAGCCGTGCGGTTCAATGGCGCCGCGATGACGAAGGAGACCGACACGGCTATGGCCAGCGGCACAATCCACTCGGGCAGCAGTATCCCGGCGACGATGAGGCCGAACTCACTGTAGGCGGTCAGGCTGATGGCGGCGAGGAACGAGGTGCGCGCGCGCAGGCGGAACGCCGTGAGTAACAGGAAGAACAGCAGGCCCTTCAGCGGCAGCATCAGGCCCACGCCCAGCGCAAACAGCAGCGCATTGACGTCCGGCAGGCCAGACATACCGATCTGCAGGAAGAAGCCGACGAGAAACACCTCGCGCAACCCCCACAGTGATTCGGCCAGTTCCTGTGAGCGACGGTGGTTGGAGAGCAGGACACCCATCACCAGCGCACCGATCTCGGAACTGAGGCCCATGGCGGTGAAGCCCATGCCGCCGATGACCAGTGCCAGCAGCATGCCCATCAGCACCAGCAATTCATCGTGGCCGGCGAAATCCAGCAGCCAGTACAGGAAGGGGCGCACGAAAGGCAGCAGGAAGATACCCAGTGCCCAGATATTGGGGCTCTGTCCGCTGAATACGGCGAGCACCACCAGGGCGATAATATCCTGCACAATGAGAATGCCGATGGCGGTACGGCCGTGAAACACCGCCAGTTCCCGACGCGATTCGAGCAGCTTGGCGGCCAGTACCGTCGATGAAAAGGACAGCGCAATGCCCAGCAGCAGGGACGTCTGCCAGTCGGTTGCCAGCAGCAGGTGCAGCCCCGGGGTGAAAACCGCAACGCTGATACTGAAGTGCAGCAGGGCACCGCCGAGTACCTGGGGCTGGGCGATCTGGCGCAGCTTCAGCTTCAGGCCCACCGTGAACAGCAGAATCAGTACACCCAGGTGGGCAACGTGGTTGAGAATGTCGCCGGCTTTGCTCGGCATGCCGAGGTTGGGGCCCAGCAGGTTGATGGCAAAGCCGGCCGCGAGAAAACCGACCAGCGGCGGCAGCCCCACCTGGCGCACGGCCAGGCCGAAAAAGAAGGCAAAGGAAATACAGACGACTTCGAACACGCAGTGGCCCCGGCGGCACTCTTCCGATGGTGAGGCCGATACTACCGCACTTTCAACAGCCCGTGTTCCTCCAGCTCCAGCATCAAGAGCTGCTGCACGATAAAGTCACGACTGCTGTCGGGGTGCATGAGATGGATACGTTCCAGCCACGGCCGCGCGGCCTCCTTGTCGCCGCGGTGCAGCAGCGCGCGCAGGACTTCCCGCAGGAACGTCGCCGGCTCATCGCTGAGGGCCTTGATGCGCCGCAGGCTGGCGCTCAGGGTGAGCTCTTCCGGGGTGAGGTCGGTGCCGAAGGGGTAGGCGGGCAGGCGTCCGTCTGCGATGTGTGAACTGAGGGCCTTGGCGATGCGGTAGGGCGTGTTGTTGCGGGCGGCAGCCGGTACCTCGTAGTCCGCCGGCAGTTTGCCCTGTTCGATGGCCCAGTCGGCCAGCTCCTGCTGGAAACGGCTGTCGGCAATGGCGATCAGGCGTCGAATGACTTCGGCATCCGTCTGCCCACGCAGGTCTGCAATGCCGTACTCGGTGACGATGATGTCGCGCAGGTGGCGGGGGATGGTGGTGTGTCCATAGTGCGTCACAATATTCGAGCGCAGTGCCTTGCCCTTGCCGCGGGTGCTGCGTATGCACAGCACCGAGCGTGCGCCGGGCAGGTCGTGGGCCATGGCAACAAAGTTGTACTGGCCGCCCACACCGCTGATCACGGTACCGTTCTCCAGCGCGTCGGAGGTGACGGCGCCGCTCAGGCTGACCATCATCCCGGTGTTGATGAAACGGGCGTGGCGCCTCTGGGCACAGTACAGCGGGTAGTCCAGCAACAGCTGGTTGGTGCGCAGTACGCTGGTCATGCAGATGCGTTCCTGTCCGGCGTCATCCAGGTCGCGCAGTTTCTGGTAGAAATCCCGCGGCCCGAGGAAGAAACCGCCGTGCAGCACCCGGCCGTGACGCAGGCGCCGTCCCTCACCGGCCTTCACGAGGGCGGCCCGCGTAGCCGGGTCCTCCATGTTATTGGCCAGGGTAGCGCCATCCAGTGACAGCACGCCCTCAGCCAGTTCCAGTGTGTCCGGCAGAATGCCCCAGTACTGCAGGGTTTGCAGGCACTCGGGCGTCAGTTGTTCGGGCAGCACATTGCAGCGGCGCAGAAAGTCCAGCAGGCGGGCATCGATCGCTTCTGAAATCAGCCCGTCATTCAACCCCTGTTGCAGCGCGAGCAGGTCGTAGACCCGACGCTTCACGACCCCGGCTTCCATCAGGTGCAGCATGCCGTTGACGAACATCTCTGTAGAGACGTAGAGGCCCTGCTCGAACGGGCCGTGTTCGGTTGGGCAGCCGCTGTCGATACGGGTCAGCCTGTCGACCGCATCCTGCCAGGCGGCGGGTTGTTGCTGGCGCAGAATAAGCGCATGCGCGACCGCATCGCCCAGCGCGCCGATACCGATTTGCAGGGTGCCGCCGTCCACCACCAGCGTGCTGGCATGTAGCGCGGTGGCGTAGTCGGCGGCGGGTACAGCGGCGTTGGGCACGGCAAACAGGGTGCGCTGGTACGCCGGGTTTTCGACAACGCCGTCAAACAGGGTGGCGGGCACTTCCGCGTCGTGGCGCATGAAGGGGAGATCCCGGTGAACCTGCGCAAAGCAGAGGAAATCGTCCAGCCCTTGTACGCGCTTGCTGCGAATGACATCCAGCGCCACGTCCGGGTTGCAGGACAGGCTGAGTGACAGCCCGCGGTCCGTATCGCGCGCGGCCACCAGTTGCAGCAGCACGTTCACCCCGGCGGCCATCATGTCGCGGGCTATATGCGTGTAGTTGCTGGAGATGTACTGCTGTTGCGCGGCGGGCATGTTTTTCATTGAGCCGGCTTTGAAGTACAGCTCGCTCACCTGGATGTTGGGCGGCAGCCCGCCAGCGCGCTGGGCCTCCATATAGGCCAGCGGTTCATAGTCGCCAAAAATACGCTCCACAATGGGGCCGGCCAGCTCCGCCTCAATGTGGCTGGCGGGCTTGGGCACTTCCAGCGACAGTGCGGTATAGATGTGCAGTTCGATGTCCGGGTCCTGCTCGGCACGCCGGAAGAATGCATTGATCAGCTGCACCGGTTTGCCCAGGCCGAGCGGGGCGCCCAGTCGAATTGTCTTACCCAGCCTGGCGATTGCGTAATCGACGCAGGCTTCAGCCGTTGCAAACCGTTCTGTCATGGTCATCTCGCTCTTTGCCAGGTTTTTGGTGCAGGAACAAGACTATCAAAGCACAGGCGCCCTGGGGGTATCTTGATCTGGCGCAAGGCCGGCGGCTGCCAGGCGACCGGGGACGGAAGATCAGCCGGCGAGGGTCAGCAGGAGCCGGTCCAGGCGATCCCAGGGGTCGCCGTCGGCATAGCCCTTGATGCTGCCATCCACCTGCAGCGCATCCTGCAGCAGGTCGCCCAGGGTGCGACTGCTGTGGCGTCGCAGGGCCCGGGTGACGGCAGCTTCGCGGCTCTTCCACACCCGGTGGCTGTTGAGCACAGTGGTCAGCGGCTGGCCTGCCTCGACCTCCAGCTGCAGGGCATACAGCGTGCGAATCTCGCGTGCCACCGCCCACAGCAGCGGCACGGCATCGGTGCCCTCGGCCCGCAGGCCGTGCAGCATGCGCAAGGTCGCTTCGGGATTGCCCGCCAGTGCGGTATCGACCATGGTGAACAGGTTGTAGCGCGCGTTGTCCAGCACTGCGGTAGTGACAGTCTGCAGGGTGACGTTAGCGCCGCCCGCCAGCAGTTTCAGCTTCTCGATTTCCTGAACGGCCGCATACAGATTGCCCTCGAGACGCTCGGCAAGCAGTTCCAGTGCATCCTCATCAATGCCCAGCCCCGACTGGCCCAGTCGCTGGCGCAGCCAGCGGGGCATGTCACGCGCGGTCACAGGCCACACCTGGACCACGGCGCCGGCTTTATCCAGCGCCTTGAACCACTTGCTGTTCTGGGACTGGCGGTCGATTTTGCCGCTGATCACGAGCAGCACGTCATCGCCACTGGCCTGTTCCAGGTAGGCACAGAGCGCCTTGCTGCCCTCGGCGCCCGGTTTGCCGTCCGGGAGACGCAGCTCAATCACCTTGCGCTCGCCGAACAGGGACATTTCCGCGGCGCTGTGCAGCAGCGCTTCCCAGCTGAAGTCTTTGGGTGCCGTATCCAGCACCTCGCGCTCCGTGCATCCAGCGGCGCGAGCCGCGCTGCGCACCAGGTCGGCGCACTCCTGCAGCAGTAGCGGCTCATCGCCCGTTACCAGGTAGACGGGCAGGCACTGGCCCTGCAGGTGTTTGGCGAGATGCTCCGCCTTGAGCTGCATTATTGGGCTGCGGCGTGGAATCCGATCCGGCGCAGAATCTGTTGCGCCAGTTCGCCCCGCATCTCCGCCTGCAGGATGCGAATCTCTTCCGCTTTGCCCACCACATTGCTGGGATCGTTTTCCATCTGTTTGGTGACTACAGCGTCAGAGGATTCCATAGCGATCGACCCGTCCGGTGCGCGCACTGTAAACCGGGTTTGCAGGGTGAGTTCGAATTCCGCTGCCCGCGCCTCACTGGTGAGCGACAGGTTGCGCTGGCTGAAGCGCTCGGGCTCGAGCTGCAGGATATAGGCGGCGTCCTTGCGATCCACCCATTCGATACCGTTGGCAGAGAAACGGGAGCGCAGTTCCCGGGTGAATTCACTGTTCGGGCTGCCGGTTTCCAGATGCAGCTGCCGCCACTCGGCGGGCAGTCCGGTGGAGCTGGCAGCGCCTCGCAGCTGGAAGCCGCAGGCGCTCAGCAGGATGGCCAGAAACAGGGTCGATGCTATGCGTACCATGGGTAACGTCCCGGCCATCAGTTGGCCACTATGTTTACGAGTTTCCCCGGCACCACAATCACCTTGCGCACAGTCACCCCCTCCAGGAACCGCTGCACATTGTCCTGGGCCATGGCTTCTGCCTGCACGGCTGACTTGTCCGCATCTGCCGGCACGGAAATCTGCGCACGCACCTTGCCATTGACCTGTACCGCCATGTCAATGCTGTCGCGCACCAGCGCTGACTCATCCACGGCAGGCCAGGGTGCGTCCAGCAGCGGGCCGGTGCCGTCCAGCAGCGGCCAGAGGTGGTGGCAGATATGCGGCACAATGGGGCTGAGCATGAGTACCACGGCCTGCAGGGCCTCGCGCACGACGCTGCGCGCCTCGGGTTGTGACTGATCGAGTCGCGCGATGTCGTTGCACAGTTCCATGATGGCAGCGATCGCCGTGTTGAAAGTCTGTCTGCGACCGTAGTCATCGCTCACCTTGGCGATGGTTTCGTGGGTCTTGCGCCGCAGCTGGCGCTCCGCGTCGCCGGAGGCCGCTGCCGGCTGCCCCGCCGCTGCGCCGGCTTCAAGGTGCGCATGCACCAGCTTCCACAGTTTGCGCAGGAAGCGGCTCGCGCCTTCGACACCGGCATCGTGCCACTCCAGTGTTTGCTCCGGCGGTGCAGCAAACATGGTGAACAGGCGTACCGTGTCCGCGCCGAAGGTCTCAACCGCGGAGTGCGGGTCGATACCATTGTTTTTGGACTTCGACATCTTGGTCACGCCACCGGAGATCACGGCCTCGCCGGTGTTGCGTTCAACGGCACGCACCACGCGCCCGCGCTCGTCGCGCTCCACGTCGACATCCGTCGGTGCCACCCAGACCCGGCTGCCGCCGGGGCCCTCCCGGTAAAATGATTCCGCCAGCACCATGCCCTGGCAGAGCAGGCGTTCAAAGGGCTCGCTTGAGGTAACCAGGCCTTCGTCACGCATCAGCTTGTGGAAGAACCGGGCATACAGCAGATGCAGAATGGCGTGTTCAATGCCGCCGACATATTGGTCAACCGGAAGCCAGTAATTGGCCAGCTCCGGGTCCAGCATGCCATCTTCGAAATCGGGGCAGGTATAGCGGGCGTAGTACCAGCTGGACTCCATGAAGGTGTCGAAGGTATCGGTTTCACGCTCCACGGGCCTGCCGTCGAGCTCGTCCTGGCGCCATGCCGGGTCGGCCTTGATCGGTGAGATAACGCCGTCCATCTGCACGTCTTCGGGCAGCAGTACCGGTAATTTATGCGCTGGTACCGGAATTTCCCCGCCCTCGGGCAGGTTGAGCATCGGGATGGGCGCCCCCCAGTACCGCTGTCGGGAAACGCCCCAGTCACGTAACCGGTAATTCGTGGTGACCCGACCGCGCCCGGCTTGTTCCAGCCGGTCGGCGATGGCCGTAAACGCTTGCTCCGACGTCAGACCGTCAAACTCGCCGGAGTTGATCAAGGTGCCCTTGACGGTGGCCGCGGCCTGGCTGAGGTCGGCTTCGGAGCCGTCTTCTGCGGCTATCACGGGCCGTATCGGCAGGTTGTAGGTGCGGGCAAACTCCCAGTCGCGCTGGTCGTGCGCCGGTACCGCCATGATCGCACCCGAGCCATAGTCCATCAGCACGTAGTTGGCCACCCACACGGGCACCTGTTCACCGTTGAGCGGGTTGATGGCGCGCAGCCCCGTATCCAGTCCGCGCTTTTCCATGGTGGCCATATCGGCCTCTGCCGAGGACTGGGTCTTGCAGGCTTCGATAAAGGCCTGCAACTGCGGGTTGTCCTCTGCCAGGGCGCGGGTGACGGGGTGCTCGGCGGCGAGGCACATGTAGGTGACGCCGAACAGCGTGTCGGGCCGCGTGGTGTATACCTCGATGCGTTCCATGCCGGCGACCGGGGCGGTGAGATCAAAGCCCAGGTCAACCCCGCGACTCTTGCCGATCCAGTTGCGCTGCATGGTACGGACCTGTTCCGGCCAGTGTGGCAGTTGCTCAAGGTCCGCCAGCAGTTCCTCGGCGTAGGCGGTGATGCGAATGAACCATTGGGGAATCTCCCGGCGCTCCACCAGCGCGCCGGAGCGCCACCCGCGGCCGTCGATCACCTGCTCGTTGGCGAGCACGGTCTGGTCCACCGGGTCCCAGTTGACCGTGGCCATTTTCTTGTACACCAGCTCTTTTTCGTAGAGCCGGGTGAAGAACCATTGCTCCCAGCGGTAGTAGGCTGGCTGGCAGGTGGCGAGCTCGCGCGACCAGTCGAAGCCGAATCCCAGGCTCTGCAACTGGCCTTTCATATAGGCGATGTTCTTGTAGGTCCAGGCGGCGGGAGCCGTATTGTTTTGCACGGCCGCATTTTCGGCCGGCAACCCGAAGGCATCCCAGCCCATCGGGTGCAGTACGTTCTTGCCGAGCATGCGCTGATAGCGGGAAATCACATCGGTGATGGTGTAGTTGCGCACGTGGCCCATGTGCAGTTTGCCACTGGGGTAGGGGAACATGGCGAGACAGTAGAATTTCTCCCGGCTGTCGTCCTTGTGCACGGCAAAACTCTGCTCGGTCTGCCAGTATTCCTGGGCCGCCTGTTCGAGGATTTTGGGCTGGTAATGGGGGTCCATTGCTTCAGTGTACTCAACTGGTCCGGGCACGGGGCCCCTGGCAGCCGGCATGTGGCGGCTGCGGGTCCGGTGCAAAAAAACGCGATTCTATCAGTATTCAGTGCGGGCGGCGAAGGCCGCGGTGCGGGGTGTGCAGCCCGCGCCGCACATCAGGCGAGGTGCAGCAGAGGCAGTCGGTCGCGCAGTGCAGCCCCATCGCCGACAAGATCAGCGAGACTTGTATCATCAAGCTCCCGGTAGAACGCCTCCACGCCCCGGTGGAAAAGCCCCGTTAACTTGCAGGCTCCTGCCAGCGGGCAGCTGTTGGTGGCGGGGTTGAAGCACTCTACAAAGTCGCCGCTATCCTCGAGTTTCCGCACCACCTCGCCAACCCGTATCCGCTCCGGGGCCATCCCCAGTTGAATGCCACCATGTCGTCCGCGCATGGTCGACAGGTAGCCCAGTTGCCCCAGATGCCGTGCGGACTTCAGCAGATGGGCTCTGGATATATCGAAGGCGGCTGCGATGTCGGCGATGCGCACCAGCCGCCCTGGGTGGCTGGCACAATACATGAGAATGCGCAGGGAATAGTTGGTGTAGGCAGTGAGGCGGATAGCGGCGACTCCTGAAAAATTTATATTAGTGGTTGCTTATGTCGGCCGAATTATAAATACTATATTAAATATCACTTAATGCCGAAGCAAGGGGTTAACCGTGTTTGAATTTTTCGACGCATCGATGCTTGCGCGAATCCAGTTTGCCTTTACTGTGTCCTTTCACATCATTTTTCCCTCGTTTTCCATTGGCCTTGCCAGCTATCTGCTGGTGCTGGAGGCCCTGTGGTTGAAGACGGACAACCCCGTGTATCTGAACCTGTACAAATACTGGCTGCGGATATTTGCCGTGGCATTTGGCATGGGCGTGGTGTCCGGTCTGGTGATGTCCTACCAGTTCGGGACCAACTGGAGTGTATTTTCTGACAAGGCAGGGCCGGTCATTGGCCCGTTGCTTGCCTATGAAGTGCTGACAGCGTTTTTCCTCGAGGCGGGATTTCTGGGCATCATGCTGTTTGGCATGGAGCGCGTAGGTCGGCGGCTGCATTTCCTCGCCACAGCCATGGTTGCGTTTGGCACGCTCTTGTCAGCAACCTGGATCCTGTCGGTCAACAGCTGGATGCAAACGCCCACGGGCCATGCCATGAATGCGCTCGGGCAGTTTGTGCCCGAAGACTGGCTGGCGATAATCTTCAATCCCAGCTTTCCGTATCGTCTGGTCCACATGACGCTGGCTTCGTACCTGACCGTCTCGTTCGTGGTGGGTGGTGTTGGGGCGTGGCACCTGTTGCGGGACACGGCTAACCCGGAGGCGCGCAAGATGTTCTCAATGGCCATGTGGATGGCGACTTTCGTCGCACCGCTGCAGATTTTTGCCGGCGACCTGCACGGTCTCAACACACTTGAGCATCAGCCCATCAAGGTAGCCGCCATGGAAGGGCATTGGCAGCGACAGACCGGTGCACCGTTTCTCCTGCTGGCCTGGCCTGATGCGGCGGCAGAGGAAAACACGTTTGAGCTCGGCATTCCCTACGCGTCTGCACTGGTGCTCACCCACGATATCAACGGTGAGACTCCGGGCCTGACTGACGTACCGGTAGCGGACAGGCCACCGGTCGGGATGGTGTTCTGGTCTTTCAGGGTCATGCTGTTGATTGGCACGCTGATGGCACTGATCGGTGTGTATTCCGCCTGGCTGCGCTTGCGTGGCCGACTGTACGACACGCGGTGGTTGCAGCGCGCTGCCGTGTGGATGGGCCCTTCCGGCTTTGTCGCTGTGCTGGCGGGTTGGATTGTGACTGAGGTCGGGCGGCAGCCCTTCACCGTGTACGGGCTTCTGCGCACCAGCGAATCCCTCGCACCTGTGGATGCACCTGCGGTAGCGGCCTCGCTGTTGGCCTTCATCGTCGTGTATTTCGCCCTGTTCGGGGCCGGTACCTATTACATTATTCGCATGATGCATGCACCGCCTGATGGTCAGGGGCCCGAGGCGGGGGCTCCGCTGCGTGCTGCGGGCACAACCCCCGTGGCCTCCCTGAAAACAGCTGCCAGCAAAGGAGGCGCCTGATATGTTGGATTTACCCGTGATCTGGGCCGGACTGCTGGCCCTGGGCATCTTTATCTACGTGGCGCTGGATGGTTTCGATCTGGGAATTGGTCTGCTATTTCCATTCCTTGCCACGGACCAGGACCGGGATACTGCGATGAACACGGTTGCGCCGGTCTGGGACGGGAATGAGACCTGGCTGATCCTTGGCGGTGGCGGCCTGTTTGCCGCGTTCCCACTGGCCTACGCGGTTGTCATGCCCGCGTTGTACGCGCCATTTATCGTCATGTTGCTGGCACTGGTGTTTCGCGGCGTGGCGTTCGAATACCGCTGGCGCGACAAGGCGCATGAGCGGATATGGGACGCCAGCTTTGTCTTCGGTTCCGTCGTTGCAACCTTTATGCAGGGTGTTGTTCTGGGCGCATTTGTCCAGGGCATTGAAGTTGAAGGGCGCGCCTATGCCGGCGGCTGGTGGGACTGGTTGACCCCCTTTACACTCACGGTTGGTGTGGCGCTGTGTGCGGGTTACGCCCTTCTGGGGGCTGGCTGGCTGGTGTTGAAAACGGATGGAGCGCTACGCCAGCAGGCGTACCGTCTGGTTAAAAGAGCCGCCATGGGCACGTTCTTCTTTGTCGGCGTGGTCAGTCTGTGGACGCCGTTTCTGTCTCCTGACATCTTTGCGCGCTGGTTCACATTGCCCCATTTTTATTGGTTGGCACCCGTGCCATTGCTCACGATCGGCATCGCGGGCCTCGTGGCCTGGGGCATCCAGCGGCAGCGGGATGCGGTGATCTACCCGGCGACCCTGGGGCTTCTGGGGCTGTGTTTTATCGGCCTCGGTGTAGGCTTCACACCCTATATTGTGCCCCGCGCGATTACCGTCCACGAAGCCGCTGCACCTGATTCCAGCCTGCTCTTCATGCTGGTGGGCGCAGTGATCATGTTGCCGCTCATACTCGGTTACACCGCGTATTCCTACTGGATTTTCCGCGGCAAAGTGCGTCATGGCGACGGAGGCTATCACTGATGCGCGACATTGAAACGCGGCCTGAAGAGGGCAGCCTGGGCAGAAAATGGGCCTGGTTTACAGGCCTCTGGCTCTGCGGTGTGCTGGTGGTGGGCACTGTATCGGCTCTGTTACGCTGGATTTTGCTGCCGTGAGCACACGGAAGAAGGAGGCAATGTGAATATGAGGCTTTGCGTGATGGTGTTTCTGGGTGCCTGCGTCGTACCCCTGGCAAGCGCTGCACAGAACACTGTGGAGGTCGCCGGGCGGTCGGCCGACGCGGCGCTGGATCAGGCCCGACTAACAGCGGGCTTTCAGGCGCTGGAGTCGGCGTGCTTCAGTTGTCATAGCCCTGATGCGTCTGCAGGAAACCGCGTGGCGCCGCCCATGGCGGCGATCAAGAAGCATTACATTCAGCCGGGAACCTCCTACAAGGCTTTCCGGGATCGTCTGGTGAGTTTCGTGCAGGATCCCTCCGCGGAGAATGCGCGCATGCCCGGTGCCATCGACCGGTTTGGCCTGATGCCCAAGATGCCTTTTGACCAGGTGATGGTGGAGGAGATTGCCTACTACATCTACCACAGTGCGTTGGAGGCCCCGGGCTGGTTCGAACAGCATTTTCAGGCCGAACAGCAGCAGCGTCGGCGCCTGGGGCAACCGACGCTGGTGACAGACGCGGATTACCTGCGCCGCGGCAGAGAGGTTGCGATGCGTGCCAAGTCGACCCTCGGCAGTAGCCTCAAGCAGGCTATCAGCGCCGGCGGTCCGGTCGCGGCCATCGATTTCTGTCACGACAATGCGATTCCGCTGACCGAAGGGGCTGCGGCGGAACAGGGCGTTGCGGTTCGACGCGTCAGTGATCGCCCACGCAACCCCGCGAATGCGGCCACTGCCGCGGAGCTGGCCTACATGGCAACGGCGCGGTCTGCGCTCGCGGCAGGCACCGAACCGGCACCCGCCGTGCAGCGGGTGAAGCATGAGGTCGTGGCGTATTATCCGATCGTCACCAACGGCCTGTGTCTGCAGTGTCACGGCAGGCCGGGAGTGGAGTTGCAGGCCGAGACACAGGCCGCGCTGCGGGCGCGTTACCCCGACGATCAGGCAGTCGGTTACGGGGTCAACGAGTTGCGGGGTATTTTTGTCGTGTCCATGCCAGCGCAGTAGCTAGGGGCGGGAATCGCGGGTGGCCTGGCCACCCGCAGGGGCTGCCGGTCTCAGTGCGTGTAGGCTCGGGGCAGCGATGTGGCGGTTGGCAGGTAGCGATCGCGCAGCTCCGTCTGCCGGCTGCGCATTGGCTGCAGGCGGCCGCCGAGGATCACCTGCTCGGCCGATTCCACCAGCTCCAGCGGGTCTCCACTCCAGATTACCAGGTCGGCCGGGGCGCCGCGTTCGAGGCGGCCGCCGGGAAACCCGAATATCTCCGCCGGATTGCGTGTCAGTGCGGCCAGCGCGGCTTCGGGCCCGAGGCCATTGGCCGCGGCAACGCCGGCCAGCTGTCGCTGCTTGCGCGCATGGTGGGTGCCGGCGCCGGAAAAGCTGACTGTCACCCCAGCTGCGTGCAGCCTTGCGGCGTTGTCCAGCCGTGCGCCCAGCATGTCGAAACTGTCGGGCAGATTCTGCAGGGGATCCAGCAGCACCGGCACCTGCGCCTCGGCCAGGGCGTCTGCCACCATCCAGGCTTCGGCACCGCCTTCAATGACGGCACGCAAACCGTGGCGCTCGGCAAACGCGATGACCTGCAGAATATCGCTGGCGCGATGTGCGCTGAACACCACGGTCCCGCTGCGCTGGAATGCGTGCAGCGCGGCGCGGCCTTCTCGGGTCAGCAGCGTGTGGTCGCCGTGACGCGGCGTCGATTCGCTCTCGGCGATGGCCTGTTCCAGCACCATCCATTGCGCGGCGCGTGAACCGCCAGCGAGAGTGGACGCGCTTTCGCCCAGCGCGATGAAGAGCACGGGCTCGCCAACGAAGCTCCGGTAGCCGCCGTCCAGAACCACGGTGCGTCCCTGGCCGCCGATGATCGACCCACCGGCCATTGCGCCGAGGAGGCTGTAGCCGAAGCCCTCGATGCGGGTAATCGGAATCGGGCTGGAGTGCGGGTTGTAGGCACTGACCACGTTGAATTCGGGGCGCATGGGTGGTGAGCCCACCTGAGTGACCGCGGAGTCTACAGAGGGCCAGACCATATCGATTTCGTTCAGCCCCAGCGCCGTGATGCCGGCAAACAGGGCGGGGGTCACTGGTCGTCCGGCGGCGTCGAGCTCGGTGCTGTCTGCGGGCGCTCGCAGATGATTGCCAAGTTCCGCAATGCGCCCGTCCCGAATCAGGATGTCCGCAGCGGGCAGCGTACCGGCATCGGTCATCGTGTGTACCAGGGCATTGCGAATCAGTAAGGTGTTGCCGGCGGCCGCGGCCTGGCAGCAGAGCAGCAGTGTGGCGACGATCCATTTAAATCCATTCATGGCTGCACCTCCTGCAGCTGCCCCAACTCAAAGTCGGACACCGGTTGCCGGGCGGGGTCCTTGCGGTCATACAGCAGGGCCCCATCGATGAACACCAGGTCTGCCTTGCTGTAGATACTGAAAGGGTTGTCGCTCCACACAACCACATCGGCCATCTTTCCCGGGGTCAGGCTGCCGGTCATGTGCTCAATACCCAGTGAGCGTGCGGCGTTGGAGGTGATCCAGGCAATCGCGTGTTCAGGAGCGATATCCATGCCGGCGCGGCGGCCCTTGCCCATGGCCTTGGCCGCCTCCTGGTTAAGCCGCTGGATACCTTCAGGAGAATCCGAGTGCACGATCGCGCACCCCCCCGGCGGGCGGTCCACCAGGGCGATGTTCTCCTGAATGCCGTCATAGGCTTCCATCTTGAAGCCCCACCAGTCGGCCCAGAGCGCGCCGCAGACCTGCTGCTGTGCCAGTTCGTCGGCAATCTTGTAGGCTTCGACAGCGTGGTGGAAGGTGCCGATGCGGTACTCGAACTCCTCGGCCAGAGCCAGGATGGTCATCATTTCATCCGCGCGGTAGCAGTGCATGTGGACAATGATCTCGCCCTGCAGCACCCCGGCCAGGGTTTCCAACTTGAGGTCGCGCAATGGTGCGGTCGCTTCCTCGTCACCGGCGGCGAGCTGCGCTTCGTAGCGAGCCCAACGATCGATATAGTCCTGCGCGGCGATCCACTCGGCGCGGTAGTGGGCGACGTTGCCCATGCGGGTGGAGGGCAGCTTGTTGCGCTGCCCATACACGCGTTTGGGGTTTTCGCCGCAGGCCATCTTCAGGCCATGGGGTGCCGCGGGGAATTTCATGCCCTGGTAGCTGGTGCTGTAGACATTCTTCAGCGTGACGCCCCGGCCGCCGAACAGGTTGGCCGAACCGGGAAGGATTTGCAGGGCAGTGACCCCGCCGGCGAGAGCCTTGCCGAAACCCGGGTCCTGCGGCCAGATACTGTGTTCGGCCCAGATGTTCGCGGTCACGGGGTCGCTCATTTCGTTGCCGTCCTGGTGTGCATCGACAGAGGGGCTGGGATAAACACCGAGGTGGGAATGCACGTCAATCAGCCCCGGTGTGATCCAGCGCCCAGAGGCATCGATTTCCCGGGTGCCGGGTGGGACATCACCGTTGCCTACCCAGGCGATTCTGCCGTTCTCGAGCAACAGATCGGTCTGTTCGAGCCGCTGCCCTTCACCCGTGAGCAGGGTGGCGTTACGCAGCAGCGTGGGAGCTGAGATGAGCGGGGTGTAGGTGGAAGGGAAAGCGCTTTCTGCCTGCAGGGTGCCGCTGGCACCGAGCAAAAGCAGCGCTGCACAGGCCTGTTTCAGCATGCAGTGGGCTCCGGTTTGGTGGAAAGGGGCGCTTTTTACCAAACCGCAGACGAATATTCCAGTGTCAGTGGCGCTTTCTGTGTGCGGTGTTCAGTCCCGCTCGCGCCACACCGTGTGGTACACAACCAGCATCAGTAACAGCAGCAGCACGCAACCGCCAAGCACGGGTCGCGGACCGTAGATGGCTGCCGGCGTGCTGCCCAGCATGATGTGGGCCTCGCCGCTGAGCAGGGCTTCCTCAAACTGGGGGCTGCGCTGCAGGATCCTGCCCTGGTGGTCGATAATGGCGGATACACCGTTGTTGGTACCGCGCAGCAGATAGCGCCCGCTCTCCAATGCACGCATGCGCGCCATCTGCAGGTGCTGCAGCGGGCCGATGGAGGCGCCGAACCAGCTGTCGTTGCTGATCGTCACCAGTACGTCCGCGTTGCGTGCGCCCCGAGCGACCAGCCCCGGGTAGACGATTTCGTAGCAGATAAAGGGCGCCACCCGCACGCCATCCGCCAACAGCAGGCTCTGTCCCGGTGGGCCGGCGGAAAAGCTCGACATGGGCATGTCGAAGAAGGCGATCAGGCCGCGCAGCCAGTGCTCCAGCGGCACGTATTCGCCGAAGGGCACCAGGCGCTGTTTGTGATACACGCCGCTGCCGGCGCCGAGTGCGACAATGCTGTTGAAGTAGTCTTTACTGCCCGGCTCCCGCCAGGGAATGCCGGTGATCAGGGTGCTGTTGCGGCTGGCAAAGCCCGCGGCTACCGGATCCAGGTAGTCGCGGGCCTGCTGGTAGAAGCGCGGCAGCGCAGATTCCGGCCAGACCACAATGTCGTGGTCGGCCTGCGCCACAATAGCGCTGCTGTACTGCTCCAGAATGCGCGGATAATAATCCCGCTGCCACTTCAGCGCCTGTGGGATGTTGGGCTGGTACAACGCGACGCGCAGGGGTTGTTCGGTGGCGGGAACGACCCACTCCACGGTGCCCAGGGTGCGCCCGCCGAGCCACAGGATGGCCACCACGGTGAGGTAGGTGAGCAGGCCTGCAGGCTTTGGGTTGCGCCAGGCCAGGAACAGGCAGGAACCGCTCACCGCCACCGCGAAGGACAGGCCATACACGCCCACCGCGGGCGCCCAGCCTGCGAGCCAGGTATCGATATGGCCGTAGCCCAGGTAAAGCCAGGGGAAGCCCGTCAGCAGCCAGCTGCGCAAGCCCTCGAACAGCACCCACAGTGCGCCGAAACCGGCCAGCATGCCGCCGGGCAGGGGACGCACCCAGCGCGCGTAGCACCAGGCAAAAAGGCTGTGCAGCAGCGCGAGCCCGGCGCAGAACAGCACCGTGAGTAACGCAGCGAGCGGTACGCTGGCATAACCGTAGACGTGAATGCTGACGTAAACCCAGGACACACCGCTGCCGAACAGGCCCACGCCGAACAGCCAGCCGCGCCACAGGGCCTGTCGTGGTGTGCAGGTGCTGAGCAGGTAGCAGTAGAGGGCGCAGCTGGCGATGCCCGCAGGCCAGAGGTTGAAGGGGGCGAATGAGAGGGTGACCAGGCCGCCGGCCAGCAGTGTCAGCAGGGCTACCCAGGCCGGGCGCAGGCCGTGTTCAGGCATGGTTCAACTGCTCAGTGGCCGCATGCGCAGGCTGTGGATCTTGCGCTGGTCCGCGTTGATCACCTTGAATTCGAAGTTATCGATGCAGGTGACCTCATTGCGCGCCGGCATGTGCCCGAAAGCCTGTATTACCAGGCCGCCGATGGTGTCGAATTCCTCGTCGCTGAAGGTCGTGCGGAAATGCTCGTTGAACTCCTCGATCGGGGTCAGTGCCTTGATGAAGTAGTCGCCGTCGCCGATGGTGCGGATGAAATGGTCTTCGTCGACATCGGTTTCATCTTCGATATCGCCGACAATCTCCTCCAGCACGTCCTCAATGGTGACCAGGCCTGCAACGCCGCCGTACTCGTCGATCACGATAGCCATGTGGTTGCGGTTCTCCCGGAACTCCCGCAGCAGCACGTTCAGTCGCTTGCTTTCCGGCACCACAACCGTGGGGCGCAGCAGCGTTTCCATGCGGAACTCGCTGTGATCCTTGTTGAGGATTTCCGGCAGCAGATCCTTGGCCAGCAGTATGCCCTGGATGTCATCCGGGCTCTCGCCCACAACCGGGTAGCGCGAGTGGGCAGAGCGAATGATCTGCGGCAGGATCTCTTCCAGCGTCGAGTCTGCCTTGATCACCACCATCTGGGCGCGCGGGATCATGATGTCGCGGGCCTGCATGTCGCTGACCTTCATGGCGCCTTCCATGATGCTGCGCGCGTCCTGGTCGATCACTTCGTTTTCGGCGGCGATCGCCAGAACGCCCTCCAGATCGCGGCGATTGTGCGGCTCTGACGAGAACAGCAAGGCTATTTTTTCGAGCCAGGAGCGGTCTCCTGACTCGCTGCCAAATCGATCTTCGCTCATGGGGTAACGGGCTCCTCGGAGACGGTGTCTGGGTAGGGGCAGGGAAATCCAAGCGTGGCCAGGATGGCGGTTTCAAGGGCTTCCATGTCGGCGGCCTCGGCCGCTGCAACGTGGTCGTAGCCCAACAGGTGCAATGCCCCATGTACCGCCATATGGGCCCAGTGCGCTTGCAGGGACTTACCCTGCGCGGCGGCCTCCCGGGCCACTACCGGGGCACAGATCACGATGTCTCCGAGCAGTGCCAGGCCCAACCCTTCCGGCAGGTCAGCCGGGAAAGAAAGCACGTTGGTCGGGCCTTGCTTGCCACGGTAGCTCTGGTTCAGGTGGGCCATTTCATCTTCGCCCACCAGGCGCAGGCATAGTTCCGGTGATGGGCTGGGCGCGCGGCCCTGCAGGGTGGTGTGCAGCCAGTTCCTTAAGTCGTCTTCCTCGGGAACCGGCTCGCTACAGGCCGTCTGGATGTCGATGTGGCTGCTCATGGCCGGGTCTTGTCGAGGGTGGTCGCCCTGTCCTCAAACGCGTCATAGGCCTCGACAATGCGCTGCACCATGGGGTGGCGCACCACATCCTTGTTGCCGAACCAGGTAAAGCCAATGCCTTCGACCTCGGCGAGAATATTGCCCGCGTGGGTGAGTCCGGACTGGATGCCCTTGGGCAGGTCGATCTGCGTGGCGTCGCCGGTAATCACCGCCGTGGAACCGAAGCCGATGCGGGTGAGGAACATCTTCATCTGCTCGCGGGTGGTGTTCTGCGCCTCGTCGAGAATAATGAAGGAGTTGTTCAGTGTGCGCCCGCGCATGAAGGCCAGCGGAGCCACTTCGATGATGTTGCGCTCGATAAACTTGTTGACGGTTTCGAAACCCAGCATCTCGTACAGGGCGTCGTACAGGGGGCGCAGGTACGGATCGATCTTCTGGCTCAGGTCGCCGGGCAGAAAGCCGAGCTTCTCGCCGGCCTCTACGGCAGGGCGCACCAGCAGGATACGCCGCACACGCTCCTCCAGCAGGGCCTCCACAGCGCAGGCCACGGCGAGATAGGTCTTGCCGGTGCCCGCGGGGCCGATGCCGAAATTGATGTCGTGCTGCTTGATAGTGCGCACGTAACCCTGCTGGTTCTTGCCGCGGGGCTTCACCGAGGCGCGCTTGGTGCGGATCACCTGAATGGCTTCGACGGGGGCACCACCGGGCTCTTCGCTGAGCACTTCAATGCCCGCCTGCTGCAATTGCAGGTGCAGTGACTCCGGACTCAGGCCCACGCCCTGGCAGAGCTCGGCGTAGAGGCTTTGCAGCAGTCGCTCGCCCGCGGTCACGGCGGCCGCTGGGCCGCTGAGCAGGAACTGGTTGCCGCGCGCGGCGATGCTGATGCCGAGACGGGACTCGATCTGGCGCAGATGGCCGTCGAACTGGCCGCAGAGCATGGCCAGATGGCGGGTGTCATTCGGTTCCAGGGTGAGGCTTGACTGTGTCGACCCGGGGGTCGGAGATTCGCTGTTCAAATCGCTCGCGGGCCGCTAGGGCATGTGATCATGGGGTTAAGGATATACGCCTTGGCCGACTAGTCAACCGCACGCATCCGGGGTGTTTGTGCCAGCTGGCCGCGCAGGGAATTGGGCAAAGCATCGACAATCTCCAGATCGGCGAATTCGCCGATCAGGCTCTGGTCGGTGCAGTGGAAGTTCACAACACGGTTGTTTTCGGTCCGACCCTGCAGTTCACCGGGGTCTTTCTTCGATACCCCCGTGACCAGAACCCGCTGCACTGTGCCGACCATGCGGCGGCTGATCGCCTGTGCTTCCTGCAGGATGCGCGCCTGCAGGATCTGCAGGCGCTGCTTCTTGACGCTTTCATCCGTGGTGTCCGGCAGCTCTGCCGCGGGGGTGCCGGGGCGCGCGCTGTAGACAAAACTGAACGAGGTATCGAACCCGATCTCCTCCACCAGCTTCATGGTGGCCGCAAAGTCTGTATCCGTCTCGCCGGGGAAGCCGATAATGAAGTCGGAAGAGATACTGATGTTCGGGCGTATGCGGCGCAAACGCCGAATCTTCGATTTGTACTCCAGCGCCGTGTGCCCGCGCTTCATGGCCATCAGGATGCGGTCCGAGCCACTTTGTACCGGCAGGTGCAGGTGGTCGACCAGCTGCGGGATCTCGGCATAGGCATCGATCAGGGCGTCGCTGAATTCCACCGGGTGTGAGGTGGTGTAGCGGATACGGTCGATCCCCGGAATGCGCGCCACCAGGTGCAGGAGTTCGGCGAAGTCCACGATCTCACCGAGGTGGTTGGCGCCCCGGTAGGCGTTCACATTCTGCCCCAGCAGGTTGACTTCGCGCACGCCTTCTCCCGCCAGGTGCGCCACTTCAGCGATCACATCATCCACCGGGCGTGAGACTTCTTCCCCGCGGGTGTAGGGCACAACACAGAAGGTGCAGTACTTGCTGCAGCCTTCCATCACGGAAACAAAGGCCGTGGGCCCCTCGACACTGGGTTCCGGCAATCGATCGAATTTCTCGATTTCCGGGAAGCTGACGTCGACCACGAGGGTGCCCCCCGGGCCGCGCTGCTCCATCATCTCCGGCAGGCGGTGCAGGGTCTGTGGCCCGAAGACCAGGTCGACATAAGGTGCGCGTTTGCCGATTTCGGCCCCTTCCTGACTGGCGACACAGCCACCCACCCCGATGATCAGGTCGGGGTTTTTCTGCTTCAGGTGTTTCCAGCGGCCGAGCTGGTGGAAGACCTTTTCCTGGGCTTTTTCACGGATCGAGCAGGTGTTGAGCAGCAGAACATCGGCGTCCTCGGGGTTGTCCGTCGGGGTCAGCCCATGGCTGGCCTGCAGCAGATCGCGCATGCGCGCCGAGTCGTACTCGTTCATCTGGCAGCCGTGGGTCTTGATGTACAGCTTTTTGCTCACTGGGCCTCGTCGGCGCACCACAGTCGGTGCCTTGCCGGTTGCTGGAAAAAGGCTGGGAATTATACAGATTCGACCCCGGGAAACATAGCGTCGAGCGGGCCCCGGTAGTGGTAATTTGTGATGGGAGTGTTAACATTGCGCCCCCCCGGATTCCGCGCAACCCCAGCGGGACCGCCCGGCGCAACGCCCCACGAGGACAGCATGGCCAACCAACCGGTGTACAAGGTGATATTCCACAACGCGAACCAGGTGTTCGAGGTGTTCGCGCGCCAGATCTACCAAAGCGACATGTGGGGTTTCATCGAGATCGAGGAATTCGTCTTCGGCGAACGCTCGCAGATACTTGTAGACCCCGGCGAGGAGAAGCTCAAGCACGAGTTCAGCGGGGTCAAGCGCAGCTATATCCCATTGCAGGCGATCATCCGCATCGATGAAGTCGACAAGGAAGGGACCGGCAAGATTTCCGAGGTCGCTCCCGGCTCGCGCAGCAACGTGGCCACATTCCCCGTGCCCGGTATGCAGCCGCACCACAGCAGCGACGACTGACCTCGCAGGCGGGCAGTGCGCCCGCCGCTGTGAGGTTCCCGCCCCCGGCGGCCTCCGTTCAGCTACCCAGGCGCTGCTTGATCGAGGCGATTTTCACGCACAACACAAACACATCCACGCTCGCCTGCACATCAGCCAGTGCCGGGAAACTCGGTGACAGTCGGATGTTGCTGTCTTCTGGGTCCTTGCCGTAGGGAAAGGTGGCGCCGGCCGGTGTTAGCTTTACCCCTACGTTGCCCGCAAGTTCGACGATGTTAGCTGCAAGGCCCGGCAAAGTGTTGAATGATACAAAGTAGCCGCCCTCTGGCGTGGTCCAGTGGCCCATGCCGCTGGACCCCAGCTCGCGCTGCAGGGTGTCGAGCACCGCGTCAAAGCGTGGCTTGAGAATTGCCGCGTGCCTGGCCATGTGCGTGTGCAGCGTGGTCTCGTCCTGCAGGAAGCGCACATGACGCAACTGGTTCACTTTGTCGGGGCCGATGGTCTGGAAGGCCAGGTGTGCCTTGAAGGTGTTGAGATTGCGCTCGCTGGTGCCCAGGAATGCGACACCCGCACCGGCGAAGGTGATCTTGGAGGTGGAGCCGAACTGGAAGATACCGTCCATGGTGCCGAACTCCCGCGCATGGGCCGTGATGCTGTCCAGTGCGGGTGCGTCATCCTGCAGGGTGTGGACCGCATAGGCGTTGTCCCACATCACGATAAAGTCGTCTGACGCGGTCTGCGGCAGCCGTGCCAGGCGTTTGACGGTATCCGGGCTATAGACGCAGCCGGTGGGGTTGGAAAAGCGGGGCACGCACCAGATGCCCTTGATGTCCGCATCAGTGCTGACCAGCGCCTCTATCAGGTCCATATCCGGGCCCGAGTCGAGCAATGGCACGGGGATCATCTCGATTCCCAGATATTCGCAGACGGAGAAGTGGCGGTCATAGCCGGGTACCGGGCACAGGAATTTCACCTGGTCGCGGTTGCCCCAGGCTGACTCGGCGCCGCGCAGACCTTCGCGCAGGGCAAAATCCATGACCTGGTACATGAGCGTCAGGCTGCTGTTGCCGCCGACCAGTGTCTCTTCGGGGGCTGTGCCCAGAACGCCGGCGAACAGCGCGCGCGCCTCGGGCAGGCCCTCCAGGCCACCATAGTTGCGGGCATCGGTGCCGTCCGCGGCCCGATAATTGCCCTGCAGAATGCCGTCCAGTGCGTCGGACAGTGCGACTTGCGCGGCGCTGGGTTTGCCCCGGGTGAGGTCGAGGTTCAGTTTTTTCGCTGCCAGGGCATCGTACTGTTCATGCAGGTCGGCAAGCGCGGCGCGCAGTTCGGCTTCAGTGGCCTGTTCAATATGCACTGTGGACTCCTGTGTCGGACGTGCGGTTAACGGGTCGGGCTCAGCCGCGAAGTATACTCCGCGCGCCGGCCACTGAAAAATGCCGCGGGGCCAATCTCTTGAAATACGCGCCCGCGCGCCCATATCTGCCGGATACCCACAGCATTGGACACAGGTAGCCATGAGCAAGCCCCAGCACTTTGCCGAGGACGAGCGCGACGCGAACGCATCGGGCAGCCATGCCCCGGCGGTGGCAAACGATATTCTCCCGGATACGCTGTACGTGATTCCGGTACCGCAGCGACCCTTCTTTCCCGGGCAGATACAGCCGGTCGCGATCAATCCGCAGGAATGGGCCCCGACACTGGAGGCGATTGCCGCCGAGGGCCACGGGCTGGTGGGCCTCAGTTATGTTGACCAGCAGGGCCCGGACAGCGTGGGGCCCCGCCAGTTCCCCGAAATCGGCTGCGTCGCACGCCTGCACAGGCCGCCGGGCACCACCGGCCCCGGTCAGTTCCTGGTGCAGGGCGTGAAGCGCTTTCGCATCCTGCGCTGGCTCACCGACAAGGCGCCCTACCGGGTTCAGGTTGAATACCCGCGCAGTACCGGAGACCGCGACAGCGATGAAGTGAAGGCCTACGCGATGGCCCTGATTCAGCAGATCAAAGAGCTGTTGCCGCTCAACCCGCTGTACAGCGAAGAGCTGAAACACTACATGGCAAACTTCAGCCCCAACCAGCCCAGCCTGCTGGCGGATTTTTCGGCCGCGCTCACCACCGCCAAGGGTGACCAGTTGCAGGAAATCCTCGACACGCTGCCCTTGCTGGCCCGCATGGAGAAGGTTCTGCTGTTGCTGCGCAAAGAGCGTGAAGTGGCCGAATTGCAGACCCGCATTACCAGCCAGGTGAATGAGAAAGTCTCTGAGCAGCAGCGACAGTTCTTCCTGCGCGAGCAGCTGAAAGTCATCCAGAAGGAGCTTGGGCTGTCCAAGGACGACCGCAGCACCGACCTCGAGCTGTTCGAGGAGCGCATGGGGGCCCTCAAGCCACCAGAGCCTGTGCGTGCGCGTATCGCCGAGGAGATGCACAAGCTTTCGGTGCTGGAGACAGGGTCACCCGAATACGGCGTGACGCGCAATTACCTCGACTGGGCCACGCAGCTGCCCTGGGGCATCACTTCGGAGGACAGGCTGGAGCTCGCCCACGCGCGGGACACACTGGATGCGCATCACGACGGGCTGGGCGACGTCAAGCAGCGCATACTGGAGTTTCTCGCCGTGGGGGCATTCAAAGGGGAGATCAGCGGGTCCATTCTGCTGCTGGTCGGGCCACCCGGGGTGGGCAAAACCAGCATCGGGCGCTCCGTGGCAGATGCACTGGGGCGCGAATTCTACCGTTTCAGCCTGGGTGGCATGCGCGATGAAGCGGAGATCAAGGGGCACCGCCGGACCTATATCGGCGCCATGCCCGGCAAGTTTGTGCAGGCGCTGAAGGATGTAAAAGTGGCCAACCCGGTGATCATGCTCGACGAAATCGACAAGATCGGTGCGTCCTTCCAGGGCGATCCCGCCTCGGCATTGCTGGAGGTGCTGGACCCGGAACAGAACGCGGAGTTTCTGGACCACTATCTGGACATGCGGGTAGACCTGTCCAAGGTGTTGTTCATCTGCACCGCCAACCAGCTGGACACCATTCCGGGGCCGCTGCTGGACCGGATGGAGGTGCTGCGGCTTGCGGGGTACATCGCCGAGGAGAAGCTGGCCATCGCGCGCAACCACCTGTGGCCGCGGCTGCTGCAGCGTCACGGCGTCAGCGCTGACCAGCTCAAGATCAACGACGCCGCGCTGAAGACCGTGATCGAGAGTTATTGCCGGGAGGCCGGTGTGCGCAACCTGGAAAAGCAGCTGGCGCGTATTATCCGCAAGTCCATCGTCGATCTGCTGGAGGGCGGTGAGCAGCGCCTGCGCATCGGCAAGAAGGATATCGAAACACTGCTTGGCCAACCGGTGTTTCACAGCGAGAAGCTGCTGCGCGGCCCGGGTGTGGCCACCGGGCTGGCCTGGACCGCGATGGGCGGTGCAACCCTGGCGATTGAATCCTCTAAAGTGCACACCCTGAACAGGGGCTTCAAACTCACCGGACGGCTGGGCGAGACCATGCGCGAATCAGCGGAGATCGCCTACAGCTACGTGGTGTCGCACCTGCGTGATTTCGACTGTGACTACGATTTCTTCGACACCAGCCTGGTGCACCTGCACGTGCCGGAGGGCGCCACACCCAAGGATGGTCCCAGTGCGGGTATCACCATGGCGACGGCGCTGATTTCCCTGGCGCGCGATGAGCGGATCAAGCGCCCGCTGGCGATGACCGGTGAGCTGACCCTGACCGGCCAGGTGCTGCCGGTGGGTGGCATCCGCGAGAAGGTGATTGCGGCGCGACGCATGAAGATTCCGGAGTTGATTCTGCCTGCGGCCAACCGGCGTGATTTCGACGAGTTGCCGGCCTATTTGCGGGAAGGGCTGGAGGTGCGCTTTGCGCGCAACTACCGGGAGGTCTTTGAGTACGTGTTTCATGAGCATCGGTTAGAGAAGGCGTTGCATTGAGCACAGGGCTGGGCTGTGCTCGGGCTTCCGGCTTCCGGCTTCCGGCTTCCGGCTTCCGGCGTCGGAGTGGTGCCGGTGGGGGCGGTGCGGGCGCTGGGGGGACACGCCGCAAGTACGTCCATGTAGGCTCGGCGGCGGCCATCCATGGCCGCCGACGGTCCCGCAGCTCCGGCCCCACCCCCACACTGCCTCGACTGCCGCACGTTGTAGGCAGTCGAGCAGCAGGTCGGGGATTTTCTCGTCCGGTAAGCGGCGCACCACCTGTCTCTTATACACATCTCCGAGCCCACGAGACAGGCAGAAATCTCG
>CAJXUQ010000031.1 GCA_913061145.1 uncultured Haliea sp.
GTGTTAGGCCTGCCGCCAGCGTTCAATCTGAGCCATGATCAAACTCTTCAGTTTAATCTTTAACCTCTACCCAAAAGGGCAAGAGGGGATGTTTGCGCGGTAACCCCGCGATAACACCCAAATCTCGGCTCAGACACAGTTCGTAATCATATATCCATAAATGAATCGATGAGTCACTTGTTGTGTCTGAATAGTCGTACAACTATCCCAACAAGTGCCCACACATCTGTCTTCGTTTCTTTGTTAAATAGCTCGGAAGCGCTATGGCTGCCGTGTTTCCGTTGGTGGTTGCCCCCAACCGAGGATGCGCATTATACGTATCGGCGAATGCCCTGCAAGGGCTTTTCCGAAAATATTTGAAAGTATTTTCCACGGGGGCTCAAAGCCGAGCGGGGGCACGCCCGCAGCGTGCTTCCGAAAGCCCTATCAGGCCTCGCTCTGGCGTGCCTTGCGCCAACGCTGCAACTGCATGACCGGGCCAGAGGCCGCGTAGACCAGAAATGCGAGCAGAAACACACTGGGCGGGTCCAGCGTCACCAGGCTGAACACGAGGACCAACAGGATCATCGCGACAAAGGGCACACGACCCCGAAAGTCCACGCCCTTGAAGCTGTAGTAGGGAAAGTTGGCCATCATCAGCAGCCCGAGCACGGTTGTCAGCAGGGCTACCAGCACCGCCACTTCGAAGGGCAGGTCCGGTCCGGTCCAACCCAGATCGTGGCAGACCCAGACCGTGCTCGCCACCACCGCCGCCGCCGCTGGGCTCGCAAGGCCGGTGAAGTAGTTCTTGTCGGCGGTGTCGATCTGCGTATTGAAGCGCGCCAGCCGCAGCGCCGCACAGGCAACGTACACAAAGGCTGCGCTCCAACCGAATTTGCCCAACTCACCCAGAGCCCAGCTGAACATGACGAGGGCCGGCGCCACACCGAAGGACACCATGTCGGACAGGCTGTCGTACTCCGCGCCAAATTTGCTCGACGTGTTGGTCATGCGGGCGATTCGCCCATCGAGCCCATCGAAGATCATGGCGAAGAAGATCGCCACCGCAGCGCTTTCGAAATCACCGCGCATGGCCGCAACCACGGCATAGAAACCGGCAAACAGGGCGCCCGTGGTCATCAGGTTGGGCAGCAGGTAAATGCCCTGCCGCCGCACCGTGCGGCCATCCTCGGAGACCTCCTCCTCGTGCTCATCCACGATCAGCTCGAGCGACGGGGTCACGCCTTGTAGCTTCCCGTCTATATCGGCGGCCTTGCCTGTCTCGCCCTGTGCCTTGTCGTTCATAGGATTGCCCATCTCTTCACTACCGTGAGTATATCAAAGAGCGCTGTCGTAGGTCTGTCGTGCCACCTCCCACAGGGATTTGACCCTGGGATCCTCAAGCCGGCTATTCAGACTACACAAGCCGATATCCAGCGGGGGCAGAGGTTCCCACACAGGAACCGCGGTCACGCGCGAGGCCATGCCGCTGGCCTGAATCACGAGTTCCGGCGCAATACCCACCCCCAGACCCAACCCCACCATGGCCACAATCGCCTCATGCCCGGCCACCTGGGCATAGATACGCGGCCGGCTGCTGCGCCTGTCCAGCCACCCATCCAACAGGTCCTTGGTTACCCCGCGCTCGGGCACAATAAACGGGATACCGCTCCAGTCGAAGTCAGCCGCCGCCACGTCGCTGGCGAGCAACATACGGCGCACCGCACAGTCGGCTGCGGGCATACAGACCACCATCGGTGACTGCAGCAGTGACAGAAAGGCAAGGCGTGGCGGCAGGTAGCCCGGCCGCCCACTCACCGCGACGTCATCCTGGCCGGACAGCACTCGATCCACACCATCGGCCTGGTCACCAGTGTGCATCATGAGCTCAACACCGGGCTGACGCTGACGGAACGCTTCCAGGATCGGCGCGAGAATGCTGTAACTGGCGGTCACAGAGCAGTAGAGGTTCACCTCTCCTGCCAGTTGCTGGTCGCCGCGCAGCTGTCGCCGCAGGTTCTGCCAGTCGGACACGCTGCGCTGGGCATAGTCACGGAGCGTGCGGCCTGCGGGGGTCAGCTGCATATTCCGCTGATCCCGCTCCAGCAGCGACTGCCCGAGCTCGTCCTCCAGGCGCTGCACCGTCCGACTGACGGCGCTCACACTCATGTGCAGGCGCTCCGCGCTGCGGCTGAAATTGAGGCTGCCGGCGACCGAGAGAAATACCTGGAGTGCTTTTGTGTCCATCATCCTACTTTGCGATAAACGCAACACAGTTTCAACTATTTAGCTTTTTACGCAACGAATGCTTTGCCGTATCCTTTATCAATCAACACTCAACTCAGGGCCTCATCATGGGACAGAATTACTTCAATACACTACCGCTGCGTCTGCAGCTGCAACAACTCGGCAAATGCCGCTTCATGGATGCATCGGAGTTCGCCGATGGCGTCGAGAAATTGCGCGGCAAGAAGCTGGTTATCATCGGCTGTGGCGCACAGGGCCTGAACCAGGGCCTCAACCTTCGCGATAGCGGGCTTGATGTGTCCTACACCCTGCGCGACAGCGCCATCGCCGAAAAACGGCAATCGTGGAAAAACGCAACCGAAAATGGCTTCACGGTAGGCACCTACCAGGAACTGATCCCGCAGGCCGACCTCGTGCTGAACCTCACGCCCGACAAACAACACAGCGCTGTTGTCGCCGAGGTCATGCCGTTGATGAAAAAGAACGCCTGCCTCGCCTATTCACACGGCTTCAACATCGTCGAAGAGGGGATGAAGATCCGTGAAGACCTCACGGTGATCATGGTTGCACCCAAGTGCCCCGGCACCGAGGTGCGGGAAGAATACAAGCGCGGGTTTGGCGTACCAACCCTGATTGCGGTGCACACCGAAAACGACCCGCGGGGTGAGGGTCTGGAGCTGGCAAAAGCCTATGCCGCGGGCACGGGCGGCCACCGCGCCGGCGTCCTGGAATCCTCCTTCATCGCGGAAGTGAAATCCGACCTGATGGGCGAGCAGACCATTCTCTGCGGCATGCTGCAAACCGGCTCCATCCTCTGCTTCGACAAAATGGTGGAGAAAGGTATTGAGCCCGGTTACGCCTCCAAACTGATCCAGTACGGCTGGGAAACCGTGACTGAAGGCCTCAAGCACGGCGGCATTACCAATATGATGGACCGCCTGTCCAACCCCGCCAAGCTGCGCGCCTTTTACCTGGCGGAAGAACTCAAGGACATCATGCGCCCGCTGTATGAGAAGCACCAGGACGACATCATGACCGGGCACTTCTCGCGCACCATGATGGAAGACTGGGCCAACGACGATGCCAACCTGCTCAAGTGGCGCGCCGCCACCGCAGAAACGGCTTTCGAGAACACGCCCAACACCGCAGCGGAAATCAGCGAACAGGAGTTCTACGATAACGGCATCCTGATGATTGCGATGGTCAAGGCCGGCGTCGAACTGGCCTTCGAGACCATGGTCGCCGCCGGCATTATCGACGAATCCGCGTACTATGAGTCCCTGCACGAAACACCGCTCATCGCCAACACGATTGCGCGCAAGAAGCTGTACGAGATGAACGTGGTAATTTCCGATACCGCAGAGTACGGCTGTTACCTCTTCGATCACGCCTGTCGTCCGCTGCTGAAGGACTTCATGACGAATATCGACACAGACGTGATCGGTAAAACCATCGCCGGTGATAACGGTGTCGACAACCGGGAGCTGATTGCCGTGAACGAGAAGATCCGCTCACACCCGGTGGAGATCGTGGGCAAGAAGCTGCGTGGCTACATGACGGCGATGAAACGTATCGTCTGAGGGTTTCAGGCGCTGGAACATCCGTGGGGCCCTTCGGGGCCCTTTTTTATGGTGATGGTTGTTCGGGGCAGGCTTTGGTGCGTGCCGGAATCGGGGGCGTGGCGGAATCATGGGCGTGGCGGGCGCCAACGCCCTTCGCGCGGAAGGATGGTGCATTGAATGGGCTGGGAAAGTGCCAGCCTGTGGCTACAGGGAGAGCTTATAGCTTTGCTATCGGTCACCTAGACTTTATCGAACAAGCTTGCCACTGCTGAGCGATTCAAATCGCAGAACGCGATGGCCGCAAGGGCCGGGCGGGAATGTCGACGGCCATGGATGGCCGTCGCCAAGCGCACATGGATGTGCTCGTAGCGGTTCCCGCCCGGCCCTTGCGGCCATCGCGTTCGCCACCCAACCCCCACTCAACCCACGGACCAGGAAAGCCCCGAGCCGAGCACCCTAGAGCCTGAGCACTTTCTCCCCACGAGAGATCCCAGCCACCCCAGACCGCACAACCTCGAGAATATCTGCCTCGGCCATCGCCGCCACGAACGAATCGAGCTTCTCCCCCGTCCCGGTGAGCTGGATGGTATAGGTATTGGGCCCGACATCCACAATCTGGCCACGGAAAATGTCCGTCGTGCGCTTGATTTCGTCGCGCATGGCGCCACTCGCCCGCACCTTGATCAGCATCAGGTCGCGCTCGATGTGCGCACCCTCGGAAAGATCCACCAGTTTGACGACATCCACCAGCTTGTTCAGCTGTTTGGTGATCTGCTCCATGGTCTTGTCGTCACCGGTGGTGGTCAGTGTCAGGCGGGACAGCGTGACATCCTCGGTGGGCGCCACGTTCAGCGTCTCGATGTTGTAACCGCGCTGGGAGAACAGGCCGATAACCCGCGACAGCGCACCCGGCTCGTTTTCCAGCAGAATGGAAATGATGCGTCGCATGTCAGGTCCTCTCGTTTTTGCTGAGCCACATATCCTTCATGGCACCGTTGGGCGCGACATGCATCGGATACACGTGTTCCATGGGGTCGATAAAGATGTCGAGGAACACCAGCCTGTCCTTCATCGCAAACGCCTCCTCCATGCGCTGATCCAGTTCCTCGAGGCGTGTCACCTGTATCCCGACGTGACCGTAGGACTCCACCAGCTTCATGAAGTCCGGCAGTGAGTCCTCGTAGGTGCTCATGGCATAGCGCCCCTCGTACTGCATGTCCTGCCACTGCTTCACCATACCCAGGTAGTTATTGCGCAGGTTGATGATCTTGATTGGAGTGCTGTACTGCTTGCAGGTGGAGAGCTCCTGGATATTCATCTGGATACTGCCTTCACCGGTCACGCAGGCGACTTCCATATCCGGGAAGGCCAGCTTGACACCCATCGCTGCGGGCAGGCCAAAGCCCATCGTCCCCAAACCGCCCGAGTTGATCCAGCGCCGTGGCTTGTCGAACTTGTAGTACTGTGCGGCGAACATCTGGTGCTGGCCGACATCGGACGTCACATAGGCATCACCGCCGGTCACGCGATACAGGCTCTCGATAACCTGCTGCGGCATGATGCGGTCACTCTCGCCGTAGCGACGCCCGGTCCACAGGCCGTGCTTGGCACGCCACTCATCGATTTGCTGCCACCAGCGCCCGAGGGCAGCCGTATCCGGCTGTTTGGGGTCTTTTTCCTGCAGGCTCTCGAGAATGTCCAGCAGGTCCTCAAGCACCGACTGCACCGGACCAACAATGGGAATGTCCGCCGCCACGGTCTTCGAGATCGAGGTGGGATCGATGTCGATGTGAATGATCTTGGCCCCGGGGCAGAACCGCGAAACCGTATTGGTGACGCGATCGTCGAAGCGCGCGCCCACCGCCAGAATAACGTCGCTGTGGTGCATCGCCATGTTGGCTTCATAGAAGCCGTGCATGCCCAGCATGCCGAGGAACTGGCGGTCTGTCGCGGGGTAGGCCCCAAGCCCCATCAGGGTGTTGGTCACCGGGTAATTGAGCTTGCGCGCCAACCTGGTGAGCAGCTCACTGCTCTCTCCCAGAATAACACCCCCCCCTGCGTAGATAACCGGTCGCTTGGCGCTCAGCAGCAGCTTCGCTGCCTTGCGGATCTGCCCCGTGTGGCCACGCTGGGCGGGCGCGTAGGAGCGCAGCTTGACGGTTTCAGGGTAGTGGTACTCGAATTTCGCGTCGGGGCGCGTGCAATCCTTGGGAATGTCGATGACCACAGGACCCGGACGGCCAGTGGTGGCAATATGGAACGCCTTGCGAATGGTCGCCGGAATATCCTCGGCACGACGAATCATGAAGCTGTGCTTCACAATGGGGCGAGAGATGCCCACCATATCGGTTTCCTGAAACGCGTCTTCGCCGATCAGGTGCGTCGCTACCTGCCCGGACAGGACCACCATGGGTATCGAATCCATGTAGGCCGTGGCGATCCCGGTAATCGCGTTGGTCGCGCCAGGGCCCGAGGTGACCAGCACCACCCCCGGCTTGCCGGTGGCGCGCGCATAGCCGTCCGCCGCGTGGGTCGCAGCCTGCTCGTGACGTACCAGTACGTGAGGCACCTTGCTGGTTTTGAACAGGGCGTCATAAATGTGCAGGACCGCACCGCCCGGATAGCCGAATATGTACTCTACACCCTCGTCTTCGAGCGCTTTCGCGATCATCTCGCCGCCGGATAACAACTCCACAATGTCTCTCCCACTAACATAAACGCTCGACGCGTAACCCTCGCCGAAGCAGTTCAAGTTGATGTGTGGACGTTGCGGAAGCCGGTACCTGACCCGGCACCTGGCTGGCGACGCCACCCCCTGGGCGCGATACACTGCTCGAGACCCGCCACCGGCATGCTGCGGCGGCGCTCCGCGGAGGAAATCGATCACGAACACCCGTGTATCGGTCGCCCTGCGAGGTAGCGCAGTGTCTGGCCCTCAATCCCGCCAGTGCGGCGCGGATTGAATACGGGACTCATGAACAGCCGCTGTGAATGATGACATCACAGCGGTAGACCAGTGGCCGGGGGTACCCGGAATTAGTCGTTACCACTCAAGAGACCCGCCTATTGTTTGCGCGGCGCGCAGGCTTGTCAACGTGAAAAACCCGTAGAGGATGGAATTTGCCTGAACAGGCGCATTGCGCCTCCGCCCGGGCTGGGGTACTTTAACCACGAACGCCTTCCAGAACAGGGACAATGCGTGTGAAATCAGCACTCCGCAAGGGTCTCGGCAGCACCCTGATAATGCTGTTGGCTACGGCCAGTCTGCCACTGGCCGCTGCAGACACCCACTACCGCTGGCAGGATGGCCGCGGCAACCCGGTGTACAGCGATAGGCCACCGCCAAAAGGCACCGAGTATGAGGTTATTTCCTCACGCTCGGGGCTGAAGCGTGTGGTGAGTGCTGATGAAGGTGCTGTCCCCCCGGAAGTCGTACCGCGCCCGGGCAACCGGTTTGACCAGGTCGATGAGTCCGACATGGCGCGCAGCAAGAAAAACCCGGAGTTCTGTGAGACAGCCCGCAATAACCTCGCCACGTTGAACAAACCAGGGCGCATCCGTCTGCGCAACGACCAGGGCGAGCTGCGGTATCTCGATGAAGAGCAGATTGCCGCTGAACGCGCGAAGGCAGAAGAGGCTATCCGCCAGTACTGCGACTGATCCGGCGAAACATGCGCGCCTCCAGCGTGTCACGCGCACCTGAGTGAAGCCTCCCCGACTGCAATCGGCGCTGGTCGTGCTGGCTGTGGTACTCCTTGTCGGGGCGTTACTGGCCTGGGCAATCCACCCGCAACTCAGCAGCAACCGCCGCAGCGATGCGATGAACAGTCTGCTCCGCGCACAGCTCCTGCAACAGCGCTGGCAGGCGACGCACGGGCGTTTCGGCAGTGTGCAGGACATCTGGCCTCACCCTGAGGGACTTTCGCTGGCCGGACACTATGTCCTTAGCGACGCCACGGGTGTTCTGCCCGAAGGCCCGAGTGAAGCGGCTTACGCCATGCAGGCAACACCGCGAGGTCGCCAGGCCGACGACCCCTGCGGCACCTTCGTGGTGACACAGGACGGTGTCCTGCTGCAAGCGCCTTGGGCCGGAACCGCGTGCTGGTCGCGGTGAAACGACCAGCAGTGACCCGGCTCAGGCTTTGCTGAACGCGCTGCCTTCGCCTGCCACATCCACCCGAATCGTATCGCCCGGCACAAACTCGCCGGACAGGATACGCTGTGCCAGCGGGTTCTCCAGCTCCTGCTGGATCGCGCGCTTCAGGGGCCGGGCACCGTACACCGGGTCGTAACCGACGGCTGCGAGGCGGTCCATGAAGGCATCGGTAATCTCGATGGACAGCTCACGCTCTGCCAGCCGCTTGCGCAGCCACTGTAGCTGGATGTCGGCGATATGCCGTATCTGGTCCGCGGCCAGCGGATGGAAGACCACGGTCTCGTCGATACGGTTGACAAACTCCGGACGGAAGTGTCGCCCGACCACACCCATCACCGCCGCTTTCATCGCCGGGTAGTTCTCCTCGCCCGACATTTCCTGAATCAGGTCTGAGCCGAGGTTCGAGGTCATCACGATCACCGTGTTGCGGAAATCGACCGTACGCCCCTGGCCGTCAGTCAGGCGCCCGTCGTCCAGCACCTGCAGCAGGATATTGAACACATCCGAGTGGGCCTTTTCGATTTCATCCAGCAAGAGCAGGGAATATGGGCGCCGACGCACGGCCTCGGTCAGGTAACCGCCTTCCTCGTAACCCACATAGCCGGGCGGTGCGCCGATCAGCCGGGCCACTGAGTGCTTCTCCATGAACTCGGACATATCGATGCGCACCATGGCCTGCTCGCTGTCGAACAGGAACTCGGCCAGGGCCTTGCACAGTTCGGTCTTGCCAACCCCGGTCGGCCCAAGGAACAGAAACGAACCGTTGGGGCGATTGGGGTCGGAGAGGCCGGCGCGCGAGCGACGCACGGCATCGGACACCGACTTGACCGCCTCGTCCTGGCCGACAACCCGCTGGTGCAGGAAGTCTTCCATACGCAGCAGTTTCTCACGATCACCCTCCAGCATCTTGGATACCGGTATGCCGGTCCAGCGGGAGACCACCTCGGCCACCTCTTCATCGGTAACCTTGTTGCGCAGCAGCGTGCGCTCATCGGTTTCGGCTGCCTGTGCGGACGCCAGCTGCTTCTCCAGCTCCGGTATGCGCCCGTACTGCAGCTCGGACATGCGGGTGAGGTCGCCGGCACGGCGCGCTGCTTCCAGCTCGAGCTTGACCTGTTCAAGATCACTCTTGACCTGTGCCTCGCCCTGCAAGGAGGCCTTCTCGGCCTTCCACACTTCCTCCAGATCCGAGTATTCGCGCTCGACCTTGTCGATCTGCTCGGTGAGCAGTTCCAGCTGCTTGCGGGCCCCGGCATCGGAGTCCTTTTTCACGGCTTCACGCTCGATCTTGAGCTGAATCAGGCGGCGCTCAAGGCGATCCATGGCCTCAGGCTTGGAATCGATCTCCATGCGGATACGGCTGGCGGCCTCATCAATGAGGTCGATGGCCTTGTCCGGTAACTGCCGGTCGGTGATATAGCGCGTCGAAAGCCGGGCCGCAGCGATGATGGCGCTGTCGGTAATATCGACCGAGTGATGCACTTCGTAGCGCTCTTTCAGGCCGCGCAGAATGGCAATGGTGTCTTCCTCACTGGGCTCATCCACAAGCACTTTCTGGAAGCGCCGTTCCAATGCCGCATCTTTCTCGATGTACTTCCGGTATTCGTCCAGGGTAGTGGCGCCCACGCAGTGCAGTTCGCCGCGCGCCAGGGCAGGCTTCAGCATGTTCCCGGCATCCATGGAGCCCTCGGCCTTGCCGGCACCCACCATGGTATGCAGTTCATCAATGAACAGAATGACACGGCCTTCCTGCTTCGAAAGCTCGTTGAGCACGGCTTTCAGGCGCTCCTCGAAGTCGCCACGATATTTGGCACCCGCCAGTAGCGCACCGAGGTCCAGCGACAGAATACGTTTGTCCTTCAGGCCCTCCGGTACTTCGCCGTTGATCACGCGCTGCGCCAACCCCTCGATAATGGCGGTCTTGCCCACACCGGGCTCGCCGATAAGCACCGGGTTGTTCTTGGTGCGGCGCTGCAACACCTGAATCGTGCGCCGAATCTCGTCATCACGGCCGATTACCGGGTCCAGCTTGCCCTGCTCGGCCCGCTCTGTGAGGTCAATGGTGTATTTGTCCAGCGCCTGCCGGGACTCTTCGGCTTCCGGGTTGTTCACAGCTTCACCTCCACGCATCTGTTCAATCGCGCCCTGCAGGGCGAGCGCGGTCACACCGTGCTGTTTCAGCAGCTCGCCGGCGACGCCCTTGCTCTCGACCAGCGCCAGCAGGACCAGTTCGCTGGAGATGTAGGTGTCGCCGCCTTTCTGCGCCAGCTTGTCGCTGACGTTGAGGATGCGCGTCAGGTCGTTGGAGACATGCACATCACCGGCATTCCCACTCACCCTGGGCAGGCCCTCCACCGCCTTGTTGACGCCTTCTGCGACACCGGCGACGTTGGCCCCGACCTTCTGCAACAGCGGCCGGGTGGAACCACCCTGCTGCTGGAGCAGGGCGGCCAGCAGGTGCACAGGCTCTATAAAATTGTGATCCTTGCCCAGGGCCAGGGACTGGGCATCGGCCAGTGCCAGCTGCAGCTGGTTGGTCAATTTGTCCATTCTCATTGCTCAATATCTCCTTGCGCGCCAGTCGAAAGTGCTGGCAGTGCATCAATCCATGAGCAGTCAATGGGGGCAAAAAGACCCTGTTTCAAGTGTGGGTTCAGGCAGAATCTGACGCGCGATTGAGGTAGATCAAGGTCGCCATGCGGCCGGTCACCCCGTCGCGCCGATACGAGTAGAAACGCTGGCTGTCATTGAAGGTACAGAATTCACCACCGTAAATGGCTGGCACACCCGCGGCCTGCAAACACAGCCGCGCCAGCTGGTAGATATCGGCATAGAAATGGCCACTGCGCGCCGCCGGGAGAAAGGCCCGAGCCGAGTCGGGGCCGGTGCCACCGGCAAGAAACGCGTCCCGGACTTCGGCCCCTACCTCAAAGGCCGCCGGGCCTATGGCCGGCCCCAGCCAGGCCAGCACATGCTCAGGGGCCACCGGCAGAGCGCGCACGGTAGCCTCAAGCACCCCCGCTGCAAGGCCACGCCACCCGGCATGTGCCGCCGCCACCACGGTCGCCCCACGGTCGCAGAACAGCACCGGCAGGCAGTCCGCTGTCAGGACGGCACAGGCAACACCCGCCTCATGCGTCCAACTGGCATCCGCCTCGGGTACCTCGCCGGCACAGTGCGCAGGCACCACAACCGCGCCATGCACCTGCTCCAACCACTGCACCCGGGTGCCTGCGGCGAGGCAGGCCTGCAGCCGCTGTCGGTTGCCCGCCACAGTCGCCGCCTCGTCGCCGACATGATCTCCGAGGTTAAGCGTGTTCCACGGCTTGCCGCTCAACCCGCCCAGGCGGGTGGTCGCCAGCGCCGACACCGTCGCGGGCGCTGGCCAATCAGGCGTGATCAGGCCGGGCCTGTACACCATCTTCTTCCTCCAGCACGGCCAGCAGGACCCGCATGTCCTCGGGCAAGGGACATTCAAACTGCATTGCCTCACCGCTGACAGGGTGCAACAGACCCAAAGATTCGGCATGCAAAGCCTGGCGCGGGAAACCCCGAAGCGCAGTAATCAGTCGCTCCGAGGCACCGCGGGGGATACGCGGACGCCCACCGTAGGCCGGGTCGCCGACCAGCGGATAGTGTCGATGGGCCATGTGCACACGGATCTGGTGGGTGCGCCCGGTTTCGAGATTCACGGTAATGCGGGTGTGATGGGCAAAGCGACGGGCGATGCGGTAGTGCGTGACCGCCGGCTTGCCGCCACTGACCACCGCCATTTTCTTGCGCTGCCGCGGATGCCGCCCTATCGGCTCGTCGATGGTACCACCGCCGGTCATGGCCCCGATACACACGGCACAGTACTGGCGTTTGACGGTACGCGCCTGCAATTGGGCAACCAGGTGATGGTGCGCAGAGAGCGTTTTAGCGGCCACCATCACGCCCGAGGTCTCCATATCCAGCCGGTGCACAATGCCACCGCGGGGCAACTGCGCCATCGTCGGCGCATGCCCGATCAGGGCGTTGACCAGGGTGCCATCGGCATGCCCCGCGGCCGGGTGCACGACCAGGCCCGCGGGTTTGTTCAACACCAGGATGCTCTCGTCCTCGTACAGGATATCCAGTGCGATGCGCTCCGGCTGCCAGCTGACCTCGTCCTCCAGTGCGGCGTCGACGGTAAGCGCCGTGCCCGCCCTGACCTTGTCCCGCGGTCGGCAGACCTTGCCGTCCGCCAACAGTTCACCGCGCTTGATCCAGGTCTGCAATCGGGAGCGGGAGTATTCCGGAAACAACCTGGCTGCTGCCTGGTCGAGCCGCTCGCCGTCGAGAGCAGCCTCCACTTCAGCTGTGCCACGGATCCTGTCTGTCATCGGAATTCCTGTTTATGCCCCGCAGGCGATGTGGTTAAATAGCGTCCTCAGTACATCCCTAGTCTATCACGCCAGCGGTTGCCACTTTGTTGAAATCACTGAAAGTTACTCCGTTCCTGCTGCTCCTCGCCCTGCTCGTCGGCTGTGCCGGGAACGATGAACTCGACGATCTGTCTGCCGACAGCGGCGAACAGCAGATGTATGAAAACGCCCAACGCTACCTGCGCAGCCGTAATTACGACCTCGCGGTGCGCAGCCTGCAGCTGCTCGAGTCACGCTATCCGTTTGGCAAATACGCCGAGCAGGCGCAGCTGGAACTGATTTACGCCCACTACGGCGCCTACGAGCACGAGGCCGCAGTAGAGGCCGCGGACCGATTCATCCGCCTCCACCCCCAACACCCCAGCGTCGACTATGCGTACTACATGAAAGGACTGTCCGCTTACTCGGCAAAGTCCGACATCTTCGCGCGCTTCCTGCCGACCGACGAGAGCAGCCGCGACATGAAACATGCGCGGGAGGCCTTCGCCGAGTTTGCCCAGCTGGTGGCCCGCTACCCCAACAGCCCCTATGCGGCGGACGCCAAGGCGCGCATGGTGCACCTGCGTAACCTGCTGGCGCGGCATGAAATTCTGGTGGCCAACTACTACTTCCGTCGCGGCGCCTATCTGGCCGCCACGAATCGCGGGCGCTACGTGGTCGAGAACTTCCAGCGCACACCCGCCGTCGCCGATGGCCTGGCCGTCATGGCCCAGGGCTACATCCTGCTCGGGATGAACGACCTTGCCGAGGATGCTATTCAGGTGCTGAAACTCAACTACCCGGATTACCCCGCCCTGGACAAGGACGGCAACTTTCGCTCGGATTACTCACTGGACGGGCCGGAACGCTCGATCATAAACCGGGTCACACTGGGCCTGTTCGATCCGCCAGAAGTCCCTGAGTTCGATACGCGGGAACTCTACCGCCAACCGCGGTAACTACTCGCCGGGTGTCCAGGCAGAAGTGATCGGGTAGCGCCGGTCGCGGCCGAAGCCGCGGCGCGTAATACGGACCCCGATAGGTGCCTGGCGACGCTTGTATTCGTTGAGGTCCACCAGCCGCAACACCCGGTGCACCTGTTCGGCTTCCATGCCAGAGGCAATGATGGCCGCGGCACTGAAATCCTGCTCCACATACAGCTCCAGTATGCGGTCGAGTACCGGGTAGGGAGGCAAACTGTCCTCGTCCTTCTGGTCAGGTGCCAGCTCTGCCGATGGCGGCCGGTCAATCACACGCTGGGGAATGCATGGCGCTATGCTGTTACGGTAGCGCGACAGTTCGAACACCAGGGTCTTGGGCACATCCTTGAGCACATCGAAACCGCCCGCCATGTCGCCGTACAGCGTGGAATAACCCACGGCCAGTTCGCTCTTGTTTCCGGTGGTCAACACCAACAGGCCCTTCTTGTTGGAGATCGACATCAGCAGTACACCGCGGCAGCGCGCCTGCAGGTTTTCTTCCGTGGTATCCACAGGGGTGCCCGCGAATTCGTCCTGCAGGGCGGCCATGAACGACTCGTAGATCGGCTCGATGGAAATGACCTTGTGGGACACGCCCAGCAGGGCAGACTGCTCCGCAGCATCCTCGACGCTCATTTGCGCGGTGTAGCGGAAGGGCATCATCACAGCCTCCACCCGCTCGGGCCCCAAGGCCTCAACGGCAACCGCCAGGGTCAACGCGGAATCAATGCCACCCGAGAGACCCAGCACAACGCCACGAAACCGGTTTTTATTCACGTAATCGCGCAAGCCCAGTACCAGGGCCTGCCAGGTAGCCTCCAGCTCGTCCAGTGGTGGCGCCTGCTCCTCACCTGCCAGACAAAGCACTTCGCCTTCGCGGTGCGCCGTCAGCCAGTACTCCCCCTCGACAAAGTTCGGCGCTGTGGCCACCCGGTTGCCCTGTGCATCAACGGCGAAGGAGCCGCCATCAAACACCAGCTCATCCTGCCCGCCCACCTGGTTCACGTAGACAATGGGGCACTGGTTGCTCCGCGCGCGATCCGACACCAGATCCCAGCGCTCGATGCGCTTGCCGCGGTGATAGGGTGAGGCGTTCAGGTTGAGCACCAGCTCGGCACCGGCACGTGCGGCTTCACGTACCGGCCCCGGCTCCCAGATATCCTCGCACACCGTCAGTCCGACGCGAATGCCCTCGATCTGCACCACACAGGGACTGTCGCCCTTCTGGAAATAGCGCATTTCGTCAAAGACCTGGTAGTTCGGCAGGCACTGCTTGCGGTACTCCGCTACGATTTCCCCCCGATGCAGCACCGCAGCAACGTTATACAGGGCGATGCCCTCCCGACGCGGATAACCCAGCACCAGCCAGCTGTCACCGGTCATCGCCGCCTTGATCGCCTGCAGCGACTGGTTCACACGCAGCTCAATACTGGGACGCAGCAGCAGGTCTTCGGGGGGATAGCCGCTGAGTGTCAGCTCGGGAAACACCAGCACCGGGGCGCTGACCTGACTCTCGGCCCGTCGCATGGCATCGATGACGCGGGCAGTATTCCCCTCGAAATCGCCGACGAGGGTATTCATCTGCACCATGAGTATGTTGAGCCTGGACATGGAGTTTCCGCGTTTGCTGTGAGAGAGGCTGTATTTTCCGGGAAAGCGGGCCCGGCTGCCAGACCCGGGCGCGAATTACTCGCCCGCGGCAGTTGCGCCACGACCCGGCGTTTCACAGCCTGCGCAGCCTGTTACACTAATCGCTCCACTGGACTCAGGCTCGATTGCCGCGTGACTCGACCCGCGATTTTGACCCGGCCTCCCCCACGGGCGGTCTCGCAACAGAATGTTCTGTTGTTTCGTATCTACGTCGCCTACCGCTCGATGTTATCCGTGGTGCTGCTGATCATGTTGATAAGCCCCAACACGCGACAACTGGTCGGCGCGCTGAATCCCCCACTGTATGTGGGCGTCGCGTCCGCCTATCTCGCTTCCAGCGCACTCCTGCTCGCGGCGTTGGCGTGGCAGTGGCGTTTCAACCAACGTGCACTGTTTGGCGTGTTCCTGGTCGACATCATCGCCGTCGTACTGATGGCAGATGCCAGTGGCGGGATGATCAGCGGCCTGCCCGTATTGCTGGTCGTCACCGTGGCGGCCTCGTCGGTGATGATCCCCAACCGTACGCTTGCGACGCTTCTGGCGGCCCTCAGCTCACTGGCCATCCTGTCTGACACCGTCTGGCTGATTCTGCGCAACAGCCTGGAGCTCAATGCGCTGTTCCCCGCCGGGCTACTGGGACTGCTGATCTTCGGCGTCTCACTGATGGTTCAGTTCGTCGCCACGCGCCTGGGGCGCGCCGAGGAACTGGCCCGGAGCCGGGCCAGCGACCTGTACAACCTGCAGCGCCTCAACGAGCAGATCGTGCAACACATGCAGACCGGTATTCTGCTGGTCGCCGACAGTGGTGCCGTGCGCGTAATGAACAAGGCGGCCAGTGTGATGCTGTCGCCAGAACGCCCGATCACCATGGAACAAGGGCGAAAGCTGAGCGACTACAGCGAGGACCTGGCGCAGCAGTTCCAGCACTGGAGAGAAACCCAGCAGCACCGCGCACAACCTTTCAGGGTCGCCGAGGATGCACCGGCTGTCATTGCCCACTTCCGAGAGCTCCAGTCCGGTGGCGAACGGGAGACGTTGGTATTTATTGAAGACTACACACCCATTACCCGCTACGCACAATCGCTGAAACTGAATTCTCTGGGGCGCCTGACCGCAAGCATTGCGCACGAGATCCGTAACCCCCTCGGCGCCATCAGCCATGCCGCTCAGCTGTTACACGAGTCTTCCGGACTGTCCGAGCCAGACCGTCGCCTCACCGACATCATCCTGCAGCACAGCCGGCGGGTGAACCAGACCGTAGAGAGCGTGCTGCAGATATCGAGGCGCGAACCGCCGAGGCCGGAGTACATCCTGCTCGCCGAATGGCTGCCGAATTTCGTGGGCAACTACCTTGATTCGGGCAAGGACATGGCGGAAATCACCATCGATTGCAGCTACCCGGACCTGCTGGTCGAGTTCGATCAGGAAAACCTGCAACGCGTGCTCACTAATCTGCTGGACAATGCGCTGCGCCACAGCCGAATGGCCATCGGCAAAGAGACCGCCCGCATCGAGGTCAGCCTGGACTTCACCAAACACCAGTGCCTGATTGACGTGATCGACGCAGGGACCGGCGTTCCCGCCCAGGAGCAGCCCCTGTTATTCGAGCCGTTCTACACAACGGTCAGCGAAGGCAGCGGCATGGGTCTGTTCCTGTGCAAGGAGTTATGTGAAATGAACAATGCCGACCTGTACTATCGCAGCACCACGCGCGGAGAAAGCTGTTTCCGGGTGGCGCTGAACCAGAGGGACCTGTAGCAAGATGAGCGCTCAAACCGTCCTTATCGTTGATGACGAACCCGACATTCGCGAATTGCTGGCGATTACCCTGAACCGCATGGGTCTGGAGTCCTTCAGCGCCGCGACGCTGGATGAAGCACGCAAACAGCTGGCCAAGGTGAAACCCGACCTCTGTCTTACCGACATGCGTCTGCCTGACGGTAATGGCATACACCTGGTCGAGTACATACAGCAGGAGTTTCCCGACATGCCGGTGGCCATGATCACCGCGCACGGCAGCGTGGAGACCGCCATCGCCGCCCTCAAGGCCGGTGCCTTTGACTTCATCAGCAAACCCATCGAACTCGAACGTTTGCGCAGTCTGGTCAGTTCAGCGCTACGGCTCAACGAAGGCACACCCTCCGTCGAGCCTGAAGCCGACGGAGACGACCTGCGCCTGCTGGGCAGCGCGCCGCAGATCGTGGCACTGCGCGCAAAAATCGCCAAGCTCGCGCGCAGTCAGGCACCCGTGCACATACAGGGGGAGTCCGGCGTCGGCAAGGAGGTGGTGGCCAGGCTGATTCATGCCAACGGACCGCGCGCCGCAAAACCCTTCATTGCCGTGAACTGCGGCGCGATTCCCCAGGAACTTATGGAAAGCGAGTTTTTCGGCCACCTGAAAGGCAGCTTCACAGGCGCCAATCGCGACAAGCTGGGCCTGTTTCAAGCAGCTGAAGGAGGCACGCTGTTCCTCGATGAAGTGGCAGACCTGCCGCTGGCGATGCAGGTGAAACTGCTGCGGGCAATTCAGGAAAAAGCCGTGCGGCCGGTGGGGGGCAGCAGTGAACAGGCAACGGATGTGCGGCTACTCAGTGCGACCCACAAGGACCTCGCAGCAGAGGTGGCGGCGGGACACTTTCGCAACGACCTCTACTACCGTATCAACGTGATCGACCTGCGCGTGCCCAGCCTGCGTGAGCGCAGCGGAGACATTCCGGAGCTGGCGAATGCCCTGCTGCGGCGCGTTTGCAGAGATCTCGGCGTCGATGCGCCGGCCATAGCGCCAGACGCCATGGCGGCCCTGCAACGTTGTACATTTCCTGGCAACGTTCGCGAACTGGAGAATGTACTGGAACGCGCCGTCGCGCTGGCGGACGGCGACACCATCAGTGAAACAGACCTGCAGTTCACCGACCGCCTCGACACGGCGCACAAGCTGCTGGGCGAGCCGAGCGAGACTTCCCTTGACATTACTGCGGCCTTTGGCAACCTCGAGGGCTATCTGGAGGACATTGAGCGCCGCATACTGCAGGCGGCGCTCGAACAGTGTCGTTGGAACAAAACTGCCACTGCGCGCCTGCTGGGTATCAGTTTCCGCAGTCTTCGCTACCGCCTGCAAAAGCTGCATATCGAAGACTGAAACGGGCTACCAGCAGGCATTGCTGCCGGCGTAGCCACTGTTCGCGTAGACACCGGCTGCGTCCAGGCTGTAACTGCCACAGCGCAGGTCCCCGGCCTGGTGCCCCACGGGCTGGGCCCATACCCGAAACTGGTAGGGGTCATGCAGCGGCTCAAGGGATATCTCGTAGAGCGCGTCCTGTTCAACCTCTTGCCCACCAGGCCCCAGACCGACACGCTGCTCCCTGCTGAACCCCAGCTCGACAAGGCTTGTCGCATAGCGCCGGTGATAGAGCAGGAATTCCTCCTGTCGACCCGCAATCACCAGCAGCGCACTGGTCGCCACCTTGCGTCGCCCCCTGAAGACCTGTTCGCTGTACTGTGGCACGGCAATCACCAGCAACACCGACAGCAGCACCAGAACCAGCAGCATTTCCAGCAGCGTTACGCCGGCGCGTTGTGGTGTGAACACCCCTGCCAGCTCACTACAACGGGTCGACACCCGGCTCACGCCAGTAGGTGCGGAGCAATTGTGGCGCGCGCGAGCGCTGCAATACCGCGTCCGGAAGTAGTCCTGCGCCTAAAGCTGCCGCCTCCGGAACGCCCCCAGGCAGCACCAGCCACTCACCGGCTCGCAGCAACTCGGACGGCACCCCCACGCCCAGATCCCACCCTGCCGACCCACCGTCAGGTGCGGCGCCATCCACCAGGTTCACCGCGTAGAGGCGGGCCCGCCCGGGGGGTGCTTCACAGGGGGCCTGCCGCGGCTCGAAACTACCAAACAGCACCCGCCCGCCGTCAATCACCGGACTTCCCCAGCCTTTCTCCCCAGGTGCAGGCATAGCGAGCTTCCAACCCGGCCCCTGCACCGCAGCACAGGGCCCGGTCTGCTCCGGGGTGCAGCTACCAGCGGGATGCAGCTGATCAAAAGTCAGCGCAAGCCGTTCCCGAACCCGGGCATCACCGCTGCGGACAAGGCCATCCCGCAGGTAGAAGGCATAGTTCGCTGTGCGTCGCGCCAGAGGCTGGGCGCGATTGCCGCTGGTGATCAACACACCGTCCACCGGTCGCCCCCGGTCATCCACCGTCCGCACCAGTGCGGGCGCAGCGAAAAAGCGCCTGTCGTCCGGACCGACAGTCTCTGCACCCAGCTCCGCAAGCACTGAAGCGGACCAGTGCCGTGCGCGGTGCTGTGGATCGTGCAAGCCGCCCGGCGGCAGGTCAACGCGCCAGACACGTCCTCCGGTGTCCCCCACATACAGGCGGTGGATAATGCCCGCAGCGTTCCTCAGCACCGCAATCTCCGACGCAATACTGTCGCGCATATCCGGATGCGGGAAGCGGCTGTTGTCCGCCGCGGCCGAGTCGCCCCGGACCGCTTTCCAGATCAGTGCACCGCTTCTGGCATCCACCACATAGATCGCGTTACCCACAGGATCATCACCTGCTGTGGCATCCTTGCCCAGGCGCTCGCCGGTTGCTGCGTCGACACCGCCGTTGTAGCCGCCACCCAACAGAAGTACGTCCCGCACTTGACCATCAAACTGCACGCGGCCGACCACTGGAGTGGAAAACGTCAGACCAAGCTCATCAAAATCACCGCCCACCGTACGCTCAAGGCGCCACTGCAGCCTGGGCGGCTGTAGTGGGTCAGAGACGTTCAGTGCGTAGTAGCGGCTGCCGCCACGACGCAGCCCAAAAACCACAATGGCCTCGTCACCGTCGTCGGCGCGCAGCGTGCCATCGCCGTTTCGATCAACACGCAGGACCACCGGACTGCCATCTATGCCGTAGGCGACGGGCACCGGTGATGCAGCAGACCGCCGCCGGAGCAGAGCAGCCAGGGAGCTGTGTGGCAGGAATCCGAACACTTCCCTGCCGCTTTCACGGCCCGCAGCATCGGTGTTCTCCACAGCGTGCAGCACGCCGTCAGCACTGCCGAAGAAGATGCGAACTCTCGGATTCGACACGCCATAGCCGTCACCGGTTGCACCGTAATCCAGTGCCAGAGGCCTTGAGTGATATACAGGACCCAACAACCAGGCGCGGCCCCGCTGGGGAGCCTCATCAACGTCTTCGCCCAGTATCCAGCGCAGCAGCTGCAACCCCTCCGCCTCATCGGCAAACGGTAGGCTGTCACGCAGCGCGCGAACACTCGCGAGATCAGCGCGCAAGGGCACCAGTGGCCGAGGTCCGATTGCGTGATCCGCCGGCTCTGGAGCCTCAGTCAGCAGCAACCTGCCGCCGTCTACCGGCGGGTCGGACACCGTCGGATGGCTCACGAGATGCTGCCCGACACCACCGCGACGCACCGCACCACCATCAGCGCCTGCGCGAACGGGAGGTTCGAGCCCCGGCAGCACTCGCGCGGGATCGGTCCAGAACGTCACTGCGGAATCCCGCAGGCGTACAGGGCCTGCAGCCGACTCCCGCAGGGCAGGCTGCCCCCTGGCGTCTTCCACTGTAGCAAGGCCGGCGCCAGCGACCGGGATGCGAACCTTCTTCACATTACCGGCCCAGGAAGCACCCGGCCCAAGCTCGAACCCGGCGATCAACAACTCAGACTCTGTGGATGCCCCAGCCCGAAACGTGCTGGAAACCAGACTTCCGGAGCGACGCGCAAATCCCAACACAGCCTCCTCCAGACGGCGCTCCAGCTGTATCGGGTCCCTCGTGGACAGCGCGATCGCGCCGGGCGCCGGTGTATCGGTCAGCGACAATGTATGCTGGCGGAAACAGGCTCCCGCACGTGCCAAGGGCACAGTCGCCGCGGTGCCGCGCACGAGGTAGATCTCGTCGACCGCCCGAGCGCCTGAAAACGCCGATAATGGACGTTGCCGCGTCTCCACCGTGACCTGGGGCGGCAAGCGCTGCAGGAGCGACCGGATGACTGCCGCGACCGCATCGCCGGATGTCACGGGCGCACCCTCTGCATGCGCACCCTCCAGCAGGCGATACGCAGAGGTGGTGAAGCGCTGACGGCAGTCCTGTCCCAGCGTACAGAGTGCTGGCGTCGACGACTGGCGCAGAGCCAGCTCCAGTAGCAGGTTAGTGCGGTCCCCCGAAGCCCACCAGGCATCCAGATCCAGCGCCTGCAGCGGAGCCGCCCCCAGAAGCGAACACGCCAAAAACAGCCATACTCGAGTTCTCCACATGATCGACACTCCCTGTCAATGCTCCGAATCTGCAAGCCGCAACAACACACCTTGCACCACATCTGCCCTCAGCGTTGCATCCTGTGGGTCACTCACGCTGACCCGCAGCTCAAATGCGACAAAGGCGTCGTACCCCGCGTCCGAGACCTGTGTCTCACCCAGGCGCGGCGCCAGAGCGCCCTGCACGCGCGGGTTGATCCGGCGTATCTCATAGTGGACACGGAGTCGTTGTACAGACAGCTGTGCAGCATCGAGCAGTTCGCGAAGCTGCTGATCGAGATCGGCGTTGCAGGCATCGGGCGCAGCACAGTGCGCAAGCCCTGCCTGGTGCATGGCGGCGAACGGCAAGGGCGTACTGCTGAGCACGGCGGCAACACCCTGGGCAAGCTGGAGTGCCTCCTCACGCTGCAGCAGGTTACCGGTCATACGCAGCTCCAGCACGCTGTTGCGCAACATGGCGATGGAGACGGCGCTGATCAGGCCGAGGAACACCAGTGCCAGCAGGAGTATGTAGCCGTCTGCACGAGACAGATGGTTGACACCGGGATCAACAAGAGACTTCATGTTCTCACCCACGCGACCGCCGGCCGCAGATTGCGCAAGCCTACCGTAGTGCTGAAGACACGCCGTACATAGCCATCATCGTCGGCGACGAACTCGCGCTGCCCCAACCGGTAGCGCCGCGGACCGGCATAGCCTGGGACCGGCACGAGACTGCGCACCAGCAACGCAACGCGTGCGGTGACTGCGCGCCGCAGCTGTGCCGCGTCCGGCTGCGAAACGTAATGCTCCGGCACACCATCCCCGTCGCCATCTACGCCGAGTTCGATGTGGAAGCGCTCAATACCCTCGACCAGGCAATGACTGAACATGCCCGCCGGAGAGAGTGCCGCAGCACACAGTGTGGGAATGTGATCAGCCGGCGTCACTGAATAGCGGCGGACGTAAAACAGGCGAGCGAGCAGACGCCAGTAATCCACACCGCTGCCGGGCACCGCCTCGGCTGCGGCTACCCTGCCCGCCTGCCACCATTGCACGGAGGCCGTCTGGCCGCGAATCTGCAGGTACCAGTGCCCGCGATCGACGCCGGATGCCGCAGCCGCCCACTCCCCGTTCGCCAACGTAGCCTCTGCCGCGGTACGCCGAATAGCGAGCAGGTCGCTTCCTCGCTGGAGCATCGCAGCAGGAAGACAGTCCAGCATGACGCCGGTCACGGTCTGCGGCGCGCCCCCCGCGTAACCCACCTGAAGATCCAGCGCGTCCACGTCGCCCAGAGGCCAGCGCGCAGCGACCCCGCAACCGTCGACCGTCACCGGCAGTGCAACTGCGGTATGCAGCGGCAGGCCGCCGTGAAACCCGGCGAGGGCAAGTTCCCTGCGCAACAGCGCCATGGCGAAGCGCCCGTTCTCCCTGACGCGAGCCAGCTCGTCAGCCAGCAGAAACTGGCGCCTGGCTTCCGCGTAGGACCATACCAGCAGCACCGCAAAGAGCAGCCCGAGAGCCATCGATATCAGCAGCGCAGGCAACGTAATCCCCGAAGAACGCGGTTCTGGATATCGCTCCCTACGCGCCATCACCGCGACTACCCCCGGGGAACCCAGGTCTGCAACGCGACTACGCGGCGTTGCCGGTCGTTCACGCCGTACCGGCCATGACCAGCACCGCAGCTAGAAGCAAACTGAGCCACCCTCGCGCCAGCGCCACGCCAGGCAATCGCCACCGTGAGACCGTTTGCCTGGACCGCAATACAGACATGCGGCTCCGGCAGACCCGCCACCGGCTCCCCTGCGACTGACCGCTCACCGCCATCCTGAAGCAGAGACAGCCAGTCCGCCAGATCGTACTCAGCAAGTGTCTCGGCGGTGCAGAGGCCTTCTTCGAGGGAACCGTGGCAGGCCGCGGCGGCATGCGGTGGCAGCTGCGGCAGACCCGTGGACGCCAGGCCCTCCTGTGTATAGATGGCAAGTGGCTCCGGGTTACTCTCCATGCGAGCGAGCAGGTCGCGCGCCAACGCCGTGGCGCGAGCGACCTGAGCGCTCTCCAGACTGTTGCGCCAGGCGACAGCCTGCCCCGCAAGCAGAGCGGACACACCGACAGTGAACAGTAGAGAAGCGATCAGCAGTTCGATCAGCCCGAACCCGGCCTCTGCCCGCCTCACGCGACGGCTGCCTGCGGACAGTCGCCCCAGCCCCGCACCAACCTGGCACGACCGACCACGTTCATGACCACGCTCCAGGAGACGAGGCGGGGATGAGGGCCGGAACACACCATCAGGGTGCGATTACGGCCGGCTGTACCATCGGGCCGGAAACTGATCGGGTCCGCCACCTGTCGCGCTCCCGCACGGTCCAGCACACTCAGGCCTGCCGCCATCGGCGACCAGGCACGCAGCAGTGCCGCGGCGGGAAGCCGCCCCACAGCGGGGCGGCCGCGCAACAGAATCCAGCCGTCGCGGTAGTCGCCAGCGCATTGCAGCACACCGCTGCGCGCGTACGCGGATGGGCAGAGGGTCACCACTTCGTTGCGGTTCACGGCCTCACTGCGCGCGAGATGGAGTGCCGTGAACAGACGCCCGGCTTCGGCGCGAATTTCAAGGCGCTGCTGCACACGCTCAAAGCCCGGCACGGCCACCAGCAACAGCACGCCCAGCAGCACAACCACCAGCAGCAATTCGATCAAGGTGAGCCCGCGAAGCGGGCCGCGATGTAACGTCCTGTCCATGCACAGCCTCCCTGCAAAGGGGAAGCTTAGCGGGGAACCCCGGACGCGCCAGCGCCCGGCTGCAATTGACTAAATCAGACGTTGCGCAGAGGTATACGCAGTTCGCGCGGCAGGGAGAAGGTCACGTTTTCCGGGCGCCCGGCCAACTCCACCGGTGGATTCGCGCCCAGCGCCTGCAGGCCCTGTATGACCTCGCTCACCAGCACCTCGGGCGCAGAGGCGCCTGCCGTGACGCCGACGCGCTGCCGACCCTCAAGCCACTCGGGACGAATGTCCCCCGCGCTATCGATCAGGTAAGCGACCGCACCCATGCGCTCTGCCAGTTCCCGCAGGCGATTGGAGTTGGAGCTGTTGGGCGATCCCACTACCAGTACCAGGTCGCAATCGGCGGCCAGCTGCTTTACCGCATCCTGCCGGTTCTGGGTGGCGTAGCAGATGTCATCCTTGCGTGGACCCTGAATGGCCGGAAAGCGGGCGCGCAGCGCGTCGATAACCCGCGCCGTATCGTCGACCGAGAGCGTAGTCTGGGTGACGTAGTGCAGGCGTTCGGGGTTGCGCACAACCAGAGAGGCCACCTGGGCCTCATCCTCGACCAGATAGATGTCGCCACCGGCACTGCGATCAAACTGGCCCATGGTGCCTTCGACCTCGGGGTGACCGCAGTGCCCAATCAAAATGCACTCACTGCCGTCAGCGCTGTAACGCGCGACCTCGATATGCACTTTGGTGACCAGCGGGCAGGTGGCATCGAATACCCGCAACCCGCGCGCGGCGGCTTCCTTGCGCACCGCCTGCGACACGCCGTGTGCGCTGAATATGACGATGCAGTCGTCGGGCACCTCTTCCAGCTCCTCGACGAAGATCGCCCCGCGTGCGCGCAAATCATCCACCACGTACCTGTTGTGTACCACCTCGTGGCGCACGTAGATCGGTGCGCCAAACATGTCCAGCGCGCGATTGACGATATCAATGGCGCGATCGACGCCGGCGCAGAAACCCCGGGGATTGGCGAGACGAATGTCCATCAGTGCAACTCTGCCGGTTCAACCCGGTGCACGTGCACGTCGAACAGTATGGTGCGACCCGCCAGTGGATGATTGAAGTCCACTGTCACCTCCTCTTCGTCAAACGCCACGATCAGGCCCGGTAATTCGCCACCGGCTGCATCGGCAAAGGAAAACACCAGGCCGATTTCCAGCGCCACATCGTCGTCAAAATGATCCCGCGCCACCGTTTGCACATTGTTGTCGTTGGGCTGGCCGAAGGCGTCCTCGGGCAGGATGGTAAATACATGGCGCTGGCCAGGCTGCATTCCCATCAGGGCCTGCTCGAAGCCTGGCAGCAGATTGCCATCGCCCACCACAAAGCTCACCGGTTCACCGCCGAAGTTACTGTCCACCTCGGAGCCGTCCTCCAGGCTGACGGAAAAATTCAGGAACACGCGTGTGCCCTCGCCTACCGCTACATCGCTGTTTGTCACTGGGGCCCTTTACCTCCGGTCTGCGCCGCCTGACGCGGTGCCAGGAAACTGTCGAGTATCATCAACGCGGCGCCCACGGTAATCGCCGAATCGGCAATATTGAACGCCGGAAAGAATGCTCCCGCATAGTGTAGCGAAATAAAGTCGACAACGTGGCCGAGGACCAGGCGATCCCACAGGTTACCAATCGCGCCGCCGAGAATCAGTGCCAACGCAGCGGGCAGCAGGCGCTGACCCGCGGGCAGGCGATACAGCCACACGATCAGTACCCCACTGATGACGATGGCAATACCGCTGAAAAAGTAACGCTGCCAGCCCCCTGCATCGCTCAGAAAGCTAAACGCCGCACCCGGGTTGTATTGCAGGGTGAGATTGAACCAGCTGGTCACCGGCAGCGGACGAGCGTAGCTGAGGTAGTGCTCCGCAGCGACCTTGGTGATCTGGTCGAGAGCAATGACCAGCAAGGCCAAAGCATACCAGCCGATAACGGGGTGCAGTTTAAGCAAAGTGGCGCTGCTCCCCTTGACCGTCGACATTGTCGACGCAGCGGCCGCACAGCGTTGGATGCTGTGTGTGGCGGCCCACGTCCTCGCGACGGTGCCAACAGCGCTCGCATTTTTCCGCGGGACTCACGTGCACCTGCAGGCGGAGCTCGGGCAACTCGGTCGCTGCGGCCTCAGTGGGTGCCGAATCCAGCGAAGCCAGCGTAGCGCCGGAGGTAATCAGCACGAACCGCAGCTCATCTCCGAGGCTTGCCAAAAGCGCCTGCAGCGGTGCTGCCACGTACAGTGTGACATCGGTATCCAGCGAGCCGCGCACCAGCCCCGCAGCGCGCTGTACCTCGATCTCCCGGTTCACCGCGGCGCGCACTGCCATGACCTGCTGCCAATACGCGGCCCCCATGGTCTCACTGCCCTCGAGTACCTCAAGCCCCTGATACCATTCACTCAGAAAGACGGATTCGGCGTGCTCACCGGGCAGGTTCTCCCAGATTTCTTCTGCGGTGAAGCTGAGAATCGGGGCGATCCAGCGCACCAGCGCCTCGGCGATATGGTACAGCGCCGTCTGTGCCGAGCGACGCGCGCGGCTGTCCGCCCGCGTGGTGTACTGGCGATCCTTGATGACATCGAGATAAAAGCCACCGAGATCATTGCTGCAAAAGTTATGCAGCTTCTGGTAGATCACATGGAACTGGTAGCTTTCATAGGCCGCCTCGATCTCGGACTGCAGGCGTGCGGTACGATCAATCACCCAGCGGTCAAGCGACAACAGATCGGCAAAGGGCAGAACGTGCTGCGCCGGGTCGAAGCCGTTCAGGTTGGAGAGCAGGAAGCGCGCCGTGTTGCGAATACGCCGGTAGGAATCCGCGGTGCGCTTGAAGATCTCGTCGGACACGGTCAGTTCACCGCGGTAATCCGTCGCCGCAACCCAGAGACGCAGGATGTCAGCACCCAGATCGTTCATCACGGCGTTCGGCGCGATAACGTTGCCCAGCGACTTGGACATCTTGCGACCCTGTGCATCCACGGTGAATCCGTGGGTCAGCACCTGCCGATAGGGCGCCTCAGCGAAGGCCGCAATGCCTGTGAGCAGCGAGGACTGGAACCAGCCCCGGTGCTGGTCCGAACCCTCGAGGTACAGATCGGCAGGTGCACGCAGGCCTTCCCGCCGGCGCAGCACACAGGCGTGCGTTACCCCGGAATCAAACCACACATCCAGCGTATCGGTGACCTTGTCGTAAGCAGCCGCCTCGTCGCCAAGGAGATCGACGGGCTCGAGGTCAAACCACGCCTCTATACCGCGCTGTTCAATGCGCTGCGCGACGGCCTCAATAAGCTCCGCGGTGCGCGGGTGCAACTCGCCGGTTTCCCGGTGTACAAACAAGGTGATGGGCGAGCCCCAGGTACGCTGGCGGGAAATACACCAGTCCGGGCGTTGTGCCAGCATGGCATCAATGCGTGCCTTGCCCCACTCGGGCACCCACTGCACCTGCTCGACCGCTGCCAGGGCGTCATGCAGCAGTCCGTTCTGCTGCATGCTCACAAACCACTGGGGCGTGGCACGGAAAATAATCGGCGTCTTGTGCCGCCAGCAATGTGGATAGGAGTGGTCATAGCCCTCGCTGTGCAGCAAAACCCCGCGTTCGCGCAGCAGTTCCAGCATCGGCTGGTCAATCTTGAACACATGCTGGCCGCCAAACACTGCCGTATCCGGCAGATACACGCCGTTGCCTGCAACCGGGTTGTAGACCTCAAGGCCATAGGCCTGGCCGACCTGGAAGTCGTCCTGACCGTGTGCCGGAGCCGTATGCACAGCCCCCGTGCCGGCTTCAGTGGTCACGTGCTCGCCCAGCACTACCGGCACGTCGCGCGCCTGGAAACAGTGCTGCAGCCGCTGGTGCTCCAGCGCCCGACCCTTGCAACGTCCCAGCACGTTCACACCGGGCAGGCCGTAGCGCGCGGCGACCGCCGTTGCCAGTTCCTCGGCCACCACCAGCGCGCGCCCTTCACCGGCGAGCAGCACATAGTCAAGGTCGGGATGCAGGCAGACGGCCATGTTGGCCGGCAGCGTCCAGGGCGTGGTGGTCCAGATCGGGACAGCGATTTCACCGGCGTATTCGCTATCGCAGGCCTCGGCGATGGCCGCGGGATCCAGCGCGATAAAGGCGACGTCGACCGCGGTGGAGCGCTTGTCGTGGTATTCGACTTCAGCCTCCGCCAGCGCAGACCCGCAATCCAGGCACCAGTGCACCGGTTTGAAGCCCTTGTGCAGGTGCCCGTTGTCGATGATGCGCCCCAGGGTGCGCACGATATCCGCCTCGAACTGGAAATTCATCGTCAGGTACGGGTTTTCCCAGTCACCCAGCACCCCCATACGGATAAAGTCCTGGCGCTGCCGGTCCACCTGCCCTGCCGCGTAATCACGGCATTTCTGGCGAAACTCCGCGGGTGACACCTTGACGCCGGGCTTGCCGACCTTCTTCTCGACGTTGAGTTCGATGGGCAGACCGTGGCAGTCCCAACCGGGCACATAAGGCGCATCAAAGCCGGCCAGCGAGCGGGACTTGACGATGATGTCCTTCAGGACCTTGTTGACCGCGTGCCCCAGGTGCAGGTCGCCATTGGCGTAGGGCGGACCATCGTGCAGGATAAAGCGCGGGCGACCCGCGCTGGCGGCGCGAATCTTTCCGTACAGGCCGTTTTCCTGCCACTGCCGAATACGCTGCGGTTCACGCTGGGCGAGGCTCGCCTTCATCGGAAACCCGGTCTGTGGCAGGTTCAGCGTGTCCTTGTAATCACTCATGTAAACGTCAATCCCGTATCAATCAGTTCAGTCCGCGTCAGCCGACGCCGGACCGTTTGTGTGTTCGCTCAGCCACCGCCGCGCCGCTTCTGCGTCCCGGTCAATCTGGCCTCGCAGCAGGTCGACCGAGGCGAACTTCTGCTCATCGCGCAGTTTGTGCAGAAAGGTCACCTCCAGATGCCTGCCGTAAAGCTGCGGGCTACCCTGCAGAACATGGACCTCAAGGTTGGCCTGTATGCTGTCACCCACCGTCGGCCGCGTGCCGACGTTTGCCACCGCCGGCGCATCGGCCAGACCGCCGCCGGTGACGGTCACCGCGTACACACCGGAGAGCGGCGAGCGCAGCCGGTGCAACTGCAGGTTCGCGGTGGGAAAACCCAGCTCCCGCCCCAGTTGCCGGCCATAAATCACTTTGCCGCTCATGCGGTAAGGGCGGCTCAGCAGGCGCTCGGCCAGGGCGAAGTCGCCCTCGGCCAGGGCCGCGCGAATACGCGTACTGCTGACACGCTCCCCGTCAAATTCACAGGTTTCCGTGGCGCTGGCCTCGTAGCCATAGCGTCGGCCCTGCGACTTGATGAACGCATAATCACCCTGGCGGTCGTTACCGAACCGGAAATCATCGCCCAGAACGATGTGCTGTATGCCCAGCCCCTGCACAAACACCTCGTCGACAAAAGCCTGGGCTGACATGCTGCGCAGGCTGGGCGTAAAGCGAATACGCAGGACACGGTCTACGCCGAGGCACTCCAGGGCGCGAAACTTGTCCCGGAAGCTCATGATTCTGGCCGGCGCTTCCAGCGGTGCAAAATACTCCCGGGGCAGCGGCTCGAACACGATCACCGTCGCCGGCAGTGCGAGTTCTTTCGCCTTGCCCTGAAGCTTGCGAATCACCGCCTGATGACCGAGATGCACCCCATCAAAAGCGCCTATCGTGGCCACGCAGGGACGGTGTTGCGGCCCCAGGTTATGCAGGCCTCTGATCAGCTCCATGAGGTCAGGCTTACTCTGTCACAGCAAACGCTGGAGTATAGCGAAAAGTACCGCACTAGCCTATGCCGGGGGGCGCCGTGTGTCGTGCTCAGGACCCCGAGGGCGGCGTGCGCAGGTGCTGCAGCCGCGTGCCCAATGCCACATGGACCAGCAGGTAGGTCAGGCCACCGAGGCCACACACCAGCACGAGATGAGCAACACGCGCGAACAGCGTCCAGGCCAACCAGTCCTCCACGCCCGGGCTGAGCAGGACCAGCACCGCGACCATCGCGCTGGTGGCCAGCAGCAGACGCCCGGTGTAAACGGCCCAACCTGCCTGCGGCTGCAGGACGCCGTCACGCAACAACCCGCGCAGCAGCAGGCCTGCGTTGAGGTAGGCCGCAACACTGGTGGCGAGTGCAAGGCCCACATGGCCGGCCTGGAACCAGTACATCAGCGGCAACACGAACGCGAGGTTCAACACCATATTGGCGGCCATCGCAATAATGCCGTAGCGCACCGGCGTCGCCGTGTCCTGGCGTGCATAGTAGCCCGGGGCCAACACCTTGATCAGCATGAACGCTGCCAGCCCCAGGCTGTAGGCCTGCAGGCTCAACGCCGACATGGCAACATCCTCCGGCCGGAACTCGCCGTACTGGAACAGGGTCACCAGAATAGGCCGCGCGAGTACGGCCAGGGCCACGGCGGCGGGCACAGCCACCAGCAGAACCGAGCGCACCGCCCAGTCCAGGGTCAGGCCGAACTGGCGCATTCTGGCCCCGGCGCGATGCGCCGACAGGCTGGGCAGGATCACGGTGGCTATGGCGATGCCGAAAACCCCCAGCGGCAGCTCCATCAGGCGGTCCGAGTAATACAGCCAGGAAACGCTGCCCGTCGGCAAAAATGACGCCAGTACCGTATCCAGCAGCAGGTTGATCTGGCTCACCGACACGCCAAACAGCGCGGGCACCATGAGCTTGAGAATACGCCGCACCCCGGGATGACGGGTATCCCAGCGCGGGCGCGGTATGAGATCCAGACGGTAGAGGAAAGGCAGCTGGAACAGCAACTGTATGACGCCTGCCAGCGCCACCCCCCAGGCCAGCGCAAAGACCGGTTCCTCCAGCTGTGGCGCGGCCAGCAGCGCGGCGCCGATCAGGGACAGGTTCAGAAACACCGGGGTCAGGGCCGGCACCGCGAAGCGACCGTAGCTGTTGAGAATCGCACCGCAGAACCCGGTCATTGAGATGAGCAGCAGGTAGGGAAAGGTGATGCGGATCATCTGCGACGTGAGTTCGAATTTTACCGGGTCAGCGACGAAGCCCGGGGCAAACACGGTGGCCACCAGCGGCGCCGCGACCATCGCCAGCACCGTCACCAGCAGCAGCGTGCCACCAAGCACGCCGGCTACACGGTCCACCAGCGCCCGCACTGCCACCACGCTGCCGTCCTCGCGGTAGTCGGCAAGCACGGGCACAAAGGCCTGGGCAAAGGCGCCCTCGGCGAACAGGCGCCGAAGGAAGTTGGGGATCTTGAAGGCCACAAAGAAGGCGTCGGCGTTGGCGCTGGCGCCCACCACCGCCGCCATGACCACGTCACGCAACAGGCCGAGCACCCGCGACAGCAGCGTCATGCTGCCGACCACCGCGCTGGAGCGCAACAGCCCCGGTGGCGCGGGCTCCGGTGTCCCGGGGGCGGCGGGGCCGGTCACTGCACGCTGGCCATCAGGCGAGCCAGCGCTGGCGCAGGGACTCCCCCTGCAACTGCAGCCATTGCAGGGCGATCAGCGTGTGGCCGTTGGGCACACGATCCGCGGCCAGCAGTGCCAGCGCCTCAAGACGGGGAATACGGTGCACCAGAATGTCCTCGCCTTCGCCACGGGCGCCGTGCACGGCACCGGCGCCCGCCCGCCTGACCCGGCCGCAGAACAACCGCACATGTTCGGAACAGGCGCCCGCGCTGGGGTAATAGCTGGCGATGGGTACCAACTCGGCGAGCTCGCAGGCGGCCTCTTCCCCAGCCTCGCGGTGTGCGACCTCCGCATCGGTCTCACCGGGCTCTACCACGCCGGCAATCACCTCAAGCATCCAGGGACTGCGGGCATCGCGCAGGGCGCCGGGACGAAACTGTTCAATAAGAATGACACAGTCGGTTTCCGGCTCGTAGGGCAACACGGCAACCGCATCACCGCGCTCGAAAACCTCACGCACGAGGGGCGGACTCCAGCCGCCACCGAACAGCTGGTGCTGCAGCGTCAGGCGACGCACAGCAAAATACCCCTCAAACGCCGCCTCGCTCTGCAACACGCGCACCGCGTCACCGGCAAAGGTGAGCTCAAAGGCCATCGAAGCGCCCGCCGGTGTACCAGTTGACGTCACGCGCGTACCTGTGCACCTGCTCCGCCACGTCCAGCACCAGGGTGAACAGCGCCATGCGCACCAGCACGCCGTTGTCGGTCTGGCGAAAAATTGCCAGGTTGGGGTTGTCGTTGAGGTCGTCATCAAGTTCGCGCGCGGTCACGCGAGAATCTCGCGGCAGCGGGTGCATGATGACCGTGTTGGGCTCACAGTGTTCGGTGTAGATGCTCTGGTTCAGGCGGAAGCGGCCGCGGTAAAGATCCGCCTCCTGCTGGGAGCTGAAGCGCTCCTCCTGAATGCGTGTGGAATATACGATGTCGACGTGACGGATGCTGGACTCCAGTGCCTCGGACTCCAGCACTTCATGGCCAGCCGCGCGCAGTTGCTCGACGATATCGCCCGGCATACGCAGCTCAACCGGCGACACCAGCACCACCTGGATGCCCTGAAACAGGCACAGCAGCTTGCAGAGTGAATGCACGGTGCGGCCGTAGCGCAGGTCGCCTACCATGGCGATACGCAGGCGGTCGACGTCGCGACCGCGGGCGGACAGTTCCTTGCGAATGGTGTAGAGGTCCAGCAGGGCCTGCGTGGGATGCTCATTGCTGCCGTCGCCGCCATTGAGCACGGGCACGCGGCTGGCAGCGGCGAACTCGGCCACCGAGCCCTCCTGCGGGTGACGCATGGCAATCACGTCGGAATAGCCGCTGAGCACCCGCGCGGTATCGTAGAGTGACTCCCCCTTGGCAATGGCCGACTGCTCGAAGCCGGTGGTTTCACGCACCTCGCCGCCGAGGAGATTGAAAGCACTACCGAAACTGACCCGCGTGCGCGTGCTGGGCTCGAAAAACATGGCGCCCAGGATAGCGCCGTCGAGCACTTTGGTGACGCGGCGCCGGTGGGCGTAGGGTTCCATACTGTCTGCCACCGCGAACACCCGCTCCACATCGGGGCGCTCGAACTGGGCGATGGAGAGAATATGACTACCGGCAAACTGCACGCAAACACTCCCTGCTCTGGCATCTGGCGGTGACCCGCCACCGACGTCGGGCATTATACGGCCTGCGCCAGCCGCTTGCCCATGGGCGATTCAGGCCAGTAGCGCGTCCCCGTACTCCAGCAGTGCCTCGAGGAGCTCGCGCTCGCCTGCGGGGCGCTGCTCCGCCAGCAGCGTGTCGATCAGTGCCTGATACGCTTCCATATCCAGCGCACCTGGGGCATCGGGTTCAGTGATGCGCTGCAGGCGAAATTCATCCCACTGGGCGCGCTCCGCCGGCGACAGGGTCTGCGGGAAGTTGCGCGCACGGTAGCGGAACAGCATCTCCGGCAGGCGGGCATCCTCGAAGGCAAAGGACTGCTGTGCGAGGGCCTCCGGGGTGGCAGATCGTACCTGCTCCATACTGCGCCGGTCCGCCTCCGAGAAGAACCCGCCGCCGTAGAGCATGCGGTCCGGGTCCGTGACCGGCGCAAACTCGCGCCCGGCGTAGATGGCCTGCAACTTTTCAACCATACCCCTGGCATCATCCGCGTGCCAGGCACGCAGGGCTGCGAGGTGCCGCCGACAGCGCGCACCGTCGAGAGCAATCCGCGCGGCGACCTCGGGGGTCACCATCGTCGGCGGCGCCAGTACCGGACAGCG
>CAJXUQ010000032.1 GCA_913061145.1 uncultured Haliea sp.
CGTACAACTATCCCAACAAGTGCCCACACATCTGTCTTCGTTTCTTTGTTAAATAACCCAGGGCCGCCGGGGCCGTGGTGACCGCCAAGATACTCTCTTGAACGGGGACGCGTATTATACCGATGAGCGCCTTATTGGCAACAGCTTTTCGCAAATTTTTGCGTGCTGCGGAAGCCCAGACTTCATCTTACTTATACCCCCTAACCACTTGAAAGATTTGGGATATGAGCGTCTCTCCGCTGCAGCGCGTCAGGGCCACTGCGAAGGGAGGCGAACTATACGCAGCGCTCCGGCAGCGCGCAAGACCTGTGGTGAAAAATAGTTGGAGAATTTACTCCGGGGGCTGGCGCTGCCCCGATGACAGCCCCAGCCACCGCACTGTCAGGCTGCTCTGCCATAAAACAGGTGGTACTTCTTTTTCCCCAGGCGAACCACGAAATACCGCCCATGGAGTGCATTATCCGGCGTCAGGACCGCCGCCGGCTGCTCGTTATCGCCCCAACCCAGCGGCCTGCCGTTGCAGAGTACCGCGTTGCGCGCCAGGGCATCCTTCACCTGTTTGCCAGAGGGCGCCATTCCCGCCTCGGTGAGCAACTGTGTCAGCGTGGCGGGCATCGATGCGGCCTCTGGCAACTCGGACGCCGGCAGGCCATCGAGACGCAGCTGCTCGAAATCAGCCGCCGACAGGGTCGAGAGATTGTCACTGAACAACGCCTCGGTAATGCGCTGCGCAGCGACCAGCCCCTCATTACCATGCACCAGCCGGGTGACTTCGCGCGCCAGCACCGACTGCGCCTCCGGGCGCCCCTGGCGCTGCTCATCCGCCCGCTGCAGCGCATCGATCTCTGCGACCGGCAGGAAAGTAAAGTATTTGAGGAAGCGATAGACATCGACATCGGCCGTGTTCAGCCAGAACTGGTAAAAGGCATAGGGCGAGGTGCGCACCGGGTCCAGCCACACTGTGCCGGATTCGGTCTTGCCGAACTTGGTGCCGTCAGCCTTGGTGATCAGGGGCATGGTGAGGCCGTATACCTGATTGCCATACATGCGCCGGGCAAGATCGATGCCGCCTGTGATATTCCCCCACTGGTCCGAGCCGCCAATCTGCAGGCCGCATCCATACCGTCTACTCAATTCCGCGAAGTCGTAGGACTGCAGAATCATGTAGGTGAATTCCGTGAAGCTGATGCCGCTGCCCTCACGCTCGATGCGCTGCTTGACTGACTCTTTCTGGATCATGGCGTTGACGGAGAAGTGCTTGCCCACGTCACGCAGGAAGGTCAGCACATCCATATCCCGGGTCCAGTCAAGGTTATTGACCACGATGGCAGACGCCTCTCCAGCATCAAAGTCGACAAATCGGGAGACCTGCTGGCGAATCTTGTCGACCCAACCCGCAATCACTTCAGGCGTGTTCAGCTGTCGCTCCTGAGCCTTGAAGGACGGGTCGCCAATCAGGCCGGTAGCGCCGCCGACCAGCGCCAGCGGACGATGCCCCGCCAACTGGAAGCGACGCAACATCAACAGCGGCACCAGGGACCCGATATGCAGGCTGTCCGCCGTCGGATCGAAGCCGCAATACAGGGTGCGCACACCGCCGTCCAGCCACTCGGGCAGCTGCTCTTCACCGGCCGCCTGAAAGATCAGGCCGCGGGCACGCAGGTCGGTCAACAGGGCACTGCTCATCTGGCAACTCCTGGCTATAGTAGAAGAAGGCATTAAAAGGGGCGCAAACCATACAATAAGGTTCTCAAAAAGCAAGACGTTAAGTGCTTCGCCCCCCTGTCAGCCGCCAAAATTCTTTTATATACTCAAAGGCCTACAAAGCACAGCTCATAATGTTTATGCATAAATCGGGAAACGTTCGGGGGGCCACAGTGCGCCCGCCAGAGAAACAGGCATCGCATCGGAAACACCTGATTGCGGTAGGCGTCCTGTCGGCACTGGTGGCGGCTACCACCATCCTCACGCCATCGGGTGACGTGGCGGCGAACCGCGAGGACCGCAACGACATCGAGCTGACGCTGGAAGCTGACATCCTCAAGCCCATCGTCGTGGGCAGTGCAGCCGTACAGCAGGCCCCCGCTGAAGCAGAGGCCACTGCCGGGCCCGACCCGGTACTCGCCGCCGCACCGGCGCAGCCTGAATGGCATGAAGAGACGGTGCGCCGCGGCGACAATCTCTCTCTCATTTTCAAACGCGCGGGTTTCAATTCGTCGCACGTACACCAGGTGGTCAATGAAGCGCCGGAGGGCAAGGCACTGTCCCGTATTTATCCGGGGCAGACCATTGCGTTCCTGACGGCGGAAGACGGTGGCCTGCAGGCAGTGCGTCATGTCATTTCCCCGCTGGAGTCGGTTACCTACCAACGGGGCTCGGCGGGTTTTGAGACCGCGCGGGAAATCCGCCAGACCGACATACAGGAAACCTGGGTGAGCGCGGAGATCACTTCCTCGCTGTTCATGGCCGGTCAGGACGCCGGCCTCTCCAGCGGCCTGATTATCGAACTTGCCAACATCTTCGGCGGTGTCATCGATTTCGTGCAGGACCCACGCAAGGGTGACACCTTCCATGTCATCTATGAAGAAGTGCTGCTCGACGGCGAGAAATACCAGGACGGGGCCATTCTCGCCGCCTCCTTCACCAACCGGGGAAAAACCTACAACGCCTTCCGGTTTGAGGACAGTGATGGCCACGTAGCCTACTACAACGAAGACGGCATCAGCATGCGCAAGGCCTTCCTGCTCGCGCCTGTCGATTTCACCCGTATCAGCTCCAACTTCAACCCGCGCCGTCTGCACCCGATCTACAAGACCACGCGCCCCCACCGCGGCACCGACTATGCTGCACCAACGGGCACGCCGGTGTATGCGGCCGGCGATGGCAAAGTCATCAAATCCGGCTTTACGCGGGCCAACGGGAACTACCTCTTCCTGCAGCACGGCGACCGCTACGTCACGCGCTATCTGCACCTCCACCAGCGCAAGGTGAAGCAGGGGCAGCGCGTAACACAGGGGCAGGTGATCGGTTCCGTGGGGTCCACCGGGGCAGCCACCGGACCACACCTGCACTACGAGTTCCTGATCGACGGGCAGCACCGGGACCCACGCAAAGTGCATCGTGAATTACCCAAGGCGAAAACACTGGCGGCGGCAGAACTGCCGGCGTTCCGCAGCGCCATCGCGGATTCCTCTCAGCAGCTGGCGGGCCTGCAGGAAGACCGCCGCCTAGCCATGCGCAGCAACGACCGTAGCGCTTCGCCCGCGCCCTGAGGTGTCTGGCGGCGCACTCTGCATAGGGCTCATGTCCGGGACCAGCATCGACAGCGTCGATGCGGTCCTGGCCCACATCTCACACCACGGCCACGAACTGCAGGCCACGCTGGAACACCCCATCCCCCCCGGTCTGCGCCAGGCCATCGCCGACATCAGCCAGCCGGGTAACAACGAAATTGAGCGCATGGGCGTACTGGACCGCCAGCTGGGCGAGCTGTTTGCCGATGCCTGCACGGCACTGCTGGACCATGCCGGTGTACCGGCGTCCGATGTGTTCGTGATTGGCAGTCACGGCCAGACGATCCGCCACCGCCCACCCTCTGGAGGCAATGCCATCGCCTACACGCTACAGATTGGCGACCCCAGTACCATTGCAGAGCGCACCGGCATCACCACCGTGGCCGACTTTCGGCGCCGGGATGTGGCCGCCGGCGGAGAAGGTGCCCCGCTGGCACCTGCCTTCCACGCGGCAGCATTTGCCAGAGCCGGCGTGAACCGCGCTGTGGTCAATATCGGCGGTATCGCCAACGTCAGCCTGCTGGTTGGCGAAACGCTGCTCACCGGTTTTGACACCGGTCCGGGAAACACGCTGCTGGATCAGTGGGTACACCACCACCGGGGGGAGCGCTACGATCGTGATGGCGCGTGGGCAGCGGAAGGGGCCGTCGACCCGCAGCTGCTGGCGCGCATGCAACAGCACCCGTTTCTGGCGCAGCAGGGCGCGCGCAGTACCGGCAAGGAAACTTTCCATCTGAACTGGCTGACTCGCTGCCTTGCCGGGCTGACAAACCTGAATCCACAGGATGTGCAGGCAACACTCGCCGACTTCACGGCACAATGCATCGCCGACAGTATTCTCGGAAGCGCCGTGCCCGTGGACGAGATCTACGTCTGCGGGGGCGGCGCCTACAACACAGACCTGATGCGCCGCCTCTACCAACGACTGGCGCCAGCGCGGCTCACCACCACCGCGGAACTGGGCCTGGCACCGGAATGGGTGGAGGGTGCTGCCTTTGCCTGGCTGGCATGGCGAACGCTGAACAACCTGAACGGCAGCGCCGCTGAAGTCACCGGCGCAGCAGGTGCTCGGGTACTGGGGGGCATTTACCCGGGGGCCACGCGCTCGGGTGCCGGCGCAACGCGGCTTTCAGCTAGATAGAGAATGACGCTCCGCAGCCACAAGTGGTCGTGGCATTCGGGTTGTTGATCACAAAGCGAGCACCCTCGAGGCCTTCTGTGTAGTCCACCTCCGACCCGACGAGATACTGGAAACTCATGGGGTCCACCAGAACGGAAACGCCCTCCCGCTCAATCACGGTGTCATCTTCCGCACTGGTGTCCTCAAAGGTAAAACCGTATTGAAAGCCCGAGCAGCCGCCGCCGGTAATATAGACGCGCAGCTTGAGCGAGGGATTCTCCTCTTCTTCTACCAGCTCTCGCACCTTGTTGACGGCGCGGGCGGTCAGATTGATCCCGGCGGGATTGAATGCTTCGGCTACCGACATACCTTTCTCCGGGGTATCGCGTTTCCCCGCAATGATTTCCAGTGCACCATTATGGTAAGTCCGACTATTTTAGTCAACTTTAGCCGCGGGTGCCTGCAACGCCGCAGCGTTGCGGCCAGCGTCATCCGGGTCCGCAGCCGTCTCCATGCAGTGCAACAGGCGGCCATTTACTTCGGCACCGGCGGCCATTTCGATGATGTGGTAGTGGACATCCCCCGCGACCCTGGCTCTCGGCGCCAGCTCCAGGTGGCTCGTGGCATGCACGGCGCCCTCCACTGAGCCATTGATCATAACCCTCGGCGCGTGGATCTCGCCCTGGATGGAGCCGGCTTCGACCAGGCGTACCATGGCGTCGCTCCCCGGGGCGGCAAGAACGTCCCCGACCACTTCACCCTCGATTTCCAGGTTGCCGCTGAAGTGCACGTTGCCGATGATCCGCGTCTCACGTGAGATCAGGGTTGTGCCTCCAGCGACCGCCGATGTGCCGCGCTTATTTCCCAACATGCGTAAATCTCTCCTGAACCTGCCACGGGTACTGCTCGCGCACTTCTGCCTTGCGCGGCGCCTTGACCGTTGCCACAACGCTGATGGCCTGAGGCTCGAAGCCTTCAGGCAACACCAGGTCACCTTCGATCGACTGAAAATAGCGGAACCGCAAGGGTAGCTGGCGATGCTCGATATCGGGACTCAGCTCAAACAGCGGGTAGCTTCGAACCTTGCCCGCTTCCTGGCCGGTAATCTCGGCATACAACTCGCCCTGCAGGGTGCTGTGCTTGCGCGCCTCCTGCTGCGCCACAATGCGAAATCCGTAGCGCCCGGGCTCGTCGCGCGGCACCAGCTCTATGGCACGCAAGCTGAACCCCTGGGCGATTTCCCCCGGCGTCATCAGGCTGCGGTAAAAACGCACACCCTCTTCCAGCCCGGCAATCAGCTCCTTTTGCTCAGCCAGTTCCTGACGCACCAGCTCCAGCGCAGCGCGGTCCACCTCGTGTCGCGCAGCCAGTACACCCACCTGCCGATTCAACTCGGCGTTCTCCGCCAGCGCAGCACGCATTGCCCTGCCCTGCTCGCGGTATTTTACAGGGTCGATACCGGAACCGCTGAACGCCGCCTGACGGCCCAGCAGAAACCCCGCGAGAAGCACCAGGGATGCTGCGAGCGCAAGCCCCAGCACCACGAACTGATGGTGCCGGACATGGTAGCGCCGTACAACTGTGCGGTAGCGCTCCGAGCCGCTGCTCACAGGCGCCTCAAGGCAACAGACCCACCTGCTCAAGGCCACGGGTTTCCTGCAGCCCGAACATGATATTCATGCACTGCAGAGCCTGCCCGGACGCGCCCTTCACCAGATTGTCGATAGTCGACATCACCACCACGGTATCGCGGCCCTGGGGCACGCTGATGGCGAGCTGGCAGCGGTTGGCCCCCTTCACGGTGCGGGTTTGCGGGAACACGCCCGGCGGCAACACGTCGACGAAGGGCTCCGTGGCATAGTACGCTTCAAACAGGGCCTGCAGATCGGCGGCGGGCTCCTGCAGCCGCGCGAAGAGGGTCGCGTGTATACCGCGCACCATGGGCAGCAGGTGCGGCACGAAAGTGACCGACACCGGGCCCGCCGCAACCTCCGTCAGACCCTGCTCTATCTCCGGCAGGTGGCGGTGGCCGCCTACGCCATAGGCTTTGAAGCTACCCGCCACTTCGCTCAGCAGGTTATCGACTTTTGCCTGGCGTCCTGCGCCGCTGGCGCCCGAGGCGGCACTGGCAATCAGGCTTGTGGGGTCGACCTTGCTCGCCGCCAGCAGCGGCAACCAGCCCAGCTGGATCGCCGTGGGGTAACAGCCCGGGCAGGCCAGCAGCTGTGCGTCGCGAATCTTTTCCCTGTGCAATTCGGGCAGGCCATACACGGCTTGCGCCAGCAGTTCGGGGCTGGCGTGTGGCTCGCCATACCAGCGTGACCAGAGTTCGGCATCGCGAATCCGGTAATCCGCCGACAAGTCGATAATGCGCGTACCCGCGGCGAGCAGGTCCGGCACCATATGCATCGCTACGTTATGGGGTGTGGCAAAGAACACGACATCGCAACCCGCCAGCAAGGCCACGTCCGGCTCTTCGAACGCGAGGTCATAGATACCGCGCAGGTTGGGGTAGAGCTCATCCACCCGACGCCCCGCCTCGGCACGGGAGGTGATCGCGACCACCTCGACATCTGCATGAGACGCCAAAAGCCGCAACAACTCGACCCCGGTGTAACCCGTGCCGCCCACAATACCTGCCCTGATCATTCACCCTCCCAAGACCACAACACAACATCTGCCTGAGCACAGGCCGCCTGAACGCAGGCCGCCTGAACGCAGGCCGCCTGAACGCAGGCCGCCTGATCGCAGGCCGCCTGATCGCAGGCCGCCCGCGAACATCGTAGTATAAGAGCAAATTCAGTGCAGATAACTGTTAATATTCGCCCGTCACCCCACAGCGACCGACGGATTGCACCTGCATGCTCTGGCTAAAAGCGTTTCATCTGATTTTCATGGTGTGCTGGTTTGCCGGCCTGTTCTACCTGCCGCGCATTCTGGTGTACTTTGCCGCCAGTCAGGATGCCGCGACGCGCGCGCAGCTGGCCGTCATGGCGCGCAAGCTGTACCGCTTTGTCACCCCGTTCATGTTCCTGACGATTGCCTTCGGGCTGGCGCTGGTCGCCAGCAACCCGGGCTACTACCTGGCCAGCGTGTGGCTGTGGGTGAAGCTGGCGGGGGTCGTCGGCCTGGTCCTGTATCACCTGCAATGCGGCCGCTATGTGCGCGAGGCGAACGCCGACAGCAACCGACACGGCCACGTGTTTTACCGGTTCTTCAACGAAATTCCCGTGTTGTTTCTTTTCGCAATCATCGTTCTGGCGGTGGTGAGACCGCTTTGACGGAAGCCGGGCAGGGTTGGCTATACTGCGCGCGAACCGTGATAATCCGCAGCCTCGCCACACAGTACAGCTGGAAACCGGATCAGGAACCCACTTCATGAGTACATCACAGCAACTCTTCGAGCGCGCCCTGCACCATATACCCGGCGGCGTGAATTCTCCCGTGCGCGCGTTCAAGGCCGTCGGCGGCACGCCGGTATTCATCGACAGCGCAAACGGGGCCTACCTTTACGACTGTGAGGGCAAGCGCTATATCGACTACGTGCTCTCCTGGGGCCCCATGCTCATGGGCCACAACCATCCCCATGTGCGCGAAGCCGTGATCAGCCAGGCGGCGAAGGGGTTGAGCTTCGGCACCCCGACGGAACTGGAAATACGCCTCGCCGACCGGATCTGCGAAATCATGCCAGGCATGGATATGGTGCGCATGGTCAACTCCGGAACCGAAGCCACCATGAGTGCCATACGGCTGGCTCGCGGTGTCACCGGGCGTGACACCATCGTGAAGTTCGAGGGCTGCTACCACGGGCACTCTGACTCCCTGCTGGTAAAGGCCGGCTCCGGAGCGCTGACCCTCGGCGTCCCGAGCTCACCAGGCGTACCGGCGGCGCTGGCAGATCACACCATGACGCTGACCTACAACGACAGCGAGGGCCTCCGCCGCGCCTTTGCCGAACACGGCGACGCGATCGCCTGTGTCATCGTCGAACCGGTCGCGGGCAACATGAACTGCATCCCCCCGCAACCGGGCTTTCTGGAAACGCTGCGCGAGGTATGCAGCGCACACGGTAGCCTGCTGATACTCGATGAAGTCATGACCGGTTTCCGCTTCGGCCTGCAGGGCGCACAGGGTTTTTACGGCATTGAGGCAGACCTCACCTGCCTGGGCAAAGTCATCGGTGGCGGCATGCCGGTAGGCGCCTTCGGTGGCAAGCGCGATATCATGGAGCACATTGCACCGCTGGGGCCGGTGTATCAGGCCGGCACGCTCTCGGGTAATCCCATCGCCATGGCCGCAGGCCTCGCGACCCTGGAGGTGATTTCCGCGCCGGGATTCTATGAACCGGTGTTTGCCCGCACCACCGCGCTCTGTGAGGGACTCGAACAGGCGGCTGCCAGCGCCGGGGTGCCGTTTACCACCAATCACGCCGGTACCATGTTCGGCGGATTCTTCACTGATGCTGACCACGTCAGCAACTACCAGCAGGTCATGGCCTGTGACAGCGCAGCCTTCAACCGCTTTTTCCACCTGATGCTGGATGCTGGCGTCTACCTTGCCCCGGCATCTTACGAGGCAGGGTTCACATCGGCAGCCCATACCGACGACGACATCGAGCAGACCCTGGCGGCAGCGCGCAGCGCATTTGCCAGCCTCTGAACGGAGAAACGCGCCCATGTTCCAGAGTTCTCGTGGCCCCTTTCCACAGACCCGCATGCGCCGCTTGCGCGCGCACGACTTCTCCCGCAGGCTGGTGCGTGAACATGCGCTCAGCCCAGCCGACCTGATTTATCCGGTGTTTGTACTGGAGGGCCGTCAGCAGCGGGAAAGCGTGGCGTCCATGCCGGGGATTGAACGGCTCAGTGTCGACCTGCTGACAGACCTCGCGCGCGAGGCCCATGATCTTGGCATACCCGCCCTCGCCATATTCCCCGTGATACCGGCAGAGCGCAAAAGCCTGCGGGCCGAGGAGGCCTGGAACCCGGACGGGCTGGTCCAGCGCACCGTAAAGGCGCTGAAGGACGCAGTACCGGAGCTGGGGCTTATCACGGACGTGGCGCTGGACCCCTATACCACGCACGGGCAGGACGGCATCATTGACGACAGCGGTTACGTACTCAACGACGTTACCACCGACGCACTGGTACAGCAGGCGCTGTCTCACGCCGAAGCCGGTGCCGACATAGTGGCACCTTCTGACATGATGGACGGGCGCGTCGGAGCGATTCGCAACATGCTCGAGCAGCACAGCCACCCCAACACCCTGATCATGGCCTACGCCGCAAAATACGCATCGGCGTATTACGGTCCCTTCCGGGATGCCGTGGGTTCCGCGGCCAACATCAAGGGCGGCAACAAGTACAGTTACCAGATGGACCCGGGCAACAGCGATGAAGCCCTGCACGAGTGCGCCCTCGACCTCGCCGAAGGCGCCGACATGATCATGGTGAAGCCGGGCATGCCCTACCTCGATATCGTGCGCCGCGTGAAGACGGAGTTGCAGGCCCCCACCTTCGCTTACCAGGTGAGCGGCGAATATGCCATGCACATGGCGGCCTTCCAGCAAGGTTGGCTGGCACAGGAGCCGGTGATGCTGGAGTCACTGCTTGCCTTCAAGCGCGCCGGCTGTGACGGCATACTGACCTACTTCGCGCTGCAGGCGGCACGCGCCCTGCAGGACTAGGCGGGCTGTCGTGAGACGCTACGCAGTGCTGGCCAGCATCACGCTTTCCCTGCTCGCCACCCTCACCTTCGCCGACCCGGGCAAGGCAGACGACGAAACGGCCGAGAACAGTACACCGGAAGCATCCTGCCTGTGTCTCTGGGAAGGGAGTTTTGCCGACGTGCAGGACCGGGCGGACCTCGTCGCTGCCGTTACCGTCACCGGCGGTAAGGGTAATTCGGTCGACCTTGCCGTCGACAGCATCCTGCGCGGGCGCGAGTACAACCAGAGCATCAGGTTGTGGCTGCAGGCACGCGACTACTGCCGCCCGGACGCCACCGAGTTTTCCGCCAACAGCCGCTGGGTGATGGCACTCTACCGCATCACCGAACAGGTACCCGGCGGCTTCGACCCGATGACGCCGAATATCAGCTACGGCAGGCTCGGCGACTATTACCTGTCCAGCTGCGGTGGCTACTGGTTGCAACGCCATGATGACCGGGTCACGGGTAACCTGGTCGATGCGCCGCGCTGGGAGCGCGAGCCCAAAATGACGCCCGTGTTGCTGGACCTCCTTGCCGCCTATGTTCGCGGCGACATCAGCCGGGAGGCGTTGCGGCAGGCCAGTCGCGAGGACCCCGCCCTGCGTGAGCTGATGCTGGATACCAGCGAGTTCCTGCGCGAGGCACAGTAACAGGCCCGGGCTAGCGCCTGCGCCAGCTGCGACGTCGCTGACTGCCACCCTCGATCAGGTCCATGAGTTCATCCAGCATCGCCAGCGACAGGCCCCAGATGCGGTATTTGCCGAAGTGATAGCAGGGCATGTTCAGGGTGATGCGGTTGCGCTGCCAGCGCATCGTGTCGCGATTGGCATTGTCGAGCAGAAACTCCAGCGGCACCCAGACCACTTCGGCGACTTCGTAATTGAGCTGGAAATGCAAGCTGCGATCCACACGAAAGACAAAGGGGCTGACCGCCATGCCGAAGGTTCCGCGGTGCGGTCGCGCGTTGAGGTCGGACAGACGGCCAATGCAGCGACCCTGGCGCGCGAGGTCAAGCCCCACCTCCTCCCGCGTTTCGCGCAGCGCGACCGCGTAGCCATGGGCATCACCCGGATCCATGCGGCCACCGGGGAATGCCATATGCCCAGACCAGGGATCCCCCTCCCTTTCTGCGCGCTTGATCATTAGAATGTGCAGCTCGCCCTCTCGTACCTGCAAGACTAACGCTACCGCGGAGCGTTTCATCAACGGCCGCAACCAGGGCCGCGCGGGCCGATGCGCGGCCAGGCGGCTTTCGATCATGTGCAGCAGAGAGACAGACACCGGCGGATTCCTGCAGACTGGCACGTGATTAAGCCAGCCAGGGTAGAACATGACAAGCCGCCTCCTACCAGGATAACCGCATGACCGCGACACAGACCCTGTTTGAACTGCGCGATATCAACCTTGTATACCGTGCTCGCCCGGCACTGAGGCAGCTCAACTGGAGCGTGCCTGCCGGTCAGCACTGGGCCTGCGTTGGGCCCAACGGCAGTGGCAAAACCAGCCTGGCACGCATACTGAGTCACCAGACCACTCACTTTTCGGGCGACTACCACAGCTCGGAACCGCTGCTGACCAGCGGTGTCGCCTACGTGTGTTTCGAACAGGCGCAGGCGCTGTGCGCTCGCGACCGCAAACTGGATGACTCCGAGTACCGCGCCGATGCGGCCGACCCCGGTACGCGGGTTCGGGACGCGATACTCGCAGGGCAGGAGGCCGACGAGCACTTTCTCGCGTGGGTCAGCCGATTGGGCATGGAGCATATCCTCGACCGCGGCCTGCGCTACATCTCCACCGGTGAAATGCGCAAGACGCTGCTGGTACGTGCGCTGCTCAGCAACCCCGCGCTGCTGATTCTCGACAACCCCCTGGACGGCCTGGATCACGCCAGTCAGCAGGCGATGAATGATGCCCTGGGAAGCCTGTTGCAAGGGCGGCGGAACCTGATCATCCTCTGTCGCCAGCTGGAGGACATTCCAGCGGGCGTACACCGGGTTCTCGTGCTCGATGAAGGGCGCGTTGTCTGCCAGGGCAGCCCCGCCGAGGTCCTCGCGCGCGACGACGTGCTGCGCCTGATGGCGCCTCCCCTCCCACCGCTTTGCGAACTGCCACCGCCGGCGCCACGCCCCTACCATCTGCCCGACGGCCCGCTGCTGGAGCTGCACGATGTGGCGGTGCGCTATGGCGACCTGACCGTGCTGCAACATCTCAACTGGCGCTTCGACCGCCACCAGCACTGCTGTGTATCCGGACCCAACGGCTGCGGCAAGACCACCCTGCTCAGCCTGATCACCGGGGACAACCACAAAGCCTACGGACAGGACATCACCCTGTTCGGTCGCAAGCGTGGCAGCGGCGAGAGCATCTGGGACATCAAACAGAAGTACGGTCAGCTGGACACCCAGCTGCAGCTGAACTTCGCGCGTTCCATGAAGGTGGTCGAGGTCGTGGTGTCCGGTTTTTTCGACAGCGTCGGGCTGTTTGACAACTGGGGCGACGTACAGCGCCGCGCCGCAGAGGCCTGGCTGGATGCACTCGGCGTCGGCGAACTGGCGATGCAGAGCTACGACACCCTGTCCTTCGGACTACAGCGGATGGTCCTGCTGGCCAGGGCGATGGTGAAATCGCCGCTGATCCTGCTGCTGGATGAACCGACCCTGGGTCTGGATGGCAATCACCGGAGGCGGTTGCTGCAGGCCATTGATCACATTGCGCGTCACAGCGACACACAGATCATCTTTGTCAGCCACTCGGCGGGCGATATACCGGACTGCATCAATCAGCAGCTGCGCTTCGAGCCCGCTGCAGACGGCTTTCGCGTAGTCTGCGAAAACGCCTAGCGCGCCAGGGCGCGCAGAGCCTCGCACTCGCTCTGGCTCCTGCAGTACAGGGTGCCGCGGGCCGCAGTGGCGCGCGCCTGTTCCATTTGCCCCTGGGCGGCGTAGGTTCGCGCCAGCTCAAGGTAGATTTCCGCGCTATCCGGGTCGATGCGCTGGGCGCGTTCCAGCAAGGACAGGGCGCCATTGTAGTCGCCCTGCGCGCTGGCGGCGCGCGCTTTACTCACCAGGCCGCTGTACGCGGCCACGGCGTTGGGCTCCCTGGCGGGCGGGGGCTGGGGCGCGACAGGCGGCTGCTTCTGCTGGGTCACCACGCCGGGCTCGGGGCGTGTTTCGATAGGCGCAGGTCCCTGCGGGGGCGAGTAGATGGTGCAACCGGATAGCGCCAGCAGCAGCACTGGCAGGGCGCTGCGTGGCAGCCGGGTGGCGATGGGCATCAGGAATTCCCCCCGAAGAGTGACTGGAACCAGTCGCGGATGGTGCTGCTCTTGCTGCCACCGCTGCACTGGCTGCGCTGGCGTGGCTCGGACCCGATCACGAAGGGCATCAAACGGGCGCCGGGGCAGCCCTCGCCGGTCACATAACCGGTGGCGCTGTCTATCCATTGGGGCTGCATGTCTTCAGGCATGCGGTACCCCAGTGAACGCTGGCTCGCGTTGGCCATGAAGTGGGACCAGATCTTCAGGGCGCCCGTACTGCCGGTGAGCCCGGTCGCGCTGTTGTCGTCGCGACCGACCCAGGTGACCGCCAGCAGGTCGCCGGAGAAACCGGCAAACCAGGAGTCACGCCCCTCGTTGGTTGTGCCGGTCTTGCCCGCCGCCTGGAAGCTGTTGTCGAGATACGCATAGGCACCCCGCCCTGTTCCCTCGCGCAGGACCTCGCGCAGCGCATAATGCAACAGGTGCATTGCCTGCAGGCTGACGGTACGATCGTATTCCAGTGGGTAGCGGCGCAGCGGCTCCCCGTCTGCATCGACAATCTCGCGAATACTGCGCAACGGCATGCGGAAGCCACCCGCGGCGATGGTCTGGTACATCGCTGCCATGTCCATGGGTGAGTATTCCCCAGCGCCGAGTGTGAGCGCCGGCACCTCCGGGATGTCACCCTCCACGCCCAGCCGGCGCAGCATGTCGGCAACCCGGTCGATACCGAGATCCAGGCCCAGGCGGGCGGTGGCCAGGTTATAGGAATTCGCCAGCGCGCGATGCAACAGTACCTGCCCATGGGCCTGCCGGTCAAAATTGCGGGGCTCCCAGACGTCCCCGTTTGGCCCGGGCACCCGCAGCGGGGTATCCGCCAGGGGTGTGGCCAGCGTATAGCGACGCGGCTGTTCCAGCGCCGCGAGGTAAACAGCCGGCTTGAGCAGGGAACCGGCGGGTCGACGGGCGTCGAGCGCCCGGTTGAAACCGGCATAGCGTACCTGCCGACCACCCACCAGCGCCGCCACTTCGCCGCTGTCGAAACGGGTGACCACCGAGGCCGTTTCCAGTTTACCGGTTCCGTCGACCTGCTTCAGAATCGCCGTGCTGCTGCGCTCCATCTGCCGCTGCAGCAGGGGGTCAAAACTGGTAAAAATGCTGAGGCCAAGCGTGGTCAGGTCTTCATCCCGATACTCGAGGCGCAACTGCCGCCGCACCAGGTCGAGAAAGGCGGGGAAGCTGTCGCGAATGCCGTCGCGGTTGTTGAGATCGAGCGGCATGCCCTGAGCGACCGTCGCCTGCTCTCTCGACACCAATCCCTGCTCGACCATGACATCCAGCACGACATTGCGTCGGGATCGGGCGCGCTCGGGATTGCGCAGCGGATTGTACAGGGAAGGCCCCTTGATCATGCCCACCAACAGCGCCTGCTGGTGCAAACCCAATTGCTGCAGCGGCCGGTCGAAGTAGTGCAGCGAGGCCAGGGCAAACCCGTGAATGGCGCGCGGCCCCTCTTGCCCAAGGTACACCTCATTGAGATAGCTTTCGAGGATCTGCTCCTTGCTGAAGTGGAGCTCCAGCAGCACCGCCATCACCACTTCGGTGAGCTTGCGCACGATGGTGCGCTCCGGCGTCAGGTAATAGTTCTTCACCAGCTGTTGGGTAATGGTGCTGCCACCTGCCACCACCTGCCCGGAGCGCAGGTTGCTGAGCGCCGCACGGGCAATACCGGTCAGCGAGAATCCCCAGTGGTCATAGAAGCGCTGGTCCTCTACGGCCAGCAGCGTTGCGCGCAGGCTCTCGGGCACATCTTCCAGCCGCACCAGAATGCGGTCTTCACCGTGGTGTGGATAAATGCCGCCGATCTGTACCGGATCCAGCCGCATCAGATCGATGGTGCCCTGGGCGTCGCGCAACACGGCCACGCGATCGCCCTGCACTTCCAGCCGCACCAGCCGCGGCGGCTCGCGCTCCCCGGGGAAGCTGAAGCCCCGGGTATACAGGTCGAAACGATTCCCCGCGCGGGACACCTCACCGGGGCGCCGCGCCGCAGCCTGCTTGCGATAGCCCAGCACCTCCAGCTCCCAGGCGAGGTCATCGGCCGACAGGGCGGCACCGGCGAACAGTTCCAGTGGCCGGGCATACACCTTGGCCGGCAACTCCCACATCTTGTCGGTGAATGTCGACGTAATCCGCACGTCGAGGTACACAACCACCAGCAGGCCTGCAGCGCAGGCCGCTAGAAACAGCTTCAGGAATGGGCGACGGGTTCTGGCCATGGGGGGAGTGTAGCGCACACCCGCTTTCATTTGACTGGGGGATCGGGATAATAGCCGCCTGAACTGGAGGGAGCCACAGGCAGATGAAGAAATACACGATCTACGGCATGGGTGCAGCCCTGGTCGACACCGAAATCCAGGTGCAGGACGCTGAACTGACCACCATGGGGGTCGACAAGGGCCTGATGACACTGGTGGATGAGGCCCGTCAGGCTGAGCTGCTTGGCCTGCTGCAAGGTCACCTGGTAAAGGCCAGTCACGCCAGCGGTGGCAGCGCCGGCAATTCGATGATCGCTGCCGCCCAGTTCGGCGTGCCGACCTACATGACCTGCAAGGTCGCCGACGATGCCGACGGCGCCATCTACGTCAGGGACCTCGAGCAGGCGGGTGTGGCGCACAATATGGCGCAACGGCCGCAGGGCACTACCGGCAAATGCCTGGTGCTGATTTCGCCCGATGCCGAACGCAGTATGAACACCTTCCTCGGCATCAGTGAAACGCTGTCCGTACACGAGCTCGATCCTGCCGCACTGGCCGACTCAGAGTACCTGTATATCGAGGGGTATCTGGTCACCTCGGACACGGGGCGTGCAGCCGCCATCCGCGCCCGGGAGCTGGCCGAAGCCGCGGGTGTGAAGACGGTACTGAGCTTTTCCGACCCGGGCATGGTGGAGTTCTTCCGCGAAGGCCTGCAGGCCATGATCGGCACGCAGGTGGACCTGGTGTTCTGCAACCGGGACGAGGCCCTCTGCTGGGGCGACACCGACGACCTGAACACCGCCATGGAACGTCTGAAACCGATTGCGCGCCGCTTTGTCGTGACCTGCGGCGCCGCTGGCGCACTCGCCTGGGATGGCGTCACCCTGCACGAAATCCCCCCACACCGGGTACAGGCGGTGGACAGCAACGGCGCCGGCGACATGTTTGCGGGCGCATTCCTCTATGCCATCGGCCGCGGCGAGGACTACGCCACCGCCGGCCGTTTCGCCAGCCTTGCCGCGGGACGCGTGGTTGCCAACTACGGACCACGACTCCCCGCAGCCGACTACCCCGCCCTGCGCGCGGAGTTTTTCGGCGACTGAACGTCGCTGCGACATGCGGCTGCCCGGCAGGTTCAGAACAGGTCCATCTGGCGCCCGGTAACCGCCGCAAAGGACGTGTCGAGAAAACCGAGTATGCCGTCCACCACCGGCGCCAGCTGCCGCTCCAGATAATGCCCGTAATCGAGCGGCGCCCGGGGAGCGGCGGCCGGCTCGGGTCCCGAGGTCGTCATCACGTATTCCACCCAGTCGCCCCGCGCCGGAGGCGACAGGCCGTGGTCGGCATAGCGACGCGCGGCTTGCACATGGGGCGGCACATTGCGCTCATAATCCATCAGGCGACGGCGCAGCCGCTTGCGGTACACCAGATCCCCATCGTGCTCACCTGCCAGCACCGCCGCTACCAGCTGTTGCAGCCACAGGTCCCAGGGCTGGTCGAGAAATACGCGCCGGTACAGTTCCTGCTGACAGTCGCGTGCGAGCCTGGTCCAGTCCGTGCGCACATTCTCCAGGCCCTTGAACACCACATGCTCGGCTGCCCCCGTCCCCACCAGGCCGGCGTAGCGCTTCTTTGAGCCTTTCTCCGAGCCGCGAATGGTGGGCATGAGGAACCGCCGGTAATGCGTTTCGAATTCCAATTCCAGGACACAGTCCAGGGCGAACTCGTCGCGCAGCTGCTGCTGCCACCAGCGGTTGAGATCGCGCTGCAGGATACGCCCCGCGGCCTCCGCCGCTGCGTCATCGGCGGCATCAGCAATCCACACGAACACGGAATCCGTGTCGCCGTAGATCACCTGATGGCCCAGGGACTCAATGCGCTCCCGGGTACGCAGCAATATCTCATGCCCGCGGCGAGTGATACTGCTGGCCAAACGAGCGTCGAAGAAGCGACACCCCGGGCTGCCGAGCACCCCATAGAACGAATTCATGATGATCTTGATCGCTTGCGAGAGCGGTGCATCCTGCGCCTGCTTGGCCGCGTCCCGCCGCCGCCAGAGCGTCTCAATGAGGGCCGGCAGAATGTGCCCGCGGCGCGCAAAGCGAGCGCCGGCAAAGCCCGGCACCGATGCCCCCTGCCGGGCATCGGCAAGGCCCAGGGCGAGGCCCAGCGGATCGATACAGAAGGTGCGAATGATACTGGGATACAGACTCTTGAAGTCGAGCACCAGCACGTGCCGGTAAAGGCCAGGACGCGAATCCAGCACGACGCCGCCCGGACTCGGCTCCTGATCGCGCTGCGGGTTGGGTGCAACAAAGCCAGCGCGGTGCAGCCGGGGCAGGTACAGGTTGTCGAATGAGGCAACGGAGCCCCCGAGCCGGTCCGGGTTGAGCCCCGTCATGACAGTGCGCGCGACGGCGAAGTCGAGCAACCCCGTGTGGGCGAAAATATCCGACACCAGCTCACAGTCGCGCAGGTTGTACGCTGCCAACCGTGCCTTGTCCTCCTGGAACAGGCGGCCGATTTCTTCGCCGCGCCCGGCGCCCTTAAGCAGCTTGCCGGTACCGAGCAACTCGTGCGCCACGGCATCCAGAGCGAAGCTTTCGAAGCGGTAGAAGGCAGCGCGCAGCAGTTCAATGCCATCAATCAGCAGGCGCCCCGTCAGTCGCGCGGTGCGCCGCTCTCCGTCCTCATCCAGTGTGCGCCAGTGTACTGTGGTGCCGGCGCGACCCAGACGCAGTGGTACACCCAGGGCATCCGCCAGTCGCTGCAGGTACCAGGTATCAAAATTCACTACATTCCAGCCAACCAGCACATCCGGATCGACCTCGGCAATGAAGTCAAGGAAACGTTCCAGCACCGCGCGTTGCGTGGGCAGCGCTTCAACCTGCTCCCCGGCGTCGCAGGCGCCCAGCATGAAAACGCGTCGCAACTGCTGGCCGGCGGAATCCCCTGCTGCAGGCGTCACGTGCACGGCAATCGAATACAGCTGCAGGCCTTCCATGGCCGTTTCAATGTCGAAAGAGGCCATGGTCAATTGCGGACGCAGTGCCGCGGGACGCAGCTGTGGGTTGCGCATATAGCCGTGACCCGTTCGCTGCTCCAGTTGACCCGCCAGTTGGGCGCCCCCGGTGATGAACCGCTCCATCAGGTAACGATCGGCCGGATTGATGTCCGCCTCCAGCGGGTCCGCGCCGCGCTCCAGCAGGCGGTCGGCGAGCGCTCGGGACTGCCGGTAGCCGGTACTGTAGACACCCACCACGGGCTGCATGGCGAAATTGCGCAGACTCAGTGGCTTGAGCTCCACGCCGGCCTGCAGCGCCAGTAGTGCACGCTGCTGCTCCGCCTCCGGAGCGGCGAGAAAGAACACCGCACGCTCACCCTCGATCTCCACCTGCACGGGACCGCGCGCTGTGGCAAACCAGAGCTCAACGACAATGCCACCCTGGCTCTCACGCCACTGCCGTGTGAGCAGAAAACCAGCCAGTTCCACCGACTCCGGCGCCGACGTGCTAGGCATATCGCTGCAGGTGCCTTAAGCTAACGGACATAACACCGACCGGACCATGCCCGCCTCCCTGGAAGATCACAATGAGCAAACCTGAAATCAAGCAAGACCCGCTCTACCAGCTGCTGCGCAATGAAGATATCAAAGGCTTCAACGAACAGCGCGATGTACTGGACACGGGCGAACTGCGCAGTGGCGATTACCGCGGCCGAGACCTGCGCAACATGAATGCGCGCGGCCTCGATTTCAGTAACTCCTATTTCCGCAATGCGGACCTCAGTGGTATCGACTTCCGCGAAACCAACCTGGAAGGCGCCAGCCTGCTCGACGCCAAACTGTCGGGGACCTACTTCCCCGAGGCCATCAGCGCGGACGAGATCCGGCTCTCGCTGGATACCGGTACCCGGCTGCGCTACGACCGCAAGTAGTACCCCGCTAGCCCTGGGCGAGCAAATCGCGCAGGTCGATCATGGCCGTATTGGCGCGGCTGATGTAGGACGCCATGACCAGCGAGTGGTTGGCCAGCAGGCCGAAGCCACTGCCGTTGAGAATCATGGGGCTCCACACCACGTCCTGGGTGGCTTCCAACTCGCGAATAATCTGCTGCACGCTGACCTGCGCGTTCTTGTTGGCCAGTACGTCCGCGAAGTCCACTTCGACCGCTTTCAGGAAATGAATCAGCGCCCACGCGGTACCACGTGCTTCAAAAAACACGTCGTCGATCTCCAGCCAGGGGGTGCTGACCAGCATCTCGGCCGGGGCCGGTGTTGACTGCCGCGCACTGCCGTCGCCCGCCAGATCCGTATTCAGGCGACGCTGCCCCACGCTGGCGCTCAGCCGCTGGGACAGGCTGCCCAGGCGGGAACTCACGGTCGCCAGCCAGTAGCGGAGGTTGTCAGCACGGGCGTAGAACTGGGCATCGCTGTCGTTATCATCTTCCAGGCGCGCGAGATAGCTGTGCAGGTGGTTCACGCCATCCCGGTACTGGGCCTCGGTTGTCGGCAGGATCCAGCTGTCGGAATTGAAGTTGAGCTGCGGCTCCGCAAGTGCCAGGTCCGGGTCTTCCCGCGACTGGGATTGCGAGCGACTGAAGACCTCGCGCAGGGCGCGTGCCAGATCACGGGACTGTATCAAGACCCCAAACTCCCAGTTGGGGAGGTTGTCCAGCCAGAGCCCGGGCGGGGCCACATCGTTACTGAGGTAGCCACCGGGCTTCTCCAGCAGGGTTTCCACGGCGCCGATCAAGGCTGCCGTGGTGGTGGAACCCACGGCGACCTGGCCGCCCGTTCGCGTGGAATAGCTGCTAGCACGCTCCGCGACATCGAAGGGCGCGGGCGTCAGGCTCCAGTAGGCACCCACGAGCACGGCCAACAGCAGGTACACCAGCACTGTGCCACCCAGACGCCGCGCCCAGACGCCACCGGGCAGCGCGCTATCACGCCAGTTGGCGATGCGATCCTGCAATTCTGTCATGGTTGTTCACTCCCTGGCGCAAAGGCCATCAGTGGTGCTGGTGGTCGTGATGGGCTGCGGGGGCAGCATCACGACGGGTCTCCGCCGTGGTGCACAGCGGCGCGCCGTCGATCGTCAGGCACAGCTCCACCGCATCGCCCACTGCTGGCATGGTGTCCAGGTCCAGCAGCATAAGGTGCAAACCGCCGGGAGCGAAGGACACCGCAGCGCCAGCCGGCACCCGAACCTCAGACTGTTCTTCCATGCGCATCATGCCCTCGCTCTGCAGGGTTTCGTGCAGCTCCACGCGCCCGGCGATGGGCGTGCTGGCGCCGCTGATGACAACCGCTTCAGCGCCGGCGTTACGCACCGTCAGATAGGCCGCGGTACGCGTCTGGGTCGGCGGCAGTGCGCGCACCCAGGCCCCCTCGAGCACCACCTGAGCGGCCGCAGCCTGAGCCAGCGGCAGTGCGAGCACAGCCAGAAACAGCGCAGAACGATAACTCTTTTGGCTCACCCTTTTTCTCTCCTGCAATGAAACTATCACGATATAGAAGGCTCAGATTATAACACTTGCGCGCAGCGCCGGTTGGCGCCATTTCGTTGGGCCGCCCGCCGCAGGCTGCTACAATCGCGACGCGGCACAAGCCGTTACCCTACAAGGATTGCTCATGCGTTTCGTGCTTGCCAGCCTGCTCTGGTTGTACAGCAGCCTGGTGCTGGCCCAGTTTCCCACCGGCACATCGGGGTCGAACCCGTTCGCACAACCCGATTTCCTGCCGGTGGAAGAGGCGTACCAGCTTGCTGTGGAGCCCACGGACGATGGCCGCGTAAGGCTTTACTGGCGAATCGCGGAGGGCTACTACCTCTACCAGCACGCCTTCGATTTCCGTCTCGAGCGCGGCGGTGAGTCCCTGCAGGTCAGCGCCGAGGTGCCACCCGGGCTGGCGCGCAGTGACGAATTCTTCGGCGATGTGCAGGTTTACTACAACGAGGTTGAAGTACTGCTGCAGGTCCGGGAACCGCCCGGCTTTGCCCGCCTCAGCGTGCAGTCACAGGGCTGCGCCGACGCCGGGCTATGCTACCCGCCGCGCACCGAAGTCTTTGACATAGACTTCGGTACGGGCCAGGCCAACCCGGTCGCCCAGGCACCGGTCGCCGCGACTGCCAGCCTGCCTGCCGCCGGTGCAGGCCTGTCGACCCTGCCCTACATGCTGCTGCTGGCGTTCTTCGGTGGCGCCATCTTGAACCTGATGCCCTGTGTATTCCCTGTGCTCTCGCTGAAGGTCCTCGGGTTTGCCAATACCGGTCGACATGAACGCCTGCACCACGGCTGGCTGTACACCCTGGGGGTTATCGCCAGCTTCCTGGCTGTTGCCGGCGTACTGATCGCCCTGCAGACCGCGGGGCAAGCGGTGGGCTGGGGGTTCCAGCTGCAATCCCCGGGCTTTGTCATTGCGCTCGCCTACCTGTTTCTGGCCATGGGGCTCTCGCTGTCCGGTATGGTACAGCTCGGCAGCAGCGTGATGAACCTGGGCGGCAGCCTGGCCGAGCGCCAGGGATCGGCGGGCAGCTTCTTTACGGGTGTACTGGCGGTGGTCGTGGCCAGTCCCTGCACGGCGCCGTTCATGGGCACTGCACTGGGTTTCGCGTTGACCCAGCCCGCGCTGGTGTCACTTGCCATCTTCTTTGCCCTCGGGGCGGGTATGGCAGCGCCAATGTTACTGCTGAGCTACAGCAGCCGGGCCCGTGACTGGCTGCCGCGGCCCGGTGTCTGGATGGAAACCCTGAAGCAACTGCTGGCCTTTCCGCTCTACGCCACAGCCATCTGGTTACTGTGGGTTGCCGGACGCCAGACCAGCGTGGATACCATGGCGGCCGCCCTCAGCGGTGGCCTGCTACTGGCGCTGGCACTGTGGTTGTGGCAGGGAGACACCTCGTCTGGCCGGACGGCACGCAGGGTACTCGCGCTCGCCAGCCTGGCGGGGGCACTGGCGCTGGGACTCTGGCGCATACCCACAGGCCCGGACACAGTCGCAATCGGGGTCGGTGACGCATCGGCCTGGTCAGAGGAACGAGTGGAGGAGCTGCGCCGCTCGGGTCGCCCGGTTTTCGTCGATGTCACCGCAGACTGGTGCATCACCTGCATCGCCAACGAGCAGGGCGTGCTCTACACCGAGGCGGTGCAGGCTGCGTTCCGGGCACACAATGTCGCCTTCCTGGTGGCAGACTGGACCAACTATGATGCCGATATCGCCAACTACCTGCGCAGCCACGGCCGCTCCGGTATTCCCCTGTATGTGCTGTATCCAGCCGACCCCGCGGCGGCACCCGTGCTCCTGCCCCAGATACTGACACGCAACGGGGTTATCAGCTCGCTGGAGAGTATTTCGGCAGATAGAGGCTAGATCCCGCTGATATCCTCGCGGTTTACCGGAAATATGGCTGTTTTCGCGCAACTTCAGCCATCTCGCCTATTTCGCGGGCTTTTGTGTCGCCATCTCCCGGAAATGGGAAAAATTCGCCTAACTGGCGGCTAACATCCGCTATTTTCTAAAAAATCCTGCTCATTGATGGACAGCCACGGATTTTTCAGCCAGACTTTGCCGCAATGGGTCAAAAAACGCACAGGCGAATAACCATGGCCACCATTCTGGTACTGCACGGTCCCAACCTGAACCTCCTGGGGGAGCGTGAACCCGCCGTTTATGGCCACACCACCCTGGCCGACATTGACAGCCGTCTGACCCACGTTGCCACCGCGCAGGGACATCACCTGCTCGCCATGCAGAGCAACGCGGAATACGAACTCGTGGAGCGCATCCACGATGCGCGGCGCGAAGGCGTGAACTTCATCCTGATCAATCCGGCGGCGTTTACCCACACCAGCGTCGCGCTGCGGGACGCCCTGGCTGCGGTGGCGATTCCCTTTATCGAGGTGCACCTGTCCAACACCCACGCCCGAGAGCCCTTTCGACAGCACTCGTATTTCTCCGATCTGGCGGTCGGCGTGATCTGTGGACTGGGTGCACACGGCTACGAACTCGCTTTACTGGCCGCCCTGCGGCAACTGGAACAGCCCTGAAACGAAAACCAGAGAGAGCCCTGTCATGGACATTCGCAAAGTTAAAAAGCTGATCGAATTGCTGGAAGAGTCCAACATCGATGAGATAGAAATCAAGGAGGGGGAGGAGTCTGTGCGCATCAGCCGCAACAGCGCGCAACCCCTGATGGCGGCCTATGCACAGGCACCAGCCCCTGCTGCGGCTCCGGCACCCAGTGCTCCAGCGGCGACCCCTGCACCCGCGGCAGAAGCGGCAGCGCCCAGCGCACCGGTACACAGTGGCAAGCTCATCACCTCGCCGATGGTGGGCACCTTCTACCGTTCCCCCTCGCCCACGTCGCCCGCGTTCGTCGAAGTGGGCCAGAGCGTGAAGGTAGGCGACGTCCTCTGCATCGTCGAAGCCATGAAAATGATGAACCAGATCGAAGCGGACAAATCCGGCACCATCGAGGCCATCCTGGTCGACAACGGTGAGGCGGTTGAATTCGAGCAGCCTCTGTTCTCCATCGTCTGACACAGCCACCGGCGCCTGCGCGCCGCAAGCAGAGGAATACATCATGGCCAAGCTGGAAAAGGTTCTCATCGCCAATCGCGGTGAGATCGCCCTGCGGATTCTCCGGGCCTGCAAGGAGATGGGCATCAAGACCGTGGCGGTCCATTCCAAGGCGGATCGCGAGCTGATGCACGTGCGCCTCGCCGACGAGGCGGTCTGCATCGGCCCCGCAGCTTCCACCGCAAGCTATCTCAACGTACCCGCGATCATCAGCGCCGCGGAAGTCACCAACGCGAGCGCCATCCACCCCGGTTACGGGTTTCTGGCCGAGAATGCGGACTTTGCCGAACAGGTAGAGAAGAGCGGCTTCATCTTCATCGGCCCGAAAGCCGACACCATCCGTCTCATGGGCGACAAGGTGTCGGCCATCGAGGCCATGAAAAAGACCGGTGTGCCCACGGTTCCGGGCTCCGATGGCCCCCTCACCGATGACGCCGAGCGCACGCTGGAGATTGCCCGGCGCATCGGCTACCCCGTGATCGTGAAGGCTGCCGCCGGCGGTGGCGGTCGCGGCATGCGGGTTGTGCACAATGAAGCGGCCCTGCTGAACTCGGTGCAGCTGACCCAGGCCGAGGCAGCGGCCGCCTTCGGGTCCGGTGTCGTCTACCTGGAGAAATTCCTGCAAAAACCCCGGCATGTGGAAGTGCAGGTCATCGCAGACGGGCAGGGCAACGCCATTCACCTGGGGGACAGGGACTGCTCGCTGCAGCGCCGTCACCAGAAGGTACTGGAAGAGGCGCCTGCGCCCGGTGTCGACGAACACCTGCGCGCCCAGGTCGCCGAGGCCTGCGTCAACGCCTGTATCGAAATCGGCTATCGCGGTGCCGGCACCTTCGAATTTCTCTATGAAGACGGTGGTTTTTACTTCATCGAAATGAACACCCGGGTACAGGTGGAGCACCCGGTGACGGAAATGATCACCGGCATCGACATCGTGCGCGAGCAACTGCGCATCGCCAGCGGCCTGCCGCTGTCGGTCACCCAGGAACAGGTAGTCTTTCGCGGCCACGCCTTCGAATGTCGCATCAACGCCGAAGATCACCAGACCTTCATGCCCTCGCCGGGCAAGGTCACCACGTTCCACGCACCCGGCGGTCCCGGCATCCGCGTCGACTCACACCTGTACGATGGCTACACCGTACCGCCGTTCTACGACTCCCTGATTGCCAAGATCATCAGTTACGGTGAGAGCCGCGAGATCGCCCTGGCGAGGATGCGGCAGGCCCTTGACGAACTGGTCATCGAGGGCATCCGCACCAACACGGCACTGCACCGGGAATTGGTGCGGGACCGCTCCTTCCAGGCTGGCGGTGTGAGCATTCACTACCTCGAAAGCAAGCTGGAAGACTGGAGCTAGTGAGCTGGCTACAGCTGCGACTGGACACCAGCCCGACGCTCGCCGCTGCCCTTGAGGAACAGCTGCTGGCGGCGGGTGCAGTGGCGGTGACCATGGAAGACAATGCCGACCAGCCGGTGCTGGAACCCGGCGTGGGGGAAACCCCGCTCTGGCAACACATACGCCTGACCGGCCTGTTCCCCGCAGACACCCACATGCCGTCGGTGCTGGAACGCATCCCGGACACACTCCTGGAGGGGTGCAACCAGCGGGTGGAAATCCTCGAGGACAAGGACTGGGAGCGGGAGTGGATCAGCCATTACCAGCCCATGCGCTTTGGCGAAAAACTGTGGGTCTGCCCCAGCTGGATCGACCCGCCGGATCCGGACGCCGTCAATCTGCTGTTGGACCCGGGGCTGGCCTTCGGCACCGGAACACACCCCACCACGGCGCTCTGCCTTGGCCAGCTCGACCAGCTGCCGCTGCGGGGCCACACCCTCGTCGACTACGGCTGCGGCTCAGGCATCCTCGCGGTGGCGGCACTCAAGCTCGGCGCCGAACGCGCCCTGGGGGTGGACAACGACCCGCAGGCGCTGGTCGCCAGCCGCGACAACGCCCGGCGCAACGGCGTTGCAGATGAACGCTTCAGCGTCACTCTGCCGGATGCCGCCACCAATGCCGCCTGGCAGGGTCAGGCGGATGTTGTGGTGGCGAATATTCTTGCCGGGCCACTCGCGGAGCTTTCGAATACCCTGCTCAGCCTGCTCAAACCGGGCGGCACCCTGCTGCTGTCAGGCCTGCTCAACAGCCAGGCGGCGGCCCTGTGCGAGCACTACGCGGCGCGCATCAAGCTCACCGTGGCTGGAGAGCGCGAGGACTGGGTGTGCCTGCGCGGCGAGCTGTCCCGGGCCTGAGCCGTCAATCCTGGGGTTCACGCCCCAGCACAGCAGCCATCTGCGCGTCACCGAACAGGTAGGATAGCGATCCGGTCATGTCAGGGTGCCGGCGCAGGCATTGTCCGCCATCAACATTGAAGCACTGACCCGTCACCCAGGACGACTCGGGGCCCGCCAGATAGCGCACGCTGGCGGCAATGTCTTCCGGTTCACCGGGCCGCCGTAGCGGTATCTGCTCCTCGAACGCCTGCATGACCTCGGGGCTGGCAAAGAGATCACCCGTGGCTTCGCTGCGCGTCAGCCCGGGCCGCACCGCGTTGATCCGCAGCCCAAGATAGGACAGCTCATCCGCGGCGGCACGCACCAGCCCTTCCAGACCGGCCTTGCCCGCGCAATAGGCAGACAACCAGGGAAACGGCATGCCTGCTGTCGTCGAGGAGATGCAGACGATGCTGCCACCACGGGCCATCAAGGGGGCCGCGTGGCGCACGGCGAGAAATACCGAGCCGATATTCAGGTCCAGTTCCCGACGCAGGCCATCCAGATCCTGCAGCAACAGCGGCTTGAAGCCCCCGCCGCCCACGGTGGGCACCACAATATCCAGCCGCCCGGCCACAGCGTGCGCCATGTCCACCGCCCTGCACACATCCTCCTCTCGCAGGGCGTCGCCGGGACACAGACGCACTTCGCCGCCGGGTACCTTCTCCAGCAAGGCGGCGCGCGCCGCCTGTAATGCCGCCTCACGACGCCCCATCAGCACCACAGCGGCGCCATCCTGCAGCAGTGCCGCAGCGCAGGCCGCGCCAATGCCGCCGGCACCGCCAGTGACCAGTGCCGTCTTGCCCTGCAGACTCTTTGCTGTGCTCATACATCCTCCTGTTTTCATTATTTTCGATTCCAAGACCGGCCCCCAGTCTAACCTGCCCGCGCCGCAGCCCACAGCGCGCTTTAACCGCAGGCCGCGGTGGCGTATCATAGGCTGCTCTCTGAAGCGACCTCACAGTCTCCCGCAATGCCACAAATCGGGCCTTACACACTGACCAATGCCGTAGCGCTGGCACCCATGGCGGGGGTCACCGACCTGCCGTTCCGGCAACTTTGTGCGCGACTCGGTGCGGGGCTGGTGGTGTCCGAAATGGTCAACAGCAACCCGCGCCTGCGGAATACCGACAAGACCCGGCTACGCACCCGCCACGATGCTGAAATCGAACCCCGCTCGGTACAGATTGCCGGCAACGACCCACAGCAGATGGCCGCCGCAGCGCGCTATAACGTTGCCCTGGGTGCGCAGGTCATTGATATCAATATGGGCTGCCCGGCCAAGAAGGTCTGCCGCAAGGCAGCCGGTTCCGCGCTGCTCGCTGACGAACCTCTGGTGCGGGATATCCTGCGGGCCGTGGTCGCGGCCGTGCAGGTCCCGGTCACCCTGAAAATCCGCACGGGCCCCTCACCGCAGGCGCGCAATGGCGTCAGCATTGCGCGAATCGCCGAGGATGCCGGCATCGCCGCGCTGGCGGTGCACGGCCGTACCCGCGCCTGTGCCTTCCGCGGCAGCGCGGAGTACGACACCATCGCTGACATTGTCGCCGCCGTGGATATCCCGGTCTTTGCCAATGGCGACATCGACTCTGCCGAGAAGGCCGAAGCGGTGTTGCGTCATACCGGCGCCGCAGGCGTCATGGTCGGCCGCGCTGCTCAGGGTCGACCCTGGCTCTGCGGCCAGATCGCCGCACGGCTGGCCACCGGCAGCACACCGCCAGCGCCCTCACTGGCGCAGCAGGTCGCCCTGCTGCACGACCACGTCAGCGCCCTGCACCTCTTCTATGGCGACTTCCTGGGGCCGCGCATCGCACGCAAACATGTCGGCTGGTTCCTGCAACACCAGCCACAGTGGCTCACGCACCGGGCCGCATTCAACGCCCTAGACGACAGCGCCGCGCAACTCCACATGATTGACCAACTGTTTACAGGCACCACCGCAGAGAACATGGCCTGTCTCTTATACACATCTGACGCTGCCG
>CAJXUQ010000033.1 GCA_913061145.1 uncultured Haliea sp.
CTACACGTAAGGAGTCGTCGGCAGCGTCAGATGTGTATAAGAGACAGCGCCTGCAGTCCATCGCCCACCAGGATGGCCGTGGCCTCATCGAAGGCCTTGTGCAGTGTGGGACGTCCTCGACGCAGCGCATCGTCGTCCATGGCCGGCAGGTCGTCATGGATCAGAGAGTAGGTGTGCATCAATTCCATGGCGCAGGCCGCATTGTCCAGCGCCGCGTCTGCGTCCGCTGCGTGGCCGATGGCCTGCGCCGCGGCATACACCAGGCAGGGCCGGATGCGCTTGCCGCCAGCCTCTAATGCATAGCGTACCGCCGCCTCAAGGCCGCCGAGCGCGGCCGCGGCACGTGCGTCCTGGGCGGCTATGCCACCCACGGCCTGTAACCGCGCCTCACAGCGCTCGCGGCTGTGGCTCATGAAGGTACTCAACGCCGGGCTCACTCTGCTGTGCCTTCCTCGTCTTCGCTGTGGAACGGTGCAGCAACGGGCTTGCCCTCTTTCTCGAGCAGCAGCTGCACTTTCTGTTCGGCTTCCTGCAGGGACTGCTGTGCCTGGCGAATGAGTTGAACGCCCTGCTCAAAGTCTTTCAGCGACTGCTCCAGAGAGGTGTCGCTGTCTTCGAGGCGCGCAGTAAGCGCTTCCAACTGGCTCAGGGTTTCGGCGAAGGTGGTTGGCTGCTTCTTGGTCATGGGGTCCGACTGTGTGGGTTGGGGTGGGGTATGATAACAGTCGTTTGCCCATTTTTGAGTGAATAGCGCCTGGTCTGCACTGCCTGGTTATGCAACGGTATACTCCGTTGTCTTTCTGGCGCCTTGTCGGATCGGCTCAATGTCGTCAGTCTCGCCTCAGGAGAGCGCGATACGGGGCGACCCGAGCCGAAGGCAGTGCGCTTACAAGCGGCGCGACGGGCGCGCAGCGCCACTACAGGGATAAAGTAAGATGGACTTTGAGGAAATGCTGGGTGCAGAGCGATATTGGAAACAGCGGCTCACCCGGGAAAGTACATCGATTTGAGTATCGTCCCTGACATTCTAAGGCGCCGCGTTGCCCATCGGCCCAATCTGCTGAAGGTCATCGACAACATCGGCTGGCTCTTTTTTGACAAAGTGCTGCGTATGGGCGTGGGGCTTTTGGTAGGGGTATGGATCGCCCGCTACCTGGGCCCCGAGCAGTTTGGTCTGCTCAGTTTCGCCACCGCGTTTGTGGGGTTGTTCGGGGCTGTTGCAGGCCTCGGGCTGCAGGGCATTGTGGTCCGGGACATCGTGCGGGAACCGGCCGGCAAGGGGGTGACGATCGGTACCGCCGCTGCGTTGCAATTCGCGGGTGGGCTGCTGGCCTACGGGCTCATTCTGCTGGTTATCTTCTGGCTGCGCCCCGAGGACAGGCTGGCGCTAGTACTGGTTGCGATACTCGGCTCCATGATGCTCTTCAAGGTGAGTGACGTCGCCACCTACTGGTTTGAGTCGCAGGTGCTGTCCAAGTACACCGTGATGGTGCAGAACGCCTCCTTTCTCGCCTTTGCCGTGGTCAAGATAGTGCTCATTCTGCTGAATGCTCCCCTGGTGCTCTTCGCGTGGGCCGTGATGGGCGAAGCGCTTGTGGGCGCCGTGCTGATGCTTTGGGTTTTCCGGTTCTATGGGTTTTCTCTGGCCGAACTCAGAGCCTCTGCCAGCAGGGCAAAGGCGATGCTGACAGCCAGTTGGCCCCTGCTGCTGTCGGGCGTGGCGATCACCGTTTATATGAAAGTAGACCAGATCATGCTCGGGCAAATGATTGGTGATACAGAGGTAGGGTTATACAGCGCTGCGACCCGCGTGAGTGAGGTTTGGTATTTTGTGCCCATGGCTGTTATGGCGTCGGTGCTGCCAGCCATCCTGGAATCCCGGATGGCCGATGAGGCGCAGTACTACCGGCGCTTACAGACTCTGTTCGACGTCATGGTCTGGCTCTCGGTGTGTGTCGCCGTGCCCATGACATTCCTGTCTACCCCTGTAGTGACCCTGCTGTTTGGCAGCGACTATGCGGCTGCCGGCGAAGTGTTGTCGGTTCACATCTGGGCGGCGATATTTGTATTCTTGGGGGTTGCCAGCAGTAACTGGTATCTTGCTGAGAACCGGCAGATGTTGAGCATGCAGAGGGCGGTTCTGGGGATGCTGGTGAATGTCGCTTTGAACCTGCTCCTCATTCCGTCTTATGGCGCGTTGGGTGCGGCTTGGGCAACGGTGCTGTCTTATGCGACCGCTGCGTTCTTTGCGGACTTGCTGCAGGGAGAAACGCGCAGAATTTTCGCGATGAAAGTGGCGTCGTTCAATATAGTGGCTGTGACGACCAGAATGGCCCGGTCTCGTTGGTGATGGCTAATGCGTGAGTTTATACGGGAATACGTGCCCGATTTTATCAAGAGCCTTGTCAGGCGGGTGCTCTATAACATCCGCTGGGATCAGTGGCAGCAATGCTCCTGGGCGCAGGAGGGCGAAGACCTCATACTGAAACGGATTTTCTCGGATAAGAAAGATGGCTTCTATGTTGATGTCGGGGCACACCATCCACAGCGATACTCGAATACCTGCCTGTTCTACAAGGCAGGCTGGCGCGGCATCAACATTGATGCGATGCCCAATAGCATGCGTGCTTTCCGCAAGCGCCGTAAGCGCGATATCAACCTTGAAATGGGCGTGGGCGCCGTGGCGACGGAGTTGGACTACTACATGTTCAATGAGCCGGCGCTGAACGGTTTTTCCGCGGCACTCTCAGAACAGCGGGCGCAGGCCGACAACCGATTCAGAATCATCTCGACCCGAAAGATTCAGGTGTTACCTTTGGCGGAGATACTGGAGGCGCATTTGCCTGCCGGGCAGCAGATCGACTTCCTGACGGTTGATGTTGAAGGCCTGGATCTGGACGTGTTGAAGTCCAACGACTGGAGCCGGTATCGGCCGCAGTATGTGCTTGTTGAAGTGCTTAAGAGCAGTCTTCATGAGGTTGAAGGCAGCGATGTTGGGCGCTTCATGCGGGATAGGGGGTATGAGGTGTATGCGAAGTGTATGAATACGGTGATTTTCAAGTCAATGTCATGATCTGAAATGGCTGCTAGGGTTTGGTGCTGTTTTTCAATGACCCTACCGGATGCAGATTGCGCAGGCCATACGCTCTCTACACCAAAGCATTTCTGCCATAGGTGCAGCGCTGAATCCGTTCTGAGGCGAACACTATGGTTGCCATAATGGCCGACTAGAGGCTGCCGCTGGATCTAGAGATGGTACCGGAAAAGGCGCCCTTGCTTTATAGTGGGCCTTTGCATTCTCGAGGCGAACGCACTGTGACGCTTGAAGTTTTACAGTCTAAATCTCAAGTCATAATTGCACGAAAAAGATTAAAACAGCTCGGTGTGTCGTTTCTTCCCAGTTACCTGGAGAGAGTGTTAAATCGACTGCGCTTGAAGAGTAGTCTTCGCATCGGTGATTTGCAGAAGAGCTGGGATGTTCTGCGCTCCCTTGAATTTATAGGTGAAAACGTAAGCAAGAAGGCCTCAGTATTGGATATTGGGTGCTTCAATTCGGAAATATTGCCTGGGCTTCACCGGCTTGGATATACCCACTTAACAGGGGTCGACCTAAATCCAAAGATCTCTCTCATGCCACACCCGGAAACTATATCCTATATTTGCAGCGACTTCATGCTAACCGGGTTGCGTTCTGGTACTTTTTATGCGGTGACTGCCGTTTCAGTGATTGAACATGGTTTTAATCCTCTAGGGCTGCTCCGGGAAGTCTCTCGACTCCTGCGTACTGGGGGGTATTTTATTGCGTCTTTCGACTATTGGCCTGATAAAATCGATACATCAGAAACAAAGATATTCGACATGAGCTGGAAAATATTCTCAGAAAGTGAGATTCTGGAGTTTATTTCACTGGCAAGACTCTGGGGAATGGAACCAGTCGGCGAGGTAAAAGTCTCTGCGTCTGAGCGCGTTGTGTCCTGCTTAGGCAAAAACTATACCTTCGGTTGGCTCGTACTTAAAAAGATTGGCGAATGACACCTTCTTGTTGACTAGCGCTTACCGCATGAAGAGTGGGCTTCGCTCAGGCCGGCCTGATCCAGCGCCTATAGCTTAGGTAGCACCATTCACAAAGTAGCGCCGGAAGTAGCCGGATTGTTAAGTAAGAGCTCAAATTTCTTATTGAAAAGTCGCTGAAATGTAACTTCGCGATATGATTCAGAACTTCGATGCTTTCTATTTTAGGGTCTTTTCGAGTCATGTACTTTGCATAGATAAAATAGCGTAGGGGGAGTTCGTTTCTTATCACCCTTCGTATGTGAAAAGCCTCTTCGCTGCGTGCGCCGAAAAAATATTGTGCTATTCGATGATAGCCCTCTATGGCAATGCGATAGCGGTTAACGACGCCGCGATCCATAAATGAATCGTTGTCACCGCGTCGAAGCACGTAAGAATGATGAATGTATTTTATTAGAAATCCCTCTGCCATTAGTTCAATAAACCGAGCTGCATGACTCCAGCAACTGCCGATGAACTCAGCTTTCAATGGGAGCTTCTCCCAAAGGGATTTACGAAATACCAAGCCACTCATGAAGCTAAAAAACGCTTCCGAGGTCACCGCATTTCTAAAATACTTCAGTCGCTCGCCCTCATTTGATAAATCGAACGCGACGTCTTTCGAGGATTGGAGCACTGGATGTTCATTGACCGGCGTCATGTCGTAAAGGCAATTCCAGTGCCTGAAAAGCAACAAATCCGGCTCCATTTCAATCTCTGCGAGGACTCTGGCCAAAGCATGCTCCTGCATATAGTCATCACCGCTGAATAACCAGCAGTAGCTGCCTCTTGAAAGAGCGACAGCTGAGGCCATGTCTTGATCAATGCCACCTTTACGACCAAGGCGCACGTAGCGCAAGCGCGCTTCGACTGCAAGATATTCCCGCATTACCTCTTCCGTATGATCAGTTGATGCGCCGTCTACTACGACTATTTCCACATCGTCAGTAAGTTGAGGAATTATAGTGCCTAACGTTTCTCCGATAAGATGGCCGAAGTTGTATATTGGTATGCACACCGAAAGCTTAATTTTCATGTCTACTTCGCACAGTACGCTTGATAAAGCTCAACGTGTTGGTCTGCTACTCTCCGCCATTCAGTTTCATAGTTGCTCGATCTCTTATTGAGCTTTGTCCCAGCGTACCGATCTAGCGCAGCAGATAATTCGTGTATGTCACCCGGTCGGGCATAATAAACATTTTCGCTGTCGTAATAGCCTCTTCGTGTCTTTGACGTAGTCAACACGAAACTTCCATTAACCTTTGCAGCTAGAATAGATGTATTCCATTCGCCTCCTCCATCAGGGAAGGGCAATACAATGGCATCTGACGCTGCTATAAGATCAGATGCAGCTTCTGGAAGGACAAAGCCAAGAATCTCAACCTTTCCGCTCCAATCTGGCTCGTTGGAAAGGTCCTCTAGGGCTCGACAGTAGGGTCGACGTCGGTCAAATTCGCCCATTAGGAGAATCCTGTCCCTCGCGGAGTCTGCTATTTCAAATATTTGCTCTACACCTTTATTTGGATATATGAATCCGAAAAAGGCGATCAGTCGCTCCTGTTCGTGTCCGAGATGCTTTCTTCTGAGTGTCGACAGTTCCCTTTCTGTCTTTTGGCTAGCGTATATGCTGGGAGCGCTGCCTATGAATATGGTTTTCTTGATCGAATTGAGGTGTTTTGTCACGCCGGTGAAAAGATCCCAGTAGTTTTTTCGCACAACAACTATTGGTCCGGAACTCAAAGCCTTTAAGGACATTATGGGCCTAGGCAAAAATTCGAAACCTTCGTGCCAGGTTTGGACTACCTTCTCTCCCAATAACTCCAAGAGAGCAGGTAGACACCACGGTAGAATCGCCCTGCCGTAGCCTTGCGTGGGGTATTGAATATGAATGACGTCGGGGTTCCAGCTTCTAACTACGCGTCTAATTGCAAAAAAATCTAAAAGTCTCCATCTATCGACAATGTCAAAAACGGTGACGGCTGAATTACTTTTTTCGTACGAAAGATTCTTCTGAACAATGACCGCCACGCTAAGGCCGTCGATCTTTGATAGCTGTTCGACGAGACAGTACGTGTAGTCCCCTACACCGCATTTGGCAGGAGGATAAGAGCCGGTTATCACCAAGACACGCATATCTAGCTCTGCGTTCAACTATTCGATTTTAGGTTTAACATCTATGTACTCTGAGCGTTGGGAGTGGGAATAGTAGTGTCCTGCCTTTGAATGCTTTCGCATCCTGAAAGAACTCAAAGAAGTGCCATGGCAGCACCAGATGGTAGTCATACTGCTTCGCTAATACCTCTCTTTCGCTGATAATAGGTATTAGAGATCCTGGAGTGTATGCGCCGACCTTCTCTTCGTTTACCTCGCCTATCTCAGTGATTAGGTGAGTGTCCAAGCCGCAATATTGAAGTATGACATTCCCTTTAGTGGATGCTCCAAGTGCACAGACTGTTTTTCCTGACTCTCGTGCCTTCTGCAGAAATGAAATTAATTCAGTTCTTAGCGCCAAGACGCGGTTTTCAAATTCAACATAAGGTGAGAGTGTGTCGAGTCCCTGGCGCCTCTCTGCTTCGAGAAGTGCGTATATTTTTGGACTGTGTGAAGTGCTCCTCGTCTTCTTCGCCAAGACTGAGAAGCTTCCTCCATTTATGTCGTTAAACTCAAAATCAACGATCGAGAAGCCCACCCGATCTGCCATCCACACTATTTGCTTCATCGCATAGTATTCAATGTGCTCATGGCAAACGGTGTCGTAAGAGCTCTTGGCTAGCATAGTGGGCATATAGCTCTGCTCGAAAAGCCACAGACCACCTTCCTCCAGAACAGAATGCAAATCTTTCATGAAAGTCAGTGGATCTTCAAGGTCGTAAAACATTGCAAATGACGTAACAAGTGCCGCTTCACCCTGTGGGACTTTCGCTCTAAACGCTTTTTCAGAAAAAAAATCTGGGATTAGCTCAATACCTTTTGGGTAAAACTGCTTGAACTTTGAGCCAGAGGGGTCGATTCCTATCAGGCGCAAGTTTCGACCTTGGAATGCCTGTAATGTTGTGCTGTCATTGCTCCCAATATCAATGACGAGTGAACCTTCCCTGAGAGGATGTGACTCTAGAAATCTTGATATCGTCCCAGCAAGATGACTTACCATCGTGGTGTTCAGCCCTGAACGATATCCATAGTTATCGCCATACATATCCTCCGCATCGTAGCTATGCTCGAGCTGAAGCAGGCCGCATGCATCTTCTCCAAAGCATTTGACAAGACGTAGTGGCCCCTCCGTGACTTTGGTTTCAGTCTTCCTAGGGAAGACACCGGTCAAACTCTGCACGCCTAGATCCAATACTGGTTCCAGGTTCACGTTTCCACAAATCCTGCATGCGTTTATCGCGCTCGGCATCATGCTACTCCTTGTTGCCTTTCAGGCGCTGAATGTCATAGTCGACCATATCTCGTATCATATCCTCAAATGATGTTGCAGGCCTCCATCCGATCGAATCTCGAATGCGTTGGTAGTTGCCGACGAGCAATGATGAATCTCTGCTTCTTATTAGGTCTTCACTAACCGCCACGAAATTACGATAGTCGAGCCCAACGTGAGAGAACGCGATTTCGCAAAGATCTCTGACCGAATGAGATATGCCTGTGGCTACGATATAGTCATCTGCAGCCTCACATTGCAACATTTTCCAGGCGGCTTCGACATAGTCCCCTGCAAAACCCCAATCTCGACGAGAATCCAGGTTCCCAATTTTCAGCGAGTTCTCAATACCGAGGCTGATACGAGCTGCGCCGAGTGTGACCTTTCGGCTTACGAATTCGGGACTACGGAGGTGGCTTTCGTGGTTGAAGAAAATCGCGCTGCAGGCGTGTAGGTTATACCTTTCCCTATACATCCGCACAAGACTTTGCGCATACAATTTGGCAGCTCCATATGGGTTCTCTGGAATCATCGCCGTGTGCTCTGATTGTGGAGTGGTCTCGGGGCTTCCAAAGACTTCACTACTTGATGCTTGAAAAAAACGCGTGCGAGGGGAGTGATGATGAATACTCTCGAGAATTCTCAGTACCGCCAGTGCATTTACATTTGCCAAAGAGACTGGAGTTTCCCATGTGGTAGATCCAACGGCATATGCTGCAAAGTTGTAGACTTCATCAGGCTCCAATTTTTTAATTAGGGTGTCAATTGCACTTTGGTTGGTTAAGTCCAGTTCTTTTAGTTGAACTCCTAGTGACGAAAAAAAGCTGTCTCCGCTTAATTCATGGATATTTCGCGTTGTCCCGGTGACTCTGTATGAGCGATTCATGAGTAAGCGGCATAGAAAGCGGCCATCTTGGCCGTTTACACCAGTTATTAGTGCTTTCTTCATATATCCAAACTCTTCAGTGGGAACAAGCGGCTGACGAGTTGGCTCGCTCTAGTACTGTGTGGGCTATTTAGTAGATCGCTGAGACCCAATCGTGCTTGACGCCTTAAAGAGACAACATATGCGACCGCCAAGAAGTTTGCCAAGCCCGCTGGGAATAGTGCAATTAAAAGGGAAACTATTCCTATGAGTTTTGATGTGCGGTGCTTAAGATACCTCTCGTATTCAACGATTGTGTAGCTCCCTCTGGCTCTGTGTTTGAGCAACTGAATGGGGCTCTCCCAAGGTTGCCGACTGCACACACAGCGTTTGGCGTGTTCTGAGTGAAGCGCAGAGGACCATATTAGGTTCGGCCATTTGAACATCCAGATCTCAAAGGTTCTTGGTGTCCACATCGCCACCCCGTAGCGAATAGCTATCAGCGGTTTGGCAAGCACGATAATGTTCTCTAACTTCGGTCCTTGTAAAATTACTCCCGCATGCACAAAGAGAGATCCGAAATACCTTTCTCTGTTACGCTTCAACCAAATGTCTCTCCGTATCACAACCGAAGCAATATATGATAGTGCGTCTCCCGTACGAATTAAAAACTCGTCATCCGATGAATCGAATTTTAAATCGGAGGTTAGATGCATTCGTGATTTTTGAAGCATTCTGGCGAAGTCTGATGTTCTGACCTCTGCGTCGACGATAACCAGGTCGGGTGATGCCCTCAACTCACAGAGGATGCGATCTAACGCGCCCGGAAGCATTATATCGTCATCGGTCATTAGCCAGCAGTACTTCCCACGCGCATATGAAACGGCGCGATCATAATCGGCATCAACCCCTGAATTCTTTTGTTCTCGAAAATACCTCAGTGAGTGACAGTCTCGGGCGTAGCTTTCAACAACCTCGCGGGTCGAGTCCGAAGATGCGCCATCTACCACCACAATCTCAATCTTTGAACTTATCTGGCTGATTATAGAGTCCAAGGTGAAGGAAATCACCGATGCTCTGTTGAGTGTGGCGATACAGATCGACAACTCGGGTTGGTCTGGGTGAGTCTTGCCGCGTGAGCTAATCATGACTCAGCTGAGTCGCGAGCACGCAGAATACGGTGAACAATCAAGGTAAGAGATTGAGCCGGTATAAAGCAAAACAAACAAACGGCTATTAGGCCGACCGCAGAGGCTACCGCTATGAGCGTAGACGCCAGTGCGCTCAACGTGACGTCGGTAAGCGCAAGTTTCAAAAAAAACAGACAGGACGCACTCAGTGCGGCTGCAGGGAGCACATCTTTGATTAGCCACTTGCATGACATGCCGTGCATCAATAGCTTATGCGTGATGTGGCTGCCTACAAATAGATACAAAATCCCCTGTATCATGCTTGCAGCACTGCCACCCAGCAGGCCATATCTGGAAGTTAAAGCGTACACCAAAGGTAAATAGATGCTGATAAGAAAGATATTAATTACGAATGGTAGACGACTTCTACCTGCTGCGAGCTGGAGTGCATAAGGTAAATGCATGATTCCGTTCATGGTGGTTCCAATCACGAGCATGACGAAGACTGGGGCGATCTGGGATGCCAATGCCCTTTCGCCAAGCCAAAGGCTTAGAATTTCTTTTGCAAAAAATACGCCGGACATTGCGACTGGGAACAGTGCGCAGCAGAGTAGCCGGGTTGCAAGACGATATTCCCGGCGGAGCTCTGTTATCGCATGATTGGCAATGTGCGTGGAGAATCGTGGATAAATACTATTAAATACAGGGGTCAATATAATGTACAGCCCGGCTGATAATGCACCTGCAACCATATAATTTGCGAAGTCTGAAATTGTGAGCCATTTACTCAGTAAGACTTTATCAAGCTGCTGAATTAGGATAGCTGTGAGAGATACCCCAGCCATGCCCGCTGAAAAAGGCCAGATGTTCCTTATCAACTGGAAATCCTTTGCGGCGCTAGATTTATTGCCTATCACTATCCATGCGTTGAGGCGCATAACTTGGGTAAAGGCGAGAGCACATATCAGTTGCCAGAGAAAAAACAATTCTATACTTGGGTTGATCACGGCTACAGTCAGTAGGCCGCCACCTGTCGATATAGTGATCATCGCTATGCCGAGACCACTAATCATTACGATTCTTTGTGCGCCCATTAGGGCGCTTTGGTAAAGCGTGGCTGGCCATCGGGCTGCTATAACAAAGCCGATAATCGCGAGTGAGCGTTCCACATTCGTGGTTTCGTTGCTAATTTTTAGCCAGTGATTGGCTAGTAGTGTGGCGGCTGGAATTGCGAGTATCGCTATGATAGCAGCAACCCCCCAATACAACGGTGCCATCGTCGCAAGGAGGTTCGCGTTTGTTCTCTGGCATCCGTTCGCAAGGTTACGTGCAATTTGTCGGTTGGTAGCTGGGGCCAGGCCAAAGTCCAATATCGAAAGTAGTCCTTGCATGCTCAGGTAAACACCAACAAGTGCATAGGACTCAATTCCCAGATATCTAACCAGTATTGGCACGGCCAGCAGTGTGCTTGCGGCTGACCAAAGACTGAAAGCGGTGTTTGCTGCAAGGTTGGACCCGATCGCCATTATCTGTGGGGGTTTCTGCTGAGTTTAGTCAAGTAGACGTCGTTCTCTTTGCGCGGCTGTGTAGTCCGAGTTCGCCATCTCCTCAACCAAGGCTTGAAAGTCAGTCGTTGGCCTCCATCCAAGCTTAGCGTGAGCCTTACTTGCATCACCCAAGAGAGTTTCAACTTCCGCCGGACGGAAGTATCTGCTGTCTACGGCTACGCGACATATGCCCTTATCGTCCAAGGCTGTCTCTGCCAAGCCCTCGCCACTCCAGAACAGATTCATATCCAGAGCCTTCGCACAGGTTTCTACAAAGTCCCGAACACTGTATTGAACTCCCGTGGCTATTACGAAGTCCTCAGGCTCTTCCTGTTGTAGCATCATCCACTGTGCTTGTACGAAGTCTCTTGCATGACCCCAGTCTCTCTTGGCATCCAAATTGCCAAGGTATAGGCACTCCTGGATTCCCGCCTTGATGCGCGCTAAGCCACGTGAAATTTTGCGGCTGACAAAGTGCTCGCCGCGCAATGGAGACTCATGATTGAACAATATCCCGTTGCAAGCGAAGAGCCCGTATGCCTCCCTATAGTTTACGGTTGCCCAGTAGGCATACAGTTTTGCCACCGCGTACGGGCTTCGAGGGTAAAAAGGTGTGGATTCAGTCTGTGGGGTTTCAAGTGCCTTTCCATATAGTTCAGACGTAGAGGCTTGATAAAACTTTACGCTCTTCTCCAGTCCAAGCATTCTGATCGCTTCGAGAATGCGAAGTGTTCCCAGCGCATCGCTGTTGGCAGTATATTCTGGGAGCTCAAAAGAGACCGCAACGTGACTTTGAGCTGCGAGATTATAGATTTCATCCGGCTTAACTTTCTCAATAATCGAGATCAGGCTAGATGAGTCAGTCAGATCGCCGTGATGCAAGAAAAAACTTACGTCAGTTTCATGTACATCTTTGATAAGCGAATCTATACGACCTGTATTAAACATCGAAGCTCTACGTCGAACCCCATGCACTTCGTAACCCTTTTCGAGAAGAAAGCGAGACAGGTATGCGCCGTCTTGCCCTGTGACACCCGTGATTAATGCGGTTTTCTTCATCTCATTCCGTACTTAGTTGGTGGTCTTGGTTGAGGATCGGTTGGCCAAAACGCTACGATGTGCGTTCCTCCTCGCTAACCTATGGAGTCATCCTTTCGGATCTGATTCGGGTCTAAACATAGCTTGCATTAGCACTGGATGGGGCACACCTTATGGCGTAGCAACCATCTGCACATCGTGCATGAGTTAACGTACGGTGGCCGCAGAGCCAGGAACACCTCAACGCAAGCCTAGTCTATATCAGAATTTTGTCTGTTTCCCAGTTTGACGCACGATGGTTGTCAGCGCCACCTATTCCAATATCCTGTGGATGGCCAATACCTCGGATGTCCATAATTTCTCGAAGCTGATCAGAGGGCGGGCTGCATATCCCGATTGGCGTGGTTAGCATTTGCCACACTCAGGCCAGGTAGCGGGCGCAGTTTGCAACTATTCGGTCGGCAGTTATGCGTAGCAGGTTATCCTCGAATTGATGGCCAACCATAATCCTTCAGCATGGTTAGTTTACGCGGCCAGACTACGAACCTCCGATAGTACTCAAAAGGCCTCTGGGATATCGTCTTGCGAATGGTTCGCCGACGTGCCATCAGAAAGCCCCTTTCGCGCCACAACGAAAGCACAGTGTTTAGGTAAATTTCTCTAAGCGGTCGGTAGTTCAAGCCTACCACACTCAGAGCGACTCCTTCTGAGACAAGAATGATAATGTGTATCCAGAGCATGGGCCAAACGAAAACTGTAGGTGTCATTACAAATAGCACGTACGTCTTGTTTCTTTCACTGAGCTGCCTGCGACGAAAGCTAGATGCGAGTTTTCCGTCCGTTAGCTTGCCACCCCCAAAACTGCTGCCCTGCCGATGCCGATATCCGCTCTCCGACAACGCCTGCACCGGCAAGCCTGCCAAGCGTGCAGCACAACAAAGGTAAAGGTCCTCTCCGATCGACTCAAACCATTCAGGAAATCCGCCCAACTGCGTCCAGGTTTTGCGCTCAATCCACAAGCACGCGCCAATCACCATCGCTACATCGTTGCGGTACGGGTCTTTATTAGGCACCGGGTTGTAAAAGAGGTCTAGCAAACACCCTCTATCCACCAGTTCGCCGCTTTCCCAGTCATATTGAGGTAGGGTGAGGATACCTGTTGGGTTCTGCTGAGCCGCGGCGTCTGCCAGGGTAGCCAGTGCTCCTGGCAACAAGGCAGCATCGTTATTAAGCAACAGCACGAATTGGCCTCGGGCCTGTGCGACCATCCTGTTGTTGGCTACACAGAATCCGACGTTAACTTGACTGGCGAGAATTTCTATTTGGGGATAGTGTTTCCTAATGAACGCCACGGAGTCGTCGGAAGACGCATCGTCATGCACGATTATCTCCACGCCAAAGTCACTCTCCTGCGCCAGCACCGAGTCTATGCAGGCCGCAATGAGCTTCGGATCTTTATAGTGGGCGATGCAGACGGAGACCCGTGGCTCCTGAGCCCTGGTCACAGCCGGGAAGTATTCAACCACAGCCATGTCCTTTTGAGCCCCTGTAGCAGTGGAACGGTAGCTTGCCAGTGGAGATGCTCTTTTGCCATCCCGGCATCGATGCTGACTCGGCGCGCGTCTACTGTGCGAATGTTCTCATAGTTCCGCCGAAGTGGTCGTCCCGTCGCTTCTTCTGCAAGAGTGAACAGCTCGTTCAGGGTGACACTCACTCCGCTGGCAGCATTCAGTGTGCGTACAGTTTGGTGTGATGGATGGTTGAGGGCGGCTAACGTCAGGCCAATCAGGTCGTCAATATAGAGGTAATCGCGTGCCACACTACCGTCGCCCCAGACGTTCAAAGTCTCCCCGCGCTGTATGCAGCCGAGCATTGCTGGAATGATACCGAAGCCCTTCTTTTCCGTCTGACCAGGGCCATAAACATTAGACGGCCTGATGATGGTGGCTGCACCGCCATACTGTCGAGTCCACGCACCGATGAACTGTTCGGCGGCAACTTTTGCGGCCCCATGGTATGAACGAGGTTCTGGTATGTCGGCTTCTCGCGAGGGCATCGCTGATGAGTCCCCATAAAGCGCACCGGCCGATGAGAAGTAGACCAGGGGAACATCCCGCAGTTGCTGCAACGCTTCCAATGTCGCAAGCAGTGGAGTCAGATTGTTGCTGAGCTCCGCCACGGGTTTGCCGGCACTACTACCTGGAGTACTACCTGCTGCCAGAAACACCACTGCATCGGTGTCCCGAAGCCACCCCGCCAGCTGCAGATGGCTGTGGCAGTCGCTGCGAATCCATTCGATGCCGGTTAGGCCAGGCGTACAACTATTGCGCGATACCGCTTTGACAATGGCGCCCTGCTTGCGAAGCGCTTGGCACAGTGATTGGCCGATAAAACCACCGGCACCAATGACGAGTACCTGCTTAGTCACAGCCGCGTGCCAGGAGGTCGTTATATTGATTTAGGTAGCGTCCGGCGCAGTCATCCCATGTTCCAATGGTCTGGTGTGACCAAGCGCGCGCATTTTCTCCGTACTTCAAGTTTATGGGGTCATCTTCGAGTTTTTGGAGTGTTCTGCCGAAACTCTTTGAATCGCTACAAAGTTCGCCGGTGCTACCTGGTTGAACAAGGCTCGCGTGCGCACGCATATCGGACGCAATAATGGGCAACCCCGCCGCCATGGCTTCCAGCATGACCTGCGGTCGTCCCTCGGCATGCCTGCTCAGGGTGATCAGGCCGTGTGCTCTGGGAAACCAGTGTTTCGCCAACTGCTCGGGCGTGGCCGGACCGTGGTACTGCAGCCAGTCTGGCAAGGAAACCTTTTCCTGCATTGGTCCAAGAAGGTGCAACTTTCTCTCCTGACCCCGGAAAAACTGTTCGGACCATTCCAGCAGCGGTCCTAGTTTGTCTCGGGTAAGGCGTGTTACCGCCAGCCACTCCGGCTGCTGAGTGTTGGGTTGGCGTTGAATGTCATACCAGATTGGATCTATGCCGAAAGCTATCGGCTGGATCTGTGCAATATCCCCGAAGGCCTTCTCGAGAGGCGCCTGCATCCACTCGGCATTGGGGCAGATGGTTACCGCACGTTGTCGCATCACTCGTCGCAGCAACGATTTCACCAATGGAAGCTGCAAGAGCTTCAAATCCGTCCCCAAAACCGTAACCAGCACCGGTTTTCCATCGGCAGGAAGCGGCAGAGCCGTTTGCAGCCAGTTCAGGTGGTAAAGATCGGTTTGTGACTCTCTGCGAAAGGTTGAGTGAAGGGAGCGCAACAGTTTCAGTGGCGCAGTTAAACCGCTCAGGCTGCGGCTCCTCATCAGATGTGCGATGCCCCCGGCGGCCATGAGTTCGGAGAGCATGCGCTCTTCGTTATGGTTGGGGAGGTAGCGGACGTTGTCCGGCAAGGGGCCCGGTGGGGCCCACAAGGAGAGTTGAATATCCGGGCGGCGGGCCAGTGCATCGACCAGATGGCGGATGAATACCCCGCGCCAGTCGCTGGTGTCGGCAGGATAGGAGGTTGCAGCGCAGAGCACATTGATGGGGGCCACGTGTCAGGCGCCCTCGGTGTTCAAGCGATCACCCCACCACCGGCACAGCATTGGCCCGAACTTCGCCATGCGCAAGCTCCACGTCGATCAGGCGGGACTCCACCGCTGTCACAATGCCCGCCGCGTCCAGTCCGGCCGCCGCGTATTGCTCGGCCTGGCTGCCGTGCTCCACGAACGCATCTGGAATGCCCAGATGCAGACAGGGCGTGTCAACGCACCTCGCCGCGAGTAGTTCGTGCACCCCGCTGCCCGCACCACCGGCAATCGCGTTGTCTTCCACGGTGACCAGCAGGTCGTGTTTGCCGGCAAGCGCCAGCACCAGGGACTGATCCAGCGGCTTCACCCAGCGCATATCGACCACCGTGGCGTCCAGCGCTTCGCCGGCTTCCACTGCAGCAGGCAGCACGGTGCCAAAGGCCAGAATGGCCACGCGATGGCCCTCGCGCACGGTAACAGCCTTGCCGATGGGCAGTTCCGTCATGGTTTCCGCAATCAGCGCACCCTTGCCCGTGCCGCGCGGGTAGCGGACTGCTGCGGGGCCCGCGTGCTGGTAGGCCGTGTAGAGCATTTGCCGACATTCGTTCTCGTCGGAGGGCGCGCCTATCACCATGTTAGGGATGCAGCGCAGGTAGCTGAGATCGAAGGCGCCATGGTGGGTGGGTCCGTCCTGGCCCACCAACCCAGCGCGGTCGATGGCGAAGGTGACGTCCAGGTTCTGGATGGCAACATCGTGAATGAGCTGGTCGTAGGCCCGCTGTAAAAAAGTGGAGTAGATTGCCACAACGGGCTTCAGGCCATCGCAGGCCATGCCAGCCGCCAGGGTGACGGCGTGCTGCTCGGCGATGGCAACGTCGTGGTAGCGCTGGGGGAAGCGTTCGGCGAATTCCACCATGCCTGACCCTTCACACATGGCCGGCGTTATGCCTGCGAGTCTTGGGTCCTGCTCGGCCATGTCGCACAGCCAGCGCCCGAATACGTCCTGGAATTTGGGCTTGCGCGGTGCAGCGGGCGGGGCCGGCAGGTTGGCCTGCGGTCCCTTGGGTACAGCTTCGATCTTGTTGATGGCGTGGTAGCCCACCGGGTCTTTTTCCGCCGGTGCGAAGCCCTTGCCCTTCATGGTGCGGATGTGCAGGAACTGGGGCCCTTCCAGGTCCTTCATGTTCTCCAGGGTTTGCAGCAGTTGCGGCAGGTCGTGGCCGTCCAGCGGGCCAATGTAGTGCCAGCCCAGCTCTTCAAACAGGGTGCCGGGAGCAACCATGCCCTTCATATGCTCTTCGGTGCGCTTGGCCAGGTCCCAGGCGGGTTTGATGCGCTTGAGGATCCTCTTGGAGCCCTCTCGCAGGCTGATGTACGTCTTGCTGGCCCATATCTTGGCGAAATAGGTGGCGAGGCCGCCGGTGTTGTGGCCGATGGACATCTGGTTATCGTTGAGGACCACCAGCATGTTGGGCCGCACATGGCCCGCGTGCGCCAGCGCTTCAATGGCCATGCCGCCCGTGATGGCGCCATCGCCGATCACCGCGACAACATGCCGGTCAACGCCTTGCTGCCGTGCGGCAAGGGCCATGCCCATGGCGGCGGAGATGCTGGTCGATGAGTGGCCAACCCCGAAGGTGTCGTACTCGCTCTCGCTGCGCTTGGGGAAGCCCGCGAGGCCGCCGGACTGGCGTATGCTGCGCATCTGCTGCATGCGCCCGGTGAGAATCTTGTGCGGGTAGGTTTGGTGGCCAACGTCCCACACGATGCGGTCTTGTGGTGTGTCGTATACAGTGTGCAGTGCCACGGTCAGCTCTACCACACCGAGGCCGGCACCAAAGTGGCCGCCGCTCTGCCCGACGGTGTAGAGAAGATAGGCGCGCAGCTCTTCGCACAATTGCGCCAGCTCTGTCTCGTTCAACGTGCGCAGGGAGCGCCCCTGATCGACGGCGCTCAGTAGGGGCGTGGTGGGAAGTGTGACGGGAATATCGCGTAACATGGTCAGATTTTAGCGTATTCGGAGAGGATTGCGATCATTTCCGTGTGTTAGCACTGCCACTTACTCGTCGCCCGGCAGTTCCTTGAAACGGTGGATCTGTCGCCGCTGCTTCTTGGTCGGCCGGTGCAGCGGTCGTTCTATCATGCCCCCGGCAGCCTTGCGGGCCTCGGTCTCACACTCGCGGCGCGCGACACTGGCCTCGGTTTCGGTATAAAGCTGGCGGGCCTCCGGGGCGCCACGGCGCTGGTCGGAGAGCGCGTCGACGATCACTTCCCGCAGGTCCCAGCCCTGACGAATCAGCAGTCGGTCACCCACGGTGATTTCCTTGGACACCTTGATGCGTTGCCCATCCAGTTGCACCTTGCCCCCCTCGATGGCGGTTTTGGCCAGGCTGCGGGTTTTGAAGAAGCGCGCCGCCCACAGCCATTTATCGATGCGAAGTTTGTGCTCGCTCACGTTATAGCGCTCGCAGAATGCGCATCCGGCATGATCTCATCAAAGTGATGGATGCCGGGGAAGCGGGTGTCCAGACGCTTCTGCAGCTGACTGTCGGGTTGCAGCAGGGTGAGCAGGTGGGCAATGCCATAGTCATGCGCTGACTGCAGCACACTTTCTGTATCGTCAATCAGCAGGGTGCGAGCGGGGTTGAACGGGTGCAGCGCCTGCAGGGCGTGCCAGAAGGCCTGATCCTCCTTGGGTGCGGCGAGATCGTGCGACACCACCAAGCGGTCGAACCACGGTGTGATATCCACCTGGGCCATCTTGATATCCAGTGTCTTGCGGTGGGCGTTGGTCACCAGTACCACTTCGCGGGGGCCGGCGTGCAGCCGCTGCAGAAACTCGAGGGCGTGGGGCCGCAGCCGTATCATGTGCCGCAGTTCCTGCTTCAGTGCCGGTACATCCATGTCCAGTTGCGCGCTCCAGTAATCCAGCGAATACCAGTCCAGCGTGCCCTGGCGGCCATCGAAACGCCCGTGCAGGGCAGCGGTGGCATCTGCTGCCGGGATACCGTGTTTCTCCGCATACAGGCGGGGCAGGTGGTCCAGCCAGAAGTAGTTGTCGAAGTGCAGGTCCAGCAGGGTGCCGTCCATATCCAGCAGAACTGTATCGATGCTGTCCCAGTTGATCATGCCAGCGGTTCACCGTTGTTTCGAGGCAGCCTAGTATGCCGTTTTTCGGCCCGAGCCGCATGCCGGGGGCTGGGAGCAGGCGGGGTTTACCCCGGGCAAGGGGTCGGCGCGACAGCGCGCGGCAAAACAGGGTGTTACAATCGCCGCTGGATTCTGCAGGTGCTCGCCGTGCACGATTTAACCACGCTCATCCCCCCGCTTCTCGAACTCTGCCGGACGGCAGGAGAGCTGATCTGTGAGCATTATCACGCCCCCGGCGACAGTGGCCTGCGCGCCAAAACGGATAATTCCCCACTCACGCACGCCGATATGGATTCCCATACCTGCCTGCGCGATGGTCTGGCGGCGCTCACGCCCGACCTGCCGCTGCTCTCGGAGGAGTCATCTCCCGCGCAGAAGGCCCGGCGTCATGCCTGGGCCCGCTTCTGGATGGTGGACCCGCTGGATGGCACCAAGGAGTTCATCGCCGGCACGGGCGAGTTCACCATCAATATCGCGTTGATCGACGCGCACCGGCCTGTGCTGGGTGTGCTCTATACACCGCTGCAGAAGGTCGCCTGTGTGGGTGTGCCGGGCACACTGTCGGCGCGTTTCACGGCGGACACCCGGGGCGGATGGCGGCAGCAGGCGCTGGCGACCCGGGCGCTGGGCGACGCTCCGGGTGGTGTGACGGTATTGGCCAGTCGGCGCCATCGCAATGCCCAGCTGGATGCCTGTCTGGCGTGGCTGGAGTCGCGTTGTGGCACCCTACAGCGCGAGAACAGCGGCAGTGCCCTCAAGTTCTGCCAGTTGGCGGAGGGGCGAGGGGATGTCTATCCGCGGTTTTCGCCCTGCTGTGAATGGGATGTTGCGGCCGGCCAGGCGGTGGTGGAGGCGGCCGGTGGCAGTGTGCTCGGTATGGACGGCCTGCCGCTGCGTTACAACTGCCGGGATTCGCTGTTGAGCCCGCATTTCCTGGCGGTGGGGGAGGCGCACAACGCGCTCTGGCCGGCGCTGCTGGAGCATCAGCGGCAGGTTGCCGGCGACGCCTCTCGGTGAGCGAAGACTAACGGGGTGCTTGTGCCGACAAACCCGGAAGGTATAGAGTTGAACACGATCAGGACACGGCGAGTGCAGGAGCCAGCCCCACAATGAACGAGCCACCGCGCATCCCATTTGGACGCGGCCACGTTGAAACCGACGCCGCCAACGAGGAACCGACGCCCGCCATGCGGCTGATGGAGCTGATGGCGCGGCACCGTGCGCTGGATGAAAAGATCGAAGAGCTCTATGAGTTCCCCTATAAAAACCAGATTCTCCTGCAGCGCCTGAAAAAGGAAAAACTGCGTCTGAAGGACGCCATTGAACACCTCAAGGATGATCTTATTCCCGACCTCAATGCGTAGGGGTCATCGTCGTATCCGCAAAGAAGGACGTCCCATGTCGTTGAAACGAAAACAGATCTTTCCCACCTTGCCCGCAGGGCAGCGCGTCTCGCTGTCGGCTGTGCTGCTGGGCGCAGCACTTTCCCTGGCCGCTGCTGTGCCAGCCCAGGCAGACAACCACGAACCCCTGCCCGAGGTGACCTCCACGCCGCTGACCGGCACACTGCACCTGCTGCAGGGGCGTGGCGGGAATGTTGTCGCCTCGGTGGGTGAGGACGGGCTGCTGATCATCGACGACGATTACGCGAACATGGTACCCGCTTATGAAGCGGCGCTGATCGACCTCGCCGGCGCGGATGCCAACCCGCGGTTTGTCTTGAACACCCACTGGCACTCCGACCACACGGGCGGCAATCTGTTCTGGGCAGATCGGGGCGCGGTTGTGGTCGCTCACACCCGGGTGCGTGAGCGTATGGCGACACGGCAGGACATGCCGGCAATGAACCGCGTGGTGGAACCCAGCCCCAAGGGCGCTTTGCCGGTGGTTACCTACGGAGATTCCGTGGCCGTGCACTTCAACGGTGACGATCTGGAGGTGCAGCACTATGCCGCGGCCCACACCGATGGCGACAGCGTGGTCTACTTTACGGCGGAGAACGTGGTGCACATGGGGGACCTGTTCTTCAAGGATCGTTTCCCCTTTGTGGATATCGGCTCCGGCGGTACGGTGCCCGGCTATATTGCCGCGGTAGAGGCGGTGCTCGAGCGTGTTGACGGCAGTACCGTAATCGTTCCCGGCCACGGCAGCCTGGCCACGAAGGCGGATCTGGAGCGCTACCTCGACATGCTGCAGCTGACCTCCACCTTTGTCGCCGACAAACTCGCGGCGGGTGAATCGGTGGAGTCGATCACCGAAGCCGGCCTTGGCGAGGTGTGGGCCAGCTGGGGTGGCGGGTTCATCAACGAAGCTACCTGGATCAGCTTCATCGCCAACAGTCCCTGATCCGCAGTCGGTGGCAGGCTGCGTTAACGACTGCGCGTCGGCAGACTGCCCTCCAGTTCCAGCAACAGTCTCTTCGCCTCCAGCCCACCGGCAAACCCGGTGAGGCTGCCGTTTGCGCCTATTACCCGGTGGCAGGGCACCACGATCGGCAGCGGGTTGCGGCCGTTGGCGGCGCCCACAGCGCGCACCGCATGCGGGTTCCGTAGCGCGCAGGCAATGTCCCGGTAACTGCGCAGTTCGCCCCAGGGAATCTCGCGCAAGGCCTGCCAGACCGCCTGCTGGAACGCCGTGCCCGCCGCCGCGAGCGGCAGGTCGAATGCGCGCCGCTGACCGGTGAAATACTCCGTCAACTGCAGGCTGGCCAGTTCCAGGACAGCGCAGGCGCCGTCGTCCCGCGTGTACGCCCCGTGGCGGCCGGGAAAATGAATGGCACTGAGGTGTGACCCCGTTGCGACCAGTTGCAGTGGTCCAAGGGGGCTGTCTATCACGCGTGCTGTGGTGGTGGGCATGTCGGGGGTGTCCTGGTTTGATGGCTCGGGGGCGGGTGCGCCGTCGGGCAGCGTCGGCCGGCTAGGCACCGAGGCTGCGCCACAGCAGGTTGGCGGCATAGGCCCGCCATGGGCGCCAGCGCTCGCAGGCGTGGTCCAGCGGAGCCTCGGCGTCGGGCAGTGCCTCCCAGGCGCGCATCAGTCCCAGGTCCCGGGGCGGGAAGGCATCTGGCCGGCCTTCGCCACGCATCTCGATCATGGCGACGGTCCAGGGGCCGATGCCCGGCTCTGCCAGCAGCGCCTGCGCGCTCGTTGGTTCGCCGCTGGCCAGGCGACGGCACACGGCGCGCAGCGTGTCGCGACGCCGTGTGGGCATGGCAAAGTGGCTGTCGTCCAGCGCCGCAATGGCCGCTGCGGTGGGAAAGCCGGCACCCTGTCCTGGCTCCCGTGTGGCATCGGCCAGCCGGGAGCAGACGCTGCGCGCCGCGCCGATGCTGACCTGCTGGCCCACGATTGCCCGAACGGTGGCCTCTTCGGCACTCCAGCACAGGGGGGATCGTACCCCGGGAAAGCGTTCCAACAGCGCCGCCAGTGCAGGATCCCGGGCGAGGCTGTCGGCGATGACCCCGGGGTTGGCATCCAGGTCGAACATGCGCCGCACCCGCTGTACCACGGCCATCATGTCCGCGAGATGGTCAAGCCGCAGCTCAAGCAGGATGGCGCGGTCTGCGGGCCGGTGGCGCACGGTAATCGCACCGCCGTTCCCCGGCCAGCGCAGTTGACGGTGATACACGCCGTCCTGTACTGACTCCACACCACTCACCGCATGCCGTTGGAAAAAGTCCAGAACGCCCTCCCAGTCGTAGGGTGGGCGGTAGCGCAGCTGCAGCCTGATCGATTGGCCCGGTGTCGCCGGGTCCCGCCCCCGACGCATGGCACTGGGTGGTTTGCCGAAACTGGCGCGGAACGCGCTGTTGCAGCGCCGTACGCTGCCAAAACCTGCGGCAAAGGCGATATCGGTGACGGGCAGGGCGGTTTCCTGTAACAGCTGGCGGGCGAAAAGCAGCCGCTGGTTCTGCGCGACGGCATTCGGCGAAACGCCGAGTTCGCGCTGGAACAGCTTGCGCAGGTACCGCTCGCCGACGCCCAGACGCTCACACAGCGCGGCCAGCGTGGCTGTGTTCAGGGCGCCCTCACGAATCAGGCGCAGCGCCCGCTGCACGGTCACGGAGCTGCCCTGCCAGGCGGCGCTGCCGGGTGCCGCCTCCGGGCGGCAGCGCAGGCAGGGGCGAAAGCCCGCCTCGGCAGCCTGGCTGGCCTCCCGGAAGTACACCACATTGTGTTCGGCCGCTGCGCGCGCGGGGCAGATGGGCCGGCAGTAGATGCCGGTGCTGCGCACCCCGAGGAAGAACTCGCCGTCGAAGCGCGGATCCCGCGACAGGCGCGCCCGGCGGCAGGTCTCGGGGTCGAGTCCTTCGCTGGGGAATGCTGTGGAGAGTGTGTCCATCGCGGCACTCTAGCGCCTGCCCGCGGTGCTGACTAGCCAGAATCGGCCCCGACCTGGTGCAAGGCACGCCGGGTTGCCCTGCGGTAGCCGCGGCCGGTGGTCTAGATGCTGGGCAAGTGGCGCACCGACCAGAGCACGTTCAGGGACACCACCGCGACGATGGCATCGCCCGCAATGCGCAGCTGTTGCAGAGGAGACCAGTTCGCGAGCGGCAGGTCGGGGGCGAGAAGCAGCGCGCTGCTGCCGCAGGTGGCAACCGCGACAACCAGCGCAAAGCGTGAGCGGCCGAACAGGCCCAGCGCAACCAGCAGGTAGATACTGCCAATCAGTGCCGTCACCAGCAGATCTTCACTCAACCGGTTATGCCACAGGGCAGCGATCTGCAGCACCCCGCTGACCGCCACGGTGGTGGCGGCGAGCTGTCGCTGCAGGGTGACGGAGGAGACGGGCATGGAGCGTTCCGCTGCGGTTTGCGCCGCACTTTATCACGCCCGGCAGGGCCCCGTGTATATCAGCCCGCGGAGGCCAGCAGGGCGTTTGCCGCCCGCGAGCTGTTGCGGCGTCCCAGGGCCTCCGATATGCGTGCACCGGCGCCGACCAGCGCGCTCAGGTTGATGCCGGTGTCGATACCCATACCGTTGAGCATGTACACCACATCCTCCGTTGCCACATTGCCCGTGGCGCCGCGTGCATAGGGGCAGCCACCGAGACCGGCGACCGAGGCATCGATGGTCGCGATGCCGTGTTGCAGCCCTACCAGGATGTTCGCCAGGGCCTGGCCGTAGGTGTCGTGGCAGTGCAGCGCGAGTTGCCGCGCCGGGATGTCTGCCAGCAGGGTCTCCAGCAGCCGCTGGGTACTGCCCGCAGTGCCGGTGCCGATGGTGTCGCCCAGCGATACCTCGTAGCAGCCCATGGCAAGCAGCGCGCGTGCCACCTCCAGCACCGCCTGGGGCTCAATCGCACCCTCGTAGGGGCAGCCGAGCACGCAGGAAATATAGCCACGTACGGCAACATTGGCGGCCTGCGCACGCGCCATCACCGGCTCAAAGCGCTGCAGGCTCTCGGCGATGCCGCAGTTGATGTTTTTGCGTGAGAAGGCCTCCGAAGCGGCGCCGAAGACGGCCACTTCATCGGCTCCCGCGTCCAGTGCCCGTTCCAGGCCCTGCAGGTTGGGCGTGAGCGCGGTGTATCGCACGCCGGGTCGCCGCTGCAGGCCCCGAAAAACCTCGGCACTGTCCGCCATCTGCGGTATCCATTTGGGATTCACGAAGCTGCCCGCCTCAATCACCCTGATGCCGGCGGCGGCGAGATCGTCAATCAGTTGCAGTTTGGTCGCCACGGAAATCCGGGCAGATTCGTTTTGCAGGCCGTCGCGCGGGCCCATTTCGACGAGGGTGACCGAGGTGGGCAGGGTCATGCGCTGGCATCCTCGCTTGCGGCGAAGGCCAGCAACGGAGCGCCGCCGTCGACGAGATCGCCCGGAGCAAAGTAGAACTGGCTCACGGTGCCGTCACCGGGCGCGCGAATGGTGTGCTCCATTTTCATGGCTTCCATGATCATGAGGGGAGCGCCGGCCCGCACATCGCTGCCGGGTTCGACCAACAGGCTGACCACCGTTCCGTTCATGGGGGCGTTCAGGCCGCCCGCCGCCGCGTTCTGCGCAGTTTCTCCGGTGTCCGGCCGCAGTTCACGGAAGTGGCAGGCACCGTCGGCCAGGTACAGTGTAAAACCCTCCGTAGTGCATGCCAGGGTAGCGCGCCTGCGGTGGCCGTCCTGCTCGAAGACCAGTTCGTCGCCCCGCAACTCGCCGCGCAGTTCGGTGTGCTGCCCTTCGATGGAGATGCTAAAACCGCCGCCGGCCAGGGGTTCCAGTGTGGCGTTCACGTCGTGCTGGTGGCAGTGCAGCATGACGTGGTGCAGGTGCGGTTCATTGAGGCGCCAGCCTGTGCCGCTGCCCCAGGGCGACCACGGGTCAAGGCAGCCGGGCGGCGCCGCCTGCTGCTGGCGATGCAGGAACAGGGCGAGGGCAGCCATGGGCAGGTCCCGCTGCAGATCCTGCTGCCGTTGGCGGAAAATCAGGGCCTGGTGGCGTTCGATGAACCCGGTGTCCAACTCGGCGCGCTGGAAAGGGTCAGCGGTGGCCAGGTTGTAGAGAAAATCGAGGTTGGTAACGGTCCCGCCGATGCGGTAGTCGCGGAGGGCGGTCGACAGACGCTGCAGCGCCCGCTCGCGGGATTCATCCCAGACAATCAGCTTGGCGATCATCGGGTCGTAGTGCACGCTGATTTCATCACCCTGCTGCACGCCGGTATCCACGCGTACATGGCTGGACTCATCCGGCGCCCGCAGATAAGCAAGGGTACCGGTCACCGGGAGGAAGTCGTTGTCCGGGTCCTCGGCGTAGATGCGCGCCTCGAAGGCGTGGCCGCGCAGCGTCAGGTCCTGCTGCTGCAGCGGCAGCTCCTCGCCGGCGGCCACCCGCAGCTGCCACTCCACCAGATCCTGCCCGGTGATCATTTCGGTCACCGGGTGTTCGACCTGCAGGCGCGTGTTCATCTCCATGAAGTAGTAGCTGCCGTCTTCGTCGAGCAGGAACTCCACGGTACCGGCACCGCGGTAGTCAATGGCGCGTGCAGCCTGCACGGCGGCGGTGCCCATCGCGTCGCGCAGCGCCGTTGTCATGCCGGGGGCGGGGGCCTCCTCGATGACTTTCTGATGCCGGCGCTGCACTGAGCAGTCGCGTTCGGCCAGGTAAATGGCGTTGCCGTGGTTGTCGCAGAACACCTGCACTTCCACGTGGCGCGGCTTGGTCAGGTATTTCTCCACCAGCATGGTGGCATCGCCAAAGCTGGCACTGGCCTCGCGCTGGGCCGCGGCCAGTGCCGCGTCGAACTCATCTCCCGACCACACCTGGCGCATGCCCTTGCCGCCGCCACCGGCGGTCGCCTTCAGCAATACCGGGTAGCCCATGCGCTCCGCTTCCTGTCGCAGCAGGGCCGGCTCCTGGTTCGCACCGTGGTAGCCCGGCACCAGCGGCACGCCCGCTTCGCCCATGATGTGCTTGGCGGCAGCCTTGGAGCCCATCGCCTCGATGGCTGCACCCGGCGGGCCGACGAACACCAGCCCCCGCTCCACACAGGCGCGGGCGAAGCCAGCGTTCTCGGACAAAAACCCATAGCCGGGATGTATGGCCTGCGCCTGCGTGGCAAGCGCCGCAGCAATGATGTGCTCCGCCTGCAGGTAGCTTTCTCGCGCGGGGGCCGGGCCGATGTGTACCGCTTCATCCGCCATGCGCACGTGCAGCGCGTTGCGATCCGCGTCCGAGTACACGGCCACCGTGGCGATGCCCAACCGACGCGCGGTACGGATGATGCGGCAGGCGATCTCTCCGCGGTTGGCGATCAACAGCTTGTCGAACATGGCTAGGTCTCCTGCCAGTTGGGGGGGCGCTTTTCCAGAAAGGCGCTGAGGCCTTCCTGGCCTTCGCCAGAGACCCGAATGTGGGCAATCCTGGCGCAGGTATCCTCGACCAGTGCCGGGCTCAGCGGTTCTCCTGCAACGCTGGCGATCAGGTCCTTCGCCGCGCGCACGGCCTCGGGCCCGTTGCCGAGGATGGCGTCAACCAGCCGTGATACATCGGCCTCCAGCGATTCCTCGTCGGCAACCTCGCTGATCAGGCCCAGCTCCAGCGCCCGGTGGGCGTCGAAGCGCTCGCCGGTGAGGAAATAGCGACGGGCCGCGCGCTCACCGATGGCACGTATGACATAGGGGCTGATGGTAGCGGGCACCAGGCCGATCTTCACTTCCGACAGGGCAAAACTGGCGCCACGTGTGGCCACCGCCATGTCACAGCAGCTCACCAGCCCCACGGCGCCGCCCAGCGCCGCTCCCTGGATGCGGGCAATGGTCGGCTGGGGTAATTCGTAGAGCGCGCGCAGCATGCCCGCGAGCATTTCCGCGTCGTGCAGGTTGTGGCCGTAGTCGTAGGTGGCCATGCGTTTCATGTAGTCCAGATCGGCGCCGGCTGAGAAATGCTTGCCCTCGGAGCGCAGTACCACCACGCGCACATCATCGCGCTCGCGCAGTCGGTCAAAAGCCAGCCGCAGGGCGCTGATCATGCTGTCGTCGAAGGCGTTGTGCTTGGTCGGGTTGTTCAGGGTGACAGTGGCAACGCCGCGGTGATCTGTGGTGGTGAGGACGGTGGTGGTCATCGGAAGTTCCTATACAGCGGTTTGGTGGGCGCAGTTGGACATTGTGGGTTTTGGGTTTGGTGCTGGCAGTATGGCGGTGGGGCCGGCGCTGCGGGACCCGCCGCAAGTACGTCCATGTAGGCT
>CAJXUQ010000034.1 GCA_913061145.1 uncultured Haliea sp.
AGGGTGGGTCAATATTAGATGCAAATCCCGGGTCAGTTTTAAGTGCAAAGCAACACGCCGATGTAGGGGTAGGCAAACTGAGTGAGGGTGTTACGCCACTGCTGGCGGTGCTTGAGGTTCCCCCACTGGGCCTCTTTGGAGTTCATGAACGATTCTGCACATTGACTGAAGGTTACCGCTTCCCGTTGCGCCGCCTTCAGTGCTGCAGCTGAGGCCTCCTTGGTCGCCTCCCGGTCGGCCAGGGGGTCGATGCCGGCCTTGACCTGCTTCCTCAGCTCGTCCCGATCGGCACGGGCCTTCGAGGCGGAAACGGTGGGGTAGGGGCCCAAGCCCATCCAGCGCCGCCGACCGTTCAGTTGGTAGCGGTAGAGCCAAGACTTGGACCCACCGGGGGATATCTGTAGGTATAGCCCGCCACCGTCCGTGACTGTCGCCGGCCTGGTGAGGGAATCAATGACCTTGTTAGAGAGTTTGCCTGCCATCGCGCTACCTACCATTTCTCAACCTACCATTTACCTACCACTTTAAATGCAATACAGAGAAAGGGCAAGACGATGATGGAAAGGTATCTGCTTGTAAAAAGCACTTAAATATCAGGCTAATAACTATTTATTTAGATTTCTCGGCCTTGCACGCTATTACATAATTTGGGGGACTCTCTCTCCGCCATATCCCCAGCAAGGCTCTCCGGCGGCGGCGGCTCTCCCCAATTAACGGGGGATAGACCGGTTCTCACTAAACTCGATTGATGATGCCATCGGAACGCCGCACCGCCCAGCCACAGTGGGTTAAGGCCCTCAATCTTGCTCCAAATACTTTGCTTTGCGCTCGGCGTCACAGCTTGTTTAGCCGCACTAAGCACAGATGCACCACTTTTGTACTATCGTATAGCGATGTGCGGCCGCTTCAACATCACCCATATGCCCGGCCTGCAGGGATTGCTGCAGCGTCTGGATATTGATCTCGAGCTTCCGGAACCCCGTTACAACGTGGCGCCAACGGAGGACGTGGTGCTGTTGCGTGAGGGGCGTGCGGATAGCGCCCGCTGGTGGTTGGTGCCCTCCTGGGCGAAAGAGGTGAGCACCCGGTACAGCATGTTCAATGCCCGCGCCGAGTCGCTGGCCAGCAGTCCTGCGTTCAAACACCCGTTCCGGCAGCAGCGGGGCATCGTGCCGATGTCCAGTTTTGTCGAGTGGCGTGTGGAGAACGGCGGCAAACAGCCCTGGGTGATTACCAACGCTGCGCAGACCATCGCCGTGGCCGCGCTCTGGGATGTGTGGGAGGGCGGTAACGAGCCGCTGCTGTCCTGCACACTGGTGACGACGGAGGCCGCAGCGGCTTTTCGTCCGTGGCACAGCCGGATGCCGGTGATGCTGACGCCGCAGGAATGCACACAGTGGATGGATAACCGCAGGCCCATCGACCCGCGTGACCCGATGCTGGCGCCGACGCTCAAGTTTGACCTGACGCTGTACCCGGTCAGCCCGGCTGTCGGCAGCGCGCGTCGGAAAGAGGCCACGCTGTTTCGTCCCATAGATCAAGCGATCACCTTGCCTACGTCAGCTTCAGCTGCCAACGCTTGACCCGCATCGCTCAGGCCTTTTATTCTCAACGATATTTAATAATCGCTGCTAAAAATATTCGATAGGCTCATTGGTGTCCCGAGCCCGGCGTTTACGGCGCATTTCCGGAAACCGACCGTTCCTGTGCGCGCGGGTGCCCGATGGATGCGTCAATTCATCTTTTGAGGAATGATGATATGAATAATAAAACCCTGATTTCTGGCGGAATGGTTGTTGATGGCACCGGCGCCCCCGCGTTTGCGGCGGATGTGCGCGTCCGTGACGGGCGCATCGTCGAGGTGGCGAGTGGCCTGCAGCCCGAGGGCGATGAACAGGTTGTAGACGCCAGTGGCTGCTATGTGTCGCCGGGCTTTATCGAAACCCACACCCACTTCGATGCCAACATGTGGTGGCAGCCAGATCTCGATCCGCTACCCGGCTATGGTGTGACCACCACCATTCTCGGTAACTGCGGCTTTACCGCAGCGCCGGTCTCCGATGACCCGGCAGTGCGCAGGGAGATGATCAACATCTTCTCCTTCTTTGAAGACATCCCTGTGGCACCCTTCCTGGAGCATTTGCCCTGGGACTGGCGCAGCTGGCCGGAGTACAAGGCGTCCATGACCAGCAAGGTCAGGGTGCCCGCCAACTATGGTGCTTTTGTTGGCCACCTCGCGATCCGTCTGGCCGTGATGGGCATGGACGCCTGGGAGCGCGTCGCAACGGCTGAGGAGGTGCAGCGCATGTGTGCGATGTTGGACGAGGCCCTGGCCGCTGGTGCCCTGGGCATGTCGTCCAACCTGCTGGACCACGATGGCCAGGACCGTCCGGTGCCAACCCTCAGAGCGGATGACGCCGAGTGGCAGGCGCTGTTGGATGTGCTGGCGAAGTATCCAGGTGCCACGCTGCAGGTGATCGTCGATACCTTCATGCGCAAGACGGCCCCGGATTCCATTGCGCGCATTGACCGCTTGATCGGCGATCACCCGATTCGCGCGCAGGTGGCAGGCATGGCGCCGACCCTGACGTTTCAGAAAGACATCGAGGACAAGGTCGGCCCCCTGCGTGAGCGCTTCAAGCGCGAGGGGCGGGATATCCGGGCAGGCTTTGCCCACGTGCCCCCGACCAGTGTTATCAGCATCAAGAAGTCGCTGATTTTTGCCCAGTCCAATGACTATGTCTGGCACGAGGTGGTGCTGGCGGAGAGCGAGGAAGAGAAGCTCAAGCTGCTGCAGGACGCGGATTGGCGCGAACGCGCGCGGGCCAGCTGGGACGAGAAAGTCTGGAAGCATTCGCCCTTCGCCAACCCCCAGAGCCTGCTGCTGATCAACTCGGAAAACGGCGTGGGCCCGGTGGATATCTCCCTCGCCGACTATGCGCAGCAGCTGGGGGTGCATCCCTCCGATGCCATGGCCGAATGGCTGGTAAAGAACTCTGTCCACTCCACGGTGCATATGGCGCCCTTCCCGCAGGACGAGCAGATGGTGGTGCGGCTGATCAAGGATCCGTGGACGGTTCCCAACATCTCCGACGCCGGCGCCCACGGGCAGATGCTATGTGGGGGCGGCGAAAACATTCGCTTGCTCAGCTACTACTGCCGGGAGAAGGGCTGGATCAGCGTGGAGGAGGCGGTGCACGCCCAGACCGGCAAGGTCGCAGACTTCTTTGGCCTGCAGGAACTGGGCCGGATCGAGGTAGGCCGACGCGCAGACATCACGGTGTTTAACCTTGAGGAGGTAGACCGCCGTCCGATGAAAAAGGCCTTCGATGTGCCCGACGAAAACGGTGGCACCACCTGGCGCTTCACCCGTGACCCTGCGCCGATGCGCCTGACCATGGTCAACGGCGAGGTGACCTTTGCCGATGGTAAGTCCACAGGTGCCGTACCCGGCGAAATGCTTAGCCCGGCCGCGGCCTGAGGCGGCGCGTCTCCCCGGCAATGTGACGGAGTCACTGATGACAGACAAGAAAACACCCTACCTGATGAAAGGGGCCACGGCACCCACCTCCGCGAGCTCCATCCTGATCAGCTCTTCGAGGTACCTGAACGATGCGCGGGTGCGGGAAGGCATCGCCCTGCGCATGCTCGGACGCAACGGGCGCGACCTGCCCCCGACCTACAGCCTGCCCGCACTTTACGAAGCGCTGGGGGCAGTGGAGGATTACGAAGAGGTGCAGCGACTCTTCGACGAGGAAAAAAAGGTGAATCCGCGCTTCGCGGACTGGCTGTCGGAACGCTATCTCTCCACCATGGAGCGGGATGACTTCAGGCACTACCCGCCGGAGAGCGTGGGCGGCATCTACTACCGTTACCTGCACGACCGGCAGTTTGAACCCAACATCATCGAGTTGCACGAGCCGGAAAGCGACCTGGATTACTGGCAGATGCGCAGCTCCCAGATCCACGACGTCTTCGAGCACATTCTAGCGGCGGCACCCTTCGACATCATCAATGAAATGGTGCCCACGGCGATGAAAATCACCAATGTCCACAGCGTGCTCAGTCCGGGGCTCGCGGGCAAGTTGACCATCATCAACAGCACGCTCGTGTCGAGCCAGCTGATGCGCGCTACGCTGCACTACCCCGAGTGCATGACAGCTATCATCGAGCGCATGGAGCGCGGACTGTTGATCGGGCGAACGTCCGAGCCCTATTTCATGCTGAAATACGAGGACATTCTGCACCTGACCCCGGAGGCGGCGCGTGAAGTGATAGGTATGCGCAATGTGTTGGCGGTGGATTATCCGGAGCTGTCCAACGTAATCAGCGAGGGCGCGTACTTTGAGGAAATGGAAGAAGTGGAAGTGCGCGCGCGTCAGCGCGAAGCGCAAGAGGCGGTGTGAGCAATCATTGGGCCGCAGCAGCTTGCCAGCGGCCGTGACCACCCGCTTGTTACACAAACTTCAACAGTAATTCCGGCGTTGCGGTGAAGTCTCGCACGCTGCTTGACCGGTAGATCGCTTGCTTGACAATCTCCGGTGAGTAGCTGTAACACACATTGCCATTCCGGTGGTTTTCAACCGGCTCATTTGCCGTTCCGGGCACGTCGGCAAAGCGCCGCGCCTGTGCCACGAAATTACCGCGCTGCAACACCACCGCCGCCTCCAGGGCGTCGCCGCTGAAACAGTCTCGCGCCCAGCTGGAAAAGCCGCGGAAGAGAGTGTGCCCGGCTAACGGTTCCGGGCCTGCCAGCGCAAGGCCACTGGCGTACCACCGGTGCACGACCATGCCGTTACAGTGCACGCTGAGCTCCGAAACGCCGTCACGTTCATCGGTGACGGCGACATCGTATTGCCGGACAGCGGCACCACGCGGGATATGGTTGATCGCGAGTATGCAAAGGTCCAGCCAATGGGTGCAATTGCTTGTCGGGTCCGCGCGCCGGCTCAGTTGTGTGGCATCGCTGTGGATATCAGCGCCCACCAGCCGCTGCAATTGGGCGAGGGCGCCCGGGCAGGTGGAGAGGGGCGTGCGCAACGCATCGCCAGTGACCCGCGTGATACGCTGTCCATCGTGTTCAATGCACACGCGAAAGCCGTGGTTGTTGTCTTCCAATTCGGCAAGCATCGTGCCCTCACCGGGCACCAGCCGGATGCGGCGCCGATAGACTCCCGTACCGTAGTCGGGGTTGGTGATGGGCAGGTCTGGAATCGTCATTATTTCGTGATTATGCGCGCGGCGGCAGGCCGTGCAGCAGCGTCAGGAATTTAAGTTCAGTCCCGGCCCGGCGAAATTCAGACAGTGCCTGGTAGTCCGGGTCTGCGTACCAGGCCCGTGCCGCCGCTTCGCTGGGGAACTGGAACAACACCATGCGTCCCTCGCGGGGCTCCGGGCCCTCCAGGGTGTCTGGATTGTCATCGTAGGTGAAGAAGCTGCCACCGTGGCGCTTGAGAATCGGGAAGAAGCCTTTTTCGTATTTGCGGTATTCAGCGGCGTCATGAACGATAAAGTTGGCCACGATGTAGGCGGGTGCATCTGCCACGGTGATGTCCTCAATCAGATTGGAGAGCACACAGTACAGGGTTCGGGGTTTTGCCGCGAGACACAGGGGGTGGCACTATCATCAGGCAGGCTCACACATTTGAACTGGCGGACGCTTTCTGCCCGACTCGACTAGGTTAGCGGGGTCCAGTGCTCTAGATTGCCCGTGACGATGACAAAGAGACAGTGCACATGAGCAACTCAACAAGCCCTGACAGTGGCGTGATTGTCACCGGCGGCGCGTCCGGCATTGGTCTGGCGAGCGCCGAGGCGCTGGCGGAGGTGGGCCGCCCTGTGGCGATATGGGATATCAATGCAGAACGCAGCGCGACGGTCGCGGCCGATATCGCACAGCGCTTTGGCGTTGCGACGGTCGGGGTGGGCGTTGACCTCAGCCAGGTCGGCAATATCGCCCCCGCCCTGCAGCAAACCCGCGCGGCGCTGCCCCGCATCGGAGGTATGGTGCACGCCGCCGGTATCTCATTGGCTGTTCCCGTCGAGGAATTGACCGAAGCGGCGTGGGATGCCGTGCTGAGCGTCAATTTGAAAGCCCTGCCGTTCATGGTGCAGCAGCTGCGCAGTGCGCTCGTGGAACAACCCGGCTCGGCGGTGGTCGGCATCGCGTCGATCAATGCGACGCTCGGCAATCACATGAACCCGGCCTACACGGCGTCCAAGGGCGGCATGCTGTCGCTGGTGCGCTCGCTGGCCGATGATCTGGCGCGCGATGGCATTCGCATCAATTCGGTAACGCCGGGCTACATCCTCACGCCGATGATGCAGCCGGTGGTCGACCACCTGGAGCCGGGACATTTCGAGCGCCCGGTGATGCTGGGCAGGATGGGCGCACCACGCGAAGTGGCGGCCGCGGTGCGTTTTCTGCTGTCTGATGAAGCCAGTTACATCACCGCCGCGGAGCTGGTGGTGGACGGCGGCACAATCTCCTCACAGCGCACCCGCTAGCGCGCGTCGCCGGGCAGCTCAGGCGACCTGCCCCGCGGCTCTTCCCCATTACACCGCCCGACGCCGCAACCAATCTGCGAGCTCGGATTCATCGACTATGCCTTGTGCCGCCTTCACGATCAGAGCGCCGATATCTTCCTCCTCGTAATCGAGCGATATGCCATTCAAGCAAAGGCACACGTCCATTGCCGCGAATGCTGTCCGCTTATTGGCATCGTGAAAAGCATGCCCGACGGACAGGTAGCAGGCATAGCAGGCAGCCAGTTCAAAGACGTCACGGATCATGCCGAAGGCGATACGGTTGTCGATTCTGGCAATAATAGCCTCGATGGATTTATCGCCGGCCATGCCCTGGAGTTCGTGGCCCTCGATAACGAACTCATGAATCTCAACCACATCACGCGGTGAGAGGAAGATCACGTTTATTTGTCTTTGAGGTAGGCAAGCGTCGGCTTGAGATTGGAGCGACGTTTGCGCAGCAGGTCTGCAACCTCTTTCGGATCAGCAGGAGTAAACGCGATTTTCGCGACGGCTGAGGCGGGTACGAAGTAGCCCTCCAGCTGGTTGCGATTCAGGATTGCGACGGGTTTGTCGCCCGCTTTTTCGATGACTTTCTTGGGGTCCCGCAATTCGGTGAGTGATGCAGTTTTGTTGGTCAGGAGGTTTTCCATGGTCAATTTCCGATGCGTCAGCCTTTAGAGGATTGTGCCACAATCCAACTGTTAAATGTACATTTAAATGTATATTAACGGGTGTCCGGATCAAACGACCCACTTTCTGCACCGCCGCAGAGCTGGTGGTGGACGGCGGCACCATCTCCTCACAGCGCACCCGCTAGCGCGCGTCGCCGGGCAGCTCAGGCGGCCTGCCCCGCGGCAACGACCTTGTTGCGGCCCTCGTGTTTCGCCTGGTACATCAGGTCGTCGGCGCGCACCAGGGTATCCCAGATGCTGCTGTCGTTGTCGCGCACCGGCGCCACGCCCATGCTGATGGTGAAACGCTGGCCCGCCACTTCCAGGGCACTCACGGCGAGTCGCAGGCGCTCCGCGAGCACGGTGGCCTCGCGCAGGTCGGTTTGCACACAGAGGATGGCAAACTCCTCGCCACCCAGGCGCGCGATCAGGTCGAGCTCTCGCGATACCCGGGTCAGGCAATCCCCCAGCGCGCACAGAATCTTGTCGCCCACATCGTGGCCGTGGGTGTCGTTGACCACTTTGAAATGGTCGATGTCCAACACCAGCAGCGTGAGCGGCGTGCCAAAACGCTCGCGGCGCTCGAATTCGTCGGCCGCCTGCGCATCCAGGCCGCGACGGTTGAGCAGCCCGGTCAGTGGATCGATAAACACCAGATCCCGCTCCAGGGAAAAACGCCGCAGGACAGCATAGCTGAAGCAGGCCAGCGTCATCAGAAGGCTGATCGCAGGAAGGTGGATCAGCCAGTCGGCGTTGGGCAGCAGGCCATTCACCCGTAGCGTGCTTAACACAGCAGCGATAGGTGCCAGCACCCAGCCGAGGGTGAAGATACCAGCCTGCTTGACCCCCTGCTGCCACAGGTACAGGGCCAGGCAGGTAGTGCAGATCGGCCCGATGACAATCACGGCCAGGCTGAGCACCAGCGCCAGCATGGGCGGCATCTGATGCAGCAGTGCCAGCCCCAGCGCCAGCCACTGCAGCAGTGCGACGGCCTTGTCGGCCTTCGGCGCCTTGTGTTTGAGGTCGAGGAAACCGCGGTAGAAGCGCGCGCCCAGGTGCATCAGCAGTGCCAGTGAAAGCATGTGCAACTGGTTGGTCCAGAGGATCAGGGCATCGGGCATGGCGTAGTGAGCAAACCCCATCAGGAAACTGACGTAGGCCGCGTAGACCGCGAGGTAACCCCCGAGAATGATAGCCAGACCGCTGTGCACCATGACCGCGCTCAACACCAGGTAGAACGCCGAAACCAACACGGCGCCAAACAGCGCGCCGTAGATCAGAGTGAGGGATTGTTCAATGCGGTTGTAGGCGTTGGGCGCGTACACCGACATGTCGAAATTCAGGTTGGACTCCGTTTCCACGAAGATATAGACCGGCGTTGTTGAACGCGCGGGCAGTTGTAGCAGGAAGGACGGTGTTCTCGGGCTTTCCCGGCTTCCCGCCAGATGTAAATCGCCCCTGCGCTGCTGATACCAGCTGCCGTCGGGACGGGGGTGGCGTACCTCAACCAGGTCCGTGGGCGCGTAATTGTGGCTCAGCACGATGGCCGTAGGCTGTTCCAGTGTGTTGTCGATCACCAGGCGCGCCCAGACGCCGCGGCTCCGCAAGCCGAGATTCAGCGCGCTTGCCGGGCTGAAGTCACCCGCGGCCCAGCGCGCCGCAATGCTTTCGGGCACACCGTCCGATGCCGCATCGAATAACAGCTCGAGGTTCCCCGGCTGCAGGCGGATGGCGGTCTCGGTGTTGGCCTGCAGGGTGATTGGCTGTGTGGCAAAGGCAGATTGGCAGCCAGCGCAGGCCAGAAGCCAGATTACAAACCAGCGCAGTGGTGCAGGTGTACGTGTCATGGCGGCAGCCCCGGAGCATGGGGTCTCGTGGAATCTTTACAGCGTAGCACAAGGTTTTCAGTTGCGTGCGCAATGTTGGTGATCGCAGCGTGCGGCGGACGCCGTATTGCGCGATAATAGCGCTATATCCGCGTTTTTTGGGGCGTTATTGATGAAATTTTCAGTTTTTTCAGGGCGTGCACACAGCGCGGCCGCCGTCGTGCTGGCGCTGCTGACCTCCCTGCCGGTGGTCGCGCAGCAACCCGCGGAGGCGGTGGGTCTCACAGCGGCCAGCATCGAGCATGCGCGCACACTGCGCGACCGTGCACTCGGTGGCACCATGGCCTGGGATATTGTGGAGGCGCTGACCACCGAAGTGGGGCCGCGCCTGGCGGGCAGTGAGAGCGAGGCCCGGGCCCGCGACTGGGCTGTGCAGCGCCTGCAGCGCATGGGCTTTGCCAACGTGCGCATTGAACCCTTCGAGATTCCCGGCTGGCGTCGCGGTGAAGAGAGCGCGGCCCTGCTGGCGCCGTTCCCCCAGCCACTGTCCATCACCGCGCTCGGCGGCTCGGTGGCCACGCCGGAAGAGGGCATTGAGGCCGAACTGGTAGCCTTCCCCAGCCTGCAGGCGCTGCGCGCGGCGGAGCCGGGCAGCCTGGCAGGCAGGATTGCCTACGTCAGCCACGCCATGCAGCGCACGCAGGACGGCTCGTCCTACAGCCATTATGGCGAGCTGCGGCGTGTGGGTGCCAGTGTCGCGGCAGAGAAGGGCGCGCAGGCGATTCTCATCCGCTCCATCGGCACCGACAACCATCGCTTCCCCCACACCGGCCAGATGCGCTATGCCGAGGCCGTGCCGCAGATTCCGGCCGCGGCATTGTCGAACCCGGATGCCGACCAGATCGAGCGGGTGCTGCAGCGTGAGCTTCCGGTGCGCGTGCGTCTCCTGTTGCGCCCGCAGAGCAGCCCCGGCGCGCCCAGCGGCAACGTGATCGCGGAAATTGTCGGGCGCGAGCGGCCGGAGGAAATCGTCATCATCGGCGGCCATCTGGACAGCTGGGACCTGGGCACCGGCGCGATCGACGACGGGGCCGGCGTAGCCATCACCACGGCCGCGGCGAAAATGATCCTGGATTCCGGCAAGCGGCCCCGGCGCACCCTGCGCCTGGTGCTGTGGGGCGCGGAGGAAGTGGGGCTGCTGGGTGGCCACGAATACCTCAGGGCACACCGCGAGCAGCTCGCCCAGCACGTGATTGGCACCGAAAGCGACTTCGGCGCGGAGCGCATCTGGAAGCTCACGGCGCAGGTCTCGCCCGCTGGCCAGACAGTGGTCGACCTGATGGCGGAACTGCTGGCGCCGCTGGGCATTGCCCCGGGTGATATGGACACCGCTGGCGCGGGCCCGGACCTGATTCCCATGGTGGAGGCGGGCCTGCCCTCCCTGCGTCTGGTGCAGAATGGCATGGACTATTTCGACCTGCACCACACCCACGATGACACGCTGGACAAGATCGACCCGGTCGCGCTGGACCAGAACGTGGCCGCCTATGTGGTCTTCGCCTGGCTGGCCGCGGACAGCACAGCGGATTTTCGGCGTTGAGAATTCGCGGCTTTACACGCGGTCAATTCTGGGGCTGAATTATCGATCTACAGGCTGTGCGCAGGCCCTAAACCGGGTAGCTGCTGCCCTCCAACAATAACAAGGGACACCCCACGTGATGCAAGAAAAGACCCTGCGGCGGCTGCTCTGGCCGCTCGCCGCTCTCGCTCTCGGCGCCTGCAGTGACGGCAGCGACACACCCGCGCCGCCGGTTGAGGTATTGCCGGCTTACGACTTTTCCGCTGTCGATGAGCGTTTCCAGCAGTTCCTCGACGACAGTACGGTATTCGACGGCATTTCGGTCACGCTGGTGGACCAGCAGCAGGGCACCGTACACGAGGCGGCGTTCGGCGATCATACGCTGGACACCGTTGTACTGCTGGCATCTACCAGCAAGGTACCGGTGGTCATGCTGTTGATGGCCCTGAATGACGACCCGGACCTGAACTTTTCCGTGGAAGCGCCCATCGCTGATTACCTGCCCTGGGAGGGTGTGTACGGAGACCGCACCGTCGCCCAGCTGGTGAGCAACACCTCGGGCATTCCGGGGCTTGGCAGTCTGGGCGTCTACGGTGCCCACCTGTGCCAGTACGCCCCCGCGGGCACGCTGGAAGCCTGCGCTCGCACCATTTACAGCACCGAACTGGAAGGTACGGTGCCGGCGGGCAGTACCTTTGATTACGGTGGGTCACAGTGGCAGCTGGCCGGCGCGGTGGCAGAGCAGGTCAGCAACAGCACCTGGCGACAGGTGTTTGATGCCTACATTGCCGAGCCCTGTGATCTCGAGGTTTTCCAGTTTGGCAATATGTGGTCAAACCTGGCGGCCTGGACCGGCAGCCCGGACAGCCTGCAGGGGCTGGATAACCCGAACATAGAGGGCGGCGCCATCTCCAGCCTGCAGGACTATGCCAAGCTGCTGCTCATGCACCTCAACGGTGGACGCTGTGGCGACAACCGGGTGATGTCTGAAGACTCGGTGGCGTTCATGCAGGTTGATCGTGGCGGTGCCTTCGGCGTGCCCTACGGCATGGGCTGGTGGATTGTGGCGCCAGAGGCTGCCGGTGAAACCCCCACGGTGTTCTACGACCCGGGTGCCTTTGGCGCCGTGTCGTGGATTGATATTGAGCGCAAGATCGGCGGTTACGTAGCCATTGACGATTACACCCGCCGCGATTCCGGCGCTCCGGTAAACCTGGTGCTCAGCGAAATCATTCCACTGGTGGCTCAGGCAGTGGATGAGGCACGCGCCGCTGTCGAGTAGCTGACGCTTGCGCGCTCGCGGCATGGCGCTGGACGCGCTGGGATGAAGTGCGTACAGTCCGGCGTATCCCCGATCCAACCGCTGCTGGAATCCAAAATCCGTCCATGACCCTGCTCCTCGCTTTCGCCATTCTGTCCATCGCCGTGTCCTTCGTGTGCTCCATCCTGGAGGCGGCGCTGCTGTCCATCACACCCAGTTACATCGCCCAGCAAAAGCAGCAGCACCCCAGGCGCTGGGAGCAGCTGAAAGTGCTGAAGGACCATATCGACCAGCCGCTGGCGGCCATCCTCACGCTGAATACGGTGGCGCACACGGTGGGGGCCACCGGTGTGGGTGCGCAGGTGGTGAAAATCTACGGCGACGGCTTTCTCGGGGTGGCCTCCGCCATCATGACCCTGTTGATTCTGGTGTTCTCGGAAATCATGCCCAAGACCATCGGTGCCCGCTACTGGATGTTCATGGCGCCGGTGCTGCCGTCCATCCTCAATGGCATGATTTTTATTCTCAAGCCGGCCATCTGGATGTCCGACCAGATCATGAAGCTGTTCGGTGGCAAGCCGCCGGAGCATGATATCCGCCTGGAGATCAAGGCGCTGTCCCTGCTCGGCCGCGAGCTGGACAAGATCGACGAAGACGAGCAGCGGGTCATTTCCAATGTGCTGGACCTGCACGAAGTCAACGTGCGCCAGATCATGACGCCGCGCGTGGTGTGCCAGACGCTGTCGCCAGACCAGACGGTCGCTGAGTTTATCGAGCAGATCCAGGAGCACCAGTTCTCGCGTTATCCGGTGCTGGATGAAGATGAAGCGCCGCTGGGTATTTTGTTTCGCCACGATGTCATTCGCGCCGATGAAGGCCAGCGGGTGGCGAACCTGATGAAGCCCGCCACCATCGTCACCGACCGCGCCAATGTGGAGTCGGTGATGACGCGCTTTATTCGCGAGCGTCAGCACATGTTCCTGGTGTACGACGAATACGGCAGCTGGCTGGGTGTGGTGACCATGGAGGATGTGATCGAGGCCCTGATCGGCCAGCCGATCATGGACGAGAGCGACGACATCCCCAACCTTCGCCGCCACGCCAAACGGCGCTGGAAAAAGCGCCTGCAGAACCTCACGGCGGAGTCCGAAGCCGAGCTGTTGGGTGTGGTCACGCCAGAGGGTGACGACGACGCGGTGGAGCCGAACCGCTCTGCTTAGTAAATCCAGAGTTCATACAGCGCGCCATCGTGAATCCGCTTTGTTTATACTACAGAAAGCGGGCAGCGAACGCTGTGACTTTGCGCCTCTTCCTTAACTGATTTGGTGATCCAGCTTTGAACCACATCCTCATCAGGGGGTCCTTGTTGGCCGGTCTGCTACGTCGGGCGCCGAGGTACGCGTTTTTTGCACTTTGGCTGGGCCTTGTTCTGAGCATTGCAGTGGCTTTCCGTGTTCGGCAACACGTGGAGGATGAGGCGATTACCGAGGTGGCATTTGCAGCGGATCAGATCACCACGAGAATCGAAGAACGCCTTGCCGCTTTTTCCCTAATTTTGCGTGGTGGTTCTGCCCTGTTTGAAACGTCGGAGCGGGTCACTCGCGAGGATTGGTCCCACTTCACCCGCGCGCTGCGCGCTTCTGACGTCGTAGTTGGGGTGCAGGGTATCGGGTTTGCGCGGCTGATCAAGCCCTCAGAGCTTGCAGCCAGCGTCTCTGCCTTGCGTGCGGAGGGTTTCCACGACTATCGCGTGTGGCCGCCAGGCGAGCGCGAGGTATACAGTGCCATCGAGTTTCTTGAACCTTTCTCAGGGCGTAATCTTCGCGCTTTTGGTTACGACATGTTGTCGGAATCGGTGCGGCGAGAGGCCATGGAGAAGGCGCGGGACACTGGGCGCGCCGCCTTGAGTGGACGGGTAGAACTGGTTCAGGAGACCGATGAGGATAAACAGGCCGGCACCCTCATGTATGTGCCGGTATATCGCGCAGGCGCCAATCCGCAGTCCGTGGCGGAGCGACGGGCGGAACTGCTAGGGTGGGTCTACAGCCCATATCGCATGAAAGATTTGATGAACGGAATCCTCGGGCAATGGGAGACAGAGGCGAAATCGCGGTTGACACTCGCGATCTACGACGGGGAGGGTGCTGTTCACGATTCCTTGCTGCACGCTGATCCTCCTACCGCGGTTGGGCTGGAGGAAACCTGGCGGCGACAATTGCGTACGATTAGCTTCAATGGCAGCACCTGGACCTTGCATTTTGATCATCTGGCCCCGTCGACTGGCGTCTACTATGGGTCTGTTTGGCTGACCTTGGTGGGTGGGTGCTCGATATCCCTGCTGCTGTTCGCCCTGTTGACGGCACTCGCGACGACGCGCGATCGGGCCTCTCGGATGGCCAATGAACTTACCGCTACTATTCGCTTGCAGGAAACGGAGTTACGCGGGTTGCTGGCGCGCTTGCAAACCATCGCCGACCGGGTGCCGGGGACGGTGTATGAATACCGTCGATTTGCCGATGGGAGCAGCTGTTTCCCCTACGCCAGCAAGGGTATAGAGCAAGTGTACCGGGTGACGCCGGAGCAGGCGATGGAAGATGCCAAGGCGGTATTTGATGCAATTCATCCTGAGGACCTGGATGCGTTGGTAGCCTCCATCGAGTACTCCCAGCGTCACCTCACTCCCTGGCAGCACGAGTACCGGGTATTGTTCCCCGATGGAAGCTTGCGCTGGTTGTTTGGTGATTCAGTGCCACATGCGAACTCCGACGACAGTGTGACCTGGTACGGGGTAATCACCGATATCACTGACCGTAAACTCGGCGAACTCGCTCTACAGGCGGCGAATCTAGAGGCCGAGCGCTTTCGCACGGCGATGGATTACATGTCGTCCTGCGTGTACATGAAGGATCGCGATTGTCGCTATACCTATGCCAACCGTGCCGCTCTGGAAGTGTTAGATGTGGCAGCGATAGATTTGCCAGGAAGCTCTGACAGCGATTTCTTCCCTCCCGCGACTGTGCGCCGCATGCAACAGACCGATCTCCAGGCACTTGCAGGTGAGCAGAGTGCGGAGGAACTGGACCTGTTTCTGTCCGATGCTGGTCAGCGCTATTTCCTGGAAGTCAAGGCGCCAATCTACAAACACGGCAACTCGGGAGAGATCTCCGGCATACTCGCTATTTCCACAGATATCACTGCCATCAAACGGCACGAAGAACAGCTCGATCATATTGCTCACTATGACGCCCTCACTGGCCTGCCCAATCGCCTCTTACTCGCGGATCGTCTGCAGCAGGCAATGGCACAGGCACAGCGTCGTAAGCGGCATCTGGCAGTGATATTCCTGGACCTGGATAATTTCAAGGCGATCAACGATCGGTACGGTCATAGTGCTGGCGACCAGTTGCTCGTAGCCATCGCCAGCCGGATTAGGGCCATATTGCGAGAGGGAGACACTCTGTCGCGGCTGGGTGGCGACGAATTCGTGGCCGTGCTACCGGATCTTGACGGCATTGAGTCCAGCACCCTGCTGCTCAGTCGTATTTTGGAGGCCGCAGCGCAGCCACTCTTGGTGGATGACCATACCTTGGAGGTCTCTGGGAGTATTGGCATCACCTTCTATCCCCAGTCGGAGCCGGTAGAAGCAGACCAGTTATTGCGTCAGGCCGACCAAGCCATGTACCAGGCGAAGTTGGCGGGTAGGGGGCGCTACCACGTGTTCGATGCTGATATGGATCGCAATCTACGTGTGCAACATGAGCGTACTGAAAGTATTTGCAGAGCCTTCGATAACCGTGAATTTACCCTGTTCTATCAACCGAAAGTCAACATGCAGACTGGAGAGGTTCTGGGAGCAGAAGGCCTGCTGCGCTGGCGGCATCCGGAGCGGGGCATCCTGGCGCCAGCACAATTTTTGCCCCTGATCGAAGATCACCCGATGATGCTGGACATCGGACGTTGGGTATTGCGCACTGCCTTGGATCAGATCGCCCAGTGGCAGGCGCAGGGGCATCGCATGGTGGTTAGCATTAATGTCAGCAGCCTGGAACTGCGACAGCCAGACTTTGTACTGCAACTTCAGGAGGCGCTAGCCGAGTTCCCCACTGTGCCGCCGCAACAGCTGGAACTGGAAGTGTTGGAGACTAGCGCCCTTGGGGATCTGCATATGGTGTCGCGATTGCTGGCAGGCTGTCGTGATCTTGGTGTCGGTGTCTCTCTGGACGACTTTGGGACCGGGTACTCGTCTCTCACCTACCTCAAGCAATTGCCAGCTGGTATTATAAAAATCGACCAGAGTTTTGTTCGCGACATCATCGATGATCCTCAGGATCTCGCCATCCTCAGCGGTATTCTTGGGATCTCTGCGGCCTTCGGTCGCAGCGTGCTGGCCGAGGGCGTGGAAACGGTTGAGCATGGAATGATTTTGCTCCGAATGGGCTGTCGATTGGCGCAGGGTTACGGCATTGCCGCGCCCATGCCTGCTGAGGATTTTGTCCGGTGGAGCAAGAGTTGGTCGCTGCCCGCCGATTGGACGGGAGTAAGACGCCTGAGCCAAGAGAGCATGCCCCTGCTGTATGCCATTGTCGAACACCGGCGTTGGGTTCAGGAGATCGTTGCCTGTGTAAACAATCGGTCCCACCCAAGGCCTGACCCTGTACGGCACCATTGCCAGTTCTCTCAGTGGGTGGAGGAACATCGTTTTACTGCCGTGCGCTTCCAAATAAAGATCAAACAACTTCATCGCGAGATTCACGAACAGGCCGAGGCTGTGCTGGCAAAGGTTGAATGCGGCGATCAGAGCGCAGCCCTGGCTGGGTTGCCGCAACTGCACAGGATCCGAGACGAGTTGACGCTGGCGCTCCAGCGCTACATAGCGGTTTTAGCCGGATAGTCGGCATGAGTCTGACCTTCTGCGGCGTTACGACGCAAAACTGAAGCTCGCTTGTCGGGCCCATCGTGGGACCAGCCCGGCGCCAGCAACAGATAACGCAAGCGATCGCTCCACTTCGTCGCTCGGCGCAGGTCTCGGCCGACAGCCCGGTATTCGTGGCTCAAGACCGTCCAGGGGTTATCGGAGTCGATGTTGGTGGTGAGCCCATAGACCACCGGGTCGTCATCGCGCTCTTCCGCGAAGGTGCCGAACAGACGGTCCCAGACAATCAGCACGCCACCGTGGTTGCGGTCCAGGTAGCGCACATTGGAGGCGTGGTGCACCCGGTGGTGTGAAGGCGTGTTGAACACGGCCTCGATCCAGGGGTGCAGCCTGCCGATGGCGCGGGTGTGTATCCAGAACTGGTAGAACAGGCTCACGCTGATGACGGTGATGATCATCGCCGGGTCGAAGCCCAGCAGGGGCAGCCACATCCAGAACAGGAACTTGTGCAGGCGCTCGCCCACGCCCTGGCGCAGCGCCGTGGCGAAATTCATGTACTGGGACGAGTGGTGATTCACGTGCCCGGCCCACAGCAGGCGCACTTCATGGTTGGCGCGGTGGAACCAGTAATAGGTGAAATCGTCGAGGAAGAACAGCAGCAACCAGGCCCACCACTGGCGGCCCACCACATCACGCAAGGGGCTGATTTCATGCAGGTACACGAAGGCGGTGAGGGCCAGCAGTCGGGGCAACAACTCGACAATGCCCGAGGCGACCAGCATCGACAAAGAGGCCAGTGTGTCGCCCAACCGGTAGCGGTTGAGGTGGTGGCGGTGGGCGTACCAGGCTTCCAGCAGCACGGCAGCCAGGTACAGCGGCAGGGCCAGCAGGCTCAGGTCGTCCTGAAGCGCTTGTTCAAACATATGCACCCTCGCGGCGTAGAGTGGCCCATTATAGTGAGTATTGCCGCAGGCAGAGAAGTGCCCTGTTTGGTGCGCTGTGCCGCCGCACCGGCCGCTTTTATGCGCAGCATGTTTTGATTATGCTGTGCCGCCCACATGCGCGAGAGGCACCATGCAAGACGATCTTTCCCTGGGCTCCCAGCCGAGCCTGCGCAGTCGCTTCCGGGGCTGCCTGCTGGCGGGTGCCGCGGGCGATGCCCTGGGCGCGGCGGTGGAGTTCGACAGTCGGGACGCCATACTGGCGCGCTTCGGCCCCGGCGGCATCCGCCACTATGCGCCGGCCTACGGCTTGCCCTGCGCCATCACCGACGACACCCAGATGACGTTGTTCACCGCCGAGGGCCTGATTCGCGGCCTCATGCGCTACCGCCAGAGCGGGCTGATCGAATACCCGCAGGTCACCGCCTGGGCCTACCAGCGCTGGCTGCTCACCCAGGGGCAGGTCAACCGCTTCCAGCTGGATGCCCTGCATCCGGACAGCGGCTGGCTGTATGAAGTGGCCGCACTGCACAACCGGCGCGGCCCGGGCAACACCTGCCTGACGGCGCTCACCCACACCGAAACACCCGGCGAGCCGGCGCGCAACAACAGCAAGGGCTGTGGCGGCGTGATGCGCATGGCACCGGTGGGCCTGTTCGCCGACTCGGCGGAGGAAGCCTTCACCCTGGGCTGTGAGCTCTCGGCGCTCACCCACGGCCACCCCAGCGGCTGGTACGCCGGCGGCGCCCTCGCCGCCATGATCAGCGTGTTGCGCGATGGGGGCGATATCGACGATGCGCTGAATGTCGCGCTGGATCAGCTGGCCGGGCAGCTGGATGCGGAGGAAACCACCGCGGCGCTGGAGCGCGCTGCAGACCTGGCCGCGACGGACACCCCGTATGCCGAGGCCGTCGCCCAGCTCGGTGAAGGCTGGGTGGCGGAGGAGGCGCTGGCCATTGCCGTGTACTGCGCGCTGGTGGCTACCGACCTGCACGAAGCGCTGGTGATCGCGGTGAATCACGATGGCGACTCCGACTCCACCGGCGCAATTGCAGGCAATCTGCTGGGCGCTCACTGGGGCGAGGAGGCGATTCCCGCGGCGCTGCTCGAGCCATTGGAGCTGCGCGATGTGATCACCCAGGTCGCTGACGATTTGCTGGACTGCGTTGACTGGCAGCCGGATGAGGCGGTGTTGCAGCGCTACCCCGCATTTTGAGCAGGGTGCGCTAGTCACGGGAAAAAAAGCTGAAAATCCGCAGTGAGCGAGTCTATACTGCAGGCCAAAGCTCGGTTTCGCAGGGGGCGATACCGTGAACATAATAAAACTCGCCGTGCGCAACCCCGCAGCGACTCTGGTTGCCGCCATGCTGGTGCTCGGGTTTGGTGCGCTGGCCATCTACCGACTGCCTATCCAGCTGCTCCCTGAGCTGTCTCCTCCGCGTATTTTCATTTTCACCGGCTGGCGCGCTGCGGCGCCGGAGGAAATCGAGGAGCAGATCATTCAGGGCCAGGAACGTGTCCTCGCCAACATTCAGGGCGTGACCAGCATGGTCAGCTCCATTGCCCGCGACCAGGGCTACATTGAACTCAACTTCGAGATCGGTTGGGACATGCAGCAGGGGCTGATTGACGTGATCACCAATCTCAACCAGGCGCCGCCCCTGCCCGCGGACGCGGATGAGCCGATCGTGCGTGCCGGCGCCGGGACCACCGGCAGTAACGCCGCGGCCACGCTGCAGTTGTTTCGCGCTGACGATCTCGACAGCGACGTCAGTGCCTACGAAGACCTGGTGACCACGCTCATCGAGCCGCGACTGGCGCGTGTGCCGGGGGTTGCCGAGGTCAATCTGCAGTCTCGCCGCGAGCGCGAGATCGCGGTGAACATCGACCCCCACAGGCTTGCGGGCATGGGTGTTGCGATTGATGACGTGTCGCGCGCGCTGCGCCGCGCCACCAATGTGTCCGGCGGCTTTGCCGATGTCGGCCGGAGGCAGTATACCGTCCGCATCGCAGGCAGTTTCGGTATCGACCAGCTGGGCAATCTGGTGGTTGGTTGGCGCAATGCACAGCCGGTGTACTTGCGGGATGTGGCCGTTGTGGAGGCGGGCTTCATGAAGCGCAACAGCTTCTCGCGGCGCAACGGCCACCCGTCGTATTACATTCGGCTCAATCGCAGCAACGGTGCCAATACCGTGGAATTGCTGGATTCGCTCAAAGAGGTGATAGCCGAGCTGAATGACGGGCCACTGGCTGCCGAGGGGCTGACTCTGGAGTTGAGCTTCGACTCTTCCCTGCATATCCGGCGTGCAATCGCGCTGGTGCAGAGCAACCTGTTGCTGGGGCTGCTGCTCTCCAGTGTGGTGTTGTTTCTGTTTCTGCGGGTGATGCGAGCGACGTTGGTGATTGCGCTGAGTATTCCCCTGTCACTGATGGGGGCCTTCCTGGCGCTGCAGTTTACCGGCCACAGCCTGAACGTCATTTCACTCGCCGGGCTGGCCTTTGCCGTCGGGCTGTCCATGGATGCTTCCATTGTGGTACAGGAGAACATCATGCGCCTCGGTCAGCAAGGCATGGGACGGCGTGACGCGGCGGAGGCGGGTGCCGGCGAGGTGGCGCCGGCCCTGCTGTCGTCGACCCTCACCACGGTGGCCATTTTCGTGCCCATTATTTTCCTCGAGGGGCTGGAAGGCCAGCTGTTCAAGGATCTCGCGATCACGCTCTCTGCGGCTGTGCTGATGTCACTGCTGGTGTCCCTGACGGTGCTTCCCATGGCCACGGCACACGCCGCCCTGACCGAAGTTCCCGCGGACCCCTTGCAGCGTTTCTGGCTGCGGCTCGCGGGCTGGATCGACCAGCACACGCTGACAGATCGGGTCCGCATGCGCTGGGTCGTGGCGATCCTGGGGTTCTCCGCACTGGTGGTGGTACTGCTGCTACCCAAGGTCGATTTCCTGCCAAAAGCTGACGTGGACGCCGTGGAAAGCTATCTTGACCTGCCGCCGGGCACCAGCCTGGACACCATCGAAAGTGAGGTGTTCGGTGAAATCGAACGGCGCCTGCAGCCTTACTACAGCGGCGAGCGGGAGCCCAGGGTGCGCGGCTACAACGTGGGCGTCGGTCCCGGCTACGGGACGGTATTCCTGTATCCGGCCGAGCCGGAGGGCACGGATCCCCTGATCCGTATCATGCGCGAGGAGATCCTCGCCGGCTTGCCCGACGTCGGACCGTTTGTGCGTCGCGCTTCGATGATCCAGGTTGACGACGGTGGTCGCAGCATCGCCATCGATATTCGCGGCGCAGACCTTGAAACCCTGATGCGGGTTGCCAGCGCTGGCATGGAGCAGGTCATGGGCATGTGGGAAACGGGCAGTGCCTACGCGCAGCCCGCACTGACCATGGATCAACCGGAGTTGCGTATCGTGCCCGATGACAAGCGACTCGGGCTCGCAGGCCTGGACCGGATGATGCTGGCCGACGCCGTGCGCGCACTGACCGATGGGCTCTATGCCGGTGAATATTTCGACGGCAATCGGCGCTACGATATGCTCGTGCACGGCCCGGGATGGAGTACCCCGGAAGAACTGGGGAGCACGCCGATTGCGACGCCGCTGGCCGGCGTACAGGCCATCGGTGAGCTGGCGAGCATTGAATACACCGTGGGCCCGGTGCAGTTGCAGCGCGTTGATGGCCTGCGCACCGTCACCATCAACGTCCTGCCGCCGGAGCACGTGACGCTGGAGGAAGCCATAGAGCGACTGCGCGCAGAGCTGGACCCGGCACTACAGGCCATGTTGCCGCCGGGTGCGTCCATTGCCTACCGCGGCAGCGCCGACCGCCTGCAGGAGGCGGTGAGCAAGATGCTGGTGAACTTTGCCATCGCATCCCTGATTCTGTTTGCCATCATGGCGGCGGTCTTTCGCTCCGCCTGGGACAGTCTGCTGGTGCTGCTGGTCATGCCGCCAGCCGTTGCCGGGGGCGTAATGGCCCTCAAGGCCTTCAATCTGTTCACGTACCAATCTCTGGATATGCTGACCATGGTGGGGTTTATCATTCTGCTGGGTCTGGTGGTCAACAACGCCATTCTGCTCGTCGACCAGACACGCAGCAGGGAGCGCGAGGGCGCCACGCGCCGGCAGGCGATCCACGACGCTGTGCTGACCAGGGCACGGCCCGTTTTCATGAGCACCCTGACCAGCATTTTCGGCATGCTGCCCCTGATGTTGATGCCGGGGGTGGGTTCCGAGATCTACCGAGGTCTGGCCGCGGTGATCGTGGGCGGCATGATCTCCAGTGGCGCGCTTACCCTGCTGCTGATGCCGAGTTTACTGGGAATGGGTGCGGCTACGGTAGCGTCGCTGCCAGGCGCCGCTGCCGAGGCGGCAAACGCGCGTGGTGGGCAGATGTGATGAGGCCGTTGCGGGAGTATTGTGTGTGCCGGGTGATGTGGGTGCCGGTGCTGCTGTTGATGTCGCTGTCGCTGCCGGGGCTGGCGCAAGATCCCGCGGTGGTGGAAACCGGCAGGGTGGAGCGCGTAGCCATGGGCGCACGCCTGCCCCTGAATGGCAGCGTTTTCAGTCGCAATGACGTGGCGGTAACTGCGGCGGTCGCCGGTGAACTGGACTGGGTTGCCGAGCCAGGTACCCCTCGTGCAGCGGGGGAGGCCATTGCACGGCTCGACCAGGCACCGCTGCGCTTGCGGCGGGAAGAATTGCAGGGGTTGCTGGAGCGGGAGGCGGTGAACGCTGCCTATCACGGCAAAGTGGTGGACCGTTATGCCGCGCTCAGCGAGGCACAGAACCTCTCCGTGTTCCTGCTTGATGAAGCCCTGTCGCGGCGGGACATTGCGCGCAAGGATATGGCCATCCTGGAGGCCCGCATCCGTCAGCTGGATGACGAAATCGACCGCTCCGAAGTCCGCGCCCGCTTTCCGGGTGTTCTGGTGGAGCGGGAGAAACTGGGGGGAGAGTACGTGGTACCCGGTGAGATCATCGGCCGCTTCGTTGACATGGACCGGCTCGAGGTGCGGGTGGACGTGCCCATTCGCTACCGGGCCCGGGTGGCGCAGGGCGATCGCCTCGATGTTGTCGCAGGCGACCGGGTGCACCCGGGTGTGGTGCGCACGCGCATTGCGGCCGGCAACCCGGTGTCGCAGACCTTTGAGCTGCGTATTGATCTTCCCTCGGCGAACAGCGACAGCATCATGCCCGGTCAGCTGGTCAAGGTGGAGATTCCACTGGCAGACAGCAGCATGACCCTGGCGGTACCGCGGGATGCGGTGGTCATTCGCAGCGAGGGCAGCTATGTCTACCGCGTCAGCGAGGGTGATATTGCCGAGCGGATCAGTGTTGTCGTGGGCGCGGGCGATGCCAGTCTGGTCGCTGTCGAGGGCGAGCTGGCGGAAGGCCAGCGCATTGTCGTGCGCGGTGCCGACCGCCTGCAGCATGGCCAAGCGGTTGTGGAGCCGCAGTGACCGCGGCACAGGGCAAAATCGCGGTTTTGTGCTAATTTCAGAGTGGGCGCGCGATGGTGCGCGCTCGCAGACTTCACTTAACGCAGGACGACTCGAATGACAACAATCCGCTTGCTACTCGCCACGGCGCTGCTCGCCTTGGCCGCACTGGCTACCGCCGCTGACGACGCGCTGCCCGCCGTATTCGCCAGCCGCATGGTCGAGGCATCGGCCTCGGTGGCCGCGATCAATCACGAAACGCGGGAGGTCACCCTGACCACCGAGGGGGGAGAGTCCGTCTCCTTCACTGCCGGTGACAGCGTGCGCAACCTCGACCAGGTCGCCGTCGGTGACGTCGTCACCATGACGGTACTGGAGGAAATCAGCCTGTCACTGGTGCGCCCCGACGAGCCCATGGCAGCCATGGAGGGCGGTATGGAAGCCGCCGCCACCGCCGCTGAGGGCGACAAGCCCGGCGTGGTGCTGGCTGACATCGAAGTCATCACCGCCACGGTGGAGGCCATCGACCTCGAGGCCGGAACCTTCTCGCTGAAAGGCCCCGAGGGCAACGTGATGGAGTTTGCAGCGCGCAACCCGGAAAACCTCAAGAAAGCCAGTGTGGGCGACCTCGTGGTATTCGAACTGGACCGCGCCATCAGCCTGGTGGTGGAAGCTCCCACGCTGTAAACCAGTACTGCATCCGTCGCGTCGCACGGCTGCGCCGGTGACGCGACGGATGTTGTCCGCTGCCTGCCCCTCTCATGTACCTTGCGACGGTTCAGTCCTGACCGTCAACGCGACAGCCGCGTTGTCTCGCGACAGCCCCGAAACGCGTCAGATCCCTGTTTTTCATCGCCGCGATGTGATCGCCCGGTGTCGGAATGAAATCGTGCATTGACACTGTAGTATTATCACATATACTGTACCAATCAAGTATGTGGGAAGCATATCCTCATGAACGTTGAAGACAAATACGGCGCAATCAGCAAAAGCCTGTGGCTGAAATCGGCCGTGATCTCTAAACATCTGGACAATAGTCTGGGTGCCATTCACGGCATCGGCTTAGCGGAATATATGGTATTGCTGAATCTGATGAAGGCGCCCAATCACGCGCTGCGGCGCATAGATATCGCTGAAGCGCTCGCGCGAACGGCATCGGGGATCACGAGAATGCTGATGCCGATGGAGAAAATCGGCCTTGTCAGCAAGGAAACCAACGCTAGAGACGCTCGGGTGAGCCTGGTGAAGATCACGCCTGCGGGCGAAGAGCTGTTCAGGAACGCCACCGTCACCCTTGATGCGAAATCGCAGTCACTCCTCAGAAACATCGACAGTGAGTCCGCCGATACGATGCTGGCTTTACTGCAGTCGATATAAGGGCGCCAACATGGACATGATCAGCGGAAGTTGCCTCTGCGGACGTGTGGAGTTCAGCGTTCAGGATGCATTTGTGTATTCGGGCTATTGTCATTGCTCGCTGTGCAGAAAGGCATCCGGTGCATCGGGAACTGCCATAGGTGGTATCCCCAAGCCACTTTTCTCAATTACCAAGGGGGAGCAGCACCTGAAGAGATTCAGTCGCAGCAAAGACACCGTGTCTTGTTTTTGCCGACAGTGTGGCTCCACGCTCTATGGTGAAAAGCCGGCTACCGGTATGGTGCATGTGAGATACGGCGCCCTGAACAGCAGCCCGACCCTCTTGCCTCAGGCGCATATGCACGTCGCTTCAAAGGCCGATTGGTACGAGATCTCTGACACGTTGCCGCAGTTCAGTGAATTTCCTCCCGGGGCTGCGCCACCCCACCCTGTTTGACGCCCATGCCAGTACTGTGATGCACGTCAAAGTCAATCACAGCGTGCGTAGGCAGGGGGTGCCGTATCCCCCATACTTCTGGCAATCGAGGGGCAAAACAACACGTGAAATTCATCCACACATCCGACTGGCAGATCGGCATGACGCGGGCCTTCCTCAGCCAGGAAGCCGCGGCGCGCTACAGCCAGGCGCGCATTGATGCCATTCGCGCCCTGGGCCAGCTGGCCGAGGAGCACGAGGCCGGCTTTATGGTGGTGGCGGGGGATGTGTTCGAGTCCAACCAGCTTTCCGCGCAAACCCTGAGCCGGGCGCTGGATGCGCTGAACAGCGTGCCGGTGCCGGTGTTCCTGCTGCCGGGCAACCACGACCCGCTGGACGCCTCCACCCTTTTCCGCAGCAAGGCCTTCCGCGAGCAGGCCCGGGGCCACATTATCGTGGTGGAGAACAGCGAGCCGATTCCCGTGCCGGGGCTGGCCAATGTGGAGGTGGTGGGTGCGCCCTGGTTCAGCAAGCGCCCGGGGGTGGACCTCTGCGCCCAGGCGCTGAAAACTCTGGAGCCCGCGCCGGGCGTGACCCGTATCCTGCTCGGCCACGGCCAGGTGGATTCCCTGTCGCCGGACCACAGCCAGCCCGGCGTTATCAGCCAGGCGCTGCTGGAGCAGGCTCTGGCGGAAGGCCGTGTGCAGTACGTGGCCCTGGGTGACCGCCACTCCCTCACCAAGGTCGGCAACAGCGGCCGCCTGTGTTATTCCGGCACGCCACTGGTGACGGACTTCGATGAAGTGGCACCCAACCAGGCCCTGCTGGTGGAGCTGGACAACGAGGCCTGCCGGCTGACGCCGCTCACCACCGGTTTCTGGGAGTTCCAGGCCCTGCAGCGGGATATCGATGGCCCTGATGACCTCGCCGCGTTTGCCCAGTGGCTGGACGCCGTGCGCGGCAAGGAGTGCACCGTGCTCAAGGTGGGCTTCACCGGCAGCGTCAACCTGGCGCTGGCAGCGCAGCTGGACGCGCTGCTGGAAGCCCAGTCCCCCCTGTTCGCCAGCCTCAAGCGCCGGGAACGCACCACGGACCTCGCCGTCATCCCCGACGCCCTGGACGACAATGCCATAGCGCTCAGCGGCTACGCCGACGCCACCTGGAAGGCCCTGCTGGCCCGGGCCGCCAGCGACGACACCGCCACCGACGCCCTGCGCCTGATGTACCGGCTGGCGGGTGGCGCAGGCAGCGGTGCGAAAGTCGCCGCCGACAAGGGCGGGCGCGGCGCATGAAGCTGCTCACCCTCACCCTGGAAAACTGGCGCGGCGTCAGCGCGAGCCACATCGAATTCGACAATGCCGTCACCCTGATCGAAGGCCCCAACGAGGTCGGCAAGTCCTCCCTGGTGGAGGCCCTGCGCATGCTGTTCCGGGAAAAGTCCGGCTCGAAGAAAAAGGAAGTGCAGGCCGTGCAGCCAGTGGGCCAGGACGTGGGCAGCAGCGTCGCCGCCGAGGTCCGCTGCGGCGACTACCACTTCCACTACAGCAAGACCTACAACCGCAAGGCCGGCACCGAACTGCGCATCCTCGCGCCGCGGGCGGAACAGCTCACCGGCGACGACGCCCACAACCGCGCCTGGGAGATACTCAGCAGCCACATGGACATGGCGCTGTGGGACGCCCTGCTGGTGGAGCAGGGCAAGGAGATCGGCGGCGTCAGACTGGCGGACTCCGACGGCCTGGCCCGGGCCCTGGACAATGCCGCCGGCGGCGCCGGGGTCAGCGGCGAGGAAAGCGCCCTGTTTGACGCAGTGCAGGCAGAGTACGAACGCTACTTCACCCTGAAAACCGGCAAGGCGCGCTACGGCGAGCAGCAACAGCGGGTGGAGCAGCACAGCACACAGGTGCAGCAGCTCAAGACCACCCTGCGCGAACTGGACGACGACCTGCGCCGCTTCGAGGGCGTCTCCGCGGAGATTTCCCGCCTGCAGCGCGCCCTGCCTGAGCTGCAACACGCCAAGGAACAGCACGAGCAGCGCTGGACCGCGATAGACAGCCTGCAGGCCCGGCTGACCGCGAAAGAGGAGGAGGGCAAGCCGCTACAGCAGTTGCTGGACCTGTCTCTTATACACATCTCCGAGCCCACGAGACAGGCAGAAATCTC
>CAJXUQ010000035.1 GCA_913061145.1 uncultured Haliea sp.
AGATTTCTGCCTGTCTCGTGGGCTCGGAGATGTGTATAAGAGACAGCTGCTGGAGTGGGGCGGCGAGGCGGAGGTCAGCGAGCATGAGGATGCGCTGTTCGCGGTTGACCTTGATGCCGATCAGCCGCCGACCTACGCCAAGAGCCCGCGGTTTGCCGACAACCCCCCGGGCCTGCGCCGGGTTGACACCAGCGCGCTGGTTGTCCAGCTGCGTGCCATCGCCGCGGAGTCCGAGGAAAACGGCCGCCGCGATGTGGTGTTCGACAAGGACACCCGGCTACACCATCACACCCTGCTGCACATGATTGAGGCGCTTTCCTCGGTCAGCATGCGCAACTTCCACCGCACGCCGGTGCAGCAGATCCTGCATGTGACACTGGGGCTCAGCAATGCGCACTACTTTTCCGCGGGCAAGCTGAACTTTGCCGAGGTTCTGCATGGCAAGGGCTACCAACCAGCGCCGGGGGAACGCGTTGCCAGCAACCCTTTCCTGGTGGAACAGAAACGTCGCGATCCCTGGGTGGAAGCCACCCCCGACGACATTTTCAGCGGCGAGGAACAGGCGCAGCCCGACGACCCTGCCGCCGGCAGTGAGGTCTCCGTCGACGCCCGCACGCGGGCGGCCCTGCTTAAGGAGGACGACAGCGGCCTGCAGCAGGTCGAGGAGCGCTTTCGCGAGTACACCATCAAGTCCATCAACGCCAGCCCGGGGGGCTACTGCCTGGCCTGGGAAGAGACTCCGCCCGGGATCATCCGCAGCGGCGACCTGCTCTGCGTGCGCGAGGACGACCACCCCAACTGGGTGCTGGCCACGATCCGCTGGGTAAGTCATCTCGAAGGCAAGAGCACGTTGATTGGGGTGGAGCTGCTGAGTCCCGGGGCTGAATCCTGGGGCGCCCGCATCCACGCAGAGACGGGGCTCTCCGAGCCCATCCGCGTGCTGCTGCTGCCGGAAATCAAACTGGTGGCGCAGCCGCCCACCCTGATCACGCCTCGCAGCGGCTTCCGCGAAGGCCAGGGGCTGACACTGCTGCGCGAAGGCACCACGCGCGATGTGCGCCTACAGCGCCTGGTGGCGGCCACCGGCGCCTACAGCCAGTTCGAATTCCGGGAAACCGCCGCGCGCGCCGCGGAGAAAGTAAAAACGGAGCGTGAACTGCCGGCGTCGCCGTTCCGGTCAATCTGGACGGATATCTGACGTCGAAGCCGGCTGATAGCGGTCGGAGATACCCAACAGGTAAAGAATGGCGTCGAGGCCGAGGGTGGATATGGATTGCTCGGCAGACTGCTGCACCAGCGGTTTGGCGCGAAACGCGATGCCCAGCCCGGCGATACTGAGCATGGGCAGATCGTTGGCCCCGTCACCCACCGCTATCACCTGCTGCAGGTCAATCCCCTCGCGACTCGCCAGCTGGCGCAGCAGCGCCGCCTTGCGTTCGCCATCGACAATCACGCCGCTGACGTTGCCGGTCACCACGCCCTGGGCAATTTCCAGCTCGTTGGCGTGAACATAATCAATGCCCAGCTGCCGCTGCAGCCAATGGGCGAAGTAGGTGAACCCCCCGGAGAGTATCGCGGTCCGGTAGCCCAGCGCGCGCAGGGTACTGATAAGGTGCCGCGCGCCCTCGGTGATGCGCAGGTTCGCCGCAACCTCCTGCAGCGCCGACTCAGGCAAGCCCTTGAGCAGGGCGACCCGCTCGCGAAAACTGGCCGCGAAATCCAGTTCGCCCCGCATGGCGCGCTCGGTGATGGCGCTCACCTGCTCGCCCACCCCCGCCAGGCGCGCCAGTTCGTCGATGACCTCGGCCTCAATCAGCGTGGAGTCCATATCAAAGGCAACCAGTCGCCGATTGCGGCGATACATGGTGTCTTCCTGAAATGCGAGATCCACCTCGAGGGCGCTGGCGACTTCCAGCAGCTCGCGGCGAAAGGCGGCCACATCGGGCACGCTGCCGCGCAGTGAAAACTCCACACAGGCCTTGCTCAGTGGTGGCAGCTCTCCCAGGGGAATACGCCCGGAGAGGCGTGAAATACCGTCGATACCGAGGCCGTGGCGAGCGAAAACCCCGCTGACCCGGGCCAGCTGGTCGGCGGTGATCTTGCGCGCCAACAGCGTGGTGATGTAACGCGCGCGCCCCTGGGCCGACACCCAGTCTCCGTAGCTCTCCGCACTCACCTGCTGCCAGCGCAGTTGCAACTGCTGCTGGGCGGCAAAGCCCTGCAGCGCGTGCTCGATAGCGCTGTGCGGCGCAGCGGCGGGAATTTCCAGCAGCAGCCCCATGGACAGAGTGGCGTGAATCACCGCCTGGCCGATGTCCAGCACATTCACCGAATGTTCGGCGAGCAACCCGGTAACACCCGCGGTAATACCCGGTTTATCCGCGCCGGAAAGGGTGATAAGGACAATATCGTTCACGGGATGGCGGGTCCGGCTGCTGCAGAGGGCCGTATTCTAACCCTGCGCCGGTTGCGGCGAAACCGCTGCGCGCAGCAGGCGCAGCCTTGGTTTATACTCGCCGCTTTACCGACAGAGAAGCCACAGGGCGTGAGCAATCGATTCCGCGACGCAAGCTTAAGCCATCAGCTGGCGCTCATCGCCGGGCTCGGCTGCCTGCTGATCAGCCTGGCACTGGTGGCCCTCGCTGCCACCTCCAGTCGCCACATGCAGAAAGTGCAGCAGGCGGAGTTCGGCGATGCGCTGGCCCAGCAGATCGCGCGGCGGATCGGCGTCGCGCTGGAAACCGGCGACCTGCTCAACGTTGCCGCGTCGCTGCACCGTTTTGTTGAGTCGTCCTCCGCCGGCAGGGTCGCCATCTTCGATGTGGAGGGGCGCCCGCTGGGTGAAGCGGGCCATGTCGACGGCGAGTACCTCACCGACTACCGTGCACCCGTGATGATCGGCCCGGACATTGCGGGTGAAGTCGTGATTACCCTGAGCACTGCCGTCGCCGAAACCGCCCGCATACGCTTCCTGTTGAGCCTGTTCGGGCTCGCCATTGTACTCAGCCTGATCGTCTATGCGTTGGCGCGCAAAGCGGCGCTGGAGTTTCTCGCCAGCCGGCTGCAGCGGCAGGCACGCAGCCTGGCGCTGGAAGAAAACGGCAAGGCGGCACTGCCCGCCAATGAGCTGCTGCAATTGCAGCACCACATCAATGCACTGCCCATGGAGTTGCTGCGGGCGCGCAGCAGCAGCGGACCGAACCCCGCCAACTACCGGGATACCGCGGTGCTCTACCTGCACCTGATCAGCCTCGCGGACTACATCGACACGCTGGACGAAAGCTCCCTGCACCGCTACACCGACCGCCTGCACCAGATCGTCTACGCCGCTGCCGGCTTCTACGGCGGCCACCTGCAAGTGGTGCGACAGTTTGGCCTGGCCGTGTTTTTCAGCGGCAACACCAGCGGCGGCAGCGCGGCCTTTCGGGCCAGCTGCTGCGCCTGGCTGGTGCGCAGCATCAGCAAGGCCGTGGAGAAGAAGATGAGCCTGTCGCTGGGCATGGCCATGGCTGTCGCCCAGAGTGAGCTGGGGCGCGGGGATGAAACGGACATTTATCCGGGGCTGTACATCCAGTCCACCCTGGACGAACTGCAGACGCTGTGCGCCAGCAAGCCGCCGCAGGTGATGCTGTCACCGGGTGTCTGCGAGGATATCGACGTCAGCAGCCGCCTGGAGCAACGCCCCAGCGAGCTCGGCGACTACGCGATTCTGGAAGAATTCCTGAACCCCTGGGACGACCTGCTGGAGCGACAGCTGCGGTTGACCCTGAAGCGCCTCGGGGAACCACTCTAGCACGGCGGACGACTCACCAGAGGCTGCGCCCGCCATCAATGGTGTGGTCGGCTCCGGTGATGTAGCTGGCCTCATCCGAGGCCAGGAACAGCACGAGGGCAGATATCTCATCCAGGCTTGCCGGGCGCTGCAGCGGAATGGCCTGCATCTGCTCCGGCGTGCCGCCGGAGAACATGCCGGTATCCGCCACTGCGCCCGGCAGTACCGCGTTCACCCGGATCCCGGCCGGCCCGAGGTCGTAGGCCGCGGATTTGGTCAGTCCGCGCACCGCCGCCTTGGAGGCACCGTAGATCGCCATGGTGGGTATCCCGCGGATGCCCGCAAGCGATGACAGGTTGACGATAGCGCCACCGCCGCCCTGCGCCTTCATCACCGGCGCAACCTTGCTGATGCCCAGCCAGCTGCCGAAGACATTGACCTCCAGTAACCGGCGCACCCGCTCCGGTTCCACCTCGTCGACCGGACAGGAAAAAAACAGCGCCGCATTGTTGACCAGCACGTCAATGCGCCCAAAGCGCGTTGTCGCGGTGGCAACCACGGTGTCCCAGTCTGTTTCGCTGGACACGTCCTGTCGCACAAAGCAGGCCTGCGGACCGAGTTCCGAGGCCAGCGCCGCGCCGGCCTCTTCCTGGACATCGGTGAAGACCACGTTCGCGCCCTCACCCACAAAGCGCCGCACATGATTGGCGCCCATGCCCTGGGCAGCGCCGGTGACGATGATGGTTTTGCCGTTGAATCGCTGCATTGGCTCTACTCACTCAACAAGGGAGATACCAGCATAGCGGCGCTGGGCGCCGCTGTGATCCCCCATTCAGACGATAACGAGAGAACACTTACGCCGCAGCGGACGGCGCCAGCATCTCGCCCGGCCGGGCGGGTGTGCTTTTCTGCCCGTCAAAGGTCACTTCGCCATTGACCATGGTCATGCGCACCGGTGCCGGGTCGCGGCTCCAGCGCCAGGTGAAGCCACCCTTGCCGTCGGGCACGTCGTAGACACGCTTCATCTCGCGTTCCTGCACCTCATCGAGATTGAAGACCGTGAGGTCAGCGCGCTTGCCCGCCTGTAGAACGCCGCGGTCGTGGAAACCGAAATGGCTGGCCAGTTTACCGGTCTGGATGTGCACCGCTTCCTCCACCGAGAGGTCACCGGAGCGCACGAAATCGGTGAACAGTTTGACGTTCTCACCGCCGCCGCAGAGCATCTGGCCGTGAGCGCCGGCATCACTGATGTTGCCCACGGAGTAGGGGTCGCGCATCAGGCGCAGCACCATCTCGCGATCGCACTCAAAGGGCGGCATGGTCACGGTAGACTGCAGACCATTGGCCAGCAGCCACTCCGCCATGGCGTCGGAGGGATGGGGCGCGCCGATCTGGGCCTGGTACTCGCCCAGCGTGAGGTGCGTGGGCCCGACACCGTTGTCCGAATTCATCAGCAACAGGTGGGCGGCACGCCCTTCGGGGAACGGCGAGAACTCGAAGGTCTTGGTATCCCAGGACTCGCGGGCGCGCTCGCGCCAGCTCGGGTCGCGCAGCAGGGCTGCCTTGGCCTCATCCCCTTCGGCGGTCACGACTTCGTGCCAGACGTAATCATTCGATTGGGCGAAGATCAGCGAGCTTTGCACACTCATCGTGGAGGTGACGGCGATATGGGCAAAGCCCGTCCAGAAATCACGACCCTCCTGCTTGAACTGTTCATGCAGCTCCACCAGCGGCGCCTGTATGCCCATCATATCGCGCTGGAACACCAGGGTGGGCAGGCCAGCCCACTGCACACGCAACGGCATGCCTTCGGACAGGCGCGCAATGCGACGCATGGTGTCCGGTGCAGTCATGTTGCGGAAGGTATCGACAATCACCTGCAAGGTGGCGCCGGGATGCCGGCTGATGACCGCCATCAGGGATTGCAGCTCGTGGTCATCGGCCTTCAGCGAGGGCACCGGGCGGTCCTGCCCGTCGTGATCGAAGAGATTGGTGGACATGCCCAGGGCGCCTGCAGCCAGGGCCTCGTCGAGCAGGCCGCACATCTGCTCCACTTCTGCCGGTGTGGCGGCGCGCTCCCAGGCCTGCAGGCCCATGACCGCCAGGCGCAGGGCGATATGCCCGCAGAACGCCGCATAGTTGGCAGGCATTTTCACATTGCGCACCATGGAGTCGCGGTACTCCGGCCAACTGCGCCAATCCCACGGCAGGGACTTGAGGAAAGGCTGTTCCGGGATGTCTTCAAAGAAGGAGAAGATACCGACCACCTCGCGGCGCGCGGCTTCGTCGTCAGATACGGGCGCGATGGAGAAGCCGCAGTTGCCCATGACCACAGACGTGACGCCGTAGCCGGGCAGGGGGTCGAGCTCTTCATCCCACCACATGGCGCCATCGAAGTGGGTGTGGCTTTCAATAAAACCGGGGCAGACATAGCAGCCGGAGGCGTCCACCACCGTCTCATCGGCGGCGGGCGCCAGCCCCGGCGCCACTTCGGCAATTACGCCGTTGTGCACGCGGACGTCGGCCGCGAAGCCAGCTGCACCTGTACCGTCGATGACGGTACCGTTTCGAATCAGTGTTTTGCTCATCGTGTCACCACCTCTTGCATTTTTATCGGATTGGGAGGGTCGCGGCCGAGCGATTACCGGGGCAATGTCGAACGCGCTGAAACTGAGTCTAATTATTTTTAATAATAGTTTCTATAATTATTTTGCCGCCTCTTCTTCCAGTATGGCAATCAGGGAGCGAAAGCCGAGTTCCAGCACCTCTTCGCGCTGGACGTCAGGCAGTGCGCCGCCCACAGCCGTCAGCCATTCAGCATCGGTGCTGTCGGCCGCCAGCGAGGACGGCGCCAGCCGTCGCGCGGGTTCGGCAAAATCCTCAATGTAGATAAGGCCCATAGCCTGGCTGGTGACCCAGGCCAGCAGCAGGGCCGAGCGGCGCTCGTCCAGCTGCAGTGACTGCAGCACACGCAGCAGCGGTGCAACGATCCGCTGATAGGCCGGTGTGGCCCGCCCCTCAATGGAAATCATGCGCAGGGCGACCGGATAGCGCTGGCAGTGGTGGGCGAGGGCGCGCAACCAGGCCAGCAAATCATCCTGCCAGGGAGCACCGGCACGCATCGCGGGCATGCGGAACAGGCCAAAGGTATGGTCCGCTACGGATTGCAGCAGCTCACTGGTGTTGGGAAAGTGGTTATACAGGGACATCACTGGCACATTCAGGCGGGCCGCCACATCCGCCATGCTCACCTCGTCCGGGGCGGCATCTTCAAGCAGCAGCAGCACCGCCTCTATGACTTTCTCGCGACTGATCTTGGCCGGGCGACCGCGACGACGAGGGGTGGGAACGGGGCGTTTGACGGGCATAATCAGGGCCTCATCGAAGCGGAAGGAGCGCTGGCAATGTGGCTACTCCACCCGCATACCGTCAACCTTCTGGAAGCCCCGCGGCAGCTTGTTGCCGCGCCGGCCGCGCTCGCCGCGGTAGTGTTCCAGTTCGCTGAACTTCAGCGTCAGGTGACGCTTGCCCGCCTGGATCACCAGCGATTGCGCTTCGTCGATCACCTGCACCGTCACCAGAAACTCCTCGCGGGCCTGTACCCGGGCTGACGGGATCCCGAGGATCTTGTTGCCCTTGCCGCGCGCCAGCTGGGGCAGGTCCGCCAGCGGGAACACCAGCAGGCGGCCTTCATTGGACAGCGCCGCCACCCAGGCGCCGTCGTTCTCCGCCGGCACCGGGCAGGGCTGCAGGACGCGCCCCCCCTTGGGCAGTGACAGCACCGCTTTCCCCGCACGGTTCTTGGTTTGCAGGTCCGAGTAGACCGCCACGAAACCGTAGCCGGCATCACTCGCCAGCAGGAATCGCTGTTGCTCATCCGCCAGCAGCAGGCCTTCGAAGGTAGCGCCGGAGGGCGGGTTGATGCGCCCGGTCACCGGCTCACCCTGGCCACGCGCCGAGGGCAGATTGTGCGACGCCAGCGTGTAGGCGCGCCCCGTCGAGTCCAGTATCACGGTCGGCTGGTTGCTGCGGCCGCGGGCATCGAGCTTGAAACCATCCCCGGACTTGTAGCTCAGGCTACCTGCATCCACATCGTGGCCCTTCGCCGCGCGAATCCAACCTTTTTCCGAGAGCACCACGGTGATCGGGTCCGCGCTCATCAGCTCCAGTTCACTGAACGCGCGGGCCTCCTCGCGGGTCGCCAGCGGTGAGCGCCGCGCGTCGCCATACTGCTCGGCGGCCGCCTGCAGCTCCTTGCGAATCAGCGTTTTCAGGCGCGCCTCGCTGCCCAGGGTAAGCTGCAGGGCATCCCGCTCGGCGGCCAGCTCCTCCTGCTCGCCGCGGATTTTCATTTCCTCCAGCTTGGCCAGGTTGCGCAGCTTCAGCTCAAGGATCGATTCTGCCTGCGGATCGGTGAGGCCAAAACGCGCCATCAGGGCGGGCTTGGGCTTGTCCTCGGTGCGGATGATATGAATCACTTCATCGATATTCAGGTAGGCGATGAGATAGCCTTCCAGAATATGCAGGCGTTTGAGCACCCGCTCCAGCCGGTGCTCCAGACGCCGGCGCACGGTCGCGGTGCGGAAAGACAGCCATTCGCGCAGAATCCGTTCCAGCGATTTCACCGCAGGGCGGCCGTCGGTGCCGATCATGTTGAGGTTGACCCGGTAGGTCTTTTCCAGGTCGGTGGTCGCAAACAGGTGGCTCATCAGCGCTTCGGCATCCACCCGGTTCGAGCGCGGCACAATCACCAGTCGCGTCGGGTTCTCATGGTCTGACTCATCGCGAAGGTCGGCCACCATGGGCAGCTTGCGGGCCTGCATCTGTGCCGCAATCTGCTCCAGCACCCGGGAACCCGACACCTGGTAGGGCAGGGCACGGACGATGATGTCGCCGCCCTCGCGCTCCCAGACCGCGCGCATGCGCAGCCCGCCGCGGCCGGTTTCATACAGGGCGCGAATATCCTCCCGGGGGGTGATGATTTCGGCTTCAGTCGGGAAGTCCGGCGCCTGTACAAACTCGCAGAGGTCCGCCAGCGTGGCGCGCGGCGACTCCAGCAAATGCACGGCGGCATTCACCACTTCACGCAGGTTGTGCGGCGGGATATCGGTCGCCATGCCCACCGCAATGCCGGTGGTGCCGTTGAGCAGCACATTGGGTACCTGTGCCGGCAATACGGAGGGCTCATCCATCGTGCCATCAAAATTCGGTACCCAGTCCACCGTGCCCTGGGCCAGCTCGCCAAGCAGCACGTCGGCGTAGGCGGTGAGTCTTGACTCCGTGTAGCGCATGGCGGCGAAGGACTTGGGGTCGTCCGGTGAGCCCCAGTTACCCTGCCCGTCCACCAGCGGGTAGCGATAGCTGAAATCCTGCGCCATGAGCACCATGGCCTCATAGGCTGCGCTGTCGCCATGGGGGTGGAACTTGCCGATCACGTCGCCCACGGTGCGCGCGGACTTCTTGAACTTTGCCGTTGCCTTCAGGCCCAGCTCGCTCATCGCGTAGATGATGCGCCGCTGTACGGGCTTCAGACCGTCACCTATGTGCGGCAGCGCGCGATCCAGAATGACGTACATGGAGTAGTCCAGGTACGCCTTTTCAGTATATTGATGCATCGAGACCTGCTCGATACCATCACTGTCGATTTCCACTATGTCGGACATGCAAAAAGCCTGTGTCTGTTACATCAGGAGCCAGCGGCGTCTTCACCCCGCCCCGCGGCGTGAAGACCGGGCTCAGCGTTCCAGCGGGGTGCTGCCGTTGCGCGTGGCAACCAGCTGCTCATTGAGATTAACGATCGAGTTGGCCATATCCACCAGCAGGCTGTGGATGGTGGCCGGGTTGTTGGCGATGAGATCCGTGAACTGCTCCTTGCGCACTTTCACTACCGAGCAGCGCGTCCGCGCGCGCACCGTGGCACTGCGGTCAGACTGGGTCAGCGCCGCCATGGCGCCAAAAATCTCCCCTTCATTGATGCGACCCACGACCACATCGTCCACCAGTACTTCCGCGCTGCCGGACGAGAGGTTGAACACGTATTCCGCCCGTTCGCCCTGCCGGATGATCACATCGCCGGGCTGGAACTCCTCGAATCCCGGCGTCGCAAGGCCGGATTCCGGTGTGTTCGCCGCGGTGATACGCAGCATGAGGCCAGCGTAGGTGACCAGCAGGCGGGTCCACACTTTCACCGCCGCCGGGTTGGCAAACACCTTCTGCATCAGCTCCAGCCCGGGAAAGGCGTACAGGCTGGCACCGGCTTCACTGCCGAACACCACGGCCATATTGGCATTGCTGGTGCCGGCAATATCCGGCAGCAGCAGGTCGCCTTCATCCAGCAGATAAACGGTGCGCCCGAGATAGCGCGCGGTGAGGGAGCCGCTTGCCACCAGATAGAAGCGGGTGGCATCGAAGCCGCGAAACGACCCATTGCGAACGGCCTCTACCTGAACCTGCACAGGCTGGATGTCGACAATATCGATCAATGCCGACACCAGCTCCTTGAACTGCTGGTTGAGGTGGGTAAAGTCGGGAGAAAGTTCAGCGTTTGCCAGCATCACCGTGCTCTTTGTCAGTCTTTGCGCGGCCATCGCGCCCGCCTTCGGCAGCCGTGGAGGCCTGCCCTGTCTGCCGGCACCGCACGCCTGCGCATACTACCAACTATTCAGGCAGCGGAGAATCGCCAAAGCCGGGATTTGTACACCGGGAGGATGCCAACGCCCCGGCAGGGCGTGATAATATCGCCACCCCCGCTTCGATGGATCGTACCATAGTGAAAATAAGCCAAGACACCGTCGTTACATTTCATTACTCACTGCAGAATACGGCCGGCGAGGAACTGGAATCCTCCCGCGGCGGTGACCCCAGCGCCTACCTGCACGGCGCCAACAATATCCTGCCTGCATTGGAGTCGGCACTGGAGGGCCTGGAAGCCGGCGCACACACTGAGGTGGAGCTGGCGCCCGCCGACGCCTACGGTGAGCGGCGCGAGGGCCGCGTGCAGAAAGTGCCGGTGAAGCATCTGGTGTACCGGGGCAAACTGCAGCCGGGGATGACGGTACAGCTCAACACCAGCGAAGGGCGCCACCCGGTAACGGTGACCAAGGTGGGCCGCCACAGCGCCGAGATCGACACCAATCATCCCCTGGCGGGCCAGACGCTGCGCTTCGCCATCGAAATCGTTGACGTGCGTGCCGCCAGCGCTGACGAAAAAGCCCACGGCCACGCCCACGGCGTGGGCGGCCATCACCACTGACCGTGGGTCAGTGGCTCAACACGCGCTTCGAGGCTCTCTCGGCCGCTGAGCTGTACGCGGTGCTGCAACTGCGCCAGGATATTTTTGTGGTGGAGCAGGCCTGCGTGTATCGCGACCTCGATGGCCTGGATGCGCAATGCTGGCACATGCGCCACCAGCGGGGCGCAGAACTACTCGCCTATCAACGCTGCCTGCCGCCGGGCCTCAGCTATGCCGAGAGCTCACTGGGCAGGATTACGGTGCCCGCGGCCGCGCGAGGGACGGGGCTGGGGCGTGCGCTGGTGCAACGGGGTATCGATTTCAACCGCCAACAATGGCCCGGGGCAGGCATTGCGATTGGCGCCCAGGCCTATCTGCGGGACTTCTATGCCAGCCTGGGTTTTGTCGCCAGCGGCGAACCCTACCTGGAAGATGGCATCTTCCACCTGCACATGCGGCTTATGCCGGGCTAGTCTCCAGCAAAAAGGTCACCGGCCCGTCGTTTACCAGACTCACCTGCATGTTGGCGCCGAATTCCCCGGCGGCGACACCGGCGTGGCGTTCACGCAGCTGTGCCAGCATCCACGCGAAAAACGGCTCCGCCTCTTCCGGCGCCATGGCGGTGGAAAAGCCGGGCCGCAGGCCCTTGCGGGTATCTGCCGCGAGGGTGAACTGGGACACCAGCAACACTTCGCCGCCGGCATCCCGCACGCTGCGATTCATGCGGCCCTCGTCATCGGGAAAAATGCGATAGCTGAGCAGCCTGTCCAGCAGGCGCAGACCCGCTTCGCGCTGGTCGCCCTGCTCCAGCCCGAGAAACACCAGCAAACCACTACCGATTTCCCCGACACAGCGCTCCCCCACGGTCACTTTCGCCGTGGTGACGCGCTGCAGCAGAGCCTTCACGCCTCAGGCGCGACCGGCGCGGCGGCGCTCGTGCTCGAGCAGCAGCTTCTTGCGCAGGCGAATGCTTTCCGGCGTGACTTCTACCAGCTCGTCCTCTTCGATGAACTCCAGCGCCTGCTCCAGGCTGTGGCGAACATGCGGGGTGAGCGTCAGGGCCTCATCCGTGCCGGAAGCGCGCACGTTGGTCAACTGCTTGCCCTTGATCGGGTTCACGGTCAGGTCGTTACCGCGACTGTGCAGACCGATAATCTGCCCCTCGTAGACCTCCACGTTGGGGCCCACGAACAGGCGACCACGGTCCTGCAGGTTGAACAACGAGTAGGCGAGGGTCTTACCCTTGACCATGGACACCAGCACACCGTTGGTGCGGCGGGCGATCTCCTGATTCTTCACCGCACCGTAATGGTCGAACACGTGGGTGAGAATACCACTGCCGGAGGTCAGGGTCAGGAACAGGCCGCGGAAGCCGATAAGGCCGCGGGCGGGTATGATGAACTCCAGGCGCACCCGGCCCTTGCCGTCCAGCGTCATGTTCTCCAGCGATGCGCGACGCAGGCCCAGCTCTTCCATGATCGCGCCCTGGTGCTGCTCCTCACAGTCGATCACCAGCTGCTCGTAGGGTTCCTGCATGACGCCGTCAATTTCTTTCTGAATCACCTCGGGACGCGAAACACCGAGCTCGAAACCCTCGCGGCGCATGCTCTCGATGAGTACCGACAGGTGCAGCTCCCCACGCCCGGACACCTTGAACTTGTCCGGCGTATCACCCGGCTCTACCCGCAGTGCCACGTTGTGGATCAGCTCGCGTTCAAGGCGCTCCTTGATATTGCGCGTGGTGACGAACTTGCCCTCACGGCCGGCGAAGGGCGAGTCATTGACCTGGAAGGTCATGCTGACGGTGGGTTCGTCAACGGTCAGGGGCGGCAGGGCCTCTACGGTGGCGGGGTCACACAGCGTGTCGGAAATGTTCAGCCCCTCGATACCGGTCACGCAGACAATGTCCCCGGCCTCTACAGAGGGGACTTCAACCCGCTCCAGCCCCATGTAGCCCATCACCTGCAGGACGCGTCCGTTGCGGGTTTTGCCCTGGCGATCAATCACCGTGACCTGGGTGTTCGGCTTCAGGGTACCGCGGGTCACACGGCCCACACCGATGACACCGACGTAGCTGTTGTAATCCAGCGCGCTGATCTGCAGCTGCAACGGGCCATCGCGGTCTACCGCGGGTGTCGGCACCTTGTCGATGATGGTCTGGAACAGCGGCTGCATGTCGTCTGCCATGGCCTCGTGATCAAGGCCGGCAATGCCCTGGATGGCGGAGGCATAGACGATGGGGAAGTCGAGCTGCTCGTCGGTGGCGCCGAGCCGATCAAACAGGTCAAACACCTGGTCGACCACCCAGTCGGGGCGTGCGCCCGGACGATCCACCTTGTTGATGACCACGATGGGGTTCAGGCCCTGCTCGAAGGCCTTGGAGGTCACGAAACGGGTTTGCGGCATAGGGCCGTCAACCGCGTCTACCAACAGGAGCACAGAGTCCACCATGGACAGTACGCGCTCCACCTCACCGCCGAAGTCGGCGTGTCCGGGGGTGTCCACGATGTTGATCCGGTAGTCGTTCCAGCGGATCGCCGTATTCTTGGCCAGAATGGTGATACCGCGCTCCCGCTCCTGGTCATTGGAGTCCATGATACGCTCTGCCCCTTCGGAGCGACGGTCAAGGGTTCCCGACTGATTCAGCAGGCAGTCCACGAGCGTGGTCTTGCCGTGGTCAACGTGGGCAATAATGGCGATGTTGCGAAGCTTCTCAATCAAGGGAGTTCCTCAGTCCGGGGGCCCGGCAGCAAAAAAGGCGGCGGATTATACCCCAGCACCGCAGTGAGCGGAGCGCCCGTTTCCGGTGATAATGCGGTATTCGCGCCAGATCAGGCAGCAGCGGCTACAGGCGGGCGCCGGCAGCGTTGGCGGCAGAATGTCGCCACGCGCCCGTCGTGCACCAAAATAAAGCACTGACGCATCAAAATAGAGCACGGCGATGGGGCGCCACTGCACGGGCGGTGATAAACTGCTGCAAAACAGGGAGTTAGGCCCCCTGGAATCTTGGCATGGGTTTTGCTGTTAGGAATCCTGCCAAGATTCGCTGGCCGCTGACGGAGCGCTCGCAAGCAACCGCCGCACCAGGAACACGCACTGCGCCGAAGACTGTGGCACGACTTTACACCCCATGGAGGACATCCAATGTCAGAGCATACTCTGAACCTGATCAAGAATAGCGAAGCAAAATGGGTCGACCTGCGCTTCACGGACACCAAAGGCAAGGAACAGCACGTCACCCTGCCCGCCAGCTCCGTGGACGAAGATTTCTTCGAAGACGGCCAGATGTTCGATGGTTCCTCCATCGCCGGCTGGAAGGGCATCAACGAGTCAGACATGATCCTGATGCCGGACGACAGCACTGCGGTGCTGGATCCCTTCACCGATGACACCACCGTTATCCTGCGTTGTGACATCGTCGAGCCAAGCACCATGCAGGGTTACGAGCGCGATCCGCGGTCCGTTGCCCATCGGGCCCAGGAGTATCTGAAGACCACCGGCATCGGCGACACCGCCTTCTTCGGACCCGAGCCCGAGTTCTTCGTGTTCGATGACATCAAGTGGCACGCTGATATCTCTGGCGCGGGCTACGCCATCAGCTCTTCCGAGGCCGCCTGGTCTTCCAACCTGCACCAGGAAGACGGCAACACCGGCCACCGTCCGCGCGTGAAAGGCGGCTACTTCCCGGTTCCTCCGGTAGATTCGCTGCACGACATCCGCGCAGCCATGTGCACCGCCATGGAGCAAATGGGCCTGGGCGTCGAGGTACACCACCACGAAGTGGGCACTGCCGGACAGTGTGAAATCGGCGTCAAGTTCAACACCCTGGTCAAGAAAGCAGACGAAGTACAGATCCTCAAGTACTGCGTGCACAACGTGGCGCACGCCTACGGCAAAACCGCCACCTTCATGCCCAAGCCACTGGTCGGTGACAACGGTTCCGGCATGCACGTGCACATGTCCATCTCCAAGGACGGCGTAAACACCTTTGCCGGCGACGGGTACTCCGGGCTGTCAGAAACCGCGCTGTACTACATCGGTGGTGTCATCAAGCACGCCAAGGCGCTGAACGCGTTCACCAACCCGGCGACCAACTCTTACAAGCGCCTGGTTCCCGGCTTTGAAGCGCCGGTCATGCTGGCCTACTCGGCCCGCAACCGCTCCGCGTCGATCCGCATTCCCTACGTTGCGAGCCCTAAGGGCAAGCGCGTGGAAGTGCGCTTCCCCGACCCGGCTGCCAACCCCTACCTGGCCTTTGCCGCACTGCTGATGGCGGGCCTCGACGGCATCCAGAACAAGATCCACCCCGGCGATGCCGCCGACAAGGACCTGTACGACCTGCCGCCCGAGGAAGGCAAGGCCATCCCCACCGTGTGCTCCAGCCTGAGCGAAGCGCTGAAGTCACTCGATGAGGACCGTGGCTTCCTGACCGCAGGCGGCGTGTTCACCGACGACATGATTGATGGCTACATCGACCTGAAGGCGGCCGACATCGAGCGCCTGAACATGACCACACACCCGGTCGAGTTCGACATGTACTACTCCGTGTAAGCTGCGGAACGCTGTTTCCAGGCCCGCCACGTGCGGGCCTTTTTTATGCCCGCAGCACCCCGCCCCGGGGATAGGGCACCAACGCTTTTTCTGCTAAGGTTATGGGGAATCGCCGCGCTGGAGGCTATCGTGCATGATCCGTCTACTGCTGCTGTTATCGCTGCTGTTGCCTGTGGCCACCCAGGCCAGTCAGCCTATCTACAAATCCACAGATGCCCAGGGCAACGTGGTGTTTACCGACAAACCACCCGCTGAAGGCACCGCCCGTGAAGAAGTGACCCTGCGCCGCCTGAACACGCAGCCAGCGCCCGACATGAGCAGTGCGCCCGCGCCGCGCGATATCGCCCCGGAGGCGGAGCCAGCCGTAGCGCGGACGGTGACGATCACCTCGCCGGCAGACCAGACCGTGATACCCATGGGGCAGGGTGACTTTACTGTGGAGGCCTCTGCACAGCCCCCACTCAGCTCGGGCGAGAAGCTGGTGCTGCAGATTGACGGCGCACCGGTAGGCGATGCCCAGACGAACGGACGCTGGGCCCTGACCAATGTGTTGCGCGGTGGTCACGACCTCACGGTGGTGCGCCTTGGTGCCAGTGGCGCCGAAGTCGCGCGCTCCCCATCGGTACACGTCCAGGTCATGCGACCCTACAATATCCAGAACCGCAATTAGCCCCACACTGGACAGCGCCAGAGCCACCGTGCACTATATTGGTGCGAATGACCGGTGGTGGCTGGAAAACGCTTCGACAACCTGCCCGGAATCGCGAAAGCTTGCCATTTTCGCCTTTAAAGTAAGCACTCACTACCTATAAAAATCCCTGTTTTACTGACAGGTTGGTGAAGGGCAGCCCCTAAAGGCCAAGTTGGCGTTATTCTTGCTTTGCCAACAGGCGTACCGCGCTCAGGCGGTCAATCATGGGGCAGGCATGCAGCAGAAACCCGACATTCTGGACCACATCAGCACCGGCGTGATCGCTTTGGACGCACAGCTGCGCGTCACGGCAATCAACTCGGCGGCGGAGGTGCTGCTGGAGGCCTCGGCCACACGGGCCATGGGGGTCGATGTCAGCCAGCTGGTGCAGCAGGCGGGCGAATTGCTGCAAACCCTGAAGCAGGCCCGGGCCAACCGCGCCACCCTGGCCCGGCGGGGCATGCTACTGGTCACACACACCGGCCAGGAAGTACAAATCGACCTGATTGTCACCGTGCTGCACGGCGAACAGGGCGATAGCCTGCTGCTGGAGCTGATTCCTATTGACCGGCTGCAGCGGATCAGCCGGGAAGAAAGCATGCTGCACGCGCAGGAAACGACCCGTGCGGTGATCCGTGGTCTGGCGCATGAGATCAAGAACCCGCTGGGTGGCGTGCGGGGGGCGGCCCAGCTGCTGGCCAAGGAACTGCCCAACGAAGAACTCGCAGAGTACACCCGTATTATCATCCGCGAGGCGGACCGCCTGCGCGACCTGGTGGATCGCCTGCTTGGCCCCAACCAGCGGCTGGCGATAGAGCCGGTGAATATCCACGAAATCATCGAGCATGTGCGCAACCTCATCTCGGCCGAGGTGAATAACGCTGTCACCATCAACCGCGACTACGACCCCAGCCTCCCGCCGCTGCCGGTAGATCGCGCACAGCTCATCCAGGCGGTGCTGAACATCATGCGCAATGCCCTGCAGGCGGCGGCGGCGCCGGAAGCGTGCAGCATTCTTCTGCGCACCCGCTCGCAGCGGCAGTTCACGATCAGTGGTCGGCGACACCGCCTGGTATGCCGCGTCGATATCATCGACAACGGCCCCGGTATTCCGGCAGACCTGCAGCAGGCCATTTTTGTGCCCATGGTGACCGGACGCCCGGACGGCACCGGGCTGGGACTGTCCATAGCGCAGTCCATCATCAACCGCCACGGCGGCCTGCTGGAGTGTGCCAGCGAACCGGGTAACACCCGTTTTACCCTTTATTTACCAATGGAACAGAGCCATGCAGAGACACGCTAAAGTCTGGGTCGTGGATGATGACAGCTCTATCCGCTGGGTGCTGGAACGCGCGCTCAGCCAGGCCGGTATCGACAACGAGAGCTTTTCCGATGGCGACCAGCTGATCGAGCGCATGCTTTCCGAGCAGCCGGACGTCATCATCAGCGACATACGTATGCCCGGTATCGACGGCCTGGACCTGCTGACGCGCATCAACGATCAGCACCCGGAACTGCCTGTCATCATCACCACCGCCCATTCCGACCTGGAGAGCGCTGTCGCCTCCTACCAGCGCGGCGCATTTGAGTACCTGCCGAAGCCCTTCGACATTGACGAAGTGGTGGCGATCACCGAGCGCGCACTGGCACAGGCGCGGGAGAAGCGCGGGGAAATGACCCTGCCCGAAGCCCTGCCGGACACCGAGATCATCGGCGAAGCCCCGGCCATGCAGGAGGTTTTCCGCGCCATCGGGCGACTGGCACAGAGCAACATCACCGTGCTGATCAACGGCGAATCCGGTACCGGCAAGGAGCTGGTGGCCCGGGCCCTGCATCGCCACAGCCCGCGGGCCCAGCGCCCCTTCATTGCCCTGAACATGGCGGCGATACCCCGGGACCTGATGGAATCCGAGCTGTTTGGCCATGAAAAGGGCGCCTTCACCGGTGCCAACAGCAAGCGCGAAGGCCGGTTCGAGCAGGCCAACGGCGGCACGCTGTTTCTTGACGAAATTGGCGACATGCCAGCGGAAACGCAAACGCGCCTGTTGCGGGTGCTCGCCGACGGCGAGTTCTACCGCGTGGGGGGGCATACCTCAGTCAAGGTCGATGTGCGCATCATCGCCGCGACCCACCAGGACCTGGAAGAGCGGGTACAGCGCGGCGACTTTCGCGAAGACCTGTTCCACCGCCTGAACGTGATCCGTATCCACATACCCAAGCTGGCGGAGCGGCGGGAGGACATCCCGCGGCTGATGAAATTCTTCTTTCGCAAGGCCGCCGAGGAACTGGGCGGTGAGCCGAAGCTGCTGCTGCCGGAGACCGAGCGCTTTCTTACCGCGCTGTCCTGGCCCGGCAACGTGCGGCAGCTGGAAAACACCTGTCGCTGGCTGACCGTCATGGCCTCCGGGCGTGAGATTCACCTGCGCGACCTGCCTCCGGAACTGGGCAAGGTGGCGGCGCCCGCGGCGGGCGGCGGCTCCTCGCAATGGAACGAGCAACTGGGCCAGTGGGCGCGCAAGGAACTGCAGCAGGGCAAGCACCACATTCTGCGCCAGGCGGTACCCATGTTCGAGCGGGCCATGATTGAAGTGGCGCTGGCGCAAACCCAGGGCCGCAAGCGCGATGCCGCGGAGCTCCTGGGCTGGGGTCGCAATACGCTCACCCGCAAAATGAAAGATCTGGATATGAGCGACTGAGGGACGGCATACTGCGTGCATGCTGAACATCGTCCTGTACGAACCGGAAATTCCCCCGAACACCGGCAATATCATCCGCCTGTGCGCCAACACCGGCTGCCAACTGCACCTGATTGAACCACTGGGGTTCGAGCTGGACGACCGCCGCCTGCGCCGCGCCGGCCTGGACTACCGGGAGTTCGCCAACGTGAAGGTGCATGCCTCACTGGAAGCACTGCGCAGCAGCCTGCCACACTCGCGCCTGCTGGCTGTCAGCACCCGGGGCACCACGCCACACCACAGGGCAGACTTCCGCCGTGGCGACGCGATTCTATTGGGCCCGGAAACGCGCGGTCTGCCGCAGGCGCTGCTGGATGCATTGCCGGCGGAGCAGGTCTTGAGAATTCCCATGCAGGCCGACAGCCGCAGCCTCAACCTGAGCAATGCGGCTGCCATTCTGTGTTACGAAGGCTTGCGCCAGCTCGGCTTTCCCGGGCTGGCGTGAACGGCGGGGCGTGCGCAGCCGACCGGCGCCGGACAGGCGCGGCCGGGTAGCAGACTAGTGCTCGGTGCCAGCGGCAGCGGCCGGTGCCTGGCCCTGCTCCTGTGAGCGCGCCAGCGCCTGCATATACAGGCCATCGAAGTTCACCGGCGCAAGCATGACCGGGGGAAAGCCGCCCTTCACACACAGGGAGTCGATATTCTCACGGGCGTAGGGGAAGAGGATGTTCGGCGCCGCCGTGGCCAGTACGCGGCGCAGATTCTCGCCGTCGAAGCCCTTGATCAGGAAGATGCCCGCCTGCTGGATTTCAACCAGGAAGGCTGTTTCGTCTTCCATCTTGGCAGTCACCGTAATGGTCAGCACCACTTCGTAATTGCCGTTCTCGTCAATGGCATCGCTCTTGGTGTTGAGGTCGACATTCACCTTGGGCTGCCACTGCTTGCGAAACACGCCCGGGCTGGCAGGCGACTCGAACGACAGATCCTTGTTGTAGATGCGCTGCAAAACAAACTGCTGTTGCGCCGGTTCTTGTGCGGCGCCTGCTGCTGTTGCTTGTTCATCGGCCATTGAGCCGTCCTCCATCAGGTTGTGTTAGCGGCCGGGCGCCTGTTGCGCCTGGGCCAATAGGGAATCGAGACGGCCCTGGCGCTCCAGCGCCACCAGCTCGTCGCAGCCGCCGACATGCACGTCGCCGACCCATATCTGCGGCACCGTATGGCGACCGCTGAGGCGCTCCATCTCGGCGCGCTTTGCGCGGTCACCATCGACCGGAATGTCCAGAAACTCTACGCCCTTGTCGGCCAGCAGCCTGCGCGCTCGCACGCAATAGGGGCAGAAGCGCGTGGTGTACAGGGTTACCGGAGCCGTCACGAGCGCGACCTACTTGACCGTGGGCAGCTGCAGGTTACTCCACTCCAGCATACCGCCACCCATCTTGTAGACCTTTTCATAGCCGGCGGCCTTGAGCTGTTTACCCGCAGGGCCAGCTGTCTGTCCCATCTTGCAGACCAGGATGACCGGGCGCTGGCGATACTTGGCCAGTTCGTCCATGCGGGCAGGCAGTTTGGCCGCGGGAATGTTCAGCGCATCGACGATGTGCCCGCTTTTGAACTCCGCGGCATCGCGCAGGTCAACGAAAACGCCCTCTTCCGCGTTCACCAGGGTAATGGCCTGCTGTGGCGTCAGGGCCGGACCGGACTTGCGTGCCTCGTGCATCACCAGCATGACGACAACCGCCAGCAATGCGGCAAACAGCACCCACTGCTGTATGAAAAATTCGATAAACAGGGCCATAACCGTGTTGTGCGCTCACCTGTGAGAAACTGTTCGGAGGCCACCCCGGGCACACATTGGCAAAGCGCCGGCGGGAGGGCTGCAGAAAAGGCCGCAAGTATACAGGCTAAGCCCTGCGGCAACCAGCCTGCCCAGCGGGCGATGCGATTCCCCCAGCGACAGGGTAGAATGGCAGCCCCCCGGCTTTTCGCCACCACCGGAGCATTGGATCGAGCATGAGCAACCCCCGCAAGCAGCCCACCGTACTGATCATCCTGGACGGCTGGGGCCACCGCGAAGAGGCCCGCGACAACGCGATTGTGCAGGCCAACACCCCGGTGTGGGACCGGCTCTGGTGCGAGGCGCCGCATACGCTGGTGTCTGGTTCGGGGCTGGATGTCGGGCTGCCCGCAGGGCAAATGGGCAACTCAGAGGTTGGCCACATGAGCCTCGGCTCCGGCCGGGTTATCTACCAGAACATCACACGCATCGACCAGGCCATCGCCGATGGCAGCTTCAACAACAACCCTGCCTATACGCAGGCGATCGACGCCGCAGTCACCGGCGGCGGCGCGGTGCATGTACTCGGCCTGCTGTCCCCCGGCGGTGTGCACAGCCACGAGGACCAGATACTTGCCGCCGTGCGCCTGGCCGCGGCGCGCGGGGCGAGCCAGGTGTATCTGCACGCATTCCTGGACGGACGCGACACACCCCCGCGCAGCGCCGACGCGTCTCTGGCCAAAGCCGAGGCACTGTTTGCCGAGCTCGGCTGTGGCCGTGTGGCAAGCATCGTGGGGCGCTACTACGCCATGGACCGCGACAACCGCTGGGAGCGCATTGAGCAAGCCTGGCAGCTGCTGACAACCGGCACCGCAGCGCACCACGCCGACACCGCGCGGGCCGCCCTCGCGGCCGCCTATGCCCGTGATGAAAATGACGAGTTCGTGCTGCCCACCGCAGTCGGCGCCGAGGGTGACCCCAGTGGCGCCATATGCGATGGCGACTGCGTGTTGTTCATGAACTTCCGCTCTGACCGCGCGCGCCAGCTCACCCGCGCCTTCACCGACCCGGCGTTCAACAGTTTCGAACGTGGCGCGGTGCCGAAACTCGCTGGTTTCGTCACCACCACTGAGTACGCGGCAGATATCAACGCACCCTGCGCCTTCCCGCCGGAGCACCTGAACAACGTGCTGGGCGAATACCTGGCGGATCAGGGCAAAACCCAGCTGCGCATCGCTGAAACCGAGAAATATGCTCACGTCACGTTTTTCTTCAGTGGCGGACGGGAGGACACATTCCCGGGCGAGGAGCGCATCATGGTGCCCTCACCAGACGTCGCCACCTATGACCTGCAACCCGAAATGAGTGCCCCGGAAGTCACCGACAAACTGGTTGAGGCCATCCACAGTGGCCGCTACGACCTGATTGTCTGCAACTACGCCAACGGCGACATGGTCGGCCACACCGGTATTTTTGCCGCCGCGGTACGCGCCGTGGAAGCCCTGGACGCCTGTCTGGGCAGGGTGGAAGCGGCCTTGCTGGAGGTGGGCGGCCAGGCTCTGATCACCGCGGACCACGGCAACTGCGAGCAGATGGTCGACTACGAATCCGGCCAGCTGCATACGCAGCACACCACCGAGCAGGTACCGCTGGTGTATATCGGGCAGCGGGACTGTGAACTGGATCCCGCCGGCGGTATTCTCGCCGATATCGCACCCAGCCTGCTGTGCCTGATGGGGCTACCGCAACCCGCGGAAATGACCGGGCACAGCCTGGCGCGCTGCCAGGATTAGCCATGCCTCGCCTGCGCCAGCATCGTGCAGGCCTGTTGCTGGGCATCGCCCTGCTCTGCCTGCCACTGGCCATGCCCGCCTCGCCGCAGGATGACGAAGCGCAGGCGCGCGCCAGCCTCGCCGAATTGCAGGCCCGGATCAAGGCCGTGACCGGGCAGCTGGACCAGGCGCGCAGCCAGCTGAGCAGCGAACAGAAGCAGCTCCGTGAAGCAGAAAGACGCCTCGGCGAGCTGCAGACAGCAATCGGCAACAACCGCGACGCCATCCGCAGCACCGAGGCCGAGCTTGCCTCACTCGCCCGGCGCAGCAGCGAGCTGGAGGCCGCCCGCGACAGCCAACAGGTACGCATAGGTACCGAGTTGCGCGCGGCCTGGCAAATGGGTCAGCAGGGCACAGTGAAAGCTGTCTCTTATACACATCTGACGCTGCCGACGACTCCTTACGTGTAGA
>CAJXUQ010000036.1 GCA_913061145.1 uncultured Haliea sp.
TGGAAGATGGCATTGTGTTCGCTGTCGATTGGCAGGATCACCGCGCCTGCCTTGCGCGCCGCCGCCATCAGCAGATGGCCGGCCATGACCAGCGACTCCTTGTTCGCCAGCAGGATGCGCTTGCCCGCCTCGGCCGCCGCCAGGGTGGAGGGCAGACCCGCGGCTCCGACAATCGCCGCCATGACGGCATCGACGTCGGCGTGTGCGGCTATCCGCTGCAGGCCTTCCGCACCGGCCAGCACCTCGGTATCACAGGCACCCGCCAGGCGTTTGCGCAGCGCCTCTGCAGCATCCGGATCGACCATGACCGCGTAGCGCGGATGAAACGCCTCACACTGGGCAGCCAGCGTGTCAACGGAACGGTGGGCGGCCAGGGCCCAGGCGCGAAATCGCTGCGGGTGGCGGGCGATGACATCCAGTGTGCTGACGCCAATCGACCCGGTGCTGCCAAGCACGGCCACCTGCTGTATGCCAGGCACGACTACCACCCCGCCAGGAGCAGGCCGAGCGCAAACACCGGCGCTGCGCTGCAAAGGCTGTCCAGGCGATCGAGCAGGCCCCCGTGTCCGGGCAGCAGGGAACCGCTATCCTTCACGCCGCTCTCGCGCTTCACCATGCTGACCGTCAGGTCACCGACCACAGAGGCCAGCGCTGTTGTCACCACCACGGCGATGACCGCAGCCAGGGAAATGTGCGCCATGCGCGCCGGCAACACGGACCAGAGGGCGACCGCAAGCAGCGTGGCGCAGGCGACACCGCCCCAGAAACCCTCCCAGGTCTTGGCGGGACTCACATGCACAGCGAGCTTGTGGCGACCAAAGCGGGTGCCCGAGAAATAGGCACCGATATCCGTCGCTGCCACAATGACCACCATGACCACCAGTAGCAGGCCGCCGCGCGGAAATGCCAGCAGGTACACCGCGGCCAGCCAGGCCGAGGCGAGAATCAGTAGTCCCATGAGGCTGCGCATCACGCGGCTGCGCCACAGCACGGCACTGGCCGGATAGCTTTTCACCCAGAGCAGGGAAAACGACCACCACAGGCAGGCGATGCCGAGCACGGGCTGCACCTGCTCCCGTTGCGGCGCCAGGCCCAGCTCGGCATACACGAACAGCGCAGCCAGCAGCACGCCCAACGTGAGCACGAACAGGCCGCGGGACAGCGATGAGCGCCAGCCCGCGAGCCGCGCCCATTCCCAGCCACCGAGGCAGACAACGACCCCCAGCATGAAGGCCAGCCACAGCAGCGGCAGAAACAGCACCGCGGCAAGAAACAGGCCTGCCATGGCCAGCGCCGTCACAATTCGCTGCTTAAGCATCCTGCACTCCCGATGCCAGCGCATCAGGCTCACGCACACCAAAACGACGCTCGCGACGGGCATAGTCGGAAAGCGCACGGGCGAACTCCAGTTCACCGAAATCCGGCCACAGGGTGCTGGTGAAGTAGAGCTCGCTGTAGGCAAACTGCCAGAGCATGAAGTTGCTGATGCGGGCGTCGCCGCCGGTGCGAATGCACAGGTCGGGTGCTGGCAGGTCACTCAGTGCCATCACCTCCGCCAGTGATGCCTCATTGATGTCCTCCGCTGCCAACTCGCCCGCCTGCACCCGGGCCGCCAGCGTACGCGACGCCTGGGCAATATCCCAGCGGCCACCGTAGTCCACAGCCAGCACCACTGTGGCGACCGTATTGTCGCGGGTCAGGCGCTCCGCATTCGCCATCAGGCGCTGCAGCCGCTCGCTGAATCGGCTGCGTTCACCGATAAAACGCAGGCGCACACCATCCCGGTGCAGGTCGCGCACTTCGTTGCGCAAATACCGGGAGAGCAGCGCGAGCAGGGCCCGCACCTCAGGCCGCGGACGCCCCCAGTTTTCGCTGCTGAACGCAAACAGCGTGAGGACCTCGATGCGGTGCTGCTGGCAGGAGCGCAGGACGCCGCGAACCGCCTCGACGCCGGCGCGGTGCCCTGCGTGCCCGGGGAGCGACTGGCGCCGCGCCCAGCGATTGTTGCCATCCATGATGATGGCAACGTGACGGGGAACCGGAGTGGCCTCCGGCTGGCCTGGCGATTCGCGGCTGGGCATGCGGCCAGACGACTCAAATTTCCATCAGGTCAGCTTCTTTCTCAGCCAGCATTTTCTCAATGCGGTCCGTGAAGCTGTCGGTCAGTTTCTGCACCACTTCCTGACCGCGGCGCTCGTCATCCTCGCTGATGTCTTTCTCCTTGACCAGCTCCTTCAGCATGCTCATGGCATCGCGCCGGGCGTTGCGCACGGATACGCGCGCCGCTTCGGCCTCCGCCCGCGCCTGCCGCGTGTACCCCTTGCGGGTCTCCTCGGTCAGCATGGGCATGGGAATGCGGATGACGTCGCCAGCCGTGGAGGGGTTCAAGCCCAGGTCCGACTTGAGAATCGCGCGCTCGATCTTGGGGGTCAGGGAGCGGTCCCAGGCTGTCACCATCAGGGTGCGCGCATCTTCCACGCTGATATTCGCCACCTGGTTCAAGGGGGACTCGGAGCCGTAGTACTCGACGCGAATACCATCGAGAATGCTGGGATGGGCGCGACCCGTGCGAATCTTGTTGAAATGATGTACCAGGGCCTCAACGCTCTTTTCCATTCGCTCCTGGGCCTCGGCTTTGATGTCTTCAATCACCTTTATGTCTCTCCTTGCGCTGCAATATGGCTACTGGATCAGGGTCCCTTCCTGGCCGCCGCGCACGATGCTGAGCAACGCGCCACGATCCTCCATTTTGAAGACCCGCACAGGCAGGCGGTGATCCCGGCACAGGCAAATGGCTGTGAGATCCATCACCTCCAGCTTCTTGTCCAGCACTTCGTCATAGCTCAGCTGCTGGTATTTCACCGCGTCGCTGAATTTCATGGGGTCAGCTGAATACACGCCGTCCACCTTGGTCGCTTTCATCACCAGCTCGGCATCGACCTCGATGCCCCGCAGGCAGGCGGCCGAATCCGTGGTAAAGAAGGGGTTGCCGGTCCCGGCACAAAATATGACCACATCGCCATTGCTCAGCGCGCGAATCGCCTTGCGCCGGTCATAATGATCGACCACGCCACTCATGGGAATGGAGGACATGACCTGCGTTGCAATATTCGAGCGCTCCAGGGCATCGCGCAGCGCCAGCGCGTTCATCACGGTTGCCAGCATACCCATGTGGTCACCGGTGACGCGATCAAGCCCTGCCGACTGCAGCGCGGCGCCACGGAACAGGTTGCCGCCACCGACAACGATGCCCACCTGCACGCCAATACCGACCAACTGGCCGATCTCCAGCGCCAGCTGGTCGAGTATGCGCGGGTCTATCCCGAACTTCTCACTACCGGTCAGGGCCTCGCCACTGAGTTTGAGCAGTATCCGTTTATACTTTTTGTCGCCTGAAGCCTGTGGCATAACGGTTGTCTCCCGAACTGCGTGCATAATACAGGACAAACCGGCCGCACCCTAGTGCCGCACCCGAGAAAGTCCGGCTGCCCCTCACCCATACCCACAAAAAACGGGGCCGTAGCCCCGTTTTCAGCGACCTGAGAGACGCTCAGCCCTTGAGTTGGGCTGCAACCTCTGCCGCGAAGTCGACCTGCTCCTTCTCGATGCCCTCACCCACTTCAAAACGGATGAAGGACGCCACCGATGCACCCGCTGCCGACACCAGCTTGCCCACGGTGACATCCGGGTCCTTGACGAAAGCCTGCTCAACCAGGCTGTTCTCGGCAAGGAACTTCTTGATGCGGCCACCGATCATCTTCTCGATGATCTCTGCCGGCTTGCCGGAATCCTGCGCCTGCACCGTGTAGATTTCGCGCTCTTTCTCGATGAGTTCGGCCGGCATATCCTCGGCGGAAACCACCTGCGGGTTGACCGCGGCCACGTGCATGGCAACGTCCTTGGCCAGATCCTGGTCACCGCCCTTGAGCTCCACCAGAACGGCAATGCGGTTGTTGCCGTGCACATAGGCACCGACAACACCGGCATCCGCCGTCACCAGGCTGATCCGGCGCACGCTGATGTTTTCACCGATTTTCTGTACCAGCGACTCGCGAGCCGCTTCCAGCTCACCCGCCATCAACGCGGCCACGTCGGTTTCGCGCTGTTCAAATGCCGCGTTCACCACCCGGGCGACGAAGCCCAGGAAGTTCTCGTCCCGCGCGACGAAGTCGGTTTCGCTGTTCACTTCCACGATCACGCCGTAGCTGCCATCTTCGGCGATACGCGTGGACACAACACCATCAGCCGCGGTGCGGCCGGCCTTCTTGGCCGCCTTCATGCCGCTGGATTTGCGCAGCTCTTCGATGGCTTTTTCAATGTCACCGTCAGCGGCTGCGAGTGCCTTCTTGCACTCGAGCAAGCCCAGGCCGGTGCGCTCACGTAGTTCCTTGACCAATGCTGCAGACATGGTTTCCTCCTGCTACAACCCTCGAGGGGCCGTGAATTCCTGAACGATTGCCTCCGCTCGGGAGGCCGGGATACTCCGGGATGGGCCGCGGCGGCCTCCCGGAGTGTGAGGCTTACTCGGCCGCTGGCTCGGCAGCGGCAACTTCGACGAACTCGTCACGCACGACGTTCTGGTCGCCACCGTCAGCCTTGCCCGCGAGGCAGGCGTCCGCGACAGCAGACACATAGAGCTTGATGGCGCGAATCGCATCATCGTTACCCGGGATCACGTAATCCACGCCATCGGGGTTGCTGTTGGTGTCGACGACGCCAATCACTGGAATACCCAGCTTGTTGGCCTCGGTGATGGCGATACGCTCGTGGTCGACATCGATAACGAACAGGGCGTCCGGCAGGCCACCCATATCCTTGATACCGCCGATGCTGCGTTCCAGCTTTTCCATGTCACGGCTGCGCATCAGCGCTTCTTTCTTCGTGAGCTTGGCAAAGGTGCCGTCGGCTTGCTGTGCCTCGAGCTCGCGCAGGCGCTTGATGGAGGCGCGAATCGTCTTGTAGTTGGTGAGCATACCGCCCAGCCAACGGTGGCTGACGTAAGGCATGCCGGCGCGATCGGCCTGCTCCTTGATGATCTTCCCGGCGGCGCGCTTGGTGCCGACAAACAGAATCTTGTTCTTGTTCGCTGCCAGGCGCTGCACCAGGTTCAGTGCCTCGTTGAAGGCAGGAACGGTGTGCTCGAGGTTGATAATGTGGATCTTGTTCCGGGCACCGAAGATGTAGCGATCCATCTTGGGGTTCCAGTAACGGGTCTGGTGACCAAAGTGAGCGCCTGCCTGCAGCAGGTCGCGCATGCTTACTTGCGACATGGTAAATACCTTTTGTATCGGGTTAGGCCTCCACATATCCCTTGCGCCAAACCGGCCGGAGCCGGCACCCTGACGCAGGTGTCGATATGTGTGCGACGTTAGGTTTTCTTCTCCGCGGCAGCCTGAGTCTCAGGACTCCCCGCAAAGAAGGCGCGCTTTATACCACAAGAGCGCCTCTCTGGGAAGCGGCGAGGCAGACGCCGCGTCGACCCGCGCGACCCCGTCTACGCGTCCGCGGACGCCGCGTGGCGCCCTTTCAGCTGCCCCGGGCGGTTCACAGCCGGCGGTTACTCACAGGGAGCGCGAATCCTGTAGAATACCCCGCTACCCGCGGGTGCATCGGCAACGCCGACCGGCACTCGTCCCCTACAGAAAACGACAGGTAATGCATGGCAGTTACGATCAAGACAGCGGACGAAATCGAAAAGATGCGCGTGGCCGGGCGCCTGGCCGCCGAGGTTCTGGAGATGATCCGACCCCGGGTCGAGCCCGGCATTACCACTGGCGAACTCGACCGGATTTGCCACGAGTACATTACCGGGGTGCAGCAGGCCATCCCCGCGCCCCTGAACTACCACGGCTTCCCGCGCTCCATCTGCACCTCCATCAATGAGGTGGTGTGCCACGGCATCCCCTCGGATACCAAAAAGCTGAAGTCCGGCGACATCGTCAACATCGACGTCACCGTCATCAAGGATGGCTACCACGGCGATACCAGTATCATGGTGGAAGTCGGTGAGGTGGCACCCCATGCCCAACGCCTGATACAGGTCACCCAGGAATGCCTCTACAAGGCACTGGCTCTGGTCCGCCCGGGCACGACGCTGGGTGACATTGGTGCGGTCATCCAGGAGCACGCAGAGAAAAACTACTACTCCGTGGTGCGGGAGTACTGTGGTCACGGTATCGGCAAGGTGTTCCACGAAGACCCCCAGGTGCTGCACTACGGCAAGCCGGGCACCGGCCTGGTGCTGGAGGAAGGCATGACCTTCACCATTGAGCCAATGATCAACGCCGGCCGACGCCACACGAAGCTCAACGCAAAGGACGGCTGGACGGTCACCACCCGTGACGGCAGGCTCTCGGCACAGTGGGAGCACACCCTCGGGGTGACCGCCGACGGCTGCGAAATCTTCACACGGCGCAGCGATGAAAGCTTCTGATTCCGCTGGCGCGGCCTACGCCCAAAGCCCACAGCTGCCCGCGGAACTCTTCGACCCGGCGGCCTTTGCCACCGCCGTCGCCGCGGGCAACACCCTGCAGGCCGGCAAACAGGCGCTGAAAACAGCCGCTGACTATCTGGACGCCCAGTTCAGCGCCGGCACCCGGGTGGGCGAGCTGCTGCGCCTGCGTTCATGGTTCATGGACGTACTGCTGGGCACGCTGTGGGATAACAGGGACTGGTCCGGGGTCGAGCCCGCCCTGGTCGCCGTGGGAGGATACGGCCGCGGCGAGCTGCACCCCCACTCGGATATCGACATCCTCGTGCTGCTGGGAGAGGACAGCGAGCCCTGCCACGCGCAGCTGGAACGCTTCCTCACCCAGCTCTGGGACCTGGGACTGAATATCGGGCACAGTGTGCGCACCGTCAGCGAGTGCTGTAGCAAGGCGCGCAAGGACATCACCATACTCACCAATCTGATGGAAACGCGGGTGATTCGCGGGCCGCAGGCGCTCATGGAAGCCGTTCGGGCGCGCACCGGCCCCGACCAGATGTGGCCCAGCGCCGACTTCTTCCGCGCCAAGCTTGAGGAGCAGCGGGCCCGCCACGCCAAATTCGCCGATACCGAATACAACCTGGAACCGAACGTGAAGAGCTCACCCGGCGGCCTGCGCGACCTGCAGATCATCGCCTGGATAGCGGAACGCCATTTCGGTGTCGACTCTCTGGAGAACATGGACACGGGGGAGTTTCTCACGCCGGATGAGCGCCGCATGCTGCTGCATGGTCGGGATTTCATGTGGCAGGTGCGCTACGCCCTGCACATGGTCGCGGGGCGCGAGGAAGATCGCCTGCTGTTCGACCACCAGCGCACCCTGGCGGCACTCTGGGGTTTCAAGGATGGCAAGAAGCTCGCCGTCGAGCAGTTCATGCAGACCTACTACCGCTGGGCGCTGGCGCTGGGTGAGCTGAACGAGCTGCTGATACAGAACTTCGACCACGCCATCCTCAGGGCCGACCAGCTGGACGAGGTGCGCATCCTCAACGAGCGGTTTCAGGTACGCAACGGCTACATCGAGTCCCTGCGCGACGACCTTTTCAGCACACAGCCCAACGCGCTGTTGGAAGTCTTCGTGCTCGCCGGGCGCGAGCCGGGCATCATCGGGGTGGGTACCGCCACCATCCGCCTGATTCGCGAGCATCGACACCTGGTGAACAGCGCCTTCCGCGCAGACCCGGCAAACCGCGCCAGCTTCCTCGAGATCCTCCGCTCGCCCCACAACATGACGCGACTGCTGCGCGGCATGGCGCGTTACGGCATCCTCGGCAACTACCTGCCCGAGTTCGGCAAGATCGTGGGGCAGATGCAACACGACCTGTTTCACACCTATACGGTGGACGCGCATACCCTGGAAGTCATCCAGTACATGCGCCGCTTTCAGAAACCCGAGTTCGACGAACGCTTCCCGGTCAGCAGCCGCGTTGCCAGGCGACTGCCCAAGATCGAGCTGCTCTACGTCGCCGGCCTGTATCACGATATCGGCAAGGGGCGCGGTGGCGATCACTCGGAGCTGGGCGCGGTGGATGCCGCGCGTTTCTGTGCGGAGCACGGCCTGAGCGAGGAGGATGCAGAACTGGTGGTGTGGCTGGTGCGCAACCATCTGACCATGTCCGCCGTTTCCCAGCGCAAGGACATCTCCGACCCGGAGGTGATCCAGCAGTTCGCCCACCATGTGGGCGACCTGAACCGGCTCGATTACCTGTTCACCCTGACCGTTGCCGACATCAACGCCACCAACCCCACACTGTGGAACGCCTGGCGCGGCAGCCTGTTGCGACAGCTGTATACGGGGACGCGGCGGGCGCTGCGGCGCGGGCTGGAAAACCCGGTGGACAAGCAGGTGTGGATTGAGCAGACCCGCAAGGCGGCTGCAGACCTGCTGGAGTACCGCGGTTTCACCGTTGAAGAGCTGGAAGACCTGTGGCGCGAACAGGGCGAGGACTACTTCCTGCGCGAGAAACCCGAGGACATCGCCTGGCACACCGAGGCGATTGCCGGGCATTATGAGCGCGACCAGCCCCTGGTCCTGATCCGCAACAGCTCCGACTCCAGCGTGGCCAATGCGACGCAGATTTTCATCCACGCGCGCAGCCACGCGCAGCTGTTTTCGCGGGTCTGTGCCGAGCTGGAGCAGCTGGAGCTCAGCGTGCACGATGCACGCATCTACAACGCCCGCGACGGCATGAGCCTGGACACCTTTTTCGTGCTCAATTCCGATGGCAGCCCCATCGCCGACGACAGCGCCCGCCTGCGGCACATCCGCGACCAGCTGGCGCGCTCCCTGGCGGCGGCGGACTTCGACCGCGCCCCCAATATCCAGCGTCTCACGCCACGACAGATCAAATCGTTCCCGGTGCCCACTGAAACCAGCATGTTCCTGGACGAGATCAAACAGGTGACGGTGCTGGAGGTATCCTCCCGGGACCGCCCCGGCCTGCTCGCACGGGTGGGCCGGATCTTCGTCGAGCATGGCGTGGAACTGCAGGCCGCCAAGATCCAGACCCTGGGCGAACGGGTTGAAGACGTGTTCTTCATCACCGATGCCGAGCAGCGGCCGCTGCAGGACGAAGCGCTCTGTACCGCCATCCAGAATGCCATCAAAGTGCAGCTTGACGATCAACTCGAGGACCACTAGCGCCCCATGAACGCCCTGCTCGGTGCGCTGCACCCCTACCCCTTTGAGAAACTGCGTGCACTGTTCGCCGACCTGCAGCCACCCGGCGACCTGGCGCACATTCCCCTGTCCATCGGCGAACCGCGCCATCCCTCGCCGCCGTTCGTGCTGGACACGCTGGCAGCGAACCTCCCGCTGCTGGCCAACTACCCCGTCACCCGCGGCGAGGCACTGCTGCGCGAGACCATTGCCGGCTGGCTGCAACAGCGCTTTCAGCTGCCGGGGGTGGACCCGGAATCCGAAATCCTGCCCGTGAACGGCACGCGCGAGGCGCTGTTTGCCTTCGCCCAGGCGGTGGTGACCGCTGGCGCCGGCGCGGCCGTGGTGAGCCCCAATCCGTTCTACCAGATTTACGAGGGTGCCGCGCTGCTGGCCGGAGCACAGCCCGAGTTCGTGAACGCCAGCGCCGCGACGGGTCACCTGCCCGATTTTGCCGCGGTTCCCGAATCCGTATGGCAGCGCTGCCAACTGCTCTACATCTGCACCCCGGGCAACCCCAGCGGCGCGGTGATGAGCGTGGCAGCGCTGCAATCGCTGGTGGAACTGGCGGAGCGGCACGACTTCATTATTGCCAGCGACGAGTGCTACTCGGAAATCTACGCTGACGAGAGCAGCCCCCCACCGGGCCTGTTGCAGGCCTGCGCGGCGATGGGCAACGACCGCTTCCGGCGCTGCGTGGTATTCCACAGCCTGAGCAAACGCTCCAACCTGCCGGGGCTGCGCTCCGGCTTCGTGGCCGGGGACGCCGAGGTACTCGCCGACTTCCTGCGCTACCGCACCTACCACGGCTGCGCCATGCCCCTGCATCACCAGCAGGCCAGCGTGGCGGCGTGGGGCGACGAGGACCATGTGCGCGCCAACCGCGCGCTGTATCGGCAGAAATTCGACGCGGTGCTGCCCATTCTGCAGGGGCACCTGACCGTGGAACGGCCAGATGCCGGTTTCTATCTCTGGCCGGAAACCCCGCTGCCTGACACCGAGTTTGCCCGGCTGCTGTATCAGAAGGCGCACATCACCGTGGTTCCCGGCAGCTTTCTCGCCCGCGAGACGCCCCGGGGCAACCCCGGCAGCAACCGGGTGCGCATGGCGCTGGTGGCCTCGCTGGAGGACTGCGTGGAAGCCGCCGAGCGCATCGTCACCGTGCTGGGGCAGCGCTAGGCCATGCTGCCAAAAGCCCAGCGCGTTGCCTTTATCCAGCAACGCCTGCAGGAACTCTACCCCGAGCCGCCTGTCCCGCTGGACCACAGCGACCCGTATACCCTGCTGATTGCCGTCCTGCTCAGCGCCCAGTGCACCGATGAGCGGGTCAATCAGGTGACGCCTGCGCTGTTCGCCCGCGCCGACAATCCGCAGGACATGGCGCAGCTCACCGTCGAGGAGATCAGGGCGATCATCCGCCCCTGCGGCCTGTCGCCGCAGAAATCCGCTGCCATCAAGCGCCTCAGTGAAATCCTGCTGGCTGAACACCAGGGAGTGGTACCCGCCGACATGGAGGCACTCGAGCGCCTGCCGGGGGTCGGGCACAAAACGGCCAGTGTGGTGATGTCGCAGGCCTTCGGGGTGCCCGCCTTTCCCGTCGACACGCATATTCACCGACTGGCCCAGCGCTGGGGACTTACCAGCGGTAAAAGCGTGGTCCAGACCGAGCGCGACCTGAAGCGACTGTTCCCCCGCGCGGCCTGGAACCGGCTGCACTTGCAGATCATCTTCTACGGGCGCGAGTTCTGTTCAGCACGCGGCTGCGATGGCCGTGTGTGCGAGATCTGCCGCACCTGCTACCCGGAGCGCAAACACCCCAAACGCACTCATAAAGCCTGAACAGTTGCGTGGCGGCTCCCGCCCGAGCCTGTACCACCGTAGTTTTTTTGCTATCCTTGCGCACCCCACAGAGCCGCAGCGAGGCAGGCATGATTACCGTCTACGGCATCAGCAATTGCGACACCGTGAAGAAAGCGCGGCGCTGGCTGGAGCAGCACGCGATCGAATACCGCTTTCACGACCTGCGCAGCGACGGCCTGGACAAAAGCCAGGTGCAGTCCTGGCTGCAGGAACTCGGCTGGGAAACACTGGTCAACCGACGCAGCACCAGCTGGAAAGCACTGGACGCAGCAGAGCGTGAGCAGATGGATGACCACCGGGCGCTGGCGGCCATTCTGCAGCAGCCCACGCTGATCAAGCGGCCCCTGCTCGACATCGGCCACGAACGCCACTGCGGCTTTTCGGCGCCCGCCTGGGAAGCACTGCTGCTGCGGCATACTCTTTGAACCCACCCCGCCGCAGGCGGGCCTCGTCAGGAATCACGTTTTATGAACCATGCGGCATATGCCCTGGGCCTAGGTCTGGGCACTCAGAACAGCAGCGGTGAGTGGCTGGAGGTCTTTTTCCCTCACCCGGTGTTGTCACCCGCCAGCGAACTGGTTGCGGCCTTTGGCGCACCCGACAACACGGGCACGCTCTCCCGCGAGCAGTTGCTGGCCCTGGAAGCCGCGCTTGCGGCGGCGGGCCAGACCGAACAGGCGCAGATTGCCGCGCATCTGGCCAGCAGCCAGGCGCCCGCCGTTGCGGTGCTGCTGCAGGAGGACGCCGCACCCGGCTCAGTGCCCGAGGCCTACCTGAAACTGCACCTGCTGTCGCACCGACGGGTGAAGCCACACGGCACCAACCTGCAGGGCCTGTTTGCCATACTTCCCAACGTGGCCTGGACCAGCGAGGGCGCCATTGACATCAGCGAGCTCCCGGCACGGCAACTCGCCGCCCGGCTGCGCGGCGACACGCTGGAGGTCAGCTGCGTCGACAAATTCCCGAAGATGACCAACTACGTGGTACCGACCGGGGTGCGCATTGCCCATACAGCCCGTGTGCGTCTTGGCGCTTACCTGGGCGAAGGTACGACCATCATGCACGAGGGCTTCGTCAACTTTAACGCCGGCACTGACGGCCCCGGGATGATTGAAGGCCGGATATCCGCCGGGGTGACGGTGGGCAGCGGGTCCGACCTGGGCGGTGGCTGCTCGACCATGGGCACCCTGTCCGGCGGCGGGAATATCATCATCTCCGTGGGCCGCGAATGCCTGATCGGCGCCAACGCCGGCATCGGCATTCCACTCGGCGACCGCTGCACTGTGGAAGCGGGCCTGTTTGTGACCGCCGGCACCAAGGTGGTGGTGCTGGACGCCGACGGTCACGCGGTGGAGACCCTCAAGGCGCGGGAGCTGGCCGGCAAGTCCGGGTTATTGTTCCGGCGCAACTCCGCCACCGGTGCCGTCGAGTGCCTGACCAACCGCACGGCGGTAGAACTCAACGCCGAACTGCACGCGCACAACTAGCCACGGGGCCGCACCATGGAACGCACGCTGGAATTGACCTGCGAGCTGATTCGACGCCAGTCAGTCACGCCCGAAGACGCCGGGTGCCAGGCACTGATGATGGACCGCCTGGCCCGCCTGGGCTTCCGCTGCACACCGCTGCGTTTCGGCGACGTCGAGAACTTCTGGGCGGTGCGCGGAGACAGCGGCCCCCTGCTGGTGTTTGCCGGGCACACCGATGTGGTGCCCACCGGCCCCGAATCCGGCTGGGATAGCCCGCCCTTCGAACCCACACTGCGCGAGGGCATGCTCTACGGTCGCGGCGCCGCCGACATGAAAGGCAGCCTCGCGGCCATGCTCGTGGCCTGCGAAGACTTTGTCAGCGCCCACCCCCGGCACAGCGGCCGCATCGGCTTCCTGATTACTGCCGATGAGGAGGGCCCGGCCCACGATGGCACAGTCAAGGTCGTGGATTACCTGCAGCAGCAAGGTGAGACAATCGACTGGTGCCTGGTCGGCGAGCCTTCGAGCAGCGCGCAATTGGGCGATGTGGTCAAGAACGGCCGGCGCGGCTCACTGGGTGCCGTACTCACGGTGCGCGGCGTTCAAGGCCACATCGCCTACCCGCAGCTGGCAGACAATCCCATTCACCGGGCGCTGCCCGCCCTGCACGCCCTGACCTGTCAGGTATGGGACCAGGGCAACGCCTTCTTTCCGGCGACGTCCCTGCAGATTTCCAATATCACCAGTGGCACCGGCGCGACCAACGTGATCCCCGGCGAGCTCCAGGCCATGTTCAATTTCCGCTTCTCCACGGAAGTCACGGCAGACGACCTGATACGGCGCACGGAACGCCTGCTACAGGCCCACAAACTGGATTACACCCTGGACTGGCAGCTCAGCGGGGAGCCCTTCCTGACCCCGGCCGGCAGCCTGGTGGACGCCGTGGTGGAGAGCATCCGTGCCGAGACCGGCCTGGACACCGAACTGTCCACCGCCGGCGGCACCTCCGACGGACGCTTTATCGCGCCGACCGGGGCACAGATCGTCGAGCTCGGCCCGGTGAATGCCACCATCCACAAACGCAATGAGTGTGTGCGCGCCGCGGACCTGCCGCGGCTGGCCCGCCTCTACCAGGGCGTGCTGGAACGCCTAGTGCTGTAGCGCCTGCAGCTGTTGCTGCACTGCGCCACGCACGATATCCCGGTTGACCTGCCCCGGAATCACCACCACCTCGTCACCCGCCAGGGCGGCGAGGCTCTCGGCCACCACCGCGTCCGCCTCCATCCACATCGATTCCGGAAAACGCCCCTTGTCGAAGCCGGAAAAATGCGCTGTATCGTGAATCTCGGTGCGCGTGAGGCCGGGACAGAGGCACTGCACGCGAATACCCTGCCCCGCCACCTCGGCCTGCAGCGACCTTGAAAAGGCCAGCAGGAATGCCTTGCACGCACCGTATACCGCGGTTTTCTGCAGTTCCACGAAGGCGCCGACAGAGGCCACATTGATGATCTGCCCGCGGCCCTGCTCACGCATGAAGGGCAGCGCGGCACGCGCCAGCTCCAGTGGCGCGTCAATCTGCAGGCGCACCATTTGCAGCTCGACCTCAAGCGTGCTGTCGGCAAAGTCGCCCAGCGTCGAAAAGCCCGCGTTGTTGATCAGCAGATCCACGGGGCCCTGCTGGCGCAGTGCCTCCACCGTGCGCGTTACACCCTCCACCGTGCTGAGGTCCGCAACCACGGGATGAATGCGCGTCAGCCCATCCAGCTCGGCACCCAGTGCCTGCAGGTGATCGCCGCGCCGCCCCACGGCAATGATGGTTTTGCACTGGCGGGCAAGCTGGCGGCAGTATTCTGCGCCCAGTCCGGAGGTGGCGCCGGTGACCAGCGCGATCCCTGTGTTTTGCATCGTGATATGTCCCTGTTCCTGAGGTTGGGCGGCGCGCAGACAGCGCGAGCGGTGTGGCGTACCATGCCGGTGGCAACGGCCAACATCTTGAGGAGAAAACCGATGACGCGCAAGCGCACCGCATTGATTACCGGGGCATCCGCAGGGCTCGGTGAAGAGTTTGCCCGCCAGCTGGCAGCCCAGGGCTACAACCTGGTGCTGGTGGCGCGGCGCAGGGACAGGCTGCAGGCCCTCGCCGCGGAGCTGGCGCAGGCGCACGGCTGCACTACGCTGGTGGAGGTGGCGGACCTGTCGGACCCCGCCGCCCCGGACGCGCTCTACAACAGCCTGTCGGCGCAGGGCATCGAGATAGATTATCTGGTGAACAACGCCGGAATCGCCGGCTCCGACCTCCTGCAGGATCGCGACTGGGCAGATCACCAGGCATTTTTCCAGTTGATGATGCTGTCGGTGGCACAACTCTGCCATCTGTTTATACCCGCCATGCGCGAGCGCGGCTTCGGCCGGGTGATCAATGTCGCCTCCGTCGCCGGGCGTATTCCCCGCGCCGGTGGCTGCAACTACGGCCCCAGCAAGGCCTACCTGATCGCCCTGTCGGAGGACCTCGCAGTCACACTGCAGGGCAGCGGTGTTCAGGTGTGCGCCCTGTGCCCCGGTTACACCCATACCGATTTCCACAGCACAGCGGGGCTACAGGACATGAAAGACGGCATGCCGGGATTCCTCTGGTACAGCGCGGACGTGGTGGTGCGCGAGGGCTTGAAGGCTGTGGAGCGCGGGAAACCCGTTTACCTGTCTGGGCGTCTCTACCGCTGGCTGGACCCGTTGTTGCAGTCCGTGTTCACCCGCCGGCTGTTCCGCATGGCCGCGCGCCACTGAACCCCGAGGGCCTAACGCAGACTGCGTAGCACATAGACGTCATAGCGCACGGCCTTGCCGGCAATGGTGTGCGAGGGCTGCTGCAGGGTCAGGCAAGGGGCCCGCAGGGGGCGCTTCACCACCACCCGGGCGACGTCGCAGCCCAGGGCCCAGTCGAGCAACTGCGCGGCGTCGTCCGCTGTCGTGCCCCCGGCGAACAACGTCTGGAACAGCGCCATCTCCTTTTTCACCGCTGCAGATTTGTCGCGTTCCGGGAACATCGGGTCCAGGTAGATCACGTCCAGTGTATTCAGCACTGCGGCCGGCAGGGTGGAAGCTTCCCCATGATGCAGTGTCATGCGCCCTGCGACGCGGTTCAGCCAGGCGTCTTCTGCCCGCGCAGCGCGCTCCAGGCCATCATCCAGCAGCGCCAGCACGACGGGTTCACGCTCGGCGAGGACAACCGCGCAACCGAGATCTGCCAGCACGAAACTGTCGCGCCCCAGCCCGGCGGTTGCATCAAGCACCGCGAGCGCGGGCTTCTTGCCAATACCCACCGCCTTGCCCAGCAGCTCATTCTGGCCACCCCGACGCCGGTGCCGCATGGCCGCGCCACCAAAGTCGACGCTGATCGGCCCCGGGGAGCGACCACCTGCTGCCACCGCCTGCAGGGATAGCGCGTCGGCGCCCACCCACAACAGTGCCTGCACAGCGGGAGGAGCGTGTGCCTGCCCGGGTTCCACACAGTGCGTACCCAACTGCTGTGCCAGTGCCTGCGCCCGATCACGCTGCGCACTGTCCTGCGCGGCTACCGCGATTTTGCCGAGGGGCGCGCTGTGATGTGGCTGCATGGCAGTCAGGCCCGGGACGGCGCCAGCCATTGCTCCAGCCGCGCGCAATTGGCGACGACCGCGTCGAGGTAGGGATTGTCACCACCGAAATAACTGCTGGCGTAGTGGTAGGCGCCGGCAAAATCCCGCTCCAGACGGGAACCGGCAACCCCGTGCACAAAGCCGGGAGTGCGCTGAATCAAGTCATCCCGCGAGCGATAGTGACAGCGGGCTGGCTCCGGTGTGTGTTCTCCCACCGCAATGCCGCTGGCGACGAACTCGTCGTACAAGGCCTGGCGACACTTTTCTAGGTAATCCGGTGCGGCGATCTGCGCCAGCAGATCAGCCGTACCCAGCAGGGCGCCGAGCTGCCATTCCTGACGGCTGCGCACGTTCAGGTACTCGGGCTTGCGGTGACAATTGGTGAAGTGCACGAGCCGGGAGCAGACCGGCGCCAGTTCAGCCAGCCCCACCGCCGGGAACTGCGCGCGAATCAGGGCGGCACCGCGGGGCACGTGGGTGCGCGTGTAGGCTGCGCCCGTGCTGTGCCGGCGATCCCCACGGCGGCGCAGATAGCCTGCATCGTGAAACAGCGCGCTGGCGACCCCGGCCAGGGCCAGGTCGGCGTCAAACGCCCAGGGACCGGGCCAGCGCTTTTCGCGCCCTGCCATCAACCGCGTCATCGCCAGGGTGACGTCCAGCACGTGCTCGGCATCATGATAGCCCGCGTCGCAACCGTGGTACTCGGGGTGCTCACCGGCATACAGCACGCAAAACAGTTCGCTGAGGGTGTCCAGCGGCGACCAGTCGCCGTCCGGCCAGTGCGCTTCGAGGATAGCGCGCACTTCAGACATCACAGCAGACGGGTCATCCAGTGCCACCTGCCCGGTGATGTCGCGGCGTTGCTGTTCGGCCGGGGACGTCATCACAATTCAGCCATTCTCCCGCGGTTCGCGCTCGAAACGGTCCTGCAGTAATGACGCAAGTTCTTCAACCTGCTCCTGTAGCGTAGGTTCCTGTATCGCAGTGGCATGCTGCGATGTGCCGTTGTGGAGGCTGCTCAAGGCCGCCGGCGGCGCAGCGATGGCTGCACGGTGGTCGTCCGCCAGGGCACTCTCGGCCAGCCCCAGCGCCAGGGTACGGTCTTCGAACTCGAGGGTGAACTCGAGATTGTAGGCGTGGCGGGACAGTCCGTGCTTGTCGGTGATCAGCAGGCGACGCACCGCGCGACGATCATCGCCACTGCCCGCACCGGACAGGCGGCATTGCAGGCCCTGCAGCGTCTTGCCGGCAAACTGTATGCCGTGGAGCGCAACCAGCCCCTCGTTGCACTGGCTGATGAAGGCCGGCGCATAAATGCGCTCCACTGCCGCACCGCCCTCTACCGCGCGCCCAGCGGTTTCGAAGTGCCCGATCAGAATCTGCTGTGGCTGGGCCTTTTCCGCCATGCGCGCCAGCTCGATCGTGACATCGCCCACGATGTAGCTGTGTACGGTGGGATTGACGCCCTCGGCCTGGTACAGCTCGTAATGGCTGCCGATATGGTAGGCGGCGCGGATGACCGGCACGGTGTTGCCGTGCGAGGCCCGTCGCGCCACCGCGTTGTCGGCCACGACCAGCAACAGGAAATAGAACAGGTCATGGTTTGCCTGCGCGCCCAGCGCGCGGTTCCAGACATAGTAGCCATCGCCGGTGGTGGTGCGCGAAAAATGCACCTCGATGCCTTTCGCCAGCAGCTTGTTGTAGGCGGAGTTCAGCGAATAGGACAGGCTGTTCAACTGGCTGGCCTGCTCGAAGGGCGTAAACAGGGAGAATTCGGCAATGTCGAACAGCAACACCGCACGATCGCTGACATAGCTCAGCCCATAGCGTTTGATCAGCTGTTCCACACCGCTGGTGACCGCCGGGTCATCGGCGAGTGGTGTATCCAGGCGGATAAAGCCGGGGGCAATGTCCAGCCTGTTGGCAATGGCAAAGAATTCTTCCCGGGGTTTGCCGCGGCTGCCGGAAATGAGTTCGCGCACAAAAGCCTCGTTGTCCTGCACGCCCTCTACGCCGGGCCGCGCACAGAAGTTACCGAGGAAGTAGTGAGGGACGAAAATGACAAGTATGCCGCGTTCATCGGCGCTCCAGCACAGCACGATGTTCTGGCCCAGCCGCCACTGCTTGCGCAGGGCGCTCTCGAGCGCCTTCAGGTTGCCGCGCTGGGAGATGCTGATGGTCCTGTGGTCTGTCACGGCGCCGCCTGTCATGCCCGCGGGCTCGTCCGGTCTTTCGGTCATAGCCTACTCGTTTCTGTTCGCCCAAGCCGGTACCATTATAGGGTGCCACGCTGCCTGAATCCATGCGCCAGCCGGGCGCGCATCGGGGGCTTAAAACATGGGAACACAACGCATGCTCGGTCGATGGCTTATCGGCATTTCCCTGTGTTGGCTGGCAGCTTGCCAACAATACGATTTCAGCGTCAACGAGCGCGTCGTGTACAGCCCGCGCCCGCTGCTGACGGATTTCCGGATTGAAGACCCGGCATTGCGCAGCTGTATCGAACAGGCCATCAACGACAACAAGATCAGCAGCGTCGGCGAATTGCAGACCCTCGACTGCAGCGGTGCCGGGGTGCGCAGCCTCAATGGCCTGGGGCGCTTCTCCAGCCTGAGCTGGCTCAACCTGGGCGGCAACGCGCTGCAGGACATTCGCGAGCTGGTGGCGCTGCTGGAACTGCGCAGCGTACTGCTGGACGACAACCGGATAGAGGATGCAAGCCCGCTCTACCGATTGCCCGCGCTCGCCGTGGTCAATCTGGAGGGCAATAGCGGCCTGCGCTGCCCCGCCCCGGACAGCTGGGTTTCACTGGAGCGCCTGACCCTGCCCCGGCACTGCCGCTAGCGTCAGCCAGTCGAACCCGGCGTTCTGCGCGGCGAATACCACGCGCTGATCCCCTGCACCCAGCACGCTCTCGAGTGCTGCAGCTGCCCGCGTGGGACAGTTGTTCTGTTCACTGATATGCGCCACGACCAGGTGTTCGAGGGTTTCTGGTCCGAGCTGGCGCAACAGTTCAGCCGCCTGGTGGTTGTTCAAATGACCCCAGTCGCTGGCCACGCGCTGCTTCAGCGAGGGCGGATAACTCCCCGCCCACAGCATGTCCAGATCGTGATTGAATTCCAGCACCAGGGCATCGCAGCCCCGAAAGCGCTCCACCACGTGCGGGGTAATGCTGCCGAGATCGGTCAGCACCCCCAGCGAGCGACCGCCATGAGAGAGCCGATACTGGCAGGGTTCACGTGCATCGTGGGGAACGGCCACAGGTTCTACCGACAGCGCGCCGATCTGCAGACGTTCCTCGCTGTTGAAGCAGGTGACGCGCGGACACCCCTCGAGGCGACCACTGCGCTGCGTACCGTGCGTCAGGTAGACCGGTATATCCCACTGCCTTGCCAGGCGGCTGACACCGGCGCTGTGATCACTGTGTTCGTGCGTGACCAGAATGGCGGCGAGATCATCGGGGCACAGGCCCAGCAGGGCCAGACGGCGCTGGGTTTCCCGCAGGGAAAACCCACAGTCGATCAGCACCGTGGTCCCGCCGCCCGTCACGACCGTGGCGTTGCCCTTGCTGCCGCTGCCCAGTGATGCAAAACGCAGCATGCCGGCGCCCTAGTTGATGTTGCCCTTGAGCAGGGTGAGCAGCGCCTGCTGGTCACGTTTCTCCAGGGTTGCCTCGCCGGCTACCGGCGCCATCCCCACGGTGACCGCCTTGTCTCCCGCTGCGACGACTGACACCAGGAAACTGCGCCCGATCATGGGATTCTCATCTTCGTCGGAGAACATCCAGGAGAACCAGCCGCCGTCCTCTTCCGCCGCCTCGCCAAGGAAACGCACATAGTAGACACCCTCACTGCGGTCGCGATCGGTGATTTCGAAGCGCGACTCCTCCAGGGCTTTGCCGACGGACGCCCAGGCCCGGGTGAAGGGCAACCCAACCCGCAGGACGCTGGTGCCATTGGCGCCGTCCTCCATGGTCAACTTCCCTTCCGCACTCATCGCACGGTCCGCCAGCATGGACACCGGCGCGGAGTCGGCGCTGTTGGCGATAAACTGCGCCACAGCACGCAACATTTCCTGCTCCTGGGCAGTATCGTCAGAGCGCCCGGGCCAGCCGCTCACATCGCCTGCCTGGCGCATTTGCAGCACATGCAATTCACTGCTGCCGCGCTGCACCCCCTGCTCTATGCGGAAGCGGAAACGCGAGGCCATGGTCTGTCCTTCCAGGTCCAGCCAGCCGGTTTCGATCAAGCCCGCCTGGGCGTCCACGCGTCCCACCGGAATGCCCGCCGACGTGAGAAAGCTGCGTACCTGGGGCCAGAGCTGACCCGGGGCAACCGCAATCAGCGCCCAGCTTTCATCACCGAGAGACTGGATGCGCACCACATCTTCCCCGGCCCCGGCCACCAGCGGTGTCGGTCGCGGCACTTCGAACTCCCCGGCGAGCAGGGTATCGTCCTGCACGGGGGGGATGGGGTAGATCTCCTCGAGCCTGGCTTCTTCCTTGCCTTCCGGCAGACGAATGGGGTCCAACTCACGCGCGTTCTTGTAGTCGTCTGAGGTGTCGGGGAACAGGCCCTCGTCACCAAACAGATAACTGCAACCCGCGCTGGCCAGCAAGCTGCCAACCAATGCTATGCGCAATACCAGCTTCATAGATTCCGCCATTAAATTCCCGCCGCCTCCAACGCTGCAAGGACCTGCGCATGAAAGCGCTCATCCAGAGGCGTCAAGGGTAAACGAATACCTGCCTCAATCAAGCCGCGCTGCTGCATGGCCCACTTTACCGGTATCGGATTCGCCTCCAGGAACAGCGCACGGTTGAGCCCGGACAGGCGCTCGTTGATCTGCGCGGCCTCGGCCCGGTCGCCCGCGAGCGCCAGCCGGCAGAGCTCGGCCAGCTGCCGTGGCGCAATGTTTGCGGTAACGGAAACGTTGCCGTGCCCCCCGGCGAGCATCAGCTCCATGGCCGTGGGGTCATCCCCGGAGTAAATCGCAAAGTCATCAGGGCAGCGCGCCTTGAAGTCCGGCACCCGTGACAGATCACCGGTTGCGTCCTTGATACCGACGATGTTGTCGAGCTCGGACAGACGCACCACGGTATCGTTGTCCATATCCACCGCCGTACGGCCTGGCACGTTGTAGAGAATCTGGGGAATGGCGACCGCCGCCGCAATGGCCTTGAAATGCTCGTACAGACCGCGCTGCGTCGGGCGGTTGTAGTACGGCGTTACCAGCAGGCAGGCATCGGCGCCATTGCGGGCCGCAACACTGGTCAGCTCGATCGCCTCGCGGGTCGAGTTGGCACCGGTACCGGCAACCACCGGGATGCGACCGTTGACGTAGCGCACGCAGTGGCGGATGACCTCGAGGTGCTCCGGGACGCTCAGGGTGGCACTCTCGCCGGTGGTCCCGACCGCGCCGATGGCGCTGGTGCCTGCCGCAATGTGCATGTCCAGCAAGCGCTCCAGACTGCCCCAGTCGAGGCTGCCGTCCGGGTGCATTGGCGTCACAAGCGCGACAATACTGCCGGTTATCATGGGAAATCTCCAGAAATGTGCCGGGCGCCGGCCACAGCCGCTGAACGCCGGAATAAAGAAGAGCGCAATTATCCATGCAGGCAACACGAAGACAACCGCGATGCGCTAATATACGCGCGGGCACGCACACAGACCTGCACCAAGATACGCACCGGAGTATACCATGAGACCTTCTGACCCCGCCCAGTGGTTTCTCGCCACCTTCTTCCTGTTTGCATCCCTGGCCGCGCCGTCGCTCACCGCGGGCGCCCAGGATGAGGTCACGGTCAGCCCACCGTCCAAAATCGCCCTCGCCCACATGGCGCAGCAGCGCGCCAGCGTGGACGATCTCGCCCGCCGGGAACTCGGCCAGGGCATCAGCGGCGACCCAGACCGCGACATCCGCATGCTGCAGCGCCTGCTGGACAGGGGCATTGTGACCCCGGAGGACGTCGGCACGCTGCAGGCCATGGGCCTGGTACTGGGCGACCTGCTGGCGAGCGAACTCGGGCTGGCGTGGGTGATCTACAACGACGCCAGCGGTCGCAGCCGGGCGCTCTACGACAAACAGACCGACAATTACCTGTTCCCCATGACCATGATTTCCCGTCGCCAGCAGGTCGGCAACCAGAAACCGGTCGCGGACATCTACCGGGATGCAAAGGCCGTCATTGAGGAGAAGCGGCCCAGGCTACCCTTCCAGTAGAACGGTAGCGGGGACTGGCTGGTCATCCCCCGGGTTAGGGTTTAGCATAGTTGACGACTTTTTCAGGACGTCTCCGGGCATGAACCAGCCGGCCGCCGGCTTCGAGCTGGACACCGACAACGCATCAAACACCGCTACACTCCGACTTTACGGCGGCTGGGTGGACGCTGCTTCGGTACCCGAGTTCCGGGACGTGAGGGCGCAGCTCACGGCGCTCACGGTGGACAATCTCCGCTTTGACTGCGATGAGCTGGGCGACTGGACTACGCCTGTCTCTTATACACATCTGACGCTGCCGACGACTCCTTACGTGTAGAT
>CAJXUQ010000037.1 GCA_913061145.1 uncultured Haliea sp.
CTACACGTAAGGAGTCGTCGGCAGCGTCAGATGTGTATAAGAGACAGGGTTCAGGCTGTTGTTGCTGGCGGCGCTGTCCGTGCCGAGCGCCACATTGACCCCAGCGGCCAGCAGGCGCGTCACCGGGCAGGCGCCAGAGGCCAGTTTCATGTTGGACTTTGGGCAGTGCACTACATGGGCGCCGGTCTCGGCGAGCAGCGCGATATCCTGCTCCCCGAGGTCTGTCATGTGGACACATTGCGTGCGCGGCCCCAGTAATCCCAAACGGTGCAGGCTGTCGAGGGGGCGCTCCCCGTGCGCCTCCACGGCCTGCAGTACTTCGCCGCGTGTCTCATGCAGATGGATCTGGATACTGGTATCCAGTTCGGCAGCCAGCATCGCCACCTTGGCCAGGTTGGGGTGGCTGACGGTATAGGGTGCGTGGGGGCCAAAGCCCACGCTCACCAGGCGGCTGTGCTTCACCGCATCCCGCAGCGCCAGCCCCTTGCTGATGTATTCATCTGCCTCCCGCGCCCAGGGGGTGGGGAAGTCGAGCACCGGGAAGCTGATCTGGCAGCGCATACCCATGCGCTGGGCCGTGCGTGCGCAGGCGTCGGGGTAAAAGTACATGTCGGAAAAGGTCGTGGTGCCGGCCCGCAGCATCTCGGCGATGGCCAGCGCCACACCGTCAGCGACGAACTCCTCGCTGACATGGCGGCCCTCGGCGGGCCAGATATGCTGCTCCAGCCACGGCATCAGCGCCAGATCATCGGCGTAGCCGCGCAGCAGGCTCATGGCGGCATGGCCGTGCGCGTTGACCAGTCCCGGTAGCAGCGCGTGCCCTGGCAGCTCGAAAACCTCTGCCGCGGCGATCCGCGCCGTCTCTGCCCGCGGCAGGATGGCAGCAATCTGGCCGTCGAGAATCGCCAGGCTGTGGTTTTCCAGCACCTGGCCGCTGGGCGCTACGGGGATAATCCAGCCCGGGTGGATAAGGGTGTCTACTGTCTCAGCGGGCGCGCTCATGAGGCCTCGATCGGGGGCTGTCAGCCAGGGATTTGCGGTGTCGTGCCCAAGGCGTGACACCGCGGTTCGCATTGACTTCCCAGTATAACCGGAATTCGCCAATTGCCGCCCGAACGGCCGCCATAATCCGCAAAAACATGGCGACAAAGAGGCATCTGCCGTATAATTCAGGGTTTGTGCCGGGCGCTTGCCATGGCCCGGTAAGCGGGCCCCAGCCCGGCCTGAGTTCGCCTCGGCGCCGTGCCGTGGTGGCTCCCCGCAGTCATACAAGGAATCTGTTGTACATGGGTGAATTAGCCAAGGAAATTCTTCCCGTCAATATCGAGGACGAACTCAAGCAATCGTACCTCGACTATGCGATGAGCGTGATTGTCGGGCGCGCGCTGCCCGATGTGCGCGATGGACTGAAACCGGTTCACCGCCGGGTGCTGTTCGCCATGAACGAACTCAACAATGACTGGAACAAAGGCTACAAAAAGTCCGCCCGCGTGGTCGGCGACGTGATCGGTAAATACCATCCGCACGGCGACTCCGCTGTCTACGACACCATTGTGCGCATGGCGCAACCCTTCTCCATGCGCTACATGCTGGTCGACGGCCAGGGCAACTTCGGCTCCGTGGATGGCGACTCCGCAGCCGCAATGCGTTACACCGAGATCCGCATGCGCAAGATTTCCCATGCCATGCTGGCGGACCTCGACAAGGAAACCGTCGACTTTGTCGATAATTACGACGGCACCGAACGCATCCCGGTCGTCCTCCCCACCAAGGTGCCCACCCTGTTGATCAACGGCTCTTCCGGCATCGCCGTCGGTATGGCCACCAATATACCGCCCCACAACCTGCGCGAGGTGGTGGGGGGCTGCCTGGCCCTGATGGCCAACCCGGATATCACCGTTGACGAGCTCATGGAGTTCATTCCCGGCCCCGATTTTCCCACTGGCGGCATCATCAACGGCCGCGCCGGCATCATTCAGGCCTACCGGACCGGGCGCGGTCGTATCTATGTGCGCGCCAAGGCCGAAGTGATCCACGAGGAAAAGAAGGGGCGGGATGTCATTATCATCCACGAGATCCCCTACCAGCTGAACAAGGCGCGCCTCATCGAGCGCATTGCCGAGCTGGTGAAAGAAAAGAAGATCGAAGGTATCTCGGAGCTGCGCGACGAATCGGACAAGGATGGCCTGCGGGTGGTCATCGAGCTGCGTCGCGGCGAAATCGGCGATGTGGTGTTGAACAACCTGTACGCACAGACCCAGCTGCAGTCGGTGTTTGGCATCAACATGGTGGCCCTCGTCGATGGGCAGCCGCGGGTACTGAATCTCAAGGAGATCATCGAGGCATTTATCCGCCATCGCCGCGAGGTCGTGACCCGGCGCACGGTCTACCTGCTGCGCAAGGCACGTGAGCGCGGCCACATTCTGGAAGGCCTCGCGGTGGCGCTGGCCAACATCGACGAAGTGATCGAGCTGATCAAGTCGTCGCCGAGCTCCTCCGAGGCGCGTGAAAAACTGATCGCTGCCGCCTGGGCCCCGGGTGATGTCCTGGCGATGCTGGAGCGCGCGGGGGAGGACGCCTGCCGCCCGGACGAGCTGGAGCCGCAATACGGCCTGATAGACGGCCAGTATCACCTGTCACCCGTACAGGCTCAGGCCATCCTCGACCTGCGCCTGCATCGCCTTACCGGGCTGGAGCACGAGAAGCTGCTCAACGAGTACGATGAAAAGCTGCGTGAAATCGCTGACTATCTGGAGATTCTCGCCGACCCGGATCGCCTCAAGCTGGTGATTCGCGAGGAGCTGGAAGAACTGGTGACGGAGTTTGGCGACGACCGCGTGACTGAAATCAGTGCCTCGCAGCACGATCTTACGGTCGAGGACCTGATCACCGAGGAGGACCGTGTCGTCACCATCAGTCACCTCGGTTACGCCAAGACACAGCCGCTCTCGGACTACCAGGCGCAGCGTCGCGGTGGCACCGGCCGCTCTGCCACGGCGGTGAAGGACGAAGACTTTGTCGAGCACCTGGTGATTGCCAGTACCCACGCAACCATTCTCTGCTTCACCGACCTGGGCAAGGTGTACTGGCTCAAGGTCTACCAGATTCCGCTGGCAACGCGTAACTCCCGCGGGCGCCCGATGGTCAATCTGCTGCCGCTGGAAGTGGGAGAGCGTGTCACCTCAATCCTGCAGGTGAATGAATACACGGACGGCTGGTACATTTTTATGGCGACCGCCAACGGCACGGTGAAGAAAACCGCCCTGACCGACTTCGCGCGCCAGCGCAGTGTGGGTCTGCGCGCACTGGCCCTGGACGAAGGGGACGTGCTGGTGGGCACGGCGCTCACCGATGGTAGCTGTGACGTCATGTTGTTCAGTAGTGGCGGCAAGACGGTGCGCTTCCGCGAGGATGATGTGCGCGCCATGGGGCGCACGGCACGCGGGGTGCGGGGTATCCGCCTGGATGAAGGCCAGCGCCTGATCTCGCTCATTGTGCCCAGGGAGGGAGGCCGTATCCTCACGGTGACCGAGAACGGCTATGGCAAGCGCACTGAGGCCAGCGAATTCCCGACCAAGGGGCGGGGTAACAAGGGCGTTATCGCCATGTCAACGAGCACCCGTAACGGGGCTCTGGTGGGCGCCACCCAGGTGTTCGACGGCGACGAACTGATGCTGATCTCCAATCAGGGCACCCTGGTGCGCACCCGCGCCGACGAGGTGTCCCTGCTGGGTCGCAATACACAGGGCGTCAGAGTGATCCGCACCCGTACTGACGAGCACCTGGTCAGTGTGGAGCGGGTGGCCGAGCCTGAGCTGGATGCGGCTGACGATTCCGGGGAGGGCGGCGAGTAACTCGACCGCTTTCCCACCATCTTGAGGAAATGACTGAAATGACCCGCTTGTACAATTTTTGTGCCGGCCCGGCCGCGCTGCCTGAGCCGGTTCTGGAAACTGCCCGTGAGGACATGCTGGACTGGCACGGGCGCGGCTTGTCCGTGATGGAGATGAGCCACCGCAGCAGCGAGTTTGTCGGCATCGCCGAGCATGCGGAAGCCACGCTGCGCAAGCTTCTGGCGATCCCCGACGAGTACGCCGTCCTGTTCCTGCAAGGGGGCGCGAGCCTGCAGTTTTCCGCGGTACCCCTGAACCTGATGCCGGAGGGCGGCCGGGCCGACTACCTGAACACCGGGCAGTGGTCCAAGAAAGCCATTGCCGAAGGCAAGCGCTTTGGCTCGGTGAACGTCGCGGCCAGTGCCGAAGCGGGCAACTTCAGCGCGATACCACCCCGGGACAGCTGGCAGCTGTCTGCAGACGCTGCCTATTTTCACTACACCCCCAATGAGACCATTGGCGGCGTGGAGTTCCACTGGGTGCCTGAAGTGGAGGCACCGCTGGTGGCCGACATGTCCTCGACGATCCTGTCGCGGCCGGTTGATGTGTCACGTTTCGGCGTTATTTACGCGGGCGCACAGAAAAATATCGGCCCTGCAGGCCTGACCCTGGTCATTGTGCATCGGGACTTGCTGGGTCGCTCGCGCCCCCTGTGTCCAGTCATGCTCGACTGGAAAACGGCGGCGGACAACGATTCGATGTACAACACGCCGCCCACCTTCGCGCTCTACCTCGCGGGGCTGGTGTTTGACTGGCTGCAGGATCTCGGCGGGCTGACGGTGATGGCGGAGCTCAACCGGCGCAAGGCGGAAAAGCTCTATGCTGCCATCGACAACAGCGCGTTCTATGCCAACCCGGTGGAGGTCGCCAGCCGTTCGCAGATGAATGTTCCCTTCACCCTGGCTGATGCCAGCCTCGACAAGCTCTTTCTGCAGCAGTCCGCCGAGGCCGGCCTGCTCAATCTGGCCGGGCACCGCTCAGTCGGGGGGATGCGCGCGAGTATTTACAATGCGGTGCCGGAGGCGGCAGTTGATGCGCTTATCGCTTTCATGCAGGATTTCGAGCAACGTAACGGCTGACACGGCGGCACTCTGATGGCAGATACCAGGGATCTCGACCAGGTCAGGGCGGACATTGACGCCATTGACCGGGAAATCCAGAACTTGATCCAGCGCCGCGCCCAGTGTGCGCAGCGCGTCGCCGACATCAAGCTGGAGGAAGTACTGGCCCTGCGCAACCGGGGTGAAGCCGCGGCGGAGGTCGTCTACTACCGGCCGGAGCGCGAGGCACAGGTGCTGCGCCGCATCATCGAACGCAATGGCGGCCCCCTTGAGGGCTCCGCAGTGGCGCACATTTTTCGTGAGATCATGTCTGCCTGCCTCGCCCTGGAACGGCCTCTGCAGGTGGCCTACCTGGGCCCCGAGGGCACCTTCACCCAGGCGGCAGCGCTCAAGCACTTTGGTCATGCCGCGCTCTGCGTGCCGCAAAACACCATCGATGGTGTTTTTGCGCAGGTGGAATCCGGTGAGTGCAATTACGGTGTGGTGCCGGTGGAGAACTCCACAGAGGGTATGGTCAGCCACACGCTGGATAACTTCATGGATTCGCCGCTGAAAATCTCCGGCGAAGTTGAAATGCGCATTGTGCACCATTTACTGGTCGCCCCCGGCACCGCAGAGGCCGATATCACCCGGATTTGCGCGCACCAGCAGGCACTGGCACAGTGCCGTAACTGGTTGGATACACACTGGCCCCGGGTTGAGCGCGAGGCCGTGAGCAGTAACGGTGAGGCGGCGCGGCTGGCAGCCACGACACCGGGCGTTGCGGCTGTGGCGGGTGACATGGCGGCGGAACTGTACCAGCTGGATCGTCTGGCGGAGCACATTGAGGACTATCCCGACAACACCACCCGCTTCCTGGTGGTGGGGCGGGAGGAAGTGCCGCCCAGTGGCCGCGACAAGACCTCACTGATCGTGTCCAGCCGCAACAAGCCGGGCGCACTGTTTACCCTGCTGGACCCCTTCCGCCGCGCCGGCGTCAGCCTGACCCGCATCGACACCCGACCTTCGCGCACCGAAAAATGGGCCTATGTGTTCTTCATCGAGTTTGAGGGGCATATGCAGGATGAGGTGATCCGCGGCATCGTCGACGATCTGGAAGAACAGTCCATCCTGCTCAAGCCCCTGGGCTCCTATCCGCAGGCAGTGCTCTAGCCATGGCGCAGTCGGGAGCCGAAGGGGCGGCTGCGCGACCCACTGTGGTCGTGCTCGGGCTGGGCCTGATCGGTGGTTCACTGGCCGCAGCCCTGCGTGGCAATGGGTTCGCAGCGGCCTGTATCGGCTGGGGGCACCGCGAGGCCTCACTGCGTCGGGGCGTGGAACTGGGTGTTATAGATCGCTACACGCTGGAGCTGGAGGATGCGGTGGACGCCGCGGATATTCTGGTGATTGCGACGCCCACGCTGATTGCCGAGGAGATGCTGGAGCGCATCCTGCCCCGGTTGCGCGACCGCGCCCGACCGCCGGTGATCACCGATGTCGCCAGCGTCAAGGGCAGTCTGCAGCGTGCGGCGGAGCGTGTTTGGGGGGCGATGCCGCCGCGGCTGGTGTTGGGCCACCCGATTGCCGGTTCCGAGCGCAGTGGTGTCGAGGCCGCGAATGCAGGACTGTTTGAGAAGCACCGAGTTATTCTGACCCCTGTGGCCGCCAATGAACCTTCTGCGGTAGAACTGGTGCGCGCGATGTGGGCGAGCACCGGCGCCGAGGTGGTTGACATGGCGGTAGCGGATCACGACCGGGTGCTGGCGGCGACCAGCCACCTGCCCCATGTTCTGGCCTACGCCCTGGTGGATGCGCTGGCGCGCAGTGATGCCAGCGACGATATCTTCCGTTTTGCCGCGGGCGGTTTTCGCGATTTTACGCGCATTGCCTCCAGCGACCCGGTGATGTGGCGGGACATTGCCATTGCCAACAGGCCGGCGCTGCTGCAGTCTATGGACCTGTTTACCACGCACCTTGAGGAACTGCGCGCAGCAATTGAGGCCGGTGATGGCGATGCATTGCTGCAGACGTTTTCCCGCGCCAAAGCCGCGCGCGATGAATTCGCCGCCCTGTTGGCGGCACGTGGCCAATCGGCCACCTGAGCCAGAGCACACCAGAGAGAACCCTGCATGGAATTTCAGTTAATGCCCGGTGGTGTCATCAGCGGTGAAGCCCGCGTCCCCGGGGACAAGTCCATTTCACACCGGTCGATCATGCTCGGCGCGCTGGCAGAAGGCACCACACGGGTGAGCGGGTTTCTCGAGGGTGAGGACGCGCTGGCCACGGTGGCGGCATTCCGTGCCATGGGTGTGTCAATTGAAGGCCCCGAGGAGGGGAGGGTTGTCATCCACGGTGTCGGGCTGCACGGCTTGCAGGCACCGTCGGGGGCGCTGGACATGGGGAATTCTGGTACCAGCATCCGTCTCCTCAGCGGCCTGCTGGCGGGTCAGCCGTTTGATAGCGAGTTGACTGGCGACGTTTCCCTGTGCAAGCGGCCCATGGGCCGCGTTATGGATCCCCTGCGCTTGATGGGTGCGCGCATAGAGGGCGCCGGGGCCGGCACGCCACCGCTGCATATCGCCGGCGGACAGACGCTGCAGGGCATTCACTATGACCTCCCCATGGCCAGTGCGCAGGTCAAATCCTGTGTACTGCTCGCCGGGCTGTATGCCGCGGGTACCACCTCTGTTACCGAGCCGGCTCCGACACGCGATCACACGGAGCGCATGCTGCGCGGTTTCGGCTATGCCGTACATGTGGAGCAGGGCGTGATCAGCCTTGCCGGTGGCGGTCAACTGCGAGCGACTGAGATTGATGTGCCGGCGGATATCTCCTCTGCCGCTTTCTTTCTTGTGGCAGCGAGCATCGCGCCAGGCTCCGATCTGCTGCTTACCCACGTCGGCGTGAATCCCACCCGCATCGGGGTATTGAATATCCTGCGTGCCATGGGCGCCGACCTCACGCTGAAAAACGCTCGCGAGGTAGGTGGAGAACCGGTGGCTGATATTCGCGTGCGCTATGCGCCACTCACCGGCATCGATATCCCGCTCGACCAGGTGCCGCTGGCGATTGATGAGTTTCCGGCCTTGTTCATTGCCGCCGCCTGCGCCAGTGGCCGCACGGTCCTGCGCGGGGCGGAGGAGTTGCGCGTGAAGGAGAGTGATCGCATCGCTGCGATGGCGGCGGGTCTCACCACGCTTGGCATCGTGAACGAGGTGCTGGAGGATGGTATCGTCATTGAGGGTGGGACAATGGGCGGCGGTGTCATCAATACCTACCACGACCACCGCATCGCCATGTCCTTTGCCATCGCCGCCCTGCGGGCCGACGAGGAAATTCGCATACTCGACTGCGATCATGTCAGCACCTCCTTTCCCGGTTTTGATGCCCTGGCACGGGGTCTCGGCCTGCAAATATCCGCGCGGGTCGATTGATGCAGGGCCAGCCGGTGCCGGTGATTACGGTTGACGGCCCCAGCGGGGCCGGCAAGGGTACGCTGAGCCACCTGCTTGCCGACGCTCTGGGTTGGCATTTTCTCGACAGCGGAGCGCTGTACCGGGTCACCGGCCATGCCTGTGTGCTGGAAGGGGTATCCTGGGAGGATCACGCCGCCGTCGCCGCTGTGGCCCGTCACCTGGATGTCGTGTTCACCACCGACCGCAATGGGGAGGTGCGCGTCGCCTATAAAGGCAGCGATGTCAGTCGCGCCATCCGTACCGAGGAAGGCGGTCGGGGTGCCTCCACGGTGGCGGTGATCCCGGCGGTACGGACGGCCCTGTTGCAGCGCCAGCGCGAGTTCTGTCAGCCCCCCGGACTGGTCGCTGACGGTCGCGATATGGGTACCGTGGTGTTCCCCGACGCTGCGCTGAAAATTTTCCTCACGGCCAGCGCTGAAGAGCGCGCACGGCGCCGCTACCTGCAGTTGCTCGACAAGGGAGAAAATGTTAGTCTCCCGCGCCTTCTCGAGGACATCGAGGAGCGCGATGCGCGCGATAGCAGCCGCTCCGTTTCCCCGCTGGTTCCCGCTGAAGATGCCATTGTCATTGACAGCAGCCGTTTGCCCATCAGCGACGTGTTTTCTGCGGTCATGGAGGCAGCGCGCAGGCGCGGCCTGGTGTGACGAAACTGGCGCATTGCAGCGTCGCCACACGCAATGGTGTTTAACCCGCTTTCCCATGGTCGGTTCCAGAAGTGGCCGGGGATGGCTTTAACGGATGACCCGTGCCAGCTGGAGGCGCGGCAAGGCGGTTAGCCGCCGTACTCTCACAAACAGGTAATGTGTAATGAGCGAATCCTTCGCTGAACTCTTTGAAGAAAGCTTGAAGACCGTCGAGATGGAGCCGGGCAGTATTGTCACCGGTGTCGTCATCGACATAGACAACGAGTGGGTCACCGTCCATGCCGGGCTGAAGTCCGAAGGCGTGATTCCTCGTGCACAGTTCGTCGACTCTGCAGGCAACTGCTCCCTGAGCATCGGCGATGAAGTCCAGGTTGCACTGGAAACTGTGGAAGACGGTTTCGGTGAGACCAAGCTGTCCCGCGAAAAAGCCAAGCGCGCCGAGTCCTGGAAAGAGCTCGAAGCTGCGCATGAGGCGGACGAAGTGGTCAAGGGTGTTATCAACGGCAAGGTCAAAGGTGGCTTTACCGTGGATATCAACACCATCCGCGCGTTCCTCCCCGGCTCGCTGGTTGACGTGCGTCCGGTCCGTGACACCGCACACCTGGAGAACAAGGAACTCGAGTTCAAGGTCATCAAGCTGGACCAGAAGCGCAACAACGTGGTGGTATCCCGCCGCGCCGTGATGGAAGCGGCGAACAGCGTTGAGCGCGAGGCCCTGCTGGAATCCCTGCAGGAAGGCATGTCCGTCAAGGGCATTGTGAAGAACCTCACCGACTACGGCGCGTTTGTGGATCTGGGCGGTGTCGACGGCCTCTTGCACATTACCGATATGGCGTGGAAGCGTATCAAGCATCCCTCCGAGATCGTGGAAGTCGGTCAGGAAATCGACGTCAAGATTCTCAAGTTCGACCGCGAGCGCAATCGCGTCTCCCTGGGTCTGAAGCAGCTGGGCGAAGACCCCTGGGTCGAAATCACCAACCGTTACCCGGAAGGCAGCCGCGTCAAGGCGCGTGTGACCAACCTCACCGACTACGGCTGCTTTGCCGAGCTGGAAGAGGGTGTCGAGGGCCTGGTTCACGTCTCCGAGATGGATTGGACCAACAAGAACGTGCATCCGTCCAAAATCGTCCAGCTGGGCGATGAGGTCGAGGTCATGGTGCTGGATATCGACGAGGAGCGTCGCCGCATCTCGCTGGGTATCAAGCAGTGCCAGCAGAACCCCTGGGACGCGTTCGCCTCACAGTATGCCAAGGGCGACAAGATTTCCGGCAGCATCAAGTCGATTACCGACTTTGGTATCTTCATCGGTCTGGAAGGCAACATCGACGGCCTGGTTCACCTCTCCGACATCAGCTGGAACGAGGCGGGCGAGGAAGCCGTGCGCAACTACAAGAAAGGCGACGAGATCGAAACCGTCATTCTTTCCATCGACCCCGAGCGCGAGCGCATCTCGCTGGGCATCAAGCAGCTTGAGGACGACGCGTTCTCCGGCTTCGTCGGTGAAAATGACCGCGGCGCCATCGTCACCGGTGAAGTGATCGCTGTCGACGCGCGCAGCGTTACCGTGCAGCTGGCGGATGAGGTTGAGGGTATCCTCAAGGCCTCGGATATCAGCCGCGAGAAGGTTGAAGACGCTCGCAGCGTGTACAAGGTCGGCGACAGCGTTGAAGCCAAGATCATCTCTGTTGATCGCAAGAATCGCAGCGTGGTGCTCTCGGTTAAAGCCAAGGACTACGACGACGAGAAAGACGCGGTGAAGTCGCTCAAAGACCAGGAGGAGTCGTCTTCTCCCGGCACGATCGGCGACCTTATCAAGGCGCAAATGGAGAAGTGATCGCCGGCGGGGCGCTTGCGTCCCACCGGCAGGCCCCGGGGTGTTCACTTGCCCTGGGGTCTCACCGAACCGCGAAGGCTCACCGTTTGGTGGGCCTTTTTTCTATATAAAATAACGAGTTGCGTAACTGCCCCGGCGGCGTCACAATAGATTCCCTGAGCACGGCCGTCCAAAGGCTGGCGAGAGCGCAGGTGGATAGGGGCCCGCGATGACGAAAAGTGAACTGATTGAGGCAATTGCCGCCCGACAGGCACAGCTTTCGCTGAAAGATGTGGAGCTGGCGGTCAAAACCATCATTGAACACATGTCTGAGGCGCTTTCCGGTGGTGAGCGCATTGAGATCCGTGGGTTCGGCAGCTTCTCGTTGCATTACCGCGAGCCGCGCCGCGGACGCAATCCAAAAACGGGCGACACGGTTGAGCTCACCGGCAAATATGTGCCGCACTTCAAGCCCGGGAAGGAACTGCGGGAACGGGTCAACCTGGGTCTGCAGGCGGGGCTGTGAACGTGGTTGCAGCGTCACGTGGCGGCGCCGGCCGCATTGCGAATCTGCTGCGACGGCTGATCGTCGTGCTGGTCGTGCTCGCGATGCTGGCGGCCGGAGTGCTCTTTGCTGTGCAGAACCCCCAACCGGTGGCGCTGGATCTGCTGGTCATCGACCTGGCGCCGCGCAGTCTCGCGCTGTGGCTGCTTGCCACGCTGGCGCTGGGCGGTCTGCTGGGATTGCTGGCGTCCAGTATCATTATCCTGCGTTTGCGCGGCAATCTCCTGCTGGCACGGCGCAAGCTGGAAAACTGCAAAGTTGAACTGGATCGTCTGAGGGTCGCCGGACTTAAAGACGGTGACTGACCTGCTTGTATTCGCGCTCCTGTTCGTCGCCATCGGCATCGGCTGGTGGCTGGGGCGGCGCAGCGCGCGCGCCCGGGCCACTGCAGTGCCTGGCCAGTATTACAAGGGGCTGAATTATCTCCTCGATGGCCGACCGGACGGTGCAGTTGACGCCTTTATCGACGCCCTCGAAGTCAACAGTGAAACACTGGAGACCCATATCGCGCTGGGTAACCTGCTGCGCAAGCGCGGGGAGGTAGATCGGGCGATACGCATTCACCAGAATCTGTTGGCGCGCCCCAGCCTGCCCCGACCACAAATTCACCAGGCACACCTGGAACTGGCTCGCGACTACATCAGCGCCGGACTCTTTGATCGTGCCGAGCGCTTGTTGCTGGACCTGGTGAAAGACTCGCCGGAACAGCGTCGCGCCAGTCGTCGGCACCTGCTGGAGATATTCCAGAGCCAGCGCGAGTGGGCCCAGGCTGTGGAGGTGGCGACGGCGCTGTTGCCACGCAAGACGCTGCTTGGTGCACCTGTGCCACCGCCCAGCGGTGCCAGTCGTCAACCCGTCGCTGTGGCCCTGGCGCACTACCACTGCGAACTCGCGGCGGAACTGCTGGAGCAGGGCAGCCTGCAGGAGGCGCGCAAGCAACTGCAGCAGGCCCTGCATCACGATCGCCGCTGTGTGCGTGCCTCACTGATGCTGGGCGACCTGGAGTGCCAGGCCGGGCAGTACAAGGCTGCGATCAAGGCCCTGCGCAAAGTGCAGCAGCAGGACCCGGACTACATACCCGAGACCATTCCGGCGCTGCATGAGGCGTACAGCCAGCTGGGCGACGCGGCCCCGCTGCGGCAATATCTGCAGGAATGCCTGGAATCCAGTCCCGCAACCGGGTTGGTGGTTGCTGTGGCCGATGACGTGCGCAGCCGGCATGGTGATCAGGCGGCGATGGAGTTCCTGACTGGCCAGCTTGCGAGGTCGCCGTCTCTGGGCGGCTTGTCACGGTTGATTGAGCTGCAAGCCGCCAACACCGAGGGCCCGGTGCGTGAAAACCTCACGTCACTGCAGAAGCTGGTGGCGCGCTTGCTCGCGGAGCGGCCCAGTTACCGCTGTGGTCATTGCGGCTTTTCCGGCCGTCAGCTTCACTGGTTTTGCCCCGGTTGCAAACATTGGGGCACCGTTAAATCCATTCGCGGCAACCGAGTCGACTGAGCGTCGCCGCAGTTATTGAAGGCGTGTTTTGATGCAATCTCCCGTTCTGGTCGCTTTGGACTATCCCGATGAAGCCTCGGCGCTGGCACTTGTGGAACAGCTGTCACCGACGCTGTGTCGGCTCAAGGTGGGCAAGGAGCTGTTTACCCGCAGCGGTCCGGGCATCGTGCGGCGGTTGCAGGATCAGGGTTTTGACGTGTTTCTGGACCTCAAGTTTCACGATATACCCAATACCGTAGCCTCTGCGGTACGCGCTGCGGCAGACCTGGGTGTCTGGATGGTCAATGTGCATGCCAGTGGGGGGCGCCGGATGATGGAGGCGGCGGCAGCGGAACTGGCCCGCCTGCAACAGGCGCCGCTGCTGATAGCCGTTACTGTGTTGACCAGTATGACCGACGAGGATCTGCGTGAGCTGGGTTGTACCGAAGGCGCGCTGGCGCGTGTCACAGCCCTCGCCGGCCTCGCAGCGGACTGTGGCATGCAAGGGGTGGTCTGTTCGGCCGAAGAGGGCCCTGTATTACGCGCACAGCGTGGTGGTGAGTTCCTCCTGGTGACGCCGGGTATTCGGCTCGCGGGCGACGCACCGGGTGATCAGCGCCGTGTGGTGACGCCCGCCGCTGCACGTGAGCGCGGCGCCGATTTTCTGGTTATTGGTCGCTCCATAACCGCAGCTGCCGATCCGCTTGCCGCGCTGCGCCGGGTACATGACGAGCTGGGTACGGCAACCAGCCGCTGAGTGCCGCGAATACCATCAGATTTGACCGCAGGCCTCGCCTCCTCTGGGAGGACTGCTAGACTTCGCTTCGATACGGATGTGCAGGGATGCCACAACGTCATACGGAGATAACGCCATGTCGATCAACCAACCTACTCAACACCTCTATGGGGCGTGCGAGCGCCCCGCTTCGTTACACGAGCGTCTTTCGCGGTGGCCAGCGTTGCTGGGCACCCTTGCCGTTTGCTTATGCCTGGCCGGTGTGACCGCGCCGGTCTCGGCTGCACCGGACGTGCCGCCCCTCGCTGCGGAGGCGAGCGTCGCCCGGGTCAACATCAACACGGCGGATGCCGCCACACTGGCCGCCAGACTGAAGGGTGTCGGTCTTTCGCGCGCGCAGGATATTATTCGTTACCGGGAAGCCTACGGGCCCTTCAAGTCGGTGGAGGAACTGGCTGATGTCAAAGGCATTGGCCAGTCCACCCTGGAAAGAAATCGCACTGTCATAACACTGGATTAGGCGGCCGGCATCCGTATCATGGGGGCTTGTGCCCCCATTTTTTTCGGCGCCCGCGCGCGGGCTTGTACGGGATTCCATGCATCAACACCACGCCCGCGTGGCACGTGGCAACAACGCGGTAGAGAGGTCTGTATGTCAGTTCTGGTGACCGGTGCCACCGGCTATATCGGCCGCGCGTTGACTGAACGGCTGCATCGGGAAGGGCAGTCGACCGTGATGCTCAGCCGCCGGGGAGCGATTTCGGGGCATGGCAAGCCCAGCCACGCGGTGGACCTTGCGACTGGCAGTGTCAGTGACGAGCTGTTGCGCGGTGTAGAGACGATCTACCACCTGGCAGGCATCGCCCACAGGCAGGCCCCGGACGGCCGATACGCTGCCGTGAACTGCCGCGCGACGCTGGCGCTGGCGGAGGCAGCCGAACGGGCGGGGGTCAAAACCTTCGTCTTTCTGAGCAGTGTCAAAGCCATGGGTGCAGCGGCCACCGCCATGCCGCGGCGGGAGAGTGAAGTGGCGCCGCCAGCCGATGCCTACGGGCGCTCGAAGTGGGAAGCGGAATGTGCGCTGCGTGCGCGCTATGCCAGTAGCACGATGACGGTGGTGATTCTGAGGCCGGCACTGGTATATGGCCCGCAACCCAAGGCTAACTTGAAGTGGCTGCTGCGCGCCGCGCGCTTCCGGTTACCGGCCCCCCCGGCGGGTGGCGTGCGCTCCATGGTAGGCCTCGACGACCTCGTCGAATTGCTGCTTCTGCTACCCCGCTGTGGACTGAGCGGGGTGAGCACCTTCAACGTCACTGACGGGCACGCCTACAGTGCACGTGAGAGTTTCCTCTTGCTGCGCGCGGCGCTGGGCAAGGAGGGGCAGGGCAAAACCGGCCCCGCCTGGTTGTGGCGGCTGCTTGCGGCGCTGCTTGATTTTCTTCAGCGCCAGCCACAGGGCTCCAGTTACGATCGGCTGTTTGCCGCAGAGCGCTACGACAATCACGCCGTGGTAGAGGCAACCGGCTGGAAGCCTCGTCAAACGCTCGCCTCGGTGGCGCCGCAGATGGTTCAGACAGAAGAGCCGGCGCCGTGATCCTTGCGCTGCTTACGGCGCCGTTGGCGGTGGCGCTGCTGTGTGCCTTCTGGTTGCGGCTTGCGCGCAGCAGTCGTTGGGTCGATACACCCGGCCACCGCAGCGCGCACAAACAGCCTACGGCCAGCGGCGGTGGGGTGGGTATTGTGCTCGGTTTGGCGGGATCGGCGTGGGTCGCGGCGCTGGCGGGTGTCCTGTGGCCGCCTGTTTTCGGGGTGTTGCTGGGGCTCGCTGTCCTGCTGATGCTGGTGGGCCTGCTCGATGATCGCTACAACCTGCCGGCGCTGCTGCGGCTGGGCTGTTACGCCCTGGCCTGCGCGCTGCTGATGGCTGCGCTTTACGTCGCTGTGCCGCCACGCGGGGGCTTCCCGGTGCTGCCCCTGCCGCTGTGGCTGCAACTGCCGTTGTTGACGCTGGGTCTGCTTTGGCTGGTCAACCTGTATAACTTCATGGATGGTATTGATGGCCTCGCTGCCCTGCAGGCCTTCCTGGCAGGGATGAGCGGGGCACTGCTCGCGCTGTTGGCGGGTGACACCCCACTGGCACTGATGTGTGCGCTACTGGCGTTCAGCCAGTTGGGCTTTCTCTATTGGAATTGGCCGCCGGCTCGTCTGTTTATGGGTGATGCAGGCAGCGTGCCGCTCGGTTTCCTGCTCGGCGGTCTCGCCCTCATCGCGGCCGCTCACGGTACGCTGCCGCTGGCCTGCTGGCTGGTGTTGCTGGCCGCCTTCATTACGGATGCCACCTGGACCTTGCTGGCGCGCTGGCGCGCGGGAGCCAGGCTGTTCGAAGCACATCGGGACCACGCCTATCAGCGCCTCGCGCGGTACTGGGACTCCCACCTGACGGTAGACTTTGTGCTGATCGCGCTCAACGCACTGTGGCTGTTTCCTTTGGCGTGGACGATTCTGCGTTGGCCACAATTCCAGCTTTTCTTGGTAATTTTGGCATACCTTCCGCTCCTGCTCGGCATGGCGAAGTTGCGGCGATTAACGTAACATCGGGTGTTCCGGGTTCGCGCGACTACGATGCACTGCAAGCGGGCCTGTCACGACCATCCGGAGTGGGAGGGATTTTGCTGAATCGGCTTGGCAATGGTGTGCTGCAAGCGATATCCGGGGTGCTTGGAAGCGTTCGGGATGCACTGGAAAAACTCATAGAACTTCCGCGGAATATCAAGCAGGCACTCCTCCTCGCCCTGGACATGGTGTTCGTGAGTGCTGCCATGTGGTCGGCGGTGGCCCTGCGCCATGGCAATACGGACTTCACTCTCGGCCCCACTGAAATTGCCTGTGGTGCCATCACTGTCATTATCAGTGCGATTATATTCCTGCGCCTTGGCCTGTATCGCGCGGTCATCCGCTTTATGGGGCAGCAGGCAATCTGGGCGGTGATCACCGCCGTCACGTATTCAACGCTGATACTGTCTGCCTCGGTATTCGTTGCCCAGGCTGAAGTGCCGCGGACCATGCCATTTTTCTACTGGGGCATTGCGCTGCTGTTGATTGGGGGTACGCGCCTCACCGTGCGCGCCTACTACCAGGCCAAACTGCGCTCGCTTTCGCGCAACGTCATCATCTATGGCGCCGGTGAATCTGGTCGGCAGCTGCTCACGGCATTGCACCACGGGGACCAGTATCGGGCTGTGGTCTTTGTGGACGACGATCCGCGGCTGCAACACTCGGTGATCAACGGGCTGCAGGTGGCGCGTCCCGAGGAGATCAAGCGTCTTATCGGTGAGCACAATATCACCCAGGTGTTGCTCGCCATTCCGGCCGCGTCGCCGGAACGGCGCCGGGAGATCATCAACTCTCTGGTGGGGCTGCCGGTGCACGTGCGCACGGTACCGAAGATCAATGAGCTGGTGGCGGGTAGGGCCAGCGTCAACCAGATCCAGGATATTGACCTCGACGATCTGCTGGGTCGGGACCCGGTGCCACCCCATCCCGAGCTGATAGACCGCTGCATCACCGACAAGGTGGTGATGGTTACCGGGGCAGGGGGCTCCATCGGTTCGGAGCTGTGTCGCCAGATCCTGACCTCCGGGCCGCGTGAGCTGGTGCTGCTGGACAACTCCGAGTACGCGCTGTATCGCATCGAGCGCGAGCTGCGGGAAATGGGTCAGGCCCTGGGCGCCAGCGTGGAGATCATTGCGCTGCTGGGGTCGGTGCAGGATCAACGCCGGCTGGAGACCGTGTATCGCACCTTTGCCGTGCAGACGGTATATCACGCGGCGGCGTACAAGCATGTACCCATGGTCGAGTACAACGTGGCGGAGGGTGTGGCCAATAACGTATTCGGGACGTGGTATGCAGCAGAGGCGGCGCGCAAGGCCGGGGTGGAAACCTTCGTTCTGGTATCCACGGACAAAGCCGTGCGACCTACCAACATTATGGGCGCCTCCAAGCGCTTCGCAGAGATGGTGTTGCAAGGCCTGGCGCAGCGCGACTCCGGCACGCGTTTCTGCATGGTTCGCTTCGGTAATGTGCTGGGTTCCTCCGGCTCGGTCGTGCCGTTGTTTCGTGAGCAGATCGAGGGCGGCGGCCCGGTGACCGTGACCCACCCCGAGGTGTCGCGGTATTTCATGAGCATTCAGGAGGCGGCACAGCTGGTGCTGCAGGCCGGTGCCATGGGAACCGGGGGTGACGTGTTCGTGCTGGATATGGGTGAGCCGGTCCGCATTGTCGATCTCGCGCGGCGCATGATCCGGCTGAGCGGCTATGAAATGCAGCACGACAGTCACGCCCATGACCACATACAAATCGAGTTCATTGGCCTGCGACCCGGGGAAAAGCTGCGGGAAGAGCTGTTGCTGGGCAGCAACGTTACGGGGACTGGGCATCCCATGATCATGCGTGCCGAGGAGGAATGCCTCTCCTACAACCAGATTCACCGCATGCTGACCGAACTCATGCAGCATTGCGATGCAATGGATTGTGCCGGTATCACATCGGTGCTGAACGCTGCAGTGAGTGGCTTCAATCTGCACGAAGTGCGCTACGACCACGTCTGGCGCAAGCAGGGCATGGCAGGGCGCTCTGCGCTCGCGAAACCCAAGCAAAAGCCGGCGGCCGTCGGTTTGTCTAACGTACAGGAACTGTTTCCGGACAAGTCCTGATCGCTGCTGTAAGGAACCAGAATGGATTACGATGTCTTTAATGGCGATGCAGACGGTCTGTGTTCGCTGGTTCAACTGCGCCGGGCGGAGCCCCGTGACGCAACGCTTGTGACGGGCGTAAAACGGGATATCGCTCTGCTACAGCAGGTTCAGGCTGGGAGCGGTGATCGCGTGACCGTACTGGACATTTCGCTGGACAAGAATCGCGCGGATCTGCAGCGGCTGCTCAGCGCCGGAGCCGAGGTGTTCTATTGCGACCACCACTTTGCCGGCGACATTCCTGAGAGTGCCCGGCTCGACGCGGTCATCAACCCGGCGCCGGATGTGTGCACCAGTCTGCTGGTGAACGGGCGGTTGCAGGGGGCCTATACGGCCTGGGCCGTTACCGGCGCTTTCGGCGACAATCTGCGCGACTCTGCGCAGCGCCTGGCGAAGACGCTGGGCCTGGATGACGCGCAGTTGCAGGCCCTCGAGAACCTCGGTATTTACATTAATTACAACGGCTATGGTCCGTCACTGGAGGATCTTCACTTTGCACCGGCAGAGCTGTATCGGCTGCTGGAGCGGCATGATGACCCCTTCCAGTTCATGGCGGCGGAGCGAGCGCATTTCGAGCGGCTGGAGACGGGTTACCGGGAAGACATGTCGGCAGCGGCCTCGCTGAAGCCGATCTACCGTGGCGATAGTGCCGCAGTGTTCCTGCTGCCCGATGCCGCCTGGGCGCGTCGCGTCAGCGGAGTCTTTGGCAACGATCTCGCCAACCAGGATCCGGCGCGAGCGCATGCGGTTGTGACGGAGAGAGCTGACGGTGACTATCTGGTCAGCGTGCGTGCGCCGCTGGATAACAAGACGGGTGCAGATGTGCTGTGTCGGGAATTTCCCACCGGCGGCGGCCGATCAGCTGCGGCGGGAATCAACGCGCTGCCGGCAAGCCAGTTGCAGGCCTTCGTAGACCGTATTGCGGCCTTCTACGGGTAGGAATCGAGGCCACCCTCAGGCACTCCCCTCGGGGTTCTGTACGCCTCCGGTAACGGCGATGCGCATGGCTTCCTCGACACTCAGGTCGACGGGTTCAAGCTGGTTGGCGGGCAGGTAGACCGTATAGCCCCCCAGTTGATAACTCATGGGTAGATAGACACCGACGACCGATTCGTCGACAGCGCCCCGTAGACGCCTTGCGGGTTCGCGGGAGGTGACGAAGCCCAGTAGCCGCATATTATCGCCAATCTTCACGAGGACCACAGAGTCCGCCTGCTGTTTGTTGGCGATGCTGAAAGCCCGCAGTACATCCTGAATGGCACCGTGCACGGACTTCACCAGGGGAATTCGGCTGAGCAGCGCGTCGCCCAGGCGCAGCAGGTGGCGTACCGCGTAGGCATTGACCAGTACACCAATCACCGTGAGCAGGACCAATCCGGAGATCACGCCCAGGCCGGCGAAATACCAGTCAGCCGGGAGAACTGTTCTCAGCGCGGCACCGGCCATGGCCTCGATGGTCATCAGCAGCCAGTACACCAGGTAAATGGTGAGTGCGACCGGCAAGACAGCGACCAGTCCCTGTAGTGTGAGTGCAGCGAGGCGTTTCATGAGAGCCCTTCAGTGATGTGCGATTGGAAAGACGCGAGTAGCGTACACGGTTATAGCGTTGGCTACACGCCGGGGTGTCTATTCCGTCAGCGCGGCCTCCAGCGCGCTTTGCCAGCCCAGTGCAGCAGCCACCGCCTCGAACTCGCGCCCTGGGCGTGCCCGCAGTTGCAGTGCGCTGCCGAGCGTGGGGTGTTGCAGGTTCAGCCTGATGCAGGCCAGCAATAACCTGTGGCAATTGAAGTGCCGTTGAAAAAAACGGTTGTGAACCCCTTTTCCGTGGTTCGCGTCACCGACTATCGGATGGCTGATGTGCTTCAGGTGGCGGCGCAGCTGGTGCCGGCGCCCGGTAATCGGGTGCAGAAGCACCAGGCTATAGCGCGTGGAAGGGTAACGGTCTACGGCCACGGGCAGATTCGCTGTGGCCAGGCGTTGGAACAGGGTCACTGCGTCCTGCGTGCGCGGCAGCATCGGATTGCCTGAACCCATCGCAGCGTCGCGGTCTTCGGTCAGGGGATGGTCGATGGCTCCCTGTTCAGGGCACCATCCTCGCACGATGGCGATGTAGGTTTTACCCGCCATGCGACGGGCAAACTGGTCGGCGAGTGCAGCCGCAGCCTCTGGTCTCTGTCCAAAGAGCAGAATACCCGATGTGGGTTTGTCCAGGCGATGGACCGGGTAAACCCTGTGCCCCAGCTGGTCGCGCAGCAACTGTAAGGCGAAGCGGGTCTCGTGGCGATCAATGGGGCTGCGATGGACCAGTAGTCCGGCGGGTTTGTTCACTGCGACGAGGTCCTCGTCGCAGTGCAGTATCTCCAACACCCTGCGGGCGCCGCGTACTAGCTCTTGATGGCGCAGCTTTCGCGGGAATTACCGGCATCGAAATAGGCCTGGAAGACTTTGGGCGTGCGACCGCGACCAGTCCATTCGTGCTTTTTGCCATCAATGACAAGACGGTACTTGGGCGCGACTCTACCCACCTTGCGGTTTTTGACTGGCGCTTTGCGACCGCGGCCTCCCGCTGGCGCCTTTTTCAGGTCCTCGGGTTTAAGGCCGCTTTCCGCCAGCAGGCTATTCACTTTGCGAATGGTGGCGACACGGTCTTTTTCCAGTTTTCTTTTTGCTTTTTCTTTTTCTGCGCGTAACGCCTCATTCAACGAAGCGATAAGCTTTTCAAGCTCTGCCTGGCTGAGCCGGCGTGCTTCCGCCTTGGCTTTTACTTTGGAATTCGCAAATACCGCCAGCGCTGATGGTTTGACTTTCATTTCAATACTCCTGCCTGATAACGCTCGCATTATATTCGAACTGGCGTGAGCAAGGCAAAAAGCGATTTAAATGATTAAATGCAGCAGTGATTTTTATTTGGATGTTGCGGAAGCTTAAATCAGTTGACTGCCGCTGATTTTAGAAGCGGCTTGGAACATTATTCAGCGCAGGTTTTAAACGGTTAATAAACCGGTGCAGCGGTACGCGTCGCGGTTATTACCAGCAGCCAGATGGCCCCGTTGTCCCTGATTGCATTTACCTCGCTATCCGAATAACTCACGATTTCAAATGGCCATTCGTTAAATTCCTTGTGTGACGGTGTATAACGTTCCAGCGGTGCATGATTCTCCCGCCAGCGTTCGATATTTACCGTCTCCCAATAAGGTGTCGCAAATAATTTACGCACGCGATCAATATCTCCCATGACAAATATCTCATTGCCATGGAAATGTATCGGCGCATCGAAATACACCCGGCCTCCGGGTTTTGTGACGCGAGCGATTTCTGCCAGGCAGTCCTCGTAACGCGCAGGTTCCCGCAGGCCGCCAGCGCGTTGTCCCCAGTGCTCAATGGATTGAACGCCAAATACGCGGTCGAAGGTCGCAGTGGCAAACGGCAGCGCGCTGGCCAGTCCATGGCCGCCAGTGCCGAGACGGGCAGGACGTGAGGCAGGTTGTTGCGGGTCAATACCCGTCCAGCGGCCGCCGTTGCGGACGACCAGGTTCCGGGCCAGTTTGAAGCGCCCGAATCCAACCTCCAGCGCCTCCTCCCCGACACAGTCGTGAAAATGTGCCTCCACGGATGAGACAACGCATTTACGCAACGGCGTGCCGAAGCGAATGCTGCAGCGCTGTCTGGTGGCGTCAAAGCTTCGGCAGCTGGCGCAGGATACCCTGCGCTCATCACCGTCCTCTTGCCAGTATTGTCCCTGCCATTTTTGGGCGCACGCGGTAGGGGAAATCATCGCGCTGTGCAGACGCTTGAGCAGGGAATCGCGTTTCGAGTGCATTATTTTCGCTCCGGGCACAGGTGTGACAGGCAGCTAGGATAACCAAGATGGCGACAAAGTATAGGAGGGGGTAGAGAGGACGAGTGATAAAAAAAGGTTCATCGCGGGTTAGCGGGAATTTGGTAGAGGCGAACGGTCAATCGGTTTAG
>CAJXUQ010000038.1 GCA_913061145.1 uncultured Haliea sp.
TACGAGATTTCTGCCTGTCTCGTGGGCTCGGAGATGTGTATAAGAGACAGGCGGTTTTCTGCCGGATCCCGATACGCCGAACAACCTTGCCCTGAGCGTACTGCTCGAAAAAGAATCGGTGCCCGTGAACGCGGCGCAGAATCCGGCACAGTCCGACAGTCCCCACGTGGCCGAGATCGCAGTTGAAGTCACGGACAGCGGCACGGGGCTGCCTGTCACGGGCGCGGAGGTCACGGTCTCCTTCACCGGAACCCGAATCGGCGGCCTGCTGAGCGAAGAGGATCTTGCCAGTGGCGCAGAGGACACACTGTCCAGCGTCAGCGTCCAGACGGGTTCCAACGGCGATGCCAGGGTGTATTTCGTAGCCGGCGCAGTCAGCGGCGAAGCGACATTGCGAATCCGCGCGGAGCGCTCGGCGCAGGGCTCGACCACGGGTGGCGCAGAATCCGTGGTGACGATTGCTGTTGTCAGTGCAGCCGGTCCTGTTGCCGGGCTGGAGTTCACCGGGCCCTTTATCGAGGCGATTCGTACCAATCGGGTACAGATAGGTCTCGCCGCCGATGAAACCATCGATTTCCAGAACGGCACCTACAGCCGCGTGGTCTCGGTGACGGCAACCGATGCCAACGGTAACCCGGTGGCAGTCAATACACCCATCCTGTTCCGTTTGATTGACGCGCCCCTCACTGGCTACCCGGAGTCCGGCGCCGGCAGTTTCGTGATTACCGGTTCCAACGGCAATCCGCTTGAGGGTAATTTCAGCTTCAATGCGGCGGGCGGCAACTTCTCCGCACTGGGTGCTCGGGTGGGTGACCGTCTGGCACTGGCGCCCGATCCGGACGGCCGTTCGTTTTACCATGCCGGTATTCGCACCATTGCCGAATTCCCCGCAGACCGCCCCGACTCACTGTCTATCCGCTCTGACGAAGAGGCCTTCCGTGTCGGCGAAGACCAGGGGGCAACCGTGCCCTACGTGATCGGGCGCGCCCGCGTGGGCAACATCCAGGCGCTTGCCTTCACCGATGCCAACGGAACCGCAAGCACGTTGCTGACGTATCCTTTCAGTAATCTCGGGCGCACCGCACTGATCGTTGCGCAGACGGAGGATTTCTCTGTCAGCCGCGTGTTCAACCCGGGTGGTCCTGTGTACCTGGGCTCCCTGGAGGAAGATGGTATCAGTCTGACCGCGTCGACCAGCATTCTGGCGAGTAACGTGAATGACGGTGTCGTATCGCTGTGCGTACGTGATGGCAACCAGGTGCCGCTGTCGTCGCAGTCGATCCAGTTCAGCACGGGCGATACCTTTGGCGCCAGTGTTGACGTGAACGGCCGTGGCTCCTCAGGCACACTGGTCACGGGCAGTGGCGGTTGCGCCACGGCAGTGGTCAACGTGGAAGGGCAGCTTCCGGGTAGCCAGGAAATTACGCTGCTGTTTGCGGTACAGTCCATCGGGGAGGCGAGCGAAGTCGAGGTGACGATCCTGGCGTCGGGAGACGGCAACCTGATCGGCAACCTGAACTGCGGCTCCAGCCGGCTGGGGCTGCTTTACCTGACGAGCTCCGGCGAGCCGATCCCCGATGCGCTGATCTCTGTCACGTCGTTTGACTGGCCGGCTGGCAGTCCCAACTTCATCTTCTCGCCAGCGTCTGATTCCGGTTCAAGTGCAGGCATTACCGATGCCAGTGGCGCGGTGACGGTGCGCTACTCCACCGTGCTGCCTCCGGCGCAGGAGACTGATCAGGACTACAGCTACACGGCGACCTTCGAGACCGGTAACGGCGACGCTCAATTCGACCTCGAATGTAACTTCACCGTGGTGGGCACCGGCACTGATCCATAAGGGAGCAGCGCCGGGGCTGATTCCCTGCCGGCATGGCAGGGCAGTCTCTACAGGCGACCGTTGCTGAGGGCTGGCAACGGTTGTCCTGCTCTGTCATTGACAGGTAGAACCTCCCCGCCTTGCAAGCCGCTGCTATAGCCAGCCGGCGACATCCAGGATTTTCAGGCCTCCGAGGCCAACCGCCACCGCAACGACCACGCCTCCGAGCAGGTTGGCAGGCCATCGGTTTGCCTGTGCGCCCAGCAGTGCCCGGCTGTTCATGACCATCAGCAGAAAGACGGCCACCACAGGCAGTAGCAGGCCGTTGGCCATTTGCGCCAGAAGGATAGCGCTCAGCGGCCGTGTGCCCAGTGCCGCGAACAGCGTGCCCGTGACCAGAACACCGATCCAGACCAGGCGAAACCCGGGTGCGGTCATCCGGGAGGACCAGCCCAGGGCGCCACAGACCGCGTAGGATGCGGCCAGCGGTGCGGTAATCGCACTGGTCAGCCCCCCCGCAAACAGGCCCGCAGCGAAGATGCTGTGCGCTGCGGGCCCCAGCAGCGGTTCCAGTTGCAGTGCCAGAGAGTTGCCGTCGAATGCGACACCCGTACCAAAGAATGCCGTTGCAGCGGTGCTCATGATGGCGAGCGTGATCAGCCCTCCGAGGCCGATCGAGAGCCCGCTGTCCAGACGTGACTCGTGGATGGCCTGTTTCAGAGGCAGGTTGGCCGGCCACTTCTCGCGCACGGCATTGGCATGGAGAAAGAGGTTGTAGGGGACGACAGTTGTGCCAATCAGCGCGATGGCGACCATGACCGAGCCCTCGGGCAGTGTGGGCCGCAGCAGCCCCCGAAGCAGATCACCCGGGGACGGGCCGATGACGATGGCCGCCAGGACAAACACCACGCTCATGACCAGCACGAGCACTATCAACACCCCTTCCAGTACGGCGTAGCGCCCGCTGGCCAGCAGCAATGCCGCCCCGAGGCCGATAATGATCGACCAGAAAGTGGTGCCTGTGCCGGATACGGTACTCAGGGCCAGCGACGCGCCCGCGATATTGCCTGCCTCATAAGCGGCATTGCCGACGCCGATGGCGAGCACCACCAGCACCACCGCCAGTTTCCCGAGAACGGGGCTGCTGAAGTGCGCTCGCATCGCCTCTGCGAGCCCCGCCCGCGTAGCCAACCCCAGGCGCGCGCTCATTTCCTGCAGGACATAGGTGGCGATGATCGAGAACAGCAGTGCCCAGAGCAGGGCAAAGCCGAAATGGGCACCTGCGGAACTCGCTGTGGTGATGGTGCCCGGGCCGATAAATGCCGCGGTCACCAGGAGCCCGGGGCCAAAGCGGAAGCGGCGGGTTGTCGACGTCATGGGGCCTTACTCTCACAGCGTATTGGGGTGCATGGTAGCAGTGTTGTACTAGGTTGTCGGTGGCCGCTGCTGATACCATGCCGGGCATGCATTCGCTGTCCTCCGCCTCGTCGCTGTGTGTTTCTGTGGTCGTCTATCACAGCAACCTGCAGCGCCTGCAGGAGACGCTGGAGACGCTGTTGGCCTCTGTACACGCAGCGCGCAGCGCTGGGGTGGTGTCTAGCGTTGCGGTGGTTTTGGTCGATAATTCGCTGTGCCCCGACTATCACCGTGAGTTGCTGGTGGTCATCGATCGAGTGTCATCGACGGATGCGGCTGTAGAGTACCGGGTGCTGGCACCCACGAAGAACTCCGGTTACGGGGCTGGGCACAACAGCGCCCTGGAGACCTGCGAGTCGGACTATCACCTGATCCTGAACCCGGACATTGTCTCGGCCCCGGCGTCGCTGCTGGTGGGCATCGAATACCTGCGCGAACATCCGGGTGTCGTGCTGGTTTGTCCAGATGGCGCGTTGGCGGATGGCCGCCCGGCCTATCTGAGCAAGCGCATGCCATCCGTGCTGGTCCTGGCACTGCGGGCATTCGCGCCGCGCTGGCTGCAGGCCCGTTTTGCTGCGCGCCTCGCCCACTACGCCATGCACGATGTGCACGCCGCGGGCAGGCCGGCGCCGGTGCCGCTGGCCAGCGGCTGTTTCATGCTCGTGCGCAGCGGCGCGCTGCGCCAGATCGGGGGTTTTGATCCGGCGTTCTTTCTCTATTTCGAGGATTTTGATCTGTCTTTGCGGCTGGCCCCCCTGGGTGAGCTGCATTACCTGCCCGCCATGCGCGTGCGCCACTATGGTGGCGACAGTGCGCGCAAGGGCCTCAGGCATCTCGCCTGTTTCCTGCGTTCTGGCCTGCGCTTCTTCCATCGCTACGGGTGGCGCTGGCTGTAGCTCGTGACGAAAACTGCTAGACTCGCGCTTCACTGATAGACGAATGCCCATGGCAACCCAACGAGATTTGCACAAGCTGGCCTGCCTGGAGCCCCTGGGGTTGCAGCTGTTGGTTGCTCACCGGACGTTGCCGGGTGCGGCCCCGAGCCCGCCTCGCGTACCGGTGATGCGAGGCAGCCCGGTGGCCGCTGCACCGCAACAGCCGGCAGAGCGGCCTGAGCGTATTGCGCCCCCGCCCCCGGTGATCCCTGCTGCCAGGCCTTTGGCGACGTCTCTGAGCCCGCCGCCCTCGACAGCGGTGCGCAGCACTACGGCCAAGCCCGCTGTGGCACCGGCTGTCACATTCAGTATCGTCTCGATTGTTGCTGGTGGTTGTCTCTGGTTGCACTCCGCGGACGGCGGCGAACTGGCGGCCGATGAACTGCAACTGATGCGTGCCATGGGGTTTGCGCGCGCTGTGCGGGCCGGCGGCAGACGTGAGGGAGCGCCACCGCCCACCCGGTTTGACTGGCCGATGCACACCAACCGCCAGCTGGACCTCGGTGAGGAGGCCGCCGCAGCCGCCCTGACCGGCTTTGTCCTGCGCCAACTGCGTGACAGAGACTGCCACGGCCTCGTGTTGCTGGGCGAGCGCGCTGGACAGTACCTGCTGCAGCCCGAGTTGGACGGCGTGCGCACGGTGCGTTTGCCGGCCTGCGCCGAGATGATTGCTGCCCCTGCTTTGAAGCGCGATGCGTGGCTGGCGCTGCTGGCCCTGGAACACTAGACGTGTCGGCTCTGGTTCGGCCGGCGTTACCCGAAGATGCCCCGCGAATGGCCCTGTTGGACGCCAGCGCTTCCCTGTGGCCCTGGCGTGAGTCCCAGTACCTGCGCTGTTGCGCCACCGCGGAAGACAGCGCCGAGCGAGCCCTGTTGCTGGAGGTGGATGCGGTGCTGCAGGGTTTTGTGGTGTACGCGCGCGAATTTGACGACGGCAGCATCTACAATATTGTGGTTGCAGATACCGCCCGTCGCCAGGGCTTTGGTTTACGCCTGCTGCAGGCCGCGGTCGATGCCATGGTGGCCAGTGGAGCAAGGCGTTGTCTGCTGGAGGTGCGCAAGTCAAACAGCGCGGCGCGCAAGCTGTATGAGCAGATGGGGTTTCACGTCGACGGCATGCGGCGCAACTATTACCCCCTGCCGACCGGGCGTGAAGATGCGGTACTGATGTCACTGGACCTGTGAGAGACCGATGGACGTAGTGGAAACCGAGTGGTGGACGATGGCATTGGCGCCCGAGTGGTGGGCTGATGTGGAAGAGGACGGCACGGTGCTGGTCGCAGATGAGGACGACGTGGGCTGCCTCGAGATGACCACCTTGCACAAAACCGATGGCCAACTCACCCCGGCTGAGCTCAAGCAGATAGCGGTAACCGAATCGCCTTCGGTGCCTGCCTGGAAGGCCGTAAACTGCGGCGACTTCCGCGGCTTCACGGCGAGCTTTTCCGAGGCGGAGGCTGCGGTGCGCGAGTGGTACCTGGCGTCCGGGGGCCTTCTGCTATTTGTCAGTTACAGTTGTGATCTGGACAACCGGGGTATGGATGACGCGGCGGTGGACGCGCTGCTCGATACACTCGCCCGCAGCGCGCCCGCCAGCGCCTGAAGCTGTTTCTCAACCTCAGCTCAGCTGATGGTGCCGGTGACACGCACCCGCTTGGCACCCTTGACCGGTCTCGCCTTCAGGGCGTCCTGGCGGCGTTTGATATGTCCGTCGATCAGGTTTTTGCCAGCGATCATCAGCCCGGTGAAAATGAATGCGCCCGGCGGCAGTATGGCCAGTAGGAAGGGTTGATAATCATCGATCAGCACCAGTTTCCAACTCGCCGCTGCGGGGCCGAACAGCAATTGCATATCGGCAAACAATGCGCCAGTGCCGAGCAGTTCGCGCAGGGCGCCGAGTAGCACCAGCACCACTCCGAACCCCAGCCCCATGATCAGCCCATCGTACAGCGCCGGCGCGACCGCGTGTTTGCTGGCAAAGGCGTCGGCGCGTCCAAGAATGACGCAATTGGTGGTGATCAATGGGAGGAAAATCCCGAGAATCTGGTACAGCTCAAACGCAAAGGCCTGCATCAACAGTTCGGTACAGGTCACAGCGGAGGCGATGATCATGACAAACACCGGCAGGCGCACTGCATCCGAGACCACATTGCGGATCACCGAGACGGCCGTGTTGGAGCAGGCCAGCACCAGGGTGGTGGCGGCTGCCAACCCCAGTGCATTGACCACGTTACCGGTGACGGCGAGCAGTGGGCAGAGACCCAGCAGTTGTACGATAGCCGGATTGTTTTTCCACAAGCCGTTGAGTGTCAGCTCGCTGTAGGCGGGGGTGCTCATGCGGTGGGGCCCTCCTCGGGTGCGCTGTCGCGGCCTGATTCTGCGGGGCCGAACAGCCCGGTGCGTTCGCGTTGCACGTAGAGCAGTGCCCGCTGTACTGCTGCGACCACGGCGCGCGGTGTAATGGTCGCACCGGTAAACTGGTCAAAGCTGCCACCGTCCTTGCGCACGGCCCAGCCCGCGGGCTTCGGGTTTTCCAGCGAGGCGCCGGTGAAGTCAAGGATCCACTGCGACTTGCGCAGGTCGACCTTGTCACCGAGGCCCGGAGTTTCGCGGTGCTTGACAGTGCGGACCCCGGCGATGCTGCCATCGGCGTTTACCCCGACAATCAATTCGATATCGCCGCTGTAACCGTCTCGCGCCACGACCGGTACGATCACGGCCACGGCCTTGTTCCCCTGGCGCGCAATGTACAGCGGACGCGGTTCGCGTAAACCGAGATCCGTGAACTCAGGCTGCAGCATACGTGTGTCGTCCAGCATACTGTTGTCGTGGCGCTCACGTGGCACGATCTCCAGCAGCGCCTTCTCTTCCGCATGTCGCTGCTCGAGGGCGATGGTGTCGCGGGTAGCCAGCCAGGTGCCACCAATCAGCAGGGCGGTGAACAGGGCGAACAGGGCAAGCAGCGCGCTGTTGCGGGTGATGGATTGCCCGAGTAGCTGCATCAGCCTGCGCCCCCTGATTTGCCGTGGCCGTAGACACGGGGCTGCGTGTAGTGGTCGATGAAGGGCGCCGCGAAGTTGGCAATGAGCACGGCGAATGCCACGGCATCGGGGTAGTTACCCCAGACCCGAATCAGGTACACCAGTACGCCGATCAGCGCGCCGAATACCAGTCGCCCGCGCACTGAAACGGCGGAGGACACCGGGTCGGTGATAATGAAAAAGGCGCCGAACATGGTTGCGCCGCTGAGCAGGTGAAACAGCGGCGAGCCGCCACTGCTGGAACTGCCGCCGTCGTAGAACAGCGTCGCCATCAGCGCCAGACTGGCAAGCATGGCCACCGGCGCATGCCAGGTAAATATGCGTCGGTACAGCAGCCAGAGTCCGCCGGCCAGAAAAGCCAGGTTGACCCACTCCCAGCCAATGCCTGCCCAGCGTCCGAACTGCGGTGTCTGTGCCCAGAGATCTTCAAGCAACAGCCCCTGGTTCTGGCGCAGTACATCCAGCGGCGTCGCCATGGTGACCGCGTCGTAGCGGGCGGGCAGGAAGCAGGCCTGTAGAGCCTCCCAGAGGCCGGGCACGTCCCCCAGACCGCGTGGTGGTGCCCAGGCGGTCATTTGCACCGGGAAGGAGATCAGCAGCACCACGTAGCCAACCATAGCGGGGTTGAACGGATTGTAGCCCAGCCCCCCATAGAGCTGCTTGGCCATCAGTATCGACGCCGCCACCCCCACTGCAATCAACCACCAGGGGGCGTAGGGCGGCAGGGCGATGCCCAGCAGTACACAGGTGACCAGCGCGCTGCAGTCCTTCAGGTAGAAAGCCAGGGACCGGCCGCGCAGCAACAGGGCGATAGATTCACAGGCCAGGCCGACGAGACAGGCCCAAAGCACGTTGATCAGGGTGCCAAAGCCAAAGAACAGCGTCAGCACAAACACGCCGGGCACCGTGGCCAGAAGCACCTGGCGCATGACCATGCCGGTGCTGTAGCTGCCGTGGGCATGGGGTGAGCTGACGCGCATCAGTGCCATCAGTCGGTGCCCGTTTCCGTTGCCGCTGCTTCTGCCTCGGCCAGTTTGTCCTTCAGTCGCTGCACGGTCGCCTCCAGGGCGCTGACGATCTTGGCATCTTCACCGGCAGTGATGCTTTGCGCCAGGCGCTGTTCCGACTTTGCCAGTTTCTGCCGCAGCGCCGCTTCCGGGGATGCCTTCGCCGGGGTGGCGGCCGTGGCATCCCCCGCCTGCTGCGCCGCCTTCTTCGCCTTGGCGCGCTCAATGGCTGCCTGGATCGGGTCCTCTTCGCCGCCCTGTTCGGCCAGGGCCGCGCGCTTTTCAGCAGCCGCCTTGCGTGCGGCACGCTTCGCCTCGCGCTCTTCCTCTTCCTGGGCAAGCCGCGCCTGGCGCGCCTCAAACCGCAACCGCGCCTGCTCCGATTTGGCGTGTTCGCGCCGCTGTTGCAGGATGTCTGCTTTCGATGCGCGGTAGTACTGTACCAGCGGTATATGGCTGGGGCACACCCAGGAGCAGGCGCCACATTCGATGCAGTCGAACAGATTGTGTTGCTCCAGCTTTTCGAATTCCTTGCCCTGGGCGAACCAGAACAACTGCTGTGGCAGCAGGCTTGCCGGACAGGCCTCCGCACAGAGGCCGCAGCGGATGCAGGGCTGCGCGGGCGGTGGGGGTGGCAGTTCCTCGGCAGTCGGGGCAAGTATACAGTTGGTGGTTTTGACAACTGGGGCCTGGGGTGTGGTGACGGTGAACCCCATCATCGGTCCGCCCATCACGAGGCGCTCGCAGCGCTCGGGGTGCAGGCCTGCAAGATCCAGCAGGTATTGCATGGGTGTGCCCAGCAGTACCTCAAAATTCTGTGGGCTGTCCACGGCATTGCCGGTGACGGTGGTTATGCGGGAAATCAGGGGACGCCCGTCGCAGATGGCGTCCCGTACCGCGACGGCCGTGCCCACGTTCTGGCAGACAATGCCCAGATCTCCCGGCAGGCCGCCACTGGGTACCTGCTGCCCGGTGAGTATTTCGATGAGCTGTTTTTCGCCGCCGGAGGGGTACTTGGTGGGGAAGGTCACCACCTCTATGGCGCTGCCTGCGGCCGCCGCCTGCAGTGCCGCAATGGCCTCGGGTTTATTGTCTTCGAGGCCCAACAGGATCTCCTGCGGCTGCAGGATATGCTGCAGGATGGCGATACCAGCGACGATGTCGTCAGCGCGCTCGCGCATGAGAATGTCGTCCGCTGTGATGTAGGGCTCGCACTCGGTGCCGTTGATGATCAGTGTCTTGACGCTTTGCCCGGGCTTGCCGGCGAGCTTGACCGCGGTGGGAAAACCGGCTCCGCCCATCCCCGCGATGCCGGCGTTGCGGATCAGTTCAAGTAATTCGGTGGCTTCGCAATCCCTGTAGTTCGCCACGCCCTCTAATGGCGCCCATTCATCCTCGCCGTCACAGTCGATGACGATGCAGGGTGCGGGGAAACCGGAGGGGTGCGGAATGGGGCGCTCTTCGATGGCGCTGATATGTCCAGAGGTCGGCGCGTGCAGGGGCACACTGACGTGGCCGCCGGGCTCAGCAATCATCTGCCCTTTCAGCACCCGGTCATCGACCGCCACGATCGGTCGTGCGGGCGCGCCAATATGTTGGGAAAGGGGCAAAATCAGTTGCTGCGGTATGCCCGCCCCCCGGATCCTGCTGCCCAGCGACTGGTGTTTGTTTTCGGCGGGGTGTATGCCGCCGTGAAAACCGTAAACCCGCCTCATGCCGCACGCTCGGCTGAGGGCGTGTCGGTGGCGATGATATCCAGGTTGCGGCTACGCTGTGCAGGCAGTTGCCAGTGCCAGGTTTGCAGGTTTTCCTCCTGCGGAATCATATCGATGCAGTCGACCGGACAGGGCTCCACGCACAGGTCGCAGCCGGTACACTCGCTGGCAATCACGGTGTGCATCTGCTTGGCGGCGCCCAGAATGGCGTCCACAGGGCAGGCCTGAATGCACTTGGTACAACCGATACACTCATCCTCGCGGATGAACGCTACGGCTTTGACCTTTTCTTCACCGTGTTCTTCATCCAGCGGCGGCGCCTCGACATCCAGCAGGTCGGCCAGCGCCTGTATCGTGGCTTCGCCGCCGGGCGGACACTTGTTGATCGCCTCACCACCGGCAATCGCCTCGGCATAGGGCCGACAGCCCGGAAACCCGCATTGGCCACATTGGGTCTGCGGCAGTATGGCGTTGATCTGGTCCGCGATGGGGTTGCCTTCGGTGCGGAAACGCACCGCGGCAAAGCCCAGTAGCGCCCCAAACGGCGCGCCAAGGCCGACCAGCGCCAGCAGCGCCGCCAGCAGGGGGTAGTCAGCAATCCAGTTCGGCATCGCGCTACACCAACCCCGCAAAGCCCATAAAGGCCAGCGACATCAAACCGGCGGTAACCATCCCAATGGCGGCGCCCCGGAAGGGCTCCGGCACATCGGCCACTGCAAGCCGCTCGCGCATCGCGGCAAACAGAATGAGCACGAGGGAAAAGCCGAGGGCGGCGCCGAACCCGTAGAACAGGGCCTGCAGGAAACTGTGGTCCTTGTTGATGTTGAGCAGCGCCACACCCAGCACGGCACAGTTGGTGGTAATCAACGGCAGGTAAACGCCCAGGACACGGTGCAGGAGGGGACTGCTTTTGCGCACCACCATTTCCGTAAACTGCACCACCACGGCGATCACCAGGATGAAGGAGATGGTGCGCAGGTATTCCAGGCCCAGAGGCTCCAGCAGCAGGTAGTAGGTCAGGTGGCTACAGGCCGATGCCAGGGTGAGCACAAACGTGGTCGCCATCGACATGCCCATGGCTGTTTCCAGTTTGTTGGACACGCCCATGAACGGGCACAGCCCAAGGAACTGTACGAGCACAAAGTTGTTGACCAGAATGGCTCCGATCAGAAGGATGGAATAGTCGGCCAGCACAATAGTGTCATCAAGGGCTCAGCAAATCGCCTAATGGTAAGTAGTTATCCCGGTGGAAACAATCGCCACCGGGGTATAAAGCCGGCGCGGTTCAAACCTGGCCAGCCTGCGCCTCGTTCGCGCTCGCTGCGAGCAGCGCCTCGACCTGGGCGGGATCGATTCGCGTCAGCAGAGGCTGGAAAGACTCCAGCTGATGCCCCAGCAAGGGCCCGTCTGCCAGCGCTGTCCAGTCCAGCGAACAGTTGAGGAACCGTTCGGATTTGCCTGCCATCGCGGGCAGTACCGGCTTCAGGTAGGTCATAAGTACCCGAAACAGATTGATGCCGACACTGCACACGGCGTGCACCTCAGCCTCACGGCCGCTTTCCTTGGCCAGAACCCATGGCTTGCGCTCATCGATGTACTGGTTGGCCCGATCGGCCAGCGCGACGATAGCCCGAATCGCCTTGCTGTACTCGCGTTGTTCATAGGCGTCCGCGATCGACTCTCCCTCGTCGAGAAACAGCTGTAGCAGCTCCGGCTCGGCGCAGTCAGTGCTGGTCCTGTTTTCAAAGCCCTTGCGCAGGAAGCCGGCGCAGCGGCTCGCGATATTGACGACCTTGCCAATCACATCGGCGTTGACGCGCTGCACGAAGTCCGTCAGGTTGAGATCGATATCGTCCACAGCAGCGCTAAGCTTGGCGGCAAAGTAGTAGCGCAGGTATTCGGCGTCCAGGTGGCCCAGGTAGGTGCCGGCGTTAATGAATGTGCCGCGGCTCTTGGACATCTTGGTCCCGTTGACCGTCAGGAAGCCATGCGCGTAGATCGCGGTGGGCGTGCGCAGGCCTGCGGAATGCAGCATCGCGGGCCAGAACAGGCCGTGGAAGTTGATGATGTCCTTGCCAATGAAATGAAACAGCTCGGCGTCGGCGTCGGCATGCCAATAGGCTGCAAAGTCCCGCCCGGTGCGCTCGCAGTAGTTCTGGAAGCTGGCGATGTAGCCAATGGGGGCATCGAGCCAGACGTAGAAGTACTTGCCTGGCTCGCCCGGAATCTCGAAGCCGAAGTAGGGGGCGTCGCGGCTGATATCCCACTCCTGCAGACCCGCTGCCGTCCATTCACGGAGTTTGTTGGCAATCTGCGGCTGCAGGGTGCCGGAGTCGATCCACTCGGCAAGCATGTCAGACAGCGCGGGCAGGTTGAAAAAGAAGTGCGTCGACTCCTTGTCCACCGGGCGTGCACCGGAAATTGCGGAAACCGGATCAATGAGGTCTGCCGGCGTGTAGGTTGCTCCGCAGGCTTCGCAATTGTCGCCGTACTGGCCGGGAGTCTTGCAGCGCGGACAGGTGCCCTTGATAAAGCGATCCGCGAGAAAAAGCTGCTTTTCAGGGTCGAAGGCCTGCACGATATCGCGGCGCGTGATGTGCCCGTTGGCCTGCAGGCGACGGTAGATTTCCTCGCTCCAGTAGCGGTTTTCCTCGGAGTGGGTGCTGTAGTAGTTGTCGAACCCTATGCAGAAGCCCGCTGCGTCCCGCTCGTGTTCTGCCTTGACCCTTGCAATCTGCTCCTCGGGGGTGACACCCAGCTTCTCGGCCGTGAGCATGATGGCGGTACCATGCGCATCGTCGGCGCAGACGTAGAGGCAGTCATGGCCGCGTGACTTCTGGAAGCGAACCCAGATGTCCGTCTGCACCATCTCCAGCATGTGGCCCAGATGCAGTGGGCCGTTGGCATAGGGTAGGGCGCTGGTGACCAGTATCTTGCGCGCGCGACTGTCTGGCATGTGCTTGTCAGTTCCCTGCAGTTCAGAAAATGGGGGGGCGTATCATAGCGGGTTTGCGCTCCTCAGTCATTGTCGGGGCCCGTGCAACTGCCTATACTGCCGAGCCATACGCGGGGCCTTCCTCCCCTCCGGTACGAGCATTTTACGGATCCCGGCAGTCATGAACACAATCAAGCACATTATCGCCGTTGCCTCAGGCAAGGGAGGCGTGGGTAAATCGACCACGGCAGTCAATCTGGCGCTGGCGCTGCAGTCACTGGGCCGCCGTGTGGGCCTGCTCGATGCCGATATCTACGGGCCGAGTCAGCAGCGCATGCTGGGCATCGCCGAGGGCACCAAGCCGGAGCAGAAGGATGGCAAGTGGCTGCTGCCGGTCATGGCGCACGGCTTGAAAACCATGTCGATGGGTTTCCTCGCCAGCGAGCGCACGCCGATGGTCTGGCGTGGTCCCATGGCCGGAGGTGCCCTGGTGCAGATGCTGGAGCAGACACTCTGGGGGGAGCTGGACTACCTGGTGATTGACATGCCACCGGGCACGGGTGACATACAGCTCACCCTGTCGCAAAAGGCCACTGTCGCGGGTGCCGTCATCGTGACCACACCGCAGGACATTGCCCTGCTGGACGCGCGCAAGGGTATCGAGATGTTTCGCAAGGTGGATGTGCCCATCCTGGGCATTGTCGAGAACATGGCAGTACATGTCTGCAGCCAGTGCGGCCACGTCGAACATATCTTCGGCAGCGAGGGCGGCGAGCGTGTGTCCCGGGACTACGGCGTGCCGCTGCTGGCGAGCCTGCCGCTGGCGCTGTCGATACGGGAGCAGACTGACAGCGGCACCCCTACCGTCGTGGCGGCACCCGACTCCACCGAGGCACAGCTTTACCTGGCAGCCGCGCGCGCCATTCAGTCGGCACTGTCGGGTACGGCGTCCGCGGGAGGCGTGCAGGTGCCCACTATTCGAATAACCGACGACTGACCGGAGCGTATGACAGCGTGAGTATCAAGGCAGACAAATGGATCCGCCGCATGGCGAAGCAACACGGCATGATCGAGCCCTTTGAGCCGAGCCAGGTGCGCAACGATGGAGAGCGCAGGCTGATTTCCTACGGCACATCCAGCTATGGGTATGACGTGCGCTGCTCCGACCACTTCAAGGTGTTTACCAATATCAACTCAGCCACGGTGGACCCCAAGGCTTTCGACGAGAACAGTTTCGTGGATGTGCGTGGTGATGTGTGCGTGATTCCGCCCAACTCCTTTGCGCTGGCGGTGACCGTTGAATACTTTCGTATTCCGCGCAACGTGTTGACGATCTGCCTGGGCAAATCCACGTATGCCCGCTGCGGCATTATCGTCAACGTCACGCCGTTGGAGCCGGAGTGGGAGGGGCATGTGACGCTGGAGTTCTCCAACACCACGACCTTGCCGGCGAAGATCTATGCCAATGAAGGCGTCGCCCAGATGCTCTTCTTCGAATCGGATGAAGTGTGTGAGACCAGCTATCGCGACCGCGGTGGCAAATACCAGGGGCAGCGCGGCGTAACCCTGCCGCGCGCCTGAGTCGCGCGGTTCAGGGCACCAGCGCCTGCAGTGGAGTGCCTGCCATGCTGCCTTCAGCAAGCAGCACTTCAACCGGTTTGTCGTCCTCGACGTGGATGGTTTTCACCATCAGGTAGTCCCAGTCCGGTGCCAGCCACATGGCTGATTCACGGTCGGGCTCTTCGTGCAGGCGCTCGAAATGCAGTGTGTTCACCGGGCCCAGGGGTGTGTCGACAACTTCCTCACCCACATAGACCAGTTCATAGTCGCGGATGCGCTTGCCGTCGGCGATGCGCACCTGCAGGTTCTCGCGCGGGTTTTCCTTCGCCATCAATTGCAGTCGCAGCTGTTCCTGCTGGCTCATGCGGTCCAGCGTGCCCTCGGTGTACGGGAGCTCGTACCACTCGTCCTTGTACAGACTGCGGACCGTGTCGGAGCCGGGCGTAAAATGCACCTCACGGCGCCGGTTGATCAGCCCTGTGCCCTGGTAGATGTAGGATTTGGGATGAATTTCACTGCCTTCAACGCTGAATACGGCGACCTCATGGAAGCCCACAACGAGCAGCTTGCCGCCGTTGGTGAGGGTGTAGCGCCCCTCGCCCTCGTCTTTCAATTCGCGCTCCAGGGTGACCGTCATACCCCGCGCGGACGTGGAATACTTGACGAGATAAGGCTGCAGCACGGGCTCGCCGGCGGCTTTGGCCGCCGCCGACAAGGGTGCGCTAAACAAGGCCGCCAGCAGCAGCGTCGTCAGTGACAGAGGGCGGCCGATATTGAAGCCCGTTCGCGGGTATCGTCTGGCCATCGAAAAGTGCTCCTTGTTTGTCCAGTGTGAGCCTGCCCTGCAGGAACCAGAGGGCGGCCAGCGGATAGATCGCGTGCTCCATTTCGAGGACACGCTGCGCCAGGCTGTCTGCGGTGTCATCCGCCCGTATCGGCACACGCGCCTGCAGCACAGGCGGGCCGCCATCCAGTTCGGGTGTCACAAAATGAACCGTACTGCCGGCTTCGCTGTCGCCGGCATCAATCGCCCGCTGGTGCGTGTGCAGCCCCGGGTACTTTGGCAACAATGACGGATGAATGTTCAATAATCTACCGGCAAAAGGTGTGATAAATACCGGCGTGAGGATGCGCATGAACCCGGCCAGGGCCACCAGGTCCGGCTGCACCTGTTGCAGCCGGCCGACCAGCGCGGCATCGAAGGCCTCGCGGGTGGGGTAGTCGGCATGGGCGATGCAGGCGGTTTCAATGCCGGCTTCCCGCGCTGTCTGCAGACCTTCAGCGTCAGCGCGGTTGCTGATCACCAGGCTGATCTTTGCCGGCAATGCACCATGGGTGCAGGCGTCGAGCAGCGCTCGCATATTCGAGCCCCGCCCGGAAATCAGCACGGCGATGCGGCCGCAGGGCGAGGCCGACATCAGGCCAGATCCACACCGCGCTCGCCGCTCTCGACGCGCCCCAGGCGCCAGGCGTTCAAGCCCTCATCGGACAGCAGTTGCAGGGTAGCGGCGGCATCGGACTCGGCGACGCAGAGGACCATACCCACACCGCAGTTGAATGTCCGGTACATTTCCGGCGTGGCGACGTTGCCACGCTCCTGCAGCCAGTGGAAAATCGGCGGCCAGTTCCAGGATGCGGTGTCCACCACCGCCCGGCAGTCAGCGGGGAGGACGCGCGGCAGATTCTCGGGCAAGCCACCACCGGTGATGTGGCTCAGTGCCTTGACCTCCACCTGGCGGAACAGCCCAAGCAGTGCTTTGACGTAAATCACGGTTGGCGTGAGCAGCGTCTCGCCCAGGGTGCTGTCGCCAAAAGGCTCGTCCAGGCGGGCGCCACTGACCTCGAGTATCTTGCGGACCAGAGAGTAGCCGTTGGAGTGTGGCCCGCTGCTGCCGATGCCTGTCTCTTATACACATCTCCGAGCCCACGAGACAGGCAGAAATCTCGT
>CAJXUQ010000039.1 GCA_913061145.1 uncultured Haliea sp.
GTGGACGAACCTCTGGTGTTCGGGTTGTCACGCCAGTGGCATTGCCCGGTAGCTATGTTCGGACAGGATAACCGCTGAAAGCATCTAAGCGGGAAGCCCCTCCCAAGATAAGTTCTCCCTGGGGACTTGATCCCCCTGAAGGGCCGTTGAAGACTACAACGTTGATAGGCTGGGTGTGGAAGCGCGGTAACGCGTTGAGCTAACCAGTACTAATTGCCCGTGAGGCTTGACCATATAATCCAAGTGATTTGCGTGGCGTATGCCACACGAGCGCTGGATGTTGTGACAAGTCGTAGTGAGATGAATGTAAGCGCCAGTAGTCATGGCGAGATGTACGTCAGTACAGCGCGTGAACAGCGGTATCAGCTTGATTTACCACCCTATTTGACAAGACGAGGGCAGCGCAAGGCGCGCGTAAGACCCGACTCGGTCAAGCCAGTTTGCCTGGCGACCATAGAGCGTTGGAACCACCTGACCCCATCCCGAACTCAGTAGTGAAACGACGCATCGCCGATGGTAGTGTGGGGTCTCCCCATGTGAGAGTAGGTCATCGCCAGGCTTCTAAACCCAAACCCCGAAGTACGCTGTGCTTCGGGGTTTTTTATGGCCCGCAGCAGCGGCGTTACACAGGCGCTGACCTACGCTCACACCCGGGTGAAGCAGGGGTGGGCTCTCGTCAGGCTTCTAAACCCAAACCCCGAAGTACACTGTGCTTCGGGGTTTTTTATGGGGTTTCTCCGGAGATTTACTGGCCTTTCGGCGCGCCTTGTTCGCGCGCGAGGGCCACCCTCTTCAGCATAAACTCGACAGCACTGCGGATTTCCGCGTCCGAGCAATTCTCGCACAGCCCTCTCGCGGGCATGTCGCCAATGCCGTCCAATGTATTCTGGTATAGCACGTCGAGGCCCAGCGACAGGCGGCCCTCCCAGTCAGCCGGGATGTCGATGTTGGGGGCTCCGGGCACCTCTGCGCTATGGCAGCTGCTACACAGCTGTCGGTACAGCGTGGACCCGTCCCGCGCCTTGGTGGCGTCGTTGCTCAATTGTGGGTCGCGTCGCAGTCGCAGCAGTCGGCCACCGTTCTGTACCAGCAGCAACAGTGAGCCGTCGTTAGCCACTTTGATGTCGCGGAAACGCCCCTTCGCTTCGACGAGGATACCGCGCTCGGAGCGAACCTGGCCCTCGACCAGTGCCAGCTTGCTGACATGTGCGCCTCTGAGCGCGCCAACCAGCAGGTGTCCCTCCCACTCCGGGAACATGTCGCCGCGATACAGTGTGACAGGTGATGCGGCGATAGAGGGCAGGTAGTAGTACAGCGGCTGTTGCATCCCCTCATGGCGTGTTCCCAGGCCAATCTTCTCGGTGGTGTAGTTGGCGCCATAGGTGATGGTCGGCCAGCCATAGTTCAGGCCAGCCTCGATGATGTTGACCTCGTCTCCACCCATGGGGCCGTGCTCGGTCTGGAAGAGCTGTCCGGAAATGCTGTCGAATACCAGGCCCTGTGTATTGCGTACACCGGAGGCATAGATTCTGGCGTCGACGTCGCTGACGCCAACGAAGGGGTTGTCGGCAGGGGTACTGCCGTCGTCCATCAGGCGGAGTATCTTCCCGTGCAGGGAGGTCAGGTCCTGGGCGCGGGTATTGACGGTGCGATCGCCGATGCCGACATAAAGGTAACCTGCGGCATCGAAAGCGATAGCGCCGCCGAGGTTGGCGGGCGCGCGCGTGAAGGGCTCGGCGGTCAGCAGGCGTTCCACATTCTCCAGTGCCAGGTCATTGAGTCGTCCCCGGCTCAGCGCCGTCGTGTAGTGACCGGGTGCCTCCGGGCTTTCCGCGGCATGCGTGAAGTACAGTAGTCGATTCGTCTCGAATTCGGGGTGCAGGGCGATATCCATGAGTCCGAGTTGCCCCTTGCCGGAGGGAATCGCGGGCAGTCCCGAAATCTCGGTGCGACTCCCGTCTCGGAGATCGATCCGCTGCAGGGTGCCACGAATCTCCGTAACCAGTACCTCCGTGGGTGACAGGATTTCCATGGCCCAGGGGTACACCAGGCCGCGGGTGACGGTGTCCAGAACCGCATCTCGGACATTGACGGCAGCAAGCGACTTCAAGTCACCATCGTAGGGCGCTGGTTGTCCGGGGCGGACTTTACGGGGTTTAGTAGTGGGCGGGGTGCGCGGAGACGGTGTCGCTGCGGGCTTGGCCGGCGCTGCCGCCATGGTTGGCGGCGCTGCGGGCGCATCGCCCGGGCGCCATATGCCCGGTATGGCCGAGAGAGTGCCTCGCTGTTGCAACCAGGCTCCTGCCACGAATGCGCTGCTAAGCGCAGCCGCCACCAGCAGTGTCCTGGCGGCGGTTCCTGTAAATGTCATTGCCGCTGTGTCCGCTCGACTGGCCTGTGTAAGCGCAACGATAACACGTACCGGGCGTTACTAGCGCTCTGCCTTGAAGCCTGCCCTCTGGGCATCCCAGGTGCCTTGGGTGATGCCGGCTTCGCGCAGCTTGAACTTCTGTACCTTGTTGGTCGGCGTGTAAGGCAGGGCCTCCACTTGCTCAAGGTACCTTGGCACGAAAAAGTAGGGCGCATTGTCGTTGATAAACTTCGCGAGTTCCTCAGGCGGCAGTGTCTTGCCCGGTTTGAGTATGTAGTTGAGCTTCAGTTCGGTTTCGGAATCAAGAATCTCGCTCGGCACGCCAAAGGCGGCGCAGTCAGCTATTGCCGGGTGGCGTCGCGCGACCATCTCCACTTCGAAGGTGGAGATGTTGCGGCCCTTGAGGCGCACCGCATCTTTCTTGCGATCGGCGAAATAGTAGTAACCGTCCGCCTTTTTGCGCAGCATGTCTCCCGTTTTGTACCACTCACCCTCGAAGGCATTACGCGTCGCTTCGGGGTCGTCGAAGTAGCCGTTGAAGATGGCGAAGGGCTCCCGTGGCCGTACCCAAAGCTCGCCGGCTTCACCCTCGGGGACATCCTTGCCGGCGTCGTCGACCAAGCGCGCATCCAGTTTGGGGGAGGGCAGGCCGCAGCTCCCCGGTGGCGGTAACGGCTGGCCGGGCGCGGTGATCACCAGCTGCATGCATTCGCTCTGCCCCAGGCCCTGGGGCATCAGCTCCAGGTTGAATCGCTTGCTGAAGGGGCCGGCGATATCCGGGGGTATCGGCACGGCCATCAACTTGCGCAGGCTGTGCTGGCCGTCGTCCGGCTTTTCCGCTGCGTTCCACAGGAACATGTGCATGGCGCCTACGGTGAAGCTCTGTGTGGCCCCGTAGTAATCCACGCGCTCCCAGAAATGACTGACCGAAAACGCCGGGTCCACCGCCAGCGGAATGCCAACGATGAGCGCGCGCAGGATGGAGGTCACCCAGGCAGCGGAGTTGTACATCGGCAGAACGGAGTAGATGACATCACCCGGGCGCGTACCGAACTGCGCATTGCCGGTCTCTACCGCGTTGAACCACACGTTGTGGCTTTGCATGACGCCCTTGGAGCGGCCGGTTGTGCCGGATGTCCAGAGCACGGCACTGGTGTCGCCGTAGGTTTGGCCGGCAAGGTCTGGTTCCGGCGCGCCTGGCCGGTAAAGGCTGTCAAACGTAATGGCCGAGGGCAGTCCGGGTACATCTCCAAGTGCCACCAGGTGAGCGACATCAAGATCGGAGACGACCTGCCCGACCCTGTCGGCGTGTTCACTGTCCGTCACCAAGACGTGCGGACGGCTGCGATTGATAGTCTCGGAGAGCCAGCTGCCTTTATAGTCACCGTTGATTGGAATCCACACCCCCCCGAGTTTGTTGGTGGCGAGCGCAAGGAATATGACTTCGGGCGCGCTGCCCATGAAAAACGCGACCCGGTCGCCCTTGCCCAGCCCCAGCTCCCCGAGCCCGGCAGCGAGCTCATTGACGCGCCGATTGACCTCGGCGAAGCTGTAGTGCGCCTCGCCAAACATGATAAATGTGGCGTCGGGCTGCTGGCTGGCCTGCAGACTCAGGGCGCGGCCAAGGTGGCGGTCTTCGATGCGGTCAAATTGCACTACGTTCATGCGGGGCTCCGGAGCAGGGGTGGGTGTGCCGAGGTGTGGATCACAACGTTATGCCAGAATGTGGGTCGCTGGCCAGATGCCGGCCCATGGCCGCGAGCTGGTGAGCCGCACCGCCGAGGTCGAACTCGAGCTGTTTGGACCAGAGAAAGAAGCGGTGAATCGGGTACTCGATGTCTGCGCCGATGCCGCCGTGCAGGTGCTGTGCGGTATGCGCTACCCGGTGTGAGGTCTCTGCCGCCCACCAGCGCGCAGCGCCTGCCTGCAGCGTGGCGTCCAGTCCTTCTTCAATGCGCCACATAGCGCTGTCGACGACTCCCCTCAGGGCTTCGATATCCATATAACCGTCTGCTGCACGGTGCGCCACGGCCTGGAAGCCGGCGAGCGGCTTGCCGAACTGTTTGCGTTCGCTGGTGTAGGCAGCGGTTCGTGCAAGGGCTTCACTGGCGACGCCCAGTTGCAGGGCGGCAGTCATCACTTCCTGGCGCTGGCGCAGCGCAGCGATCTGCTCGCAGCCGCCCAGATCAATGGCCTGGGCGCGGTTGACCCGCACCAGCGCCGTGGGCCGACCGTTACTGACCCGCTGCCCGGTCATGGACAGCTCTGCCTCTTTGACAGAGAACGCAACCAGCCTGTCATTGGCGCAGGTCACAATGTACAGGGCTCCTTCAGCCCACGGGACAAGGCTGAGTGTGCCGCTCAGCGTGTCGCCTTCAAGTTCCAGCCCCGGTGCAAGGCACAGGGTCAAGTGCGTCTCACCCGCCGCGACTGTGTCGAGGCCGCGAGTGACACCGCCTTGCTCCAGCGCGTAGCCGGCCAGCAGCGTTTCCGGCAGCGGAATCTGTGCCAGTACACCTCCCTGTGCCTGCGCCACCAGGCACTGGGCTACGAAGCCCATCCCCGAGCCACCGTTGGCTTCCGAGAGCCCAAGTCCGGTGAGGCCAGAGCGCGCCAGGGTTTGCCAGAGATCGCGGTCGAAGCTGTCCTGATGGCGCACGCGAGCCGCGTCATCGACCTGATCGCGAAAAATCCGTGTGGCAAGTTCCGCGATTGCGGCCTGATCTTCGCTCAATGAGAAGTCCATGCTGAGTCTCCAGTTGTGCGGCGTCCGGGCCGCTGTGTTTCCGGGATGGATGTCATCGCCTGATGGAAAGAATCTTGTCGGCGTAGTTTAAGGCGCGTCTTGGCGGGTTGCAGGCAAACAGCCCGCGATAGAACAGGGCGGCCAGCCACTCGGCAAGTTCATCTTCTGTCAGGCCGAGGGCCAGAAGCTCCGGATTGCGCTCACCGTAGCGGGCGCGCAAGACGTCCTGGCCAATTCCACTCAATGCGTGCACAACGAGGTTGACCTCGTGCTCGCTAAGGTCGCTTTCCGGGAATACGTAGGGAAACACGGCGGTGAGCAGTTTGAGCCGCCGGTTGTAGGAGGCCTGCCAGCGCGCCCGGAAAACCGGATCATCGGTACAGAACTGATCGATGCAGCGCATGATGCCGGGATGGGCCGCGTGCGCGTGCACTGCCACCCGGTAGTGTGAACGCAGACGGCTGAACCAGTCGCCTTTGCTGACGTCCCGTTCTATGTGCTCGGTAGCTTCGAAGGCTGCAATGTGGTCCTCGAGGATTTCCTCAATCAACGCATCCAGCCCACTGTAGTAGTGATGAAACAGGCCAGCGGCCACGCCGGCCTCGCCCGTGATGTCTTTCACGCGCAGCTGGTGATAGCCGACCCGGTCGAGCAGGGCGATCGCCGCGCTTTTGAGCCGTTCGCGCGCGAGCTCCCCCTTGGGGCGTCGCGGTGTAGATGACGGGCGGGTGCTCGTGGACATGATCTTCGCGCGTTCGGGAACTGAATGCGGATTATTATTGATATTGAATCCAAATTCAATAATAATCCTGCAACCATCACTGAGGTCAGGAGGCAGGTTCGTGCACATCGACTACACGGCAGAGCAGCAAGCGTTGCGCAGCGAGCTTCGGCAGTATTTCCAGTCGTTGATGACCCCCGAGCTCATCGAGGCGACACGCGGCAATGAAGGGGGCGAGGCCTATAAGTCGGTGATCCGCCAGATTGGCAAGGATGGCTGGCTGGCCCTTGGCTGGCCCAAGGAGTACGGTGGCCAGGGGCGCGGTCCCATGGACCAGATGATCTTCTTCGAAGAAGCGCAATTGGCCCGCGCGCCGCTGCCGTTTGTGACCATTTCGACGGTGGCTCCGGCTATCATGGCGCACGGCTCCGAAGCGCACAAAGACTTCTTCCTGCCCAGGATAGCAGCGGGTGAACTTCACTTTGCCATTGGCTATACAGAGCCCGATGCGGGCTCGGACCTCGCGGCATTGAAAACCACCGCCGTCGCCGAGGGTGATGAATGGGTCATCAACGGGACCAAGGTCTACACCTCCAGCGCGGAGGCCGCGGACTATATCTGGCTTGCCGCGCGCAGCGACGTAAACGCTGCTCGCCCTCACGCTGGCATCAGTATCTTCATGGTCGATGCCCACCAGCCCGGCTTCAGCTTTGCCCCGATACACACCGTGGGTGGCGTCCGCACGAACATCAGTTACTACAACGACGTGCGCTGCCCCAATGACATGATCTGCGGCTCGCTCAACGGAGGTTGGAAGCTGATTACCTCGCAACTCAATCACGAACGGGTCGGTTTGGCCGCTATTGGCATTTATGCCTATGGTCTGTATCAGGACGTGCTCGCCTGGGCTCGCGAGCCAGATACCACCGGCGTCAGGCCGATCGAAGATGCCACGGTGCAGCGGCTGCTCGCCGAGTGCTACGCGAGGCTGGAGGCAATGCGACTCATGACCTGGCGCATGGCCTGGAGTATGGAGCACGGCGAGCCGGAGGTAGCCTATGCGTCAGCGATGAAGGCGTTCAGCACTGAGGGCCTGATCGAAGTCTACCGCTTGCTGATGGATGCCATGGGGCCGGCAAGTATGTTGCGTCGCGGTAGCACCGGCGCGGCATTGGCAGGCGAGTTGGAGGAAGAGTACCGGAAGTGCCAGATCAACACGTTCGGCGGGGGGGTAGTGGAACTCATGCGTGATCTGGTGGCTGCATTTGGACTGAATATGCGCGCTTACAGCCGTTGAATGGGAAAGTTTTTGTTGCTGCAAGCGTGGCATTAGGGTGGCTTTAACGTTACATTGCACCAGAGGGTAAAATAATAGACGGTAGTTAAGGTCATGGGTGCAGCCAGTAAAGGCGAGGGGCGGCGCGAGCGCAAGAAGCGTGAGACGCGGGAACGAATCCTGCTTGCGGCTCGGCGTTTATTCACGCGCCACGGCTACGAGGCGGTCACAGTCGAAGCGCTGGCTGAGGCGGCAGACATATCCAAACCGACGCTGTTCAATTACTTCCCAAGCAAGTTGGCCATCCTCCAGGCGCTGGTCCCCGGCGTCGACGAGCGTTTTTCCTCGGCCATCGAGCGGTTTCGTGCCGAAGGCGGTACGGCAGAGCAGCAGTTGGCCCGCTTCTTTGCCTACGGCGCCGAAATGACCCGCAGAACCCCTACGCTGACACGGGCGCTGTTGTTGCTCGCCCTGCGGGCCTACGACGATCCGAACTTCAGTATCGGCCAGCACCGTTGGCCGCTGTTACACGAGAGCTTTTGCACCATGCTGCGGGAGGGCCTTGCGCGAGGCGAGGTGCGGTCCGATATCAGTGTGGAGCGCATAACCCACTACATCCTCGGCATCTATGTGTACGGGCTGCTGAGCTGGCTCTCGGATCCCCAGTACAGTGTGGAAGCCGAGCTCTCGGTGGCGGCCGCGTTTCTCGGGTCCGGATTTTCCGTGCGCGCAGAGGGTGTCTCCGCCAATAACTGATCGCCTCACGGGTCGCTGTCCCGCTGGTATTGCTATCTGCACTATCCCGTCACTTTTTGGTAATCCATCACTGTTCCGGAGGGGCTGCGCCGTGTAAAGTTGGCCCGCCGTCTAAAACGTGACCGTGGAAAGGTTTTAGTTCGTCTACAGGCAACACTTTGCCGAGATAAAAATGCCTGCACGCGCTCTGAGCAGTGCAGTGATAAGTGTTCTATCCGCATGAGAGGATCCCCCATGAAGAAGTTCAGATTTGCCCCGCGTCCGCTGGCTCTGGCCCTGTCATCGATTGCCGTCGGTATGAGCATGGCATCGCAGGCCCAGGTAACCGCGCTGGAAGAAGTTATCGTGACAGCGCAAAAACGCGCAGAAAGCACACAGGAAACACCAATCTCCATCACCGCACTCACCACGGATGCGCTGGCTCAACGGCGTATTGAGAACACGCAGGATCTGATTGGCCAGGTGCCGGGTGTTGCCGGTTTCAATGCCCCCGGCTCACGTGGCACTACCAGCCTCGCCATCCGCGGCTTTGGCGGTGGCAGTCCGGCCAACCTGTCGCTCGATCCCGCCGTTGCCATCTATCTGGATGGCGTCTACGTGGGCAAGATGCAGGGCTCGGCGATGGACGTCGCCGAACTGGAGCGCATCGAAGTGCTGCGCGGCCCGCAGGGCACGCTGTATGGCCGTAACGCAACCGCGGGTGCCGTGAACTTCATCTCCCGCAAGCCGACAGGTGAGCTGGGTGTGCGCGCCAAGGGCACGCTGGGCAAATACGACGAACAGGAACTGAAACTGAATGTCGATCTTCCCTCAGTCGGCGAAGTCGGGCAGGGTCTCGGTAAGCTGTCGGCCGCCTTTGGTTACCAGAACCGCGAGCGCGATCCACTCTATGACAACCTCAATGGTGGCCCCGGCTACGACAGCATTGATCGCGAAGCCTACCGTATCGCACTGCTGTGGGAGCCGACGGACGCATTGAGCGTTGACTACAGCTACGACAGCAGTGACCTCGATGAGCAGGGCGGCCTGCAGAAAGTCACGGGGTTCACCGCGCTGGATCCTGCCGGTAATGTGGATCGTTTTTCCGCCATGCAGGGTGTCCTGCAGGGTGCCCAGTTCTGGGCCACCATCCCGGGCAGCGACCCGCGTATTGCGTCGCGCTGGATCCCCTCTCTGCAGGAGACCATCGGGGTCTACCAGGCGATTGCAGCGGATGGGCAGGGCCGCGTCGATGCCGGTGCTTCTGACTTCGTACCGACCTCTGACAATGAAGTCGAAGGGCATACGCTGACCCTGAACTGGGAACTGGGTGATATGGGCGCGCTGGGCGACGTCACTCTCCGCTCCATCACCGCGTACCGTGAACTGCAAACCTACGTGTTTGGTGACCTGGAGAACATCGACAGCACGCTGGACGAAAACGGCATCGGGGCCTATTCCGACCTGGTGCACCTGACTCTGGCGCAGCTGTACGGCCCCTCGTCGGGCTTCAGTTACCCCTTCGTTGACGGCCTCTGGGCTTCAATCGACCAGCTCGGTGTAAACCACTCGAAGCAGGACACGTTGTCTGACTACGAGCAAACCTCGCAGGAGTTCAACATCATCGGTGCGACCGATCGTGTGGACTACGTGCTGGGCCTGTATTACTTCGAGGACGAGGGCAGGTTCGACCGCCGGGCGATTTTCAGCGCCCCGCTGGCGGGCGCCGGCACGCAGGTCTATGAGAACAGCACCGATGCCATTGCCGGTTTCACCCAGGCGACCTGGCGTCCCGCGGCGATGGACGATCGTCTGTCGTTGACGGCGGGCCTGCGCTACACCGAGGAAACCAAGGATATCTTCTACGACTACTCGGCGGTAACGACCCCCTTCGGTCAGACGCCGGCCCGCTCAGTCAGCCGTGAGGAGAACTTCTACAACCTCAGCGGTAACCTGACGGCTGCGTACCAGTTCACCGACGACCTCAACGCCTTCCTGCGCTACGCAACCGGCTACCGCAGCGGTGGCTTCAACGGCGAGGTGTTTGATAACGCCTACGACGAAGAAACCATGGAGCAGTGGGAACTCGGCGTGAAGAGCGACTGGTGGGACAACCGTCTGCGCATCAACGGCTCGCTGTACACCTACGTCTATGAGGACGTGCAGGTCAGCCAGATCAAGACCGAAAACGGCACCGCCACCAGCCAGATCTCCAACGCCGGTGAAGCGGATCGTTGGGGTGGCGAACTGGAGGTTCAGGTAGCGCCGGCGGAGGATCTCGTACTGAGCGTGGCCTATACCTACGTGAACGGTGACTTCGAGAAGTTCCCCGAGTTGTGCGGCACCAGCGGCGTCTGTGTGGAGACCAAGGACCGCGCCAAGCGCAGCACTCCCTCCAATCAGATCAATGCCTCGGCTGACTACGTCTTCGCCCGCACCTCATTCGGCGACATCCGCGGCTATGTGCAGGTCAACTGGCAGGATGAGTGGTACGAGTCTGCCCTGTGGACGGCTAACGTGAGCGGCCAGCCGGTGATCTACGATCACGCGATCATGGACGAACGCACGCTGGTGGATGCCCGCCTGAGCCTGGAGAGCATTCAGGTTGGCGATGGCATGATGTCTGTCGCCTTGTGGGGCCGGAACCTGACTGACGATGACTACCCGACCTTCGGTATCAACTTCGGTGGTCTGGGCCTGACGACTGAAGAGTACGGTCCGCCGCGTACCTATGGCCTGGACATTACCTACGAGTACTGAATGTAGCGATCAGGTGGTATTACTTGCAGGGGTGTCCTTTCGGGGGCGCCCCTTTTTTTTGCAGTCTTGTTTTGGAGGTGTTGTCCATGTATCTCAGAAGGTTTGGCTGTTTTTTCTGCTCGGCTTTGTTGGCCCTGGCAGGCCCTGCGCTCGCGGACAGGGAGGCCGATGTCGTTGCCTGGGAGACGTTCATGGAGGCGGCTCGCGATGCGGGCAGCCGGTTCCTGCGTGACCATTCGCAGGGGAGTGATGTCGAGCGGGCGACGGCACTGATGTATATGACCCAGCAGCTCGCAGTCAGTGTGCAGCAATCGGTCGCTGATGCCGATACGTCTCTGCCCCTGTTGCGATTGGGCGCGACCAATATCAACAAGTGGGGATTGGACAGCGCCGACGCGCGTTACCTGGGCGCCGCCCTGCGCGACGACGGAACCTACCGCCTGTTCGGCACACTGGGCAGCGCGAAGTTGAGTGCCATACAGGTCGTTACGGATTATCCCCGCTTTCAAGCTCATGCCTCGCTGGACGGTAGTGAACTACAGGTCGACACGGACGGCCGGTTTGAGGTGCGTCTGGGGCGCGGAGCGAGACCGGCGGATTGGCACGGCCCCTGGTTGCCCATTGCGGAGGGTGCGAATCGACTTTTGATTCGGGAATATTTCGGTGACTGGACCCAGGAACGTCCTGGAGCCTGGACCCTGGAACGCATGGAGGCGGGCCGGATTGATGCAACCAGACACGCTGATGTAGCTGCTGCGAGCCGGCAATTGAAAGAGATGGTCGACCGGTTTTCCTATCGGCTGAATGTCTGGATGCCCTGGCTGGCCACGACCCGCACCGAGCGCCTGAACACCTTGCAGCAGTTGAGCCCAAGCGGTCAGGGACTGCAAAACAATGTCTACGGTGAGGGCTGGTTTTCCCTCGCCGATGATGAGGTCCTGCTGATCGTTCTCGATGCCCCCGATGCCGATCTGTGGAGTCTGCAACTGGGTAATATCTGGTGGGAGTCGCTGGACTACATTCATCGCACGGGCTCCATTAATGGTAGCCAGGCACAACCTGACCCGGATGGCCGCTACCGAATTATCGTGGGCTCCGGCGACCCGGGTTACGCCAACTGGCTTGACACGGGAGGGGCGAATGAGGGCGCGATGATGTATCGTTACCTGAACAGCCGGACCGCGCCGGTGCCGCAGGTGCTTCTTCTGCCTTCCTCTCAGTTGGCGGAGCATATGCCAGTCGGTGCGGCGGTGGTCATGCCGGCAGAGCGCGCCCGCCAGATAACATTACGTCGCCAGCACGCGCTCAAGCGCTGGTCGCCCTGACCCGATCATGCAACGTTGACCTGCGGATGGAAAGTGATGCTTCAAGAGTGGTGCTCTTCGCGAGCAGCAAGGCTGAAACCCATCAGGTATGCAGCGGTCATTTACCTGTCCCTCGTGGCCACGCACGCGACGGGCGATGTCCACGGGAATCAGGATACGCTAGGCTCTGCGTTTGCTGATTTGCGCGCAGCGCTTGACCTTTCGGAGCAGGAGATCAGAAACAGCCCCGCTTACGGCAGCGATGTCGAACGAGCCGCCGGGTACCAGCATATGATGCGCATGCTGCTGAAGTCGGTTGAAGCGGGCATGTTGCAGGACACCCGTTACCCGTTTTTCCGCGTGATGGACATGCATGTGCGTGAAGGGGGAGACAATCCGGACCAGCGCTATCTGTTCGCGCCAGTGGAGGGTGGCGCCGCGTATCGTATTCACGGCGAACTGGGCTCAGCAAGCCGTATCGAAGTACAGCTCTACGCAGGCGAGCCCTGGGCTGGAGCAGGCCGGTCGGCGGGCTACCTCGGGTTTGAAGCCATTCCCGTCGACGCCAAGGGTCGGTTTGAGGTCTACCTGTCACCGCCAGGCGCAGCGCCTCGGCCGGGGGCGCTGCCTAACCCCGAGGACGCGACCACGGTGGTGGTGCGCCAGATCTATGCTGACTGGACGCAGGATGCCCCCGGGCATGTGCACATTGACCGGACAGGCATGGAAGGTGGCTTGCGGATGCCAGATGCGGAAGCAGACGTGGCAGACCGGCTGCGCGAGACGGCACGGATCCTCAGGCAGTCCGTTGCCGTATGGCCTGCATTTGTGGAACAGCGGTACCGGCAGGTGCGCGAGGCCAATGTGCTGTCGCCACCGCTGGATACGTCGACACTGGGTGGCGTAGAAGGGCGCTGGATGGTGACCGGCCATTTCGATATTCCTCCTGGGCATGCATTGCTGGTGCGCACAACGCCGACCTCTGCACGCTACCAGGCACTGCAGATTACCGACCTCTGGTTTGCTTCCCTGGAGTATGCGAACGGTACCGCGAGTTTTACCCGCAGTCAGTCTGCGCGGGCCAGTGATGGTACCTACTATCATGTGATTGCTGCGCAGGACCCGGGGTATCCCAATTGGCTGGGCACTGGAGGATTGCAGCGGGGAACGGTGTTACTGCGCTATGACGGTATGACGACGGCACTGGCAGAGGAAGAGTGGCCCAAGGCTTCGTTGATAAAGCTGGAGGAATTGCCGGCAGCCATTCCCGGCTTTTTCGTGCTCAGCCCCGCTGAACGCGCCGACCAGGTCAGGGCGCGGCGCGCCCATATCCAGCGGCGCTTCAGTCGCTAGCGGGTAACACCCCGCCCGCTGGGCGGGGTGCAGAAAGGCTGTCAGCCGACGAAGGTTTTGCTCGGTGCAGCAACGCCCTCTGACTGGGTGCCCTTAAGGTACGCCAGCATGGTGTCTGCATCGGACACCTCAAAGGGGTCGGTCGGGCAGACATCGCCGAAGTCCGGCTCGGCAAACAGTTTCTCGATCTTGCCGTCGTTCACCAGCATCGAATAGCGCCATGAGCGCATGCCAAAGCCAAGATTGGACTTGTCTACGAGCATGCCCATTTTGCGCGTGAACTCGCCGTTGCCATCAGGCAGCATTTTCACGTTTTTGGCGCCCACGTGCTTGCCCCACTGGAACATCACGAATGCATCGTTGACCGAAAGGCAGTAAATCTCGTCAACGCCCTCTTTCTTGAACTCCTCAAACAATGCCTCGTAGCGTGGCAGGTGGTTGGAGGAGCAGGTGGGGGTGAAGGCGCCGGGCAGTGAGAATACGATCACCTTTTTACCGGCAAAAATGTCGTCTGTGGTCGTGTCCTGCCAGCGGTAGGGGTTGTCGCCGCCGACGGATTCATCGCGAACACGCATCTTGAACACAGTGTGTGGAACCTGTCCTGCAGAGATCATGGTAACTCCTCAATCATCATTCAATGTGTTGTCGCGCAGCTGCAAGGGGTGAACTGCTACGAGGGGCCACTATAGCCGGAACCAAGCATTCTGAAAATATGATTATTATGATTAATGCGATCTAAAAATTAGTATGTCGGATGTGAAGCTGTACTGGATTGCGTCACGGGCTTGAAAGATGTCCTGGGACTGGGCATCTTGTGCAGCAAGCTTCCGACACCACGTCGGTGCGCCACCCCCGGAGAGTAATAATGAAAATTGAGGATGTTAACAGTCGGCCGGCGCTGCGCCGACTTTCAATCGCATTGTGCGCCGCTCTGCCACTTATGACGGCGTGCAGCGACTCCACTGACAGCGTCGTGGCCCCGGTAGAGCCCCCAGTGGAACCCGCGGCGGTACCGTTCCAGGAGCTGCTGGACCAGGGCATCGCCCGCTATCTGGGCGAATACACGCCGATGTTGTCCGAACAGGACGGCGACGTGGTGAATCACAGCTTTGGTGCTGGCGATGGGCCGCTGTGCCTCACGGGTGGTGAGTACACCATGGCGACGCGCGACACCGGTTCCGAAGACCTGGTGATTTTCCTTCAGGGCGGCGGAGCCTGCTGGTCCGACCTGTGCCTGGCAACGGAGCAGGCCGCGCCTGGCATACCGCCCCTCGGCGTGCTGGATCCGGCGCGTGAGGGCAACCCCGTGGCCGGTTGGAACACGGTGTATCTTCCCTATTGCGATGGTTCCCTGCACGCTGGTGACCAGGATGTCGACACGGACGACGACGGCGTCGCTGACCGCTTCCACCGCGGACTGCACAATCTTTCTGCATCCCTCGATGTGGCTGTCAATACTTTCCCGACGCCGCGTCGCATACTGTTGACGGGTTCCAGTGCGGGTGGCTTTGGCACCACCTATGCATTGCCGCTGGTGCGGCAACTGTATCCGGATGTGCCGATCGAGCTGATCAATGACTCCGGTCTTGGGCTGGGTCGGATTGATGAGCCGGCGTTCATCGAACAACTGCTGACGGAGTGGAATGCCACCGCGTTCTTCCCGGAAAGCTGCGAGACCTGCATCGGGGATGACGGCCATATCACGGACTATCACAAGTACCAGCTCAGTGAAGACGAGAACTTCCGCCTCGGTATGATGAGCTACACGCGTGATACGGTCATTGCGGTGACCTTTGTGCAGGTGGGCGGGGAAGTCTTCGAGGAAGCCCTGCTGGGTGAACTCGATGATCTCGAGGCCGCCTACCCGGAGCGGGTGAAGTCCTTCGTGGCAACGGGTTCCGAGCACACCTTCCTGCTGGGTGACCTGGAGAAAACAGCGGGCGGCGTTTCAGTGGCTGACTGGATCAGTTCAATGCTCCTGGGTGAAGATTGGGAAACCTACCGCGACTGATTTTGCGTGCACCGGTCGGGGGAAGTGCTGTTGCCATGGGTGTGCAACCCCCGACCGAAGAGGCAGGAGCGGAAATTTGCCCAGCATACAGGCTGATATGAACCAAAAAGTCACAAAAAGCGTGTATGGGCTTGTAATTCATAGAGATTCTTTGATATCCCGTGCTAAGCTTGGTGCGGTTAGGGTCTGCTCTGGTTGATTCTGCGGGCAAACGCCGCATAATCGTTCAGGGACGAAAAAAACCAAGATCTGCTTCAGAGTGGGCAACAGGGGACGACAATGATCATCAGGGGCATTACTCAATATAGCCGACTGGCTGCGCTACTGGTTACCGCGTTTGCCTGTCTCTTATACACATCTCCGAGCCCACGAGACAGGCAGAAA
>CAJXUQ010000040.1 GCA_913061145.1 uncultured Haliea sp.
CTAAAACTATGTTATCCCCAAATGGAAGTGTATGGGGGCAGGTTGACACGTAGGGCATGGGCGCCATGATGATGCGGTTTTTAAGTTCTATCGCCCCGAGGCGAACGGGGTGGAGCATGGCCAGTGTCATAGTGGAGTCCTGTCGGCGTGAAGCCTACATGGTAGCCAGCGACGATCAAATGTGTCGCGCTTGCAGGCGCATCATCGACCGCTGGTTCAATAGATTGGCAGTACTGCGAGCGTACCTGCGTTTCAGATATCGGTATCCCCCGCCGCACTTCGGTCGGCGCCGGGAGCGGACGTCGCGGGTTCGTTGCGTGCCTCCCAGGCGCGAAAGCGTTTGAGGTCACCGTCCAGCGTGCGCAGTGTCCAGCCCAGGATCGCCGCATCATCCAGCAAACCAAAGCCCAGCAGTATGTCGGGCACGGCATCCACCGGCATGACGAAGTACACCACAGCGGCTACCAGCATCAGCAGTGACTGCCACGGTATCTCCCGGTAAGTGCCGCTGGCATAGGCGCGCACCAGCCGCAGGGCATCCTGGACCGACTGCCAGATCCCGGCAAGCGCGCCGCTGCGGGCCGCCGCCTTCTTGCCGGCGGACGCCGCCAGCGCCGACAACCCACCCGGCTGCTCCATAACCACCCGCGCCCGACGGCTGGCGCGGGCGTAGGCGCGGCTTTGCTTCAGCCGGGTTGTATTCCTGTCATCCATCGCCTGCTCGTCTGTCCGTACTTACACGCGCGTGAGGGTATAACCCTGCCGTGGAAAGTGTACATGCAAAGTGCCGAGGCCAGGCACCTCCCGTGCCAGAATCCAGCGCTGGGCCGCAACACCCACCAGCACGCCATCCGTCGGCGTCTGGCCGTAATCCTGCGGCGCAATGCGCACTGGCTTGCCCACATCCGCGCCGCGCCGCTGTGCCGCCGGGATCGGACGCGGCTCCGCCGCTGCGGCAGCCAGCAGGGCCTCATCCACGGTAATCTCGTGAGGGCTGCCAACGCCGAAACACCCCATGCGTGCCATCCACGCAAGGGTCCGCGGGAAGTCCTCCAGCAACGGCGACTCACCGAGTTCCCGCATGAACCACAGGCCGTGGTAAGTGGAAAAGTCGGCGTGATTGGGCTCGGCACCGAACAGGAAGTGCGACTGTAGCTGCGCCTCGATGGCGGCGAGGTGTTGCATCACCAGCGTCCGGGCTTCGCTGCGCCCGGGCATCCTGACCGCCGCCTTGCGGCCCATGGACAGTCGATCGAGCATGAAGCGCCCGATATCCAGCCAGGACATCTGCTCCCGCACCTTGCGTTGCAGTGCTCGGGTGCCGCCGGTCAGCACGCAGGGGAAAAACAGCTCGCCATCTGCCCGCGCCGCCCAGGCCGTGGCTTCCTCATCAAGGTTTTCCAGCGCCAGTGCCGGGTTGCCTGCCAGGGTGGCAATTTCAGCTGCGATGGTGCGTGAATCACAGAACACATCGGCGCCACATTGCGCCACCGGAATCTTGCGGTAGCCACCCGCCAGGCGCGCCAGCCCGGGGCGCGGTGGCATCTCTCGCGTCAGGGCGGACTGCCATGCCAGCCCGGTATAGCCCAGCATGCTGCGAATCTTCTGGCTGAAGGGAGACAGCGCGTAGTGATGCAGGATAAGTTCTGACACAGACTGTTGCCTCAGTAGCGCATGCGATCAGGCTGGCCCAGATAGGCGTCCAGTACCTCGCAGGCCTCCTCGCCGAGAACCTGCGTCTGGCCCACAGCACGCTGCGCAGGCGGCAGTGCCAGTTCGGCGTAGAAACGCCTGTCGTCGAAACCCACGCGTTCCGCGTCCTCAATGGAAAACCCGAAATACACATGGCGCAGGCGGGCCCAGTAAATGGCGCCAAGGCACATCGGGCAGGGTTCGCCGCTGGTGTAGATATCACAGCCTTCCAGGCTGAACAGGCCCGCTTGTGCGCAGGCGTCGCGAATGGCCATCACCTCACCGTGTGCGGTGGGGTCGCTGGACGCAATCACGCGGTTCCAGCCCTCACCCACAATGTCCCCGTCACGCACGATCACCGCGCCGAAGGGACCACCCTCCCCGGTATCTGCCGCGTGGCGACCGAGTTCTAGGGCACGGCGCATGAAACGCTCGGCTTCAGGCGGGGCCGTCATGCTTTCTTCACAAATTCGGATTTCAGCTTCATTGCACCTATTCCGTCGATTTTACAGTCGATGTCGTGGTCGCCCGCCACCAGGCGAATATTCTTCACGCGCGTCCCGACTTTCACCACCAGCGAAGAGCCTTTTACCTTGAGGTCCTTGATGACCGTGACCGTATCGCCATCCGCAAGCGGGTTGCCGTTGGCATCGTAGACGACCTGCTGCTCATCAGCGGGGTCAGCGGCGTCGACGGGATTCCACTCATGTCCACATTCCGGGCACACGAGAAACGCGCCCTGTTCGTAGGCGTAGGGTGAATGGCATTCGGGGCAGGCCGGCAGATTACTCATGGCATTGATATACCTTCCAATGACGTACCCTGCGCGGCCATCGCCTGCAGGACACGCTGTTCGCTGCGCTGCAGGGAACGCGCTGCCGCAGCGTGTTGCAGCAGACGCGAGCGCGCATCGCGATCATACCAGCGCCCATCGCTGATCACAGCCACCGGCTGGCGCAACACCGACAGGTCCTCCAACGGGTTGCCGGGCAAAAGCAGCAGATCGGCCTCGAACCCGGCCGCCACGCGGCCATGACTGTCGGCGCGACCCATCACCTGCGCGGGATTCACCGTAGCAGCACGCAGCACGTCGGCCGACGGCAGGCCGGACGCCTGCAGGAGTTCCAGCTCATCCAGCAGCGACAGGCCCGGCACGTTGACAAAAATGCCTGCGTCGGAACCGGCCAGCAGGGTCACACCCGCCTGATAGAGGCAATTTGTAGCCCGCAGGTAAAACGCATCCTGTTCTACCCGGAAATCCGCAGGCTGGGCGCTCCAGAATTGATACAACGGCTGTTCCATCTGCGTGATGAACGGGTTCAGGGTATCTGCACCCTCACGCTGCAGATAGGCGCCATCACTGCGTGCAACGCGCAGGAGATTGTGGTGTGCCACCAGCGTCGGGGTCACGGGCACACCGGCAGCGGCGATATCCTCCGCGAGCTGACACATTGCGGTTTCGTCAAGTCGCTCGCCGAGTCCGTGCCAGACAATGCTTTCCACATGTTCAATGCTGGCCAGCCCGTCATCGAGCACAGCGGCGAAGGGGATCACAAAAGGACGCTGTGCCGGTATGCCGTCGAGGCGTGGCCCCTCGGGCGTATGGCCCATGACACTCATGCCCAGCTCCGCCGCAGTCGCAAGGATGGCTGCGTAGGCTTCCGGGCCGAGGTTGGAGTACACCTTCAGATGCCGATACCCCTGCGCATGCTGTCGCAGCACCGCGGCACGCGCATCCGCCGCTGTTTCCACGATCACGTGATTGAGCTGCGCATTGGGGCCGCTACCGTTGAGAATCGGCCCGGTTGTCACAATGTCGGGCCCCGCGAGGTGACCCGCCGTCACCGCCGCCCCCAGATCCAGCAGAAAGGGCATCCCCGAAGCATTGCGCACGGTGGTAACGCCATAGGCGAGATAGGCGGGCAATTCGGCCTCGTCCCACACATGCACGTGCATATCGACCAGCCCGGGCATCAACACCTGCCCGTCGGCAGCGATCTTTAGCGCCCCCGGGGGCACCTCAACACTGCCCGCAGCGCCGACCGCCAGAATCTTGCCTGCGGCAATCACCACTGACTGATCCACCGCCAGCGCTGCCCCCTCCGCGCTGAAATTCAGCACTGATACGCCGTGCAAGACGACAGTGGCCTCCCCGGGCAGGAATGGCGGAGGCACCGCCGCGTCGGCCAACACCGCCGTGCGGCAATCCGGCGCCTCAGCTGTGGCTCGGCAAAGCTCGACCACCGTATCGGGTGCACCGTTCAGCGCGTCATGCATCGCCGGCCAGCTCATTCCGGCAAAGGGTTCGCCGTTCACAGTGAGGTAATGTCCGGGCTGCATGCCGGCGAGGTCTGCCGGGGAGCCGGGCTGCACTACCCATACCCGCATACCGCCCTGGTGCGGCACACCCCAGAGCCCAAGGTAGCCGCGCTCTGGTTCACGAAAGCTGTCGGCACGCGGAACGAGTAGCAGACGCTCACCGGGATAATCCACCGTATAGGTGAAACGGGATAGCAGGCGCGAGCCGAGGCGGCCCTGGCGGCCCATGCTGGTGCCATCATCGGAGTAGCTGGTGAGGAACGGGCCAAGCACCTTGTCCCCGACGCGAACCGCATTGCCAAACTGCTGCAGGCTCTGAATATCGCCCTGTACGCCGCGCCCGGTGTTCAGCCAACCCGACTCGGGCCGCTTCAGGGCGGGGGCACTATCCGGGATCAACGACATCCAGCCGGTCATACCGGTATCCAGATGCAGGTCAGACAGCACCTCCTCCTGCTGATCCTCCAGCACAACAGGGAGTTGCACGTAGGCGTCATAGTCGCGAACCGCCAAAGGCAGCTCAACCGCGGAGGGCGGGCGTTGCACATCGCTGGAGTCGAGGAAACGCAGGGTTCCGGCCGCGGTATCCACCTCGATCGCAAAGCGCGAGAACAGGTCGTAGCCAATGACGCCATCAATCGCAAAATCGGCATCGGTACCCAGGGGCGGCAGGGTGGCGGCGGGCAGGACGGCGACTGTCATGCCCCGCAAGGCTACGGGGCCGATCTCGAGGTCGACATCGGTGGCCAGAAAGGCCTGGGCTCTCTCCGCATCACCGCCGGAACCGCCCACACCGATGGTTTCCGTGCCCCGCAGGCCCAGGCGACGAGTCCCCTGGTGCAGGAATATGGCCGTGGGCGTTGCACCGGTATCGACGATAAAGCGGAAACCCGGCACCCCGTTGACGGTGACTTCCACCACGGGGAACAGGGGCACCGGGGAGAGCGGCAGCGCGCCCCCGGAGCGGTCAAAGGACACGTCTGCCTGCGGATTACCCACGGGGTAGTTGCTGCAGGCGGCCAACAGGGCCAGAACTGTGAGCACTGCCACACGGTGCAGTGCGCTGACCGATGAACGGTGGTTGACGAACGCGGTCGTCACACGCGTGCAGAGGCCACCGAAACTCATTGTGCCACCTCACAGCGCATCTCCGGCGCGCCCGTCCCCCAGGTTACCGTGGCCTCACCATGGTGCTCCCAGAGCGCCCCATCGTCACCTGCATACTTCGCGCCGCTCGCACTGCGTTGCTGTGTCATCAATGCCAGGCGATCACCGCTCCGGGCAACTAGCGTGCGCGGCTCGGTGGGCAAGAAGTGCACGGCCAGTTTCGTCGCCGCTGCGTCTTCACAGACGAAAATTACCGGCGACTTGTTGATCGCCAGCGCGTCGACATAGGCACACCATGCCGCTGAGCCGCGCTCCGGCAGCCCGGGCAGATCGCGTATACCCAGCCGGAACTCGACAACGGACTGCCACTCGTCAGAGCCGATATCCGGCCCGTGGCCCTGCCCATCGCCAGTCTGCAACTGCGACTCGACGCCCTGTGCCCAGCCATCGGAGCACAGTGCCATTGACGGCACGGGGCTGTCTGCACCGGTGCAGGCCGTAGTGACAAGCAGCAGCGACATACAACTCAGGAAACGATACATGGCATCACCTCTTAACCGTGCCCCAACCAGAGGGACGTTAACAGTGTAAACGCAAACCCCAACACCGCGCCCAGCGGTGGAGCCCAATGGCGGTTCAGGTGCGCCTGGGGTGCGATGTCCTGAAACATGAGATAGACGATACCGCCGGCCGATAACAGCATGATGGCCCCCAGCACCGCCGGCAGATCGGCCAGAAAGAAATACGCGGAAAGTCCGGCCAAAGGACCCAGCAGGGTCAGCAGCGACATCCGGCTCAGGACTTTCGCAGAGGAGTAGCGCCCCGCCGCCGCAAGCTCGCGATAGGCATTGAAACCCTCGGGCAGGTTCTGCAGGCCGATCACAATGGCCAGGACCAGGGCGAGCGACGGATCAGTCGCAATCAACCCTCCGAGTGCGATGGATTCCGGCACATAGTCCAGCAACATACCCAGTAGCTGAGGCGCCTCGCGGCGTCGCGCGGCCAGCAGCCGCTCCAGCAAAAATACCACGAGGCCACCCGCGACAAACAGCAGCACCGCAGAAACGGAATTGCCAAACCGGGCCAGGCCCTCCGGCAGCAGCACCTCGTACACCGCACCCAGCAAGAGGCCACCACCCAGGGCAATCAGAAAGTGGCGCACCTCTTTTTCCAGCCAGCGCCGCTGGATGCGTTCGAAACTGGCGATCCAGCCGCCCAACGGCATGCAGAGGCCCGCGGCGAAGGTCAGCACAACAATGTAGAGAATTCCGTCAGTGGCCACGGCGATGCGGTATCGGGTTGCAGCGTAATGTCCTGCATTGTGCGGGAGGTGCTCGGTGGTCGCAAGCAAGGCCATTGCCGCGTCGGCGCGCGCACTCTACCATGCAGTTCAGCGTATCATCAGGAGGCGTAGATCATGCGTGTTCACAACAGACCGGGAAGCACTCCCGCCGCGCCATGAGTGTCTACATACACCTTGCGGCGGCACTCTGGGTGCTGGCGGTCGGGGGCCTGCAACTGGCCTCTGCGAAAGGCACGCCAACCCACCGCTGGATCGGCTGGTCCTGGATGCTGGCGATGGTCGTCGCAGCCCTCTCATCATTCTGGTTGACCAGCCCCAGCAACCTGTTCATGGGCTACGGGCCCATCCATCTGCTGTCCATCTGGGTGCTGGTGTGCGTGGTGGTGTCCGTCATCGCGGTTCGGCGCGGCAACATCAGGCGCCACCGCGGTTTTGCCGTCGGCGCCTACCTGGGTACGGTGGGCGCCGCGATTGGCGCGATCGCCCTCCCGGGGCGCCTGCTGCACAGTGTTTTCTTCACCTGAGCGTCAGGCCCGGACCGCGGCATTGACGTCCATTGCGCGGTTCGCAATGCCGCGGGTCATCTCACCAAAGCCGCGGCGCAGCTGGGCGCCAAAGAGCAATCCCACCACGGGCGAGAACCACCCCTCCAGCCGGAACAGGGACTCGTAATGCGTGCCCCCCGAGGGTGTTGCTGACAGGCGATGCTGACGGGTACTCGCGAGTGCGCCGAGCGGAGCCTTGATACCGTAATCCAGCAAGCGGCCCGGCTCATTGCGCCAGATCGTTTCCGTTTGCGGCTGCACCATGAACGGCAGGACCCGGACCTTCATGTGGATCGGGTCTCCCACCTGGAACGTGGATTCGCAGGCAACGACAAAGGTGTTCCACTGCGGATAGGCCGCGGTATTCGTGATCACCTCCCAAACCACCTCAGGGGGGGCCTGAATCTCTTCCGTCAGCAGAATTTCAAACATAATGATCCTTAGGGGCAGCCGCACCGCTCAAGTCGGCCGCACTCCTGCGGCCTGGCCGGCCATCATAACGCGGTTAACCACACCACACACCAACGCGCTCAGAGCGCTTCGTTCTCGTCGTGGACTGAGACCGACAGCTCGCCATCCATGGTCATGGCAACGTGGAACAGAATCGGGCGACAGCAGACCTGGCAGTCTTCGATATACTTTTGGCCCGCCTCGCTTTCGTCGATCAGCACCTCGATGGACTCGCCACAATACGGGCAGTCTATGTGCTGTTGGTGCAAAGCCGACATCCGGCCCTCCTGATGCGTGAATGATCGCGTAGACGCAGCTACACGGGGCCGGCAAAGGTATCGCACTGCCCCATATCGCCAGTCTCGAAACCGCGGCGGAACCACGCTACCCGTTGCGCCGACGTACCGTGGGTGAAGCTGTCGGGAACAAGGTCGCCACCGCTGCGGCGCTGTAAACGGTCGTCGCCAATGGCGGACGCGGCGCGGAGCGCCTCCTCAAGGTCACCCGGCTCCAGCATCTGCCGGAACTGCTGCGCCGCATAGCCCCAGACTCCGGCAAAGCAATCCGCCTGCAGCTCCTGCCGCACCGACAGCGCATTCACGTCGGCGGCGGGCCTGCCCTGCCCACTGGCGCGCACCCGCTGGCTGATGCCCAGCAGGGTCTGCACGTGATGCCCCACCTCATGGGCAATCACGTAGGCCTGGGCGAAGTCGCCGGGCGCCCCCAGCTGGCGATCGAGGTCGCGGAAGAAACTCAGGTCCAGGTAGACCTTGCGATCCGCGGGGCAATAGAAAGGGCCGACGGCGGCGCTGGCCGAACCACAGGCAGAGGCAACCCGCTGGCGAAAGAGCACCAGCACCGGCTCTTCATAGGTGGCGCCGGATGCGTCGAATATTGCCTGCCAGGTGGCTTCGGTATCTGCCAGCACAACCGCAACAAACTCGGCCAGCTCCTGCTCCTGCGCGCTGATGGGCGCCGCTGTGGCCGCCGGGCCCGAGTCTGGCGCAACCTGCAACACGTCAATACCCAGCATCCGGGCACCAACAAACGCGACCACACCCAACCCGAGCATGACGCGCCCGGCCTTACTGCGCAGCAGCCAGGGCAGAATACGCAGTAAGAGCATAGCGCCCGGCACGCCGCCGGCGCGGACCGGCTGACCGCGCCGATCCTCAACGTTGCTACTGCGCCGCCTGCCGCGCCAATCCATACCCTGCCCCTGTGCGACATCCATCCAACGAAAGGGAGAGAATAGACCAGACAGACCGCGGCGGACAACGAGGACGGCCCAGGGAGATCATCCCGGGTGGACCCAAACCCCGCTGGTCACCTGACAATCCGCTGCATCCAGCAGCATGTGCACCGACAAACCCAGGCCCACCAGGCGGCTGGCGGGAAACAGGCTGAGCAGCACATACACAGCAATCAGCCACAGTTGATGCAATGGATGAAAGCCGATACTGCAGCGGCCGGGGTCGTAGATAGGTTGTGCCAGCAGATGATCGAGGTCAACCAGCATGGTGGCGACCATCACCAGGAACGCAGTTTGCCAACGGCGGCGGAAGAACAGCCGTGCCACCAGCAGGGGAACCAGAAAATGCAGCGCTATGTGCAGCATGTATACACGCGGCACCTCTGTCGCCGCCACTGCGCATGGCGTGAACACTTACGGGTCGGGACCCGCACTCAGTCTTCGCCTGCCAGACGCTGGTTGATCTCCTGCAGAAAATCGCTCGCGAGTTCCCGTGCGGCTCTCCGCCCGTCATCTCCCGCCTCGCCCCATTTGCGGCAATACCAGCAGAGACGTTCTGCGGGGGTGCCCGCCGATGACTCACCCAGCTTCTCTCTCAGGGTCAGGATCCGTCGGCCGAGATGCACCAGGGCGTCGGCCTCCGCGTCGATGCGATCGTTGGGTCGCGAGGCTGCCCTGAAATCCGTTGCACAGAAGGCAAAGTCGTTGGCACCCGTTGCTGCCGCCTCCAGATGCATGACCAGCCGCTCCTCCAGCTCGTCCTCCAAACGGTCCAATTGGGCGTAGAGCTTTGCTTTCGACACCATAGACGGCGCTCAACAGCCGGACAGCGCCGGCGGCGGGTTAGTCATCCTTGAGAAGTTCCTGGCGTTTCCGCTCATACTCACGGTAGGACGTTCCGGTTTCGCGCATGCATTCTTCGTACGCGTTCTGCGGCAGTTTGGCACACTCAAGTTGCTGGTTCTGCTGTACCGCGGAGTACATCTGTTCATTACTGCAGGCGGCCAGCAGCGCCAGCACTGCCACGGTAGTGATAAACCTCATGAATACAGGGCTCCTGCTTTCAGCGCTGGGAATACCCCCAGGGAGATTGCGAATCGAAAGTCGAAACGTATAAGCGCTCAACCTTGTTGCGGGCCCACTCGGTCTTGCGCAGGAACTTCAACGATGACTTGATAGATGGATCGCTCTTGAAACAGTTCACATCGATCCTCAGCGCGAGGCCGTCCCAACCGTAATGCGCCACGAGCCGGGTCAGCGCCTTTTCAAGGGTGATCCCATGCAGTGGGTTATTGGGTTGCTGTCTGGTCGTCGTCAAGAGCCGTCACCCGGGAAGCGGTATCGCCTATGGTACAGGCCGCGAACCGGTGAAACCACCGACGCCGCAGCAACTACCGGGGCTTGTACTGCGTGGGACAGTACCCCCGAGAGACACCAGGCGCTCGCAACCTGGCATGCTTGGTCACCCGGCCGGTTACACGCGCTCGCCAAAGCCGGAAACTGCCCGGCTTGAGGCTAACGCGCATCAATGCAATCACGCCGGCTTCGTTCAACCCGAATTGCGACTTGATCGCCTCGAAGGGCGTGCGGTCTTCCCAGGCCATCTCGATAACGCGCGATGTCTCCTCTTCAGACAGCAAGCGAGATCTCGCGCGCCAGGTCGAAATCTTTCGGGGAGATACCGCCCGCATCGTGCGTGGTCAGGTCGATCACAACCGTGTTGTAGACGTTGGACCACTCGGGATGATGATTCGCCCGCTCGGCAAGCAGTGCCACCCGTGTCATGAAAGCAAAGGCCGAGACGAAATCGGGAAACTTGAACTCACGGTGCAGCTTGCCGTTTTGCAGACACCATGCCGCCGACGCCTGCTCGTTAAGCGCCGCCAGCGAGGCTTCCAGAACGTCTCCATCGCAGGGCTGTACCATGCTCACCTCCCGGGAATGGCTGTTGGAAAGCGTTCAGCTGGGCCGATGGATACCACAGATCTTGTGACCGTCCGGGTCCAGGAAATAGCACAGGTACATCACGCCCATGGTGCTTTCGCGGGGACCGGGTGGATCCTCCACACTGGTGCCGCCATTGGCAACGGCGACATCGTGGAACTTCTGGAGTTGCTCCGGCGAATTGCAGACGAAGCCGATGGTTGAGCCGTTGGCGGCGGTGACCGGCTTGCCGTTGATGGGCTCGCTCACACTGAAGGTGGAGCCATCGTGCATGAAGAACAGACGCGTCTGTCCGGTGTCGTTCTTGTGCTCAATGGGTGCGCCTGCGCCAAGCACACCCAGGACGGCAGTATAGAAGCGCTTGGATCTTTCGATATCGTCAGAGCCAATCATGACATGATTCAGCATCGTGTATTCTCCGTATAGGTTCTGGAATCTGTTACGTTCCGGCCTGTCGCCTGCGCCGTGCGCCTATCCTACCCCAGGCCCGGCGACGGGTCATCGGTATACGCAGAAACAGCACCACCGGCCTGGCATCCGCAGGGTTGTACCGTTACCCCTACTCTCGCCAGGCAGGAAACGCCGGCAGGCCCCGGTAAAACTCGAAATCGTGATTTGGCCACAGCTCTGCGCCTTCACGCTCGGCGATCGATTTCATGCGCCTGATACTGCTGATGGCCAGTGCCTCGTTGTCCTGCCAGCAATAGCCCGGTGCAACCTCGTCGGTAAGGTTTTCGGTCAGGTCCGCCGCGTCGCCACACAGAATCACCGGCCGACCCTTGGGCAGTTCGATGAACAGCGACATATGGCCGGCGGTGTGCCCCGGCGTGCACAGGGCATGGACGCCGGGAGCAACCTCGTATTCCGCGCTCTGCAGGTTCCACCCACTGGCACCGGCCACCTCGTCGGCGAAAACACCGCTGTCCAGCCGCGTCGCGGCCGCCTGCACCTCGTCAGCATGTACGTGAACCTCACAGCCCGGCAGATCACACAGACCACCCGCATGGTCGAAGTGCAGATGGCCGAGAAACACGAGGTCAATATCCCGGGCGGTCAGGCCGAGCCGCTGCAGGTAGCTGGGTATGCGCTGGCTGTCGTCCATCACCGGCGGGTCGAAGAAATCACGCATCGGGTCGTAGTATTTCGAGCGCAGTTCCGGGGTGGCAATTTTCTGATAATCACAGCCCACATCGTACAGAATGCGGCCATTCGGAGTCTCGATCAGGTAGGCCAGAATGGGCGCGGTGATGAACTGGCCGTGGCCCCGGTTGCGGGTCGATACAACCTTCTCATAACGGTGTGTGCCCGTGAGCAGCGGCCAGATTCGCAGCGCCTGTTGCTTCATTATGTGCTCCGCATCAGAGTGGTGAATCTGTCGTGCCAGAGTCTACTCAAAGTCCGTAGTCCCGCTCTACCCTGGCGATCCTGACCTTGAACCCTGAATACCATGCAATCCGACCCCGCTCTTGTGCTACCTGGTGCTCCGCGTTCCGCTTCCAGTCCCGTATCGCCTCAACGCTGTCCCAATAGGATACGGTCAGGCCCAAGCCGTCACGCACGGACTCGATGCCGAGAAACCCGGGTTGCAGGGCCGCCAGGTCAACCATGCGGTCCGCCATTTCCGCGTAGCCATTATCACCCTCGGTGCGGTGACTACTGAAGATCACCGCGTAATACGGTGGCCGGGGGGTACTGGCAATATCTGACATAGGCTTCACCACTGTGGTTTACGGACAAGGCAACTGGTTTCACTCGCCACACCGGAACTCCGCAACGCCGCGGGTGCGACGACTATGAGGTGAAGATGCTCATCACCGCAGACACCCCTCCTTCCAGAAAGGCTGCCACGATAAACGGTACCACACCCCCGAGCATTGTTCCCCAGAATAGCGCGAAGGCCAGGGCATGCTCCTGCCGCGATTGTGTGGGCCATACTGATTGCATGTGCAATGCAACCACAATCATGACAAGCGCCAGCAGGGCAAACACATAGCCCAGCACCGGAGAGAGATGTGACCCGAGTGCAACCACAACGGCGAACACCAGCGCACCGAGTAACGATATACATCGTGGCCTGGTCAGCCCCTGGCCTCTAAACACGGGTTGGGAGCCCTTCAAATGCGGGTACGTCATCGCACTGGCCATCCCAGGCGGCTTTGCTGGAGGTGAAGATGTGCGCCGTTGGCCACAGCGGGTGCGGCGTGTCCAGACACCCTGCGGGAACGACGAGCAATCCCGCAGACTGCACGCCCGGTAAAGCCGAACCACAGCGGCTGCAAAAGCTTCTGCTGTGCCGCGTACCGGGGAGGGTGAAGGACGTCACCTGATCCGCACCGGCCAGCCAGGTCAGTGTGGCTGACTGCGAAAAGAGGTTTGCCCCGTGGACAGACCCCGTGTCCTTCTGGCCCCTACGTGTCAACCTGCCCCCATACACTTCCATTTGGGGATAACATAGTTTTA
>CAJXUQ010000041.1 GCA_913061145.1 uncultured Haliea sp.
TGATGTCGGCCTCCGGCCATGGCGTGCCGGGACGATTGAACATTTCGCCGTCCAGGCCCTGGCAGAACATGTCCATGGCGTCGGCCATCTCCAGCAAACGGGCGCGGCGCGTCTCGGGCAGGGTCGTGTCGGCGCTGCGCTCGCGCAGGGCGTTGCGTACGTCCTCGGTCAGCACCGTGCGTTCATTCTGGACGCAGCGGCGGGCCGCATCCAGGATACACTGGCGGATCAGGCTGCGGTCGGCACGGGTCATCCGTGCTTCTTCCTTGTCTTCTCCGCCGGTGATCATCAGCCGGGCGGTGATCTCCAACTCACCCAGCACATCGCGTTGCTCGTCTTCCTCCGATGCGAGGGGACTCCTTTCCTCGTCGTCATCCAGGGCATCGGCGTCCAGGGTGCTGACCTCGCCGGGGGTGTCGACCAGGCGCCAGGCATCGCTGAACGGTGCCAGGCTCACGCCGGCACCGGGGGCCAGCTTGACCCGGTGCACACTCAGCCCGAGACGCTTGGCAAAGTCCCCGAACAGGCCGAAGGAGTTGCCCGCCTCGACGATGAACAGCCGTGGCCGGTAGACGGCGACCACCTGGTTGAGGATGTTGTTGAGCGTGGCGGACTTGCCGGAACCGGTCGGACCGAACAGGAACAGGTGCGCGTTCATCTGCCGGTCTTTGCGGTTGAGCGGATCGAAGGTGATGGTGCCGCCGCCGCGATTGAAGAAGGTGATGCCGGGGTGGCCGGTGCCCTGGTTGCGGCCCCAGAGCGGCGAGAGGTTGGCCGCATGCTGGGCGAACATCAACTGGGTGTACCACTGGCGGCGATCCTTGGCCGGGTCGAACACGCAGGGCAGCCAGCGCAGATAGCTGTTGAGGGGGGCGACCTCATCCTCCTCGCGCACCGGTTGCAGGCCGGCGTTGAGCATGACGTTGGCGAGTTGCAGGCCGCGCGCGTCCAGCTCCGCCAGGTCACGCCCGCGCAGGTAGAAGGCCAGCGCGCCGCGATAGAGTTTGTGGGCACTGCCGATCAGCGAACGTGCCTCCTGTATGTCCTGGCGAGCTTGCTCGGAGGCTAGCGTATCGCCGACGGCCTTGCGGCCTAGGTGGTTCAGGTGGGCTTCGAGCACGTCCTGTGGTGTGGCCACCAGGGTCAGGCACATCACCGTGTCATCGGGCATCTGGTCGAACAGGGCGTTGAAGGCATCTCCACCCTTGCGGGTCTCGCCAGTGATATGGCCCGTGGCCGGCGGCGTGCGCAGGCGGTCGAGCACCATGACCCGGTGTGGCATGTCGTCGAAAACCCAGGTGCCGTTCTCCACATCGGAGCGCGGTTCGCCGAAGAACAGCCGCTGCGAGAAGTCCGTGCCGCTGGCCAGTTCGATCTCACCGGGCTCCGACGCCTGGGGATAGGCGGTCAACTGGTAGAAGCGCTCCTGGTCCGCTGCCGACGGTCCCAACAGGGTGGGATGGGGGTTGAACCAGCGCAGCAACCAGGCGTGGATGTCCGCGGCCTGAAGGCGACGGGCCTTGATGCCGGCATTGGCCAGACCGCCCAGCAGCCGGTCGCAGACCGTCGCCAGGGCGTGTTCCGGGGTTTGTCCACGGCGCCGGGAAGCGCCCGGCGCACGGCGATAGATCACCATGCGCACGCGTCGAGACTGGCCGCGCCATGGCAGACGGGTCACGGTGGTGTCCTCGAACAAACCGCCGGGCTTGGCGATGGCGCGCAAGTGGTGGGCCAGAAAGCGCTGGTAACGCTCACTAAAGGCGCTGCCTTGAGCTCGTGGCAGGATATAGTCGCGCAGGGTCTTCAGGTAACTGGACCAATCGGTCTCATCCTGGGCGTAGAGCTGAACCACCCAGGGCTGCTCGTCGAGTTCATCGAAGCTGTCCTGCAGGGCGTTTTCCAGCGCATCGCGGGCCTGCAGCAGCCACTGGGGCTCTCGCCCTTCGGTACCGATGGGCGTCAGCTCGAAGAAGGCCGCGACCGATTCGCCGTCATCCAGTAGCAGGCTTTGTGAATCCGGCAGGTACTCCACCCAGGGCAGCAGATCGACGAAGGATGGCTTGACGTCGTAGAGGCGCTGCTCGTCCGACTGCGTGGCGGCAGGGTGTACGGGATCACACTGGCTGCCTGGTACCGGAATGCCATGCTCGTTTAATGTCTCCACATGGCGCTCCCAGGCATCGGGCGGCTCCGTTGAAACCGCCTCAGCGTCAGGTTGTCCCTGGCGCCCATGCCATAACCGGGGCAGCGACCAGGCCATCAGTAATCCTCCACCCGCTCGCCGGGCAGGGCGTATTGCACACGCTGGTACAAGGGAAACACGGTGCTGTAGCCGGGCACCGGCACGGGGTCGGTGCCGGCCAGATGCGGGAACACGTACATGACCAGGTCTGGATTGGGCAGGCGCTTGAACTGGCTGTAGACCTCGTTCCGCGCCGTGCGGGTATAACGGGTTTGATCGACGGGCGCAGCTTGTACGTCTGCCGCGGTGAGTGGCCGGCGCAGGGACTGGCGTGCATCCAGTAGTTCACGGGCGGCGCGGCCACCGCTAGCCGCGGCACCCGCTTCACGACTCCAGATGTCGAGCATGGTTTGGCCTTCGTGGGTGAGCAGTTCTTCCTTACTCGTTGCACAACCGGCCAGGAACAGTACGGCGAGCATGAGAGCAGTGCCCTTGATACTCATTGGGCTAATCGAGATCCGAACCATGGGAGCCTCCGAGACGGTGATCGACCCGGCGCCCCTTGGCGTCGTAGTCGATGTTAAGGGGTTGCTCGATATGCACGGCCACCTGGGCACCCGGCTCAACGTAGACTGCGGCGAAGGCTTGGCCGTAGAGCTTGTTGACCCACTGCGACATTTCCTGCACACCGCCCGCCAGGATGCGGCCCATGGCCTCGTTGGCACTAATGCCGACGGTGCCAAGTGAACCGTCGCTGCCGATGTAAGATACCTGCCCGCTGTCCGAGTCGATCAGGGAAGCCGCGCCAGCACCGGCTGCCGTGATCAGCGCTTGGGTGCCCAGGAATTGCTGGGCGTTGCTGCGCCGCTCGCCGGAGACACAGGGAATGCCATGGGGATCGCTGATCCAGCCGAGGCCATCGAGGATGTTGTCATTGCTCCGATTGCTGCTGTTATTTCTGCCATCCTCTTCCGGCAGCGTGCGGATGGTGCCGTCCTGGAACACGAAGGTGATCGACCGTATCTGGCCGCGCACGCAGGACAGCGTCCAATCCCCCGACGCGGTGCCGCTGACCACGGCACCGGCCACGTCGGGAAGCTCGATGCCGTTGGCGGTGAGGTTGTCGGGGCCGATCACCACCTTGAACGGATAGGGGTCGTTCACCGTGCCGTCGATGGGGACCCGGCCGATCAGCGCCGTCATGGCGACCGAGCCCATCAGGGTGGCATTGGAGGGCACGGTGTAGACTGCCTTCAGTGGTGAAGCGCCGACCTGCCCGTCCGTGGCCCGACCCAGCGTTTCGCTGGCCGAGTCGATGGCGCCCTGGGCTGGCCCGAAAGCGTTGGGAAAGGTAAAGCCGCTGCGATTGTCATTGCGGCCCTCTGCGGGTCTGGCATCATCCGGTTCGATCCAGCGGACGCCATCGCCGAAACCCTGACCATCGCTAGGTTCGAGGCCAAGGCCGATGGGCAAATCCGCATGATCACCCTGACCTCCCAGTCCTTCGAATTGCCGTTGGATATCCTGAAGCAGGCTCTGCGCCTGCTGCCGTTCGTTCGCCACGACTTCGCGATCCTGGCGTAGTTGGGCACGCTCTGTATCCAGCGCCGTCTGGATACGCTGCTCGATGGAGCGTTCACGCTGGCGCAGACGGTCGTTCTCTGCCTGCTGAGAGCGGTTGTCCGACAAAGCCGTTTGCAGCTCATTGCGCAACTGCCGAACCTGAGCCACCAAGGTCGCCACCGTGTCGTTGGGCGTGTCCCCCTCGATGCCGAGGGCACGCATTTCATCGGCGGACAATCGTGTTCCCACCTCCTGCGGCGAGGTGCCTGGGCTGTGATCGCCGGAAAACAGTCGGATGCCGGCGAACACCAAGAGCGCGATGACCGGGAGCATCAACCACTTGAGCAGGCCGTTACTGCGCATGATCCGCTCCCTCCGCGTCGCCAGCGGCAGCGGCTGCCGGCAGGTTGAGGGTGGCATCGATCGGGCTGATGGCCGGGAGCAGCGATTCCGCCAGGCCATGGCCGCGCGTCACCAGATATACCACCGTGGTGTCGTGCGACTCACCCGCCGGTCCCAGATCGGGATGCTGGAAGGTCGCCGCCACGAAATTGCCCTGCAGCGCCCTGGGGTCCAGGGTGAGCCACCGGTTGGCGGTATTGGTCAGGCGAACCGCCGTCACCCACTGGTCCTCAAATCGCCAGGCGGCCAGCGCCCTGGCGCGAACCGGTAAAGTGGACAACAACGTGTCCAGTGCCAGGTCACGGGGCAGGTTCCCGCGCGAGAGGCCGTTCACGGGTTCGACGGTACGCAGCGGTGCATACAGGCTCTGGGCTGCATAGCGCGTGAGCACCACCGGAATCGGTGTCTCCCGCGCGGGATCGGGTGGTGTGGCGGCCGATGCATTGGGGGCTTGCGCACCCGTGCCGCCGTATCGTGTGCCGGCAGTCTCGCCCTCGACGATGCGCACGGGCTCCAGTGGTGCCTCCCCTTCTCGCGCAGCTATATCGATCAGAATCAGGGTGCCGTCGTCGGCGTCCTGCAACTGCAAACGTGTGGGCTCGATGGTGTCGTGTGCCAGCAGGTAGAGGGCACCGCCAGCGCTCTGCACACGCAGGCGATCGCCAATCGAGGCGGGTACACCGACGCGCACGTTGCGGTCGATGAAGACCACGCGCTCGTGGCCGACCACCAGGGGGACGGCCAGCGGCATGCGCTCCCACGTGAGGATTTCCACTGCCTGGCTGGAGGGTATCCAGCCGAGGAACAGCGCAAGACAGGCCAGGATGAGGAACGGACGGTTGCTCGGCACATCCTTGTGCCTCACCGTTGCGCGGCTGACGCGAAAAACTTTTCCAGAAAGTTTTTTCATGGCAAGTCCTCTACGGAGTCTCCGGTGCGGGGGATGCCGGAGGCGGTTCGGCGGCGATGCGCTGTGGTGTGCCGTCATAGCAGTCCAGCGCCAGGCCGAAGGGGTTGCGTTCGGGGTCGATGTCCAGGCGTACGACCTTCAGCGGATAACGCACCAGGGCGCGCTTGACCTGCTCGGTGCCGTAATACTCATCGGCGCTGACGTCCAGGGTGACGACCCAGTCGCGGTCGGACACCACCCGGACGCGTCGGGTCGGGTCATCACCAAAGCCGCGCCCCGGAATTTCGTAGATACCCCGTACCCGCTGACGCAATTCGCCGGTGCGCTGCCGCTGCTCGTAATCGAGCCGGAGAAAGTGCTGACAGCCGGGCGTCAGGTAGGCAGATAGGGCATGGATGTTGCGCGCGTAGTCCTCCTCGCCGTTGGTGGGCCAGCGGTTGAGTTGCTGAAAGATGTAGAAGGCGAAGGCATAGATCGATTCTGGTGGTACGTCCCACCACTTGCGCACGCTGCCTGATCGCAGGTCTGGAGGTACATGGATAGTGAGATCACGCGGGGCATTCCACCAGCCAACGCCCAGCACCAAGGCGAGGACGAACAGTGCGCCTGCACCCAGACGCAGTGTCCTGATATGGGCCTGAAGATGGGTGACCTCGTTCTTGAAGCGGCTCATGGTGTCCCCCTTCGGGTCGCCCAGTGACCCGAACGTGTTACCAGTGAACCGCCTCCGACGTAGGGCGAGAACAGCGGATACCCGAGCGCGATGCGCCACTGCAACTGGCGATAGAGCCAGGTGTCGGGGCGACCCCGCTTCCGACGCCGCAGCGCACTTCCGCCGGCAAAGACCCCAAGCGCAACGGTGGCCACGATCATCGACGGTATCAGCGCTAGGGTGGACGTCAGCCAGGCCAGCAGCAGGCCGAGCACCAACCCGACCAGGGCCGACAGGCCCACGCAAATCCACAGCTCATCCGCCGTCAGCCCCCGGACCACCACGGGCTGGCGGTTGAGCCGATGCGGCAGGAATGTCACCGTGTCGTCCTGTTGAAGTTCGGGCGTGCTAGCCATCACGGGACACCTTTACAAGATGCCGGTGGCTTCGGTCAGCAGCCAGATACCCACGACCAGCAGGATCGCCCCGACCGCCACGGTGAGGCCGAACTGCCCCCAGGTCTTGCGCCCGGTGTGGATCTCCGAATAGGTGCTGTAGGCGTGGTAGCAGACACCGATGAACATCGAGGCGACCACGAGCAGTGCCACCAGCAGCACGATGTCGTAGCCATAGTTGCGCAGCGTCTCCATGATGCCACTGCCGGTGCCGCGCGACGGGTCCTCCAGCGTCGGCAGCCCCTGGGCGTGAACCAGCGGCACCGCGCTTGCCGAAAGCAAGGCGGCAGCAGACTGGCGGATGTGTTGAATCAAGCGGTTGCGAGCGGAGCGGGAAGCCATGGCGATGTCCTCATCGGGTCAAGACAACAGGAAAAAAGTCAGTACGACGTACATCGCGATGAACCGCACCGCGACACCGAGGAACTGACGTTGAGAGATGCGTTCTTCCGCCCAGCCCACATAGGCGGTGCGCAGGGCCCAGACACCCCATAGCAGCAGCACGGCGAAGACGAGGCTCACGAGTACGACGGACATATCCGACGCCGAGAAACCGGCGTTGGCCTGAAAGGCGGTCGCTTGAGCGGCGTTCATTGGTCGGCCTCCTCGGACTCCTGGCGGTAGCCGCCGAGCAGGTCTACGGGATCACGCGGTTGCGCGCGTTGGGGACTCAAGTAGTCGCGGATGCCCTGGCGAACACGCTCGATGTCCTCGCGCAGGCGGGCGTAGTCGAAGTGGTAACGGCTGTCACCCTGTCGAGGCAGGCTGACACTGTGCTCGGCCAGGCGGTCGATCATGTCGAGCTGGCGGATCAGCGCGGCCAGTTGAGCATGCTCGGTGGCACCGTCCCCAGCCAGTACGGGCTCGATAGTGAGGGCAGAGACGGCCAGCAGCACGGCGATAGCGCGGTGCCATAGGATGTTGCGGCTGCTGTGGTGTGCCATCGTGCCATTCCTCGCAGGGCGAATGGCATGATGCTGGGGTATGGGATCGGATTGCGCTGCAAAGAATAGGAACGAGGGGGCTACCGGATTAAATTAGATCAAGTCTGAATTCATACAGACCGGTTTACGGTATAGCCATCGCTTATACCAGATTGCCCCCACAGCTTGGTGCTGTTAAAATTCTGGTGTCATTGGGGAGTAGCCGCTCTTCTTCTCGAAGAGGCTTGCGTCAACACACTTGACCGGAGAGGTCATGGCGTAAGCGGTTCCCAAGCTTGGCAAGACCTTTGACCATAACGCCTCCGACTATGGCCGGGGACGCGTTGTGGTTAATCGTCTATTGACCGGCCTGGGAATATTCATGGAATCAATCCTCGTCTCTACCGGGGTCGTCGCACTTGCAGAGATCGGCGACAAAACCCAGCTTCTGGCATTTATCCTTGCAGCCCGCTTCAAGAAACCGGTGCCGATCATTCTCGGCATCTTCGCGGCGACTCTTGTTAACCACGGTCTAGCGGGTGCTATAGGGGCATGGATTACTTCAACGTTGAGCCCCGAGATCTTGCGCTGGGCATTGGGTCTATCATTCCTCGCTATGGCGATATGGACCATGATCCCAGACAAGATTGAAGAGGAGGAGACCCGAGTTGCCCGGAAATTCAGCGTCTTCGGCGCGACAGTGATCACCTTCTTTCTTGCTGAAATGGGCGACAAGACACAGGTTGCCACTGTCGCGATGGCTGCCCATTACGCCGCCCCGCTGATGGTGGTCGTTGGCACTACGCTTGGGATGTTGATTGCCGACGTCCCTGCTGTCTTTACGGGCGACAAGCTCGCCTCGAAAATCCCGATGAAGCTCGTACATTCAATTGCAGCCGCGATCTTTGCTTTCCTCGGAGTCATAACATTGTTCGGGGCTGCAAAAGTCGGCTTCTAAAGCCTCGGGGGCTTACCGCCATACCTTGCTCAAAAGCGAATTATGTCGCCATAGAGGGAAGCTACTCTGGGCCTGATATCCTGAAAATGGTGTTACGCAGGGGCGTGCTGCCCTTGATGGTCGACGTATAGCCCAGCCAGTGCGATCAACTCTCATGTCACGATGGCCATCTCGTGTGATGGCCATCGATCATAAAGGCGTGCCGGTGACGGCCTCTCGGATGGTGGTGTGGATGGCGATGCGGTTCCGGCCCCTCCCAGCCCTCATGTTCATGCTGGTGGTGATCGTCATGATAATGCAGGTGGGTGTGCTCAACAGGAACATGATCATGCTCGAGTGCCATAGGGTCCCATGACGGCCAGACACGGGTCGCGAGCGCCGTCGACACCAGCGCAATCGACCCCAGCAGGGCGAAGGTCTCAATCAGGCCCACCTCGGCCCCAACCCAACCGGCCAACGGATAGGCCACCAGCCAACAGCCATGCGACAGCGAGAATTGCGCGGCGAACAGCGCCGGACGGTCCTCTGGCTGGCACGACTGTTTGAGCAGGTGTCCGGTGGGCGTCATGACCAGCGAGGCGCCGGCGCCCAGCAGAAACCACAGCCCCAGCAGGCCGACATACCCGGGGGCGAGCAGGCCGAGGAACAGGCTCACCGTCATCAGCGCGCCGCCGGCGAGCATGATCGGGCGCGCACGCACGCGCTCCAGGACCTTCGGCAGTAGCAGGGCCACCAGCATCGAACCGCCCCCGACCGCCGCGAAGGCCATGGCGACCGCCTGCTCGCCCAGGCCCAGGACGGAACGGACATAGACCACGGTATTGACGATCTGCATGGCCCCGGCGGCGGACACCACCATGTTCAGGGCCAGCAGCCCTCTCAGCCGCGGGGTCTTCAGGTAGATTTCCATACCACGTAAAACTCTGCGCCAGACGCTCGGCGCTTCGTCATCCGCGGCATGGGGCGACGGCAGGACCACCGAGACAACCAAGCCAGCCGAGACCAGAAAGGCTAGGCCGTTGAGCAGGAACAGCACATCGAAGCTCATCACCGTCAGCAGTGCCGCAGCGGCCATGGGGCTGAGCAGGTTCTCGAGGTCATAGGCGAGCCGCGACAACGATAGCGCCCGGGTGTACTGCCTCTCGTCCTCGAGGAGGTCTGGGATCGTCGCCTGAAAGACCGGGGTGAAGCCTGCCGAGGCGGCATTGAGTAGGAAGATCAGCACATAGATCTGCCAGATCTCGGTGACGAAGGGCAGCGCGCAGACCACGGATGCCCGCAGCAGGTCCAGGCTGACCAGCAGGACGCGTCGCGGCAGACGCGAGGCGTAAGCCCCGACCAGTGGCGCGATGCCCACATAGGCCACCATCTTGATCGCCAGGGCTGTGCCTAGCACGAGCCCCGCCTGCCCGCCCGCCAGGTCATGGGCCAGCAGCGCCAGGGCGACCGTCGTTAGCCCGGTGCCGACGAGAGCGGTGACCTGGGCCAGGAATAAATGGCGGTAACGGCGGTGACTCAGCACTTGGAGCATGGGGCCTCCTCGAGGCGTTGGTGTCGGTTACTGACGGAATACTGGGAGAAGACGACTCACATACCTTTATCTTTCTTGAAAGCAATCATACTCCCCCCTAGTATCTGTATGCCACCTCCCTGTATAGTTTCCCTTCTCACAGAGACAGCCCCATGCACACGATCAAAGACAAAGCGAAGCTGCTAACCCGCGTTCGACGTATCCAGGGGCAGGCAGCTGCACTGGAAAGGCAACTTGATAAGGAAGGGGATTGCACTGCCGTGCTGCAACAGGCCGCCGCGATTCGCGGAGCGGTGAATGGGCTGATGGCGACCATCATTGAGGGGCACCTGACTGATCACGTTGTCAGGGAGCCCGAGTTGGAGCAGCGGCAACAAGACTTGGATGCGGTGCTGCAGGTCATCAAAACCTACTTCAAGTAGAACATGAAGAAGCCGTGCACACAGAAAGATCAAAGAATGGATGAAAGTAAGAATGAAGCCGCATTGACGGCCGAAACCGTCGCCCGACCGAAAGGCTGGTTCAACCACACCGTCGTTGGTGCTGGGATCACCAGCGCTCTGGGTGACTTCTGCTACGAGACGACGACCGTCATTCTTCCTGGTTTTCTTGCCGTGCTGGGCCTGCCGGCCAGCGTACTCGGCACCATCGAAGGTATTGCCGATGCCGTGGCCAGCTTCACCAAGATGGTATCGGGCTACGTCGCTGACAAAGTGGGCCATCGCAAGTTGCTGGTCCTCGTGGGCTACGGCCTGACGCCGCTCGGACAGGCATCATCGCGCTGGCGGCCGTCCTGACTGCGTTCGCCTTCTGGTTTTCGGTAGACAGCATTCCATTGCTGGCCGCCATCTTCTTCGTCGCGGGCTTGTGCGTCACTGTCGAGGAAGCGCTGGAATCCACGGTGACGGCGGAAATGGTGCAGACTGAAACATTGGTGATGAGCTACGGCGCGCTGGGCACGATCAATGGCACGGCCAAGTTTGTCTCCAGTGCAACGGTCGGCGTGGTGTGGACCGCAGTCTCGCCGACGCTTGGTTTCGGCCTGGCAGCGGTGCTGATGGCAGCCGGGACACTGGCCTTGCTCCGCGTCGGGAACGAGTAGCGTTGAGGCGGCCAACTATGACGCCAATCTCGAACGCCAAGCGATGGGCGCGCACGATCAAGCGGGATGTACATGCAGTCTGGTTAGCCGCGCGAGACCCTCGAACGCCGTGGTTTGCCAAGGGGCTCGCGCTGCTTGTAGCCGCCTATGCGGTATCACCCATCGACCTGATCCCGGATTTCGTTCCCGTGCTCGGTTACCTGGATGATCTCGTGATCGTGCCGCTCGGCATCCTGTTGGTCGTCCGGCTCATCCCGCCTGAAGTGATGGAGAAACACCGACAAGCAGCGGCCAAAGCCACCGAACGGCCAGTCAGTCGCCTGGCGGCTGGCGTGGTCATTGCCGTCTGGATCGCTTGTGCTGTGCTCCTGGTCAAACTGCTTCTATGAGACTGCTGATATACCACCACATGGCTTGCTTGGGCCTAAGTGCAGCTTCAACGGTCTGGCGTACGATTTCCAGATACCATCTATGAAGTGTGCGAATCCGTGACCGTTTTGCAGCAATCCGAGGTGGCCACTGGCATCTGTTCATCGCGCTCAACTGGTTCTCGTTGAGAACTAGATGGACCCGCTCATGGGGATCGTCGGTGCGTTACTCATCACTCGCTGGTCATGGCATCTATTGAAGGACACCTCCCGCGTGCTGCTTGATCAACAGCGCAGCGACTTGGAGCACGACGTCAGGTAATCCATTGAGAATGATGATGCGCGAATCAGCGATCTGCACCTCTGGGCCATTGGTCCAAATATTCACGCCGCCATTGTCTCGATCGTTTCGCATGCTCCCGAGTCGCCTGCCTTCTATAAGCAGCGTATTCAGGCTAGGTGCCCGTCATTAGTGCAAGTTACTGTCGGGCCGCAGCGTTGTATTAATGAAACGAGGAAAACCAGCGCCGGATAACAAGACTTCGAGGCTCCAGTCCATTGTGGAGCCTCGAAGAAGAAGCTTACAGGTGACCATATAAAATCCATGCACCCACTGCAATCAGCGTTAGTCCGCCAAAAATTTCTGCTCTGTGTCCCATGACCAACCCTATAGCACGCCCTAGCATTATGCCAATAGTTACCATGAGGGTCGTTGCAAGCCCAATCAAAGCTGACGCTATCCATATGTTGACATTTATGAATGCCAGACCAACACCAACCGCCATGGCATCAATGCTGGTACTAAATGCAGTTAGACAGGTCCGGAACAAAGACTTTTGGGCTTCATGCTCCTCACTACCCTCATCAGGCCTTGTACCCTCATAAATCATGTGAAGACCCAGGACCGTCAGGAGTGAAAAAGCAATCCAGTGATCCCAGGCCTCCACATAGCCTGCTGCTGATTTTCCAATTAACCAGCCTACAAGCGGAGTGATTGCTTCGATAGAACCAAAGATGAGTCCGATTCTGAAAGCTTCAGTGAGGCGTGGTTTTTTAAGGGTTGCACCTTTACCAATCGCAGCAGCGAAAGCATCTGTGGACATGGCAAAGGCAAGCAAAAGAAGGGCTATTGGGTTCATCTAACTAACTCCGGTCGGGCATATCGAGTCCACGATATATCCACACGCCCGACCTTAGGCATGGATACATCGATGGTCTCGCCAACCGAGAGGTGTTCGCACCATGGCATGTGGCCAATTATGTTGACACGAACTCTTCCGAGTTTCGGAAGCAGGCTACTCCCCAAAGGAAAAGCAATATAACAACTATCCTGAATGATGACAAATGTTTGATGGTTGACGGGCATATTCTCTGATCTATAAAGCGCCCTGGGGTGGTGCCACGTTTGCCGGAGTACGCAAACGTCCCAGCCATAATTAAATGCGCTTCTATCAATCCAGGAAAGCGTCATTTCCCAACTTGACAGACACCAAAATCGTATTTGGGCACATCAACCAATAAATCCGTTGAGATGGGGGATTGCGACCTCTCCGTAATACCTAGAGATCAACCAGATTTTCCGGTTACCCCGATAAAGTTGACGCGGATTCAACTCGCTAGTGCAACGGGGGGGGTGATTCCAAAAAATACCTGA
>CAJXUQ010000042.1 GCA_913061145.1 uncultured Haliea sp.
CCAAGGCCATCCCTGCCTTGTGCCAACATGGTGGTTTCGCCTTGGAGACCTGAAGCCAGGGCACGCCCACGCGCTGGCCAAGCCGGAACCCCGCGACACCCGTGCCCAGCGAGGTAATCTCACCGACAATCTGGTGCCCGGGGATCAGCGGCAGCACCGGCTCGGTGAGATCGCCATCGACCACGTGCAGGTCGGTGCGGCAGATACCGCAGGCGGTCACCCGCAGTTGCAGCTGGCCACTGCCGGGCTCGGGGGTCGGCACCTCCTGCTCCACCAGCGGCTGCCCCACGCCCTCAAATACCATCGCTCGCATCGGTTTACTCCCTGTAACCCATTTATCGCCAGAGTATGCCTGCTGGAGCGCCGCCCAACCAGACGGCCCCGCCGCATTCGATCAGGCCTCCTGCGGTGCCTGCTCCGGTTTCTTGATGCGGAAAAAAATCGCGTACAGCGTGGGTACGATGGTCAGTGTCAGGAGCGATGCAAAACCCAGGCCCGCCATGATAGTGATCGACATGTTGACGAAAAACACGTCGGACAACAGCGGTATCAACCCGAGAATCGTGGTGCCGGCGGCCAGCATCACCGGCCGCAGGCGACTCACCGCTGAATCCAGTATCGCCGTGTAGGGCTCCTTGCCGTCGGCGATCTGCTGGTCGGTCTCATCGATCAGCACGATGGCATTCTTGATCAACAGCCCCACCAAGGATAACGCGCCCAGCAGCGACATGAAGTCAAACGCCCCGCCGGTGGCCAGCAGGCCCGCGGTAATACCCACGATAGCCAGGGGCACGGTGGCCCAGATGATCGCCGGCTGCCGCAGCTTACCGAACAGGAAAATACTGGTGAGGATCATCAGCAGGAATCCCACGGGCAGCGAGCGCACCAGGCCGGCCTGGGCATTCTGCGAATCCTCGAACTCACCGCCCCACTCCAGGTGGTAGCCGATGGGCAGCTCGATCGCCTCGATCTCCGGCCGCAGCCGCGCCAGCAGTTCGGTGGCGGACTCTTGCACCGGGTTACAGGAAGCGATAATGGTCTGGATGCGATCCCGGCCGCGGATCACCGCATTTTCCAGGCGCGTCTCGTAGCGCGATACCACCTGCGACGCCGGCACGGAACGCCCCAGTACCGGGCTCCACACCTGGATATCGCGCACGTTATCGATATCCCCGCGTTCCTCGGCGGGCGCGCGCAGCTCTATCGGCAGCAGGCGGATGCCGTCGCGGTAGACCCCCACCCGCGAGCCCTCAAACGCGTAGCGCAGGGCATCGCCGAGGGATTCGCGATCCACGCCCAGCTGCCTGCCCACCTGCTCGTTAAACACCGGCACCGCAACCTTCACTGGCGAGCGCCAGTCGTCGCGGATGTCGGTGGCGAACCCGTCCTCACGCATAATGCGCTGGGCCTCTTCAGAGAGTTTGCGCAGCACAGTCTCGTCGGGCCCGGAAAAGCGCGCCTCGATCTTGGCATCGCGCCCCGGCCCGATACGCATCGGCTTGATGATCGGGTCGGTCCAGGGCATCTCGCTGTGCAGGTAGTCCTCCGTCGCCGCCCACACCTCCTCTATCTGCGCCAGCGTCTCGGTGCGCACGATCACCTGCCCGTAGACCGGCGAGGGTTCCTTGGAGTCATACACCAGGGTAAAGCGCTGGTGCGGCCCACCGACCACGGAGGTGGTCTGCACCACCCCGGGCTGCTGGCGGATAAACTCGCTGACGCGCACCGTGTCATCGCGCGTGGCGCGGATGTCGGTGCCCTCGGGCTCCCAGATGTCGACGAAGAACAGGGGCGTGTTGGAGTCAGGGAAGAAACCGCTGTTCACCCGACTGAAGCCCAGCGCGGCGGCAACGAACAGCGCCACGACGATGCCCAGGGTCAGCCAGCGGTGGTCCACCGCCCTGCTGACCAGGCCGCGGTAGATCACGAACAACTTGCCCTCGTAAGGGTCCTTGTCCGCCGCATCCGCCCCTGGCTTGAGCAACAGCGCACACAACAAGGGGGTAACGGTGATGGCGGTCACCCAACTCAGCGCCAGTGAGATCAGGATCACGTAAAACAGCGAGCTGGCGAATTCCCCGGTGTTGTCAGGGGACAGGCCGATGGCAGAGAACGCGAGAATACCGATGGCGGTACCGCCAAGCAGCGCCCAGATGGTCTTGCCCACGGCTTCCCTGGCGGCCTGTTCGGGGCGCATACCGCCGTTCATGCGCACCAGCATACCCTCGGCAACCACGATGGCGTTGTCCACCAGCATGCCCAGGGCGATAACCAGCGCCCCGAGGGAAATACGCTGCAGTTCTATTTCGTAGATGTGCATGACCAGCAGTGTGCCGGCCACCGTGATCAACAGCACCGCACCGATGACCAGGCCGGTGCGCAACCCCATAAACAGCAGCAGCACCACGATCACAATGGCGACCGCCTGCCCTACACTGACCAGGAAGCCGCTTACCGAGTTCTTCACTTCTTCCGGCTGGTCGTACACCGAGGTCAGCGCCATCCCGACGGGAATCTCCGACAGCAACATATGCATCTTGCGATCCAGGCGCCGGCCTACCGCGACCACGTTTTCTCCGTTAGACATGGAGATACCGATGCTCAGGCCCGGCCTGCCGTTCACGTAATAAAACTTGTTGGGCACGGTCTCGTAGGCGCGGGTAATGGTGGCGATGTCGGACAGGCGGATGAGCCGGCGCTCGCTGGAACTGATCAGCAGGTCGCCCATTTCCTGCACCGAACGGAAGGCACCGGTGGGATTGAAACGCAGGTAGTCCTTGCCCACACTGACATGGCCAGCATCCACCACCACGTTCTGCGAACCCAGCACATCGGCGATCTGCTCCAGAGAGATACCCAGCTCCGCCAGCCGGCTGCGGGAAATATCCAGGTACACCACCTCCTGCTGCACGCCGTCGATCACCACCTTGCGCACGCCGTCCACGAGCACCAGTTGTCGCTTGATCTGCTCGGCCGTGTCATAGAGGTCGCGCCAGCTGTAACCCTCGCCGTTGAGCACCATATACACACCGTAGACATCGCCGAAGTCGTCGACGATGATCGGCGCGTTGGCGCCCGGCGGCAGCGAGGGTTTGACGTCGGCGATCTTGCGACGTAACTCGTCGAAAATGTTGGGCAGGTCCTCGGCCTGGTACTCGTCCTTGAACTCGATAAGTATGTCGGACAGTCCCGGGCGCGATACCGACATCTTGATGCGCTTGAGTTGCGGCATACGCTGGATGGCGTCTTCCAGGTGGTAGGTCAGCTCTTCCTGAACTTCCCTGGCGCTGGCACCCGGGTACTGGGTCAGGATCTTCGCCATCTTGATGGTGAATGGCGGATCCTCCAGTTTGCCCATGCTCTGGTAGGCCCAGATACCGCCACCGACCAGGATCACCACCAGCAGCCAGGTGATCACCGGTTTGCGCACCGCGTATTCACCGATATTCATTGATGCGCCTCCCGCTGCCTGCCAAGGTCACAGCGCTTCATCGGCGCGCGGCTGGGCCTGTTCCGTTTTGGGCATGCGGCTGACCTTCATTCCCTCTGCCAGGTAGGGGGCACCGACAGCGACAATGTCCTCGCCACCCTCCAGGCCGGCGCGTATTTCGACCGAGCGACCGGACATGCGCCCGATCTCCACGGGCTGCGCGGAGACGGTCATGGTGTCCGGATCCAGTACCCACACCCGCGGCGACATGCTGCTGTCGGCCTGCACCGCTCGCGCCGGCACCCACCTGACGCTTTCGCGGGTTACCACCCCGGTCAGGTCGAGCTCGACCGTGGCCGTCATGCCGGGCAGCACATGGAAGTCAGTCGGGGCATCCATGGTGAAGGTGGCGCGGAAGGTCTGGGTCTGCTCGTCCGCCTTGGTTGCAATCTCCTTGGGACGAAGCGGAAATTCACGGTCGTCGCGGCCATCGAAGCGGACCGTGGCACGTATTGAGTCAGCGGTTTCACCCCGGCGCAGGTCCACGTCGGGGCCGGGCTCGTCACGCACGCTGCGCACCACTGATTCAGGCAAGTTGATGATCACGTCCAGTTCGTCGATATTTTGCAGCCAGATCACCGTCTGTCGTGGCACCACTTCTTCGAAGTTCTCCACATTGCGGCGGGCGATACGGCCACTGAACGGCGCTGTCAGTACCGTATATTCCAGGTCCTGCTCCGCAGCGTTCAGGGCGGCGCTGGCGGAGCGAAACTCCGCTTCCATGCGATCAAAATCAAGGCGCGAGATGTTGCCATCCTCAATGAGGTCTTTGCCGCGCTCGAAATTGCGCCGAGCATTGTCGTAAGCCGCGCGCCGGTCCTCCACCACGATGGCGTAGTCGGTCGGGTCCAGCCGGGCCAGCACCTGGCCCTTCTTGACCAGGTCGCCCTCCTTGATCAGCAGTTCCCGCAACTGGCCGCCCACGCGAAACGCCAGCTCGGCGCGCTGCGTGGCATCCACCCGGCCGGGGAAGGTGCGGACCGCATCATTACTGCCCCCGCCGACGGTGAACAGCTTGACCGGGCGCGAGGCAGGCTCTGGCAGCTCAGCCTGCTCCTGGGCGCAAGCGCCCAACAGCAGCGTGGCAACTATCAGGCAGAGGCCGCCCGGCTTGATCATTGTCATGATGAGTATCCCGCTATATGTCAGTCGCCAATTCTAGCATCGAAAGAACACAAGACGGATGTAAACGTGACCCGTGTCGCCACGGCAACCCGCGCGGCGCTAACCTGCCGGCGCCAGCGAGCGCGCCGCGGTCTCGACCTCCAGCGTACCGGGCGCGTAGCGGCAGCTGAGCACGGTGCGGTACTCGGTGCGAGAACGGCTGATCTTCCACTCGCCATCGATACGACGATACTCGTCATGGTAGAGCGCCGACAGCAGGGTCAGGGTCTGCTCCCGGGTATTGATGTTGCGGTAGTTCAATGACCACAGGCCGCGGGCCCGGTTCGCGTCACGGATCTCGATTTCCGGATTGGCGCAGTGGTGCATGTCCAGCACGTACTCATGGCAGCCCCGGGGCACGAAGATGCCGTCCACAAACTCGTCGCGATTGCCGCACTGGCCAAAGTAGTCCATGTCGATCAGCACCTCGCCCTCGGCAAAACAGGCGCGCACGGCCTCCGGGTCCTGGCGATCACAGGCATTCAGGAAGGAGCTGGTTCGCGATGCGTCCAGACAACACCGGCATCGGGATAGCAAGCGAACAGGTCGTCGAGAAAAGCCAGGTGCGACGGGGTTTTGAGCACCCAACGCTCGCGCTCGAAACCGCTTTGCAGGTGTTGCAGGAAATCGTGATGCCAGCGGTAGGTTTCGGCCATCGGCTGCTCCAGCAGCCAGCGCCGGTAGGCGGGGATGTGATACATGTACCCGAACTGCTCGCTCATGAAGTTCGAAGAAAACAGGTAGACGCATTCCTGGGGCAGGCGCGCACCAATGGCGTGGATGGCCCTGAACCCGGGGGAGAGTCTCTCGGCGATTGAGAGATGTAGTTCGGTTAACCGGATTCGCCGGTCAGCGGTGTACTGCGATTCAACGGGCGGTGGCACTGGCCTGGCGACTTCCCAGCTCGCAGGTGTCCGATTGGACGGGTCTTGCGCCATCAGTTCGAACAAAATGGTGGTGCCGGTGCGCAAGGATAGGAAATATTAACGGCCTATCGAGAGTAGACATCCTCGCTGATTGTGTCGACTGGACCTGCTGACCTGTCGAAGTTTCCTGCTATTGACCCGAAAACCCTGTTCGCGGCGTTGAGCATGCCATTCAAATCCGTTCATTCCTGAACGAGAGTACGCAACAGCTCATGCCATGCGGTTTTCACTGGCTTCCTTGCTGGTGTAGTGCTGTTGTGCTGGAATCCTTCCCAGCGAAAAGCGGCAACGCCCCAGGTGGCGCTCTGGTCGGTGGCACTAGCAATGGCCGAGCCGGCGTTTCCTGTTCCTTCTGGCGCAGGTGGTCCAGGATCCGGTCGATGACGTCCTGGTCCTCGATACACGCGATGACCCTGGCAGGTCCACCGCAGCGGGCGCAGACCCTGATGTCTATATTGAAAACACGCTTTAGCCGTTGAGCCCAGGTCATTGCGGCATGACGCTCGGCGGATGTGCGGACTTCTGCGTTGGAGATGGACTTGATGCCTTTACCGCGCCTGGCTGGTGTGACCAGCCCTCGCCAGCGATGGTTCGGTGCCAGGACGCCGTGGTAGCGGGTGAGATTGACCCTCGGTTTTGGTGCCAGAGCAGCTAACCGCGCAATGAAATCCACCGGGTCGAAGGCCACCTGTGTCGTTCCATCCCGGTACGGTGTCTTCAGGGTGTAAACCACCTTGCCAGTGGCACTCAGTGAAAGGCGGGGAACTGCCACGGCAGGGCGGGCAATATACCGGCAGAGATGTTCACGCTTGTCTTTTTGATGCCCCTCACAGCTGACACCGGCGTGCAGAGAGAAGCCATTGGCCTTGGCCACCCGCTCCAGTCCTGGATCGGGGCGCTCCAGTGGCCGGATGGTGCGAATCATGAAGGCCTTTCGCCCTTGCTGGGGACCAACGGCGATTCGATACGAGACGGAACTACCCAGAATCTGGGGCATGGCATCGGTATCCTCGGCGGGGTCGAGGTCCAGCCAGGCACTCTCGGTGTCCTGTTCCAGCAAGCCCTGGCGTTCGAGGCAGCGGCCGACGCGCTGGCTGATCAGTTGAACCAACTCCTCCAACTCGCCTTTGTCCGGTGCTTTGACGCGCTGAAAGCGGGGCGGTCTGTTGTCGCGATGCACATAGACGCCATCCAGGAACAAAATATGAAAGTGAATGTTGAGGTTAAGGGCGCTGCCGAAGCGCTGGATCAACGTCACTGCCCCGGTAGCGCCATCCTTGAGCGAGAATCCGGTCTTGTGGATCAGGTGGGTGGAGATCGCCCGGTAAACGATGCGCAGCACCTTGCCCATGGCCTGGGGGTAGGCCGCAAACAGGAAGCGCAGTGGGAAGGGGAAGCTGATGACCCACTGGCGAAGCGGGACATCGGGAAACACCTCATCGGCCAGTAGGGCGGCGGTCTCGGCCATGCGGCGGGCGCCACAACTGGGGCAGAACCCGCGCTTCTTGCAGGAAAACGCTACAAGTCGTTCGAAATGACATTTGTCACAGCGTACCCGGAGAAAGCCGTGTTCGAGGCGGCCGCACTTCAGGTAGGCCTCAAATTCCTGGTGGACATGGTCTGGCAGGGATTTGCCCTGCTGGGCCAATTGGTCCACAAGGGCAGGGTAGTGCGCTTCGACGAGCTGGTAGAGTAGTGTCTGCTCGGGTTGATGGCGCTCGTAGGTGGTTTTGCCAAGGCCATCCCTGCCTTGTGCCAACATGGTGGTTTCGCCTTGGAGACCTGAAGACCGAACAAACCAGCCTGTATCGGGAGGCCGGATAATGCCACATCCGAAGTGGCCCGCGAGCCTGTCGCGATTCATCCGATGCGGTAGGTTGCCGAGGGGAAGAAGGTGTAAGACACTCGCTGCCCACGTCACTACAGAGCGAATGCGGGTAGTGACGTGGGCGCCCGCACTCAAGAGCAAAAACGCAGTGGCGCGCCTGCTCCACGTAATTTCGGGGTGGTTCCACTGGAAGCATCCCGCAAAGTAACAGTATCTGAGGATTTTCGGGCTCGAAACTGCTTTCAGAGTAGCCAATGCATAATTTCGGATCGGCTCCGGATAATCAGCACATCAGGTATCCGAGAAAAACCACCCCCGGTTCGGGTCGAATTCTTTGTGACGCCCGTATTCCGTGTTCGTATAGTGGACCCACTAAAACGCGGCCACTGCGGAAAAGTGGCAAGGAGGACCCCACCTTGCATTCGCAAACGGGGCAGGCAGAGTCCGGTAGTTTTGGAATCCGCCGAAAGCGTCAGTCAGGACCACATGTGACGCAGCGGTCAGTGATGACCGGGTCCATCTTCGAACCATCGGGTGCCGCAAGTCCGGGTACCGCGCCTTCCAATCTCTCCCGCTGGTTACGGGGATCTGTTACACAACCGCTGTTGGTGACAGGGCACTCGTGCCCTGGATATTCAACAGTTTCTTCAACCCTGCAAACGCGCTGGCGGTCAGTGCGTTCTGTTTTTCTAAGAAAGGAGGTAAATCTATTCCGGCCTCAGGCTGGATAACCGTTGGTTGGCACGGGCCAGTTTCCATTAGGAAACACACCGTGTTGTCTATGGCCAGACACATTCAGGTCAACCGGGATTGGTGTCCCGTGATCGTACCGCACAGCGGGCCTGCGCAGCTTCTGTTGCCAGGTGATCAGAAACACTCACCCAAGGAAATAGCACTATGCGAGACCTGAACTACCAACTGAAAATGTTATGCAAGCACAGCCACGAAGGCAGCTTTGAAACTCGGGTGGGCCGGGAGCGACAGTTAAGCTCCATCGCCAACCAGTTACACGACCTGGGCTTCCGGCAGATGAAGGCCACGTCACTCAAACAGAAGCATATCCAGGCCCTGGTGGACCACTGGCTGGGCCAAAATCTCTCACCCGGGACCATAAAGAACCGGATGAGTTCCTTGCGCTGGTGGGCCGAGAAGGTCAACAAGCGGGCCGTGGTGGCCAGCTCCAACGATCATTATGGGATACCGGACCGGCAGTTTGTGTCCGACCAGAGCAAGGCCAAAGACCTGACCCGGGAACAGCTCACCCGGGTCAAGGACGAACACGTCAGAATGAGCCTGCGCCTGCAGCAGGCCTTCGGGCTCCGACGAGAGGAGGCCCTCAAGATCCAGCCCCGCTGGGCGGATCGGGGCGACCACCTGCAGCTCAAGGCCAGCTGGACCAAGGGCGGAAAAGAACGGTCCGTTCCCATCCGCAGTCAGGAACAGCGCGCACTGCTGGAACAGGCCAAGCGCCTGGCCGGTTTCGGCTCCCTGATCCCCCGGGGCCGGCAATACATCGAGCAGCTCAGGATCTACGAGCGCCACACTGCCAATGCCGGCTTGTCGAAGATGCACGGCTTGCGCCATGCCTATGCCCAGCAGCGCTACCGGGAGCTCACCGGCTGGCCCTCGCCCCACGCGGGCGGGCCGACCAGAGAGCAACTGACTGAGGCTCAACGGCAGTCCGATCAGCAGGCGCGGCTGATTATCAGTGCAGAAATCGGCCACCAGCGCGAGCAGATTACCGCGGTTTATCTGGGTCGATAGCCATGCAGATCCAGCCCCGCCTGATCCGACTCCGCGATGCCCCGGCCTACCTGGGCATGGACAAGAATCGATTCAATCGCGAGGTTCGGGCAGAGCTGACTGCGATTCCCATCGGCAAGCAAGGCATAGCCTTTGATCGGCTTGAAATGGACGCCTGGGCGAAGCAGTATATAAACCGCTGTGGGTGTTCGCCTAAGCATAGAGGAGATTTCCTATGTCAAAGCGAATCCCGGGCCTCTACAAGAGAGGCACCCAGGGCATCTGGCACATCGATAAATGCATCAAAGGATATGGCCGACTTCACGAGAGCACTGGCACAAGCGAGCTCGAGGAAGCGGAACGGTACCTGATTAGACGATTGGAAGAGCTGCGCAAGGCGACTGTTTATGGTATTCGACCGGAGCGCAGTTTTCGGCAGGCGGCCACCAGGTTTTTGCTGGATTACCGGCATAAGCGCAGTATTGGCCGCTACGCACAATCCCTGAAAATTCTGGACCCGCACATAGGTGATCTGCCTTTGCGCCAGGTCCATCAGGGTACGCTGGAGTCGTTCATCCAGCATCGTCGTGAGCAAGGTATGCGAGCCAATACCATCAACCGTGATCTGGCGGTGGTGCGGCGAATTCTGACTCTGGCCGTCCGATTGTGGCGGGATGAGTCCGGTTTGACCTGGCTCGAAACGGCCCCTTTGCTGCAATTACTCGATTGTGACGATGCCCGCAAGCCGTATCCCTTATCCTGGGACGAGCAAACGGGGTTGTTTGCGCGCCTGCCGGAACATTTGAGGGAAATGGCATTGTTCAAGGTCAACACCGGAACGCGGGAGCAGGAAGTGGTTTGCCTGCGGTGGAATTGGGAGGTATCGATTCCAGAGCTGAAAACCAGTGTCTTTGTTATCCCGGGTGGCGGTGTTAAGAATGGTGAGGATCGACTGGTGGTGATGAATGCCGAAGCGCGGGCGGTGATCAATCGGCAGCGCGGCAGGAACCCGGAGTATGTATTTACCTACTCGAGGGGTCAGTCGGTCGATCGTATCAACACCAAGGCCTGGCGCAGGGCAAGGAAGGAGGCTGGATTGCCGCAAGTGCGGGTACATGATTTGAAACATACCTTCGGTCGCCGGTTGCGGGCCAAAGGCGTCAGTCATGAAACCCGGCAGGTGCTCCTGGGCCATAAAAACGGCCAGATCACGACGCACTATTCCGCAGCTGAAATCGGAGAATTGATAGAGGCGGTGGAAAAAGTGAGCTGGTCGGGTAGCTCGGCACCGACCCTGACCTTGATCAAGAGTGAAAACTCGGCTCTTCATCATTAACGGGGGACACCGGGGCTCGTTAAACTGATTTTGCGGAA
>CAJXUQ010000043.1 GCA_913061145.1 uncultured Haliea sp.
CTACACGTAAGGAGTCGTCGGCAGCGTCAGATGTGTATAAGAGACAGGGCCGACCCTCTGCGCGAACTCGCCCGATTTATTGTGCAACGCGAGGCCTGAACGCCCCCAGCGACCAGGCTTCAACGCCCCCTGACGCCACGCCCTATTTTGCGCGCCCGGTAAACAGGTGGCCCAGCTTCGCACCCTTGGTTTTCAGGTACTTTTCATTGTGCGGGTTGCTCGCGCAGTGCAGCGGCACGCGTTCTACCACGCTCACCCCGTTTTCCTCCATCGCGGCAACTTTACGGGGGTTGTTGGTCATCAGCCGCACCCGGGTGATCTTCAGGTGCCTGAGCATCGGGCCGAGGATGGAATAGTCGCGCATGTCAGCGCCGAACCCGAGCTGTTCGTTGGCCTCGACGGTATCGGCGCCGGCGTCCTGTAACTTATAGGCCTTGATCTTGTTGAGCAGACCGATACCGCGACCCTCCTGGCGGAGGTAGAAAATGGCGCCACGGCCGGCTTCTGACACTGCCTTCATCGCCGCCTCCAGCTGGTTACCGCAGTCGCAGCGCAGGCTGAACAGGGCATCGCCGGTCAGGCATTCAGAATGGATACGTGCCAGCACCGGTTCACCGTCGCTGACATCACCCATGGTGAGCACGATATGCTCCTTGTTGGAATCCGGATCCTCAAAGCCGTGGATATCAAACACGCCCCAGGCAGTGGGCAGGCGGGAGGTCTCTACGTAACGTACTGGCACGGGGAAATCCGGTGGCGAAAAAAAGGGGCGTAGTTTAGCACTTAATCGCCCCGGGTGTGGGGCCGGCCATTACCATTCACGGGACAGCGACAGCACGCCGTTACGCTCACGCATTTCCACATGCTGCAGGTAGCTCATGCCGAGCAGGATGGTGCTGGGATACTCGCCCACCACCACGGTGGCGCGTACACCTTCAACCGGAATACCCCCCACTTCCACCCGTTCCAGATTCAGCAGCCAGGCATCGACAACGCCGCTGGCGGTTTCCAGCGTGGAGGGAATCCCCGCTGCATAATCAAGGCCCAGCGCCTCGGCCTGGCGGGTGTTGAGCGCCACCACGTTGGCACCGGTATCCACCATCACCTGCACGCTGCGGCCGTTGATCAGGGCGCTGGTGATGTACTGCATGCGATCGTTGCGGGGGATCTGCAGTTCACGCCGCTCGGGCGCCACGTAGTTGGTGGTGATATTGCGGTTCAGGCCCACGCGCTGGCGTGTGCCGTTGATCTCCAGCACCGCCCCGCTGGCGTCGGCGCTGAGCAGCTTCACCCCGTCGACGCTGTCGCCGGCGCGCAGGGTCTTGCGCTGGCCGTTGATCATCAGCACCGCGGTGTTCGGCAGCAGGGCCTCCACCGTAACCGAGGCGGCAAAGGCAGCGCCACTGCCCAACCACCACAGCAGCAGTAGCGCGGGCAGCCATGCGCGGCAAGGGGCGTTGCGGGACGTGAACACCCCGCAGTGCTGTCGCTGGGCCCGTTGCATCACACTACCCCGCCGCCATCAACCAGAGCGCGATGTGCAGGGTGATGCATGCCATCGCGCCAGCCACCATGTCATCGACCATGATGCCGAAACCGCCGCCGACCCTGCGATCCAGTGCCCCTATCGGCCAGGGTTTGGCGATGTCATACACCCGAAACACCACAAAACCGATGATCACCCACATCCAGCCGGCCGGCACCGCCCACATGGTGATCCAGTAGCCCACGAACTCATCCCAGACGATACCCGGGTGATCGTGCACGCGCAGTTGCTGGCTCGCGCGCTCGCAAATCCAGACGCCCGCCACGGCGGTCGCCAGCACAAACAGGGTGTACCAGAGCAGGGGTACTGCGGTGCGCGCCAGGAGGGCGTCCACCAGCAGGAACAGTGGCACCGCGGCCAGCGTACCCACCGTACCGGGGGCCACCGGCGACAGGCCGCTGCCAAAACCGAAGGCGAGCAACTGCACGGGGTTGCGCAGCAGCGCGGGAGGCGGCGTGGCAGCGGGCTTGGCCATGGGACATCTATCCTTCCTGACGTCGTGTCAGTTTACTGCGCTTTGGCGGCGGAACAACCGGTCATTTCCCCTGGCGGGCACCCGCAACCGAACCCGTGCGCCAGCAATCGCGAATCAGAAATGGCGGTAGCCCGTCGCGAGGTGCTCGAAGCCGGGGCAGACGACACCGGCGCCCGCTGCAACCTCGCCGATGTGGGTGCAGCCTGCGGGTGGCGATGCACCCGCAGGCAGGCAAAAACACAGTTCGTAGTCATCGCCGCCGGCCAACGCCCAGGCCAACACCTGCGCGCGGTCCGGATGGGCCTGCAACGCAGCGGACAGTGGCAGCGCCTGGGCATCGATGCGCAGCTGCACGCCGCTGGCCGCGGCGATGTGGCCGGCATCCGCGAGCAAGCCATCGGACAGGTCGATCGCCGCCGTGGCGTCATGCAGCAGCGATGCGCCCAGTTGCAGCCGTGCTGTCGGCCGGAAAAAACGGCCCTCAAGGTATTCAGCGACCTCAAGCTCCGGCCGGTAGCGACCCTGCAGCACCGCAAGGCCCGCTGCAGCATCCCCCAGCGTACCCGACACATACAGGTCGTCCCCCGGCCGCGCTGCGCCGCGCGTGAGTGCTCGGCCGGGCGGCAGGGCACCCAGCACCTGCACGGTAATGGTCAGGGGCCCGCGCGTGGTATCGCCTCCCACCAGTGGCAGTGACAGCTCGCTGGCCGCTGCGGCCAGACCCTGACTGAAACTGTGCAGCCACAGCTCGTCGGCAGCGGGCAGTGTCAACGCCAGGGTCATGCCCAGCGGGCGTGCACCCATCGCGGCGAGGTCTGAGGCAGCCGCCACCACCGCGCGGTAGGCCACGTCCTCGGGCAGACTGTCAGCGGGGAAATGTACCCCCTCCAGCACGGTATCCACCGATGTAGCCAGGCACTCGCCGGGAGCAAGCTGCAGCAGGGCACAGTCGTCGCCCACCCCCAACACCACGGCCGGGCCGGCACCCAGAGAGGAGAAATAGCGGGCTATCAGAGAGAATTCGTCAGCCGGCATCAGGCGCTGGCGTCGGTTTCGGCCTTGCGCAGCTGGCGAGCCGCCTTGTCCAGCACACCGTTGATGTACTTGTGGCTGTCCGTGGCACCGAATTTCTTGGCCAGGGAGACGGCTTCGTTAATCACCACTTTCCACGGCACATCAATGCGCTGCTGCAGCTCGAAGACACCCATGCGTAGCAGGCTGCGCTCAATCGGGTCCAGCTCGTCGAGTTTGCGGTCCAGCAGGGGCGACAGCACCGCCTCGAGTTCGTCCACGCAGCCCGGCACCCCGTGCAGCAACGCCTGAAAGTACTCGATGTCGACATGATTGAAGTCGTAATCCGTGCGGAACTCGGCTTCGATCTGGTTGATCGGCGCCTCCGCCATGTGCCACTGGTACAGCGCCTGCATGGCATAGTGCCGGGCCTTGTGGCGCTCGGCCGCCAGAGTATTGCGGGCTTGTTTGCTCACGGCAGCGGTCAGCTCCCGATCCGGCCCAGCAGGCTGACCATTTCCAGCGCTGACAGCGCCGCTTCGGCGCCTTTGTTACCGGCCTTGGTGCCAGAGCGCTCCACCGCCTGCTCGATGGAGTCCACGGTGAGCACACCGAATGAGATGGGAATGCCGTGTTCCAGGCTCACCTGGGCGATGCCCTTGGTGCATTCACCGGCCACGTAGTCGAAGTGCGGTGTGCCACCGCGAATCACGGCACCCAGCGCGACGATCGCGTCGAAACCGCCCTGTTTTGCCACGCGCTGGCAGACCAGCGGTATCTCGAAGGCACCCGGCGCCCGTACCACCGTCATCTGCTCATCCTTCACGCCGTGCCGACGCAGGGCGTCGATTGCACCCTCCAGCAGGTGTTCGACCACAAAACTGTTCCAGCGGCCCACCACCAGTGCGTAGTGACCGCTGGCCCCCGTGAAATCCCCTTCGATCGTCTTGATGTTTGTCATGCGAATTCCTTGTTCGTGTGTGCCCGGCGCTAGGGTGCCAGGTATTCGAGCACTTCCAAGTCAAAACCCGAAATGGCATTGTACTTGATGGGTGCGCCCATGAGGTGGATTTTTCCCACGCCCAGGTCCTTCAGGATCTGGGAACCCAGGCCCACCTTGGTGTAGGTGTCCGGCAGGGCACGCGCGCTGGAGGGCGCCCTGCCCAGCGCCATATCGATACTGTCCAGCAGTTGCTCACTGCTCTCATCGCCCGCCAGCAGCACAATCACCCCGCGGCCCGCTTCGGCCACGCGCTGCATGCAGGCGCCGAACTGCCAGGAGGCGCGCCCGTCGATGCGACTGGCCACCATGTCGCGCAGGGTCGACGCCACGTGTACCCGCACGAGCGTGGGCTCCTCAGCCGTGATTTCACCGCAGGTCAGCGCCAGGTGCAGATCGCCGGCGGTGTTGTCGCGGTAGGCGAGCAGGCGAAAACGACCCCAGGCGGTGTCGATGTCGCCTTCGCGCACGCGCTCAATGGTGCGCTCATTGACCATGCGGAAGTGAATCAGGTCAGCAATCGTGCCTATTTTCAGCCCGTGGCTGCGTGCGAACTCGACCAGTGCCGGGCCATCTGCCAGCAGCCCTTCCGGCGTGAGGATGTCAGCGATCACCGCCGCTGGCAGCAGGCCCGCCAGCGCCGCATAGTCGCTGGCCGCCTCGGTGTGGCCGGCCCGCGTCAGCACACCGCCAGGCAGCGCCGTGAGGGGAAAGATATGTCCCGGCTGGACGATATCGGACGGCACCGCCTGGGGGGCGACGGCCGCCTGCACGGTGCGGGCGCGATCTGCCGCCGAGATGCCGGTATCGATGCCCTTCGCGGCTTCAATGGACAGGGTAAAGTTGGATTTTTCCCCGTGGGCGGCGGGCACCATGGGCGGCAGGTCGAGCTGGCGGCAACGCTCCTCGGTCAGCGCCAGACAGACCAGCCCGCGCGCCTGGCGGGCCATGAAATTGATATGCGCCGCGCTGACATGATCGGCCGCCACCATCACCACGCCTTCGTTGTTGCTGTCGTCATCGTCATCCATCAGCACCACCATGCGGCCCTGGCGGATGTCACTGATCAATTCGTCTACGCTGTTTGTCTGCATGCCTTTGCAATCCTTGTGGGACAGTGCGCGCCTAACCGCGCAGGTAGCCGTTATCGGCGAGGGTCGCGAGGGAGATACCCGCCTCATGCTGCGGTACAGCGGCCGCATCCCCCAGCACCAGACGCTCCAGGTAGCGCGCAATCACGTCCACCTCCAGATTCACGCGGCTGCCCGGACGGTACTCGGCGAACACGGTTTCCGCACGGGTCTGGGGAATGATGTTGAGGTCAAATTCCGCTCCACGCACGGCATTGACGGTGAGGCTGGTGCCGTCCACGCAAATGCTGCCTTTGTGGGCGATGTACTTTGCGAGGCCGTCCGGCGCGCGCATCACATAGCGCCAGGAACGGCCGTCCTCCACCGCGCTGACCACCTCGCCGACCCCGTCGATGTGGCCGCTGACGATATGGCCACCGAGGCGGCTGGCCGGGGTAAGGGCCTTCTCCAGGTTGACCCGGCTGCCCGGCTGCAAGCCGCCAAGCGTGGTGAAGTCCAGGGTTTCGCGGGACACGTCTGCCCAATAGCCATCACCGGGCAATTCAGTCACCGTGAGACACACGCCATTCGTGGCGATACTGTCGCCGAGCTGCACATCGGCCAGATCCAGCTTGCCGGTGTGTACCCGCAGGCGCAGGTCGCCCCCGGCGGGCTGCAGGGCGGCGATGGAGCCCACGGCCTGGATGATTCCTGTGAACATAGTCTGTCCTGTGTCGTTTGACGCGAGCCCGGCGTCGGGGCCAACGCTCAGCTCGCGGGAACGGCGGTAAATCGCCAGTCCTGGCCCACTTGCCGCACATCGCGCAGGAGCAGGGGCACCTTTTCCGCCATGTGCTCCAGCGGCAACTCCAGCAGCGGTCGCGCTGCGCTCCCCATCAGGGTTGGTGCCATGTATACGATCAGTTCGTCCAACAGGCCCAATTGCAACAGTGCACCCGCCAGGCGGGGGCCGGATTCTACCAGAATTTCGTTGCACTGCCGCCTGTTGAGTTCGGCAAACAGCCCCTGCAGGTCAAGACCGTGGGCCAGACAGGGCAACGCCAGCAATTCGGTGCCTGCGGAGGGCGCAGGCCTGACGGGCCCGCGGGCCGCGTCGTGGCACCAGAGTGTGGGCGCCTCGGCACTGAACACACGCGCCGTCACCGGGGCACGCTGCTGTGAATCCAGCACGACGCGCAGGGGCTGACGGGCGCTGGCGCGCGCGGCGGTGGCGTCCGGTAAACCCAGCTCCTCCTCGCGCACAGTCAGTGCACAATCGTCGGAGAGTACGGTACCGGCCCCCGTCACCACGGCGCAGCTCATGGCCCGCAGGCGCTGTACGTCACGCCGGGCCGGCGCACCGGTGATCCATTGGCTTGCGCCGGAGGCCATGGCCGTGCGGCCATCCAGCGACATGGCCAGCTTGGCCCGAACCCGTCCGCGGCCACGCCGCATACGGGCGATAAATCCGGGAATCACCGCTTCAGCCTCGGCCTGTAACACACCGCATTCCACCGCCACACCCGCGGCGCGCAAGCGGGCGAGACCCTCACCAGCCACCTGCGGATTCGGGTCCTGCATTGCCGCCACCACCCGCACCACGCCGGCCGCCAGCAGGGCGTCGGCGCAGGGCCCGGTTTTGCCCTGGTGGCTGCAGGGCTCCAGCGTCACGTAGGCCGTGGCGCCGCGCGCGTTGCCGGCCATCGCCAGTGCTTCAATTTCCGCGTGGTTGCCGCCGGCAGGCTGGGTGAAACCCTCGCCAATCACCTCGCCATCGCGCACCAGCACACAGCCCACATGAGGGTTGGGCATCGCGGAATAACGGCCTTCACGGGCGAGCTGCAGCGCCCGCGCCATCATCCGGGTATCGAAAACCGGGTCAGGCATGACGTCCGGCAGCGCCACTCAGGCGCTGCCGCGCTCCGGCCGCGGCTCGGACTCCAGCAGTTCAATGGCATCGCGAAACTCGGCGATATCCTGGAACTTCCGGTACACCGAGGCGAAGCGCACGTAAGCGACCTGATCCAACTGCTTGAGGTGCTCCATCACCAGCTCGCCCACCACCCGGGAACCCACCTCGCGCTCGCCGGTAGCGCGCAGGGCATGCTTGATATGGTTGATCGCCGCCTCGACCTCTTCCACCGGCACCGGTCGCTTCTCCAGTGAGCGCTGGAAGCCAACGCGCAGCTTGGCCTCATCAAAGGGCTCGCGGTTGCCGTTATGCTTGATCACCCGCGGCATAACGAGCTCCGCTACCTCGTAGGTGGTGAAACGCTCGTGGCAGCTCAGGCACTCACGACGGCGCCGTATCTGGTCGCCACCAGCGACCAGCCGCGAGTCGATCACCTTGGTATCATCAGCAGCGCAGAACGGGCAGTGCATTGGCTCTCACCTTCAGTACAAGTGCCTGAAGACTAACACATTTTGGCTCTGACTAGCGCGGCAAAGGCAGCGCGATTGGGGTCACCGCCGCAACTTTGCTATCCTCCAGAGTCCACCAGAGGAGACGCTCATGCCCCAGAGCCTGCAGAAACACCTTTTTCACCGCGCCCTGGCGCTTACACTGGCCTGCAGCATGGTCTGGCCCACGACCGTGTTGGCACAGAAGACAGCGCGCCCCGTACTCCTTGGCAAACACTGGGTGGCGGTGACCGGCAAGCCTCAGGGCGCTACCGCCGGCGCCATGATGTTCCAGCAGGGCGGCAACGCGATTGACGCGGCCGCTGCGATGCTGGCGGTCACCGCGACCCTGTGGGACGTGCTCGGCTGGGGCGGCGAAACCCAGGCGCTGATTTACAACCCGAATACCGGTAAGGTCATCGGCCTGAACGCCCTGGGTGTCGCACCCACCGGCGCAACGCCTGAGTTCTTTCGCAACCAGGGCATGCTCTACCCGCCCGAATATGGGCCGCTGGCGGCGGTTACCCCGGGCACGCCGGGTGGTCTGATGGTCATGCTGGCGGAGTTCGGCCGGCTGAGCCTCGCCGAGGTGCTGGCCCCCGCCATGGAGATGGCCCGGGGATATCCGATTGAGGCCACCCAGGCACGCTTCATCGAGAGCCGCCGCGACATCCTGCAGCAGTGGCCCGACTCGCAGCGGGTATTCCTGCCCCACTACAACAGCGACAGACCGGAACAGCGCGCGGCACCGGCGCCCGGCGAGATATTCCGGCAGGCCGATCTGCTCGCCACGCTGCAGAAACTGGTGGATACGGAGGCCGCTGCACTGGCCGCGGGCGCCGACCGCAAGGCGGCCATCATGGCTGCCTACGAACGCTTTTACCGCGGTGACATCGCGGCCGAAATCGTGCGCAGCAACCGCGCCGCCGGCGGGCTGATCACCGCGAATGACCTCGCCGGGTGGGAGGTGATTCTGGAAGAACCCGTGAGCGTCAATTACCGCGGCATCGATGTCTACAAGCTCACCACCTGGACCCAGGGACCGGCCATGCTGCAGGCCCTGAACCTGCTCGAGGGCTTCGACCTCAAGGCCATGGGCTACAACAGCACACGCTATATCCACACGCTGTACCAGGCCATGAACCTGGCGTTCGCCGACCGCGATTTCTACTACGGCGATCCCTACATGCCCCCGGAGGAACCGGTTGCAGGGCTGCTCTCCAAGCGCTACGCCGAAGAGCGGCGCAAGCTGATGCCCGCAGACCACAACCTCACGGACCTGAAACCGGGTGACCCCTACCGGTTCCAGCGCGGCAAGAACCCCTTCGAATCTCTGCGCCAGCAATGGACGCCAATACCGCCCGCCGCCGACGCCGCTGGTGCCGAGAGCTTTCAGCAGGCCAGCCGCATGACGGCGGACGAGGCTTTTCTCGCCGGCACCACATCGATACAGGCGGCGGACGCAGAGGGCTGGGTGATCTCTGTAACCCCCTCCGGCGGCTGGATTCCGGCGTTCATCGCCGGCAACACCGGCGTTGGCCTGAGCCAGCGTATGCAGAGCTTCGTGCTGGACGAGGCCCTGAACCCCTACAATGTCGTGCAACCTGGCCAGCGTCCACGGGTGACGCTCACACCGTCGCTGGCGCTGCGTGACGGCAAACCTCTCATGGCCTTCTCCGTGCAGGGCGGCGACACCCAGGACCAGAACCTGCTGCAGTTTTTCCTCAACATGGTGGAGTTCGACATGAACGTGCAACAGGCGGCGGAGGCGCACAATATCCTCAGCTACCAGATGCAGAGCTCATTCGGCGCGCACCAGTCCGAGCCTGGGCGGCTGCAGGTCACGCCGCTTGTATCACCGTTTACGCGCGCCGAGCTGGAACGCATGGGGTACGACGTGGAGGTGGTGGAGCGCACCTACAACCCGACCACGGCGATCTGGTTCGATCACGAGCATGGGGTGATGCAGGGTGGGGCGTCGGATTACGGGGATGACTACGGGATTGCCTGGTAGCTGCTGACGGGCTGTCGCTCTTACGTATCTGTCTCTTATACACATCTCCGAGCCCACGAGACAGGCAGAAATCTCGT
>CAJXUQ010000044.1 GCA_913061145.1 uncultured Haliea sp.
CGAGATTTCTGCCTGTCTCGTGGGCTCGGAGATGTGTATAAGAGACAGGCCCTCGGGTGGCGAGGCCTGGTATACCTGCATTCACCAGGATGACATCAATCAACAGGTGGCCCCGTTACTGGCCGCAGCAAGCGTTCCCGCCACCCTGGTCAACTGGAGCGGCGACGAGCCGGTGGACGTGCGCAGCTGGTGCGAGTACCTCGGGGAGCTTGCGGGGCGCACCCCGCGTTTCCGCGAGGACGACAGCCAGTCCATTCCCTCACGCGTGACAGATAACAGGCGCCGGCTGGAGATTATCGGCCCCTGCCGTATCGGCTGGCAGGACGGTTTTGCGGCCATGGCCCGGGAGCGCCACCCCGCACTGAAGCGCAGCTGACGCGCGTTGGCGCCGGGATGAGTGACTGCGCGATGAGTGGCTGCACAGAACTCCTTGCTGAAGTCAGGGACTGCCGTCTGTGCGAAGCGACGCTCCCCTTGGGTCCCCGACCTGTGCTGCAAGTGCACCCCGAAGCGCGCATCCTGATCGCCGGCCAGGCACCCGGACGCAAGGTCCACGACACCGGCATCCCGTTCAACGACCCCAGCGGCACTCGGCTGCGGCAGTGGCTGGGCATCGATCACGACACATTCTACGCCCCCCGGACGGTCGCGCTGGTACCCATGGGTTTTTGCTACCCCGGCACCGGAAAGCATGGCGATTTGCCGCCCCGACCGGAATGCGCGACAACCTGGCGCCGGCCCCTGCTGGAACAACTACCGAGGATTGAGCTGACCTTGGTACTGGGACAATACGCCCAGGCTTGGCACCTGGACGGCCCCCGAGCCGGGGTCACGGCTCGTGTGCGCGCCTGGCGGGCGCACTGGCCCAACATCGTACCGTTACCTCATCCCAGCCCGCGCAATAACCGCTGGCTCAGCCAGAACCCGTGGTTCGAGACCGAGTTGCTGCCCGCCCTTCAGGCGCGGGTTGCGAGCATTCTGCGCGGGAGTGAGCAACGTGAGTAATGATTTATTTTTCGGGAAATTGGAGCTGGCGAGAGGAATCGAACCCCCGACCGGCTGATTACAAATCAGCTGCTCTACCTACTGAGCTACGCCAGCTAAGCGTTGGGGCGTGCACCCCGGAAAGGCCGCCGATTCTAGACAATGCGCCGGAGCCGCGCAAGCCCAATGCGCCGCAGCGTGCTATTCCGCGCGGCGCATACTCGCCAGTACTTCCAGCCCTTCGAACACCAGATCGGGGCGCAGCGTTCCCACACCACCCAGCAGAGCCTGCAGAGTAGGCGCTGCACCGCCACAGAAAAAGAGTTCGGGGGCCGGGTCAGCCGCCTCGCGCAGCGCCAGCAGCACCGCACCGGCCTGGGCAAGCGCAATACCATGGCGCACCGCCTCGGCTGTGGACTGCCCCGGCGGCAGGGCGTAGACGGGCTGTTCGGCAAACCGCACGCGGTCGGTGTCCAGCAGCAGGGCACGCTCCATCAGCGCGGCCCCGGGGATAATGTAACCGCCCTCGTGGCGACCGTCCGCGGCGACCAGGTCAATGGTCAGCGCTGACCCGGCATCTACGACCACGAACCGCTCCGCGCACTGTTGACGGGCACCCAACATTGCCAACCAGCGGTCCACCCCCATGCGCAGGGGCTGGGCATAGCTGTTCTGCAGGTCACCACTGCGCGCTTCGCTGCGCGCAAACCAGATTGCCGCGCTCGGCCAGCGCTGTTCCAGCAGGCGTCGCACGGCATCTTCCGTCGCCTCGCTGGAGACGCTGGCGATCCAGATCTGCGCAGGTTGCGCCGGCTGCTCCAGCAAAGCATCAAGCGTTTGCGGGGCATCGTGGCGAAACTGGCCCCGCGCAATCACCTGCGCGCCCCGCAGGAGCCGCCATTTGGCGCTGCTGTTACCCATATCCAGCTGCAGGCAATGCAGCGCGCTCATGGGGCCGCCCGCAGGGAGATTTCCCCCCCATAAACAGATTGCAGCCCCAGCGTAGTTTCCAACTGCAGGGCACCCCGTGCGTCGACACCGCGCGCCACGCCGGCCTGGCGCTGCTCGCCACTGTGCAAGACCACGGGCTTGTCCGCGAAGGCGTCCAGCGTCATCCATGAATCACGCCAGGGCGTGAACCCGGTATCACCGAAGGTGGACGCCAGTGGCAGCAGTTCGTTGAGCAGCGCGGCCAGCAGGGCATTGCGCCCAGGAGGCTTGCCCCCACTGAGGTGGGTCAGGTCAGTCCAGGCCTGGTCGATTCCTTCGGCGGCAGCGGCGGGCATGGCCACATTGATCCCCACTCCCACCACCACCTGGCAGCGCCCAGCGGCATCGCCCGCCATTTCCAGCAGGACGCCGCCGAGTTTCGCGCCGTTCGCGAGCAGGTCGTTGGGCCACTTCAACTGCAGCCCCGGAACACCCAGCCCGTTCAGGGCGCGTACCACAGCGACACCTACCGCCAGGCTCAGCCCCTCCAGCGCCGCTGCACCCTGGTGGTACTCCCAGGAAAACGACAGGTAAATGTTGCGCGCGTAGGGGCTTACCCACTCCCGCCCCCGGCGACCACGGCCGGCAGTCTGCTGCTCCGCACTGCAGGCCTGCCCCGGCCCGCAGCCCGCCGCGATGCCCCGCAGCATTTCTGCATTCGTGGAATCCACCGTCTCCAACAACTGTAGCCCCCCCAGCAGATTGCGGGCGGACGCCGTCAGCCCGGCCCGCACCTGGCGCTCGTCCAGCAACTCGACGCCGCCCGGGATGCGGTAGCCGCGACCCTTGACCGATTCCACCTGCAGCCCCAGCGACTGCAGGCGATTGAGCTGCTTCCAGATCGCGGTTCGGCTCACGCCCAGCGCATCGGCCAGCGCCTGGCCAGAGTGAAACTCGCCGTCCGCGAGCAGGGGCACAAGGGTGGTGTTGGGCATCAGCGGGCAATCAGTCAGCAAAACATGCGGCGAATCATAGCAAACCCGGCGCCGGTTCAACTCACTAAACAGCGCGATTGGCCCTGCGCAGGAAATCCAGCCAGAGTACTGTGACGCAGCGCGCGTTTGCCGGTCGAACGGGCGCCCACCAGGAGAGCCACCATGCCACAGCTCGACGATGCCACGCTCCGGGCCGCCGCCGACAGGCTGATTCGCGCCCATGAACAGGCGTCCCACGACAACGAATGGACATTTTTCGTGGACCAGATTTACGCCCGTGACTGCGTGTACACCTGCGAATATGCCGGCGTCATGGAGGTCACCGCCAGAGGCGTTGCAGAAATCAAGGCCACGCACTATGGCCGCGACATGCAGGTGGGCTGGGAAGGCTGGACCTTTCCCTACCTCGGCGTCTATACCGGCGGCGACAACCGACTTATCACCCACTGGATGAACCGCGGCCCGGGCCGACGCAGCGACGGCGGCTATTACGAAACGCCCGGGGTGTCCTTCATCACCCTGGATGCCGATGCCAGGATCATTCGCCAGTTCGACCTGTTTGATCTCGCCCACCAGATGCGCCTCTGTGATGAACTGGATGCCGCGGGCCTGCTGTCACCCGAACTGAAGGAAAACTGGGTAGGGCCCATGAAAGCCCGCCTGCAGGCACAGCTGACCGCTTCCTGAGTCAGGCAGAAACCGGATTGCTCAGGCAGCAGACGTCGTGGCCCTGCTCGCCGCAATTTAGTTTACGTTAACGTAAACGTAGGCTATATTTCCACCACTACCCTATAGGCAGGTGCCGTGACAGATCGCAGCTACAGCATCTCGGAGTTGGCGACGGAGTTCGGCGTGACCACCCGGACGATACGCTTTTACGAGGAAAAAGGGCTCATACACCCGCGGCGGGTCGGGCAGAAGCGCCTGTACAGCCCCAGCGACAGGGTGCGTATCAAGCTTATCCTGCGCGGCAAGCGCATCGGCATGACCCTGCAGGAAAGCGTGGAAGTGATCGATCTGTACGACCCCGCCCATAATAACCGCAGCCAGCTACACTCATTGATACGCACGGTGCAGGAGAAGCGTGAGCGATTGCTGCGCCAGAAGCGGGACATCGAAGACATGCTCGCGGGCCTGGATGAAGTACAGACCCTGTGTGAACAGGGGCTGAAAGATGCCGACTGAAAACCGACAGCAGCGCAGTAACCAGGCGGCCCGCGGGCCACACAATGACCACGAACAAAGGCAGGATCGACCATGAATACCGGCTACCCCACGCTTAACTTTGGCCTCGGCGAGGAGCTGGACATGCTCCGCGACGCCGTCTACCAGATGTGCCAGAAGGAGATCGCACCGCGCGCCGCGCAAATCGACCGCGACAACGCTTTCCCCATGGACCTGTGGCGCAAGTTTGGTGACATGGGACTGCTCGGGATCACCGTTGAAGAGCAGTACGGGGGCTCCAACATGGGCTATCTCGCACACAGCATCGTGATGGAGGAGATCAGCCGGGCGTCCGCGTCGGTAGGGCTGTCCTACGGCGCCATGTCCAACCTGTGCCTGAACCAGATCCAGAAGAACGGCAGCGAAGCGCAGAAACAGCAGTATCTGCCGAAGCTCTGCAGCGGAGAGCACGTGGGGGCGCTCGCCATGTCCGAGCCCAACGCCGGCTCGGATGTGGTCAGCATGAAGCTGCAGGCGCGCAAGGAGGGCGAAACCTACTACCTGAACGGCAGCAAAATGTGGATTACCAATGGCCCGGACGCGGACGTCTACGTAATCTACGCCAAAACCGACCCCCAGGCCGGCTCCAAAGGCATCACCGCCTTTCTCGTGGAGCGGGATTTCCCCGGCTTTTCGCGCTCGCCCAAGCTGGACAAGCTGGGCATGCGCGGCTCCAACACCTGTGAGCTGGTCTTTGACAACACACCGGTCCCCGCCGCAAACATTCTGCGCGGCGAGGGCCAGGGTGTAAAAGTATTGATGTCGGGCCTCGACTACGAGCGCACCGTGCTTTCGGGCGGGCCGGTCGGCATCATGCAGGCCTGCCTCGACGAAGTTGTGCCATATCTCCATACACGGGAACAGTTTGGCCAGAGCATCGGCCAGTTCCAGCTCATGCAGGGCAAGCTGGCGGACATGTACGCAGACCTCTCCGCCTGCCGGGCCTACCTGTATGCCGTGGCTGCGGCCTGCGACCGTGGCGAGGAAACCCGCAAGGACTGCGCCGCCGTCATCCTCTACACCGCAGAAAAGGCGACACAGATGGCCCTGCAGGCCATTCAGGCGCTGGGCGGCTATGGCTATACCAACGATGCCAACGCCGGCCGCCTGCTGCGCGATGCCAAACTGTACGAAATTGGCGCCGGCACCTCGGAGATCCGCCGTATGCTGATCGGTCGTGAACTGTTCAACGAAACCGCCTGACGGAGTACCGCCATGACCGTGCTGCAATCCCGGCTGAACCCGCGCGACGAAGCCTTCCAGGCCAACCGCGACCACATGCAGGCCCAGGTGGATGACCTGCGCGACAAAGTCGCTGCACTGCGCGAGGGTGGCGGTAAAAAGGCGCAGGAACGCCACCTCGAACGCGGAAAACTGCTGCCCCGGCAACGCCTGCAGGCACTGCTGGACCCGGGATCACCGTTCCTCGAGTTGTCACAACTGGCGGCCCTGGATGTCTACGATGACCCCGTACCCGGCGCGGGCATCATCACCGGCATCGGCCGGGTGGCCGGCCAGGAGTGCATGATCTTTGTGAACGACGCCACTGTGAAAGGCGGCACCTACTACCCCATGACCGTAAAGAAGCAGGGCCGCGCGCAGACCATTGCCGAAGAGAACCACCTGCCCTGCCTGTACCTCGTGGACTCCGGCGGCGCCTTCCTGCCTCTGCAGGACGAAGTGTTTCCCGACCGGGAGCACTTCGGTCATGCGTTTTACAATCAGGCGCGCATGTCCGCGAAGGGCATCCCGCAGATCGCCGCCGTGCTCGGTTCCTGCACCGCCGGCGGCGCCTACCTGCCGGCAATGGCCGACGAGTCAATCATCGTCAAGAACCAGGGCACCATCTTCCTCGGCGGCCCACCGCTGGTGAAGGCGGCGACCGGCGAGGTGGTGACTGCTGAGGAACTGGGCGGCGCCGATGTGCACTGCCGCACCTCTGGCGTCACCGACCATTACGCCAATAACGACCACCATGCACTGGAACTGATGCGCCGAGCCGTGGCACGCCTGAACCGCGTCAAACCCGTGCAACTGGACATCCGTGAGCCGCAGGACCCGCTCTACGACACCCGCGAGGTCTACGGCGTGATACCCGCTGACAGCCGGCAGCCCTACGATGTGCGCGAGATCATCATGCGCATTGTCGATGGCTCGGAGTTCGATGAATTCAAGGCGCTGTACGGTGAAAGCCTGGTCTGCGGCTTCGCCCGCATTCACGGCTACCCGGTTGGCATCGTGGCCAACAATGGCATTCTGTTTGGCGAATCCGCGGTGAAGGGAGCACACTTTGTGGAACTCTGCGCCCAGCGCAAAACCCCTCTGGTGTTCCTGCAGAACATCACCGGCTTTATGGTCGGCAAACAGTACGAGGCCGGTGGTATCGCGCGCCATGGCGCCAAGATGGTACACGCCGTGGCCTGTGCCAATGTGCCCAAATTCACCGTCATGATCGGTGGCTCCTTCGGCGCCGGCAACTACGCCATGTGCGGTCGTGCCTACGAGCCGCGCTTCCTCTTCATGTGGCCCAATGCGCGCATCTCCGTCATGGGTGGCGAGCAGGCGGCAGGGGTGTTGGCGACGGTAAAGCAGGACCAGCTGGCCCGCGATGGCAAGGCGATGACGGCGGAAGAGGAGCGCGCCTTCAAGCAGCCGATCCTGGACTTGTATGAAAAGCAGGGGCACCCCTACTACGCCTCCGCGCGGTTGTGGGACGATGGGGTAATTGATCCCGCAGACACGCGGACGGTGTTGGGTCTGTCTCTTATACACATCTCCGAGCCCACGAGACAGGCAGAAATCTC
>CAJXUQ010000045.1 GCA_913061145.1 uncultured Haliea sp.
CGAGATTTCTGCCTGTCTCGTGGGCTCGGAGATGTGTATAAGAGACAGGCTGGACATCGCCGATGACCTGCTGCAGACCCTGCAGCAGGCAGGTTGGCGGATACACTACGAGCGCTACCAGCAGGTGGGCGTGTACTTCCTCCCCACGCGATTGACCCTCGAGCGCGGCGCCACACGCGCCAAAGTGATCATTCAACACTGGCGCGCAGGTCGTGAACCATGAGCAGCAGCGTGGCGCTGATATCGCCGGCCAAACTGAACCTGTTCCTGCACGTTACCGGCCGACGCGAGGACGGCTATCACACCTTGCAGACCGTGTTCCAGCTCCTGGACTGGGGAGACAGGATGACGTTCACCGCCAACGACAGCGGCACAGTCACCCTGGACATGCCGGGCAGCGATGTGCCCCTCCGGGACAACCTGATCCTGCGCGCCGCACAGCTGCTGCAGCGTGGTACACTGGGTGCCGCGATTACCTGTGACAAACAGATCCCCATGGGCGGCGGGCTTGGTGGAGGTTCCTCCAACGCGGCGAGCACACTGCTGGCGCTGAACCGGCTGTGGCAGCTCGACATGAGCCTCGACACCCTGCAGGCCCTGGGCGCCTCTCTGGGGGCGGACGTGCCCGTGTTTGTCGGCGGTCACAGTGCCTGGGCCGAGGGCATCGGCGAGGTGCTGACGGCGATCCACCTGCCAGAGGCCTGGTACCTCATCCTCAAGCCCGGCTGTGCGGTGCCCACAGGGGAAATTTTTTCCGACCGGGAATTGACACGAGACAGCCTGCCGATCACAATGGCCGCCTTTTTTCAGGGGGTACACCGCAACGACTGTGAGCCGGTTGTTGTCGCGCGCTACCCTGAGACAGGTGAAGCGCTCGACTGGCTGCGGCAGTTTGCCGAGCCGAGGCTGACCGGCACCGGGTCCTGTGTTTTTGCCGCGTTCGGCACACGGGAACAGGCGCAGGCGGCGCAGCGGGAAGTCCCCGGGAAGTGGGTCTCCTTCGTTGCAAAGGGCGTCAACGAGTCACCTGCACTGAGGGCACTGGCCTGAAGTTTACAACGAATTATTGGGGTGTCGCCAAGTGGCAAGGCACCGGGTTTTGATCCCGGCATTCGTAGGTTCGAATCCTACCACCCCAGCCATATCCCCCCAGGAGAGAAGTGCCGTGTCCTCCAAGCTGATGGTCTTTACGGGTAATGCAAACCCGGAACTGGCCCAGAAGATCGCCAACCGACTGTATCTTTCCCTGGGCAAAGCCAGCGTGGGCAAGTTCAGCGACGGCGAGATCGCGGTCGAGCTGAATGAAAACGTCCGCGGCAAGGACGTGTTTGTCGTGCAACCCACCTGCGCGCCGACCAACGACAACCTGATGGAACTGCTGGTCATGATTGATGCGCTGCGCCGTGCGTCGGCTGCGCGCATCACCGCGGTAGTGCCCTACTTCGGCTACGCACGCCAGGATCGTCGCGTGCGCTCGGCCCGCGTGCCGATCACCGCCAAGGTCGTTGCCGACATGATGGTGTCCGTGGGCGTTGACCGGGTGCTCACTGTCGACCTGCACGCCGAACAGATTCAGGGTTTCTTCGGTTGCCCGGTAGACAACGTCTACGGCTCTCCCATCCTGAACGCCGATATCCTGGACTGCAACTACGAGAACCTGATCGTCGTATCGCCGGATATCGGCGGCGTGGTCCGGGCTCGCGCTATTGCCAAACAGCTCGATGATGCCGACCTCGCCATCATCGACAAACGCCGCCCCCAGGCCAATGAAGCGCAGGTGATGAACCTGATCGGAGAAGTCGACGGGCGCATCTGTCTGCTGGTGGACGACATGGTCGACACCGCCGGCACCCTGTGCAAGGCCGCCGATGCGCTCAAGGAGCGCGGGGCCAGCAAAGTCGTGGCGTACTGCACCCACGCGGTGCTGTCTGGCCGCGCTCTGGAAAACCTTCGCAATTCCCAGCTCGACGAGCTGGTCGTCACCGACACGATTCCCCTGAGCGCGGACGCCCGGGCCGTTTCGAAAATCCGCCAGCTGACCATATCGGACCTGCTGGCAGAGTCGATTCGCCGGGTTTCCAACGAGGAATCCATCAGCGCGCTGTTCCAGTAAGGGCAGCGCATAACCCACCCACTGCCGGGCCGGTCGCAGGCGAAGCAGTGTGTTATCAAAGGAGTGCAGACAATGTCTGACCAATTTGAGTTGTACGCAGAAGTGCGTGAGGACATGGGGAAAGGTGCGAGCCGCCGCCTGCGTCGTCTCGCAGACCAGGTTCCCGCCATCATTTATGGCGGTGACAAGGACCCCCAGCCACTGTCCATCATCCGCAAGGATCTGGAAAAATCGCTGGAAAACGAGGCATTTTTCTCTCACGTGCTGGTGATCAACATCAACGGCAAAAAAGAGAAAGCGATCCTCAAGGACCTGCAGCGCCACCCGGCCCGCAACAGCGTGACCCACGCTGACTTCCTGCGCGTCAACGAGAACGTGGCCATCAAGGTTCACGTGCCGATTCACTTCCTGAATGAAAAGACCTGCCACGGCGTCAAGGTTCAGGGCGGCATGATCCAGCACCAGGCTACCGACATCGAAGTACTGTGTCTGCCGACGGACATCCCCGAGTTCATTGAAGTGGACATGGCTGACGTCAAGACCGGTGAAATCATTCACCTGTCAGACATCACGCTGCCGCAGGGCGTCACCTCGGTTGCCCTGGCTCTTGGCGAAGACCACGACCTCGCGGTCGCCTCCGTTGTTGCACCCAAGGGTGGCAGCGACGCCGAGGAAGACTCGTCCGAAGACAGCAGCTCGGACAGCAGCGAGGACTGATCTCTCGCAACGGCGAGGCACTGGCGTTGGCAGGCTCCATATCCATGATTGCCGGACTGGGCAACCCGGGCAGCGACTACCGGGGAACCCGTCACAACGCCGGTGCCGACTTCGTCGAGGCACTGGCACGTCAATACGGTGCCACACTGCAGCCAGAATCCCGTTTCGCTGGCCTCACTGCACGCATTCAGGTGGCCGGTCACGACATTCGATTGCTGATCCCCACCACGTTCATGAACCGCAGCGGGCAGTCCGTTGCGGCCATGGCGAACTTTTTCAAGATCGCACCCGAGGCCATTCTGGTCGCGCACGACGAATTGGACATTCCTGCCGGGACCGCTCGCTTCAAACGCGGGGGTGGGCACGGTGGCCACAACGGGCTGCGCGATATTGTCTCCCGCCTCGGCAACAACAACAGTTTTGCCCGACTGCGTATCGGCATTGGCCACCCAGGCCACGCGTCCCAGGTCACGGGCTATGTGCTCGGCCGGGCCAGCGCGGTTGACCAGACGCGTATCGAAGCCAGTATTGACGCGGCCATTGATGCCCTGCCCCTGTTTCTGGCGGGGGAAGACACACGGGCGATGACACAGCTACACAGCTTCAGTGCGCCCTGAACCGCGCGCGTCGCGTTACACTCGCCCCCTCACACTCGCACCGTAGACACAGGATTCAAACATGGGTTTCAAATGTGGAATTGTCGGGCTGCCCAATGTCGGCAAATCGACCCTCTTCAACGCCCTCACCCGGGCCGGCATCGATGCCGAGAACTTCCCGTTCTGCACCATCGAGCCCAATGCCGGTGTGGTGCCGGTACCGGACCCGCGCCAGAAGCGTATTGCCGAGATCGTCAAACCCCAGCGCGAGGTGTCGACCACCATGGAGTTCGTGGACATTGCCGGGCTGGTCGCCGGCGCCTCCAAGGGTGAGGGCCTGGGCAACCAGTTCCTGGCCAATATCCGCGAAACCGATGCCATCGCCCACGTCGTGCGCTGCTTCAATGACGACAACGTTATCCACGTGGCGAACCGGGTCGACCCCCGGGCGGACATCGACGTGATCAACACCGAGCTGGCCCTGGCCGACCTGGAGAGCTGCGAAAAACAGCTGCAGCGGGTGACCCGCAACGCCAAGGGCGGTGACAAGGAGGCGATCGCCCTGAAAGCGCTGCTGGAAAGCAAGCTGCTGCCGCACCTGAACGAAGCCCTGCCGGTGCGCTCACTGGCGTTTGATGACAACGAGCGGGCACTGGTGAAGACCCTGCACCTGCTCACGGTCAAGCCCACCATGTACATCGCCAATGTCGACGAGGAGGGTTTTGAGGCAAACCCCTACCTCGACACCGTGCGCGAGATCGCCGCCAGCGAGGGCGCTGTTGTCGTCGCCATCTGCAACAAACTGGAGTCAGAGATCGTCGAGCTGGAGGATGCCGAGCGGCAGGAATTCCTGCAGGATCTGGGTATGGAAGAGCCGGGACTGGACCGGGTTATCCGTGCCGGCTACCAGTTGCTCAACCTACAGACCTACTTCACGGCTGTCTCTTATACACATCTCCGAGCCCACGAGACAGGCAGAAAT
>CAJXUQ010000046.1 GCA_913061145.1 uncultured Haliea sp.
ATCAGGTATTTTTTGGAATCACCCCCCCCGTTGCACTAGCGAGTTGAATCCGCGCCTCATAAATAAAATAGGTGCTCCCTAAAACATATAGATGCCTTGCTGAGACTATTATCATTAGTGCTAGCAAGTACAAGTCCGTTTGTTTTGGGTACATATCTCGAGAGACCTCTAACAGCGTATTAGCAAGACCAAGCCGACTAACTCCCGGCTTGCTAATTCCAAAATTGAATGGGCCATTCCCACGTAAAACTCCAGCATTTCATCCACATAGAACCCCAGATCCCCAGCCACACGGAGTTAGCGCGCCCAAACCATTCCGCCCCACCATCACATCCACCGCCAAAACCCCTAACGGTTTCAAGGCGTTACAGCCTCTCGGACTCAATCCAGCACCGGGCCGCTGAAAAGCCACGTTAATGCTTATACCACGCACACCTGAGCAACCAAAACACGCCGTGCGCCCGGTCAGGTCACCACTCACTGGAGGGTCATACCGGGTGCAGTTTCAGCGCATCCTTATTCGCTCTTACCGCTCGGCAGAGCATTCATCTTCAAGGCCAGACAAGCTATCCTGCCATTCAAAATTTCAGGAGAAATATCATGCAGGTAGGCAAACTACTCTGGGTCGCCGCTCTTGGCGTGTTACTCGCCAGCAACGCGCAGGCGCATTCGGCGGCCGATATTGGAGGCGGATTTGTGAGTGGTCTGCTGCACCCGGTGCTGGGTTGGGACCACGTGGCGGCGATGGTCGCGGTTGGGCTTTGGGGCGCCTTCCTGGGCTCGCCGGCACTGTGGTTGCTGCCGGTGGTGTTTCCCCTGGTGATGGCCGTTGGCGGGGCGCTGGGCCTCGCCGGGGTAGACCTGCCCGGTGTGGAAATCGGCATCGCGGCATCGGCTCTGGTGCTGGGGGCCATGATCCTGCTCGCCGCCCGCCCGCCGCTGTGGATCGCCGGCCTGCTGGTCGCCAGTTTTGCTATCTTCCATGGCCACGCCCACGGGACGGAGTTGCCCGATGCGGCGAGCCCGCTGGCCTACAGTCTGGGATTTGTGATCGCCACCGGTCTGCTGCACCTGTCAGGCATAAGCTTTGGGCTGCTGGTGCGCTGGCCGCTGGGCCGCAGCGCGGTGCGTGCCGCCGGTGCGGTGATCGCGCTGGCCGGAGGCTTGTTCCTCTGGCAGGCCGTTTGAATCCGTTATCTTTGTCCCGTCTGGCAGGGGCGCTCGCCCTGTGCTGCGCAGCGTTTCCCGCCTGGTCACATGCGCCCATGCAGGGCGATGGCGACTTCTATGGCGGCATACTGCACCCGCTGGTGGTGCCAGCCCATGTGCTTTCCCTCGTGATGCTGGGCCTGCTGGCCGGCCAGCGGGGAATGGCGGCGGTGCGCAGGACGTATCTGGGCTTCCTGCCGGCACTGGTGGCGGGGCTGGCGCTCTCGGGCGCAGGGGTTGCCGACGATCCGGAGCCGCTGTTGTTGCTGGCCTCGGCCCTGATGGGTCTACTGGTGGTGTTGCAGTGGCGTCTGCCCCCTGGCCTGTTTCCCCTCATAGGCGCTACCGTGGCACTGCTGCTGGGGTTGGACTCCGCGCCGGAGGGGCTGGCGCCGGGCCCCTACGTGGCAACTCTGGCGGGGACGGCTTTGGGTGCCTTTGCCTGCCTGTTGCTGGTAGCGGATCTCAGTGAGCGCGCCTCGCCGGGTTGGCAGCGTATCGGGCTACGGATGCTGGGATCCTGGGGAGCCGCCAGCGCGACGCTGGTCTACGCGATGCGCTGGCTGGTGCCCTGAAGTATCAGGCGTCCTTGAACCCGGTAATGGCTTTCGCCGCCTGATAGGCAAAGGTCATGGCCGGCCCGAGGGTTGAGCCGGGGCCAGGGTAACAGGGCAGCGTGGGTGCACTGCAGTTACCGATGGCATACAGGCCGGGAATTACCGAGCCGTCCTCACGCAGCACCTGCGCATGGGCATTACACACCATGCCCCCCTGGGTACCGAAGTCACCCGGGTCCACCTTCATCGCGTAGTACGGCGGCTTGTCGATCGGTGCCAGACAGGGGTTTGGCGTGACACGCGGGTCGCCGTAGTAGCGGTCGTAGGCCGAGTCACCGCGATGGCAGTCCGGATCCACCCCGGTCACGGCGTACTCGTTCATTTTCGCCACGGTGGCCGCCAGGCCCTCTGGGTTCACGCCAATCTTGCGCGCCAGCTCGGGGATGGTATCTGCCTTGGCAAAAAAGCCCTCGGTCTCATAGCGCTTGGGCACTGCCCAGTCTGGGCGGAAAGTGCTGTTGTACAGCGGGCCAACGAAGTAGCGCGCGCGGAAGCTGGCATCGAATATCTGCCAGCTGGGGTTACAGGGGTTTTCGTCGCTGTGCTTGGCGAAGGTCTCCTGCTGGAAGGCCATGTAGTTTTGCGATTCGTTACTGAAACGCTCACCCGCTGGATTCACCACGATGGACCCTGGATACGACTTCTCCATGATACTCAGGCGCGGGATGGTTTCGCCCGGCACGGAGATGGTGTTGCACCACCAGGCCTCATCCAGGCGGTGCATTTTCGCGCCCAGCCGCTGGCCTTCGAGGATGGCATCACCGGTGTTGTCTAGGGTACCCGCACTCCAGCGGTGGTCCGTGGGTTTGGGCAGGTACTGTTCACGCATGGCCTGGTTGTGTTCGAACCCACCGGCAGCCAGTATCACGCCTTTGCGCGCCTGTATGCGCAGGGTTTCACCATTGCGGGTGACTTCGATACCCGTGACCACGCCGTCCTCATCAATGACCCGGCGCATGGGGGTGCTCAGCCAGAGCGGAATATCCCGATCCTGCAGCGAGGCGCGCAGGCGCGCCACGCCGGCACAGCCGGTGGCGAGGCGGCGGTGATACTTGTCCTTCAGGCGCCAGGGAATATCGGCGACGTAGGCAGCCACCAGCTTCAGCGCGGTCTTCCACCAGCCGGGCTGCTGGCCGATCAACAGCGCGGCTTCCACCTGGGTAAAGCCGATCAGCCCCCCGAGGTGCATCATCGGGTGGGTGCGCCGCAGGCGGCGCCATTCCTCACCCAGCTCGCTGGCCGGAAAGGTCTCCGGTTCCATGGAGCGGTGACCCACCATCGCGCCCTCGAGGTTGGTGTAGTAATCCGGGTAGTGCTCGAGCGTCACGTAGCGCACGCGTGTGCGCTCGTGCAGAAAATCCACCATTTTCGGGCCATTCTCGAGGAAGGCATCCAGCTGGTAATCCGGCACCTCCTCCTCGGTAATCAGCTGGCGCAGGTAGGTGCGCGCGTTTTCCAGCGAGTCCTCGGCGCCGGCTTGCCGTGCGTAGCGGTTACAGGGTATCCAGACACCGCCCCCGGAAATGGAGCTGGTGCCACCGTACAGGTCGGACTTTTCCACCACCAGCACATCGCGCGTGCCCATCTCATAACTGCAAAGCGCTGCCGTGAGCCCGCCATTTCCGGATCCCACCACAACCACATCAAAACTGTAATCCCACTGCTGAGCGCTCATGCCATACCTCGTACCAATGCATCGCCCATGGTAGCCCACTGCGCGGCCTTTTCCGCAGTGGTCGCCCCCGTAACACAAGGCAGGTTCAAAAAGTTGGCCGGCGCCGTTGGCCTCGGCAGCGGAATCGAGCGCAGCGCCTGCTTGCCAGCAGGTGGCAAGGCCCTATAGGATGGGTTGACGTCCTGCTAACAAGAGAGCGCACCATGAGCAAATCCGTACTGAAGCCTGTTGCCGCACTGGTCTCGGTTGCCGCCCTGGCACTGTCTCCCCTGGCGTTGTCGCACCTCGACGAGAACGAATTTCACCAATCCTACCGGCAGTCCTATTTTGCGCTGCTGGGGGCCAACTTCGGACCCATGGGCGCCATGGTGAAGGGCGAAATGCCCTGGAACCAGGAACAGCTGCAGGGCTTTGCCGATGATTTCAATGCGGTTGTTTCGCTGAACCTGCTGCGCGGCTTCCCCGATGGTTCCGACAAGGGCACCACCCGTGCAAAACCGGAGATCTGGGAAAACCGCGACGACTTCGCGCAGAAACTCAGTGACATGCAGGCCGCTGCCAAGGACCTGGGCGTTGCCGTGAAAGGGGGTGATCGAGCGGCGATCGCGCAGCAGGTCGGCGCAGTCGGCCAGACCTGCAAGGCCTGCCACGACGAATACAAGTCGAAAGACTACCTGTACTGATCGGGCCCGTCCCTACCACATCCGCGGCGGCGGCGGTGCCTGTTGCAGTATCCACCAGAACAGGCCGCTGACCGCAGCAAGCAATAGCAGCGCTGTCTCTTATACACATCTGACGCTGCCGACGACTCCTTACGTGTAGATC
>CAJXUQ010000047.1 GCA_913061145.1 uncultured Haliea sp.
TACGAGATTTCTGCCTGTCTCGTGGGCTCGGAGATGTGTATAAGAGACAGAGTGACAGCAGCCAGACCTGCACCGCGAACTCCGGTATATCATTGCGCTGCCAGGGGTGGGGGCGAATATTCTGCGTGCCCAAGGCCGCAGACAGGTTCAGCCCCAGCACGCGCTGTATACCATCCTCCAGCGGCTCGGCCCAGCGTTCGTAACGGGCCACATGCAGTCGGTTGCCGTTTTCGCTGTACACCATGCCTGAGCGATTCAGGTATTCGGGGATGGTGATCGGCCCCACACCCAGTGACGGGCTCTGCCCCATCGCCGGGGCCTGCTGGTTGCTGTTGAGCAGGTAATACTGGTGTTGGGGGGAGCTGCCACAGGCCGCCAGCAACAGGGCGCAGACGACGGTGAGAAGTTTGATTGGGGTCATTGGCTGTTCTCGCTCTTGCCGCGAAGCAGCGACTCAGGCTGCTCCTCCAGGGTTTTTGCCAGCATCTGCAGCGCCCTCCCGGCCAGTGCCAGTTCGCGCAGAGCTTCGTTGAGGCGGTAGGCGGTTGCGGAGTCGGCGGATACCAGGCCGTCGATTTCACCCATGGTGCTTTCAAACCGCGCCGTGGCGTTGCGCAGCACGGTCATGTTGTCTTCCAGCAGGGTGGTCAGCCTGGGCAGCGCTTCCGCAGCTTCGCTGACCAGCGTATTGGAGTTGTTCAGCACGCGGTCGATGCCGGGGCCAGCGGTGGCCAGGGTGGCTTCGAGCTGTGTGGTCAGGGAGCGCAGGCTGGCCAGGGTGAGCCCGACGTCCGCTGGCAGTTGCTGGAACGGGGCCTGCTCGACGAAGGCATTGACGTTGGCGGCGATGCTCTGCAGGTTGGCTGCCATCTGCGCAATATCAAGGCCCTCGATCTGGCTCACGATGCGTTCCAGCTCAGTGGGAATTGTAGGTATCTGCGTGTATTCCGTGTCGATGGCGAGCAGGTCTACGGGCGTTTCAGGGTGAAAATCCAGTTGTATATACAGCAGGCCCGTGAGCAGGCTTTGCAGGCCCAGTTGGGCGCGCAGTCCGCGGCCGATCAGGTCGTCGATCAGGGCCACGGATGGCCGCTCAGTCATCTGTATGCTCTCGCCCGATAGCTCGGCCTCCACCTGCATGATCAACTTGGCGGTGTTGCTGTCCAGCAGCAGGTTGATGCCTGTGACCTGGCCGATCTCAACGCCGCGCAAGGTGACCGGTGCCCCCACGCTCAAGCCCTTCACCGAGCTGTCGAAAACCATCACCACCTTGCTCCGATCGCTGCCCAGGCCTGAGCCCAGCACGAACAGGAGCGTCGCCAATGCAATCAGCAGGGCGCCGACAATAAAGCCGCCAATGGCGACACTGTGTGCTCTTTCTTCAGACATTACCCGGTTTCTCCTGCGTCGGCGCTGCGGGTCAGAAATTGCCGCACGACCGCCTCCTCGCTGTGTTCTCGCAGCTGTTTTGGGTCGCCATAGCCAATCATGGTGCGGGTGCTCGCATCGAGATAAACGCTGTTGTTGGCAATGGCGAATATACTCGGTAATTCGTGCGTGACCATCACCACGGTAGCGCCGATCGATTCGGTCAACTGCAAGATCAGGTCATCCAGTAACCGCGAGCTTATCGGGTCCAGCCCGGCAGAGGGCTCGTCGAAAAAGAGGATCTGCGGATCCAGAGCGATGGCCCGGGCGAGCGCTGCGCGTTTATTCATGCCACCGCTGATTTCCGAGGGGTAGTAACTTTCAAAGCCACCCAGGCCGACCAGCGATAATTTGTAGCGTACCACGTCCCTGATCTGCGCCGCTGTGTAGTCAGTGTACAGTTGCAGTGGCAGGCTGATATTCTGTTCCAGGGTCATGGCACTGAACAGCCCACCGGACTGGTAGGTAATGCCCCAACTGCGGCGCATCGCGTCGCGTACTTCCGACGAGGCGTGGGTGAAACTGGTGCCTGTGTACAGAATCTCACCCGCCGCTGGCTCCAGCAGCCCCAGCATGTGCTTGAGCAGCGTGCTTTTACCGCAGCCGCTGCCGCCCATGATGACGAAGATGTCGCCCCGGTATACCGGGAAGCTCAGGTCACGCTGAATGACGTTACTGCCAAACGCCATGGTCAGCTCGCGAACCTCGATATGGACTTCGCGCTCGTCGTCAGTCATCAGATACCCAGATGCTGGAAGAGGATGTTGATGGAGGCGTCTGCCACAATCAGGTAAACGAGGGCGGTGACCACTGCCTCGGTAGCGGCCCTGCCCACGCCCGCAGAATTGCGCCCGGACTGCATGCCCGAGCGACAGCCTGCAATGGCGATCAGCACCGCAAACACAAGGCTTTTCAGCAACCCGATACCGATATGGGCGATGCTCACAGCGGCTCCCGCCTGGCTGGAATACTGCAACAGGGAAATGCCCATGCCCCCGGCGACAATGCCGCCACCGACAATGCCCAGCAGGTTGGCGTAAATGGTAAGCAGCGGCATGGTCACCACCAGCGCCAGGATGCGCGGTATCACCAGAAACTCGATCGGCGACACGCCCAGCGTGCGCACGGCATCGATTTCCTCGCTGGCCTGCATGGTGCCCAGCTGGGCGGCGTAGGCCGCACCGGTGCGTCCCGCCATCACAATCGCGGTCATCAACGGACCCATTTCGCGCAGCAGCCCGATGGTGACGAGATCGGCGACGTAGATGCCGGCGCCGAATTGCTGCAATTGCACGGCTCCCAGGTACCCGAGAATCATACCGACAAGAACGCTGGTCAGGCTGATGATGGCAAACGCATCGGGACCGGACTGGTAGCAGAAGGTGCGAAAGTCGGCGAAGCGGGTGTTGGCCTTGCCGGCGATCAGGGCGCCGAGTGCGATGCAGATATCGCCAAAGAAAGCCAGCGACACGCGCAGGTCATCCAACAGTTCCCGCAGCGCTTCAGAGGGGCTGCGCACATGCCACCAGCTGTCTCTTATACACATCTGACGCTGCCGACGACTCCTTACGTGTAGA
>CAJXUQ010000048.1 GCA_913061145.1 uncultured Haliea sp.
CAACAATAATGCCGTCATCACAGGGCAGGCCGGCGGCCTCAGCCAGGGCGGTTTCCGGCACAACACCCACTGAAACGAGCACGATGTCGGCCGGTACAGTGCCGCCGCTCGCCAAGGTCACGCCAGCCACATGCCCCTGATCGCCCGCTTCGAAACCGGTTACCGCCGTGTTCAGCCGCAGATCCACGCCGGCGCTGCTGTGTTTGGTGTAAAAAAACTCTGAGATTTCCGGGCCTGTTACACGCTGCATAAGACGCTCGGCCGCTTCCAGTACTGTGACATTAACGCCTTTTTTGGTGGCACTGGCTGCCACCTCAAGTCCAATGTAACCACCACCCACGATGACCAGGCGCTTCCCCGGGAGCAATTCTTCACGCAGGGCATCCGAGTCAGCTATGTCGTGCAGATAATAAATGCCCTCCAGGTCAGCCCCGGGTGCGTTCAGGCTTCGGACGTGGGACCCCGTGGCCAGAACCAGTCGATCGTATTTCAATGTGCTCTGGTCCGACAGGCTGATGGTCCTGTTGTCCCGATCAATCTGTTCGGCACGCACACCAAGCCGCAACTGATGGCCGGCGTTCTCGTACACCGAGCGCGGCTTCAGGTACAGCGACGCCTGATCAACCTCTCCTGCCAGATAGTTCTTGGACAGGGGCGGCCGCTGATAGGGTGGATGTGGTTCTTCGCCCACCAGAATCACTTCCTGTTGATATTTTTTTTGCAGCAGGGTTGTCAGGAGCGCACCCGCTGCGTGCCCGCCGCCAACGATGACTGTCGTCTCTTTCTGTTGGTTTGCCATAGTCTGTCTCTGCCTGTTGTTCTCTGGGATCAGATTGATCAGAAGTCCGGATGCCAGCTGTGCGCCGGGATGCCCCCCGCAGCGCTAGCCGACCGTCTCCCCGGCATCCTCAAGTATCATCGCGGCGCCTTTCTCGCCGATCATGGTTGCCGGCTGATTGGTGTTTCCGCCGACCAGCGTCGGCATGATGGAGGCATCGACCACCCGCAGGCATTGCAGGCCATGCACGCGCAGGCGCGGATCGACCACCGCCATCGGATCAACACCCATCTTGCAGGTGCCAACCGGGTGGTACGCTGATTCACCGCTGCGCCGTACCCATGCGGCGAGATCGTCGTCATTCTGGAGCGCCGGCCCGGGCGAGACCTCAACCTCGTGGTGCGGGGCAAAGGCCGCCTGCGCCAGGATTCTGCGCACCAGATGTACCCCGCGTACCAGTCGCTCGACATCGGCGGACTCGGCCATGTAGTTGGGGTCGATCAGCGGCGCCGCAAACGGGTCGGCACTGTGCAGACCGACGCGCCCGCGCGACGATGGCCTGAGCCCGTAGATCATCACCGCGTAGCCATAACCGCTCATCGCGGTCTTCAGGTCTCGCCCGTGATCGTCGTACAGCATTGGCGCGAAGTGCAGCTGCAGGTCGGGTATCGGCTCCTCGGGCCGGGAGCGGATGAACCCGCCGGCCTCGGCGCCGTTGCTCGACAGCACGCCCCGCCGGCCGCTCAGATACGTCAGAGCGCCCCACAGCCCCTTGAGCCAGTAACTCGGATGCATCGAGATGCTTTGGCGGCTGCGGGCGCTGACGCGCACGAACACGTCGATATGATCCTGGAGATTCTGCCCGACGCCCTCCAACGCATGGCGCAGTTCTATGCCATGCCGGGACAGTTCCTCCCGCGGACCGACCCCGGACAGCATCAGCAGTTGCGGCGAGTTGAACGCGCCGCCGCAGAGCACAACTTCGCGCCTGGCACGAACCTGCGTCTGCCCCGTTGTATCGCGGTATTCGACACCGGTGGCGCGGGTGCCTTCGAGTAGCACCCGGGTGACATGCGCGCCGCTGCAAACCGTCAGGTTGGAGCGCCCCGCAGCGGGTTCCAGATACGCCCGCGCATTGCTACAGCGTGTGCCGTCTTTCTGGTAGGCGTAGTAGAAGCCCACGCCCTCCTGCTCACTGCCGTTGAAATCTGTATTGAGCCGGTACTTCGCCTGGGTTGCCGCCTCGACAAACGCAATGCTCAGCGGATTGGTATAGCGCCGCTCGGCAACGTTCAGCGGACCACCCTGACCATGAAATTCTGCCTCATTCAGCGTAAGTTTGGGCTCGAAATGTTCCGATCGGCGGAAGTAGGGCAACACCTCGGCGTATGACCACCCGTTGCACCCCAGCCGTGCCCACTCGTCGTAGTCCCGGGCATGCCCGCGAATATAGACCTGCGCGTTCATGGCGCTGGAACCGCCAAGCATCTTGCCCCGCGGCTGAAAAAGCGCCCGGTCGTGCATGTGACGCTGCGGTTCGGTATTGAACTGCCAGTTGTAGCGGCGGCTGAACATCAGCTGCAGGAAACCCAGCGGCATGTTCACGAAAGGGTTGCGGCGGCTCTCCGGACCGGCTTCAAGCAGCAGCACAGAATGGCGACCGCTCTCCGACAGGCGGCTGGCGACAGCACATCCGGCCGAGCCCGCGCCAACCACGACATAGTCAAATTGTTCGGTCGTCATCCTGGTCAGCCTGTTCATTAACTTTTTGGTGTCAGCTGGACCATCAGCTCCGAATAGCCCCGCACGAAGTTGGACTGCACGCGCTCCGGCTCGCCGACGACTTCGATCTTGTCAAAGCGTTTGAGAATCTCTTCCCATAGGATACGCAGTTGCAATTCCGCCAGGCGGTTGCCCATGCAACGGTGAACACCGTAGCCAAATGACATATGGTTTCGTGCGTCCTTGCGATCGATAATGAAGTGATCGGGGTCCTCGAACTTGCGCTCGTCACGGTTGCCCGAGGCGTACCACATCACAACGCGATCGCCCTTTTTGATGGTCTGGCCGCCCAGCTCAACATCTTGCTTGGCGACTCGGCGCATATAGGCCAGCGGCGTTTGCCAGCGGATGATTTCCGACACCATGTTC
>CAJXUQ010000049.1 GCA_913061145.1 uncultured Haliea sp.
GTACGCGATGGCTGGGCGCGGTTTGCTTCTGTGCTAACCGGACACTCACCACCGAACCCAGAGTTAAAGACGAGGGGTAGGGCCCCTCCAGGCTGTATCGGGCACGCCAGCTCCGGCTTGCGGGGTCGGCAGCCCCGGCAATCTCTCTCAAGCTCACAGCAAGCTGTTCGCCATTGGGTAAAGGGACATAACCGCGCATGGACGGGTTACTGCCCTCTGGTAAAAAAACCTCGACTTCCAGCGATTGATCTTCGGCCAGAACGGCAAGGGTTTGTCCGACACCCACAACCTGGCCAGGTTCAACGATGACCTCAGTGACCACGCCTGCATGGGCGGCTTTCAGTTCCGCATACCCCAAGGCATTCTGAGCCTGCTGATTGCGTGCAGAAGCCGTTTGCACCTGGCTGCGCGCCTCACGCTCTGCCAACTCAAGGCGTTGCAGGGTTTGTTCGCTGACAAACTGACGCCCCACAAGTTGCTGCTGGCGCTGGAGCTCATTGGTGGTAATTGCCAGGGCCGCTTCTGCACGCTTCAGATCCGCCGCGGCTCCCTCCGCCGTTGCTACAAGGTCTCGTGTATCGAGTTTGAACAGTAAGTCGCCTTTTTCCACGCGTTGACCGGCATCAATGTAACGATGTTGAATCCGACCGGCGATCTGAAAGGCCTGAGGAACTTCGTGGCGGCCTCGCAGGGTTCCTGAAAATCTGTGCGCTGTTGGGCCGGCGTCCTTTAGTTCAACTGTTTTTACCCAGGGGATAGGGGCGCGGGCCTGTGGGGGCGGTTCCGAAGACTGCTGACAACCAGACAGAATGAGCAGCGAGATAAACAGTGTCAGCATACAGCGCATGGCAGGTGTCCCGATTAGCAAAATCAAGGTGTGGGTATCAGTTCTCGCGGTGTCCGGACAACGCAAGTTGCAGGATGGCATCGCGAACGGTTTCGTTCTGCTCCATGGGCAGGAAGTGGGTCGTACCTTCAAGAACCATGACGTCAGCCCGGGGCAGCAGGGTCTGCAGGCGTTTTCGCGCCGCCGGCGAGAAGGTTGACCCGCGCTCCGCCGCCAGCGCGATAACCGGGCACCGCAACTGACGAATACCGGGCCAGGGGTTGTGTTCGGTATGGGCAAAGGTGGTGCTCTCCCACTCCGGCGCACACGCCAGGCGAACTTGATCGTCCTGCGGCAGAAAAGCGTGTTGGATGTAGGCCTCCAGCCATGCATCGGGCCAGGTCTTGAAGCCACCGCGGCCACGATAGTTGTCCAGCGCAGCAGCGTGCGAGTCGAATACCCGGCGCCGACGTGCGGCTCCGGCGGCCAGTGACAACCGATGTGACTGGCGTAGCAGCTTGGCCAGCCACAACCTCAGGCCCTGCCCCGGATCCATGATTACGGGTTCCGCCAGAATCAGGCCCAGCACTTTGTCTGGCCGTCGGGCAGCGGCCATGATGCTGGTGGTGGCCCCAATGGAGTGGCCGGCAAGCCAGACCGGCTCATCCAGGCTATCCAGCAGAGCGGTCATGTCGCGATAGTAGGTTTCCCAGCCCCGGAATGTCGAAAAGTTCGCCGCACCGGCGCTGGCCCCGTGCCCCCGCATGTCCCAGGCCAGGACATTGACGTCCGTGGCAAGCTCATCAAGGAGGGGGCGGTACAGGCGGCCATGGAAACCCGTTGCATGGGCCCAGTGCACCGTGGGGCGCGCTTTGGATTGCGGCCAACGCCACAGTGCGATCTCCGCGCCATCCGGCGCCTGGAATTGGTCGCGTTCAGGGTTGTTGTGCTTATTGTTCATGAAGATCTGCTTCTTTGGCCGCCATTGTCGGGAGCAACAACTGAACCTGACCGCTGGCGATCGGTTTGCGCTTATCGCCCTGCCAGCAAGTCACCCGGACCAGGCTGCTCCGCCTGCCTTGCCGGACAATTTCGGCGCTGGCGAACGTCGATCGGGCCTGCGCGGAGCGGAGGTAGTTAATGTGGCTGTCGAGAATGCGTGGGCAACGTTTGTCGGTATCCTGGCTTTGCGCAGCGACCCGCGCGGTGAGTTCGATCAGGGCGCCAAGCACGCCGCCATGGAGGGCGGGTAGCATAAAGTTGCCAATGAGCGCTTCACGACACGGCATATGAACCACTAGACCTACATCGTCGCGTTGAACCTCAAGCCCAAGGTGCCGTGCGTAGGGAATGCGCTCCAGCAGAGCCTGCCAGTCGGAACATTCTTTCCCGCTTTCGGTAGGGCCTGAGATGGGTTGTGCCGAATCGCCAGTCGTGCTCATGCGCCCTCCTTTTTTCGTCCACCGGCCTGGAATCGCTGGCCCTGGGTGTTGCGCATGAAGGTGGCGTTTGCCGTCGCTAACAGTGCACTATCGCTCTCGCTGAGGATGTCGCAATGGATGAACGCGACCTCGTCCGTTAAATGACGACAGGTGGCCACCGCTACCAGGGCACGGTCGCCGCTGGCAGGCCGCAGATAATCCATGCGCAGATCCAGCGTGGCAATGGGCATCAGCTCCAGGGCCCCCGCAAATACCGCCAGGCCTCCGGCGGAGTCTGCCAGTGAGTAGAGCACGCTGGTGCAGATTTCTTTTGTATCCTCTTCGGCGAACATCCATGGCTGTGGGGTCAGGCGCATACAGACCTGGCCCTTATCGACAGAGACAACCTGCATACCCAGATCCCTGCCGTGGGGAACCTGTTCGGTGAACTGCCACGCCGTCGTCACAGCGTCACTGTGCTGAGCTCTGTTCGACTCCGTCA
>CAJXUQ010000050.1 GCA_913061145.1 uncultured Haliea sp.
TGACGGAGTCGAACAGAGCTCAGCACAGTGACGCTGTGACGACGGCGTGGCAGTTTACCGAACAGGTTCCCCACGGCAGGGATCTGGGTATGCAGGTTGTCTCTGTGAACGGAAACCAGGTCTGCATGCGCCTGACCCCACAGCCGTGGATGTTCGCCGAAGAGGATACACAAGAAATCTGCACCAGCGTGCTCTACTCGCTGGCCGACTCCGCCGGAGGCTTGGCGGTATTCGCGGGGGCCCTGGAGTTGATGCCCATTGCCACGCTGGATCTGCGCATGGATTATCTGCGCCCTGCCAGCGGCGACCAGGCCCTGTTAGCGGTGGCTACCTGCCGACATTTAACGGACGAGGTCGCGTTTATTCATTGTGACATCCTTAGCGAGGGCAATCGTGAGTTGCTGGCGACGGCAAATGCCACCTTCATGCGCAACACCCAGGGCCAGCAATTCCATGCCGGTGGACGGGGAAAGGAGAGCGCATGAGCACGACTGGCGATTCGGCACAACACATCTCTGGCGCTGCGGAAAGTGGGAAAGAATGTGCTGACTGGCAGGCTCTGCTGGAGCGTATTCCCTACGCACGGCACCTCGGGCTTGAGGTTCAGCGCGGTGATGCAGGTGTATTGGTTCATTTGCCGTGTCGTGAAGCGCTGATTGGCAACTTCATGCTACCCGCGCTCCATGGCGGCGTGCTTGGGGCCCTGATCGAACTCACCGCGCGGGTGGCTGCGCAAAGCCAGGATACGGAGACACGTTGCCCGCGCATTCTCGACAGCCACATCAATTACCTCCGCTCCGCGCAGGCCCGATCGACGTTCGCCAGGGCCGACATTATTCGGCAAGGCAGGCGGACCAGCCTGGTCCAGGTGACCTGCTGGCAAGGCGATGAGAACAAACCGATCGCCACGGGTCAGGTTCAGTTATTGCTCCCGACAATGGCCGCCCAACAAGAAGACCGACATGGACATTAAGCACAACACACCTGAACGCGACGAATTCCAGGCGACGGATGGCGCCGACATCGCACTGTGGCGCTGGCCGCAATCCAAAGCGCGCCCCACGCTGCACTGGGCGCATGCCACGGGTTTCCATGGCCACCTGTACCACCCCCTCCTTGACGAGCTTGCCACGGACGTCAATGTCCTGGCCTGGGACATGCGGGGGCATGGCGCCAGCGCCGGTGCGGCGAATGTTTCGACATTCCGGGGCTGGGATACCTACTATCGAGATATGACGGCTCTGCTGGATAGCCAGGACGAGCCGGTCTGGCTTGCCGGCCATTCCATCGGTGCCACCACCAGCATCATGGCCGCTGCCCGCCGGCCTGACAAAGTGCTGGGCCTGATTCTGGCGGAACCCGTGATCATGGATCCAGTGCAGGGCCTGAAGTTGGGGCTGGCCAAACTGCTGCGCCAGTCACATCGGTTGTCACTGGCCGCCGGAGCGGCACGTCGGCGCAGGGTGTTCGACTCGCACACTGCCGCGCTGGACAACTATCGAGGTCGCGGTGGTTTCAAAACCTGGCCTGAAGCATGGCTGGAAGCCTACGTCCAACACGCCTTCGTGCCGCAGGACGATCAAGTTCAATTGGCGTGTAGCCCGGAGTGGGAAAGTACTACGTTTGCCCATACCGAACACAACCCGTGGCCCGGTATTCGTCGGTTGCGGTGCCCGGTTATTGCGCTGGCTGCAGAACGCGGGTCAACCTTCTCGCCGGCGGCCCGACAACGGCTGCAGACCCTGCTGCCCTCGGCTGGCGTGCGGGTGGTTGAAGGTACAACCCATTTTCTGCCCATGGAGCAGAACGACACCGTTCGCGACGCCATCCTGCAGCTTGCTTTATCCGGATGCCGCGAGAACTGATACCCACACCTGGATTTTGCCAATCAGGACACCTGCCATGCGCTGTATGCTGACACTGTTTATCTCGCTGCTCCTTCTGTCTGGTTGTCAGCAGTCTTCGGAACCGCCCCCAGAGGCTCTCGCCTCTATCCCCTGGGTAAAAACAGTTGTTCTAAAGGCGGCAGACCCAACAGCGCAGAGATTTTCCGGAACCCTGCGAGGCCGCCACGAAGTTCCTCAGGCCTTTCAGATCTCCGGCCGGATTCAACAGCGTTTTATCGATGCCGGTCAGCGCGTGAAAAAAGGCGACTTACTGTTCAAGCTCGACACACGAGACCTTGTGGCAACGGCGGGGGGAGCTGCCGCGGAACTCAAGCGATCAGAAGCAGCCCAGGCCATTGCCACCAATGAGCTCCAGCGTCAGCAGCAACTCGTAGGACGTCAGTTTGTCAGCGAACAAACCCTGCAACGCCTTGAATTGGCAGAGCGCGAGGCGCGCAGCCAGGTGGAAACGGCTTCTGCGCGCAATCAGCAGGCTCAGAATGCTCTGGGGTATGCGGAACTAAAAGCGTCCAACACAGGTGTGGTCACTGAGGTCATCGTTGAACCCGGTCAGGTGGTGGGGGTCGGACAAACACTTGCCGTTCTGGCTGAAGATCAATCGCTGGAAGTGGAGGTTTTTTTGCCAGAGGGCAGTAACCCACCCAGGCGCGGTTATATTCCTTTACCCACTGGCGAACAGCTTGCTGTGAGTCTGAGAGAGATTGCCGGGGCTGCCGACCCCAGAAGCCTGAGCTGGCGTGCCCGATACAGCCTGGAGGGGCCCTACCCCTCATCTTTAACCCTGGGATCGGTGGTGAGTGTCCGGTTAGCACAGAAGCAAACCGCGCCCAGCCATCGCGTAC
>CAJXUQ010000051.1 GCA_913061145.1 uncultured Haliea sp.
TAGTTGATGACCGTGTCGTTGAGTTCGAAGGTGTACTTTCCGGTAGCGAAGAGCGGCCCGGCGCGCTTGCTGTAGTTGCCGTTCTCGGAAAAGCGATAGGTCACCGAGAGGCCAGACTCGCGCACCAGGAACGCCGTCGACTGGATGAGCGCCGGGTCAAATGCATCCGTGGGAATCTGCACAAACTGGGGTACGAGGAAAAATACTTCCTCCTGTCGCTCGAGGAAGCCCATCAGGATGTCATTGCCCTCGAAGCCCGACGTGAAGAGCCGGCAGGACCCATCGGAGCCGCCACACAGGCCGCGCTGGCGCTTCAGCCAGCTGTCGAAGCGGTAGCCGGTCGCCGGTTCGCCGCGGAAGGTTTCATCAAAAAACAGGTCCACGACATCGATTTCGCAAACCGCGCCAGTCTCGCAGTCGTAGCTACCAGACTCGGTGGTGACACGGCCACCTTCCGGCACCTCGATGCGGATCTTGCAGCCACCCAGCAGAAGGGTGGACAAGGTGATGACTATCAGAATCGACTGCTTCATTATGGATACTCCCTCGGATTCGCTGTCAGGACAGAATTCGCAATTTGCACTCGCACGATAGGACCTGAGACAAGTGAAGTGACGAAAACCGGACGAAAGTTCACGAAATCAACACGAAATTCGCGGAAAAAGGCATTAAGGGCGGTATGTGAATGACTTCTGCAGTGGCCTCAGGAGCGCTTAGGCAATTTGAGCATTTTGCGATCGACGCAAGTCGGGGCGCGGTCCTGCGGGACGGCGAGACGATCACGCTGCGGCCGCAGTCGTTCCGCGTTCTGCAGTACCTGGCGGCCAACCCCGGCCGCCTGATTAGCAAAGAAGAGCTCTTCGACAGGATCTGGGGCGAGGCGGTGGTCACCGACGACAGCCTGGCGCAGTGTCTCGTGGACATCCGCCGGGCCCTTGGCGATGAGGGCCGGCACGCGGTCAGGACGCTGCCCCGCCGAGGGTACCTGTTCAATGCCCGGACCGTGGATACGCCGGCCGCCACACAGCCACCGGCGTCCGCAGCCTTGTCCGGCACGATCCGTGGAGCCTGGTTCACGGCGGCGATACTGGGATTGGGTACATTGCTACTGGCTTGGTGGCTGCTCCTGAGGCCCGAGTCCGATTCAGTAGAGAGACCCGCGGCGTCTCCCCCCGTCGTTGCGGTGCTGCCCTTCGCCGACTTCACGGCGGCGGGTGACAGGGACTATCTGGCCCTTGGCCTGCCGGAAGAAATCATCAACAGCCTGACCCGGGTGCATGGCCTGCGGGTTATTTCCCGCACCTCGTCATTCCTGCCGCAGCTGGGTCAGCAGCTGACCGCAAGGGAGATCGGTGCGCAGCTGGGCGCCACGCACCTCCTCGAGGGCAGTATTCGCGAACACGACGGGCTCCTGCGGATCACGATACAGCTGATCGAAACGAACAGTGGGCACCATGTCTGGTCCGAGACGCTCGACCGCAGGTACGGCGATATCCTGCGCGTACAGAGCCAGGTCGCCAGCGCTGTTGCGGGCCTGTTCCAGCTGACGGTGATGGAGCCGGCCGGGTCTGACACGGTGATAGCCCCGGACGATTACAACCTGTACCTGCGCGCCCTGCACGTGCTGCGAAGCGGTGAGTTCGCCGAACTGGGCAGCGCGATCACGTCACTGGAGGGCGTCGCGCGCAGGAGTCCGCGTTTTATCCCGGTGCGGGACCTTCTGACCCGGAGCTACCTGCTGCAGGTCTATCGGGGCGAATTGTCCGGTACCGACGTGGCGCAACGGGTTCGCACGCTGGCCGAGGAGATGCTCGCCGTGCCCTCCGGCAGCGCTGGCGCCCACGGGGTCCTTGCCGTACTGGCCCTCGAGGTAGAGAACGACCTGCCGGCAGCGGCTGAGCACGTGACCGAGGCCCTGACACAGGAGCCGGGGAATCCCCGACACCTGAGACTTGCCGGCGATCTCGCCTACGCACTGGAACGCTTTCCCGCGGCGGTGGCCCTGTACCAGGGAGCGCTCGATCTCGATCCCTTCTGCACCGCCTGCTACATACACCAGGCACAGGCCTACATCGCCGCCGGTCAGCCGCGCCAGGCCGAGGCCGCCGTCCGGCAGGTTGTGGAACGTTCGCGCGGTGGCCACCTGACCCTCGGTCTGACCAAGATCATGCAGGGCGATTTCGCGGCGGCACAGCAGATTATCGATCAGACGGTGCCGGCAACGGCGAGAAAGTTCCAGGAATTCTACCGGGCGTTGCTGTGTCACGCCCAAGGCGAGATCGCGTGCTTCCGTTCACTGCTCGAGCGTTTCGAGGCCGAGAACGGTGAATCCGAGGCGATGCGTATCGCGCAGCTGCACGCCGTCGGTGGTGACGTGGATGCGGCCTTCCGATGGCTGGCGCGCCTGCGCGAGCGCAAACAGACGCTGCTGCTGAAGAACCTGCCGGACCCCCTGTTCGACAACCTGCGCGAGGACCCGCGCTGGCAGCACATGCTGGTGGAGCTCGGTCGCGCGCCGCAGCAGCTGCGGCAGATAGCGTTTGATGCCGAGGCGTTGCTGG
>CAJXUQ010000052.1 GCA_913061145.1 uncultured Haliea sp.
GCCTGAACCTGTTCGACGAAATGCGCAGCGCCGCCCTGCTGGCGAAGCTGGCCAGCCAGGATGCCAGCGCGTTATCGGCGGCCGAGGCGCTGCACATGGCCACCCTGGGGGGTGCGCGCGCCCTGGGACTGGAGGAGCAGATCGGCAGCCTGGAACAGGGCAAGCTGGCAGACCTGATCGCCGTGGACCTCACCGGGCCCGAGACCCAGCCACTGTATAACCCGCTTTCGCAACTGGTCTACGCCTGCAACGGCAGCCAGGTCACCCACAGCTGGATCGCCGGGCAACTGCGCCTGCGCGATCGACAGTTGCAGGGCGTGGAACTGGCCGCCATCGCGGCGCGCACCCAATACTGGCAACAACGCATTATGGGACAACAGCAATGACTGCACGTGCCAACGTCGACCCCCAGGAAATCGCCAAGTTCGAGGCCCTCGCCTCCCGCTGGTGGGACCGGAACAGTGAATTCAAACCCCTGCACGATATCAACCCGCTGCGCGCCAACTACATTGATCAACACTCCCCCGTAGCGGGCCAGACCCTGGTCGATGTGGGCTGCGGCGGCGGCATACTCGCCGAGTCCATGGCACAACGCGGTGCCACCGTCACCGGTATCGACATGGGCGAGGCTCCCCTGGCCGTGGCGCGCATTCACCAGCTCGAATCCGGGGTCGCGGTGGATTACCGGCAGGCGACGGCCGAAGAGCTCGCCGCGGAGCAACCCGGCCACTACGACGTAGTCTGCTGCCTGGAGATGCTCGAACACGTGCCCGACCCGTCAGCCGTGGTGGCGGCCTGCGCCGAGCTGGCGCGGCCTGGCGGCAGCCTGTATTTCTCCACCATCAACCGCAATCCCAAGGCCTTCGCCTTCGCAATTGTCGGCGCGGAATACGTGCTGAAGCTGCTGCCCGCGGGTACACACGAGTACAGCAAATTCATCAAACCCTCGGAGCTCGCTGCCTGGGTTCGCGCCGCCGGCCTGCGGTTCGAAGGCATGACCGGTCTGCTCTACAACCCGCTTACCCGCCAGTACCGGCTGCACGAGCGCGATGTCTCGGTCAACTATATGCTGCGCGCCAGCAAGCCAGCGGCATGAGCCCGCCGCGTCCGGAAAACCTGCGCGCGGTGCTGTTCGACCTGGACGGCACACTGGTCGATACCGCCAGCGAATTCGTCGTGGTGGTGCAGGCCCTGCGGGCCGAACACGGGCTGCCGCCACTGGAGACGGCGCGTATCTGCGCCAGTGTGTCCAACGGCGCACGCGCCCTGGTCACACTCGCCCTGGGCACGGCAGAAACAGACCCGGAATTCGAAGCCCAGCGGCAACGCCTGCTCGCCCTGTACGCGGAGGTGCTGGGCAGTAGCGCCCGGCCGTATCCCGGCATTCCCGCGCTGCTCGGCGCGCTGGCCGAGCGCGGTATCGCCTGGGGCGTGTCCACCAACAAGCCGCGCGCCTTTGCCGCGCCCCTGATGGCGCGCCTCGACATCCAGCCGGCCATTGGCAGCCTGGTCTGCCCCGACGACGTGCGCGAACGCAAGCCACACCCGGAGGCGCTGCTGCGCAACTGCGCAGAACTGGGCTGCCGGCCCGAACAGGCCATCTATATCGGCGACCACCAGCGCGATATCGAAGCGGGCCGCCGCGCCGGCATGTACACCGTGGCCGCCCTGTATGGTTACATTGAGGCCGATGACAACCCTGCTCTCTGGGGTGCAGACGCCAGCGTGAGCAGCAGCAAGGAGCTCGCGCCCCTGATTCTCGGTACCCACCTACCCGCTTGAGGACAGCACATGAACGGCCCAGAACTCCCCGACGACTACACAGCGGCGCCGGATCTGCTCGTCAACAAGACCATCCTCGTCACCGGAGCCGGTGACGGCATAGGGCGCGCTGCGGCTGAATGTTTCGCACGCCACGGCGCCACGGTTATCCTGCTGGGCCGCACCCAGGAAAAGCTCGAGGCGGTTTATGATGCTATCGAGCGCGCGGGTGGCCCACAGCCGGCGCTGTTTCCGATGGATCTGGCGACGGCGACAGAGGACGACTACGCGGGGTTGGCCGGGGCCATCGAAAGCACCTTTGGCCGCCTGGATGGCCTGCTGCACAACGCCAGCGTGCTGGGGGAGCGACGCCCGATCGCGAATGCCTCCTGGCGCGCCTGGTCGGAAGTCATGCAGGTGAATGTCAACGCACCGTTTCTGCTGACCCGGGCCCTGCTGCCGCTGCTGGAACAGGCACCACAGGCGTCCATTGTCATGACCTCATCGGGGGTGGGTCGTCGCTGTCTCTTATACACATCTGACGCTGCCGACGACTCCTTACGTGTAGA
>CAJXUQ010000053.1 GCA_913061145.1 uncultured Haliea sp.
GCCCGCAATGTGCAGTTCTCACCCGATGGCAGTCGCATCAGCTTCCTGCGCGCAAAAGACGATGACCGCACTGTGCAGGATTTGTGGGCAATGGATGTTGCCACCGGCGAGGCCTATTTGCTGGTCGATGCGCGCCAGCTGGTACCAGAAGAGCGCGAGCTGACGGAGGCTGAAATCCAGTTCCGCGAGCGAGCGCGCATCACGTCATCCGGGGTAGTGACCTATCAATGGGACGAAACCGGCGCAGCGGTGCTGGTGCCTCTTGACGGCGATGTGTTCTACGTCGATGTGGAAAGCACACAAACCCGCCGCCTGACCGAAACAGAGACGTTTGAGACCGACGCCAAGGTCAGTCCAAACGGCGGCTTCGTCTCCTTTATCCGCGACCAGAATCTATGGATACATGATCTGTCTACCGGGGAAGAGCGTGCCCTGACGACCGAAGGCGGCGGTGACATCAGCTGGGGCATGGCCGAGTTTGTTGCCCAGGAAGAGATGAGCCGCTACACCGGTTACTGGTGGTCGCCCGATGACAGTCGCATCGCGGTTGCACGAGTTGATGAAAGCCCGGTGATGGTGGTGGAGCGCTTCGGCATTTCTGCCGACGCTGTTTCGGTGTCAGAACAGCGATACCCGCGGGCCGGCACGCCAAATGCCCTGGTGACACTGCACGTCATCGACCTTGGCTCTGGTGATATGGGCGAGAAAGCCGAGATAGCCGAGATGGATCTGGGCAGCGATACCGACATCTACCTCAGCCGCGTCAACTGGAGCGAGTCTGGCGAGACATTATGGGTGCAGCGACAGAATCGCGCGCAGACGCAGTGGGACCTGCTCGCACTGGATCCGCGCACGGGTGCTGAAGACACAACACGACGTATCACAGAGCAGGCAGATACCTGGATCAATCTGGCGCACGATCTGCAAACACTTGCCGGTGGCGGTCTGCTCTATCTCAGCGAACAATCCGGCTTTCGCCATATTCGTCATGTCGGCGCAGATGGCGTCGCCCGCGATATCACATCGGGAGATTGGGTGGTCGATAGCCTGGAAGCCGTCGACGAGGACTCGGGTCTGGTCTGGTTCGCCGGCTGGAGGGACTCACCACTGGAGCGCCACCTGTACTCAGTGAACCTGGATGGCGGCGAACCGCAGCGTATTACCTCTGGCGAAGGACGCTGGAACGTATCGGTCGGTTCTGGCGGATCAGGGTTTATCGGCACCTATTCCGACATCGACACCCCGCCCAGCACCGCGCTGTATTCCATTGCAGGTGAACGCATTGCCTGGGTGGAGGAAAACCCACTGAACCAGGCTCATCCTTACGCGCCTTATCTGGCGCGTCATGTCCGGCCCGAGTACGGCACGCTGATGGCCGCAGACGGGCAGACCGAACTGCACTGGCAGATGTACCGGCCGGACCACTGCACTGCGGCGACGCCCTGTCCGGCCATTGTTCAGGTGTATGGCGGGCCAGGCGTACAGACTGTCACCAAGGGATGGCAGTCACTGCGCGATCAGATTCTTGCCCAGTCCGGCTACGTGCTTTTTAAGGTCGATAACCGAGGCAGTTCAAACCGCGGCCATGCCTTTGAAGCGCCGCTGCATCTGCGCATGGGTATTCTTGAAGTTGAGGACCAGCTGGCCGGGCTGGACTGGCTGCAGGCGCGCGATTTTGTGGACGCCGACAGGGTGGGTCTGTGGGGCTGGTCCTATGGCGGCTACATGACTTTGATGACCACGCTGCAGGCGCCGGGCAGGTTTGCCGCAGGCATTGCCGGGGCGCCGGTTACAGACTGGGCGCTATACGACACACACTACACCGAACGCTTCATGTCGACCCCGCAGGACAACGCCGATGGGTATGACGCCGGCTCGGTCTTTGCCCACCTTGATGGCTACCAGACCCCTCTGCTGATTATTCACGGCATGGCGGATGACAACGTGACGTTTGATCACTCCACCCGATTGTTTGCAGAGCTGCAAGAGCGCGGCCAGGTGTTCGAGATGATGACCTACCCAGGCCAACGCCACGGCATCCGTCC